>NZ_KQ087598.1:3190375-3424517 GCF_001030225.1 Enterobacter sp. BIDMC92
CCGAAACCGGCTCTGCCGCCGCAGAAAACCCCTGTTGCGCCGCAGCCTGTATTGTTAGCCACGCACCTCGACGGGCAGCACATTGAGCCCGGCCAGGCTCCGAAACCGGCTCTGCCGCCGCAGAAAACGCCCGTTATACAAATCGCGGTTGATCCAATAAAAACGTCTATTGATGGATCTGCAACTGCACTGAAATCTGTTCAGCCAACACACTTAGACGGTCAGCATAATCTGGTAATTAATGGTCGCGATGGTCGCCCAGGTAAAAACGGCGTAACAGACATCATCACGAAAAAGGAAGTAGATACGAAAACATCGAAACAAGTGAATATTAACACTCAAACGCTAAAGGCGCTCAGCGTGCAATCGACGGCACAAGCTAAAGATCTGAAAGCGGCTAAACAGTTCTTTACTCAGCAACAAGCGAGCATTAACTCTCAATTCAAAAACCTGAAAGATGAAGTTGATGGTAATAAAAAAGAAGCGCGTGGTGGCGTAGCCTCTGCTGTTGCAATTGCTTCCATGCCCCAGGTTGAAAAAGATCAGGCTGTAATGTTCTCTGCGGGTGCCGGTGAATTTAGAGGGGAGGAAGCGGTCAGTGTCGGTGCTTCCTTCCATGCGGGTCGCGCGGTTGTGAAAGCGGGTATGAGTGATTCAACGAATAATGATTTCGCAATGGGTGTCGGTGTCGGCATCGGATTTTAAATAATAGTTTTTCATTCAGCGCCTTCTGTTGAAGGCGCTTTATAACTGTAATTTATGAGGTAATAATAATGAAAAAGTTAATGATGGTAGCTGCCGTAATGTCTCTTGCTGCATGTTCTTCACCCGCTCAACGTATGGCTGAGTGTGAAGCGCAAGGTGTCAGTAAAGACGCATGTTATGTCGCGGAGCAAAACCGCACGACAGCAATTAACGCTGCGGCTGAAAAACAGGCACTTGAAAACGCGGCTCAACTTGCACAATCAGCACACAAGCACCTGCCAAAAGGCTGTACACAATTGCAGGACGCGAACGGTGAATGTAATGTGAAGCCAGCTAAACAGAGCAGCAGCGTTAAACAACTTACCAGTGAAGCAGATCACGTTATGAACCAGCCAATCTCTGATGCTGCAGAATACCTTCTCTCTAAAGGCTGGAAACCAAACAATGGTACGTGGAGCAAAGGCGGCTACTATCTTCAATTGGTGGTAGAAAATGAGAAAGTCATGAACGCTCAACTCTCTAAAGATTAAAAATAATCATCATTTAAGAATCTATATTTAAGTCGCCCCATCAAGATGGGGCAGTATTTTAAATTAAGCTGACCTGATGCCCGTCGCCACCAGGTCAGTGTTTACTCCAGTTGCCAGGCCCCGCCATGGATGAGTGATGCTCCCCCCGTCCAGGCAAACAGCGCCAGATCACGGCAATCTTCATCAGGATAAATACGGCTGCTGAGGCACGCTTCTCCCTCATTAACAAACACTTCAACGGAAGATCTGTCAAAGAACAGGCGCAGATTAAGCGTATTATTCAGATTGAGCGCGACGCTACGTGTGCCACACAGGCCATACTTCGGATAGTGTCGCTCCAGCACCAGGCGCTGCATCTGTGCATCGACATAGACGCGTAGCCCGGCACCAAGACGAATGCCGTAGTGTTCCGCAGTGCTGTTTGCGCAATCCCATTGCAGATTGACCTCCAGCGCGTCGCAGCGTTCCACCAGCGCTATCTGCTGATTGGTCAGCGTACTCACCGGCCAGGGGAACCACGCTCCCCGGAGGCTTTCGACCTCTCTGGCCGGCCGCATTTGCAGACGATTATCCGCGCCCAGCGTCAGTTCGTGCGGTAACGAGAGCATGCCTGCCCAGCCATCCTCCTGTTCCGGCAGCGGAGATTCCCACATATCCAGCCAGCCGATAACGATGCGGCGCCCATCAGGCGTCAGGAAACTTTGTGGCGCATAGAAGTCATGCCCGCGATCCATCTCCACAAACTCACCTTCACGCACAAAAGGCTGCCCGGGCTGCCAGTCGCCCACCAGATAGCCGCTCTGGAAAAGATTGCGATTTTCGAATCCTTCGGCAGCCACCCCCTGAGGTGAAAACATCAGCACGCGTTTACCGTTGAGGGTGAAAAAGTCCGGGCATTCCCACATATAGCCCATCTCTTTTTCAGCCACCGCAAGCACGCCCATATCCTGCCACTCGCGCAGATCGATGGAACGATATACGCGCACCTGACCCGTCTCGCCGTCGCGCGCGCCAACAACCATGTACCAGCTCTCTCCTTCACGCCACACTTTTGGGTCGCGGAAATGATGCAGGCCAGGCGGCGTATCAACGATCATTCCCTGCCGGTCAAAATGAATGCCGTCACGGCTGGTCGCCAGGCACTGCACCTGGTAGAGATTCGCCTCGTCATCCGGATCGCCGTGGAATTTATGTCCGGTGTAAATCAGCGCCAGCGTATCGCCATCCACCACCGCCGAACCGGAAAAACAGCCATCCTTGTCTTCAGGCCCTTCCGGCGCCAGCGCAACGGGAAGATGTTCCCAGTGAACTAAATCTTTGCTGCGCGCATGGCCCCAGTGCATCGGGCCCCATTGGGTCGAATAGGGATGATGCTGATAAAAAGCGTGATACCAGCCGTCAAACCAGACCAGGCCATTTGGGTCGTTCATCCAGCCAGCGCGCGCAGCGAGGTGGTAACGCGGATACCAGCGCAGGTTAAGCTCTTCGCGTCTGGACTGAAGTTCCAGCTCTGCTTTCGTAATGGAATACGTCATTTCTCTACTCTTTCGGTCAGATGGTGGAAGGTTGCGGCATGAGCGGGTCAGAAGAGGACTTACCCGAGCGCAACAGGAAAATGGAGATAAACGTGGTGCTGAAAACTAACAGCCCCATAATGAGATAGGACTGAGCAAAGCCGTATTTCTCATAGCTGTAGCCCGCCAGCGGCGACAGGACCGAGGCAATCACCGAGCTTGTACAGGCAAAGCCCACCAGATAAAGGGTGGAAGAGAGCCGCTTATCAAAGTGTAAACTGTTGTATTTAAAGATAGAGACCAGCAAAACGGGCAGTTCAACTGCGTGCAATAGCTTAGTAATGGAGATAAGTACCGGCCCCTCAACCATCCCCGACGCCACCATACGCATTGCCATCACCATTCCGGCGAAAATCAGACCATTCTTCGCGCCAAGGCGATTCACCAGCCATGGCGCGCAGAACATGCCCGCCGCCTCAAGGAAAACCTGGAAGGAGTTGAGATAGCCGTACATGGCGTTTCCTTCCTGTAACGTCGGGAACTGGGAGGAGAAATAGACCGGGAACTGCTGGTCGTAAACGCCATAAATACAGGTGCCGATAACGAAAAACACCAGTGCCCAGAATCGCGGCAGCGTCAGCAGGCGCAATGCATCTTCCAGGGTGACCTTACCGCCGGATACCGCTTCCTGCATGGCGTGTGGGGCGGAAGAGACCCTGAGTCGCGCCAGCAAAACAAAAAACGCCAGCCCTGCGCAGCTCGCGACAGCGAAGTTCAGCTTCGGGTTAAGGTTAAACAGGAGCCCCGCAAAAAAGGTTGCCACCGCCCAGCCAAGCGATCCCCACATCCTCGCCTTGCCGAACTCAAACTGGCTCTGGCGGGCCACTCGCTCGGTATAGGACTCCAGTACCCCTATCCCGCCGTTAAACGTCAGGCCGATATAAATCCCGCCAAAAATACTGCCGAGTAAAACGTTAATCTGCAGCAGATAACCAAACAGCAGGAAGGCAGGACCAGAAAGAATGAGCAGGCTGGTCAGAAACCAGAGCAGGTTTTTGCGCAGGCCGAGTTTGTCCTGAATGAAGCCGTAGCAGATTTGCGCGCATAGCGCGGAGACAGAAAGCACGGCATAGATGACTCCCGTATCGCCTGCCTTTAGCCCCACCTCCTGGTGGAGCCAGATGGAAAGCAGCGAGCCGGAGGATGACCACGTGACAAAAAAGAAAAACAGTAATGCGCTTAATAAAGGGTAGCTGTGAGAGTGATGCGTTTTCATCATGACATTCTCATGTTGGAGTAATGACACAATGGTAACGTTAACATTTATCCTTTCTCATGCACTTTGGCTGGAATTTAAGATGTTAATCACGAAAGTTAACGTTAACATCAAAGGAATGAGATCGCGATCAAATATTCATCACTGAGGTCAGCATGGCCTGGCCTGTGCATCACCCTTCCTTTTACATCAGCGACTTAGTTGTATACCCTTTCACACAGAGCATTAACGGAGTAAGAAAATGGCATCCCTTAAGGACGTCGCAAAGCTGGCTAACGTATCGCTGATGACCGTCTCACGCGCGCTTAACAACCCGGAGCGCCTTAAGCCGGAAACGCTGGCGCGCGTACAGCAGGCTATCGAGCAGACCAGCTACGTACCCGATCTTTCCGCCAAGAAAATACGCGGCGCGCATGCCTCGCCGAAAACCATCGGCGTGCTGGCGCTCGATACGGTGACGACGCCTTTCTCGGTGGAGATTACACTTTCCATTGAAGAGACGGCCCGGATGCACGGCTGGAACAGCTTCGTCATGAATATGTTTACCGATGACAACCCGGATACGATCGTCGATCTGCTGCTCTCCCACCGCCCGGACGGGATTATTTACACCACAATGGGGTTACGTCAGGTTCCTCTCCCTGCAAAACTGCTTACCCTTCCCTGTGTGCTGGCCAACTGCGAAAGTGTCGATGAACAGGTCGCCAGCTATATCCCTGATGATGAACAGGGGCAGTACGCCGCCGTTCAGGCGTTGCTTGCCGAGGGCTACCGACGGCCTCTGTGCCTGCATTTACCCGCGGACCATCTGGCCACAACCCGGCGCCGTCAGGGGCTGGAACGTGCGTGTCGTGAAGCGGGGCTCGACCCGGACGGCCTGGAACATAGCTACATGGCGTCGGGGGACGAGCACTATCGTGACATTCCGTCAGTGCTGCTGGCGCGCATTCAGAATGGCATTCCCCTGTTCGACTCCGTTATCTGCGGTAACGATCGTATCGCATTGATGGTGTACCAGACCCTGCTGGCGCAAGGGCTTCGCATCCCTGAAGATATCGCGGTTATCGGCTATGACAATATGGTGGGCATTGGAGAGCTCTTTCTCCCCCCGCTTTCAACCGTTCAGCTGCCGCATTATGAAATTGGTCGCCTGAGTGCCCTGCATATTATTAACGGTGAAACCCACCGGGAAACCCTGCGTGTTGAAAGTCCATTTTTGATGCGGAATTCCGTTGCGCATCCATCATGACCACCGCTTTTTGTCCCTGTTGCCGAAATAAGCGTGTTAAGTTCGCGGATGGCACGATTTGTCACACTCTTTTTTATGATTTTGCCGCCAGAACGTTAAGTACGTAACCGGTTGTTTTTATTTGCCATAAACTGCAATTTTCCGCCTGAAAACGGGGATATTCCTCCCCCTGTGCGCCGTGTCACAAAACAGTAAACAAATTAACCATTGAGCCCCGTGGCAAAAGGCTCTATATTGGCGGCGTTTTTTTCAGGCCCCCATCTTTTTTTAACTTTTTATTCAATCGTGGCTCATAACGAAGCGGCGGTTGTAGGAGTGATATGATGACGGATAAAGTCCGTATTGACACCGTAGATGCCCACAAAAGCAACGAAACCTATCTGGCCCGTCAGGCCGAGTTTGAATCTAACGTCAGGAGTTATCCGCGCAAACTACCTTTAGCCATCACTAAAGCAGAAGGCGTGTGGGTAACCGATGCAGACAATAAAGAATACCTTGACTGTTTAGCAGGCGCAGGCACCCTTGCGCTTGGCCATAACCACCCTGATGTGCTGAAAAGCATCCAAAATGTCATTACCAGCGGCTTGCCGTTACATACTCTGGATCTGACTACGCCTCTGAAAGACGCGTTTTCCGAATACCTGCTCTCTCTGCTGCCTGGTCAGGGCAAAGAGTACTGCCTGCAATTCACCGGTCCATCCGGTGCTGACGCTGTGGAAGCAGCGCTGAAGCTGGCGAAAAAAGTGACCGGCCGTAGCGGTATCATCAGCTTCTCTGGTGGTTACCACGGCATGACCCATGGCGCGCTGTCCGTGACCGGCAACCTGTCTCCGAAAGAAGCGGTAGACGGTATGATGCCAGAAGTGCAGTTCATGCCTTACCCGCACGAGTACCGCTGCCCGCTGGGTATCGGTGGTGAAGCGGGCGTGAAAGCGCTGACTTACTACTTCGAAAACCTGATCAACGACGTTGAAAGCGGCGTGCGTAAACCTGCTGCCGTTATCCTGGAAGCGGTTCAGGGCGAAGGCGGCGTGAACCCGGCGCCGGCTGAGTGGCTGCAGCGCATCCGTAAAGTGACTCAGGAACACGGCATTCTGCTGATCCTCGACGAAGTTCAGGCGGGCTTTGCCCGTACCGGTAAATTCTTCGCCTTCGAACACGCTGGCATTGAGCCAGACATCATCGTGATGTCTAAAGCTGTTGGTGGCGGTCTGCCGCTGGCCGTGCTCGGTATCAAAAAGCAGTTCGATGCATGGGCCCCAGGTCACCACACCGGTACCTTCCGCGGCAACCAGCTGGCGATGGCAACCGGTCTGACGACGCTGAAAATCCTGAAAGACCAGAACATCGCAGGCAAAGTGGCTGCACAGGGCGAATGGCTGAAAGGCCAGCTGAAAGAGATGGCGAAACGTTATCCGGTTATCGGTCACGTTCGCGGTCTGGGCATGATGATCGGTATCGAGATCGTTAAGCCACACGAAGCCGCTGACCACATGGGTTGCTTCCCGGGCGACGGCGAGCTGTCTGCACTGATTCAGAAGAAGTGCTTCGAAGCCGGTCTGATTCTGGAGCGTGGCGGTCGTAACGGTATCGTTCTGCGTCTGCTGCCATCTCTGCTGATCAGCGATGAAGAGCTGAAAGTCTTCCTGGATAAATTCGAGCAGGCCCTGCTTGCTGCGGGCGTTCGCCCGGCGTAACCGGAGTTGTTGATTACGATGTCTGATTCAAACCCAATTTTGTTCTCCTCTGCGCAGAGCATTGAAGCTTACCAGCAGGCGATTGAACAAAGCACTCAGGCTGTGATGCAGTGGCTGAAGCAGCCTGAGATGTATCAGGGCAAAACGGTCGCGGAACTGCGCGACCGCATTAAACTGGATTTCAACCCGAAAGGGCTGGGCAACGAAGCGGCGATTGAACGCGCCGTGGAGTTCTTCCTGAAAGACAGCCTGTCCGTTCATCACCCGCAGTGCGTGGCGCACCTGCACTGCCCAAGCCTGGTCGTTAGCCAGGCGGCGGAAGTGCTGATCAACGCCACCAACCAGAGCATGGACTCCTGGGATCAAAGCCCGTCCGCAACCATCATCGAGATCAAACTGATCGAATGGCTGCGTACCCGCGTGGGTTATCAGGCTGGCGACGCCGGTGTCTTCACCAGCGGCGGCACCCAGAGCAACCTGATGGGCCTGATGCTGGCCCGTGATGCGTTCTTCGCGCGTCAGGGTCACTCCGTTCAGCAGGACGGTTTAACAGGCGATCTGCGTAAAATCCGCGTGCTGTGCTCCGAAAACGCGCACTTCTCCGTGCAGAAAAACATGGCGCTGATGGGTCTGGGTTACCAGTCCGTGGTGCAGGTGAAAACGGATGAATTCTCCCGTATGGATCTGACCGATCTGGCGGCGAAAATTGAACAGTGCAACGCGAACGGCGAACAGATTCTGGCGATTGTCGCGACAGCAGGTACCACCGATGCCGGTGCAATTGACCCGCTGCGTGCCATTGCCGAGCTGGCGGCGAAGCAGAACATCTGGGTACACGTTGATGCGGCCTGGGGCGGCGCGCTGCTGATGTCTGAGCAGTATCGTCACTACCTGGACGGCATTGAACTGGTGGATTCCGTTACTCTGGACTTCCACAAACAGTTCTTCCAGACCATCAGCTGCGGTGCATTCCTGCTGAAAGAAGCGCGCCACTATGAGCTGATGCGCTATCAGGCGGCTTACCTGAACTCTGAGTTCGACGAAGAAGCCGGCGTGCCTAACCTGGTGTCCAAATCGCTGCAGACCACCCGTCGTTTCGACGCGCTGAAGCTGTGGATGAGCCTGGAAGCGCTGGGGCAGGAGCAGTACGCGGCGATCATCGATCACGGCGTAACGCTGGCACAGCAGGTTGCGGCTTACGTGAAAGAGCAGCCTGCTCTGGAACTGGTAATGCAGCCTCAACTGGCAAGCGTGCTGTTCCGCTTCCGTGGCCAGGTGCAGGCCGATGACGCAGGTATCGCCCTGTTGAACCAGAAAATTGGTGATGCGCTGCTGGAATCCGGCCGTGCAAACGTCGGCGTGACCGAGCATAACGGCGTGACCTGCCTGAAGCTGACGCTGCTGAACCCAACTGTGACGCTGGAGGATATCAAAATCCTGCTGTCGCTGGTTGAGCGCACCGCGCAGGAAGTTCTGGCGAAGTAATACCCCGCCCCTCTTCTGCGGAAGAGGGGTTTATTTTTATATCCCTGCCCACCACATTCTGATTTTTAATCCCCAGTAGCTCGTCCAGCCCGTCGTGGTACTGACGACGTTCCCCTTCGATACAATGACCAGCGTCGGCGTCACGCTCACCTGCCATTCCTGCGACAGCGCACCGTTTTCATCATTTATCACCGGCATTTCCAGCTTTTTCTTGTCAACCCAGCGTGCAAGCTTTGCGTTATCACCGGAGCGCATGGCGATACTCACCACGTTCCCGCCCTCTTCTGCCAGCTGATTCACCGCAGGCGTCGTGTAACGGCAGATGCTGCACCAGGTGGCCCAGACGTAAATCAGCAGCGGGCGCTCGTGGCTGAGCGCCGCGATATCGTGCGTTTTCCCGTCGATGCTCTGCATCGGGGTTGCGCTAAACGTGGCGGGTAAGGTCGGTTTTCGATACTGATCCACGCCCCACACCACGGCCAGCGTCAGCACAACAAGTATGATCCCTTCCCGCGCCCAGCGGCGCAGTCGACTCAATTTACGGTTATCCATTGTGACCTCTTGATTTAACAGAGGTCATCTTAGCGGGCTGTACGCCGTCACGCTGTAAAGAAGTGTCGCGTTACTTCGTTCGTAGGGTGTCGACCATCAGCGTAAAGCAGGATTCAATGAGCGGAGGAAGTGCCTGCGGGGCACGCATCAGCGCCACCGTGCGGGACAGTGCCGGCTGCTGAAGGTGAACCACCTTAAGCTGCGAATCCTGCAAATGGGTGGTATAAAGCTGCGGCAGGATCGCCACGGCCAGCTTCGAGCGTACCAGACCGTAGAGCGTCTCAATATAGTCCACCTGATAACGCGTCTGCAGCGAAAGACGATGACTTTCGGCAAGCGCACTGACCAGCCGCTGGATGTTGCCTTTGGAGAAGACGGCAATATCCCGCCCCACCAGCTGTTTCCAGGGCACATGTGCCGACGCACCCAGCGGATCGTCGCAATGGAATACCGCCACAAACGGATCTTCCTGCAGCGGGAATACGTTAAGCTGGTCGGGAACCGAGCTGTCCAGCGCCCCGATACCGAAATCAATCTGCCCTTTCAGCAGTTGCGCCACCAGCGCGTCATTGGTTTGATCGTGAAACTCCACCCGAAGGCGTGGAAAGGCATGCGCAAGCGTCTGCGGCAGCAGCGGAAACAGCAGCGAGCTGACGGAAGGCACCAGACCGATACGCACCGTGCCGTCACCGCCGGCCTGCACAATCTGCTGCATATCATCAAACGCCAGCTGCGCTACGCTGAGCACCCGCTGGGCGTGGGGCAAAATGGCGTGACCTAACTCGGTCAGCGTAACCGCCGACGCGGTACGATTGACCAGTTTGCCGCCGAGTACCGTTTCGATTTGCCGCAGGGCGCTGCTGAGCGCAGGCTGGCTAATGGCCAGTTTACTGGCGGTATCCGTAAAATGACGCAGCTGCGCCAGCGTGACAAAATACTGTAGCTGCCGAAGGGAGAGCGCAGGCAAGCGCTGCCAGGGTTCCGTCATCATTCTCCATTACACCCGTCACAGAATAACCCGGGGTTATCGGGCGATAAATTTTATCAGCTGGGCAAACGTTTGCCGGGTGCATAGAGTAACGTCAATATTTCAATGCTGGAACTGTTAATTGCATGACTGCCGAAACCCGACGCCGCGCCGTTCAGGCCGCACGAGGCGAAACGCTCTTTGACCTGCTGCTTACCCATACCCGCATTGTCGATATGGCAACCGGTGAGATCCGCGAGGCGGATGTGGGGATCGTCGGCTCGCTTATCGCCAGCGTCCATCCGCGCGGCAGCCGCAGTGATGCGCTTGAAACGCACGACCTGAATAACCAGTTCCTCTCTCCGGGTCTCATGGATACGCACGTGCACCTTGAAAGCTCGCATCTGCTGCCCGCACGCTACGCGGAGATCGTGCTGGCGCAGGGCACCACAGCTGTCTTCTGGGATCCGCACGAGCTGGCGAACGTGCTCGGCATTGAGGGCGTCCGCTTTGCGATTGCAGCCAGCCGCAGCCTGCCGCTGCAGGTGATGGTCGCAGCGCCCTCGAGCGTGCCTTCAACGCCGGGGCTGGAGATGTCCGGCGCAGATTTTGCGGGCGAAGAGATGAATACCCTGCTCGGCTGGCCGGAAGTGCGCGGCGTGGCGGAGGTGATGGACATGCACGGGGTGCTGAACGGCAGCCAGCGTATGCTGGAGATCCTGCAGGCCGGCCTGGAAAGCGGAAAGCTGATTGAAGGCCATGCGCGCGGTCTCAGCGGCGCCGATTTACAGGCATATCTGGCGGCGGGCGTCACCTCTGACCATGAGCTCACCTCCGCCGACGATGCGCTGGAAAAATTGCGCGCCGGGCTGACGCTGGAGATCCGCGGCTCGCATCCCTACCTGCTGCCCGAGATTGTCAGCGCCCTGAAAACGCTGCCGCACCTCTCGTCGCAAATCACGGTCTGCACCGATGACGTTCCCCCTGACGTGTTGCTGGAAAAAGGCGGTATTATCGCCCTGCTCAACCTGCTGATTGAACATGGTCTTCCGGCGACGGACGCGTTGCGGTTTGCCACTCTGAACGCCTCCCTGCGTCTTCAGCGCAACGATCTCGGACTGATTGCCGCCGGAAGACGCGCAGACCTGGTGGTGTTCGACTCTCTGGAAAAACTGACGGCTCGCCGGGTGTATGTCGCCGGGAAGTGCATTGCCCGTGACGGCGCGATGATTGAGCCGATCGTCGATACACCGCTGGCGCTACCGCGAGATACCGTGCGCCTGTCGCCCCTGGCCGCCAGTGACTTTTACCTGCACATCGACAACGCGAACCACGGTGTGGCGCGCCTGCGCCATATCAGCGGCGCACGTTTTACCCGCTGGGGCGAAACTGACGCCCGGGTGCGTGACGGACGCGTTGAAATACCGGCAGGCTTTAGCCTGATCTGGGTTCAGCACCGCCACGCGCGCCATGCGGCAACGCCGCAAATCGCTCTGCTGGAAGGCTGGGGAGAGCTGCGGGGAGCCATCGCCACCACTTACTCCCACGATTCACATAATCTGGTGGTGCTGGGGCGCGATCCCCATGACATGGCGCTGGCCGCCAACACGCTGATCGAGAGCGGCGGTGGGATGGCGCTGGTCCAAAACGGTAGCGTCATCGCGCATGTTGCGATGCCGATCGCGGGCATGCTGTCGGAACTTCCCCCGGCTGAGCTAGCCCGTCAGTTTCGCACGCTGCGTGAACGCAGCAGCCAGATTGCCGACTGGGAGCCGCCGTACCGGGTCTTTAAAGCCATTGAAGGAACCTGCCTTGCGTGTAACGCCGGGCCGCATCTGACCGATCTTGGACTGACCGATGGCAGCACACGCCAGATTGTTAATCCGCTGATTTCTTACCGGGAAACCCCGGACACCACACAATAATATCGAAGGAGAGCCGGATAATGGCCGACAACACCGTTAATTCGCCAGCACCAGGGAGCTGGCTTGAACGTCGTTTTGCACTGCATACGCGTGGCAGTACCGTGCGTACCGAGTGTCTGGCGGGTCTCACCGGTTTTCTCGCCGCCGCCTATTTGCTGGTGGTCATCCCGGGCCTGCTGGCCGTGGGCGGGATGGATAAAGGCGCGGCGACGACCGGCACCATTTTAGTGTTTGTGGCCGGAACGCTGCTGATGGCCTTTTACGCTAACCTGCCGTTTATTGTCGGGCCGGGCATTGGTGGCTCGGTGCTGGTTGGCGTGACGCTGGCGGGAAGTGAAGGCATCGGCTGGGAAATCGGTCTTGGCATTGCCTGCTGGTCGGGGATTTTGTTCTTTCTGCTTACCCGCTTTGGCCTGCGTGAAGTGGTCACCCGCTCCGTACCGCAGTCCATCAAACTCGGGCTGACGGCCTCAATCGGCCTGTTTGTCGCGGTATTAGGCTTTCGCAATGCCGGGCTGGTGCTGGCCAACGCCAAAACAAATGCGCTAATGCTGGGGGATTTTCTCTCACCCGGTGCGCTGGTGGCGCTCGCCGGCCTGTTCCTGGCCATTGCCCTGCAGGCGCGCCGTATTCCGGGTGCTATCTTGTGGGCCATTTTGTTCGCCACCCTCGTGGGCATCCCGATGGGGGTCACGCGGCTTCCGGCAAGCTTCATCGATATGCCCCATTCGCTCACGCCGGTGCTGGGCCATATCGACATGCTGGGTGCCCTGAATATTGCCTTCCTGCCCTTCCTGTTCGTCTTCTTCGCCTCGGAGTTTTTCTCCACCATGGGTACCACGCTGGCGGTGGGAGGAGAAGCCGGGCTGCTGGATGAAGAGGGTAATATGGTCAATATCAATCGCCCGTTTATGGTGGACTCTATTGCCGCGGCGTTAGGTCCGTGGGTCGGCATCCCTGCCGCCACGGCGCTGATTGAATCCTCTGCGGCCGCGGAAGCGGGTGGGAAAACCGGCATCACAGCGCTGGCCGCCGCGTTCATGTTTCTGCTGATGCTGCTGTTTACCCCGGTTGCGCTGATGATCCCGAAAGAAGCCACTGCGCCTGCCCTGATCCTGATCGGTCTGAACATGTTCAGCGGACTACGTAAGGTGGATCTGGCGAATTTCACCGACGGGCTGCCGGTACTGATGATGGTAATGATTACGCTCATCGCCAACAGCTTCGGGACAGGTATTGCAGGGGGATTGCTGTTTTACATTGTCATTAAAGCGATTGCGGGAAAATGGCGAGACATCCCTGTCGGACTTTGGATCCTCGCCATCCCGCTGGTCTATTATTTTGCCACGCTGGTGAAGCATTAATCCTTGCGCTGTCGCCGGGCCGGGCTTTGGCCATACTCATAATGGTCATAGCCCGCACGGTAATACTGCGTGGCCGATTTAATCACGTCGTTCAGCACGGTACCGCCGATGCGCGCGCCCGTTTGTTGCAGACGCTTGATGCTGTTCTCCATCTCTTTCAGGCGGGTCTTGCCAAAGCGGGCAACCAGCAGCGAGGTGCCCGCCACCCGAACGGCCACTGCGGCGTCGGTCACGGCCAGTACCGGCGGTGTGTCGAGGATCACCAGGTCATACTGTTCATTCGCCCAGGCCATTACCGCCCTGAAGCGTTCGCTCATCAGCAGTTCGGAGGGGTGTGATGGAACCGGCCCGCAGGTCAGCACATCAATATTGCCTTGCTCATAGTGCTGAATCGCCTCCTGACAGGCGCACTGTTCTTCGAGTACGCAGGAAAGTCCGGTGTGGTTTTTCAAACCAAATACGTTGTGGACGTATCCCTCGCGCATATCCGCATCGATAAATAACACCCTGAGCCCTGCCTGCGCCTCAATCGCGGCCAGCGAGGTGCTGACCAGCGTTTTTCCGCAGTCCTGGGTGGGTCCTGAAATCATGACGATGCGGTTAGCGGCATCCTGCAACGTGAAATGCAGGCTGGTACGCAGCCCCCGCACGGCCTCGACAAAAATATCGGCGGGCCGGTCAACCGGCAGAAAAGGCACATCGTTAATCCTGTGCCTCCAGCGCGAACCCAATACACGTTTGCGGCGCAGATTCGTTTTTTTCCACAACCACATCGAACGCGGTAAGGTCGCCATCACCTGGACGCCGAACCCTTCCAGTTGCTCAGAGGTATTGATACCGCGTCTGAATGCAATACGAAGCAAAACAAGGCCCACAGAGCACATCAGCCCCAACAGCGTGCCCGACACCATAATCAGCGTCTTTTTCGGTTTAATGGGATCGGGTTGCGTCACCGCGCTGTCGATAATTCGCACGTTCCCGATGGCGCTGGAGCGTGAAATATTCAGTTCCTGCTGACGGGTAAGCAGCTGCAGGTAGATGGTGCGGCCTGACTCCACATCCCGGCTGAGGCGCAAAATGTCCTGCTGAGTGGAGGGCATGGCGGCAACACGCTGATTCAGGTGGATCTTCTCCTGCTCAAGAATGTGACGTTTTTCACGCAATGCGCGGTAGTTCGGATGCTCTTTCTTAAACAGCTGAGAGATCTCTGCCTCACGAAACGTCAGCTCGTTGAGCTGGTTTTCGATATTCACAATCTGTTCGAGCACCGATTTCGCTTCCAGAGAGAGATCGACCGAATCACGCTGTTTGCGATATTGGTTCAGCCGCTCTTCGGCCTGATCCAGTTCGCTTCGGATTTTTGGTAATTGCTGCTGCAAAAACGCAAGGCTGCGGGAATCCTGCGCTTCCTGGCGGTTAATATTTTGCTGCAGATAGTTGTTGGCAATCCGGTCAAGCACATGGGCAATCCGCTCCGGATCGCTGCCGGTGAGCGTCAGCGTCAGCACCCCGCTCTGTTTTGCCGATTCAACCACGGAAAACTGGGTACTCAGGGCATTAATGGCCTCCAGACGGGTGCTGCTCTGTAGCGTGAATTGCGTGCCCGGTGGGGCATCAAGGTTAACCACCAGCAGGGATACTCCCGCTTTTTCCAGCGCTTTTCCCTCTCTGCCTTCAGCAGAAAAGTTGTCGCCCTCCAGCCGATATGCGCCCTTTTCCAGCACCGTGAGGAGAAGTGTGCGTGGCTTTCCTTCGACAGGTGAAAGTTGCAGCCAGCCCAGGGTTAGCGTGGCGGGTTTATGACCCTGCAACCGCGCCCAGAGACGTCCCCGCTGTGCCACGTTCTGCGTTAAGCCTAATTCATCAACGGTGGCCCCGAGGATCATGCGCGATTTAAGCAGCAGAATTTCGGGTTCAACATCGGGAGAGAGCGCATTACTGAACTGTCTTAAATTTTTGAGCAGGCTGTTATCCTGTTTTCCTTCCACCTGGATTAAGGCATCTGCGCGATAAACAGGCGTCGCCAGAAAGGCGTATAGCCCCGCCAGGACGGTGAACACGAAGGTCACTGAGAGAATAAGTACACGATGATCGAGCATCTCGCTGAGGAGACGAAGGAGATCAATTTCCTGATTTTCGGGTGCCGCTGCACCGTAACTGTCTGTTGTATAAGACGACATTAATGCTTCATTCCTTTTTGACTCAACCGATGAGCCCATTCCTGACTGGCTTTTCCTAACAGCCCGAAAACATAGTCAAATGCTTCACGACTCTTGCGATAGGGATCGGGGATCTCCTGCTGCTCCAGCCATTGCCCAAAGAGCAGCGATTTGCCGCGCAGTTCCGGGGCCATAGCAGAGATAAAACGCAGATGGGCGGGTTCCATCACCAGAATAAGATCCGACTCCCGCATCAGCTGTTGGGTCAGCTTACGTGCGCGATGCCCCTCCAGTGAGATCCCATGACGCCAGGCCACGTCCTGAGCGCTGAGATCCGCCGGGCTTCCCTCAAGGCCGAATATGCCTGCCGAGGTGATCCGTTTTCCCGGTAGCTGCTGGCGTAACAGCCGCTCGCCAATCGGTGAACGGCAAATATTGCCCGTGCAGACCACTAAGATGGAATCAAACATTATTGCGGCCACGACCTGAGGTAGCGGACCGTTTCGGTCAGGTCATGCACACCTGAGATGGTCGGCACAAGCTGAGCGATCACGCGGTTCCAGCGTGACAGCGGCGCCGTGGTGACATAGACAATATCGTAGGGTTCAAGCTGGAATTCGGTCCCCAGCACCATCGCAGAGGCATCCTGCGCATTAAGCTGGTAAATACGGGCTATTTTTCTCGCGTCATTGCCTTTAGCCATGGAACGAATGACAAAAATGCCCGTCGCATCGGCCATGTCCTGATTCAATCCCCCCGCATTGCTCAGCGCTTCCGCCAGGGTCATGCCGCTTCTGTCCATCTTAAGCGTGCTCTGCCTGACAACTTCGCCCATCACAAACACTTTCAGGGCGTCGTTACGCGGAACAAACAGGATATCGCCCGGATAGAGCAGCTTATTTTGCGTCAGGTCACCATGCTGCATCAGCGCATACAAGGAGAGAGGAGAATCCTTTCCCTCGTGAGTGAGCACCACATTGCGCCAGTCAGCGTCGGCAGAGAGTCCCCCCGCTGCGTTGACGGCATCCATCACCGTCAGGGGGATATTGGTGATGGGCTGCTGACCAGATTTGACCACTTCTCCGGTGACGTAGGCTTTTTGTGAACGGAAGGCAGCCACGCTGACGTCCACCTGCGGGCTTTCGATCACGCTATTCAGGCGGGCGGCGATCTCCTCCCTCACTTCAGAGACCGTTTTGCCTGCCACCGGCAGTTTTCCGACATAGGGATAAAAGAGCGTGCCATCCGCATTCACCCAGTTACCGGTGTCACTGGCACTGCGATACTGCCCGGCTGGTGTTGTCAGTTCCGGGTGATCCCAGACGGTCACGGTTAAAATATCCCCGGCGCCGATGCGGTACTCCCACTTCCTGACCTGCTCATCCAGCTTAGGATTTGGCTGAGATTTCGCGACAGCAGGCCGCAATTTCTCAATCAGTGAAGGGGTAAGAGGATAAAGATCCACGCGCTTATCTAAATAATTACCCTCTTCATCCGACGCCATAATATTTTTCCCGGATGAACGTAATGTTTGCCCGGGAGAAAATATGCAGCCGGTCAACTGACTTATTGCCAGAAATATTACAGAGAATGCTATTGTGTTTTTCATTAAAATTAAAATATCACTGATGATCGCGCCAAACGCGTAACAGGCAATCCCTTTAAGAATCACCCAATATCATAACGCACTGTTTTCAAATAATTAAATGTAGAAATAAACATCATAAAATAGAGGAAAGAAACACCAGAATAACGTAAGACTGATAATTAAACCGGTTGCCTTTCATGAGTTTAAAACGCCTTCAAATAAAAAGCATGCCTTGTGACTCACATTCTTATGGCAAACTCACCTTTTCAGATTTCGTTAAAATAAATATTATTTCACTGAATTAATTCCACCAAATAACATTCACAAAAGTAATGTTATTAACCTTTGGCGCTACACAAAATCGTCCACTTTTGTTACATTTTTTTTCTAACAGCCCCTGCGGGGATACTTAAAATAGGCTCTCAGCAGGCTGAGAGTATCAGTAACGGTATAACTGGAGAAAAAATGGCTAAGCGTACATGGCTGCTTCTGGGTGTAGTAATGTCTCTTGCAAGTGCAGCGTCAGCAGCCCCGCAAACCGCGTCGGCGTCTGGCGGCATCAAAGCTTATGAAGAACAGGAGTTCATTGCTGATTTCACGAAGTTTAAAATTGGCGACACGGCGCCCGCGCAGTATCAAACCCCGGAATACACCATCAAACAGTATCAACTGCGTAACCTTCCGGCACCGGATGCGGGTACCCACTGGACCTATATGGGTGAAAACTACGTCCTGATTGGCGATGCAGACGGTAAAATCTACAAAGCCTACAACGGAGATATCTTCTATCATCGCTGATACGATCCTGATTCGTCGCTGGCAGGAAAGCGACCGCCCTTTCCTGCGTACCCTCTTCCTCCACGCCCGGCGTGAAGCCTGGCCATGGCTGGACAGTACTGACTGGCAGCTCGAAGATTTTGACGCAGCAACGCGTGACGAAGCGATCTGGGTTGCCACTCAGAACGGCCATCGTCTGGGTTTTGCGTCAGTGTGGACGAACGATAATTTTCTGCACAACCTGTTTGTTGACCCGCAGTATCAAGGTCTTGGGGTCGGGCACGTGCTCCTGGAACATGTGCAGAAGACGTTCACCAGTACGGGGTCACTGAAATGTCTGGTGAAGAATACGCGGGCTATCGCGTTCTACCAGCGGCACGGCTGGCACATTGAGGCAACGGGGGATTCTCCGGAGGGAGAGTACTACCTGATGCATTACCGTTTGCGTTAACGTCGGGTGGCGGCTTCGCCTTACCCGACCTACGTAATGGTGCCATTTGTAGGCCGGGTAAGCGAAGCGCCACCCGGCCATTCGCGCTGAGGATTTACACCGCGCGGAACGCGATGTCGCCAGGGATGACTTCCCCCTGCCAGTAGAGCTGCGCGGCCACGCGCCCCGCCAGTTGACGATACATCTCTGCAAACTCACTGTCCGGACGGCTGACGACCGTCGGTTTCCCGCTGTCCAGATCTTCACGCAGGGTAATGTGCAGCGGCATCTGCCCCAGCAGCTGGGTGTGATACTTCGCGGCCAGTTTTTCTGCCCCACCGGTCCCGAAGATAGGCTCGTGGTGACCGCAGTTGCTGCAGATGTGCATGCTCATGTTCTCGACAATACCGAGCACCGGCACCTCCACTTTTTCAAACATCACGATGCCTTTTTTGGCGTCGATCAGCGCGATATCCTGCGGAGTCGTCACGACAACCGCGCCCGTGACCGGGATGTTTTGCGCCAGCGTCAGCTGAATATCACCGGTACCCGGCGGCATATCCAGCACCAGATAATCCAGATCCGGCCACATCGTCTCCTGCAGCATCTGCATCAACGCTTTGCTGGCCATTGGGCCACGCCAGACCATGGCGTTGTCGTCGGTGACCAGATAACCGATGGAGTTCGTGGCCAGACCGTGCGCCATAATTGGCGCCATGTGGGTGCCGTCCGGCGAGGTTGGACGCTGATTCTCTGCGCCCAGCATATTGGGAATGGACGGGCCGTAGATATCGGCATCCAGAATACCGACCTTCGCCCCTTCTGCCGCCAGCGCCAGCGCCAGGTTGACAGCCGTGGAGGATTTACCCACCCCGCCCTTACCCGAGCTGACCGCAATGATGTTTTTCACACCGTTAACGCCCGGCTGGTTTTTCACCCGCTTGAGGGTGGCGATGCTGTGGCTCAGCTTCCAGTCGATGGCTTTCGCGCCGGTAATGCGCAGCAGTTCAGCGCTGGTTTGCTCTTTCAGCGCGTCAAAGGCGCTGGTCCAGACGAAGGGCATCTGCAGTTCAATGTGCAGCGTGTCGTCCAGCCAGGCAACGTGATGTAACGCTTTCAGCGTAGTCAGATTGTGCTTCAGGGTTGGATGCTGAAAGTTAGCCAGCGTCCCGGCGACCATTGCTCGTAAGGCTTCCGGTGATTTGGCCTGGGATTGAGAACTCATCCCGACTCCTTTGTTCTTGTGAATAAGACCTTAGATGAACAAGTTTACCTGAAAGGCCGTGGTTTGTGCTTACTTAATAATGCCCCTTTTGGTAATATCAAAAACCCTTTTCACAGTTGAAAGAAGTAATGCCTACTATGACTCAAGTCGCGAAGAAAATTCTGGTAACGTGCGCACTGCCGTACGCCAACGGCTCAATCCACCTCGGCCACATGCTGGAGCATATCCAGGCTGATGTCTGGGTCCGTTACCAGCGAATGCGCGGCCACGAGGTTAACTTCATCTGTGCGGACGATGCCCACGGCACGCCGATCATGCTGAAAGCGCAGCAGCTGGGGATTTCCCCGGAGCAGATGATTGCCGAAATGAGTCAGGAGCATCAAACTGATTTTGCTGGCTTTGACATCAGCTATGACAACTATCACTCCACGCACAGCGACGAGAACCGCGAGCTGTCGGAGCTTATCTACACCCGTCTGAAAGAGAACGGTTTTATTAAAAACCGCACCATCTCTCAGCTGTACGATCCGGAAAAAGGCATGTTCCTGCCGGACCGTTTCGTCAAAGGCACCTGCCCGAAATGTAAATCCCCGGACCAGTACGGCGATAACTGCGAAGTGTGCGGCGCGACCTACAGCCCGACCGAGCTTATCGAGCCAAAATCGGTGGTTTCAGGCGCCACGCCTGTAATGCGTGACTCCGAGCACTTCTTCTTCGATCTGCCGTCCTTCAGCGAAATGCTGCAGGCGTGGACCCGCAGCGGCGCGCTGCAGGAGCAGGTGGCGAACAAGATGCAGGAGTGGTTCGAATCCGGTCTGCAGCAGTGGGATATCTCCCGTGATGCGCCATACTTCGGCTTTGAAATCCCGAACGCACCGGGCAAGTATTTCTACGTCTGGCTGGATGCGCCAATCGGCTACATGGGTTCCTTCAAGAACCTGTGCGACAAGCGTGGCGACACCGTCAGCTTCGACGAATACTGGAAGAAAGATTCCACGGCCGAGTTGTACCACTTCATCGGCAAAGACATCGTTTACTTCCACAGCCTGTTCTGGCCGGCCATGCTGGAAGGCAGCAACTTCCGCAAGCCAACCAACCTGTTCGTGCATGGCTACGTAACCGTCAACGGCGCGAAGATGTCCAAGTCCCGCGGGACATTCATTAAAGCCAGCACCTGGCTGAACCACTTCGACGCGGACAGCCTGCGCTATTACTACACCGCGAAGCTCTCTTCGCGCATCGACGATATCGACCTTAACCTGGAAGATTTCGTGCAGCGCGTGAACGCGGACATCGTTAACAAGGTGGTGAACCTGGCGTCCCGTAACGCAGGATTTATCGCCAAACGTTTTGACGGCGTGCTTTCTGCCGAACTGGCCGATCCTGAGCTGTATAAAACCTTCACCGATGCCGCCGCTGCGATTGGCGAAGCCTGGGAAAGCCGTGAATTCGGTAAAGCGATTCGTGAAATCATGGCGCTGGCCGATGTTGCCAACCGCTATGTGGACGAGCAGGCTCCGTGGGTGGTCGCGAAACAGGAAGGCCGTGATGCCGATCTGCAGGCCATCTGCACCATGGGCCTGAATATGTTCCGCGTGCTGATGACCTGGCTGAAGCCGGTACTGCCGCAGCTGGCAGCCCGTGCAGAAGCGTTCCTGAACACCGAACTGAGCTGGGATGCTATCCAGCAGCCGCTGCTCGGCCACAAGGTGAACACCTTCAAAGCGCTGTACAACCGCATTGAGATGAAACAGGTTGAAGCGCTGGTGGAAGCCTCTAAGGAAGAGGTGAAGGCGGCTGCGGCACCGGTGACCGGCCCGCTGGCAGACGATCCGATTCAGGACACCATCACTTTTGATGATTTCGCCAAAGTCGACCTGCGCGTGGCGCTGATTGAGAACGCGGAATTTGTGGAAGGCTCTGACAAACTGCTGCGCCTGACGCTGGATCTGGGCGGTGAGAAGCGCAACGTCTTCTCCGGCATCCGTTCAGCTTACCCGGATCCGCAGGTGCTGATTGGCCGTCAGACCGTGATGGTCGCCAACCTGGCACCACGTAAAATGCGCTTCGGCATCTCTGAGGGGATGGTGATGGCCGCAGGCCCTGGCGGGAAAGATATCTTCCTGTTAAGCCCTGACGAAGGCGCGAAGCCGGGTCAGCAGGTGAAATAACAAAAAAGCCGGATTATTATCCGGCTTTTTTGTTCTCCCTCTCCCTGTGGGAGAGGGCCGGGGTGAGGGCATCAGGCCGCACCCATTGCGCAATCACGCCTTCGGGTTATGCACCCTCTGAGTCAGCCCGCGCAGGAAATTACGCAGAAACTGGTCGCCGCACTCGCGGTAATTTTTATGGTCCGGGGCGCGCATCATGGCGGTCACTTCCGGCACGGAGACGCGGAATTTTTGCTCCGTCATGATCGCCACAATATCATCCGTTTTCAGCGAGAATGCGATGCGCAGTTTTTTGAGTACCGTATTGTTATTCACCCGACGCTCCAGCGCCAGCTCTGGCGCAGAGTCATCTTTGCCACGCTTATCGTAGATTAGACCATTCAGGAAACCCGACAGAATAATGTCAGGGCAGCGCACAAACCCCTCTTCGTCTTCTTTGGTCATCCAGGTGTCGAAACCGGCAGAGGTGGATTCCATGTCCGACAGCGCAAGAATGCGCACCATGTCGTTATTGTTCGCTTTCAGGGTGTAGCGCAGGCTACGAAGAATATCGTTACTTAGCATAGAGCCTTCGAATGTCGATGATGCAATGGCGCGCAGTGTAGCAGTTTTACAGCCCAATCGCCTCTTTCAAACTCTTCAGGTAGCGGCGGCTGACCGGAACGGTTTGCCCGGCGCGCAGGACCAACTCGGCCTGGCCGTTATCTTCCAGCCGGATCTCTTTCAGGTGCGCCATATTGACCAGATACTGACGATGGCAGCGTATCAGCGGCGTGCGGCTCTCCAGCGTGCGCAGCGTCAGTTCGGTGAACCCTTCGTTCCCTTCTGCGCTGGTGACAAATACGCCGCTCAGGCGGCTGCTGACAAACGCCACATCATCCATCTGCAAAAGATAAATCCGGCTGTGTCCGGTGCAGGGGATAAACTTTAGCGGCTGCTGGTTTTCCGGCAGCACGGTGACATCCTGCGCGGTGCGCTCCTGGCGTAAGCGCGTGAGCGTTTTTTCCAGACGCTTCTCTTCAATTGGCTTGAGTAGATAATCAAACGCGTGCTCCTCAAAGGCTTTGACGGCATATTCATCGAACGCCGTGAGAAACACGATGTAGGGACGATGCTCCGGGTCGAGCATGCCGACCATCTCCAGTCCGCTGATGCGGGGCATCTGAATATCGAGGAACAGCACATCCGGGCGCAGCTTGTGCACCGCGCCAATGGCCTCAATGGCGTTGGCACACTCTCCCACAATCTCTATATCCGGCTGCTCCTGCAGCAGAACGCGCAGGTTTTCCCGTGCCAGCGGCTCGTCATCCACAATCAGCACTCTTAACATGCGTTTTCCTCCAGCGGCAGTCGTAAGGTAATACGGGTAAATCGGTCAGGCTCGCAGGCGACGGTAATGCCGCAGTCATCGCCAAAATGGGCGCGCAGGCGTTTATCCACCAGGCTCATCCCTAAACCGCCGGAGGCGGAAGGCTGATAAAGCCCGGCATTATCTTCAATGTCCAGCACCAGATGGTGATTGAACCGGCTGGCGGCGATGGTTATCTGCCCTGTTCCCAAAAGCTGAGACGTACCGTGTTTAATGGCGTTTTCCACGATAGGCTGCAGGGTAAACGCCGGGAGATGCTGGTACGCCAGCTCGTCCGGAACGGAGAGCGACACCTGCAGGCGCGACTGGAAACGCGCCTGCTCGATCTGGAGGTACGCATTCACATGCTCAATCTCATCGGCGAGGGTGACGATCTCCGACGGCCGTTTCAGGTTTTTGCGGAAAAAGGTCGACAGAAACTGTACCAGCTGCGCGGCCTGATCGCTGTCGCGGCGGATCACCGCTTTGAGGGTGTTGAGCGCATTAAACAGGAAATGCGGATTGACCTGGGCATGCAGCAGTTTAATTTCTGACTGGGTCAGCAGAGCCTTCTGCCGTTCATATTGCCCGGCGAGGATTTGCGCTGACAGCAGCTGGGCGATCCCCTCCCCCAGCGTGCGGTTGATCGAGCTGAACAGACGGTTTTTCGCCTCATACAGCTTGATGGTGCCCATCACCCGCTGATTTTCGCCGCGCAGCGGAATGACCAGGGTGGAACCGAGCTTGCACTGCGGATGCAGCGAACAGCGGTAAGGCACTTCGTTACCGTCGGCATACACCACCTCGCCGGTCTCAATGGCGCGCAACGTATAGGCTGAGGAGATGGGTTTACCCGGCAGATGGTGATCGTCCCCGGTGCCGGTAAAGGCCAGCAGCCGCTCGCGGTCGGTTATGGCCACCGCGCCGATGTCCAGCTCCTTGTAGAGCACCAGCGCCACCTTCATGCTGTTCTCTTCGTTAAACCCCTGGCGCAGGATACCTTCGGTCGAGGCAGCAACCTTGAGCGCCGTGGCGGAAAAGGCTGAGGTGTACTTCTCAAACATGGCGCGCTTGTCGAGGAGAATACGCATAAACAGCGCCGCGCCCACGGTGTTGGTGACCATCATCGGGGCGGCAATACTGCCGACCAGGTGCAGCGCATCGTCGAAGGGACGGGCAATCAGCAGAATGATCGCCATCTGCGCCATTTCAGCCACAAAGGTGATCGCCCCGGCGGTCAGGGGGCTAAAGACTTTATCCGGCCGGCCGCGTTTAATCATGTAGCTGTGGACCAGGCCGCCGAGCAGCCCTTCCACGATCGTCGAGATCATACAGCTCAGGGCCGTCATCCCGCCCATGGAATAACGATGCAGCCCCCCGGTTAAACCAACGAGCCCCCCGACGACCGGACCGCCCAGCAGCCCGCCCATCACCGCGCCGATAGCGCGCGTATTGGCAATAGAATCTTCGATATGGAGACCAAACCAGGTCCCCATAATGCAGAATATGGAAAATACGACATAGCAGAGGAATTTGTGCGGCAGGCGTACGGTGACTTGCATCAGCGGGATAAACAGGCGCGTTTTACTCATCAGCCATGCAATGACAAGAAACACGCACATCTGCTGAAGCAACAGCAGCACCAGATTAAACTCGTACATACTCAAAACCGCACACGCTAAAAACGCGTAACATACACGGGTACGGCTCAACTTTCTTTGAAGCATCCCAAAAAAGCGCAAAATCGTGTCCGTTATCACACCTTTTTCTGAATATCGCGCATGCTTCGCATTGTTTGTTCAAAAATCAATCAACTCTTCCTGGTTCGGCAAACTGGGTCTACAGTTAAGCTGGGGACGCGTAAGCCAGGGGGCGAATATGGCGCTTTACACGATAGGTGAAGTGGCACTCCTTTGTGATATCAATCCCGTTACCCTACGGGCGTGGCAGCGACGGTATGGATTACTCAAACCGCAGAGAACGGACGGTGGGCACCGCCTTTTCAATGATGCCGATATCGACCGTATCCGTGAGATCAAAAGCTGGATCGACAACGGGGTGCAGGTCGGGAAAGTGAAGTCCCTCCTCAGCCACGACGACCCTGACACGCAACACCGCTGGCGCGAACAACAGGAAACCCTGTTGCGGCTCCTGCAGGCAGGCAACCTGCAGCGTCTGCGCGGATGGATAAAAGAGCAGGGTCGCGATTATCCGGCGCAGACGCTGATCACCCATCTGTTTATTCCACTGCGTCGACGCCTGCAGTGCCAGCAGTCTACTTTGCAGGCACTGCTCAGTATGCTCGACGGCGTGCTGATCAACTACATTGCCGTTTGCCTTGCCTCAGCGAAGAACAAAGCCGGAAAAGATGCGCTGGTGGTCGGCTGGAACGTACACGACACCACCCGCCTGTGGCTGGAAGCGTGGATTGCGACCCAGAAGGGCTGGCGCGTGGATGTCCTGGCGCACTCTCTGGCGCAGCTCAGACCTGAGTTTTTCGACGGTCATACCCTGCTGGTCTGGTGTGGCGAAGTGCCGTCCGCCACCCAGCAACAGCTGCTGACACAATGGCGCGAGAGTGGTTACCCGGTTTATTCCCTTGGCCCGGATGAGCCATAACGGCATTTAATGGTTCATTAACAGCAGCGCTTCACCGTATAATTGTTCCGTTAACAACAGGAGCAGATGATGAAGGCAACCAAACTGGCCGTTATTACCCTTTTTGTCCTGATGGCTGTAAGCGGTATCGGCGGCGTGATGCTGGCAGGGTACTCGTTTATCGTTCGTGGCGGTGTCGGCTGAGGTACTGCGCCAGTCGCTCAAAAATGCGATCGACGACGATTGCCGCCAGCGCGACCAGCACCGCCCCCTGCACAATATAGGCCGTATTAAACCCGCTTAAGCCGATAATAATCGGCGTTCCCAACGTACTGGCACCGACCGTAGACGCGATGGTCGCCGTCCCGATGTTAACGATCACCGACGTGCGGATCCCGGCAATGATAACCGGTGCCGCAAGCGGCAGCTCAACCTTACGCAGCCGCTGGCCGCGACTCATCCCCATTCCTTCCGCCACGCTCAGTACGGACGCAGGTACTGCCGCGAGGCCCGCCAGCGTGCCCTGCAACACCGGCAATACGCCATACAGAATCAGCGCAATGATGGCAGGCTGCTGCCCAAAGCCCATCACCGGGACCGCTATCGCCAGCACCGCCACCGGGGGAAACGTCTGTCCTATGGCCGCAATGGTCTCCACCAGCGGACGAAACTCCCGACCCGCAGGCCGTGTCACCGCGATACCGGCACCGGTGCCCAGCACCACCGCAATGGCGCTTGAGAGCGCCACCAGCCAGAGATGCGCCAGGGCGAGATTAACAAAGCTCTCCTGCTGATACACCGGCCGCGGCAGCCCGGGGAACAGCGTACTAAACAGCGCCGCGCTGTGGGGCATCAGAAACAGTAAGGCGACAAAAAGCGCTACCAGCCAGAGAAGCGGATCACGCAGAGCCTTCACGCGCCACCTCCCCTGCCAGCAGATCGCGAAAATGTAAGGTACCGCATGGCGCCCCCCGTGCATCCGAAACGGGTAATACCTCGCACTGGCGCGCGACAAACGCGGAGAGGGCATCCCGCAGGCTCATCTGCTCCTGTAATGGCTCGCCGCTCACCGGCATCTCTTCCCGACGCATATAGTCACTGACCGTCCGCAGGGAGAGCAGCCTGACACCCAACTCGCTGCGGCCAAAAAATTCGCGCACAAAATCGTTCTTCGGCCATGTTAATAGCTCAAGCGGCGGGCCCTGCTGCACCACCTCGCCATGATCCATCAGCACCAGATGGTCAGCCAGACGCAGGGCTTCATCAATGTCGTGCGTCACGAGCACGATCGTGCGTCCGAGAATGCGGTGAATGCGGGTCATCTCTGCCTGCAGCGCCCCGCGCGTCACCGGGTCCAGCGCGCCAAAGGGTTCATCCATCAGCAGTACCTGCGGATTGGCCGCCAGCGCGCGCGCCACGCCCACGCGCTGCTGCTGGCCCCCGGATAACTGATGCGGATAGCGGTCACGCAGCGCGGACTCCAGCCCCAGCAGCGCCATCAGTTCATCAACCCGGTCGGCGATGTTAGCCCGCGACCATTTCTCCAGCTGTAGTACGGTGGCAATGTTCTGCGCCACCGTCCAGTGCGGAAACAGGCCGATAGACTGAATGGCGTATCCCATCCGGCGACGCAGCTCCAGCACCGGCAGGCTGCGGATCTCTTCCCCGGCAAAGCGGATCATCCCGCTGTCATGCTCAACCAGCCGGTTGATCATCTTCAGCGTGGTGGATTTTCCCGACCCGGAGGTGCCAATCAGCACCGAAAACGCCCCCTCGGCAAAATTCAGGTTCAGATGGCTCGCGGCCGGGCGGCCGGCAAAGGTTTTACTGACATCAAGAAATTCAATCATTGGCTCTTCTCCCGAGCAGCGCGAGCCATAAGGCAAACAGGGCGTCGACAACAACCGCCAGCGCAATCGTGGGTACCACACCCAACAGCACCAGATCCAGAGCACTGCTCAGCAGCCCCTGGAAGACCAGCGCACCAAATCCCCCCGCGCCAATCAGCGCCGCGATGACCGCCATACCAACGGTTTGTACCGCCACCACCCGCAGACTGCGCAGCAGCAGGGGCAGCGCCAGCGGCAGCTGGATCTTCCAGAAACACTGCCGCGCGCTCATCCCCATCGCATGGGCGCTTTCCAGCACATCCGGGGCGACCTGGCTTAAGCCCGCGACCACACCGCGCACCAGTGGCAACAGCGCATACAGCACCAGCGCAATCAGGGCAGGCGTTAACCCCGTTCCGGCGATGCCCAGCGTTCCCAGCGCGGGAAACGACTTCACCAGCCCGGCCAGCGGGGCAATCAGCAGACCAAACAGCGCGACGGAAGGGATGGTCTGGATAACGTTAAGCACGGCAAAAATACCGCCCTGACGTGAAGGATGGCGATAGCACCACATGCCCAGGGGTATCCCGAGCAGGAGCGCCGGAAAGAGCGTGCCGAAAAGAAGGGTCAGATGTTGCGCCAGGGCATCATCAAACACCTCCTGTCGGTTAGCGTACTCTTTTAACAGCGAAAGGTTGTTCAGCTCACCGCTGAAAAGCAGAAATAAGGGAATACACCATATCTGCGCATTAAGTACCCAGCGCCAGACGCTACTTGCGATGAGTCGACGAATGGCGTCGCTGCAGGCCAGCAGACACAGCGCCAGCCAGAGCCAGAGGCCGCTGCCCACCGTGGTTCTCGCCAGCGGACTTTCCGCCGACGTCATATGCGTTGCCGCCAGCCCGGCTCCCCAGAACAGGATGATAAACAGCCCTTCAGCGAGGAGCAGCGTCAGCCACTGCGCCGTGCGCCCCTGCCAGAGAGAAAGGATCACCCACGCGCCGAGCGCCGACGCCAGACACCACGGCGTGAACGACCAGATTTGCCAGAGCGCTTTTCCTTCTCCCGACATCAGGCGGTTAGGGGCAACATTCACAAACGGTAGTGCGACTGCCGCGATGGCCACGCAGGCCAACAGCAGCAGTACGCGGTTATGACATTTTATCGGCACAGCCCTTTCCCGTTACTTCACAAGCCCTTGTTGTTTCAGGAAGTCGGCGGCCACTTTTTTGGCATCCAGCCCCTCGACGGCAATGCTGGCATTCAGCTGCTGCAGCGTTTTTTCATCCAGCTTTTCGAAGACCGGTTTGAGCCATTCTGCAATGTCCGGGTACGCTTTCAGCACCGCCTCGCGCACCACCGGAGTTGGGGCGTAAATCGGCTGAACGCCTTTTGGATCGGTCAGGGTTTGCAGGCCGAGCGCCGCGACCGGGCCGTCGGTGCCGTAAGCCATTGCGGCGTTAACGCCGGAGGTTTGCTGCGCCGCAGCTTTGATGGTCACCGCGGTATCGCCGCCCGCCAGCGAGAGCAGCTGCGCCTGGTCAAGCTTGAAGTTATAGGCTTTTTCAAACGCCGGTAGCGCGTCAGGCCGCTCGATAAACTCCGCGGACGCCGCCAGCTTAAAGTCGCCCTTCTCTTTCAGGTAGCGGCTGAGATCCGCAAGCGTGGTCAGTTTACCTTTCTCCGCCACGTCCTTACGCACGGCGATAGTCCAGGTATTGTTGGCCGGGGCCGGCGTCAGCCAGACCAGTTTGTTCTGTTCCGCGTCAAGTTTTTTGACTTTTTCATACCCGGCGCTGGCGTTTTTCCATGCCGGATCGTTTTCATCTTTGAAGAAGAATGCCCCGTTGCCGGTGTATTCCGGGTAGATATCCAGTTCGCCGGAGGTAATCGCGCCGCGTACGACGGGCGTGGTGCCGAGCTGGACTTTATTGACAGTTTTCACGCCGTGTCTTTCCAGCACCTGCAGAATAATATTGCCAAGCAGCGCGCCTTCGGTATCGATCTTTGAGCCCACTTTTACCGGCTCCGCCGCCTGTAGCGGCAGGCTTAGCGCTGCGAGTAGCGCCACAGAAGCTACCATCCCCGTTTTAATCGTCATTCCGCTGTCCTCATTTTTTTATCGCCTTTTTCAGAGGCTTGAGAGAAAAGCGTAGCTTAAAACGGCGGATTTACCCGGCAAAATGCCTTTTTAGCATAAGGTAAGACGCATCCCCCGGAAGTCGGGGGATGCAAAGGCAGGAAAGGTTACAGCAGCTCGAATTCGCCCTGGTTTACGCGGGCGGAATCCACGCCGATAAAGACATTAAACTTGCCCGGTTCCGCATCGTATTTCATCTGCTGGTTCCAGAACTTCAGCGCGTCCACGTCAATCGGGAAGCTGATGGTTTTGGTTTCGCCAGGTTTCAGAGTGACCTTCTCGAAGCCGCGCAGCTGTTTCACCGGACGGCTCATGGAGGCCGTGACATCCTGAACGTACATCTGGATCACCGTCGCCCCTTCGCGCTTGCCGGTGTTGGTCACGTCAACGCTGGCGGTGACCTTGCCGTCACGCTTCAGGGTTGGCGCCGACATTTTCACGTCAGAGACCTTGAAGGTGGTGTAGCTCAGACCGTAACCAAACGGATACAGCGGGCCGTTAGCTTCGTCGAAGTAACGGGAGGTGTACTTGTTCGGTTTGTCAGCATTGTAAGGACGACCGGTGTTCAGGTGGCTGTAGTAAACCGGGATCTGCCCGACAGAGCGCGGGAAGGACATCGGCAGCTTGCCCGACGGGTTGTAATCGCCAAACAGCACGTCGGCGATGGCGTTACCGCCTTCGGTACCAGCGAACCAGGTTTCCAGAATGGCGTCAGCCTGCTGGTCCTCTTTCACCAGCGCCAGCGGACGACCATTCATCAGCACCAGCACCAGCGGCTTGCCGGTGGCTTTCAGGGCGGCGATCAGATCGCGCTGGCTCTGCGGGATGGTGATGTCCGTTCGGCTGGAGGCTTCATGCGCCATCCCCTGCGCTTCGCCCACGACCGCAACAACAACGTCAGACTGCTTCGCGGTATTCACCGCCTCGTCAATCATCTCCTTCGGCGTGCGCGGATCGACCTTCACCGCTTCCTCATACTGGTTGAGGAAGGTCACGATGTCTTTATCGTTGGTGACGTTGGCGCCTTTGGCATACAGCACTTTCGCGTTATCACCCACGGCGCTCTTAATCCCGGTCAGCACGGTCACGGACTGGTCGGCCACGCCCGCGGCAGACCAGCTGCCCATGACGTCGCGCTTGCTGTCGGCCAGCGGGCCTACCACGGCAATGGTGCCGGATTTTTTCAGCGGCAGCGTGTCGAGGCGATTTTTCAGCAGCACCAGGCTTTCGCGCGCCACGTCACGCGCTTCTTTGCGGTGCAGACGGCTTTCGGCGTTAGTGTCCACAGGATCAGAATCTTTCGGCCCGAGGTGACTGTAAGGATCGTTAAACAGCCCCATATCGTATTTCACATTCAGCACGTGACGCGTGGCATCGTCCAGCTCCGCCATCGTGACTTTGCCGCTCTTCACCAGACCCGGCAGGTATTTGCTGTAGTACTCGTCACTCATGCTCATGTTGATACCGGACTTGAGCGCCACGCGCACCGCATCTTCCGGGTCGGAGGCGGTGCCGTGTTTGATAAGCTCCTTAATCGCGCCGTGGTCAGACACCGTGATGCCCTTGAAGCCCCACTGGTCGCGCAGCACGTCTTTCAGTAGCCAGGAATCAGACGTCGCTGGCGTGCCGTTGAGTGAGTTCAGCGCCACCATCACCGCGCCGCTCCCCGCATCGAGCCCTGCCTTGTACGGCGGCATGTAGTCGTTAAACAGGCGCTGCGGGCTCATGTCGACGGTGTTGTACTCTTTACCGCCTTCCACTGCGCCATAGGCCGCGAAGTGCTTGACGCTGGTCATCACCGAATAGCGATCCGCCGGACTCTTGCCCTGCATCGCTTCCACCATGGTTTTGCCCATTGTGGCAGTTAAATACGTATCTTCACCGAAGCCTTCCGAGCCGCGACCCCAGCGCGGATCGCGCGAGACATCCACCATCGGTGCCCAGGTCATGTTCAGGCCGTCGTCCGCGGCTTCATAAGCCGATACGCGCCCCACGGTTTTCACCGCGTCGAGGTTAAACGAGGAGGCTAAGCCAAGGCTGATGGGAAAGACGGTACGCTGGCCGTGTACCACGTCATAGGCGAAGAACAGTGGAATTTTCAGGCGGCTGAGATCCATCACCTGATCCTGCATCTTGCGGATATCCTGACGGGTGACGGTATTAAAGATGGCGCCAACCTGCCCGTCTTTGATCATCTCGCGGATCGCCTCTTTTGGGTTATCCGGACCGACGCTGATCAGACGCAGCTGGCCGATCTTTTCATCGACCGTCATTTTCTTGAGCAATTCCGTGACAAACGCGTCCCGGGCTTCAGGCGTGAGCGGATGGTTACCAAACAAATCCTCTGCCAGCGCAGGTTGCAGCGCCAGGCTGACGGCGACACCTACAGAACATAGCCATTTCATGTCGTTTTACTCTCTCATCAATAACCGCCGGACGATCTCGGCCATACCGTGCGAAAAGCGCAGTGTGCCACAAACCCTCTGAACGTTGCAGGGTTATTCTCTGATTTTTCTCGTGAATACTCGACCGCTTAACAGTTAATCGCGCTATGCTTTACAGCGAGAAATTTGCCCCACCACAAGGAGTGGAAAATGTCTTCTGTTCGAACAAACGATAACACGGCTTTTATTAACGAACTGTCGCGCCTGGTTGGCTCCTCTCACCTGCTTACCGACCCGGCGAAAACTGCCCGCTACCGCAAGGGCTTCCGCTCCGGCCAGGGCGAGGCGCTGGCGGTGGTTTTCCCCGGCACGCTGCTGGAGTTGTGGCGCGTGCTGAGCGCCTGCGTCGCCGCCGACAAGATTATTTTAATGCAGGCGGCGAACACCGGCCTGACTGAAGGTTCAACGCCGAACGGCAACGATTACGACCGTGACATCGTGATCATCAGCACCCTGCGCCTCGACAAACTGCACCTGCTGGATAAAGGCGAGCAGGTGCTCGCCTTCCCCGGCACGACGCTCTACTCCCTCGAAAAAGCGCTTAAGCCGCTGGGCCGCGAACCACATTCGGTGATCGGCTCCTCCTGTATTGGCGCTTCGGTGGTTGGTGGGATCTGCAATAACTCCGGCGGCTCGCTGGTGCAGCGCGGCCCCGCCTATACCGAGATGTCCCTGTTTGCCCGTATCGATGAAAACGGCAAGCTGACGCTGGTTAACCATCTGGGTATCGATCTTGGCGTCACGCCGGAGCAGATCCTCAGCAAGCTCGACGACGATCGCGTGAAGGATGAAGACGTTCAGCACGACGGCCGTCATGCACACGATCACGACTACGTGACCCGCGTGCGGGATATCAATGCCGATACGCCGGCGCGCTACAACGCCGACCCGGATCGCCTGTTTGAATCCTCCGGCTGCGCGGGCAAGCTGGCGGTGTTCGCGGTGCGTCTCGACACCTTCCCGGCCGAGAAAAAGCAGCAGGTGTTTTACATCGGGACCAATCAGCCGGACGTTCTGACGGCGATCCGCCGCCACATTCTGGGCGAATTCACGCACCTGCCGGTGGCGGGCGAGTATATGCACCGGGACATTTACGACATCGCCGAGCGTTACGGCAAAGATACGTTCCTGATGATTGACAAGCTCGGCACCGACAAAATGCCGTTCTTCTTCACCATGAAGGGCCGCACCGACGCGATGCTGGAGAAAGTGCCCCTGTTTAAACCGCACTTCACCGACCGCTTTATGCAGAAACTGGGCAACGTTTTCCCGGCACATTTACCGGAGCGGATGAAAACCTGGCGCGATAAGTACGAGCATCATTTGCTGTTAAAAATGGCCGGGGACGGGATTGCCGAAGCGCAGTCCTGGCTGAGCGAATTCTTTAAAACCGCCGAGGGGGATTTCTTTGCCTGTACGCCTGAAGAGGGCAGCAAAGCGTTCCTGCACCGTTTTGCCGCCGCAGGCGCCGCCATCCGTTATCAGGCGGTACATTCCGAAGAGGTGGAAGATATTCTGGCGCTGGATATCGCTCTGCGCCGTAATGACACCGAGTGGTTTGAACACCTGCCGCCGGAAATTGACAGTAAGCTGGTGCATAAACTCTATTACGGCCACTTTATGTGTTATGTCTTCCATCAGGACTACATTGTCAAAAAAGGAGTAGACGCGCACGCGCTGAAGGAGCAGATGCTCGCCCTGTTGCGTGAACGCGGCGCACAATATCCTGCGGAACACAACGTCGGGCATCTTTATAAAGCTCCGGACGCACTTAAGCAGTTTTATCGCGAGAATGACCCTACAAACAGCATGAATCCCGGCATCGGTAAAACAACGCGGAAGAAATACTGGCACGAGAGCGCAGACGCGGAGCAGCGCATAACGCAAGCGTCTGATTAATTCATACAGCCAAATTTGAGAGATTGTTAAGCGCTACTTAATCGTAATAGAGTAACTGTCTGTCGCCGGAGAAACGTTTCTCCGGCTATCTATCACGAGGAGCAGGCACATCATGTCGGCTGTTGATGTTTTATCCGAGACCGAACTGGAAGTGCGCGACGCCCTTCCCGATGATGTGCATGCCATCGCCGCCATCTATGCCTGGCATGTGCTTCACGGGCGCGCATCCTTTGAAGAAGTTCCCCCCACCATCGATGAAATGCGTCATCGCATGAAAAGCGTGGCTGAGAACGGGTTACCGTGGTTAATCGCGCTGTATCGCGGCATTGTGGTCGGCTATTGCTACGCCACCCCTTACCGGCCGCGACACGCTTACCGCTATACCCTGGAAGAGTCGATTTATGTGGACGCCAGCATCACCGGACGCGGTTTTGGCTCGGCATTAATGTCTGCGTTGATCGCACGCTGTGAGCAAGGCCCGTGGCGGCAGATGATTGCCGTGGTGGGAGACGGCAATAATAATGCCGGCTCATTGCGCCTGCATAAAAAGCATGGCTTCGAGATTGTCGGACAGCTGCGCAGCGTGGGATACAAGAAAGGCGACTGGCGGGATACGGTGATTATGCAGCGCCCGCTCAACGACGGGGACTGGACGCTGCCGGAGTAAAAGCAAAACGGTAACCTGGGTTACCGTTTTTTAGTGTTTTCTCCCTCTCCCTGTGGGAGAGGGTCGGGGTGAGGGCATCAGCGCGCAGAGGCGGCTCAGTCGTTTTGCGCCGTCGCCATCTGTTCCGCTTTCTGCTTTTTATACGTCAATGCCGCAGCCGGCACAGGCTGTACTTTCCCCGTTTCAATCCAGGTGCGCAGACGGCTCGCGTCGGCGAAGTGGGTATATTTGCCGAAGGCATCCATCACCACCAGCGCCACAGGCTTACCGTTAAACACCGTGCGCATCACCAGACAGTGCCCTGCCGCGTTGGTAAAACCGGTTTTCGTTAACTGAATATTCCAGTTATCCCGATAAACCAGATGGTTAGTGTTGCGGAACGGCAGCGTATAGGCCGGGTTTGCAAAGGTCGCCATCTCTTCACGGGTGGTACTAAGCTGTCCAATCAGCGGGTACTGTTTGCTGGCAATCAGCAGTTTCGTCAGATCGCGCGCCGTGGAGACGTTGTTGATCGACAGACCCGTCGGTTCAACATAATGCGTATTGTTCATTCCCAGCGCTTTGGCCTTGGCGTTCATCGCGCGGATAAACGCGTCATAGCCGCCAGGATAGTGATGCGCAAGGCTCGCCGCCGCACGGTTTTCAGACGACATCAGCGCCAGCAGCAGCATATTTTTCCGGCTGATTTCACTGTTCAGACGCACGCGAGAGTAGATCCCTTTCATCTCCGGCGTGTGGCTGATATCCACTTTCAGCTTTTCGTCCAGCGGCAGATGGGCATCAAGCACCACCATCGCGGTCATTAATTTGGTAATCGAGGCGATCGGGCGTACCAGGTCCGGATGGCTGGCGTAAATCACCTTATTGGTGTTGAGATCAACAATCATCGCGCTGCCGGAGGCAATTTGCGGCTGGGCAGCAGCGGTGGTCACCGCGGGCGTTTTGGCGACGGCTGGCACGGCAGCGGACGCGCCCAGCAACAGCGCCAGGCTAAGTAAAGAGACTCGGAATTTCAGCATGGTGAGACTTCTGATAATTATTCACGCACGTAATGACGTACACCGCCTGTGTCAACGGTGAAACACAGGCTGGCTTCGGCATCATAGCGGTCGCCGGGCGTTGTCGCCAGCGGATAATCGTGAACAGATGCTGCATTGCTGGCATTTACGCCAGCAATGCAGTGAACTCAGAAGAGACGGTATCCATAACCCCAAAGAATAACCGTCAGCGCCAGTAGCGCCTCCAGGACCAGTACGCCGATGGCGAGCGTTGAACTGGAGAAGCTCAGGCCCTCTTCTTTATTGATATTGAGGAAGGTTGGGACCCCCAGATACAGCAGATAACCGGTGTAAAAGAGGGCAATGGTACCGATCAGTGCGCACAACCAGACCAGTGGATAGAGCGCAACAATACCGCTTAAGAACAGCGGGGTCGCGACATATCCGGCGAAGACCATACAGTGCGCCAGCGATGGACGTTGCGGGTAGTTACGCGCCATCCAGTGTATAACGCGCCCCATCACCGCCACACCCGCCAGCATCAGGCCATAGAAGAGAATGGCCAGATAAAGCCCGGTAAACCAGGAGAGCTGAACCACGGTGCCGTCCCCGAAGTTCCAGCCGATTTGTGTTGTTCCAATAAAAGCGCATATTACCGGCACCGCAGCCATCAGCAGCACATGGTGCGTGTAATGATGCGAGACCGTTTCGTTCTCACTTTTAATGACATGCATTTCACGATCGGGATGGGAGAAAAGTCCCCAGACATGGTTCATAGCGCCCCCTTGTTGTCGGCCCGTCATCGATACCTTAAGTATAATGCAGGCTTTAGATTATTTTATGTACAGTGGGAAATTTCCGTTGATTTCCCCGCTGTTGATTCATGGGGTATATGATTAAGCGAGACATACTAAGGGAGATGATATTGACGTAATGGATATCAACGGATTTATTGAACAATACGGATACGCTGCGCTGGTGGTCGGGAGCGTGGCAGAAGGTGAAACCATCACGCTGTTGGGCGGCGTCGCCGCACATCAGGGGCTGCTAAAATTCCCGCTGGTGGTTGCCGCCGTCGCGCTGGGCGGCATGATTGGCGATCAGCTGCTCTATTTTCTGGGACTGCGTTTCGGGCCTGCGTTGCTGCAACGTTTTGCTAAGCATCAAAAGAAGATCCGCAGAGCGCAACGGCTGATCCAGCGCCACCCTTACCTGTTTGTGATTGGCACCCGCTTTATGTACGGCTTTCGAATCATAGGGCCGATATTGATTGGGGCGAGCCGCCTGCCGCCTAAAATTTTCCTGCCGCTCAATATTGTTGGCGCTGTTGCCTGGGCGCTGATTTTTACCACGCTCGGTTACGTGGGGGGCGAAGTGATTGGCCCATGGCTGCATAATCTCGACCAGCACCTGAAACACTGGGCGTGGTTGATTCTGGTGGTCGGGGCGGTGATTGGGGTCAGGCTGTGGCTGAAGCATCGGGAAAAGAGGCGGGAGGAGGAGTGAGGGCGTTTTTAGTTCCCTCTCCCTTTGGGAGAGGGTTAGGGTGAGGGGAAACCTACCCCTCCGGCTTAAACTGCGGATTCGCCAGCATAAATCCTCCGTCGACAATAAACGATTGTCCGGTGGTATAACTGGCGTCGCCATCGCACAGCCACGCCACCAGGCTTGCGATCTCTTTGGTATACCCCGGTCTTGCCAGCGGGATTTCCGGCAATGAACCTTCTTTCACCGTGCTGTCATCCATGTCATTCATAGGTGTGGCAATCGCCCCCGGCGCGACGGCATTCACCAGAATGTTGTGCTTAACCAGCTCCAGCGCCATGGACTTCGTTAACCCTCCCAGCGCATGTTTTGCTGCGGTATAGGCGCTGGCCTCTGGCAGCGGCGTGTGCTCATGGACCGAGGTGATATTCACAATCCGCCCCCCTTCCCCCTGCTTCACCATCTGACGTGCCGCTATCTGCGAGCAGAGAAACGCGCCGTCAACGTCGACGGTGAAAATTTTCCGCCAGTCGTCAAACGGCATATCCAGAAACGGCGCTTTGGCCATCGCCCCGGCATTATTGACCAGCACGTCCAGTCGACCAAAACGCGCAATCAGCGTTTCTATCGCCTCAGCGCCTTCCGGCAGAGTACTTAAATCAAGATGGATAGCCTCTGCACGCTGGCCCTGCGCTTCGATTTCACGGCAGGTGTCCAGCGCCCCATTTTCATCTGAGTGCCAGGTGACGCCAATATCAAACCCGCGCTCAGCCAGCATCAGCGCCGTGGTTTTACCAATCCCGGAATCCGATGCGGTAACAATCGCTACTCTGGTCATACTCACCTCCTGAAAAACAGCAAAGAGGTAAGTATAGATAATGGCCTTTTTTAGCCATGATGATAGCCACCGCCCAGGGCCGAGGTCAGCTGCAGCGTGGCGTCAACATACTGACCTTTCAGCATTAATCCGGCGAGATGCTCTTTAAGCGCCGGGATTCTGGCTTCACTGACCCGGGAGCCGGCAATCATTCCCGCGCTAAAACGCGCCTGCGCCAGCGCCACCACCCGTGCTGCATCTTTTTCCACCTGCTGCTGATGACGGTTTTTCGCGGTCAGCGTTTCGAGCTCACTGGCCGTGCGCGCCACCTGATTAACCGCCTCCACCACCGCTTTGTTGTAGTTCGCCACCGAGAGATTGTTCTGCGCCTGCGCGATATCCAGGCTGGCGTTCAGCCTGCCGCTGTCGAAAATGGGCAGCGTCAGCCCGGCGGTCACGCCCATCTGCTGCGCGGAAGCACGGAACAGATCGCTGAGGTGGAGGGCATCCTGCTGTAAGAAGGCCATCAGGTTCACGTCAGGATAAAATGCCGCTCTGGCGGCTTCCACCTCACTCATGGAGGCTTCGATGTACCAGTGCGCCTCCTGCAGATCCGGACGGCGTGCCAGCAGTTCGTATCCTAGCGTCGAGGGTAACGAGGCCTCCACCGTCGGCAAGGCGTGCCGGGTAAGTGTTAAAGTGGATGAATTGGTCAGCGCGACCAGACGCGCCTCTATGGCTTTCATCTTGCCGCTCACCTCAGCCATCTGCTCTTCGGTTTTGCTGGCGTTGATATCCGTTTCGACGCCCTCTACGGAGGAGGTAATCCCATGCAGATACAGCTCGCGGTCGGCCCCGATGATATTGTCCTGTTCGCGTTTAATCTGCCCGAGTACATCCTCCGCGGCGGCCTGGGTTTGCCACTCCCAGTAGAGCCGCGCCACGCTGCTGGCCAGCAGCTGACGGGTTTGTTCAAGCTCCGCTTTTTGCGCATTGACTTTGCCTATTCGGGCCTCCACCTGCGCGCGATTTTTTCCCCACAGGTCGAGATCCCAGCCGGCGGTCAGGCCAAAGGTGCCATTGGTGTACCACGGCCCGGTGGTACCTGCCGCCGGGTCAGTAATAGCGAAGGGCCCCATCAGCCCTTCGGCGGACATTTTCTGACGTTCGGCATCCGCTGAAAAATCCATCTGCGGACCGTCGGCAGCCAGCGTGGCTTTTGCCTGGGCTTCGGCAAGCGTAATACGCTGGCGGGCAATCTGCATATCCGGCGCATCGTTCAAGGCTTTTGCAATAAGACGGTTAAGCTGGGGATCGTTATACGCCTTCCACCACTCATTTTTCGGCCAGTCCTGATGATGCAAAACCGTATTAACCGACGCCGTTACCGTCCGGGCCTGGAGAGGGGAAACCGTGGCATGTTCCGGCGCACAGGCAACCAGTACAAACGCGAGAGGAGCACTCAGAGATAAAATAAAAGAACGTTTCATTACGCCATAGACTCAAAAAAGAAAGGCGCAAATTACGCTTGATGTTATTTGTTTTTTTAGTAATGCGTGGCAATCCGTAAATTGTTATACATTTACATAAACAGAAAATTATTCATCAAATGAATTAATTACTTCGACTGAATAACCCGGGCAATATCAGCGGAGGTTTGTAATGTCCGGATCTCCTGAAATAACCCCAGCGCTTCATCATATTCTTTGCGTAAATAACTCAGCCACTGTTTAATTCGCGCCACGTGATACAAACCGGTGTCGCCCTGCTTTTCCAGACGGCTATATTTTTGCAGCAGCGTGACGACATCTGCCCACGGCATACGCGGCTCGTTATATTTTACCACCCGGCTGAGGTTGGGCACATTCAGCGCCCCGCGGCCGATCATCACCGCATCGCAGCCGGTGGCGTTCAGACAGGCCTGCGCGCTCTCGTAGTCCCAGATTTCGCCGTTGGCGATCACCGGAATGGAGAGACGTTTGCGGATCTCACCGATCGCCTGCCAGTTAATGCGCTCGGCTTTGTAGCCATCCTCTTTGGTGCGGCCATGCACCACCAGCTCGGTAGCCCCGGCCTGCTGCACCGCATCGGCGATTTCAAATTGCCGGGCATCGCTGTCCCACCCCAGGCGCACCTTAACCGTCACCGGCAAATGCGAAGGCACGGCCTCACGCATTGCTTTCGCGCCGCGGTAAATCAGCTCCGGATCTTTCAGCAACGTCGCTCCGCCGCCGCTGCCGTTCACCAGCTTCGACGGGCAGCCGCAGTTGAGATCCACGCCGTAAGAGCCCAGTTCAACCGCACGGGCGGCGTTTTCCGCCAGCCATTCCGGATACTGACCGAGCAGTTGAATACGCACCAGCGTGCCGGAAGAGGTCCGGCTGTTGTTGTGCAGCTCGGGGCACAGGCGGAAGAAGGATTTTACCGGCAACAACATATCGACCACGCGCAGAAACTCCGTCACGCAGAGATCGTAATCGTTCACCTCGGTCAGAAGCTCGCGCACGAGGGAGTCGAGCACGCCTTCCATTGGGGCCAGTAAGACACGCATAGCAGTACCTGTAAAAAAAGACGCGCTATAGTATCTGCTCTCCGGGTATGTGGAAAGCACGACGTTCCATTCCGGAATGTCTGGTATGCTCAAATTTCATGATGTGATCCGTGGCACATTTTCAGGTTTAATTGTATGATGAATCCGTTTCAGCAAGGACTTTCACCATGAGTAAATCATTGAACATTATCTGGCAATATCTGCGCGCATTCGTCCTGATTTACGCCTGCCTGTATGCCGGGATTTTCATCGCGTCGCTGCTGCCAATTACTATTCCCGGCAGCATTATCGGTATGCTGATCCTCTTTGTTTTGCTGGCGTTGCAAATTCTGCCCGCAAAGTGGGTCAACCCCGGCTGCTTTGTCCTTATTCGCTATATGGCGCTGCTTTTCGTACCTATCGGCGTCGGGGTGATGCAGTATTTTGATTTGCTTATAGCCCAGTTCGGCCCGATTGTGGTCTCCTGCGCGGTCAGTACGCTGGTGGTTTTCCTGGTGGTGAGCTGGAGTTCGCATCTGGTGCATGGTGAACGCAACGTGATCGGGGAGAAAACAAAAAAATGATAGCCAATATCTGGTGGTCGCTGCCATTAACCCTGGTGGTGTTCTTCGCCGCTCGCAAACTTGCCGCACGTTTCAAAATGCCCTTGCTGAACCCGCTGCTGGTGGCGATGGTGGTGATTATCCCGTTCCTGCTGCTCACCGGCATACCTTACGAACGCTACTTTGCTGGCAGCAAAATCCTCAACGACCTGCTGCAGCCCGCCGTTGTCGCGCTGGCGTTTCCTTTATATGAACAGCTGCACCAGATCCGCGCTCGCTGGAAATCCATCATCACCATCTGTTTTGTCGGCAGCCTGGTGGCGATGATTACGGGAACATCGGTGGCGCTGTTGATGGGCGCTTCCCCGCAGATTGCGGCGTCTATCCTTCCGAAATCGGTGACCACGCCTATCGCGATGGCGGTCGGCGGCAGCCTCGGCGGTATTCCGGCCATCAGCGCAATGTGCGTGATTTTCGTTGGCATTCTTGGCGCGGTATTTGGTCATACCCTGCTTAACGCCATGCGTATCCATACGAAGGCCGCCCGGGGACTGTCGATGGGTACCGCCTCGCATGCGCTGGGCACCGCCCGCTGCGCAGAGCTGGATTATCAGGAAGGGGCGTTTAGCTCTCTGGCGCTGGTAATCTGCGGGATTATCACCTCCCTGCTGGCCCCATTCATTTTCCCGCTGATTCTGGCGGTGATGGGCTAAAATTTGCGATGCGTCGCGCAAATTTCATTTTGATTTCATAAGTTGCATACATAATGAGAAGTGGATCACATATAAAGCCCTGGCGGCTCCGTAAACTACCGATCCATTAACCTTTATGAGGCAAACGCCATGCACCCACGTTTTCAAGCTGCTTTCGCCCAGCTTGCAGAGAATTTGCAGTCAGCCCTGGCTCCCGTTCTGGCAGATGCACACTTCCCCGCCCTGTTGATGGCGGAGCAGGTCACGATGCTGAAACAGGCAACGGGACTGGACGAAGACGCGCTGGCTTTCGCACTGCTGCCCCTGGCCGCCGCCTGCGCGCGGGCCGATCTTTCCCACTTCAACGTCGGCGCCATTGCACGCGGGGTCAGCGGTACCTGGTACTTCGGCGGCAATATGGAGTTCCTGGGCGCAACCATGCAGCAAACCGTTCACGCCGAGCAGAGCGCCATCAGCCACGCCTGGCTGCGCGGTGAAAAAGCGCTGAGCGCCATTACCGTGAACTACACCCCTTGCGGTCACTGCCGTCAGTTCATGAACGAGCTGAACAGCGGTCTGCAGCTGCGCATCAACCTGCCGGGTCGCGCGCCACACACGCTGGCGGATTACCTGCCAGACGCGTTTGGCCCGAAAGATCTGGAGATCAAAACGCTATTGATGGACGAGCAGGACCACGGTTTCGCCCTGTCCGGCGATGACCTGTCCCAGGCGGCCATTCGCGCTGCCAACAAGAGCCATACCCCGTACAGCAAGTCCCCGAGCGGGGTGGCGCTACAGTGCCGCGATGGGCGCATCTTTAGCGGCAGCTATGCGGAGAACGCGGCGTTTAACCCAACGCTGCCGCCACTGCAGGGTGCCCTCAACCTGCTGAGCCTGAACGGCTATGACTATCCTGACATTCAGCGCGCCATTCTGGCAGAGAGAGCCGATGCGCCGCTGATCCAGTGGGACGCCACCGCCGCGACGCTCAAGGCGCTGGGCTGTACGACGATTGACCGCGTACTGCTTGCCTGATTCCTTCCGGCGGGCAGAAATGCCCGCCAGTTTGCTGAAAAACCCCTCAGTTGAGTCGCTGTTTCTTGCGCTAACCAGGCGGGTAAAGTAGCCTGAGTTAAATTTCATCTTCGGTACGAGCCATCTGCATGTTAAAGCGCGTGTTTTACAGCCTGTCTGTCCTGGTCGGCATACTGCTGTTGATCGTGCTCGGTCTCGACCGCTGGATGAGCTGGAAAACCGCCCCCTACATCTTTGATGACCTGCAGGACCTGCCTTACCGTCAGGTGGGCGTGGTGCTCGGCACCGCCAAGTATTACCGCACCGGCGTCATCAACCAGTATTACCGTTACCGCATCCAGGGCGCGCTGAACGCCTACAACAGCGGCAAAGTGAACTACCTGCTGTTAAGCGGGGATAACGCCCTGCAAAGCTATAACGAACCGGTGACGATGCGTAAGGATTTGATTGCCGCGGGCGTGGACCCTGCTGATATCGTCCTCGACTACGCCGGTTTCCGCACCCTCGACTCCATCGTGCGCACGCGTAAAGTCTTCGACACCAACGACTTCATCATCATCACCCAGCGCTTCCACTGCGAGCGCGCGCTGTTTATCGCCCTGCATATGGGTATTCAGGCGCAGTGCTACGCGGTGCCATCGCCAAAAGATATGCTGAGCGTGCGCGTTCGCGAATTTGGCGCCCGCTTTGGCGCCCTGGCAGATCTCTATATTTTCAAACGCGAACCGCGCTTCTTAGGCCCGCTGGTGCCGATTCCGGCGATGCATGAAGTGCCTGAAGACGCTCAGGGTTACCCGGCGGTGACGCCAGAGCAACTGCTCGATATGCAGAAAAAAGAGAAAAAATAGCCCGCCTTTATACTTTCTTTACGACGGGCGTGACGCTTTTTATCCCGCCTTTACGCCGGCTCTTTTACGCTGAGTTCACTGCCGCTACGGCTTCATTGAAGAATGACTATGAACTCGATAATGAATGCGTTTTTCCTGAAAAGTCTCCGCCCGTATTTTAACTTTCCCGGTTTATCACTCCCCGGCGCACTGAATTCCGGTCTCTGGCTTGATGAAAAAATTGATGCCCTGCAGCACAACATTGCCGTGGAAGTGGCCGATTACCTGGAACGCTACCCGCAGACGAAGCACGTTGACGTTTATCTGAATGATATCAACGGCACGATGCGCGGCAAACGCCTCTCGGTAGAGAGCATGCTGACGCTGGAAAACGGCTGTTATTTTCCGCTCTCCGTCTATTCGATGGACCAGAAAGGACAAATCGCCGCTTCGCTGCCTGATGAACCCGACCGCCTTTGCGTCCCCGTCGCCGGCTCCCTGCGTCCCTGTCCACACGATCCACAGCACAACGCGCAGATCCTGCTGACGATGAAAGACAGCGACGAGAAACCCTGCCCGCTTGAGCCGCGTGTGATCCTGCAGACTGTACTTTCCCGCTTCCACCAGCATGGGCTCTTCCCGGTTATTGCCCCGGAAATCGAGTTCTACCTGACGGAACAGGGGCGACAGGATTCGCAAAATCCGGGCTGCTTTCATATGGATACCCCGAGCGCGCACGCGGCGCTGTTTGACGAACTGGAACAGCTGGCACACCTTCAGCGCATTCCGCTCACCGGGATCGTGGCGGAAGCCGAGCCCGGTCAGTACGAATTAAACCTGAAGCATAGCCATCACGTTGTTGAGGTCTGTGATAACGTGCTGGCGCTGCGCCGCCTGGCCCGATACGTGGCGGAAAAACACGGCCTGCAGGCCAACTTTATGGCCAAGCCTTTCAGCCAGCTCTCGGGCAGCGGTTTTCACGTCCACTTCAGCCTCAACGACAGCCGCGGTAACAACCTCTTTGCCTCACCGGTGAATGCGCTTAACAGCATGATGCGTTTATGTATAGCGGGCCAGCTGGCGCTGATGCCCGCCTCCGTCGCCATTCTTGCCCCGGGCGTCAACGCGTTTCGTCGTTTGCGTAAAAACCTGACGGAACCCCTCTTTCACTCCTGGGGTTATAACACCCGTACCGCCGCCCTGCGGATCCCCTGCTCGGATGACAGCAACCGTCGCATTGAGTACCGTCTGGCCGGGGCTGATGCCAATCCCTATCTGGTGGTTGCAACCCTCCTGACCGGCATGCTGTACGGGCTGGAAAATATCGACGAGGAGGCGTTGGCTGAACCGCAGCAGGACCAACCCGACCTGCCGCTGTTTCAGCAGGAAGCGATTGAGACCTTCGCCCGCTGTCAGTATCTCACCGACAGCCTGGGTGAGGCCTTTTCTGAACAGTGGGTTGCCTGCAAGCTCTCAGAACTCGACTGGTTTGAGCGCATTGTGACCCGGGAGGAGTCAAATCTGGCGTAGGGCATAAAAAAGCCCGCTCGTTGAGCGGGCCGGAGGAGACGAGTGAGGCTTACTTCTTACGCGCGTATTTCAGTGAATCCAGCGCGACCGCGAAGATGATGATGGCGCCCTTGATGATGTACTGCCAGTACGGGTTTACGCCGATATAGGTCAGCCCGTAGTTGATGACGGTGAAGATGATCACACCGGTCACCACGCCGAGTACGGTACCCACACCACCGCTGAAGGAGACGCCGCCCACCACGCAGGCTGCGATCGCATCCAGCTCATACATGAAGCCAAGGTTGTTGGTTGCAGAGCCGATACGGCCCGCTTCCAGCATCCCGCCGAAGGCGTAGAACACCCCGGACAGGGCATAGATGATGAGCAGGTTCAGGGCAACGTTGACGCCGGAGACTTTCGCCGCTTCCGGGTTACCCCCGATAGCGAAGATGTTTTTACCAAAGCGCGTTTTGTTCCACAGGATCCAGACGAAGGCCACCGCAATCAGGGCATAGAAGGTGATATACGACAGGCGGAAGCTGCCGAGCGCGATAAACCCTTGCGTAAAGCTTGAGAAGCCGCTGTCAAAGCCCGAGATAGGAGACGCACCGACAAAGTCGTAGTACAGGGAGTTGATACCGTAAACGATGATCATCGTACCCAGCGTGGTGATAAATGGCGTCACGTTCAGGTAGGCGATGATAATACCGTTGATCAGACCAATCACCGCACCAATGGCGCAGACAATCAGGATCACCACGAAAATGGGCATGGTGGCCATTTCCGGGAAGACCTTGTTGGCGTTTTCCATCGACTGCAGCAGGGTTGCCGCGATAACCGCCGCCAGGCCGACCTGGCGACCGGCAGAAAGGTCTGTCCCCTGGGTGACGATCAGGCCCGCTACGCCCAGCGCAATGATAATTCGCACGGAGGACTGGGTCAGAATGTTACTCAGGTTCAACAGGCTTAAGAACGTAGGGTCCTGGAAAATGATGATGGCCAGCAGTACTAAAAGAACAACGTAAATACCGCCTTCTTTCAGGTAAGTGAGAAAACTTTTTTTATTTAACGCACTCATGAGGAGCCCCTGATCTTAAAGGTGCAAAGACGCAAGACGCAAAATTTCGTTTTGCGTTGTCGTTTTGGTGTCAACAATACCGGCAACGAGACCATTGCTCATAACCAGAATACGATCTGTGATCCCTAACAATTCCGGCATTTCGGAAGAAATAATAATGATCCCTTTATTCTTTTTCGCCAGCTCGGCAATCAGTTGATAAATTTCAAACTTCGCGCCGACGTCAATACCGCGGGTAGGCTCATCCAGCATCAGAATCTCTGGCTGGGTTAATAACCAGCGGCCGATAATGACTTTCTGCTGGTTACCGCCCGAAAGCGAACCGATCTGAGTGCGGTGCCCTGGCGTTTTCACGCGCATGGAGTCAATAACCCATTGGGTATCGCTCTTCATGCGGGAGTTATCCAGCAGCCCGACTTTGTTTTTATAATTGCGAATATTAGAAATTAACGAGTTAAAGTTAATATCCAGATACGCATAAATACCGGTCGAACGACGCTCTTCCGTTACCAGCGCAAAACCATTATTAATGGCTTCGTTGGCGTTGTGGTTGTTAATCTTTTTGCCGTGCAGCGTAATCGTGCCTTCGGCTTTCTCACGAATGCCAAACAGGGTTTCCACGATGTCGGTACGCTTTGCCCCCACCAGACCGGCAATGCCCAGGATTTCACCCTTGTGCAGGTCGAAGGAGACATCGCGGATAGAGGGCTGACGCAGCGAAGTCAGGTTGCGGACTTCGAGGATCACTTCACCCGGTTTGTTTTCTTTATCCGGGAAGCGCTGGTTCAGGGAACGGCCCACCATCATGGCGATGATCTTGTCCATGTCCAGCCCTTCGAGCGGCTGCGTGGCAATCCACTGACCGTCGCGCAGAATGGTTATCTCATCACACAGCTGGAAGATCTCTTCCATTTTGTGGGAGATATACACAATGCCGCAGCCGCGGTCTTTAAGCTTACGGATAATGGTAAAAAGGTGATTAACCTCTTTTTCCGTCAGTGACGATGTCGGTTCGTCCATGATGACGATTTTCGCATCATAGGAGAAGGCTTTAGCAATTTCGATCATCTGCATCTGGGATACGGATAATGTTCCCACGCGGGCGCGCGGATCGATATCAATATCCAGCTCATCGAAAATCGCTTTGGTGTCCCGATACATTTTGTCCTGATCGACAAAAACACCTTTGGTGGGATAACGCCCCAACCACATGTTATCCATAACTGAACGCTGCAGTACCAGGTTTAATTCCTGGTGAACCATCGAGATACCGTTTTCCAGTGCTTCTTTCGCTGAATGGAAATCGATCTCTTTCCCCTGAAAAAGAATGCTGCCAGAATCTTTTTGATAGATCCCAAAAAGGCATTTTAATAATGTTGATTTACCCGCACCGTTCTCCCCCATTAAAGCATGAATAGAGTGAGGACGAACTTTTAAATTAACGTTATCGAGTGCCTTAACGCCGGGAAATGACTTGTTGATGCCGTTCATTTCCAACAGGTATTCACCGGATGACGGAGTAGTTGTGCTGACCATAATTATACCTTGTTGGCCTCGCATATCGCGTTATAAAAGGGCGCAACGAATTGCGCCCAGTGAAGACAATTTAATGCTCTTATTTACCGATAAACTCAGCCAGGTTGGACTGGTCTACGCCCACGTAAGGTACGCGAACGATTTTATTGTCAATCTTCCAGTTGGTGCCATCTGCCGCGCCTTTGCCATCGGCCAGATTTTTCGCCAGATCGAAGGTCGCTTTCGCCTGGTTGTTGGCATCGTTCAGCACGGTACCGGCCATCGCACCGGATTTAACCAGCGCCAGCGCTTCTGGCAGCGCATCCACGCCGAATACCGGGATGGAGGATTTATTGTGGGCTTTCAGCGCTTCTACCGCGCCCATTGCCATCGCATCGTTGTTGGCGATAACCACTTCAATTTTGTTAGCGTTAGGGCCGGACAGCCACGCGTCCATCTTATCTTTCGCCTGAGCGGTGTCCCACATCGCGGTATCTAACGCCAGCTGCTGGGTTTTCAGACCTTTGTCGTTCAGCTCTTTGATAACGTAGGTGGTACGCGCTTCAGCATCCGGATGGCCGGGTTCGCCTTTCAGCAGCACGAACTGAATCTGACCGTCTTTGTTCAGGTCCCAGTTCGGGTTTGCCGCCCAGTGTTTCGCGATCAGATCGCCCTGAATAATGCCGGACTCTTTGGAGTCGGTACCGACGTAATACGCTTTGTCGTAGCTGTCCAGCGCTTTACGGGAAGGTTCTTTGTTGAAGAAGACGATCGGCACGTTCTGGCCGCGCGCTTTTTCAATCACCGTGCCTGCTGCCGCCGGGTCAACCAGGTTGATAGCCAGGGCTTTCACGCCTTTCGCCAGCAGAACGTCGATCTGGTCGTTCTGTTTGGACTGGTCGTTCTGGGAGTCATTCATCAGCAGCTGAACGTCTGGCGCTGCTTTAGCATCTTTCTCAATTGCTTTACGCACAACAGACATGAAGTTGTCGTCGTATTTATAGATGGTCACACCAATACGGGTATCCGCAGCGTGCGCTGCTGCACCAAAAAGCATGCTTGCCATTACAGCAGACAGAGTCAACACCTTCTTATTCATGGTATCTCCGGTTTTTTTTATGCAGGGTAGTTCTTGTGAATAACGATCGGCGGGCAGGTGTTAATAAAACGTTACTGACAGCCGAAGTTCACTTATAAAATTTCTATCTTCCGTGTTCGGTAACGCTCCAGAAATGCGTTTTATTCGTTGTTTGCGGCACGTTGGCTATAGTGAAAGTGAATAATCACTGTTACATAGCGTTTCAGCCCCTAAAACGCTGACATCATAGTCAGCGCCTTGTTAAGATACTGTGAATTTACTCACAGATTGAAAACGGTTACATCACCCCATGTAATCAGTTAGTGATCGGAACCACAATTTGCCGGGCCGCAACGGAGTGACGACGTACTAAAGTCGGCATGAAACAATGTGTTGCCCCCGGATCCAGCAGCCCTGCCGCCCCCTGTAACGCCAGTTCAGTCGCCAGTTTCGCCATAGAGGCTATCGGGTAACGCACCGTTGTCAGCTGCGGGTCGGTGTAACGGGCAATCGGGATATCGTCAAAACCAATGAGTGATAAATGCTGTGGCACCGCAATACCGTTATCTTTCAGCGCCGTCAGGGCCCCGGCCGCCATGCTGTCGTTATAGGCAAACACCGCTGAAAGCTGGAGATTGCGGCCCAGCAGCTCAACCATTGCCGCCTCACCGCCCTGCATATCCGGCGTACCGGTTCCCACCCAGCTCTCGGAGGGGGTAATGCCGTGCTCTTTCAGGGCATTCTGCCACCCCTCGCGCCGCAGTTCGTCATCTTCAATCTGGTGGCTGGAGGCAAGATAACCGATCCGCTGATGGCCGTTGTTGATGAGCATTTTGGTGGCCATCATCGCGCCGCTGACGTTATCCAGCCCGACGCAGCGGTGGGCATAGCCCGGAACGATGCGGTTGATCAGCACCATGCCTGGGATCTGATCCATAAACCCGATTAACTCTTCGTCGCTCAGGGCTTTAGAGTGGACAATCAGGGCGTTACAGCGCTGACGGATCAACACTTCGATGGCATAGCGCTCTTTTTCCGCCTCATGATAGCTATTGCCGATCAGGACATATTTCTGATGCTGCTGGGCGACCACATCGACCGCTTTCACCAGCGCACCAAAAAAGGCGTCCGATACATCCATTACCACCACGCCGATGGTGTCGCTGACCTGCGTCGCAAGCGCCTGGGCATTGGCATTTGGCCGGTACCCAAGCTGAGTCACGGCTTTCATTACGGTTTCACGGGTTTCAGGGCTGACCAGCGCGCTGTTGTTCAGGACACGCGAGACGGTAGCCACAGAAACGCCCGCCTGACGGGCGACGTCACGAATGGTGATCATATTCACCATCCTTCAAAGGATTGCAGCAACTCACAGACACCCCCTGTGTTTAGCAAGGTGGCTATTTTGGCAGTGAGAGAAAGGGGACTACGTGAAGAAGCTCACACTCATGAAAACGCTTACATCCGTTTTGTTAATGATTGTGATCCAGATCGTTATCTGGATGTATTTTTCAATGATATCCCTGAAGCACGTGCGGTTAACTGACGCCATACCCACTCCAGCGGCCCCTGGCGGAAATAGCGTAGCCAGAGAACAGAAAACGCCAGGTTTACCGCCCAGACCGGGATAACAAACGCCAGCAGTTCGAGGCGGTCGAATTTCATAAACAGACCAAAGCGATAGAAAAGCGTGGTGCAGATAAGCGTTTGCAGGAGGTAATTGCTTAACGCCATGCGCCCCACGCAGGCGATAGCGCTGACCATCCACAGGCGAGAAAACGTCGGCCAGAAGCCATAGATCAGCGCCGCATAGCCGATGGTCTGGAACGGTGCGCTCAGCTCACGCGGCACCTGGAGCAGGAAAGCGCACCAGCGGTAATCCCAGTGAAGGTGCCACTGCGCCATCACCGCCGGAAGGTTAATCAGCACGCCGAGCAGCACCAGCCCGATGCCGGTGCGGCGATAGTGGCGCAGGCTGAATTCGCCTTTCAGCCAGCCGGTGCGCATCAGTGACGCGCCCATCAGCATCATTCCCGCCAGCTGCCAGCCGTATTGCGCGCCCAGCGCAAGGAGGCTATCGCCCAGCATATCCGCACGGTTGCTTATTGCTTCCGTACCGCCCTTCAGCTTCCAGTATTGCTCGTACTGCAGGTTTGCGGCATCCGGGATCCAGGAACGGTTTGTCGCCTCGCCCGAGATCATCCCCAACAGCAGCAGCACTGCCAGCCCCATGACATAGAGCATTACGCCGGTGTTAAAAAGGCTTTTTACGCTGTGCGCATCGCGTATGAGACGCCAGCAGATGAGCCCGACTAAGCCATACGCGAGGAGAATATCGCCATCCCAGAAGAACAGCCCGTGGATAAACCCGAGAATAACCAGCAGCGTCAGACGCGACTGGATCCAGCGCGTGCCGCGTCTGAGGAGGAGCTGCAGGCCTGCGCCAAACAGCAGGGCAAAGAGCGTGAGAAATTTGACCTGCGCGAAGAGATCGAGGATCGCCCACGTCCAGGCATCACTGCGCGTGATGTCGCCATACCACGCAGGGTTAAGATAGGCCGCCTTCGGCAGACCGAAGGCGCTGATATTGAGCAGCAGGATACCGAGAATGGCGACGCCGCGAACAAAATCGAGCGTGACGTTTCGCTCCATGGTCCCTGCCCTGTAAGACTTAGTTGTGGTGACGAACGGCGCGCAGGAACTCCTGGCGGGTATTCTGGCTCGATTTAAACAGCCCACCCAGCGAGGTAGTGGTGGTCGCACTGGTGGCATCACGCACGCCGCGCGCTTTCACGCAGTAGTGAACCGCGTCGATTGAGACGGCCACGTTATTGGTGCCGAGCAACGTTTGCAGCGCGGTCAGGATCTGCTGCGTCAGACGCTCCTGCACCTGTGGACGCTGCGCAAAGAACTGCACGATGCGGTTGATCTTCGACAGGCCAATCACCGTATCTTTAGGGATATACGCCACGGTCGCTTTACCGTCGATAGTGACGAAATGGTGTTCGCAGGTGCTGGTCAGCGTGATATCACGCACCGTCACCATCTCATCCACTTTCATCTTATTTTCGATGACGGTAATTTTCGGGAAGTTGGCGTAATCCAGGCCAGAGAAAATTTCGTCGACGTACATTTTCGCGATGCGGTGCGGCGTCTCCATCAGACTGTCGTCACTCAGATCGAGATTCAGCAGCTCCATGATATCGGTCATATGACCGGCAATCAGACGCTTGCGGGTTTCATTGTCCATATCCTGAACGGGCGGACGCAGTGGCGTTTCAAGACCGCGCGCAACCAGGGCTTCATGGACCAGGGCAGCTTCTTTACTGAGTGATGACATTTTGTTCTCCTGCAGGTGTGGCGTCTTTTGCCCTCGTTGTGGCAAAAGTATGCGCTCATTGTGCGTGAGGCCGCGCACATAATCCAGTATTCACGACGATAATTATTGCAATTGCTGTTGCCTTTCAGCGTGACGATTCCACACCAGGGCACCGCCGACGAACAGCGCAACGCCCGCCAGGCCCAGCGCAGGCTCCAGCCGGTGGGTAAGCCAGGTCGATAACGCTGAGGTTACCGGCCCTACCAGCTGGCCTATGGCATACCCGGTCGTGAGCAAACCGGCCATATACCGCGTGTGCTCCGGAGCCAGTTCGCGGCCGTACAGCAGCGAGAGCTGAACGGCGCAGAGGAACCCGCCGCCCACCAGTAGCCCGCCCGTCAGCAATCCGCCAATTCCGGGCAGCAGCCAGGCCGCCAGCACGCCGGCCCCCTGGAGCCACAGCACGATAGCCAGCCGGCGGTTAGCCGTTGAGGTGTGACGTAACAGAATGCTGAGCGCAATGCCCACCACGGCGGCGAGACCAAAAATCGGCCAGACAAACTGGGCAAACAGGCTGCCGGGAAAACGTACGGCCGCCATTTGCGATAAAAAGGTCGCCGGCAGAATGTACCCAAACCCGGCCAGGCTGTAGCTCCAGACCAGGCGTTTTAAATCTGCCGTCAGCACCAGCGGCTCCGGTGCGGTGCCGGGTCGATGAAGTTGTCCGGCTCGCGGCAGGTAGCGCGCCACCAGCGCAATCAGCACCAGCGCCAGCACGCCGTAAATTTGCCATGCCGCACCAGCCGAAAGGGATTTCGCCTGAATATAGACGGCGAGCAGCCCGCTCAGGGCAATGCCTGCTCCGGGTCCAGCAAAAACGGCGGCGCTCAGGCCAGGTTTGCCAAGCTGGCCCAGGCGTTCGTTGGTCCAGGCAGCAATCAGCACCATAGACCAGCCGCTCATACAGCCAATCACAAAGCGCAGCAGGCCGTGTACAACGGCGTTATCCGCCGCGGCGGAGAGCAGCGTCAACGCCACCGCCCCCGCGATGCCAAGCCAGAGACGCATTTCAACAAAGCGGTGGGCGCGCATCGCATCCCACGCGCCCACCAGATAGCCCAGATAGTTCATCGCCGCCACCAGACCCGCGCTGGTCAGCGTAAGCTGCCCGGCAGCTATCATCAGCGGCACCTGAGGCGTAAAGGCAAAGCGCCCGATTCCCATTGCCACCACCAGAACGACGAACCCACTGAGCGCAATACGCAGCGCCATGAACGCTCCAAATGTTAAAGAAAAGTAAATTTATGATGCAGCATCTCGTCGTCTGACGAAAGTGAAAGTTGCTCACAGGTTAATGAAAACGCTGTATTATGGGTTTTATGACTGCACATTCTCATTAAGGAGCCCAGCATGGAACTGCTCGAAGAGCACCGTTGTTTTGAAGGTCGACAGCAGCGCTGGCGGCACGACTCCACCGTTCTGAACTGTGCGATGACGTTCAGCATTTTCCTGCCCCCGACGGAAAACCCGCCGGTTCTGTTCTGGCTTTCCGGCCTGACCTGCAACGACGAAAACTTCACCACCAAAGCGGGCGCGCAGCGTATTGCTGCCGAACTGGGTATTGCGCTGGTCATGCCGGACACCAGCCCACGTGGCGATGATGTGGCCGACGATACGGGATACGACCTGGGCAAAGGCGCCGGCTTTTATCTGAATGCCACCGAACTGCCCTGGGCGCGCCACTACCGTATGTATGATTACATTCGCGATGAACTTCCTGCCCTCGTGCAGTCTCAGTTTGCGGTCAGCCAGCGCTGCGCGATCAGCGGCCACTCGATGGGCGGTCACGGGGCGCTGATCATGGCGCTGAAAAACCCGGGAAAATACGTGAGCGTGTCGGCATTTGCGCCTATCGTGAACCCCACCCAGGTGCCATGGGGGCAAAAAGCCTTTACCCACTATCTGGGTGACGATGCGGAAAAATGGCTGGCATGGGACAGCTGTGCGCTGATGCTGAACAGCAAACCGGAAGATGCCCTTCCTATCCTTATCGATCAGGGAGATGCGGATCAGTTCCTTGCCGGGCAGCTACAGCCCGCGGTGCTGGCAGAAGCGGCACGCCAGAAAGACTGGCCGCTGACGCTGCGTATTCAACCGGGATACGATCACAGCTATTACTTCATCGCATCCTTTATTGAGGATCATCTCCGCTTCCATGCGGAGCATTTGTTCGGGTAAGTGCGGCCTTTTTTGCCCGGTGACGCTTCGCTTACCGGGCCTACAAGCTTGTGCTTTTTTGTAGGCCCGGTAAGGCGCAGCCGCCACCCGGCACCTGACTGGGTCAGAACCTGTAATCCACACCCACGAAGTAACGACGGCCATCTTCTGTATAGCTGTAATCGTCACGGCTCAGGTCTTTATCCAGCAGGTTCTGCACGCCCGCGCGCAGCTTAACGCTTTTCGTTGCCTGCCACGCCGCACCGGTATTCCAGATGACATAGCCACCCGGCGTAGGGGCACTGCTGGTCAACGCGCGTTTCTCGCCGGTGTAGTTGCCCTGAACGTAGAACGACCAGTCCTGGGTCGCCTGCCAGTCAACGGTACCGTTGGCCGTGTGGAATGGCAGATCGGACAGCGGTTTGTTGCCGCCGTTACTGATATCACGACCATCGTTATAGGTGTAATTCAGCGTCACTTTCCACTCTTCCGCCAGCGGGAATTTCAGCTCCGTCTCCACCCCGCGGATACGCGCCTTGTTAACGTTGTAATAGCGGAAAATCGGTTCACCGTCCGCATTCAGGCCAACATAGTTAGGGTAGCTCTGGGCCTGCTTCACATTGGCCGTACGGCTAATGCTGATACGGTCATCCACATTATTCTGGAAGGTGGTAATGCTGGCCTGTACGCCCTCTAACCAGCCCTCTTCCCCGCTGTAGTAGAGACCGAATTCGAAGCTCTCGCTGGTTTCCGGTTTCAGGTCCGGGTTACCGACAATCTCACAGGCACCACGGCATGAGCCGCTGACCCAGTCCGGGCTCAGCTGCAGCAGTGACGGCGCTTTAAACGCGGTAGCCCAGCCCCCTTTCACCGTTACGGTATCGGTCGCGTTATACACCAGATACGCCCGCGGACTCCAGTGATCGCCATAGGTGTCATGATCATCCATACGGATACCGGTGGTCAGCGCCAGAGGTTCAAAGATACGCCACTCATCCTCCAGGAACAGAGCATACTGGCTTGTCGAGGTACTGCTGCTGGAACCGCCAGTCAGGTTGACCGGATCTTTCAGCTTATCGTGACGCCATTCACCGCCGAAGGTCAGGAACTGATTGATTTCGCCCAGCGGCAGCACGTATTTCCCGTCCACTGCGTTGCTCTCGGAGGTGATAGGATTACTGTTGCCCGGGTTTTTGTTGTCAACCTTCTCGCCGTATACCTTCAGCTCACTGTTGCCGATGCCCCAGCGACCGTTGTGACTGAGGGAGTAGTTCTGACGCTCAAGGCGGTTTTTGTCCAAGGAATCCGAGTCGCGATCCTGACGGTCGAAACCATAGCCCGCCGTAAAGTCGTGATTTTCAGACGGCGTCCAGGCGAATTCGACATTAGCATCGCGGCTCGTGAAGCCTTCGATGCGCGGCGTTTCACCGCTCGCCGTGGTAGAAGATTTCTGCTGGCCGTCTTTCTCACGCTTCGCAAGGCTACCGTAGGCTTTCAGCCCCAGCAGACCGTCCACCAGCGGACCGCTGGTGTAAAACTGACCGTTGTAGGTGTCTCCACGGTCGCGATGTTCCTGAATCGTGGAATCGGCGCTCAGGGTGCCCGTCCACTTCTGACCGATTTTTTTGGTGATAATGTTCACCACGCCGCCCAGCGCGTCGGAGCCATAAAGCGAGGACATCGGCCCGCGCACCACTTCGATTCGTTCGATGGCGTCAACCGGCACCCAGCTGAGGTCGAAATCATTATGGCGGAACACCGCGTTGCGGGAGTTAACGCGCTTGCCGTCGACCAGGATCAGCGTATAGCTGCTGTCCAGACCGCGAATACTTACCCCTTTACGGTTGTCCCCTTCGCTCGTGAGTTGTACGCCCGGCACATCCCGTAACACATCTTTCAGGTTCTTAACGGGTTTGCGCTGCAAATCTTCCTGCGTAATCACGCTGATGCTGGCTGGCGCATCTTTCAGGTTTTGCTCGGTCGCGGAGGCCGTAACAACCATTGTGTCGCCGGATTCTGCTGCGATAACAGGCAGTGCCAGGGACATTGCGGACGCACAAAGTCCTCCCCTGACGAAGGGATTCAACCTAAACATTCCATATCTCCATGAGGTAAATACAACTACATCAAATCATCACTCACAGCGTCTTCCTTGCCGCCCACATCTGTGGTGGGTCGGTGACACGCTTATTTTTGATAACGATAAAGCAAACGATAATTATTATCAATTGAATTGTTAAAAAATATATCTTTGTTTCAGCCTGCAGGGATAAAAAAACCCGCTCGAATGAGCGGGTTAAAAGAGAGGGAGTGCGGTTATTGTTTAAATCGTTCCGGGAATTCCATTTCACTGTAGCGAACGAAGTGTGTTCCTTTCGTCAGTTTGTAACCAAACCAGATGACGAGGAACAGCGGAATACCAATGTAGGTTGCCGTGACGGCGCCCCAGTCAATGGTATCCGCCAGGAACGCTTCATAGTTCTGTCCCAGCGTAATAATCAGACACAGAATGAAGGCGAAAATAGGACCCAGCGGGAAGAAGCCGGAACGATACGGCAGCGAGTTAATGTCATAGCCCTGTTTGACATAGCCACGGCGGAAACGGTAGTGGCTAATGGCAATCCCCAGCCAGGCGATAAAGCCCGTCATCCCCGAGGTGTTCAGCAGCCACAGGTATACCGTCTGGTTGCCAAACATGGAGGTCAGGAAGCACAGACCGGCGATTACCGTTGTTGCGTACAGCGCGTTACGTGGAACACCGCCGCGGGACAGTTTCGCAAAGATACGCGGGGCTTTACCGTCGCAGGCCAGGGTGTAGAGCATACGGGTGGACGCGTACATCCCGGAGTTACCGGCAGAAAGCACGGCGGTCAGGATCACGGCGTTCATCACTGCCGCCGCAGACAGCAGACCGGCGTGCTGGAAGACCAGCGTGAACGGGCTGACGCTAATGTCTTTGACGTCATTGCGCAGCAGGCTTGGATCGGTGTATGGAATGATCAGGCTGATAATCAGGATCGCGAACACGTAGAACAGCAGGATACGCCAGAAGACCTGACGAACCGCACGCGGAATATTTTTTTCCGGGTTCTCTGACTCACCGGCAGCGATACCAATCAGTTCAGTCCCCTGGAAGGAGAAGCCGACAATCATTGCCACGCCAATCATTGCCGAAAGACCACCGGCAAACGGCGCATCGCCTGTTGTCCAGTTGCTCCAGCCCGCAGGTTCAGCACCTTTGAAAATACCAACGATCATCGCCACACCGACGACGATAAAGATGATGACGGTTGCCACTTTGATCAAAGAGAACCAGTATTCTGCTTCGCCGAAACCGCGCACGGAGATGTAGTTCAGCAGGAAGATGACGGTCAGGAACAGTGCGCTCCAGATCCAGCCCGGCGTATCCGGGAACCACCAGTTCATCACCAACTGTGCAGCGACGAGGTCAACGGCGATGGTGACCGCCCAGTTGTACCAGTAATTCCAGCCCAGCGCGAAGCCGAAACCTTCTTCAACGTATTTTTGACCGTAGGTCGAAAACGAACCTGACACCGGCATGTACGCGGCCAGTTCGCCCAGACTGGTCATCAGGAAGTACACCATCAGGCCAATCAGGATATAAGAGAAAAGCGCCCCACCCGGGCCTGCTGCCGAAATCGTTGCACCAGAGGCAACGAAAAGACCTGTACCGATTGAACCGCCAATGGCGATCATCGTCAGGTGACGCGCCTTGAGTTCACGACGGAGCGTGGGCGCTTCTGTGGTTTTAATTTCTGAAACCATATGAAAATGCTGTCCATTTAATAAATGAGGCGCGATTGTAGCAGACGATCCGGATTCCTTCCGGCAGAAATACTCAGTTATAAGAGAGCTTCATGACGCGGCCAGGATTATAAGTAAAGCATAATTTTTCCCTCTCCCCTTTGGGGTGAGGGACGCGTTTAGATTTCGCAATAGCGCAGAAAACGCTGCAGCGAGCTGGAGAGGTGTTTCTGACGATGGTGAATGCGCCACAGCGTGCGCACCAGTTTCGGGAGCGGAACGGCAATTTCCACCAGCGACCCCGTCTCAAGCTGCTCAGCAATGACCCGCCGTGAAAGACAGCTGATGCCAAGGCCATGACGTACCGCGTGCTTAATCGCCTCTGAATTCCCCAGCTCCATCCCCAGCTGGAAATGCGGCAGGTGGGACAGCAGCAGGTAATCGACAATTTCCCGCGTGCCGGAGCCCTGCTCACGCAGGATCCACTGCGCCTGCGCCAGCCGCTCCAGCGTCACTTCGCCCTGTAATAAAGACGAGGCCGGGGACGCAAAGACCACCAGCTCATCCTCCAGCCAGGGCTCGGCAATGATATCGACGTTATGGCAGGGACCTTCGATGAGACCGATATCCACGCGGAAATCGATCACCGCGTTGATGACGTCCTGGCTATTACCGACGCTCATTTCCAGCGGCAGGGTGGGAAAATCCCGACGGTAGCGGGCAATCACTTCCGGCAGGATGTAATTCCCGATGGTGCTGCTGGCGTAGACGCGGATCGCGCCGTTGTCTTCGCGGAACAGCTGTTCGATTTCGATAGCCTGCTCCAGCAAGGCCAGCGCGCGCGGGTAGAGAAGGCGCCCGTGCTCGTTGACCACCAGGCGCTTCCCTACCCTGTCGAAAAGCTGAACGCCCAGCTGACCTTCGAGGTCGGTCAGAGCTGCGCTGACCGCTGATTGCGAGAGCGCCAGCATCTGCGATGCCTGCGTCGTCGACCCGCTTTTCAGCACTTCGGCAAAGACTTCCAGCTGGCGCAATGTAATGTGCATGATTGCTTACCACTTATATAGATTGATTATAAGTATATAATCAATTTTATTTTTAAGCCAGAGCGCCGTAACCTTTAGCCAGACAAAGGAGAAGGTTATGTCAGAACTCACCTTACAGCATCATCGTACATTGTGGCACTTCGTGCCGGGTCTTGCGCTCAGCGCCGCGGTGACCGGCGTGGCGTTATGGGGCGGAAGCATTCCCGCCGTTGCCGGCGCAGGTTTTAGCGCCTTAACGCTGGCGATATTGCTCGGCATGGTCGTGGGTAACACCGTTTACCCACATATCTGGAAATCCTGTGACGGCGGCGTGATCTTCGCCAAACAGCACCTGCTGCGTCTCGGGATCATTCTCTACGGCTTTCGTCTCACCTTTTCGCAGATTGCCGACGTTGGCGTCAGCGGGATCGCCATCGATGTCCTGACCCTGACCAGTACCTTTTTACTGGCCTGCTTTATCGGCCAGAAAGTCTTTGGTCTGGATAAGCAGACCAGCTGGTTAATCGGCGCAGGCAGCAGTATTTGCGGCGCTGCGGCGGTACTGGCAACGGAACCTGTCGTGAAGGCCGAAGCCAGCAAAGTGACCGTGGCGGTGGCGACGGTAGTGATCTTCGGTACGGTGGCGATTTTCCTCTACCCGGCGATGTATCCGCTGGTGGCCCACTGGTTTAGCCCGGAAACCTATGGCATCTATATTGGCTCAACCATGCACGAAGTGGCTCAGGTGGTCGCAGCAGGTCATGCGATTAATCCGGAAGCTGAAAACGCGGCGGTGATTGCAAAAATGCTGCGCGTGATGATGCTCGCGCCGTTCCTGATTTTCCTGGCCGCGCGGGTTAAACAGCTGGCTCCGGCGGGCGGCAGCGAGAAAAGTAAAATCACCATTCCGTGGTTTGCGATCCTGTTTATCGTGGTGGCGATTTTCAACTCCTTCCACCTGCTGCCGAAAGCCGTGGTCGATATGCTGGTGACGCTGGATACCGTGCTGCTGGCGATGGCCATGGCGGCGCTGGGGGTGACCACCCACGTCAGTGCGCTGAAAAAAGCCGGTGCGAAACCGCTGCTGATGGCGCTGGTGCTTTTCATCTGGCTGATTGTCGGTGGCGGCGCGATTAACCTGCTGGTGCACAGCGTGATGCGTTAATGCAATGATTCCAAAAACATTAATAAAATCTGAAAAATTCCTAATTGCCATCAACAGCTCAGTGGAGATGAATAATCTCTGCTGAACTGTTTGTCTTTGTGTCAATTTAAGGAAGAGGATGGCGATGGGAGGATTTTGCGATATCACGGGCTTTATACCCAGCCAGCGTACAGTTGAAGCCCTGCGAAAGATGGAAGAGATATCAAGATCAGCCAGTATCCTGACCACACTCCTGGCAGGCGTTCCACTGTTTCAGATCTTTGCCGGGCGTGGTGACTACATGGGTTAGGATCAAGCGTCAGTGCTTACAACATTGCAACTTATGACTGGGAAAAATTGCAGTTAGCTTTTCGCAGTATTCAGGATATACAACGAAGAAAACTGCTAGAAATTGTGATTGACGCACAAACATCCTCTATTGGTGAAGACCGTATGTTCTGGAGGTGCATGGATCATGCACTATAAAACTCTCCTGCCATTAATCATCATTTTGCAATTTCCGGCTTTCGCCGGGTCAGGCGATACGCCAATGCAGACACAACTTCAAGCCAAAGCGGTGCTTGAGCATCGTCTTCGGTTTTGCCGACAGTTTGAAAAGCGTGAAATAAACCCATCAGAATGGTTTGATCTCTGGCTCCAGTCACAACCCATTGAAGTAAGAAGAAAGGTACTTTGGAATTTACATCTGCAAGCCAACGAACGATGCTACGGTGCGGAGCGTGACGCCTACTCAATAGCGCTTATTAATTACACGGCTATAACGGGCGATAGAACACTGCTGGATGACTGGATATCGTTCTATGATGATCCAGGGCTAAAAAGGGATATCCAACTCCCCATTCCTGAAATCGAATACGAGAAACAACTCGAACGGCTTACACTGCTTCCTGCTTTCTACATGCCGTTTGATACGATCTCATCCAGAGACGCCATTGCCCCCGATCAAGAATGGCTACTGTACCAAACTGTCCGGCAGACCTTCCAGCGAACGCCATATATTAAAGGTCTCATCATCAACGGACTGCATATTCAATAACGTAAACCCCTTTTAGATCCGCTATTATTGCCCTTTTCGATGGTGGGTTTAACAGGAGTCCCTTTATGAAATATGTTGGAGCGCACGTCAGCGCTGCAGGTGGCCTTGCCAATGCTGCCATTCGCGCCGCCGAAATTGAGGCGACCGCTTTCGCCCTGTTCACCAAAAACCAGCGCCAGTGGCGCGCCGCGCCGCTCACCACGGATGTGATTGATGATTTCAAAGCCGCCTGTGAGAAATACCACTACGGGCCGGGTCAGATCCTCCCCCATGACAGCTACCTGATCAACCTCGGACATCCGGTACAGGACGCGCTGGAGAAGTCCCGCGAAGCGTTTCTCGATGAAGTACAGCGCTGCGAACAGCTGGGGCTGACGCTGCTGAACTTCCATCCGGGTAGCCATCTGATGCAGATCGATGAAGATGCCTGTCTGGCGCGCATTGCCGAATCCATCAACATCACCCTGGATAAAACTAAAGGCGTGACGGCGGTGATTGAGAATACCGCCGGTCAGGGCAGCAACCTCGGCTTTAAGTTTGAACATCTGGCGGCCATTATTGACGGGGTGGAAGATAAATCCCGCGTGGGCGTGTGCATTGATACCTGCCACGCCTTTGCCGCCGGTTATGACCTGCGCACCACCGAGGCCACGAAAAACACCTTCGACGAGTTCGGGCGCATTGTAGGCTTTAAGTATCTGCGCGGTATGCACCTGAACGATGCGAAAAGCGCCTTTGGCAGCCGCGTTGACCGCCACCACAGCCTGGGCGAAGGTAATATCGGCCATGATGCGTTCCGCTTTATCATGCAGGATGCCCGTTTCGATGGGATCCCCATGGTGCTGGAAACCATTAACCCGGATATCTGGGCGGAAGAGATTGCCTGGCTGAAAGCACAGCAGACAGAACAGGTGGTTGCGTAAGAATGAACGAAAGAGAGAAGCAGATACTCAAGATCCTGCGGCGTAATCCCCTTATTCAGCAAAACGAAATCGCCGATATTTTGCAGATCAGCCGTTCGCGTGTCGCGGCACATATTATGGATCTGATGCGCAAGGGGATGATCAAAGGTAAAGGATATATCCTCACCGAACGGGAGTATTGCGTGGTGGTCGGCGCCATCAATATGGATATTCGCGGCACGGCGGAAATCCACTATCCGCAATCTGCCTCTCATCCGGGCAGCATTCACTGTTCCGCTGGCGGCGTGGGCCGTAATATCGCGCATAATCTTGCCTTGCTGGGAAGAGACGTCCATTTAATTTCAGCGGTAGGCAGTGATTTTTACGGCGAAACACTGCTGGAGCAAACGCGTCAGGCGGGGGTAAATGTCTCCAGCTGTATCCGCTTACACGGACATAACACGTCAACCTACCTCTCCGTCGCAAACCAGCAGGATGAAACGGTGCTGGCGATAAACGATATACAGATTCTGCAAAAGCTGACGCCGCAACTGCTGGACAACTCGCGGGATCTGCTCCGTCACGCCGGGGTGATACTTGCCGATTGCAACCTCACCCCGGAAGCGATTGAATGGGTCTTTACCATCGCGGATGATATTCCGGTCTTTATTGATACCGTTTCTGAATTCAAAGCGGAAAAAATTAAGACCTGGTATTCGCGGATCCATACCCTGAAGCCGACCCAAAAGGAACTTGAGATCCTCTGGGGCAATCCCGTCATTACCGATGCTGACCTGGCCCGCGCAGCGGATTATCTGCATCAGCAAGGGGTTCAGCATGTGTATGTTTACATGAAGGATGAATCGGTTTTTTGTAGCCAGAAAAATGGCGAACAATTTCGTCTTTTCCCGCCTGCGCATCCTGTCGTGGACGGTTTTGGCGCGGATGACGGTTTTATGGCGGGCCTTCTCTATAGTTTTCTGGAAGGGAGCGATTTTCGTGACGGTGCGAATTTCGCGATGGCATGTGCTGCCTTATCACGCGCCAGCGTCAGCCTCAATAATCCTGCCCTTTCAGCTAATAACGCCCTCTATCTGCTCAATACAACCCAGGCATGATGCCTGGGTCATTCTTTATAAACTGATGAAGAAGCCCGCAATCGTCGCGCTCATGAGATTGGAAAGCGTGGCTGCTGCCAGGGCCCGCATTCCCAACTGCGCTATTTCGGGTGCCCGCTGTGGCGCAATAGCGGAAAATGCGCCGACGACAACGCCAATGGATCCAAAATTGGCGAAACCGCAGAGGGCGAAAGAGATAATAGCGATGGTTTTTACATCCAGAGATCCTGCCGTTTGCAGATACGGTGAGAAATTGAGGTAGGCCACAAACTCATTGATTGCCAGCTTCTGACCGATCAGGCTTCCGGCAAGCGTTGCTTCATGCCAGTCAACCCCCATAATCCAGGCCAGCGGAGCCAGAACATAACCAAAAATCCCTTCAAGGGTGGCGTGTTCGTAACCAAACCAGCCACCAATACCGCCAATCATGCCGTTGATCAGCGCAATGATAGCGACAAACGCCATCACTACCGTTGCAACACCCGCAGCAATTTTTAGCCCGGTCATCGCCCCGCTCGCGGCAGCTTCAATAATGCTTTTCGGTGGGGTTTCAGTGAATGACAGGTTATCAAAAGAGACGTTTGACGCTTCCGTCGCCGGGCTGAGGATACGCGCAAACAGGATCCCACCCGGAATGGCCATCAGCGATGCGGCGAGCAGATAATCAATCGGCACGCCCATTCCGGCATAACCAATCATCATCGAGCCAGCAATCGATGCCATGCCGCTACAGATCGCGGTGAACAGTTCATTGCGGTTAAGACGCTCAATAAACGGCTTCACAATTGCCGGGATCTCGTTTTGCCCGAGAAAGATGGTGGTCACGGCAACAAAGGATTCGATCTTACTGATGTGCAGTGCTTTCTGGAAAATACCGCCAAGAAACCGGATAAGCAGCCCCATCACGCCGATGTAATAGAGCAGGCTGATCAGGGCGGTGACAAAAATAATGGCAGGTAACACACGAAACGCGAAGATGAACCCCGCCCCATCAAACAGAACATCCATTTTCGGCCCTACCAGCGAGCCAAAGATAAATGCGCTCCCTGCATCACTGTAGGACATGACTTTGTGTACGCCCAGCGCGGCCTGCTCAACAAGCCATTTACCGGGAGGAAAATAGAGCATAATCCCACCGATGGCGATCTGCAGAACCAGCGCAGCCCCCACGGTACGCAGGCTGATACGCTTTTTATTGACTGACAACAGGAACGCAATTGCCAGTAAAATTACCATCCCCACAACACTTCTCATGATATCCATAACGAATTCCTTTCATGCCAGTAAACCCGGCGTTGTCGCCGGGCCTCAGTTGTGTTTGCCCCTGGTGGTCGACAGCATGCTGACTGAACGGCTTTAACAGGCGAGACGTTGATAGGCTTTCGCTATCTCGCAGGCCAGCACGGCGTTGTTGAAGACCAGTTGGATGTTGGACTTCAGGCTGTCGCCACCGGTCAGATCGGCCACCCGGGCCAGCAGGAAAGGCGTGCTTTCTTTGCCCACGATGCCCTGCTCTTCAGCTTCTCGTACCGCCTGATCGATGGCTGCGTTAATTTTGCCTTCTGCCATAGCGAACGATTCAGGAATCGGATTGGCCACCACCAGTCCGCCGTTCAGACCCGTCTGCCACTTCACGAGCATGGCGCGGGCAATCTCTTCTGCGGTATCGAGACGAATGCTCACGTCAAATGGACTGGTACGACAGAAAAATGCCGGAAGAGAGGTTGTCTGGTAGCCAATTAGCGGGACACCAAAAGTTTCTAAATATTCGGTGGTGAGCCCCAGATCGAGAATAGATTTCGCGCCCGCACACACCACCGTGACATTGGTATGTGCCAGCTCCTGAAGATCGGCAGAAATATCAAACGTGCGTTCAGCACCACGATGAACACCACCGATTCCCCCGGTTGCAAAAACTTTAATTCCGGCCAGCGCCGCAATAATCATGGTGGAGGCAACCGTTGTTGCACCATTTTTTTTGGCTGCTACGACAAACGGTAAATCCCGGCGACTGACTTTTGTGACGCTGTGCCCTTCGCGCCCCAATAACTCAATTTCATCTTTACTCAAGCCTACTTTCATTATTCCGCCAATAATGGCAATAGTTGCCGGAACAGCGCCATGCTGACGAATGGTTTGTTCGACCTCAATTGCCGTTTGTGCATTTTGTGGGAAAGGCATCCCATGAGAAATAATGGTGGATTCGAGCGCGACGACCGGCTTTTTATTTTTAAGCGCGTCCTGTACCTCTGGTGAGATTTGCAGTAATTCAGCATTCAGTGTTAATTCAGACATGCGGATTTCTCCAGTAAGGAAATAACGTTTTCAACAGATAAATCAGGGTTGTTGGTATATTCACAGGCAAGCGCCATGGATGAGCACCCCTGCGCGAAACGTACGGAATCAATAAATGACAAACCATCTACCCAGCAGGAGACCAGCCCGGCCATCATGGCGTCGCCTGCACCGGTCACATTAATGACCTGCGTTTTAACAGGTAATGCCCACCCATGCTCCCCGTTGGCGTGACTGTAGTAAACACCATCCCCCCCCAGGCTCAGTACCAGCCGCGTTAGCCCATGCGCATGGAACCAGGCGGCAACATCCGCAGCGTCGTCACGTCCGGAAAGCGCAATCCCACTGAGGGTTTCGGCTTCCAGTCGGTTGGGTTTCAGCGTGTGGATTTTGTCGAGATAATTGCGAATTTTGATACATTTCCAGGCGGATACCGGGTCTACGAATACCGGTACGCCGCCGGCATTTTCGAGTATCCAGACCAGCGCCTCCTCACTGATATTACAGTCGGCTACAACTGCTGATGCGTGATGAATAAAATCGGCATGTTGCGTTAAAAAACGGGCAGAAATATGTTCGGAAATACTCATATCATTGATAGCCACTAACATTTCACCCGTATTATCGAGCAGTGATAAATAACAGGATGTATTTTCACCGGGCACACACAGACTTTTTTCTACGTGGACACCGCTCTGACGGGTTTGTGTTAATAACATTTCACCGTAAAAATCCTGGCCTACGGCAGTGAGTAGCCATGATGCTTTACCCAGCAATGAAAGATTATGAGCAATATTTCTTCCCACGCCGCCGGGAGAAAATTTTATCCGCCCTGGATTGGAGTCAGCATAATTGAGTGAATCATGTGAATATCCGGCCACATCCATATTGGCTGAACCGATTGTTACTATGTATTCCTTTTTGCGCATAGCACCCCCTCCGGCAAAGCATTGCCATAGTAATGATGTCGCGATTAACGACATCAAAATCTATTAGAGCTTATGTTTGCAAACAAACATGTGTTTGTGTTGCGCATGTTTTGATCAAACGGAATCTGGCTGCAAGCGCTAAAGCAAGTAGTTATGAACAGAATCACATTTTTTAGCGGATATAATTCGGGAAGGCAGGAAAACCTGAGAGACAGGGCACAAAATGAAGAAATAAAAAAGGGCAGAGAATTCTCTGCCCTGGGAGAGAGGATTTATATCACGCCGCTTTCGCCACCACGTCCGCTTCAGGACGTTTGAGCACCGCGTAAGAGAGACCAGCTACCAGCGTACCCGCAACAATCGCCAGCAGGTAACCCAGTACCGGTGTGATGGCGCCAGGGATCAGCAGGACAAACAGACCGCCGTGTGGTGCCATCAGTTTTGCGCCAATCGCCATGGAGATAGCGCCGGTCACCGCGCCGCCAACGATACAGCACGGCAGAACACGCATTGGATCACGGGCGGCGAATGGAATCGCCCCTTCGGTGATAAAGCACAGACCCAGTACCAGCGCCGCTTTACCCCCTTCCTGCTGCGCTTTGTCGAATTTACGACGCGCGATAATCGTTGCCAGACCCAGTGCCAGCGGAGGCACCATACCTGCGGCCATAATGGCAGCCATCGGCGCGTAGGTCTGGGTACTCAGCAGACCAACACCGAAAGCGTACGCCGCTTTGTTCACCGGGCCACCCATATCGGTACACATCATGCCCCCGAGGATCGCACCCAGCAGTACCGCATTCGCAGTACCCATGGTTTGCAGCCAGTGAGTCAGGCCCGCGAGAATGCCTGCAACCGGCTTACCAATCAGGTAAATCATCGCCAGCCCGACCACCAGACTGGAAATCAGCGGGATAATCAGAATCGGTTTCAGCGCTTCCATACTCTGCGGCAGCTTCAGCTTCGCGCTGATAAGCTTCGCGACGTAACCCGCCAGGAAACCGGCAATAATACCGCCGATAAAGCCGGAGCCGGTGCTTACGGCCAGCATACCGCCGATAAGTCCCGGCGTCAGGCCAGGACGGTCAGCGATGGAGAAGGCAATAAAGCCCGCCAGAACAGGTACCATCAGCGCGAACGCAGAACCACCACCGATCTGCATCAGTGCTGCAGCCAGCGTCCCTTGTTCTTTAAACGCCGTAATACCAAAGGCGAACGAGAGCGCAATACACAGACCACCCGCGACCACCATTGGCAGCATGTAAGAGACACCGGTCAGCAAGTGACGATAGGCGCCAGCTGACTCTTTCTTCCCTTCCGTCGCGGTCTGCGTGGTACCGGTAGCCTGATACGGCTTCGCTTCCACCAGCGCTTTATCAAACTCCTGCGCGGTTTTTTTCAGCGCCAGGCCGGTTGAGGTACGGTACATTGGCTTACCGGCAAATTTCGCCAGATCCACTTCGATATCCGCCGCCACAATCACCAGATCGGCTTCCGCCACTTCTTCAGGGGTGATTGCGTTGCCCGCGCCCACAGAGCCACGCGTTTCAACTTTTACCCACCAGCCGCGTTTTTTCGCTTCGGTTTCAATGGCTTCAGCCGCCATGAAGGTGTGAGCCACCCCCGTCGGACAGGCCGTCACCGCGACAATGCGTTTCGGTCCTGCTGCAGTAACCGGTGCCGTGGCAACAGGCGCGCTGTAAACAGACGCATGACCTTTCGCTTCACTCAGGAACAGTTCCGGGTGGGCCACCGCACGATTAATATCGCCCAGCCACACTTTTTTGCCATTCAGCGCACTGTCAGCCGGGATTTTATCGCCCAGGACAATGGCCAGTTCTGCATCACCTGGATTATCGATAATCTCCAGATGCGCTTTTTGTGCCGCCGCGCCCAGCAGGGTCTTCGCCATATAGGCGCGAGCCTGTCCGAGACCGGAGTCAATGATCAGCAGCGTTTTCATTATTCCTCTCCTGCTGTTAGTTAAAAGGTTTTAAGTCAACGCGCGCCATCATCGCGGCTAACTGGGTACGATCGGTAATACCGACATTGCTCTGGCTGACGGCCAGGGCTGCAACGGCGGTGGCAAGACGTAAAGTATGTTCACTGGATTCACGCATCAGCAGACCATAAATCAGGCCGCCAACCATGGAATCCCCTGCACCAACGGTGCTGACAACGTCAACCGATGGCGGTTTGGCGATCCATTCGCCGGACGCGTTAACCCACAACGCCCCTTCTGCACCAAGCGAAATCACCACATGAGCGATACCCTGCTCGCGCAGCGCATGGGCAGCGTCAATCACATCTTTTAATTCTGGCAGCTTACGACCGGCCCAGATCTCCAGTTCACGGCGATTTGGCTTCACCAGCCATGGAGAGGCTTTCAGACCCGCAACCAGCGCGTCGCGGCTGCTGTCAAAAATAATGCATGGGCACTGGCTGCGCAGGCGCGTCATCCAGTCGGTGAACGCTTCCGGGCTCACGCCGGACGGCAGACTGCCGCTGACGCATACCATGTCGAACTGGCCCAGCCAGGTCAGGGAATCGTTCACAAAACGCTCCCAGTCGGATGGAGTCACCTCAAAGCCGGAGAAGTTCAGATCGGTTACTTCACCGTCTTTCTCCGTCAGCTTAACGTTGATACGGGTACGGCCCTGAACAACCTGAAAACGGTTAGCAATGCCCAGCTCGCTGAACAGCTGCTGGAAACCATCCTGGTTATCTTTACCGAGGAATCCCCCCACGGTGACATCGATACCGAGATCCTTGAGCACTTTCGCGACGTTAATCCCTTTACCCGCAGCATGCAGGCCAGTGGTACGCACGAGGTTTACTTCGCCGCGCTCAATTTCCGGGCAAAACCCCACCAGGTCATAAGCCGGGTTCAGCGTAATAGTCGCAACACGTCTGCTCATTATGCGCCCTCCCCCAGACCCGCGGCGATGGCATCGCCAATTGCTTTCAGCGCCTGTTCAGCATCCGCACCCTGCGCGGTGAAACGCAGACGGTGACCTTTCTTCACGCCCAGCGCGACAACTTTCATCAGACTACGGCCGTTGGCCGGTTTGCCCGTGCCATCAAGATTCGCCACGGTGATCTCACTTTCGAATTGTTTAATGGTATTCACCAGCATGGTGCCGGGACGGGCATGCAGGCCGTGTTCGTTACGCACCACGAACTCTGCGGTCAGCACGTCATCCGTCAGCGCATCATCACTGGTCAGCAGTGCCAGCACGGTGGAGGCATCAGCGTTCAGCAGTTTTTCAGCTTGGTTGTTCAACAGCAGATCGCCCAGACGTTTCAGCACGGAAACCGGCTGTTCATCGTTCATCGCCACGGTCACCAGCATGGCTGCACGTTCACCGTCTACGTCAAACGCGCTGGCCGCGCGGCTCACGGCGATAGCACTGCGCAGGTTGCCTTCAGCACTGTCGTTCAGCCAGATACCCTGACCCAGATTCAACGGCTTATCGTTGATCACGCGCGTTACGAAGGTGGCATCCGCCGCGCCGGCTTCCTTCAGGCGACCCGCGTTTAGCGCCTGCAGCGTCACCAGGTCGGAGGCCACCACGTCCAGCGTCAGCGTTTCATTATCCAGTTTCAGCGCTTCACTCTGTTTTTCGCCCATCAGCAAGGCGCGCAGCTCTTCCGCTGTCGTGGCGGATTTGAGCTGTTCAGCCACCGCGTCATCGCTCAGGACGTGCGTCAGCTGACGCAGCAGGCCTAAGTGTTCGTCGCTGCTGGCCGCGATACCGATAGCCACATAGGCCACCTGCCCCTCGCCCCAGAGCACGCCCTGCGGGAACTGATAAACCTTAACGCCGGTTTTCAGCACCTGATCGCGGGTGTCCGTCGTGCCGTGCGGAATGGCAATGCCGTTGCCGAGGAAGGTTGAGGTCTGCTGTTCGCGCGCCAGCATGCCGTTTACGTAGCCGTCCGCGACGTTACCCGCCTGCACAAGTGCAGCGGCAACCTGGCGAATAGCCTCTTCTTTATCCCCGGCCTGAGCGCCCGGGTGGATATCCTGAACAGATAACTGGAACATGGTTCTCCTCTCCTGCTGAACTTGAATCGTTTCAGCTTAAATGAGAAAAAATGCGCTAGCCTGCTCCGTTTGTTAAAACAAGATAGCGCTGAAACGTTTCAAAAAGTCTTGCGCTTTCTGCAATTCCTTGCAAGTAAACTCGTATTTCTGATGTCAGAATTTAGAGATACAGCACATTTCTTATTCCTTCAGCTGAATTTTGCTGAAGTTCAGCAAGTCAGTTTCAGCTAAGGTCAGCCGGGGAGGATGCAAGATGAAATGCCATTTTGATTTTTCGTGGCATCATTGACCGCAGCCACTGTTTATTTTTTAGCTGACGGCGTAAACTCCGCTCCCTCTCTGTTACTCGCTAATTATAAAACATGCATAACACCCCTGCGGCTGCCTCGCCGAAGCCCTTTGATTTGACCTCTGCGGCATTCCTCATTGTTGCCTTCTTCACGGGTATTGCCGGTGCGTTACAGACGCCGACGCTGAGTTTATTTCTGACCAATGAAGTCCACGCCCGTCCGGCAATGGTCGGCTTCTTTTTTACCGGAAGCGCCATCATCGGTATCCTCGTCAGCCAGTTTCTGGCAGGGCGTTCCGACAGAAAAGGCGATCGTAAAAGTCTGATCGTCTTCTGCTGCCTGCTCGGTGTACTGGCCTGCGTTCTGTTTGCCTGGAACCGTAACTATTTTATTTTGCTGTTCATCGGCGTGTTCCTGAGCAGCTTTGGCTCGACGGCGAACCCACAGATGTTCGCCCTTGCCCGCGAGCACGCCGACCATACCGGACGCGAAGCGGTGATGTTCAGCTCTGTTATGCGTGCTCAGGTGTCGCTGGCATGGGTGATAGGGCCGCCGCTGGCTTACGCGCTGGCGATGGGTTTTGGCTTTACGGTGATGTACCTGAGTGCGGCCGTTGCGTTTGTCGTCTGCGGCGCGCTGGTGTGGTTCTTTCTGCCGTCAATGCGCAAAGAGCCCAAAGTGGCAACGGGTGTGCTGGAAGCCCCGCGCCGTAACCGCCGCGATGCCCTGCTTCTCTTTATTATCTGCACGCTGATGTGGGGCACCAATAGCCTGTATATCATCAACATGCCGCTGTTTATTATTGATGAACTGCATCTGCCGGAAAAGCTGGCGGGCATTATGATGGGCACCGCCGCCGGGCTTGAGATCCCGACCATGCTCATCGCGGGTTACTACGCGAAGCGTTTCGGAAAGCGTTTTTTAATGCGCATAGCCGCCGTCGCTGGCCTGCTGTTCTATATTGGTATGTTGACGGTTCACACGCCGGGGCTGTTGCTGGCTTTACAGCTGCTGAACGCCATTTATATCGGCATTCTCGCCGGGATAGGCATGCTCTACTTCCAGGATCTGATGCCGGGCCAGGCAGGTTCCGCCACGACCCTGTATACCAATACCACCCGCGTGGGCTGGATTATCGCCGGTTCAATGGCCGGCGTCGTGGCTGAGATCTGGAACTATCACACCGTGTTCTGGATTGCGCTGGTGATGTGCACGCTGACGCTTGGCTGTCTGGCGAAGATTAAAGACGTTTAAGGCGCGGTGAGCGCTTCCAGCTCAAGCAGGTACGTCATCGCCTGCTCGCGCGTGGTGCCGCACATTTCGGCTGAGGGCTGAAGCCCGGAACAGACCTTCGGGCGCAACGGTGAGCCAAAGATCATACACAGGTTAGTCTCTGAGAGCTGAACGCAGCGGGTATTGGCAGGCTTGCCTTCGGGCATTCCTGGAATGGGACTTGAAATGGACGGTGCAGTACAGCACGCGCCACAATCTGGACGGCAATCCATAAATGCTCTCTTCGCTGACGAACGCCCGCTCAGTCGGGCATCGCGCGCACAGTAACACCTTTTGTGTATTGATAGCAAAAGCCACGAATTCCTCTTGCCTGAAAGGCCGCGCACGAGTAATTTGGCGCGATATTTTTTACCTCCCGTAAACAGGATTACTGCAATGCCAAGAGCGAACGAAATTAAGAAAGGTATGGTACTGAATTACAACGGCAAATTGCTGATTGTGAAAGATATCGACATTCAGGCCCCGAGCGCCCGTGGCGCAGCAACGCTGTACAAAATGCGTTTCGCCGATGTCCGTACCGGCCTGAAAGTGGAAGAGCGCTTTAAAGGTGACGATATCGTTGATACCGTGACCCTGACCCGTCGCTACGTTGATTTCTCCTACATCGACGGCAACGAATATGTATTCATGGACAAAGAAGATTACACCCCGTACATCTTCACCAAAGATCAGATTGAAGAAGAGCTGCTGTTCATTCCTGAAGGCGGTATGCCTGATATGCAGGTTCTGACATGGGATGGCGTGCTGCTGGCGCTGGAACTGCCTCAGACTGTCGATCTGGAAATCGTTGAAACGGCACCAGGCATCAAAGGCGCATCTGCGAGCGCCCGCAACAAACCGGCTACCCTGACAACCGGTCTGGTTGTGCAGGTACCGGAATACCTCTCAGCGGGCGAGAAAATCCGCATCCATATCGAAGAAAAACGCTATATGGGTCGTGCTGACTGATTGCGGCTTTTGCCCGGTGGCGCTACGCTTACCGGGCCTACGAAAAACCGGCCCTGAAGCCGGTTTTTGTGTTTTTGTAGGCCGGGTAAGGCGAAGCCGCCACCCGGTAATTTCGCTTACAGAAGCTCCGGATACTTCGTCATCTTCAGCGCCAGCTCCACACCGCGCACTTCCGCCATCCCTTTCAGACGGCCAATTGCCGAATAGCCAGGGTTGGTTTTCTTACGCAGATCGTCGAGCATCTGGTGGCCGTGATCGGGACGGAATGGAATAGGACGTACATCGCCCGCCTGCTTACGACGCACCTCTTCCGCCAGAATAGCGTCCACCACCGCAACCATATTCACATCACCGCCCAGGTGCGCGGCTTCGTGGAAGGTTTTTGGGTTCTCTTCACGGCAGGTCGCACGCAGATGCGTGAAGTGGATACGATCGCCAAAGGTTTCAATCATCCGCACCAGATCGTTATCCGCACGCACGCCGTAGGAGCCGGTACACATGGTAAAACCGTTGTAGATGCTGTTAACCGTCTCCTTCAGCCACTGCATATCTTCAATCGTGGAGACGATACGCGGCAAGCCGAGGATCGGACGCGGTGGATCGTCCGGGTGTACGGCCAGGCGAACCCCAACCTCTTCCGCCACAGGAACAATGGCGCGCAGGAAGTACGCCATATTTTCACGCAGCTGGTGCTTATCAATATCGCCGTACTCCGCCAGACGCGCGCGGAACTGATCCAGCGTGTATCCCTCTTCAGCACCCGGCAGGCCAGCAATAATATTGCGGGTCAGCTTTTCAATGTCCGCGTCGCTTGCCGCGTTAAACCACGCCAGCGCCTGCTGCTGCTCTTCCGCGGTATAGTCCGCTTCGGCGCCCGGGCGCTTCAGAATGTGCAGTTCGAATGCCGCAAAGGCAATCTGATCGAAACGCAGCGCTTTTGAACCGTCCGGCATCTGATATTCAAGGTCAGTGCGCGTCCAGTCCAGGATCGGCATGAAGTTATAGCAGACGGTATCAATGCCGCAGGCCGCAAGGTTACGAATGCTCTGCTGATAGTTCGCAATCCAGGTCTGATACTCCCCGGTATGGGTTTTGATATCCTCATGAACCGGAATACTTTCCACGACAGACCAGGTTAATCCCTTCTCCGCCAGCAGCGCCTGGCGCTGTTGAATTTCCTCCACCGGCCAGACCTGACCGTTAGGAATGTGATGCAGTGCCGTGACAACACCCGTTGCGCCAGCCTGACGCACATCATCAAGAGAAACCGGATCGTTCGGCCCGTACCAACGCCAGGTTTGTTCCATTACCCCACCCCCAAGTTGTTATACCAATATGTGTTCCTACGATGACGACTACCATACATGTTTGCCATGAGGGGTCAATACACCACCACACATTGATTGATCAAACTCACAGAACCGGGATATTTACGGCTCACCAATTTAATTTGCTGTCATATAACTTTACACTGGCATTGTTAATTAATGGTTAATCAGGTGTGTATTTCATGAAGACAATTGCCTCCACCTCGCTTCCTGCTCACGTTCAGCAACCTCGCTACGATCGCGCGCAATTACGCTCCCGCATCGTTCATTTTGGCTTTGGTGCCTTTCACCGCGCGCACCAGGCCTTGTTAACAAACCGGGTGCTGAATGAAAAAGGCGGCGACTGGGGGATCTGTGAGATCAGCCTCTTCAGCGGTGATGTGCTGATGAGCCAGCTGCGCGCGCAGGATCATCTGTTTACCGTGCTGGAGAAAGGTGCTGAAGGCAATCAGCCGATTATCGTCGGCGCCGTCCATGAATGCCTGAACGCAAAGCTGGACTCCCTGTCCGCCATTATTGAGAAATTTTGTGAGCCGCAGGTCGCGATTGTGTCGCTCACCATCACCGAGAAAGGCTATTGCATCGATCCTGCGACCGGTAAACTGGATCTGCACAACGCGCGGATCGTCCACGACCTTGAAAATCCGTCTGAACCGCATTCTGCCCCGGGGATTCTGGTCGAAGCACTCCATCGCCGCCACGAGCGTGGCCTGCCCGCCTTTACCGTGCTCTCCTGCGACAATATCCCGGATAACGGGCACGTAGTGAAAAACGCGGTGCTGGGCATGGCGCAAAAACGTTCCGCTGCGCTGGCGGAGTGGATCGAAAGCCACGTCAGTTTTCCGGGCACGATGGTCGACAGGATTGTCCCCGCCGCGACTGACGCTTCGCTTGCGGAAATCACCGAAGCGCTCGGCGTTGAAGATCCGTGCGCCATCAGTTGCGAACCGTTTATTCAGTGGGTGGTGGAAGATAACTTTGTCGCGGGCCGTCCCGAGTGGGAAGTGGCAGGTGTCCAGATGGTGCAGGATGTACTGCCGTGGGAGCAGATGAAATTACGCATGCTCAACGGCAGCCACTCTTTCCTGGCGTATCTCGGGTATCTCGCGGGCTATGCGCACATTAATGAATGTATGGAGGATCCCTCTTTCCGTAATGCCGCCCGTCGGCTCATGCTCGACGAACAGGCGCCCACATTACGTATTCAGGATGTCGACCTCACCGCCTACGCCGATAGCCTGCTCGAACGCTTTGCGAACCCGGCTCTCCAGCACCGTACCTGGCAAATCGCGATGGACGGTAGCCAGAAACTGCCCCAGCGCATGCTGGACGGGATCCGCATCCATCTTGAGCGAAAAACGCCGTGGCCACTGCTGGCGCTCGGCGTGGCCGGCTGGATACGCTACGTCAGCGGCACCGACGACCGTGGCAACGCGATTGATGTTCGCGATCCCCTCAGCGATAAAATCCGTGCGGTTGTTGATGCCAGCGACGAGGCCGATCGCGTCAACGCGCTGCTGGGGCTGAGTGAAGTCTTTGGTCACGATCTGGCGCAAAACCGCATTTTTGTTGAGGCGGTTAACCAGGCCTACCAGCGTATCAGCCGCCACGGCGCGCGTCAGGCTGTTATTGAAACGTTAAATATTTAACGATTATTGCGCTTAACGCGAACGGAAAGGGTCTCCGTTCGCCCTTCCCCTTCTCATTGGTCACGTTTTTCGTCAGGATAAGAGAACAGTGTTATCGCATCACCCTTCTCTCCCGGAGCGCACGTGACCAAAACCAACCTCATCACCGGTTTTCTCGGCAGCGGAAAAACCACCTCCATTCTTCACCTGCTGGCAACTAAAGATCCAGCCGAGAAATGGGCCGTGCTGGTCAATGAATTTGGCGAGGTAGGCATTGATGGCGCACTGCTGTCATCCAGCGGCGCGCTGATTAAAGAGATCCCCGGCGGATGCATGTGCTGCGTCAATGGCCTGCCAATGCAGGTGGGACTCAACACGCTGCTGCGTCAGGGCAAACCCGACCGCCTGCTGATTGAACCCACCGGACTGGGCCACCCGAAGCAGATCCTCGATCTACTGACCGCCCCGGTTTACGAGCCGTGGATCGATCTGCGCGCCACCCTGTGTCTGCTCGATCCACGCCTGTTGCTCGATGAAAAAGCCGTCGCCAATGAGAACTTCCGCGACCAGCTCGCCTCGGCTGACATTATCGTCGCCAATAAAGAAGATCGCGCCACGGCTGAAAGTCAGGCGGCACTGGAAGCGTGGTGGCAGCATTTCGGCGGTAATCGTACGCGGGTACAGACCACCCAGGGGAAAATAGACAGCGCCCTGCTTGATCTTCCTCGTCTGAACCTCACCGAGCTGCCCGCCAGCGCGGAGCACGCGCACAGTCATCCGGTTAAGCAGGGTCTGGCTGCCCTCAGTCTGCCGGAGCATCAGCGCTGGCGCCGCAATCTGAATAGCGGTCAGGGATATCAGGCCTGCGGATGGATCTTTGATGCTGAAACGGTCTTCGACACCATAGGGATCCTGGAGTGGGCCAGACTTGCCCCCGTCGATCGCGTGAAAGGGATTATGCGCACGCCGGATGGACTGGTACGGATTAACCGCCAGGGCGACGATTTCTTCATTGAAACGCAAAACGTGGCGCCGCCAGACAGCCGTATAGAGTTAATTAGTGCGGTTAACACCGACTGGAATGCCCTGCAGTCCAGCCTGTTGAAGATTCGTTTAAGTTCGGGCGGCTAACGTTGCCCCAGTTTTCACTCTATGCTGAATGTTATGACAACGCGATTTCCCCTGATATTACTGCTTAATGTCGCCGGTCTGGCGCTTTTCTTCTCCTGGTATATCCCGGCGAATCATGGTTTCTGGTTCCCGCTGGATTCGACCATTTTTCACTTCTTCAACCAGGAGCTGGTTAAGAGCAACGCCTTCCTGTGGCTGGTGGCTCTCACCAACAACCGCGCCTTCGACGGCTTCTCTCTGCTGGCCATGGGCTGCCTGATGCTCTCATTCTGGCTGAAAGCCGATAACGCGGGACGTCGACGCATTCTGATTATCGGTCTGGTGATGCTGCTGTTCGCGGTCATCATTAACCAGCTGGCTACCGCGATTATTCCGGTTAAACGTTCAAGCCCAACGCTATTCTTCACCGATATTTATCGCGTCAGCGAGCTGCTGCATATTCCGACAAAAGACGCGTCGAAGGACAGTTTCCCCGGCGATCACGGGATGATGTTGCTTATTTTTTCCGCAATTATGCTTCGCTATTTCGGCAGGAAAGCCTTTGCAATAGCCCTGATTATTTTTGTGGTTTTTGCCTTCCCGCGCGTAATGATTGGCGCCCACTGGTTCAGCGATATTGCCGTCGGTTCGCTCTCCGTTGCGCTGATTGCGTTGCCGTGGTGTCTGATGACGCCACTGAGTGACAGAATAATAGGCCTGTTCGATCGCTATCTTCCGGGCAAAAAGCAACAATAATTAAACAAACATCTAACTCAAATTAACGTTAATCATCAGGGATCGACATGATCCCTGATAGCCTTCCCGCCACGATCGTTTCCCGCTGTCATATTTCTGTCATCAGTTTCATGATAAAAATGAAGCAATTGCGCGATAACGCGTCGGATCTGACCGTATTTTAAGCAATTACGAATTTTTACTTTCTGTATCACAATTTCTTATAAAAAAAAGGCTTTTTTTACTCGCAATACCCCGGGCAATCGGTTAATCTCGAACTCGTTTTGCCCCATAGAGATAATGATTTCGCTGGTGAATAATTTTGTGCGCTGTGCCACAAATGTGATCAGAAAGAATTGTCTCAATGTGAACAGATAATTAGTCTCGTCACGTTTGGCATTTTTATAACGATATTTGTCGTTAAGGACTTCAAGGGAAAATAAACAAAATGGTCAAATCTCAACCGTTTCTGAGATATATATTACGGGGGATCCCGGCGATAGCAGTCGCGGTACTGTTGTCTGCATGTAGTACATCGAACACCGCAAAGAATATGCATCCTGAGACGCGTGTTGTGGGAATGGAAGATTCCTCGTCACTGCAAGCCTCTCAGGATGAATTTGAAAATATGGTACGTAATCTGGACGTGAAGTCCCGCATTATGGACCAGTATGCTGACTGGAAAGGCGTACGTTATCGTCTTGGCGGCAGCACAAAAACAGGTATTGATTGTTCCGGTTTTGTACAGCGTACGTTCCGTGAGCAGTTTGGGTTAGACCTTCCGCGTTCAACGTATGAACAGCAGGAGATGGGCAAGTCGATTTCACGTACGAAACTGCGCACCGGTGATTTAGTTCTGTTCCGTGCAGGTTCTACAGGTCGTCATGTTGGCATCTACATTGGTAATGACCAGTTTGTACATGCCTCCACCAGCAGCGGTGTGACCATTTCCAGCATGAACGAACCGTACTGGAAGAAGCGTTACAACGAAGCGCGCCGTGTTCTGACCCGCAGTTAAGATGACAATTGTATCGTTGGTTATCCCTTGGCTGGCGATACGATGAAAAAAAGCACTGCTTCGGCAGTGTTTTTTTTTGCCCGTTACACTGAATACATCCAGCGGCATTTCAGGAATCACGACGTCTATGTTCACCCGCTACTTTTCCAGCAATCGCAAGATTCTGTTCATCAGCATTATCACGGGTCTTATCGCCGCCCTGCTCCTCGGGTCATTGCAGTTTTTCTGGAGCTACCACAAGCGGGAAACCAAATTCGACACCCTGATTCACGATATCTCCATCTATATGGAGAGCTATTTCGATGAGTTAAAAAACGCTGTCGATATTCTCCAGCCGCTCACGTTGAACACCTGCCAGGAGGTCAATCAGGAGCTCACCTCGCGCGCCGCCTTTAGCATTAACGTTCGCGCCTTCCTGCTGGTAAGAGACAAAATGGCATTTTGCTCATCGGCCACCGGCCCGATGAATGTCCCGATGGAGGAGCTGATACCGGAGCTGCACATCGGTAAACCGATTGATATGGCGTTGCTACCGGGCACCCCGATGTTGCCCAATAAACCCGCGATTGCCATCTGGTACCGTAACCCGTTAGTGAAGGATGGCGGTGTGTTCACCTCGGTGAATATCAATCTGACGCCTTACCTGCTCTATACCGCGCGTCAGGACGAGTTTGCGGGCATTGCCATCATTATTGGTGATAATGCGTTGTCAACGCGATCCAGCAGGCTAGTCAAAGCGCATGATTTACATGATATCCCGGCCCGCACCGCGACGCTGAAAGAGGTCCCCCTGACCATAAAACTGTATGCGGACGCGTGGACCAGCGATGAAATTCTCTATGCCCTGTTCTTCGGGCTGGTATGCGGTATTGCTGCCGGATCGCTCAATTACTACATCCTCAGCATTCGGCTCAATCCGGGTAAAGAGATTTTAAGCGCCATTAAGCGTGGTCAGTTTTATGTGGTTTATCAGCCCGTCGTTGATGCCAAATCGCTCCGGATGACCGGGCTTGAAGTGCTGATGCGCTGGAAACATCCGACAATGGGAGAAATTCCGCCAGATGCATTTATCAACTTCGCTGAAGCGCAGAAGCTGATTGTCCCGCTGACGCTGCATCTCTTTGATCTGATTATTCACGATGCCCCCGTGTTACAGACCCTTCTTCCCCCTGGAGCAAAAGTGGGGATCAACATTGCGCCCGGACATCTGCATGCGGAAAGCTTCAAAGACGATATGCGCACCTTCAAAGCGCTACTGCCGCCGGATTACTTCCAGATCGTGCTGGAAATTACCGAGCGCGACATGCTTAACCATCGGGAAGCCAACAGCCTCTTCGAGTGGCTGCATAATGAAGGCTTTGAGATAGCCATTGATGATTTTGGTACGGGCCACAGTGCGCTAATTTATCTTGAGCATTTCACCATGGACTATCTCAAAATCGACCGCGGTTTCGTGAATGCCATTGGTACCGAGACCGTAACCTCGCCGGTGCTGGATGCCGTGCTCACGCTGGCAAGGCGACTGAATATGTCGACCGTCGCCGAAGGGGTGGAAACGCCGGAACAGGCCGCCTGGCTGCGTGAACATGGCGTCAACTTCCTGCAGGGATACTGGATTAGCCGCCCGATGCCGCTGGCACAGTTCCGTGAATGGCGACCGGACATGTCACCCGACGGTGAATAATTTCACATTGCCTGCGGCGTCACTTATTATTCAGCTTAACCGAGCCGGTCTGTAAAAGAGGGAGCCGCCGCGAGATGCTTATGCGCGTTATGTTGCTGATGTTGGCATTCACGAGCCTGTCCAGCCAGGCGCAAGCCATCAAAGAAAATATCGCCTTCGCGGTGATTGGCGAGCCGAAATACGCCGTCAATTTTACCCACTTCGATTACGTTAACCCTGACGCGCCGAAAGGCGGAAAGGTCACGCTTTCCGCCACGGGAACGTTTGACAACTTCAACCGCTTCGCCCTGCGTGGGGTGGCGGCGGCGCGAACGGAATCGCTTTACGATACGCTCTTTGTCACGTCTGATGATGAGCCCGGCAGCTACTATCCGCTGATTGCCGGGAATGTGCGTTATGCCGATAACTTCGCCTGGGCGGAAATCACCCTGAACCCCCGGGCACGTTTTCACGATGGCACACCGGTTAAGGCCAGCGACGTCGCCTTCACCTTTCATAAATTTATGACCGAAGGCGTTCCCCAGTTCCGCATTGTCTATAAGGGGGCGTCAGTCAGAGCCATTGCGCCGCTGACCGTACGCATTGAGCTGAGCGAACCGAACAAAGAGAATATGCTTAGTCTGTTCTCGCTGCCCGTGATGCCTGAATCGTTCTGGAAGAATCATAAGCTAAGCGACCCGCTCTCGACGCCACCGCTGGCAGGCGGTCCCTATCGCATCACCGACTGGCGCATGGGGCAGTATGTGGTCTACTCCCGCGTTAAAGACTACTGGGCGGCTGACCTGCCGGTAAACCGCGGGCGCTGGAACTTCGACACCCTTCGCTATGACTACTACCTTGACGATAACGTGGCGTTTGAGGCGTTCAAAGCCGGTGCCTTCGATTTACGCGTAGAGAGCAGCGCCAAAAACTGGGCGACCCGCTATATCGGGAAAAATTTCGCCAAAGGCTATATCGTTAAGGACGAACACAAAAATGCGTCTGCCCAGGACACGCGCTGGCTGGCGTTTAATATTCAGCGTCCGGTATTTACTGACCGCCGGGTGCGGGAAGCCATTACCCTGGCCTTTGATTTTGAATGGATGAACAAAGCGCTGTTTTACGGCGCCTACAGCCGCGCTAACAGCTATTTCCAGAATACCGAGTATGCCGCGCGTGATTATCCGAAAGCGGACGAACTGGCCCTTCTGACGCCGCTGAAAGCCGAGCTCCCCCCGCAGGTGTTCACCCGTGTCTTTCAGCCACCCGCGTCAAACGGTGACGGTTACGATCGCGACAACCTGCTGAAAGCCAGCAAGCTGCTGGATGATGCAGGCTGGCACCTGAAGAATCAAAAACGGGTTAATGCCAAAACGGGTCAGCCTCTCAGCTTTGAACTGCTGCTCTCGTCCGGGGGCAACGATCAATGGGTACTGCCGTTTAAGCATAATCTTGAGCGTCTGGGCGTAACCATGAACATTCGCCAGGTCGATAACGCCCAGATCACCAGCCGCATGCGCAGCCGGGATTACGACATGATGCAGCGCCTGTGGCCCGCGCAACCGTGGCCCAGCTCGGACCTGCAAATCTCCTGGGCCTCCCGCTACATCGACTCCTCGTACAATGCTCCGGGCGTAAAAAGCCGGGCGATTGATGCGCTGATTGCGAAAATTGTGGCGGCGCAGGGAGATAAAGAAAAGCTCGTGCCGCTTGGGCGCGCCCTCGACAGAGTGTTAACCTGGAATTACTACATGCTGCCGATGTGGTACATGGGTGAAGACCGCCTCGCGCGCTGGGACAAGTTCTCCGTGCCTGCCGTGCGCCCGGTCTATTCCCTCGGCTTTGATACCTGGTGGTATGACGTCAACAAAGCCGCCAGACTTCCCGCTGAGCGGCGATAAGGAATCATCATGGGTGCGTATCTTCTCCGCCGTCTGCTGCTGGTCATCCCCACCCTGTGGGCCATCATCACGATTAACTTTTTTATCGTGCAAATCGCCCCCGGAGGGCCGGTCGATCAGGCGATTGCCGCCATTGAATTTGGCAACAGCGGCGGCATGCCCGGCGGGGGCGGTGAAGGCATGGGCGCGAGCCATGCGCGAACCGGCGTGGGGAATATCAGCGAAAGCCATTATCGCGGCGGACGCGGTCTGGATCCGGAGGTGATCGCCGAGATCACCCATCGCTACGGCTTTGACAAACCGATTCACGAGCGCTATTTCAAAATGCTCTGGGATTACATCCGCTTTGATTTCGGCGACAGTCTGTTTCGCAGCGCGTCAGTGTTGACGTTGATTAAGCAGAGCCTGCCGGTTTCGATAACGCTGGGGCTATGGGGAACGCTGATCATCTATCTGGTCTCGATTCCGCTCGGGATCCGCAAAGCAGTTTATAACGGCAGCCGCTTTGATATCTGGAGCAGCACATTCATCATCATCGGCTATGCCATTCCGGCGTTTCTGTTTGCCGTCCTGCTGATCGTCTTTTTTGCCGGGGGAAGTTATTTTGACCTCTTCCCACTGCGAGGGCTCGTCTCCGCCGATTTCAGCACGTTGCCCTGGTACCAGAAAATAACCGACTATCTCTGGCATATCACCCTGCCGGTTCTGACCACCGTCATAGGCGGGTTTGCCGCCCTGACCATGTTGACCAAAAACGCCTTTCTCGATGAAATTCGTAAGCAGTACGTCGTCACCGCCCGCGCCAAGGGCGTGAGCGAAAAGCAGATCATGTGGAAACACGTGTTCCGCAACGCCATGCTGCTGGTGATCGCCGGATTTCCAGCCACGTTCATCAGTATGTTTTTTACCGGCTCGCTGCTGATAGAGGTGATGTTCTCGCTCAACGGCCTGGGTCTGCTGGGCTATGAGGCCACCGTGTCGCGTGATTATCCGGTAATGTTTGGCACGCTCTATATTTTCACCCTGATTGGCCTGCTGCTGAATATTGTCAGCGATATCAGCTATACGCTGGTCGATCCCCGAATCGATTTTGAGGGCCGCTGATGCCGCGTTTAAGCCCCGTCAACCAGGCCCGCTGGGCCCGCTTTCGCCACAACCGCCGTGGCTACTGGTCGCTGTGGATCTTTGCCGTGCTATTTGTGTTGAGCATGTTTTCGGAACTGATCGCTAACGATAAGCCGTTGCTGGTGCATTTTAATGACCGCTGGTACGTGCCTGTTCTGGTCAGTTACAACGAAAGCGACTTTGGCGGCCCATTTGCCACGCCGGCGGAGTATCAGGATCCGTGGCTTCGCCAGCAGATTGAGCAACACGGCTGGGCGCTCTGGGCCCCGGTGCGCTTTGGCGCAAACAGCATTAACTTCGCCACGACGACCCCCTTCCCTTCTCCGCCCTCCGCGCAAAACTGGCTGGGAACGGATGCCAACGGTGGCGACGTGCTGGCGCGCATCCTGTATGGCACCCGTATTTCGCTTCTCTTTGGGCTGATGCTGACCATTTTCTCCAGCGTGCTGGGCGTCGTGGCGGGTGCCGTTCAGGGCTACTACGGGGGAAAAATCGACCTCTGGGGCCAGCGGGTGATTGAAGTCTGGTCAGGCATGCCAACGCTGTTTCTCATCATTCTGCTCTCCAGCGTGGTACAGCCCGGCTTCTGGTGGCTGTTAGGCATCACCGTCCTGTTCGGCTGGATGGCACTGGTAGGCGTCGTGCGCGCGGAATTCCTGCGTACCCGCAATTTCGACTATATTCGTGCCGCGCAGGCGCTTGGGGTCAGCGATCGCGGGATCATCTTCCGCCATATGCTGCCGAATGCCGTGGTAGCCACACTCACCTTCCTGCCGTTTATTCTGTGCAGCTCCATCACTACCCTCACCTCACTCGATTTCCTGGGCTTTGGTCTCCCGCTGGGTTCGCCGTCGCTCGGCGAACTGCTGCTGCAGGGTAAGAACAACCTGCAGGCGCCGTGGTTAGGCATCGCCGCTTTTCTCTCCGTGGCCGTGCTGCTTTCACTGCTGATTTTTATTGGCGAAGCCGTGCGCGATGCCTTCGACCCTAACAAGGCGGTATAAGATGACCCAGCCTCTTCTCAGTATTGATAACCTGTCGATTGCTTTTTCAACGCAGGGCGAGACGCGCACCGTGGTCACCGATCTGTCGCTGCAGATCCAGCGCGGTGAAACGCTGGCCCTGGTGGGGGAATCGGGGTCCGGCAAGAGCGTATCTGCCCTTTCCATCCTGCGCCTGCTGCCGTCTCCGCCGGTGAGCTACCCGCAAGGGGATATTCTGTTTCACGGCAGTTCACTGCTGCATGCCGATGAACACACCCTGCGGGGCATTCGCGGCAACAAAATCGCCATGATCTTCCAGGAGCCGATGGTTTCGCTCAACCCGCTGCACAGCCTGGAAAAACAGCTCTATGAAGTGCTCTCCCTGCACCGGGGGATGCGCAAAGAGGCGGCGCGGGGAGAAATTCTGGATTGTCTTGAGCGAACAGGCATACGCAATGCGGCCAAACGGCTCAATGATTTTCCGCACCAGCTCTCCGGCGGCGAACGCCAGCGCGTGATGATTGCCATGGCCCTGCTCACGCGCCCGGAACTGCTGATAGCCGACGAGCCCACAACGGCGCTCGACGTGACGGTACAGGCTCAAATATTAACGCTGTTGCGGGAGCTGCGTGACGAACTCAATATGAGCCTGCTGTTTATCACGCACAACCTGAGCATTGTGAAAAAGCTGGCCGACAGCGTCGCGGTAATGCAAAACGGGCGATGTGTGGAACAGAATATCGCCTCCACGCTGCTGAACGCGCCACAGCATCCTTATACGCAGCGCCTGCTCGACAGCGAACCCGCCGGCGATCCGGTTCCTCTCGATGCGGACAGCGCGCCGCTGTTGCGCGTTGAGGATCTGTCCGTCTCGTTCCCGATCCGCAAAGGTATTTTGCAGCGCATTGTCGATCGAAACCCGGTGCTGAAAAACCTCCGCTTCTCGCTGCGTCCTGGCGAATCCCTGGGGCTTGTGGGCGAATCCGGTTCGGGTAAAAGCACCACCGGTCTGGCGCTGCTGCGCTTAATTGCCTCGCAGGGCGAGATCCTCTTTGACGGCATGCCGCTGCACCGCTGGAACCGGCGGCAGATGCTGCCCGTTCGTCCACGCATGCAGGTGGTTTTTCAGGATCCCAACTCCTCGCTTAACCCGCGGCTCAGCGTGTTACAGATTGTCGAAGAGGGCCTGCGCGTGCATCAGCCCGCCCTGAGTGCTCAGCAGCGCGAGCAGGAGGTGAAACGGGTGATGGTTGAAGTGGGTTTAGATCCCGAGACGCGTCACCGCTATCCGGCTGAATTCTCCGGCGGGCAGCGCCAGCGTATCGCGATTGCCCGCGCGCTGATCCTGAAACCAGAGCTGATTATTCTGGACGAACCAACGTCCTCTCTGGACAGGACCGTACAGGCGCAGATCCTGGCGCTGCTCAAGGGGTTACAGGAAAAACACCGGCTGGCCTATATTTTTATCAGCCATGATCTACAGGTGGTGAGGGCGCTGTGCCATCAGGTGATTGTGTTGCGACAGGGAGAAGTGGTCGAGCAGGGTGAGTGCCAGCGCGTATTCACCGCGCCAACGCAGCGCTACACGCGCCAGCTGTTGTCGGCAGACTAGCGCTCAGAAGGGATACTGGCCAGAGAAAGGCTCAGCAATAGCAACGCCAAAATTCTTCAGACGGCAGGTGGCTGCAAACTCGTCCTGGCTTTTCACAAACAGGCACGGCTCGCCTTCGCACTCCAGCACGGAGCTGTCCACTTCGATATCGGTCAGGGCCTGGCTCAGACGTTCCATCACCCGCCATGCATTTTCGTCGCTCGGGCTCAGCAGTTTGAGTGCCACCAGGCAATTCTCGCAGCCCGCGACGTTTTGCGGAATCGGTTCAACTTTCGAACCTGCAAAACCCGCCGACCAGCGATAGCTCTGAGGCAAGCGATGGACAATGGAGAGTTGTAATGTATTCACGTTCGTTCCCCGGAAGTAAAATTCACTTCACAATTTATTTACATTTATAGTAACACATCATCGCCAGCCTGCACTATTCAGCGCTTTTTATTCGTTTCCAGGCTCGCGTCGGCGCTATATGTACCCGTTTCTGCGATCTAACTCAACCTTTTTGAATACAATGATGTGACTTTTTACACAAATAGATTTTACATAAAATAAACAAACACGGGGTAAACGAACACGGGTTTGGTTGATATGTATCAACAAAAAAGGCCCTGCCGGGCCTTCTCTGTAAATCAGTGAGCCGCTTTTCGCGGTCGACTGGCGTAAAGATAGAAAAGGATTGAGCTGGTTGCGCAAAAAGCCATCGCCCACAGCATTGGCCATGCCGTACTGAAGGTGGCCATAGCCAGTAACGCCCCGACGATCGCGCCGATACCGAAGCGGAACGTCCCCGCCAGGGATGACGCGGTGCCTGCCATGTGCGGGAACTCATCCAGGATCACCGCCATCGCATTCGATGACACCATCGCCACGCAGCCGACAAAGGCCGCCACGCCAACGACCAGCGCCCAAAAGCCCACGCCCAGAAACGCGCTCACGACCAGCCAGACGGCCATCACAAACTGGATCCACAGACCGGCGCGGAACATGTTCAGCGCCCCCACCCGCCGGACAAAACGGCTGTTGATGATGGTCATGATAAACAGGAATACGATATTGAGCGCAAAGTAATAGCCAAAGTGCTGCGGTGAGACGTGGTTCAGTTCAATGTAAACAAACGGTCCGGCGCTCAGGAAGGAGAACATACCGGCGAAGCTGAACCCGCTCGCCAGCATATAGCTCAGCACGCGCTTATGACGAAACAGCGAAGCAAAGTTGCCGATTGTGGTGCGAATATGGAATTTCTGACGGCGCTCGACTGGAAGCGTTTCATCAATAAAGAAGAAAATCATCGCCGAGGCCAGCAGCGCCGCCAGAGCCAGGATCCAGAAAATCATATGCCAGCTAAACCACACCAGTACCGCACCACCAGCCATCGGGGCCACCAGCGGCGCAATCGTCGTCACCAGCATCACAAACGACATCATGCGGGAGAACTCTTCTTTCGGGTAGATATCGCGCATCAGGGCATTAATCACCACGCTTGCTGCCGCCGCCGCCAGACCGTGGAAGAAGCGCATGATAATCAGGTGATCAATGGTCTGTGCCAGCGCACAGGCAACCGCAGCAACCGCAAAGACCAGCGTCCCGCCCAGAATGACGGGCTTACGTCCAAGGCTGTCCGCCATCGGGCCATAAAACAGCTGGCCGAGGGCAAAGCCGAGAATATAGGTGCTGAGCGTCATCTGCGCACTGCCCGCCGGGACGCCAAACTGCGTCGAAATGACCGGCAGCGCAGGCAGGTACATATCGATAGACAGCGGCATCAGCATGGCCAGCAGGCCAAGAATGAAAACAATTTTGAACGACGAGTGTGGCCTGGTGGTCACAGAGTTCTCCTGAAATTAGTGCGAAGGCAGACCGACGCTGGCGATCTCTTCTTCCGTTAACGGGCGGTATTCGCCTGGCGCCAGGTCGGGATCAAGTTCAATCGCACCAATCCGTTCACGATGCAGGCCCACGACGTGGTTCCCCACCGCGGCAAACATACGTTTTACCTGATGGTAACGCCCTTCACTGATGGTCAGGCGGACTTCGGTCGGCGTGATCACCTCGAGCACGGCGGGTTTGGTCAGATCTTTTTCATTATGCAGCTGGACGCCTTTCGCGAATTGCTCTGCCGTGCCATCCGCTACCGGAGACTCCAGCGTCACCAGATAGGTTTTTTCGCAGTGGTGGCGCGGAGAGGTGATGCGGTGAGACCACTGTCCGTCGTCGGTCATCAGCACCAGACCCGTGGTATCGATATCGAGTCGCCCGGCGGCATGCAGCTTATGCGCAACCGGTTCGTCGAGGAAATAGAGCACCGTCGGGTGATCCGGATCGTCCGTAGAGCAAACATAGCCTTCCGGCTTATTGAGCATGAAATAACGCGGGCCGTGCTGCTGGGTCAGCGGATTGCCGTCATACTCCACCTGATGGTCAGGTTGCAGTTTGAACGCGCTGTCTCTCACAATGTCGCCATCCACGGTAACGCGGCTGGCGCGAATTTCGCGCCCGGCAATAGCGCGGCTTACGCCGAGTTGCTGAGCGATAAACTTATCAAGTCGCATGAAATCTTTTTAGCCTTAATGGTGCTGGAACTCGGACAACAGGTCCGAAAAAGACGCAGTCTGGAACGGCTCAGTATAATGGTCTGGTTGCGCCACTCAAGGGAAAAAGTTTCGTGGCATACTATGTGCGGAATAACGAAACCGAGACCCCATGACTTTTACACTTCGACCCTATCAGCAGGAGGCCGTTGACGCCACCCTCGCCTGGTTCCGTAAACATCGCGAGCCGGCGGCGATTGTGCTGCCGACCGGTGCAGGCAAAAGCCTGGTGATCGCCGAGCTGGCGCGCCTGGCGCGTGGCCGCGTGCTGGTTCTGGCGCACGTTAAAGAACTCGTTGCGCAGAACCATGCCAAATATTGCGCACTGGGACTGGACGCCGACATTTTCGCCGCCGGACTCAAGCGTAAAGAGAGCCGCGGCAAAGTGGTCTTTGGCAGCGTGCAGTCGGTGGCCCGCAATCTCGACCTGTTTCGCAGCGAATTTTCGCTGCTGATTGTCGACGAATGTCACCGCATCAGTGATGATAACGACAGCCAGTATCAGCAAATCCTCACTCACCTCAAAGAGGTGAACCCTCACTTACGCCTTCTGGGCCTGACGGCAACCCCGTTTCGTCTCGGTAAAGGCTGGATCTACCGCTACCATTATCACGGCATGGTGCGCGGGGATGACAAGGCCCTGTTTAGCGACTGCATTTACGAACTTCCGCTGCGCTATATGATTAAACATGGCTACCTGACACCGCCTGAACGGCTGGATATGCCGGTGGTGCAGTACGACTTCAGCCGTCTGCAGGCGCAGAGCAACGGCTTATTCAGCGAAGCGGATCTTAACCAGGAGCTGAAAAAGCAAAAGCGTATTACGCCGCACATCATCAGCCAGATTGAGGAGTTCGCCGCGACGCGCAAAGGGGTGATGATCTTTGCCGCCACCGTTGAGCACGCACGAGAAATCACCGGCTTACTGCCCTCTGGCGACGCGGCGCTCATCACCGGTGAGACGCCCGGCCCGGAGCGTGACGGGCTGATTGAGGCCTTTAAAGCCCAGCAGTTCCGCTATCTGGTGAACGTGTCGGTGTTGACCACCGGCTTTGACGCGCCGCACGTCGACCTGATCGCCATTTTGCGCCCGACCGAATCAGTCAGCCTGTATCAGCAGATTGTGGGTCGCGGCCTGCGACTGGCGCCGGGCAAAACCGACTGTCTGATTCTGGACTATGCCGGCAACCCGCACGATATCTATACCCCTGAAGTCGGGGCGCCCAAAGGGAAAAGCGACAACGTCCCCGTACAGGTTTTTTGCCCCGCCTGCGGGTTTGCCAACACCTTCTGGGGCAAAACCACCGCTGACGGCACGCTGATCGAACATTTTGGCCGCCGCTGCCAGGGCTGGTTTGAAGATGATGAGGGGCACCGCGAGCAGTGCGATTTCCGTTTCCGCTTCAAAAACTGCCCACAGTGCAATGCCGAAAACGACATAGCCGCCCGCCGCTGTCGGGAATGCGACACGGTGCTGGTTGACCCGGATGACATGCTGAAAGCGGCGCTAAAGCTGAAAGATGCCCTGGTGCTGCGCTGCTCGGGCATGGCACTGCAGCCCGGCGCCGATGAAAAAGGTGAGTGGCTGAAAATCACCTATTACGACGAGGACGGGGCGGACGTGAGTGAGCGTTTCCGGGTCCAGACGCCCGCCCAGCGCACGGCCTTCGAACAGCTGTTTATCCGCCCGCATACCCGCACGCCGGGCATCCCCCTGCGCTGGATAACCGTGGCCGATATCGTGCGCCAGCAGGGGCTGTTGCGCCATCCGGATTTTGTGGTCGCCCGTAAGAAAGGCCAGTTCTGGCAGGTGCGTGAGAAACTCTTTGACTATGAAGGTCGCTTCCGTCGCGCTAACGAATTGCGCGGTTAGGGGGACTTTTCATTGATGTGCGGGGCATTTGAGTATAAAATGCCGCCCGCTTCACATCCGTGAGGCAGAACACTCACCTGCTGCTGGGTCGCCTGTAGTAGGGTTTTAAATACAGAGAGAAATCAATGTTTACTATCGAAGCAGAAGTACGTAACGTGCAGGGTAAGGGTGCGAGCCGCCGCCTGCGTGCCGCTAACAAGTTCCCGGCTATCGTTTACGGTGGCGAAGCTGCTCCAGTTGCAATCGAACTGGATCACGACAAACTGTGGAACCTGCAGACCAAAGCTGAATTCTACAGCGAAGTTCTGACCATCGTTGTTGGCGGTAAAGAAGAAAAAGTGAAAGTTCAGGCTGTTCAGCGTCACGCGTTCAAGCCAAAACTGACTCACATCGACTTCGTTCGCGCGTAATCGCAAACCTGTCGAAAAAAAACCCCGCTTCTGCGGGGTTTTTTTATGGCTGTTATTTCCCGCCAGAGGTGCGGCGCTGAAGCTGATCGCGCAGGTTCGGCGGCGTCCCTTTGATGGTCAGCGTGTCGGTGGCCGGATCCCAGAAAATGCGTTCACCCAGCAGCATCGCGTCAAAGTTGATGGTTAACCCACCGCCGCTGCCGGCAAATTTGGTTAACTGACGCAGCGTGCTGCGATCCGCCGGGAAGCTCTCTTCAAGCTCATAGCCTTTATCCGCAGTGAATTCCTGGAAGCTGACTTCACTCACGCCTGCCAGCTCTTTGGACAGCGACTCCAGCTCAATCTCTTCCCCTGCCTGCAGCTGTTCGTTGCAGTAGCTGTAAACCTGCTGACGTACGTTCTGACGCTCAGATTTATCAAGCTGTGCTTCAGCCGTGAAATCGTCAACCGCCTGGAGCAGCCCTTTGTTTTGCGCTTTGGCGTTAAGACCTTCGCTGGCACCGAGGAAGTCCATGAAGAAATCCGCCACTTTGCGGCCCACACGCCCTTTCAGGAAAGTCAGGTAGCGGGTCGACGCCGGGTTCGTTTCCCACTCGGTCAAATCAATGCGCGCCACAATATCCGCATGGTTGATGTCCAGATAATGGGTGGAGCTGATATCCAGCTGCTCGTTCACGCGCATGCTGCTTAAGTTATTCAGCACGGTGACCAGCAGATACTCAACCGCCAGGTAGCGGTAGTGGCAGAACAGCACGATCCCGCCGTCGGCGAAGGGATATTTCGCCAGTTCGTCGCGCAGACGCCCGGTTGCGGCGCGGCTAAACGCCAGGAAATCCTCTTCGCCCTGACGCTGCAGACGCAGGCTATCAGCCAGTTCACTCTCTTCGCTGAACAGACCGTAGGCTTTATTTTTGGCGCTGTAGACGCGATGCAGCTCTGCCATCATCTCCACAACGGTCGCCGTGGGTTCCAGTAACGAATCGCGCAGCACCACTTCAAGGGTTTGCTCATCACGCTTGATAAGCTGGTGCAAGGCAATCTGGTTGATTTCCAGACTCATGATAAACTCTCCTTTTAGACCGGGCGGTATTCAACCACCACCAGGGCATGTGTGCAACAACAGATAAAAAAGGGGAAAAAAAGCTGTTGCTACGGTAATATGTTGCCCTTTCATCAACAAACTGATTTTGATTTATGCCACAACATTCCCGCTACAGTGATGAACACGTTGAACAACTGCTCAGTGAGCTGGTCAACGTACTGGAAAAACATAAAACACCGACCGATCTCTCCCTGATGGTTTTGGGAAATATGGTCACCAACCTTATTAACACCAGCGTTGCTCCGGCTCAGCGTCAGGCGATCGCAAAATCTTTCGCCCAGGCTTTACAGTCATCCGTCAGCAACGACCAGGCCCATTAAGGGATACGAACAACAGTTTATGGTGACGAATCGTCAGCGCTACCGTGAAAAAGTCTCCCAGATGGTCAGCTGGGGGCACTGGTTTGCCCTGTTCAACATTCTGCTGGCGACGGTGATTGGCTGTCGTTATCTGTTTGTCGCAGACTGGCCCACAACGCTAACCGGGCGGATCTATTCCTGGATGAGCGTTGTCGGTCACTTTAGCTTTTTGGTTTTCGCCACCTATCTGCTGATCCTGTTCCCCCTGACGTTTATCGTCATGTCGCAGCGTCTCATGCGGTTCTTGTCCGCCATCCTTGCGACGGTGGGGATAACGCTGCTGCTTATCGACAGTGAAGTGTTCACCCGCTTCCACCTGCATCTCAACCCCATCGTCTGGGAACTGGTGATTAACCCCGACCAGAACGAAACGGCCCGTGACTGGCAGCTGATGTTTATCAGCGTCCCGGTGATCCTGTTGATTGAGATGCTGTTTGCCACCTGGAGCTGGCAAAAACTTCGCAGTCTGACCCGGCGACGTCATTACGCGAAGCCTGTCGCCACGCTCTTCTTCGTCTCGTTTATCAGTTCGCACATCATGTATATCTGGGCGGATGCGAACTTCTATCGCCCTATTACGATGCAGCGTGCCAATCTGCCGCTCTCCTATCCAATGACGGCCCGCCGCTTCCTCGAGAAACACGGCCTGCTTGATGCCCAGGAGTATCAGCGCCGTCTGGTCGAACAGGGGAATCCGGAAGCCGTCAGCGTTCAGTATCCCCTGAGCGATCTGCGTTATCGTGATATGGGTCGCGGGCAAAACGTCCTGCTGATCACCGTCGATGGCCTGAACTATTCCCGTTACGAGAAGCAGATGCCTGCGCTGGCTGAATTCGCCAGTCAAAACGTCACGTTTACTCAGCATATGAGTTCCGGTAACTCAACCGATGCGGGCATCTTTGGCCTCTTCTATGGTATTTCAGCCGGATATATGGATGGCGTGCTGTCGAGCCGCATACCTGCGGCGCTGATCACCGGGCTGAATCAGCAAGGTTATCAACTGGGGCTGTTCTCATCAGATGGCTTTAACAGCCCGCTCTACCGCCAGGCGCTGCTGTCAGATTTCTCACTGCCGCCAGCGCAGGACCAGTCCGATGCGCAGACCGCCAGCCAGTGGATAAACTGGCTGCAGCGCTACGCTCAGGAAGATAACCGCTGGTTCTCATGGGTGGCCTTTAACGGCACCACGCTTGCCAACAGCAATAAAAATGACTTTACGCGCCGCTATGGCCGCGCGGCGGGCAATGTTGATGCGCAGATAGCTCGCGTACTTGACGCGCTACGTGAGTCGGGCAAGCTGGAGAACACCGTGGTGATCGTGACCGCTGGCCATGGCGTCCCGCTGGGTGACGAAACGAAGAGTATGAACTGGTCACGTCCGAACCTGCAGGTTCCGCTGGTGATCCACTGGCCGGGCACCCCGGCTCAGCGCATCAATATGCTCACCGAGCATAAAGATGTCATGACCACCCTGATGCAACGTCTGCTGCACGTCAGCACGCCTGCAAACGAGTATTCGCAGGGGCAGGATCTCTTTAGCGCCGCGCGCCGCCATAACTGGGTCACGGCTGCCGGGAATGACACGCTGGTGGTGACCACACCGAAGCTGACGCTGGTGCTGAACAGCAACGGCAATTATCAGACGTATAATCTCGAAGGGGAGCGGTTGAAAGATCAGAAACCGCAGTTGAGTCTGCTGCTGCAGGTCCTGACGGATGAGAAGCGCTTTATCGCTAACTGATTAATTATAAACCAGTTAGCGACAGATTCCCTTGCATTCGAAACGGAATCGAGTAGTATGCTTTCTATGCGTCGGCACGTAGCGCAGCCTGGTAGCGCACCGTCATGGGGTGTCGGGGGTCGGAGGTTCAAATCCTCTCGTGCCGACCAAAAATACATTGAAAACCAGCCTTTTATGGCTGGTTTTTTATTGCGCCTCGTCCGGCGTTTTGCGCAGATACACCAGCGTAACCAGGCAAATCACCGCTCCGGCATAAAATGTATATTCCGCACCAAATGTTTCCCAAATAACACCGGCTAGCACGCTGGCGATTAACAACCCAACACCGCTGACCAGGCTAAAAATACCGAAAGCCGTGCCGCGCAAATCCGCTGGCGCAGTTTTAGCAATCATTGCCGCCAGCAATCCTTGCGTCATCCCCATATGCACGCCCCAAAGCGCAACCCCTAAAATAATGCCCGCCCAGTGGGTGCTCAGCGCCAGCACAATGTCCGCCCCTATCAGCACCACCAGTCCCCACTGCAGTAACTGGGTGTGGCTCATGACGTCGGATAACTTGCCAAACGGATAGGCTGAGAGGAAATAGAGCAGATTCATGGCCACCATTACCAGCGGAATGAGCGCCAGCGGCACCCCGGATTGCTGGGCACGAAGGACCAGAAATGCCTCACTGAAACGGGCGAGTGTGAAGACAGCGCCTAACCCAATCACCCACCAGCAGCCTTTACCCAGGCGCCTGAGGTTCTCTTTTTTGATGGGATTCGTGCGTTTATGTTCAACAGGCGTTTTCGGCTCATGCAGCCCGAAGAAAAGCAGGGCAACGGCAAGTACACCGGGGATAACCGCAATCCAGAAAATAGTTCGAAAATCATCATTCCACAGTAGCATCAGGCCTACGGCCAGCAGCGGGCCGAGAAATGCGCCGATGGTGTCCATCGACTGACGCAGACCAAAGGCCGCACCGCGAAGTTCCGGCGGCGTGACGTCAGCGACCAGCGCATCGCGCGGCGCACCACGTATCCCCTTCCCTACCCGGTCGATTAAGCGTGCCCCCAGAATCATGCCGGACGAAGACGCTATAGCAAACAACGGTTTACTTAGCGCGCCAAGACCATATCCCAGTACCGCCAGCCCTTTACGTTTACCCAGATAGTCGCTAATTGCCCCGGAAAACACTTTGATAAACAGCGCAGTGGCTTCGGCCAGCCCTTCAATCAAACCGATGAAAATCACGCTGGCTCCGAGCGTCGTCACCATAAACAGTGGTAGCAGGCTGTGAATGATCTCCGAGGAGATATCCATCAACATACTGACCCCACCGACAACCCAGACGCCTTTCGGGATCCGGCTGAGCGTTGCAAACCGGGATAACATTACGCATCTCCTGCTGTATGTAGAACATTTTGCTCAAAACAGAATATCCTGGAAGCGCAGGTAAAATATCGTCAGGCATAAAAAAAGCCACCCCGCAGGATGGCTTAGTTATCGCGAATCGGTGCTTAGTGCTTCTCGCGTCCGCCCAGGAAAAAAATACCCAGCGGTATGGCCAGCAGAACGGTGAACACCAGGCTGTAGACGAAGATCATTGCCGATTGCAGCACGTACATGCTGGTTGTCCAGGCTGAGAGGGGGATATTGTACTGTTCGATCACACCCACAATGGTTGCCCGACCCACGCACGCGGCAGCAATCATAAAGACCACCAGCAGCGCCAGGAGGAATTTACGGCCTTCAGGTGTTTTCAGTTTTGCACGAACCATCTCTCTTCCCTTCACAGATGAATAACATTAAGTAAGGAATAAAATAACACGATCTGCCGTCCGATTCCATTCCAGCACAAAAAACCAATTCACTGGCAAAATCGTAGTTTATTACGCTACCCATATTGAAAATGTAAGTAAATGAAGCTAATCATTCATAATTGTTATGCTAATCTGGTTCTGCTCGTTTTGACATAGAGGAATGACAATGAAAAACGCACCTAAATTTGCCATCGCTCTGATCGCCGCCGCGTGCGCCAGCGCCAGTGCTTTTGCCAGCGAAACCCCAAAAGAACAGCCGCTGGAAAAAGTCGCCCCGTATCCGAAAGCAGAGAAAGGGATGAAGCGTCAGGTGATTCAACTGCCGGTTCAGCAGGATGAAGCCAATTTCAAAGTGGAACTGTTAATTGGCAAGACGCTGGAAGTGGATTGCAACCAGCACCGTCTGGGTGGCCAGCTTGAAAGCAAAACGCTGGAAGGCTGGGGTTATGACTATTACGTCTTTGATAAAGTGACCTCTCCGGTCTCCACCATGATGGCCTGCCCGGATGGCAAGAAAGAGAAGAAATTTGTGACGGCGTATCTGGGTGATAACAGCCTGATCCGCTACAACAGCAAGCTGCCGATTGTGGTCTATACGCCTGAAAACGTGGAAGTGAAATACCGCGTGTGGAAGGCTGAAGAGAATGTCGGCCAGGCGGTAGTACGTTAAAACCAGGTCGGGTGCGCTCTGGCGCCCTCACCGCAACCCTCTCCCACCGGGAGAGGGAGAAAACACGAAAAACGGCAACGTATGTTGCCGTTTTGCTTTTACCTTACAGCGCGATATCCGCAACTGGTTTGTTTTCCGGCTGAGCCTTCAGCTCCGCTTTTGGTGCGGCATCAGCAGCAGCCTGCGGTTTGACGTATTGCAGTTGCAGTACGCGGCTGGTGTATTCCAGCTCCTGCTCCGTCGCGTCCACGTTACCGTTCAGCTTCGTGCCGTAAGATGGAATAATCGTTTTCAGCTTCGCCTGCCATTCCGGGCTGGAAACTTTATCTTTAAACACTTTTTCCATCAGGTGCAGCATGATCGGCGCAGCAGTAGATGCCCCCGGGGACGCCCCCAGCAGCGCGGCAATGGTGCCGTCCTTATCGCTTACCACTTCGGTACCCAGACGCAGCACGCCGCCTTCTTTCGGATCGCGTTTGATGATCTGTACGCGCTGACCCGCCTGCCACAAACGCCAGTCTTCTTTTTTCGCCTGCGGATAGTACTCTTTCAGCGCTTCAAAGCGTTCTTCGTCTGAGAGCATTACCTGGCTAATCAGGTATTTCACCAGGTCGAAGTTATCCAGACCGACATCCATCATCGGCTTGACGTTAGACGTGGTCGTGGCGCTCAGCAGATCCCACAGAGAGCCATTTTTCAGGAACTTGGTGGAGAAGGTTGCGAACGGTCCAAACAGCACCACGCGTTTGCCGTCAAGCATGCGGGTGTCAATGTGCGGCACGGACATCGGTGGTGCGCCTACGGAAGCCTGGCCGTACACTTTTGCCAGATGGCGATTTACCACTTCCGGATTATCGGACACCAGGAACTGACCGCCCACCGGGAAGCCCGCATAGTCGTCAGCTTCCGGAATACCGGACTCCTGCAGCAGTTTCAGCGCGGCACCGCCCGCACCAATAAAGACAAACTTCGCCTTGATGACGTGCTCAGCTTCGTTATTTTTCAGATCGGCAACGGTCACGCTCCAGCTGTTGTCCGCGTTGCGCTTGAAGCCACGCACTTCGGTGCTGAGCTGCAGGTTGAAGTTCTCTTTCTTCTTCAGAGAGGCTACCAGCTGACGGGTGATTTCACCGTAGTTGACGTCGGTACCAATCTCAGTGCGGGTCGCCGCCACTTTCTGGTTCGGATCACGACCTTCCATAACCAGCGGAGCCCACTCTTTGATCTGCGCGTGATCTTCAGAGTATTTCATGCCGCGGAACAGCGTGCTCTGCTGCAGAGCAGCGTAGCGCGCGCGCAGGAAGTTGACGTTCTGCTCGCCCCACACAAAGCTCATGTGCGGTACGGTGTTGATGAAGGAGTGCGGATCGTGCAGCACGCCGTTGTTGACCTGGTGAGACCAGAACTGGCGAGAAATCTGGAATGCTTCGTTGATCTCTACCGCCTTCTCGATACTAATGGAACCGTCCTTTTTCTGCGGCGTATAGTTCAGTTCCATGAGTGCCGAATGTCCGGTACCGGCGTTATTCCAGCCGTTCGAACTCTCCTGCGCCACGCCATCGAGGCGCTCGACCATGGTCATTGACCAGTCCGGCTGCAGTTCCTGCAGATAGGTTCCCAGCGTGGCGCTCATGATACCGCCACCAATTAAAAGGACGTCCGTTTCCTGCTCTTTTGGTGCGTCAGCTTTCGCCGCCATAGAGACGGTGTTAAGCCCCACGGCCAGAGAAAAGAGCATGGCAGTCATTTTTTTCATAATTTATGCCTTAGTGTAAAAGTGCTTGATGCGTGGAAATTGCAGGTGAAAAAAGCTGCGGGGGCACGGTAACAACTTTTAAATATTGTTTAAAGGTTACGAAATTATTGTAATTGTGAAATTTAATGATGGATTGTTTGTGGGGGATTACGCTGGCGGCTGGCAATAGGCGCATTTTCTGGCTACTATCCTGCACTTTGTGATCGCGCGCACGGAAGCCTGCCCTAACCAGCGAAGTGTTATGTCCTTACCCCAACCAGCTTTACCCCGCGAAGGCCACGTCAGCACGGTCCTCAGCTCACCCAAACGTCTGATGCGTGAAACGCTGGCGGGGGTGATTACCGCTCTGGCGCTGATCCCTGAAGTGATTTCATTTTCCGTGGTTGCGGGCGTTGATCCAAAGGTCAGCCTTTTTGCCTCTGTGGTGCTGTGTCTCGCCCTGTCCGTACTGGGTGGTCGTCCGGCGATGGTCACGGCAGCGGCCGGCTCCGTCGCGCTGGTCATTGGCCCAATGGTGCATCAGCACGGCGTGCAGTACATTCTGCCGGCGGTGCTGATGGCTGGCGTGATTCAGATCCTGTTCGGGGTATCGGGCATGGCGCGGCTGATGCGCTTTATCCCGCAGGCCGTCATGACCGGGTTTGTTAACGCGCTCGGTATATTGATTTTCTTCGCCCAGGTTCCCCACTTCTGGAGCCGAAGCCCGCTGATTGTAGGCCTGTTCATGCTGACGGTGCTGATTGTGCTGTGGGTACCGCGCTACATCAAAAGTATCCCTTCGCCGCTGATCGCCATTGTGGTGTTGACGCTGTATACCGTGAGCACCGGTCAAATCCTGCCGACCGTGGGTGATGAAGGCGCGATAAGCGGCGGTTTACCGGGGCTTACCGAACTGCGGGTACCGCTGAATTTACAGACGCTGAGCATTATCTGGCCGTGCGCGCTGAGTATCGCCTTCGTCGGCCTGCTCGAATCCCTGCTCACGGCAAAGCTGGTGGATGAGCTGACCGCAACGCCGTCGAGCAAGCGCCGTGAGAGCATCGGGCTGGGCGTGGGGAATATTCTGTCCGGTTTTTACGGTGGCATTGCGGGCTGCGCGATGATCGGACAAACCATCGTCAACGTCGAGATGGGGAAAGGACGAAGCCGCATTTCAACCCTTGCGGCGGGCATCGTGCTGCTGGTTCTGGTGACAGCGCTCAGTGACGTAATGGCCAAAATCCCGATGGCGGTGCTGGCCGGGATCATGGCGATTGTCGCCATTAAAACGTTCAGCTGGCACAGCCTCCAGCCTGCAACCGTAAAAAATGCCCCGATTGCGGAAACGGTGGTCATGCTGGTCACCGTGGCCGCCACGGTATCAACGGGCAACCTGGCGATTGGCGTACTGGGCGGGATCATCGTTATGGCGCTGCTTCCCGCCCGCGTTAAGCGTCGGCTTAAAGCAGAAAAATCGTTGCCAGGCCAAGAAAAATAAAGAAACCGCCGGTATCGGTGATGGCGGTGATCATCACGCTCGACCCCACAGCGGGGTCGCGCCCCAGTTTGGTCATTGTTAACGGAATAATAACCCCCATCATCGATGCCACCAGCAGATTCAACACCATCGCCAGCATCATTACTCCACCTAACGCCATATCGTCATATAGCCACCAGGTGATGCCGCCCATAATGCCGCCCCATACCAGGCCGTTAATCAGCGCCACGCCCATCTCTCTGAAAATCAGAAAGGCGAAGTTACCCGGCTGAATGTTCTCCAGCGCCAGCGCGCGGACGATCATAGTAATGGTCTGGTTGCCGGTGTTACCGCCAATCCCGGCCACAATCGGCATCAGCGAGGCTAAAGCCACCAGTTGCGAAATGGTATGTTCAAAGCCATCAATCACGCGGGAGGCGATGAACGCGGTACATAAATTTATGGCAAGCCAGGCCCAGCGGGTTTTGACCGCCTTGCCGACGGAGGCATGGACATCGTCTTCGGCGCTGATCCCCCCAAGGGCGCGCAGGTCGTTATCGGTTTCTTCATAAACAACGTCAACGATCTCATCGATGGTCAGACGCCCCATCAGTTTGCCGACGGAATCGACAACCGCCGCGCTCACGAGGTCATCACGTTCGAAGGTACGCGCCGCTTTTTCCGCATCGTCTTCCGGGGAGAAGACCATCGGCTCGTTTTCCATCACCTCGCTCACCTTCCGCTGGGTGCTGTTAAGCAGGATGGTTTTCAGCTCCAGCTCGCCGAGCAGGGTTTTATCCCGCGAGGTGACAAACAGTTTATCGGTGTTGTCCGGCATCCTGCCCAGGCGACGCAGGTAGCGCTGGACGGTACCGAGCGTGACGTCAGGACGAACGGTGATAACCCCGAACTCCATAATCGCGCCGACGCTGTTTTTCTCATAGTGCATCACCTGACGCACCCGTGCCCGTTCATCGGCAGGCAGGGAAGCCAGCAGGCGACCGGTCAGGTTTCGCGGCAGATGTTGAACCAGGTAAATCTGCTCGTCGATATCCAGCGTTTGCAGGGCGTCGAGGATGTCCCGGTCGCTCATTTCATCAATGAGGTCATCCCAGACGTTTTCCGAGGCCTCAAGCAGCACCTGCCCGCGCTCGTGGTCCTGTACCAGCCGCCACAGAGCGTGACGCTCTTCCGAGGGAAGCGCTTCCAGGGTGTCCGCCAGGTCAGGTGGGGGTAAATGCGCAACCAGCGCCCCTACCTCAGCAATATCGTCGGCTAACGTGCCGACATCATATTGCTCAGCCAGGGTGAGTTTGCCTAATAACGTAGACGTGACCGCTTTATCGGTCGTGAGAAGCCAGATAAGTCGCGCGCGTTCCTGGTCGCGCTGTCTGGCGCTGTTTTTCTTTAATACCGACATCAATCATAAATCCATGAAATAAGTTGGTATTAAGCATAGCGCGGGGATATGTAAATAAGAATAAACAACGGGTCGGGATGGAGAAAAAATCGGCATTACGGCCACGATCTATCCCCTCTCCCTGTGGGGTGAGGAAACCCAGTATTTTTTACCGAAAGCGACGAAGGTTGTTTCAGGAAAATGAATGAATTACAGCGATGCCCTGGTCCGGCTGTAAATCGCCGAGGCGTTTCCGTAAGGCCGGGGCGAGGCGCAGGGATGCGCCGAGAGGGCATGGCCTGCAGGGATGCAGGCTCATGCCCGACCCGATAGCCTGGAGGAATAAGCTGAGGGTACCGCGAAGCGGCGATTTACCGCCGGGAGCCCGGGTCGCCAGGGCGGCGGCGACTGAGCCGCCATGGCACGTTCACAGGCCATGCGGTTACAAAGTAGCAAGGAACATAAAGTGAACGGAATAACCTCCACAGCCGTATGTTCCCCCTCACCCCAGCCCTCTCCCTCAAGGGAGAGGGGGTCGTCTGTCCAGACATTATTTTGTGGGGATCCCTCAGCCCTGTGGGAGAGGGTTAGGGTGAGGACATCAGGCCGTGCGCGCCACCGCATCACGCGATGCCGCATCGCGCGCTTCACCGGTCAGCTCGCTCAGCTTGCCGTCGCGCATCTCCAGCAGACGATCGGCATGAATAAAGTAGTGATCGTCATGGCTGATGGCGAAAATGGTTTTGCCCATCTGCTGCATCAGCGGCAGCAGCACCTGGTAAAACTCGCGGCGGAAGTGCGGATCCTGATCCGCCGCCCACTCATCAAGCAGAATGATGTCACGCTCTTCCGCCAGCGCCAGCAGCAGCGCCACGCGTTTTTTCTGCCCTTTCGAGAGCCTGAGGTTGAGAATCTTGCCGTCCTGCAGCTCCAGCTTGTGCGACATCTGCAGCTGCGCCAGCCATTTCTCCACCAGCGCAGGATTGGCCTGTTGCCCTTCCGGTCCCAGCAGGTGGTCAAACAGCCAGACGTCGGTGAACACCGCCGAGAAAAGCTTGCGGTAATCCTCAGGTTTTTCTGCGCTCAGCGCCTTACCATCCAGCAAAATCTCACCCGACTGCGGCTGATAAAGCCCGGTGAGCAGCATCGCGAGGGTCGATTTCCCACTGCCGTTACCGCCAATCAGGAACAGCAGCTCGCCGCGGTGAATTGTCAGATTGATCGGCCCCACGGAGAAAGCGTTGTCCTGATAGCGGAACGTGACGTTACACAGCTCCAGCGTCTGCCAGTTCGGGAAGGCCTGCGGGCGCGGGAATTCAGGGTTAAACGGTGCGAGATCGAACTTTTTGAGCTTATTAAACGCCACCTGCGCGCTCAGCAGGGTCGGCAAAGCTCCGACGGCCGAAAGCAGCGGCGTGCGCAAGAACAGCAGCGTCAGCGAGTAGGTTGCCGCGATGTTCGTATCCGCCCAGCCCAGGCTGTTCGCCATCCAGAATACCAGGCCAATCGCCCCCAGCATCATAATGTTTGACCAGTTCACCGCGCTCAGGTGGAAGGTATCGGCACGAATAATATGGTGCCGGTATTCGCGGGCGTCCGGGATATAGAGATTGTTAAAGATATGCTCGGCGCGCTCGCGGTTCAGGGTCAGCTCTTTGCGCCCTTCGAGTACCGTCTGGTAATCGTTGTAGAGTTTATCCTCGGTTTCGCGCAATACCGCCATGTGTTTGTAGACGCGTGACACCAGCACAAAACCGCCCCAGATGGTGATGGCAATCCACAGGGCGGTTACCGCCAGCATTTTGCTGGAGAGCCAGGCGAGATAAGCCGCAGAGCCAAAGGTCAGAATAATCCCCTGCACCAGCTCCGGCAGACGAACGAACGCAATGGTAATGGCGCGCACGTCGCTGGTTAACCCCGCCAGCAGAGACGCGCTGCCGAGCTGTTCAATGCGCTCTACGTGGGTGTCCAGAATCCGCTTGATGAACTCGCTGCGCAGACGAAAAACGAAATGGTGGCCGAGCGCGGTCAGCGCCAGCTGAGAGCCGAGCGTGACTGCCATCAACAGCATTAGCAGGGCAAGAAATTCCGGCAATACGGCGAGTGATGTGTCGACCATTTCAATCAAACGCACGTTGATAAACGCGATCAGGCCAATACCCAGTGCGGCGCTGGCGAGGCTTAGCGCCATGACGGCCATGAAGGGCCAGCGATACTGACGCCAGACAAGGAGAAGTAGTTGCATGCAGGCAATCCGGACAATAAAAATCAGCCAGCAGTGTAAACTGCCCGGCGTTTACATCAAGAATAATTCTTATTTTTGTTTACTAAAACCCGCCTGGCGGAACGTCAGGTTATAACGGTACTCACCCGTCAGGGGGTGAACGCCGGGTTTCAGCGGCTGAATGCCGTGATAATACAGCCGCGACTCCCTGCCCCACACCACCACATCGCCATGTTCCAGCATGATGCGTTTGAGCGGATCGTTGCGGCGTAACCCGCCAAACTGGAACACGGCGGGCAGACCTAACGATACCGAGACGATAGGCGCGCGCAGATCGGGCTCATCCTTATCCTGATGCAGCGAGAGCTTCGCGCCAATGGCGTAGCGGTTAATCAGGCAGGCATCAGGACGGAAGTCGGCATAATCCGCGGCGACGGCAGCATCGTGACACAGCGTCTGAAAAACCGCAGGCATGGGAGGCCACGGCTGGCCGGTTGCGGGGTCGTTCGGCGCATACAGATAGCCGCGTTCGTTGGTCGCCCACCCCAGTTCACCGCAGTTAGCCATCGCAACCGACATGGTGTAGCCGCCCGGCGTGATCATATGGCGAAACGGTGAAACCGCCGTGACCTCGTCAATACCCTCCAGCAGCGCCGCCGCACGGGAAAGTGCAAAGCGGCGCAGGATGACCGCCCCCGGCGCCAGCGGCTCCTGCCAGGGTTCAGCATCCGCAAAAAGATCGAGCATTATCCCTCCCGGCGTTTCGCCTCACGTTTCAGTAATAACGCTTTTCGCGCTGTCCCCCAGCGATAACCTGACAGCGCGCCGTCGTTGCGAACAACACGATGACAGGGGATCACAATCGCCAGCGTGTTTGCCGCACAGGCACCGGCAACGGCGCGTACCGCGTTGGGCTGACCAATCGCCTGCGCCACCTGCTGGTAACTTGCCGTTTCACCGCAGGGGATAGTTCGCAGGGCTTGCCAGACCCGCTGCTGGAACGCCGTCCCACGAATATCCAGCGGCAGCGCAAGCGGTACAGAACGGTTATCAATACTGGCAATTACCTGATGGATCCGTTGCACGAAGTCGTCGTCCAGCGGCGCGTGCTCTGCGTTTGGGAACACCGTCGCCAGCTCTTCGATTAATTGCGCATCGGTGTCACCCAGCAGGATCGCGCAGATCCCCCGCTCACTTTCTGCCACCAGGCAGCGTCCTAAAGCGCAATTATCGATGGCATAACGCACTGCCGCATCCCCTTTACGGTACTGCTTCGCCGTCATACCCAGCGCATCGTTGGCTTTACGATAATAGCTACTGCTGTCAGGAAACCCAGCCGCCAGCACGGCATCGGTAATTTTATCCCCCTGCGCAAGCGCGGCGCGCAGGCGCTGACCTCGTGCCGCCTGCTGCCAGGCTTTCGGGGTCATACCGGTGACTGACTTAAACAGACGGTGGAAATGGAAAGGACTCATGGCAACCTGCTGCGCCAGCTTCTCCAGGGTTAACGCCGAATCCTGCTCCAGCAGACGGCAGGCGTGTTCCACTTTGGCCAGCTTCTGTGCCTGCGGATCGCACTTGTCCGGCATGCAGCGCTTGCATGGCCGGAATCCTGCCTGAACGGCATGGTGGGCATCAGGGTAAAAGCGGACATTTTTACGCAGCGCGTGGCGGGCACGGCATGACGGACGGCAGAAGATACCCGTCGTCTGCACAGCGAAGACAAACTGATCGTCAGCGCGCGGATCGCGGGCCAGCACGGCCAGCCAGCGATCCTCATCGGTCATTAAGGTCAGGTTTCTCATGATCGGCTCCTCTTATAAGCATATATACAGCCTGCCTGAGCGCCACAGATTAAAAACCCGCAACCTTGCTTTTTAATTTTTTTCATTCACCAGGAAGCTGGCGAACTGCGGCGAATGCCAGGTTTTGAACCCGTCGGCCTCTTTAACGATCATATACACCGCCAGCCCTTCCTGACGCACCACCTCTTTGGCTTTCTCCGGACCGAGAACCATTAACCCGGTGTCCCAGGCATCCGCTTCCAGCGCGGTGGGGGCAATAACCGTCACTGACACCAGATTATGCGTAATGGGTCGCCCGGTCTGCGGGTCGATAACGTGCGAAATACGCTTCCCGTCAAGCTCGTAATAGTTACGGTAGCTCCCTGAGGTGCTGATGCCATGTCCGTTGATGTCCACCATCGCCTGCACGGCATTTTGTTGATCGGTCGGTTTTTGAATCGCTACGCGCCACGGTTTGCCGCTGGCGTTCATGCCCCGGCTGACTAACGCGCCGCCCACTGATACCAGATAGCGGGAGATGCCTTCCTGCGCCATCAGCGCAGCCAGATGATCCGCCGCATAACCTTCGCCTACCGTAGACAGATCGACAAACAGATCGGGAATATCTTTTTGCAGGTATTGTTGACCGTACTGATTGATCACCGTCAGATGCTGTAGCCCTGTCCGGGCGCGGGCGTCATCAATGGCCGCCTGATCGGGCGTGGTCGCCGGCTGCTTGTTGGGGCCAAATCCCCAGAGGTTCACCAGGGGCCCCACCGTCACGTCCATCGCCCCGTTGGTTTTGTAGCCCACGCGCATGGACTCGGTCACGATATCGGCCATCGCCTCGCTCACCGGCCACAGGGAGGTACTGCTTGAAAGGTTAAAGCGCATCAGCGCCGAGTCATTTTTGTAGGTCGACAGCAACTGATCGTCAGCATCCAGCTGTGACTGAATTTTGCTACGCAGTTCTTCGGCGCGTGCCTTATCAAGATTCATTACGCTGACGCGCCAGAAAGTGCCCATCGTTTTGCCTTCGAGCACCGTCGCCGCGGGGGCGTCGGTGGTGGTCTCCGGCGTGGAAGCGTCACAAGCGGTCAGGAAAAAAAGGATTGCCAGGAAGCTGGCGCGTAAAAAAGTCATGTCCATTCATTATTATCCTCATGCCAGGGCGGCAAGAGTACACCAAAACGGGTGAATTGTGAGAGCCTAAAAAAAACACAAAAAAGGGGCCGTGAGGCCCCTGAGTCATACCGTGTAGCGATTAGAACTGGTAAACCAGACCCAGCGCGACGATATCGTCCGTACTGATACCTGCCTGACGGGTGAAGTCTTTGTCATCCAGCAGGTTGATTTTGTAGTCCACATAGGTAGACATGTTTTTGTTGAAGTAGTAAGTCGCGCCCACATCAACATATTTCAGCAGATCCTGGTCGCCGTAGCCTTCGATGTCCTTACCCTTAGACTGCAGGTAAGCCACGGATGGACGCAGACCAAAGTCGAACTGGTACTGAGCGACCACTTCGAAGTTCTGTGCTTTGTTAGCAAAGCCGTAAATGTCGCTGCTGCTCTGAGAGTTGCCGAAACGCGTTGCGTTATAGGTCTGGGAGTATTGCGCCGCCAGGTAAATGTTGTTGGCGTCGTATTTCAGACCACCCGTATAGACTTCAGCACGATCGCCTTCGCCTTTCAGCGCCAGGTTACCCGTGTCGTTCTGGTCAGCGGTACGTTTGGAAGAAGACAATGCACCACCGATGCTGAAGCCTTCACCCAGGTTATAGGTCAGGGACGCACCGTAGCCGTCGCCGTTCTGTTTCAGGGTGCTACGACCGGTGTCGTTTTCACCGCTTACGCTGCCGTTTTTACCCTGATACTGCAGAGCAAAGTTCAGGCCATCCACCAGACCGAAGAAGTCCTGGTTACGGTAGGTTGCTACGCCGTTAGCACGGGACTGCAGGAAGTTATCTGCACCGTAAGTATCTCCACCAAATTCTGGCAGAACGTCGGTCCAGGAGGTCACGTCGTAGATCACGCCGTAGTTACGACCGTAATCGAAAGAACCCGCTTCAGCGAACTTCAGACCCGCGAACGCCACACGCGTCCAGGCCTGGTTGTCGCTTTCAGAGGTGTTGCCCTGGATCTGGTATTCCCACTGGCCGTAACCGGTCAGCTGATCGTTAACCTGGGTTTCGCCTTTGAAGCCAAGACGCATGTAGGTCTGGTCGCCATCAACGCTGTCGTCATCGGAGAAATAGTGCAGACCATCCACTTTACCGTACAGATCTAATTTGTTGCCGTCTTTGTTATAAATTTCAGCCGCATTTGCTGCGCCTGCCACCAGCAGAGCTGGTACCAGGAGGGACAGTACTTTAACTTTCATTTTATTAACCCTCTGTTATATGCCTTATAATTGCCACTGCTTACTGGTTAACCCTCATTAACCAGTCGGCAATTTCATTCTCCGCAAAATTACAGAATAATCCAATGCGAATATGATACGAAAACTTTGAAGATGTTTCATTTATCTATCAACATGTTTCAAAATGTAAACGAAAAGGAACTTTTACAAAGCACAAATAGCTTAGAAATTTAGCACTTATAATCAAACGAGAAAACACTCACATAATTATCAATAACTTACAATAAAATACGTTACCGCACTGAATGACAAAACAAGATCGCGCCTAATCTCTAAAATATCTCTCGCTATCATCATTAACTTTATTTATTACCGTCATTCAGTTTTGAATGTCTGTTTATCCCTAATTCAACCGGATGCTTCGCATTCGGTTTTTTTTTACCTTTCTTTACGTAAACTTTCTTTTTTTGTGCTACCGCCGCGTAATTGTAACGACTATTAACTAAACGGCCGCCGGATCGCTCTCGAAAGCCCGTAATTGTCGAAAAGCTTAATTTCTTGTTAATTCGTGCTATTTGCCGACTGGTGATGCGCTATATTTGTACGACTCTGGTGAGTTTGTACATGTCTGGAGCCCGCCTGGCGACGATATTGTCCGTTAAAAAAGTCGCCTGTTCCAGGACAGTGGCGCTGGAAATTCAGTTATTACCCTTTATACTGCCCTATCGCCACAGAGCACGACCATAACGGGTTAAAGATATCAATGAGTCAGACTGAAACTACCGCCCCGAGCAAATTCTCCCTCCTTCCCGGGAGCATCACCCGTTTCTTTCTTCTTTTGATCGTTGTGCTGTTAGTCACAATGGGCGTTATGGTCCAGAGCGCGGTGAACGCCTGGCTGAAGGATAAGAGCTATCAGGTCGTTGATATCACCCACGCCGTACACAAGCGCATTGATACCTGGCGCTACGCCACCTGGCAGATATACGACAACATCGCCGCAGCACCGGCCTCATCATCCGGCGACGGACTTCAGGAGACGCGGCTTAAGCAGGATGTCTATTATCTTGAGAAACCGCAGCGTAAGACCGAAGCGCTTATTTTTGGCTCTCACGACAGCGCCACACTTGAGATGACGCAGCGAATTTCAACCTATCTGGATACCCTCTGGGGCGCCGAGACGGTGCCGTGGTCGATGTACTACCTGAACGGTCAGGACAACAGCATGATCCTGATTTCGACCCTGCCGTTAAAAGATCTCTCGTCCGGGTTTAAAGAGACAACCGTGGGCAGCATTGTTGATTCCCGCCGCGCTGAGATGCTGCAGCAGGCGAACGCCCTCGATGAACGGGAAAGCTTCTCGTCCCTGCGTCGGCTGGCCTGGCAAAATGGCCACTATTTTACCCTGCGTACCACCTTTAACCAGCCGGGGCATCTGGCAACGGTCGTGGCCTTCGATTTACCGATTAATGATTTAATCCCGCCGGACATGCCGCTCGACAGCTTCCGTCTGGAGCCAGACAACAGTACCCAGAATATGCGTTCGGCACCTGATAAAGAGGCCGCTGAGAGCGTATCGATCTCCTTTAATGGCTCGAAAATCGAGATTGCCTCGTCGTTGAACTCGACCGGCATGCGTCTGGTGTGGCAGGTGCCGTTTGGCACCCTGCTGCTTGATACCCTGCAAAATATCCTCTTGCCTCTGCTGCTGAATATTGGCCTGCTGGCGCTGGCCCTGTTTGGCTACAGCACGTTTCGTTTCCATCCAGGGCGCCAGAGCGACGCTTCTGCGGTTCCGGCCGGAACCAGCAATGAGCTGCGCGTACTCCGCGCGCTGAATGAAGAGATTATTTCCGTACTGCCGCTTGGGGTGCTCGTTCACGATCAGGAGGCGAACCGTACGGTGATGAGCAATAAAATTGCCGATCATCTGCTGCCGCATCTTAACCTGCAGAACATCACCACCATGGCGGATCAGCATCAGGGCGTCATTCAGGCCACCATAAATAATGAACTGTACGAGATCCGTCAGTTCCGCAGCCAGGTCGCCTCCCGCACGCAGATCTTCATCATCCGCGATCAGGACAGGGAAGTGCTGGTGAATAAAAAGCTCAAGCAGGCGCAAAGGCTGTATGAGAAAAACCAGCAGGGACGTGCCGCCTTTATGCAAAACATCGGCGATGCCTTCAAGCAGCCGTTAAGGGCGCTGGCAAGCCAGGCGGCGGCGTTGAACACGTCTGAAAGTCATCAGCTTGCCTGCCAGGCCGACTCGCTGGTGCGTATGGTCGATGAGATCCAGCTGGCGAACATGCTGGAGAATGATTTCTGGAAGGGAACGCCAACCCTCTTCTCCATCCAGGATCTAATCGATGAAGTGGTTCCGGAAGTTCTGCCCGTGATTAAGCGGAAAGGGCTGCAGCTGCTGATCAATAACCATTTGTCCGCGAATGACGAACGCCATGGCGATCGAGAAGCGCTGCGTCGCATTCTGTTGATGATAATTCAATATGCCGTCACCACCACGCAGATCGGCAAGATCACCCTGGAAGTGAATACGGACGAGTCGGCTGAGGATCGCCTGACGTTCCGCATTCTGGACACCGGGGAAGGTGTCACGACAAGTGAAATTGATAATCTCCACTTCCCGTTCCTGAATGACACACAAAGCGATCGTTACGGCAAAGCCAATGCCCTGACCTTCTGGCTGTGCGACCAGCTGGCACGTAAGCTTGGCGGCCACCTGAATATTAAAGCCCGTGAATCCCTCGGCACCCGTTATTCTCTGCACGTGAAAATGGCCGCCAATCCGCAGGAAGAGGATGAAGAACGTCTGCTGGATGATGTCGTGGTGATGGTTGATGTGACCTCAAATGAGATCCGCAATATAGTGGTTCGTCAGCTGGAAAACTGGGGGGCGGCCTGCATCACGCCGGATGAAAGACTTGCAAGTCAAGAATTTGATCTGTTTTTAACGGATAATCCGTCTAATCTTACTGCCTCAGGCTTGCTTTTAAGCGATGATGAGTCAGGCGTGCGAAAAATCGGCCCAGGCCAGTTGCGCGTCAACTTTAATATAAGCAATGCGATGCAGGAAGCTGTACTACAACTAATAGAAGAGCAACTGGCGCAGGAAGAGATAGCGGAATCCCCGTTAGGCGGCAATGAAAATGCCGAGCTTCACGCCAGCGGATACTATTCACTCTTTGTTGATACAGTACCAGATGATGTTAAGCGGTTGTATACTGAGTCCGCTGCGAATGATTTTGCAGCGCTGGCACAGACAGCACACCGGCTTAAAGGGGTGTTTGCCATGCTTAATCTGGTTCCCGGCAAGCAGTTATGTGAAACGCTGGAACATCTAATTCGTGAGAAAGATGCCTCTGGCATTGAAAAATACATCAGCGACATTGACGCCTACGTCAAAAGCTTGCTGTAGCAAGGTAGCCTAATACATGAACAATATGAACGTAATTATTGCCGATGACCATCCGATTGTACTGTTCGGTATTCGCAAATCACTTGAACAGATCGAGTGGGTGAATGTAGTCGGTGAATTTGAAGACTCTACAGCACTGATCAATAACCTCCCAAAGCTTGATGCACACGTGCTCATTACCGATCTCTCCATGCCCGGAGACAAGTACGGTGATGGCATCACGCTCATCAAATATATTAAGCGTCACTTCCCGGACATCTCGATCATTGTTCTGACCATGAACAACAACCCGGCGATCCTGAGCGCCGTGCTGGATCTGGATATCGAAGGGATTGTGCTGAAACAAGGCGCACCGACCGATCTGCCAAAAGCGCTCGCCGCGCTGCAGAAAGGCAAGAAGTTCACCCCTGAGAGCGTCTCTCGTCTGCTGGAAAAAATCAGCGCGGGTGGCTACGGTGACAAACGACTGTCGCCAAAAGAGAGCGAAGTTCTGCGCCTGTTTGCAGAAGGTTTCCTGGTGACCGAGATCGCCAAGAAACTGAACCGCAGTATTAAAACCATCAGCAGCCAGAAGAAATCAGCAATGATGAAACTGGGCGTGGACAACGATATTGCTCTGCTGAACTATCTCTCCTCCGTTACGCTGAGCGCAACGGATAAGGATTGATCCCAAACGGGTGTGCGGCCTGATGCCCTCACCCCGCCCTCTCCCACGGGGAGAGGGGGAAAAACGTAAAAGGCCCTTACGGGCCTTTTTTATATTCTGGTTTTTCTCACCCGATCTGCGTAAATCGACAATGTCTGCTTCAGCACGTCCAGCGTCACCGGTTTCGACAGACAGCTGTCCATGCCTGACTCCAGACAGCGCTGCTTCTCCTCGGCCAGCGCATTCGCCGTGACGCCCACCACCGGCAACGTCAGGCCAAGCTGTCGGATGCGCTGCGTCAGGCGGTAGCCATCCATGTTCGGCATGTTGACGTCGCTAAGGACGATATCAATGTGATTTTTACTCAGCACATTCAGCGCATCCACGCCGTCATTCGCGGTTTTGCACTGGTAGCCAAGCGATCCGAGCTGGTCAGCCAGCAGGCGGCGGTTAATCGGATGGTCATCCACCACCAGAATCATCATATCGTCATTCACCGACGCCAGCGCCTCCGGTGAGGGCAACCCGCCCGCGCTGTCGCTCTCTTCAAGCTGCACCTTGTAGATCCGCGCCAGCAGGCTCAACAGCTCATGCGGCGTTGCGACACTGTGTACCCACTCCCCTGGCGCACGTTCAACCGGGATGCCAATGTGGCGACGACAGAACATCACCACGCCTCTTCCCTGCCACGGCTGTTCCAGCATCTCGTCGGTAATCAGCACATCATCGACGTCCGGCGTCTGGCCTTCATAACCCGAGACCCGCACGCCGCTGTGGGTCAGCAGTGCCGTCAGATAATCATTCAGCGAAGCATTGTGCACCGCCAGCCAGCAGCGCTTATCGCTTAGCCCGTCAACCGTCGCTTTCGCCGGATACTGCGCCGAATAGAGCGGAATACGAATGGTGAACTGGCTACCCATGCCGGGCTCGGTATCCACCGAGATATCGCCGTCCATCATGCTGACGAGTTTCTCACAAATCGCCAGCCCCAGTCCGGTGCCCTGGAAGTTACGCTGCACACCGGTCCCTACCTGGAAGAACGGGTCAAACAGACGAACCACTTCCTTCGCCGGGATGCCCACCCCTGTGTCGCGCACGCGAATGCTCAGGTAATCCCCCGCCCGGCGGACGTGCAACACAATGCAGCCGATATCGGTGAATTTAATGGCGTTGCTGAGCAGGTTAGAGATAACCTGCTGCAGACGCATCGGATCGCCGTGCAGCGTCAGCGGCACATCCGGTTCGATAAAGCAGTAAAGCCCCAGCTGTTTACGCACCACCAGCGGCAGATAGTTGGCACTGATATGGTTCATCACCTCGCGCGGTGAAAACTCCCGCGGTTCGATTTTTAGCTGCTCAGACTCAATTTTAGAGAAGTCGAGAATATCGCTAATGATTTTCAGCAGCAGACTGGAGGAGTTGTTCATCGCCGTCACCAGCCTGTCGACCCCTTTCGGCAGCTCTTTCGTCTGCAGCAGATCGAGGTTACCGATAATCCCGTACAGCGGCGTGCGCAGCTCGTGGCTGACCGTCGCAAGGAACATCGATTTCGACTGGCTGGCCTGCTCTGCGGCCTGGGCCATCTCCTGCAACGACTCTTCCATCTTCACACGCGCAGAGACATCCACCAGCACGCAAATCGCCACGTTTTCATTGCGATAGCGGGAATGGACAAAGCTGATCTGCAGGTTGGTATGGGTACTGGTGAGCACGTCGACAAAGTTAACCTGCTGACCGCAGATAATCTGCGTCAACCGCTGCCGGTCCTCATGCGTCAGCATGTTCAGGTAGTTATGCGCCAGCTCGTTACTCAGAATATTGGTGCCGTCCTGGGTACGCAGAATGCAGATCCCCACCGGGGCCGAGGCGACAATCTTACGGTTAAACTGCTCATGCTCCTCCAGCCGCTGGGCGTCGCTTTCGGCGGGAATAAAGATTTTCCGCTCATACATGCGTGCCAGGGTAAACAACGCGCCACCCGCCAGCAGGTTCAGCAGAATGGCATTCATGATAAGAATGCGTATCCTCTCGAGCACCATGTCCACCGGCAGCGAATAGACAATACTCAACGAAGAGGGCGGCAGACTCTTCTTCAGCACCAGCTCGCGGAAGCCCGAGGTATAGCCAAACCATGACCGCTCCTGCATCCATTGCGGTTCAACGTTTAAACGGTTATCGGGTCCGGCAAGGGAGATCAGCTGATGACCGTTTTCATCCAGAATGGTCACCCCCATGGGCAGGCTACCCGGGGTAAAGAAGTTTTCCATGCGAATGGTCTGCTCAATCCCCAGCAGTGCCTGCAGGCGATTGCCGAGATAGACCGGGGTCAGGGCGTAGAAATAGCCCACGCCCGTACGCGGGCCCTGGCTAACCCAGAAGATGTTATTCCCGCGCTCGTCCTGCGGCGCATTGCGATATTTCACGATACGTTCATGCAGGCTCTTCAGCGCATCGTCACGCTCAACGGGCACATCGCGCAGGCCAAAATCCGCCATGCAGAGATTTTCACTGCCAATCAGGAATACACGGTTCAGGTCATAGGCGGCGGAGAAATTATCACGCCAGTAACGCATGAACCAGGCAAGTGATTCCAGCGACCCGCGCCAGGTGTTGCTCAGCGTGGAACAATCGGAATCCGGAAACAGGGGCTGGAAGTCCGGGACTTCGGTTTTATCACTCCGGCCGCGAAGCGCAAGAATACCGTTTTCCGCCGTGAGGCGATTTTCGGCGATATACTTCAGCTCCTTCATCACGTCAGACGTTCGCTGAATGTAGCGCTGGGCCTGGTCGGAGCTTAAATTAAACTCCTGGCGGATCTCCGCTTCTTTCTGGTGCAGCGCGTTAACGATGTAAAACACCGAGAACAGGGCCACCAGCAGCCAAAGCAGGAGCGCCAGCGCCCGAAACAGATAGCGAGAAACTTTCAGCGTAGTACGAAAGGAGACGAGGTATTTCAAAGGGGCGAGGCTCCGCCGTCGGGGTCAAAAGAATGTGGTTAAGGTAGCGGTAAACGCGCCAGGTCGCAACGTTGACTTATCTGCTTGTGCAAAAGAAAAGGGCCGGAATCCGGCCCTTTTTTGCATCAGGAGACATTACTCGTCAGCGTCGTCCGCTGCATCATCATCGGTGTCGGCTTCCGGCGCGATATCATCATCACCTTCCGCGACGCTACCGTCGATGGAGTCGAGCTCTTCGTCATCCACTGGCTCAGCAACGCGCTGCAGACCTACCACGTTTTCATCTTCCGCAGTGCGGATGAGGATCACACCCTGGGTGTTACGACCCACGACGCTGATCTCAGAAACGCGAGTACGCACCAGCGTACCGGCATCGGTGATCATCATGATCTGATCCGTATCGTCTACCTGCACCGCGCCAACAACGGAACCGTTGCGCTCGGTCACCTTGATAGAGATAACGCCCTGCGTGCCGCGAGACTTGGTTGGGTATTCCCCTTCCGCCGTACGTTTACCGTAACCATTCTGTGTGACGGTCAGGATGGCTCCTTCACCACGCGGAATGATCAGCGAAACGACGCTGTCTTCGCCCGCCAGCTTGATACCGCGAACGCCCGTCGCGGTACGGCCCATTGCGCGAACGGCGTCTTCTTTGAAGCGCACCACTTTACCGGCAGCAGAGAAGAGCATGACTTCATCGGAGCCCGAGGTCAGATCGACGCCAATCAGCTCGTCGCCTTCGTTCAGGTTCACCGCGATGATACCGGCAGAGCGTGGACGGCTGAATTCGGTCAGCGCGGTTTTCTTAACGGTACCGCTGGCGGTTGCCATAAAGACGTTCACGCCCTCTTCGTACTCACGTACCGGCAGAATGGCGGTGATACGTTCGTTCGCTTCCAGCGGCAGCAGGTTTACGATTGGACGACCACGTGCGCCACGGCTCGCTTCCGGCAGCTGATAGACTTTCATCCAGTACAGACGACCCCGGCTGGAGAAGCAGAGGATCGTGTCATGGGTGTTCGCCACCAGCAGACGGTCAATAAAGTCTTCTTCTTTAATACGTGCCGCAGACTTGCCCTTACCGCCACGACGCTGTGCTTCGTAGTCGGTCAACGGCTGGTACTTCACGTAGCCCTGGTGAGACAGGGTCACAACAACGTCTTCCTGGTTGATCAGGTCTTCGATGTTGATGTCCGCGCTGTTGGCGGTGATTTCGGTGCGACGCTCATCGCCGAACTGATCGCGGACCAGCTCCAGCTCTTCACGGATCACTTCCATCAGGCGCTCTGCGCTGCCCAGGATGTGCAGCAGCTCGGCAATTTGCTCAAGCAGCTCTTTATATTCGTCGAGCAGTTTTTCATGCTCAAGACCGGTCAGTTTCTGCAGACGCAGATCCAGAATCGCCTGGGCCTGCTGTTCAGTCAGGTAGTACTGACCGTCACGCACGCCAAACTCAGGCTCCAGCCACTCAGGACGCGCCGCGTCATCACCCGCACGCTCCAGCATCGCCGCAACGTTGCCCAGATCCCACGGACGGGAAATCAGCGCGGTTTTCGCTTCCGCCGGGGTCGGCGCGCGACGGATCAGTTCGATGATCGGGTCGATGTTGGCCAGCGCAACCGCCAGCGCTTCAAGAATGTGGGCACGGTCACGCGCTTTGCGCAGTTCAAAGATGGTACGGCGGGTCACCACTTCACGGCGGTGACGCACGAACGCGCTCAGGATCTCTTTCAGGTTCATGATCTTCGGCTGACCATGGTGCAGTGCAACCATGTTGATACCGAAGGAGACCTGAAGCTGAGTCTGGGAGTACAGATTGTTCAGCACAACCTCACCCACCGCGTCGCGTTTAATCTCAATCACGATGCGCATCCCGTCTTTATCAGACTCGTCACGCAGCGCGCTGATGCCTTCAACGCGTTTTTCTTTTACCAGCTCGGCGATTTTCTCAATCAGACGCGCTTTGTTCACCTGATACGGGATCTCGTGAACAATGATGGTTTCGCGGCCGGTTTTGGCGTCCGCTTCCACTTCAGCGCGGGCACGGATGTAGATCTTGCCGCGACCGGTACGGTACGCTTCTTCGATACCGCGACGACCGTTGATGATCGCCGCCGTCGGGAAGTCCGGGCCCGGGATGTGTTCCATCAGCCCTTCAATGCTGATGTCTTCATCGTCGATATAGGCCAGGCAGCCGTTGATCACTTCCGTGATGTTGTGCGGCGGAATGTTGGTTGCCATACCTACGGCGATACCGGACGAACCGTTGACCAGCAGGTTAGGGATTTTCGTTGGCATAACGTCAGGAATTTTTTCCGTGCCGTCGTAGTTATCAACGAAATCAACCGTCTCTTTTTCCAGGTCGGCCATCAGCTCATGGGCAATCTTCGCCAGACGGATTTCCGTATAACGCATTGCCGCGGCGGAGTCGCCGTCGATAGAACCAAAGTTACCCTGACCATCTACCAGCATGTAACGCAGCGAGAATGGCTGCGCCATACGGACGATAGTGTCGTACACCGCGGAATCACCATGGGGATGGTATTTACCGATTACGTCACCAACGACACGGGCAGATTTTTTGTAGGCTTTATTCCAGTCATTGCCCAATACGTTCATGGCGTATAGTACGCGACGGTGTACCGGCTTCAGGCCATCGCGGACGTCCGGCAGCGCACGGCCAACAATGACCGACATCGCATAGTCCAGATAGGAGCTCTTCAGCTCTTCCTCGATGTTAACCGGTGTAATTTCTCTCGCAAGGTCGCTCATCTAACCGCTATCCCTCTACTGTATCCCGGATTCAAAGGTCGCAAATTATAACACAGCCGAGGTGATACAGGTAAACCTATACGCTTTATTCACGGGGATTGCCTGATATACTCATTCGTCTTGCTAAATAAGGAGTAAAAGCGCCCATGAATGCCGAAAAATCCCCGGTGGCTCACAACGTTGACCACGAAGAGATTGCCAAATTTGAAGCGGTGGCCTCCCGCTGGTGGGATCTCGAAGGTGAGTTCAAACCGCTGCATCGCATTAATCCGCTGCGTCTGGGCTATATCGCGGAGCGTTCCGGCGGTCTGTTCGGTAAGAAAGTGCTCGATGTCGGCTGCGGCGGCGGTATCCTGGCTGAGAGCATGGCGCGCGAAGGGGCGAACGTCACGGGTCTGGATATGGGCTTCGAGCCGTTGCAGGTTGCCCGTCTGCATGCCCTGGAGTCGGGTATTCAGGTTGAATATGTGCAGGAAACCGTCGAAGAACACGCGGCGAAACATGCTCATCAGTACGATGTGGTGACCTGCATGGAGATGCTGGAGCACGTTCCCGATCCGCAATCCGTGGTGCACGCCTGTGCAAAACTGGTGAAACCGGGCGGCCAGGTCTTCTTCTCAACCATCAACCGTAATGGTAAAGCCTGGCTGATGGCCGTCGTCGGTGCGGAGTATGTGCTGCGCATGGTGCCGAAAGGGACGCACGACGCGAAGAAATTCATCAAGCCTGCGGAGTTGTTAAGCTGGGTTGACCAGACGTGGCTCAAAGAGCAGCACATTACCGGCCTGCACTACAATCCGCTGACCAATAAATTCAAACTCGCACCGGGCGTTGATGTTAACTATATGTTGCACACAACCGCCAAAAACGACTAACGTCATTCGTTATTCTTATAAAGATTGCGCGACATCATGTTGCGCAATTCTGACCACCCGTCGAAGAAATCAGCACTCGATCAAATTTTGTATTTTTTTTCTTAATTATTGACATCTCTTCCAGGCCTTACAGCACGAGGACTTAGCCTTTTTTACCCTTTCACAACCTCAATTTAACGTCAAAATCAACCCTTGTGCTGAAAAGAATCCTTACTAGAATACTCACCATATAGCGTTTTACTTATCGCAAACCCCCTATATGTAGTATTTATCCACAGAGTTAGTCACAAGACGGTTCTGTGGATAAGCGGGGGATATTTTTTATTTCACGGACAGGTAAACCCCACATGAATCAGAGTCTGCTGGTGACAAAGCGCGACGGTACTACCGAGCGTATCAATCTGGACAAAATCCATCGAGTTCTCGACTGGGCAGCAGAAGGACTGAACAACGTATCTATCTCCCAGGTTGAACTGCGTTCTCACATCCAGTTCTACGACGGCATTAAAACGTCTGATATCCACGAAACCATCATCAAAGCGGCGGCAGACCTGATCTCCCGCGAAGCACCGGATTATCAGTACCTTGCGGCACGTCTGGCCATTTTCCACCTGCGTAAAAAAGCCTACGGCCAGTTTGAGCCGCCGAAGCTGTACGACCACGTGGTGAAAATGGTTGAACTGGGCAAATACGACACGCATCTGCTGGAAGACTATACGGAAGAAGAGTTCGAGCAGATGAACGGGTTTATCGATCACTGGCGCGATATGAACTTCTCCTATGCGGCAGTGAAGCAGCTCGAAGGCAAATACCTGGTTCAGAACCGTGTAACCGGTGAGATCTACGAAAGCGCCCAGTTCCTCTATATTCTGGTGGCCGCCTGCCTGTTCTCCAACTATCCGCGTGAAACCCGTCTGGACTACGTAAAGCGTTTCTACGATGCGGTTTCTACGTTCAAGATTTCTCTGCCTACGCCAATCATGTCTGGCGTGCGTACTCCAACCCGTCAGTTCAGCTCCTGCGTACTGATCGAGTGCGGTGACAGCCTGGATTCCATCAACGCCACCTCCAGCGCCATTGTGAAATACGTTTCCCAGCGTGCCGGTATCGGTATCAACGCCGGTCGCATTCGTGCGCTGGGCAGCCCGATTCGCGGCGGTGAAGCGTTCCACACCGGCTGTATCCCGTTCTACAAACACTTCCAGACGGCCGTGAAATCCTGCTCTCAGGGCGGCGTGCGCGGTGGTGCAGCGACCCTGTTCTACCCAATGTGGCACCTGGAAGTGGAAAGCCTGCTGGTCCTGAAAAACAACCGCGGCGTGGAAGGCAACCGCGTGCGTCACATGGACTACGGCGTACAGATCAACAAGCTGATGTATACCCGTCTGCTGAAAGGCGAAGATATCACCCTGTTCAGCCCGTCTGACGTCCCGGGCCTGTATGACGCGTTCTTCGCCGATCAGGACGAGTTCGAGCGTCTGTATACCAAATACGAAAAAGATGACAGCATCCGTAAACAGCGCGTGAAAGCGGTCGATCTGTTCTCCCTGATGATGCAGGAACGTGCCTCTACCGGTCGTATCTACATCCAGAACGTTGACCACTGCAACACCCACAGCCCGTTTGACCCGGTTGTTGCACCAGTGCGCCAGTCTAACCTGTGCCTGGAGATCGCCCTGCCGACCAAACCGCTGGAAGACGTGAACGACGAAAACGGTGAAATTGCGCTGTGTACGCTGTCCGCGTTCAACCTGGGTGCGATTAAGAGCCTGGACGAGCTGGAAGAGCTGGCTGTGCTGGCCGTCCGCGCCCTCGACGCCCTGCTGGACTACCAGGATTACCCAATCCCGGCCGCAAAACGCGGTGCGATGGGCCGTCGTACCCTGGGTATCGGCGTGATCAACTTCGCCTACTGGCTGGCGAAAAACGGCAAGCGTTACTCTGACGGCAGCGCCAACAACCTGACCCACCAGACGTTTGAAGCCATTCAGTACTATCTGATGAAAGCCTCTAACGAGCTGGCGAAAGAGCAAGGCGCGTGCCCGTGGTTCAACGAAACCACCTATGCGAAAGGCATTCTGCCTATCGACACCTACAAGAAAGACCTGGATGCGATTGTCAGCGAGCCGCTGCATCTCGACTGGGAAGGCCTGCGCGAGTCCATCAAGACCTACGGCCTGCGTAACTCCACGCTCTCTGCCCTGATGCCGTCCGAGACCTCTTCGCAGATCTCCAACGCCACCAACGGTATTGAGCCACCGCGCGGCCACGTTAGCATCAAAGCCTCGAAAGACGGCGTGCTGCGTCAGGTGGTGCCGGATTACGAGACACTGGGTGACAACTACGAGCTGCTGTGGGAAATGCCTAACAACGACGGCTACCTGCAGCTGGTGGGTATCATGCAGAAATTTATCGACCAGTCGATCTCTGCCAATACCAACTACGACCCGACGCGCTTCCCGTCTGGCAAGGTTCCGATGCAGCAACTGCTGAAAGACCTGCTGACCGCCTACAAATTTGGCGTGAAAACCCTGTACTATCACAACACCCGTGATGGTGCGGAAGACGCGCAGGACGACCTGGTTCCGTCAATTCAGGACGATGGCTGCGAAAGCGGCGCATGTAAGATCTAAGCACTTTGCCGGGTAGCGCTACGCTTACCCGGCCTACGATTTTGTAGGCCCGGCAAACGCAGTGCCGCCGGGCAATAAAATCTCAACAGGACTCACCGCAATGGCATATACCACCTTTTCACAGACGAAAAACGACCAGCTCAAAGAGCCGATGTTCTTCGGCCAGCCGGTCAACGTGGCACGCTACGATCAGCAAAAATATGACATCTTTGAAAAGCTGATTGAAAAGCAACTCTCCTTCTTCTGGCGTCCGGAAGAAGTGGACGTTTCCCGCGACCGTATTGACTACCAGTCGTTGCCGGATCACGAAAAACATATCTTTATCAGCAACCTGAAATACCAGACGCTGCTGGACTCCATTCAGGGACGTAGCCCGAACGTGGCGCTGCTGCCGCTGATCTCCATTCCTGAGCTCGAAACCTGGGTGGAAACCTGGGCGTTCTCCGAGACGATCCACTCCCGCTCTTACACCCATATCATCCGCAACATCGTCAACGATCCGGCGGTGGTATTTGACGATATCGTCACCAATGAGCAGATCCAGAAGCGCGCGGAAGGCATTGCCCATTACTACGACGAGCTGATTGAGATGACCAGCTACTGGCATCTGTTGGGCGAAGGCACTCACCATGTGAACGGTAAAACCATCACCGTGAACCTGCGTGCGCTGAAAAAGCAGCTGTATCTGTGTCTGATGAGCGTCAACGCGCTGGAAGCGATCCGCTTCTACGTGAGCTTTGCCTGCTCCTTCGCCTTTGCCGAGCGCAAGCTGATGGAAGGTAACGCCAAAATCATCCGTCTGATCGCCCGTGACGAAGCCCTGCACCTGACCGGTACCCAGCACATGCTGAATCTGCTGCGCAGCGGTTCGGACGACCCGGAGATGGCGCAAATTGCCGAAGAGTGCAAACAGGAGTGCTATGACCTGTTCGTGCTGGCGGCCCAGCAGGAGAAAGAGTGGGCAGACTATCTGTTCCGCGACGGCTCCATGATTGGCCTGAACAAAGATATTCTGTGCCAGTACGTTGAGTACATTACCAACATCCGTATGCAGGCGGTTGGTCTCGACCTGCCGTTCCAGACGCGCTCTAACCCTATCCCGTGGATCAACACCTGGCTGGTGTCCGATAACGTGCAGGTGGCGCCACAGGAAGTGGAAGTCAGTTCTTACCTGGTCGGTCAGATTGATTCTGAAGTGAACACTGACGACCTGAGCGACTTCCAGCTCTGATGACGCGCGTCACGCTGAGCCTTTCGGGCACCGAAGTGCTGTGCCAGGAAGAGCACCCTTCCCTGCTGGTGGCGCTTGAAGCGCATCAGGTGGAGGTGGAGTACCAGTGTCGTGAAGGTTATTGCGGCTCCTGCCGCTGCCGCCTGGTCGCAGGCCAGGTGGACTGGCTGACCGAACCGCTGGCCTTTATCAACGAAGGGGAAATTTTGCCCTGCTGCTGCCGGGCAAAAGGCGATATAGAAATCGAGATGTGATTGTGTCGGGTGACGCTTCGCTTACCCGACCTACAAAACCGCAGTTCGTAGGCCGGGTAAGGCGCAGCCGCCACCCGGCAATTTCAGCGTTTATCCTTCAAAAAACTCACCGCTTTATCCGGGAAATCCGTAAACAGTCCGTCCACGCCCGCCTGGTTGTACAACACTTCATAAAGCTGATTCACGTCCGTGGCATACGGCGGCAGCTGGTCTGCGCGCACCGTGTACGGATGGACCTGCATCTTGCTGGCATGCGCCTCTTTCACCATCGCCGTCAGCTTCACGTGGCCCGGTGTAGAGCCCTCTGCCACCAGCATGTGGTAATCCGGCCCGATACCGTCAGCGTACTGCGCTATCTGCTTCATCGCGCCCGGCTTAAACATCCAGTCGTAGTTGTAGTTTACCCACTTGCCGTCCGGCTGCTTCTCCTGGGTTTCATTCCAGTCGGTGTAGGCAATCAGCTGCACCAGATTGAGATCCATCCCCATCTTCGGCTCCAGCTCGGTTTTGATGCGCTTGAGCTCAGCGGCGTCAAAACACTGCAGATAAACCTTGTCCTTCTTGCTGGTGTAGCCGTACTGCTTCAGCACTTCCAGCGTTTTCGCGGCAATGTCTTTCCCTTCCTGGTGGTGGAACCACGGCGCCTTGATTTCCGGGTAGATGCCGATATTTTTCCCGGTTGAGTGGTTCAGCCCCTGAACAAACTCAATCTCGTCCTGGAAGGTATGGATCCGGAAGTCAGATTTGCCCATCGGGAAACGCCCCGGATAAACCTGCTTCTTCTTGCCATTTTCAATCTCGAAGCCTTCCGTGAACTTCAGCGAGCGGATTTCTGCCAGCGTAAAGTCAATGGCGTAGTAGCGGCCATCTTTGCGGGCGCGGTCCGGGAAACGCTCCGCCACGTCCGTCACGCGGTCAAGGTAGTGATCGTGCAGGACAACCAGCTGGTCATCCTTCGTCATCACCAGATCCTGCTCCAGATAATCCGCGCCCTGCGCATAGGCCATCGCTTTTGCCGGCAGCGTATGCTCCGGCAAATAGCCGCTCGCACCGCGGTGGGCGATGACGATTTTATCTGCCGCCAGCGCGGACCCGGTCATCAGGCCCGCCAGCAGCAGGCCCGTCGCTAACTGTGTTAATTTCATAACAATGCTCCTTATTGACGACGTGCCAGCACTTCCGAGTGGTGACGTTTTTCACCGATCATCACAACAACCAGCAGCAGGACCGCCAGCACGCTGCCGCCAATCATCACCATAAAGCCGCCGTCCCAGCCGAAGAAGTCAACGGTGTAGCCGACAATGGCGCTCGCCGCGACCGAACCGCCCAGATAGCCAAACAGACCGGTAAAGCCCGCCGCCGTGCCTGCCGCTTTTTTCGGTGCCAGCTCCAGAGCGTGCAGACCAATCAGCATTACCGGACCGTAAATCAGGAAGCCGATGACGATCATACAGGCCATATCAACTGATGGGTTGCCCGGCGGGTTGAGCCAGTAGACCACGGTGGCGATGGTGACCAGAGTCATAAAGAAGACGCCCGTCGCACCGCGGTTGCCTTTAAACACTTTGTCCGACATCCAGCCGCAAATCAGGGTGCCCGGGATCCCCGCATATTCATACAGGAAGTAGGCCCAGGAGGATTTATCCAGCGCGAAGTGCTTCACCTCTTTCAGGTAAGTCGGCGACCAGTCGAGAATGCCGTAGCGCAGCAGATAAACGAACACGTTGGCGACCGCGATATACCACAGCAGCTTGTTAGGCAGCACGTACTTCATGAAGATCTGCTTTGCCGTCAGCTCTTCTTCGTGCTTCTCGCTGTAATCATCCGGGTAGTCGTTTTTGTACTCTTCAATCGGGGGCAGGCCGCAGGACTGCGGCGTGTCACGCATCAGGGCGAAGGCAATAATCGCCACCAGAATGGCGCCAAAGGCCGGCATGTAGAGCGCCGCATGCCAGTCGTTAAACCAGGCCATCCCCAGCAGGAACAGCAGAGGTGGAATGCCGCCCCCCACGTTATGCGCACAGTTCCATACCGACACGATGCCGCCACGCTCTTTCTGCGACCACCAGTGCACCATGGTACGTCCGCATGGCGGCCATCCCATCCCCTGGAACCAGCCGCAGAGGAACAGCAGCACGAACATGATGGCAATGCTGGAGGTTGCCCACGGCACAAAGCCCATAAACAGCATGACCGCAGCCGCGAGGATCAGACCCGCCGGCAGGAACACGCGCGGATTCGAGCGATCCGAGACGGACCCCATGATGAATTTGGAAAAACCGTAGGCGATGGAGATCCCCGACAGCGCGAACCCCAGATCGCCGCGCGAAAAGCCCTGCTCCACCAGATACGGCATAGCAAGCGCGAAGTTTTTGCGCACAAGGTAGTACGCCGCGTACCCGAAGAAGATCCCGAGGAAAATTTGCCAACGCAGACGGCGGTATAGCGGATCAATTTCTGCCTCTGGGAGACGCGCCCGATGCGGCGCAGGTTTGAAGATACTGAGCATGACAGCCTCCGTGGCCAGCTATTGAATTTACAGGGGTTTAACTGCCCCATACTTCAGAGAGGTCGCGATGTTAAGAAATCACGGTGATTGTTACTGTGAATCAACGCACAAATTGTTACAGAAATATGACAGGATGCGCAAAAAAGCGCATGAAATCACGTTTCACTTTCGAATTTCGCTCGTTTGTGTTCGAAATCAAACAAACCACAGTATTCATGTGGCTAAATGATAAAAAACGAACACTGAGGGATGACAATGACAATTCACGATCCACGCTTTCGCGATGTGATTATCATTGGCGGTGGCGCAACCGGCGCCGGCATCGCACGCGATTGTGCCCTGCGGGGGTTAAGCGTCACGCTGGTGGAGCGCCATGACATTGCGACAGGCGCAACCGGACGCAATCATGGACTGCTTCACAGCGGCGCCCGCTACGCCGTGACGGACGGCGAATCAGCACGCGAATGTATCGCCGAAAATCAGATCCTGCGGCGTATTGCCCGCCACTGCATTGAGCCGACCGACGGTCTGTTTATCACCCTTCCCGAAGACGATCTCGCCTTTCAGTCAACTTTTATGGCGGCATGTCATGCGGCGGGGATTCAGGCCGAGGCCATCGACCCGGCCCTCGCGCGCCGCATTGAACCCGCCGTCAACCCTGCCCTGACGGGCGCGGTCAAAGTGCCCGACGGGACGGTTGATCCCTTTCGCCTGACGGCCGCCAATATGCTGGACGCCCGCGAGCATGGGGCGCACATCCTGACCGGGCACGAAGTAACCGGGCTGATCCGTGAAGGCCATCGCATCTGCGGCGTGCGGGTGTTTGATACGCAATACAACGAACACAGCGAGCTGTTTGCCTCCGTCGTCATCAATGCCGCCGGGATCTGGGGTCAACGTATTGCGGAATATGCTGACCTGTCGGTACGCATGTTCCCGGCGAAAGGCTCCCTGCTGATCCTCGACCACCGCATTAATAACCATGTGATCAACCGCTGCCGCAAACCCTCCGATGCCGATATTCTGGTGCCGGGCGATACCATTTCGTTAATCGGCACCACCTCCACCCACGTGGACTACAGCGAAATTGATTACAACCGCGTGACCGCCGAAGAGGTGGACATCCTGCTGCGCGAAGGGGAAAAACTGGCCCCGGTCATGGCGCAGACCCGGATCCTCCGCGCCTATGCCGGCGTCCGCCCGCTGGTGGCCAGCGACGACGATCCGAGCGGGCGTAACGTCAGCCGCGGCATTGTGCTGCTCGATCACGCCGCGCGCGATGGACTGGACGGGTTTATCACGATTACAGGCGGCAAGCTGATGACCTATCGTCTGATGGCCGAATGGGCGACAGATGCCGTCTGTCGCAAGCTGGGCAATACCGAACGGTGCGTGACGGCAGAGCAGCCTTTACCCGGATCGCGCCAGTCTACCGAGAAAACGCTGCAAAAAATCATCTCCCTGCCCGCGCCGCTGCGCGGGTCCGCAATTTACCGCCACGGCGACAGAACGCCACAGTGGCTCGGTGAAGGACGATTGAGCCGCAGCCTGGTGTGCGAGTGCGAAGCCGTGACCGCTGGTGAAGTGCAGTACGCGGTGGAGAACCTGACGGTCAATAGCCTGCTCGATCTCCGCCGCCGCACCCGCGTCGGAATGGGAACCTGCCAGGGTGAGCTCTGCGCCTGCCGTGCCGCCGGGCTGCTGCAGCGTTTTCATACCACCACCGCCACCCAGTCGCTCGATCAGCTCAGCGCGTTTTTAAACGAACGCTGGAAGGGGATTCAGCCTGTCGCCTGGGGTGATGCCCTGCGGGAAAGCGAGTTTACCCGCTGGGTCTACCAGGGACTGTGCGGTCTTGAGAAGGAGCAACACGATGAAATTTGATGCCGTGATTGTCGGCGGCGGGCTGGCAGGCCTGCTTTGTGGAATCAAACTCACAAAGCAGGGGCTGCGCTGCGCCATTATCACCCGGGGACAGAGCGCCCTGCACTTTTCGTCAGGCTCGCTGGATCTGGTGGACGAAACCTGCCGCGAAAAGCTGCCGCCGGAGCACCCGTATCACCTGATTGGCGCGCAACATATTGACCGCTTTGCCCTGGAAACCGAAGCGCTGCTGGCAGAGTGCGGAGCACGTCTGCAGGGAAGCGCCAGGCAAAATCATCAGCGCGTCACGCCGCTTGGCACCCTGCGTTCCGCCTGGCTCAGCCCGGAGGAGGTGCCCGTTGCCCCGTTCAGCGCCGCGCGCGTGCGGGTGGTGGGCATCAGCGGTTTTCTGGATTTTCAGCCCCATCTCGCGGCAGCGTCACTCTGTCGCCAGGGGGTTAATGCTGACACCGCAGAGATAGAGCTGCCAGAGCTGGACGTTCTGCGCGATAACCCAAGTGAATTTCGCGCGGTGAATATCGCCCGTTTCCTTGATAACGAAGAGAAATGGCCGCTGCTGTATGAGGCACTCAGCCCGCTTGCGGCAGGATGCGATGCGCTATTGATGCCCGCCTGCTTTGGCTTAAACGACAACCGACTCTGGCGCTGGCTCTCAGACCGTCTGCCCTGCACGCTCGGTTTGTTGCCCACGCTGCCCCCTTCCGTACCCGGCATTCGCCTGCATACCCAACTCCAGCGCCAGTTTGTTGCGCAGGGTGGCGTCTGGATGGCAGGGGATGAAGTGAAAAAAATTACCCTGACGGACGGCGCGGTGAACGAAATCTGGACGCGCAACCACGATGATATCCCCCTTCGGGCCCGTTATACGGTGCTGGCCAGCGGCAGTTTCTTCAGTAACGGGCTGCTGAGTAGCCGGGAGGGCATCCGGGAAGCGATTATGGGGCTGGATGTCCGGCAGAGCGCCTCCCGCGCGGACTGGTACCAGAGCGATTTCTTCTCGCCGCAGCCCTGGCAACAGTTTGGCGTCATCGTCGATAACCGGCTACATCCGCAGCTTGCCGGTAAGCCCGTCAGTAATCTTTTTGCCATTGGCTCGCTGCTGGGTGGATACGACCCCATCGCCCAGGGCTGCGGTGGCGGCGTCTGCGCCGTTACGGCGCTGTATGCGGCAGAGCAGATTAGCCAGCGCATGGAGGCTGAACAATGAACGATACCCGTTTTGAAAGCTGCATCAAATGCACGGTGTGTACCACGGTCTGCCCGGTCAGCGGCGTCAATCCACGCTATCCAGGCCCGAAACAGGCCGGGCCGGACGGCGAACGCCTGCGCCTGAAGGACGGCAAGCTGTACGACGAAGCCCTGAAGTACTGCATCAACTGCAAACGCTGTGAAGTCGCCTGCCCATCAGATGTGAAAATCGGCGATATCATCCAGCGCGCCCGGGCGCGCTACAGCACGCAAAAACCGTCACTGCGAGACGCCATTCTGAGCCATACCGATCTGATGGGCAGCCTGTCGACACCGTTCGCTCCGCTGGTAAACGCCGCAACCTCCCTCAAACCGGTACGACAGCTGCTGGATGCCACCCTTAAGATCGATCATCACCGCAGCCTGCCGAAATATTCTCACGGCACCTTCCGCCGCTGGTACACGTCCGTCGCGGCGAAGCAGGCGCAGTATGCCGACCAGGTGGCTTTTTTCCACGGCTGCTACGTGAACTACAACCACCCGCAGCTGGGGAAAGATCTGCTGAAGGTGCTGAACGCCATGGGAACAGGCGTACAGCTACTGAACAAGGAGAAGTGCTGCGGCGTGCCGCTGATTGCCAACGGGTTTACCGATAAAGCGCGCAGGCAGGCGCAGAGCAACGTCACGTCGCTGCGCGAAGCCATCGTCGAGAAAGGTATTCCGGTGCTGACGACCTCCTCCACCTGTACCTTTACCCTGCGCGATGAGTACCCCCATCTGCTGGATGTGGATAACCGCGGGCTGCGCGAGCACATCGAGCTGGCGACGCGTTTCCTGTGGCGCAAACTGGACAGCGGGCAGACCCTGCCGCTCAGAAAATTGCCCCTGAAAGTGGTGTATCACACGCCGTGTCATATGGAGAAAATGGGTTGGTCGCTGTATACGCTGGAGCTGCTGCGGTTAATCCCGGGCCTGGAGCTGACGGTGCTGGATTCGCGCTGCTGCGGAATTGCGGGAACCTACGGCTTTAAACGGGAAAACTACGACACGTCACAGGCAATTGGCGCCCCGCTGTTCCGTCAGATTGAAGAGAGCGGCGCGGATATCGTGGTGACCGACTGCGAAACCTGCAAGTGGCAGATTGAGATGTCCACAAGCTTACGCTGTGAACATCCGATTACCCTGCTGGCGAAGGCGCTGGGCTGAACATGGCCGGGGCGAAAGGCCCCGGCCAACGTTTTACTCAACGAACAGCGACTCGACAACGTGGATCCAGCCGTGCTCGCTGGCCACCTCTTTGCCATTCAACCAGCGGCGCAGCATGTTCAGGGCCATCATCGCACAAACCTCCTGACGCACCGCCAGGCTGTGGCGGGTGATACTCATCTTAACCCGCAGTGCCCAGGTGCCTTCCGGCGTGGCCAGCGCGAAGTTAAGGTATTCCTCATCCAGCCCCCCGACAAACAGCGCCAGTCCGGCAAAATGTTTTACCCTTCTTTCAGATGCCCAACGGGCGGTCTGCGCCAGGGTCTCCTGCTGGAACGGCACCACTTCGCTGGCCAACAGCGGCGCGTTGACGCGAGACAACTGCAGCGCCAGCAGGCCGCCGGTGAACTGCTCGCTTAAGGTCACGCTCAGCTGGCGCGACTGCAGATGCTTCGCAATCTGCGCCGGTAGCCCTTCCGTGCCTTCGAAAATCAGGCTTTCGCCCGCCACGCGCTGCACCTCAGGCCACAAGGCCAGCATCGCCTCTTTCTGCGTTGCTGGCCCGGTCAGCTTAAGCTCAATGATTGGCATGGAGGAGCGATAGCCCATGGAGACGCCCGGCGGGAGTGAGAGGTGATCGAGGCTCTGGGCCAGATCACTTTCAGAGCGGCCAAAAGTGGTCAGGCGCAGGCAAAGCGGGGGTTCCGGCAGGGTAAAGCGCTGGCGAAGGCGCGGCAGGATCTGCTGCTCGACCATCACCTTAAATTCTGAGGGCACGCCCGGCGTAAAGAACATCAGGCAACGGTTCAACTGCATGGCAAACCCACATGCGGTACCAACCGGGTTATCGACCAGCTCCGCGCTGGCGGGGATCTCAGCCTGTTTGCGGTTGCTGGGGGCCATGACGCGACCGCGTTCGGCGAAAAAGCGCTCCATCTGCGAGAGCCACGCTTCATGCAGCACCAGCCCTTCGCCTTTGGCAGTCGCAGCGGCCAGCGCGCTGAGGTCGTCGCTGGTGGGGCCGAGCCCACCGTTAACAATCAGCACGTCACAGTGTTCGCTGCGTTCGCGCAGAACACTCACCAGCGACTCAAGATTGTCGCCCACGGTATTGCGGCGCGTTAACGGTAATCCTTGCTCAAAGAAAAGATCGGCAAGCCAGGCGGCATTGGTATCAATAATTTGTCCATGCAGCACTTCGTCGCCGGTGGATAACATCTCCACGTTAATCATTATGTTCTCCCGCTTATTTGGTCAGAACACTATAGCGCAAACGTGGGTGGGAGAAGAGAGAAACTGGCGCGACAGCGTGCCGCGCCGGTGTGTTTAGAAGCCTGCGCTAACGCCCACGTATGGACCGTCAGCCAGCGCATTGTCGCGGTTGCCGTCTTTGCCGGCCAGGTTCAGATAACGATAGCCCGCTTCAATGGTAATCGGACGCATGATGGTCCAGCGCGCACCGGCGTTGGCCTCTTCATAGCTGTCGATACCGCTGGAAAGCGAGTCCGGTGAGTAGTAGTACTCGCCGAACAGGCCGAAGCTGTCGCCAATTTTCCACTGCAGGCCGCCGCCCACCGCCGCCGCGTACCCTTCGTCACCGTCATTCGGGTTGGTGTAGATACCTTTACCGCCAACAGTCGCCAGGAACGGGCCCAGCGGAACGTTCAGACCGAGACCGAGGCTTGCCGCGTCGCCGTCGTCATCGTTATGCGTCCAGCCACCGGTCATCGCCAGACCGGAGGTTTCCGTTCCCATGCCGAAGCCCAGGTGGGTATAATCCTGACCCGCCGAGCCGTTAATGCTAATGGCGTTTGCCGCCGCAGAAACAACCATCAGGCCCAAGCCCATTAATGCCACTTTTTTCATTATTGCGATCCCGCACATTTTATAGAGAAGTCCCAAAACCGCGAGATTTTAACCGGAGTCTTCCGGGGATCAAGGACTCTGCGTGCGGCAGGTCGAAAGATTGTCACTATTTGAAACGGCGCTTATCCCTTAAGTGATGCATTGACCCACTGCTGCAGCGCGCGACGGGAGACTTTGATGCCGCCATTTTTGAGCTCGGTCGGCAGCAGCAGCCAGCGGATGGGTTGCTCAAACCGCGCCAGCTTATCCCTGACCCAGTCAGGGAAACAGGTGATATCCGTTCCCGGTTCACACTCCACCACCGCCACCGGACGTTGGCCAAATTCGGCGTCGTCCAGCGGGACGATAAACACCTGATTAATCTGCGGGTGTGTTGCGATAACCCGCTCAAGGCTTTCCGGCTGGATCCCTTCTCCCCCGCTAAAAAAGAGGTTGTCCATACGACCCAGAATCGTCAGGCGGCCATCATACCATTCACCGCGATCGCGGGTGGCGAACCATCCCTGCACGTTGGTCAGCGGAATTAACGCACCGTCCCGCCAGTAGCCTGAGGCCATGCTGTGCGCCTTGATCCAGACCTCACCGTTCACGATCTGCACCTCTCTGCCCGGCAGCGCAGAGCCCACGTCCGGCTCGCCGTCCGCCTCTTTCGCGCAGACGGTAGAGGCAAATTCGGTCAGGCCGTAACCGCAGAAGCTGCGGATCCCCTGCTCCCGCGCCTGTTGCGTTAACGCCACCGGGATCGCCGCCCCGCCAAGCAAAACCGCTTTCAGGGCAATGTGGCTGTCGGTATTCAGAAGACGCCAGAGCTGGGTTGGCACCAGCGAGGCGTGCGTGCAGCCGCGCAAAGCCTGCTCCAGAGGCTGTTTCTCGCGCACGGTTAACCGCGCCCCCGCCTGCAGCCAGCGCCATAAAATTCCCTGGCCGGAGACATGAAACAGCGGCAGCGAAAGCAGCCAGTCATCGTCACCGCCATAGGGCATCAGCGACAGTACGCCGCGCGCGCTGGCAAGATGGGCCGCGCAGGTATGGACCGCCGCTTTTGGCAGCCCGGTGGAGCCTGAGGTGAGCGTCATGGACGCCAGCCGCGCCGGTTGCCACGCGACGCGATGTTCCCCTTCACGATCGCGCATGCTCAGGGCAGGAAGAGCGTCATAGCTGCCGTCCAGCGCCAGCGCAAAGCGCAGCGTCATCTGCGGGAGTAACACCTCCAGCAGCGGGCGCGGCAGCTGTGGGTTAACAGGAAGGATACGCGCGCCGCACTGGAGCAGCGCCAGCCATGCCAGCAGGGTCTGCGGATGGTTATGGGCCAGCAGCAGCACGCCGTCGCCCTCCGCCACGCCCTGCTGGTGAAACCCCGCCGCGAGACGGTCGACGCGGACGCACAGCTGTTGCCAGGTAAGCACCTCGTCGTTCAGTCTCAGGGCCGGTTTATCCGCAAAATGCAGGCACCAGTGACGCCAGGGCCAGTCGGCAAAACTCATAACAACGGCTCCAGCGCCCCGGTATTCAGGCACGGCAGCGTACTGCCCGGCCACGTGCGGATAAGCTGAGCCTGCATCAGGTTCAGCGTGTCGAGGCCAGGCACCGTGTCCGGCGTTAACCAGGCGGCAATACGCGCCAGCTGCGTCAGCCCAAGGCTGGATTCTATAGAGGAGCTGATCACCGCCGTCAGCCCTGCGGCGTGCGCCGCTGCAACCTGCTCGCGCACCTTCGCCAGACTGCCGGTCAGGGTCGGTTTAATCACCACCGCGCTGACGCCGGGCTCGGCAACGAAGGCAAAATCCGCTTCGCGCAGGCTTTCATCCCAGGCGATGGCAATCCCCGTTTCGCGGGCAAACGCGCGCGAATCGTCGCGGGTTTTACACGGCTCTTCCAGAAAGGCAATGCGGCTGCGGTATGCCGGGTTGACGTACTTTGCAAACTGCTGCGCCTTCAGCGGCGTCCAGGCGCGGTTCGCATCCAGACGCAGACGAAGGTCGGGGATCGCTTCCAGCAGCAGGTTGGCCACCATGCCGTCGCGTACCGCTTCGTAGAGGCCGACTTTGATTTTTGCGACCTTCTCACCCGGCATGGCGGAGAGCAACGCGAAGAGTTCGTCCGGATCGCCCGTGCAGAGCGGCGCCGCGCGATAATCGGCTGCTTCCGGCAGGCTACCGTCGAGCTCCGCCAGCGCGCAGCTGATGCCAAAGGCGGCGGAAGGCACGTCCGGCAGCGGTGGATTGGCCCCCTCGCGCCAGGCATCTGCCCAGGCCACCAGCGCGGCCTGCGCCTCCTCCAGCGACTCCAGGCTAAAGCCCGGCAGCGGCGACACCTCGCCCCAGCCTTCCCGCTCGCCCTGCTGCAGATGCACGAAAACGCCGTCACGGGTTTTTAACCGCCGTTCACGCAGCACCACGCCCGCGTCCATCGGTATCTGCCAGCGGTAAACCTGCGCGCGACGCATTACGGGTTCCGTTTGAATTTGCTGAAGTCTGGCTGGCGTTTTTCGTTAAACGCGTTGCGCCCTTCCTGACCCTCTTCGGTCATGTAGAACAGCATGGTGGCGTTGCCCGCCAGCTCCTGCAGGCCTGCCTGGCCGTCACAGTCGGCGTTGAGGGCCGCTTTCAGGCAACGCAGCGCCATGGGGCTGTTTTGCAGCATTTCGCGACACCAGCGGACGGTCTCTTTTTCAAGGTCGGCAATCGGGACCACGGTATTGACCAGCCCCATATCCAGCGCTTCCCGGGCGTTGTACTGACGGCACAGGAACCAGATTTCGCGGGCTTTTTTCTGCCCGACGATGCGTGCCATATAGGAGGCGCCCCAGCCGCCGTCGAAGGATCCCACTTTCGGACCGGTCTGGCCGAAGATGGCGTTCTCTGCGGCGATGGTCAGGTCACACATCATGTGCAGCACGTGACCGCCACCGATGGAGTAACCTGCCACCATCGCCACCACCGGTTTTGGACAGGTGCGGATCTGACGCTGGAAATCGAGCACGTTCAGGTGGTGCGTGCCCGCATCGTCCTGGTATCCGCCGTAGTCACCGCGTACTTTCTGATCGCCGCCGGAGCAGAACGCCTTATCCCCTTCGCCGGTCAGGATAATCACGCCGATATTGTCGTCGTAGCGCGCATCCGCCAGGGCCTGAATCATCTCTTTAACGGTCAGCGGACGGAAGGCGTTACGCACCTGCGGACGGTTAATGGTGATTTTGGCAATGCCGTCGGTGGATTTGTGGTAACGAATGTCGGTATAGCCTTCGGAGCAGTCTTGCCATTCAACCGGTGCATAGAGCATGTTTTCATCAGGATAGATCATAGAGTGTCCTTTATTCGAAGACGCAGTATCTGAGCCAGACTGGCGCTCACCGCTTCGGGGTTTTCCCGATGGGCGTTGTGTCCGGCGTTTGGAATGAGATGGCGAACGGCGTTCAGTTCAGCGGCAAGGGCCGCAAACTTCTCATCGCGTTCGCCACAGAGATAATCAAAAGCGAAATCGCGTGCGCTAAGCGCGGCGCGTAAATCGGGCTGCACCGCCAGCGACGTCGCCTCGAGCATCATCGCCAGCGCCACGCCGCTGTTCTGGCTGCGCAAGGTAATCAGCGCGTCGCGCTGAGTGTTCGTCAGGGTGGCAAAAACGGGCTGTTGATACCAGTCAGTGAATACCTTATCCAGCGGTTCGGTGCGAAAACGTCTCGCCCAGTTGCGGTCCGATGCCAGGCGCGTATGACGCGCTTCGGCATCCTGCAGGCCCGGATGCCCGCCTTCAACTATCAGGCCCAGCATCCCCTTTGGCTGCTGGCAGGCGTGGAACATCGCAATGCGGCCGCCGAGGGAGTACCCGATGAGCCAGAAGTTAAGTATGTTGTAACTAACTAAAGTTCGGGTGAGTAATGTGCTCATCTCTTCGAACCCCGCCACGCCAACCTGCCGGGATCCGCCGTGCCCCGGCAGATCGAGATACAGCCGGGGGTAGTCGCTGAGTTTTTCACCCACCTTCTGCCACTCGCGGCTGTCGCCGGAAAAGCCGTGCAGAAAAACCAACCAGGGGTAGCCTGGCTTACCGGCCTGCTGTACCGCCGGGAGGATCACAGCTGGCTCACCTGCGCCAGCAGGCTTTGCAGCGCCTGCGCACCGTCAGCCTCGTTCACCACCAGCTCAATCAGCGTCGCACCCGGCTGTTTCCAGGCGGTCGCTAGCGCGGCCCCCAGCTGCTCCCAGCTTTCCGGACGATGATATTTCAGGCTGAACATCGCTGCGGCGTGTTCGAACTGCACGTTCTGCGGCATCAGATAGAATCGCTCGCGCTCGGTCTGCGGCGTGGGCAACAGGGAGAAAATTTGCCCGCCGTTGTTGTTTACCACCATCAGCACGAACGGGGCGGACGCCTGACGCAGTAGCGCCAGCGCATTGAGATCGTAGAGCGCGGAGAGATCGCCCACGATGGCCAGCGTCGATTTCGCGCTGGCTCGCTGCACGCCCGCCGCTGTCGAAATAAGCCCGTCGATGCCGCTGGCACCACGGTTGCTGTACACCGGGTAGCCAGCTGGCAACTGTGAAAAGGCGTCAATCAAACGCACGACCAGGCTGTTGCCGACAAACAGTTGCCCCTGTTCAGGCAGGAGCTGGTGAATACGGTGCGCCAGCCCGGCTTCGCTAAATGCCTCACAATGCGCCGTTGTTCGTTCCCACGCCTGGCGCGAGAGTTCCGGGATGGCAACCGCCCAGGGTTTACGTTTTTCAGCCGGATGGAGCGTCAGCCAGGTTTCGATACAGCTGACCAGACGACGACCACGATGGTGCGCCGGGTCGAGCCGCCCTTCCAGCGCGTCCACCAGCCAGTACTCTTCGGGCGTGCAGGTCGCCTGCCACTGCAGTAACCGTTTGCCGGTTAAACTCGATCCAAGCTGGACCACAATCTGCGCCTGCGACAGCTCGGTGACCGCTTTCGCATTACCCAGCCAGAGGTCGGCGCACGGCAGCGGCTGACCGGTCTGGGAAAGCACGTCGCCAATCAGCGGCCAGCCGAGCGTTTGCGCCCATTCGGCCACCAGCTTGCCTTCCGCGGCGCTCATACGCCCGGCGACAACCACGCCGCGCTTCTGCCGCCAGAAGAACCAGTCCCGCTGTTTTGCGCTTTCAAGATGCGTCTGCTCGCGCAGCCACGGTTTCTCACTCTCCCACCAGCTACCCAGGGAATGCTGCCATTCAAGCCCCGTGTCGTCCATTTCACCGTACAACGGCTCGGCAAACGGGCAGTTGATATGCAACGCTCCGCCGCGCAACGTCTCCATGGCATGATCGACGGTAGAGACCAGCCAGCTTGCCGGAATATCCTGAGTGGGGCGAGGAAGCGATATCGTCTGCGAAGGATGAGAAGAAAAGAGCCCCGGCTGACGAATCGCCTGGTTGGCGCCGCAGTCGATAAGTTCGGGAGGGCGGTCGGCGGTGAGCAGGATCAGCTTTTCACCGGTTAACCCGGCTTCAATCAGTGCCGGATAGAGATTTGCCACCGCGGTACCGGAGGTGACAATCACCGCCACAGGTTCTTTGCTGGCTTTCGCCAGACCCAGCGCCAGATGACCGAGGCCGCGTTCATCGAAGTGGGTGTGATGAATCAAGGCCCGGTTTTCGGCAGCCGCCAGCGTCAGCGGCGTTGAGCGAGAACCCGGTGCAATACACACGTGCCTGACGCCATGGCGCGTCAGGGCTTCAAGGATCACCGCCGCCCAGCGTCGGTTAAAAGAACTTACTGACATGAGATTGTCCGGTATCAAGAATACGACACAGTATAAATAATAGAAAAAACTGGAATTTTGATATGAATCGGGATTGCGCGAATCTGTATTAATCCCTTAGTAGCAGAGAGCGCAATCCGGCGGCTTTGTTTTCAATCTCCTGCCACTCCTGCTCCGGGTCAGACCCGCTGACAATGCCGGCGCCGGCGTAGAGACGCAGGGAGTCCTCCTGGACGCGGGCGGAGCGCAGCGCCACGCAGAACTCACTCTGGTCAGGCGATAAATACCCGGCCGAACCGGCGTACCACTCGCGGTTAAAAGGCTCCACCTTCTGGATAAACTCGCGCGCTGGCTGTCGCGGTAATCCGGCAACGGCCGCCGTTGGCTGCAGCATGTGCAGACACTGCTCATCATCGGCCTGTTTTAGCTCGGTCCAGATACAGCGGCGCAAATGCTGCACTTTACGCAGGCGCACCACCTGAGGCGGCAGTACTTCAAGGGTCTGCGTATGGCGCTGAAGGCGCTGGCAAATATCTTCCACGACCAGCATATTTTCACGCTGGTTTTTATCATCATTCAGCAGCCACTCCCCCAGGCGCTGCGCCTGCTTATCATCGGGATGGCTGGCGACCGTACCCGCCAGGGCTTCCGTGCGCAGCAGCTTGCCGCGCCGCCGCCAGAGACGTTCGGGCGTTGAGCCGAGAAAGGCGTTGCTGGCGTCGAATACCATGCAGAAATGATAGCAATTTAAATTCAGGGCGCGGCTGGCCGCCATCAGCGCAACGGGATTAACGCGCTGTGTAAACTGCAGGTCGGTAGCGCGGGCGAGGACAACCTTTTCAAAATCACCGCGTGCGATGGTGTCTGTCGCTTTGCGGACCAGCCTCAGCCATTCGGGCTGTTGCGGCTGATGGGCTTCGTGCTCAACCTGAACGGAGAGCGGGCGGACAGGCTTTGCAGGACGGAGCTGCTGTAAGAAATCCCGTGCGGCCAGGGCATCGTCCTGCAGCGAACTGTCGCTCCACAGCTGCAGGCGCAGCGTGGCGTGACCCGCGCTACGTCGCCAGAGCAGGCGCGGTAGAAAGAGACTGCCCTGCTCCGGGTTAAACGCGTTCAGGCCGCAAATGCGGGTATCACCTGCCGCGTGTTGCGCGCGCAAAAACTGCGAGGCTTCTGTCAGAGAGGAAAACCGGGTAACCGCCCCCAGCGCTGCCAGCTCTTCATCGCCGTTACGCTGTTGCCAGTAAAACTGAGGATAGCACTGCTGCGCGCCCAGCCAGGCGAGCGGATCGAAAGCATCGTTTAACGGGAAAGAGACGTCGAAATGACGTAAACCGGTTATAGCAGGTAACGCTTGCGCAAGCTGAGTACGCAGACGTTCCAGCGCGGTGGAAATCGAATGCACGCGAACCTCTCCCTGTGAAAACGCTTAGTATACGGGGTACCATCAGAAATATCAGTACCCACGTATAGGGAGTGGTTAAGCGGCCTAACGGCGGGCTAACAGCAGACCGAGTACAAGCCCTACGGCGGCCCCGACGCCAATACCCTGCCACGGTTTTTCATGCACGTAATCATCGGCACGATACACCGCTTTTTTGGCGCGGTAGTAATAGGTATCCGATGCGTGGCTGACGCGATTTTTAACCTCATGCAGCGCCTGTTCGGCACGGGCTTTAAGCTCAATATATTTCTGATCGGCAGGGTCGCCCGAGGAACGTAACACCTCTTCCAGCGTTTCACTCAGTAAGGCCAGATCGTCATCGATACGGGTATCCCAGGATTGAAATGACATATTTTTCTCCATGTTAGTACACCAGTCCGCTAACTATAGCCAACGACTCGCCATTACGCCTGCTTCGCTTCCCGCGCCATACCAATGTGGGGAATGCCATCTTCGTCGTAGACTTCAGTAACCGGCACGAAACCAAAGTGGCCATAGAAGGGTTGAAGGTGCGCCTGCGCCCCCAGGTATAACGCCTTGTCTGGCCACTGTTTCTGGCACGCTGCCAGCGTTTTTTCCATCAGCTGATAGCCCAGTTTTTCACCACGCGCGCTACCGCTGATGATGACGCGGCCAATGACCACGGGCTCAATATCGTCTTCGCTTTTCAGAATCCTCGCATACGCCACCAGCTCGTTATCGCGCCAGCCGAGGATATGGCGGTTCTCGCCAACCAGATCATCGCCATCGATGTCCTGATACGGGCAGGTCTGTTCGACCACAAACACTTCACAGCGCAGTTTAAGCAGGGCATACAGCGCATTAACGGTGAGTTCACTATGGTGTAAATCTTGCCACTGGATCATGTCAGTCTCCTTCCTGGGGTTCATCACGTTATACTAAACCCCTCCCCGTTCGGCAAAGGGCTGATTGCGTTATGGAACTGATTTTTCTGGGTACGTCCGCTGGCGTGCCAACCCGCTCACGAAATGTGACGGCGATTCTGCTGGATCTTAAACACCCAACCCGCGGTGGGCTGTGGCTGTTTGACTGTGGCGAAGGGACGCAGCATCAGCTGTTACGCACCGCTTATCACCCTGGCAAGCTGGATAAAATCTTTATCACACACCTGCATGGCGACCATCTTTTTGGCCTGCCCGGGCTGCTGTGCAGTCGCTCCATGGCCGGCAACGCCAACCCGCTGACGATTTACGGGCCTGCGGGTGTGCGTGAATTTGTTGAAACCACGCTGCGCCTGAGCGGGTCGTGGACGGATTATCCGCTGGAAATCGTTGAGATTAACGACGGTCTGGTTTTCGATGACGGGGATTATCACGTCACCGCCCACCCGCTCAATCATCCTGTGGCGTGCTACGGCTACCGCATTGAAGCGCATGACAAACCCGGCGCGCTGGATGCCGCCGCGCTAATGGCCGATGGCGTCAAACCCGGGCCGCTGTTCCAGCGCCTGAAGCACGGAGAGACCGTCACGCTGGAGGATGGGCGCGTCATCAACGGTCAGGATTATCTCGCCGCCCCGCAGCCCGGCAAAAAACTGGCGATTTTTGGCGACACGGCCCCTTGCCCGGCAGCGTTAACCCTGGCGCAGGGCGTGGACGTGATGGTGCATGAAGCCACGCTTGAAACGGCGATGGAAGAAAAAGCCAACAGCCGGGGCCATAGCTCAACGCGACAGGCAGCGCAGCTTGCCCGTGATGCAGGGGTCGGCAGGCTCATCATCACCCATGTCAGCTCACGCTACGACGCACGGGGGTGTGCAGGCCTGCTGGCAGAGTGTCGCGCGCTGTTCCCGGAATGTGAGCTGGCCGAAGATTTCGCTCAGGTCAGCGTTTAGTCCTTCATTTTTCTCTCAGGATGCCGATAACGATTAAAAGGTCAGCATTTCTCTCGAGGGTAGAATGGATAATTTCCAGAAAGATATTGATGACAGGGCGAATCTGACCCTGTCGAACCGTTTTGAACTGTTGCTGTTCCGTCTCGGCACCTCTCTTAACGAAAATAAATCTGAGCTGTTTGGCATTAACGTCTTTAAACTGCGTGAAATTGTGCCGATGCCGGAGTTCACGAAACCCGCAGGGATGAAATCACCGCTGATGGGAATGGTGAATATTCGCGATCAGGTGATTCCGGTGATTGATCTGGCCGCCGTGGCGGGCTGTAAGCCCACTACCGGGCTGAACATTCTGCTGATCACCGAATATGCACGTAGCGTGCAGGCGTTCGCCGTGGAATCGGTTGAGAACATCATGCGTCTGGACTGGAAACAGGTGCACGCCGCGGAAACCGCCGTCAGCGGGCGCTACATCACCAGTATTGCGTGTCTTGACGAGAAGACGGATACCAACGAACTGGCGATGGTGCTGGACGTTGAGCAGATCCTGTATGACATCACGCCGGCCAACCACGATCTTCATGCCACCAATCTGAAGACCACCAAATTTCATATTAAGCCTGGCGCTGTCGCGATTGTCGCGGAAGATTCCAAAGTGGCGCGCTCCATGCTGGAAAAGGGTCTGCAGGCAATGGAAATTCCGGCGCAGTTGCATATCACCGGTAAAGACGCGTGGGAGAAAATTGGCGTCCTGGCGGCACAGGCGCAGGCGGAAGGGGTGCCGATTACCGATAAGATTGCCCTGGTACTGACCGACCTCGAAATGCCAGAGATGGACGGTTTTACGCTGACGCGTAAAATCAAAACCGACCCGCTGCTGAAAGATATTCCGGTGGTGATCCACTCCTCCCTTTCCGGCAATGCCAACGAAGATCATATTCGTAAGGTGAAGGCGGACGGTTATGTGGCGAAGTTTGAGCTGAACGAACTGTCATCGGTGATTGAGGAAGTGCTGGACCGCTCGATGAAGAAGATTGACGGGCCGTTGATTAGCAGGAAACAGCTGGCTTAAATCTGGTGCGGGCTGGTGCCCTCACCCCGGCCCTCTCCCACGGGGAGAGGGAGAAAACCATAAAAAAACCCGCCGAGGCGGGTTTTTTGTTTTACATCAGCGGCATCGCTCGCTGCACGATATCAATCAGCGGCTGCGGATAGATACCGAAGATCAGTACCAGCAGTGCGGAGATGAGGACCACAATACCGCCGGCGCTGTACTGCCAGTTGGTTGGGGCGTCACGGTTGAGCTGCTGAGGTGCACTCAGGTACAGACTCACGGCCACACGCAGGTAGTAGTACAGACCAATCGCAGAGCCGATCACCACGCCCGCGGTCAGCCACCACAGATGCGCCTGCACACCGACAGCCAGCACGTAGAACTTACCAATAAAGCCCAGCGTCATCGGGATACCCGCCAGAGAGAGCATCATCACCGTCATCACCGCGGACAGGATCGGACGGTGCCAGAACAGACCACGGTAGGAGAACAGTGAATCGGCATCCGGGCCACGGTACGGGCTGGACATCAGGCTCACCACGCCGAACGCGCCGAGGCTGCTGAACAGATAACCGGCCAGATAGACGCCCACGGTTTCCATCGACATCTCACCGCTCTGCAGCGCAATCAGCGCCACCATCAGGTAGCCCAGATGCGAGATCGAGGAGTAACCCAGCAGACGTTTGATGTTGGTCTGGCTCAGCGCCATCAGGTTACCGAAGATGATGGAGACGAACGCGATGATGCCCAGCACCACGCGAACCGCTTCGCTGTCACCCACCGGTGCGTACAGGAACAGACGCATCACCACCCCGAAGATAGCGATTTTGCTCGCCGTCGCCAGGAAGGTAGACACCGGCGCTGGCGCACCCTGGTAGACGTCTGGCGTCCAGAGGTGGAACGGAACCAGAGAGAGTTTGAAGCCAAGGCCAACAATCATCATGCCCAGGCCCGCCAGCAGCAGCGGCTCATGCAGCATGCCATCGCCGAGGCTCTTGCCGAGCGCCATGAAGGAGAGATTACCGGACTGTGCGTACAGCAGCGCAATACCAAACAGCAGGAACGAGGACGCCGCCGCAGACAGGATGGTGTACTTGATGCTTGCTTCCAGCGAGCGCTTCTGACGGAAGGCGTAACCAATCAGACCGAACAGCGGCAGAGAGATCAGCTCAATGCCGAGGAACAGCGCAGCCAGGTGGTTTGCGTTCGCCAGCAGAATGCCGCCCAGTGCGGCAATCAGAACCAGCAGGTAAAACTCTTCTTTGTTGTCGTTGTAGCCTTCAAGCCACGGGTACGCAAAGGTACAGGTTGCCAGGCTCGCCAGCAGAACCAGACCGGTATACAGCATGGCGTAACCGTCAACGCGCATCAGCGGGGTGACGTCCATCGCCCCACCCTGGCCAACAAACCAGAGAGAGACTAACGCGGCGTTCAGGCCGATGACCGACAGCGTGGCATTCAGGAAGTGATTGCGTCGCCACGCAATGGAGAGCATCACAACCACCACCGTCAATCCGACGATCAGCAGCGGTAGCAGCGCGATCAGTTGTTGTGGAGTTATTGTCATGGCGAATTACGGCCTTGTAGTAGAAGCAGAATTAACAAACCACTGCTGGATGTTACCCATCGCGCTATGCGAGGTATCCAGAATCGGCTGCGGGAAGAAGCCCAGCAGCACCAGCAGTACGACCAGCAGCAGGATGATGAACAGCTCACGCAGCGACATCCCCGGCAGTTCTTGTGCAGCAATTTCGCTCTTCGCTTTACCGAAGTAAGCGCGGTGCAGCATCGCCAGCGAGTACACGGAAGCGAACACCAGACCAAAGGTGGAGATCACGGTAATCACCGGTACCACTTTGAAGCTGCCAAACAGAATCATAAATTCGCCGACGAAGTTACCGGTTCCCGGCATCCCCAGGGTGGCCACTGCGAAGAACATGGACAGCGCTGGCAGCCATTTAATTTTGCTCCACAGGCCGCCCATCATACGCATGTCGCGAGTGTGCAGACGTTCGTACAGCTGGCCACACAGGATGAAGAGACCGGCTGCGGACAGGCCGTGCGCAATCATCTGGATCACCGCGCCCTGGTACGCCAGCTGGCTGCCGGTGTAGATAGCAATCAGCACGAAGCCCATGTGGGAGACGGAGGTGTAGGCAATCAGACGTTTGATGTCGTACTGCGTAAACGCCATCCAGGCACCGTAGAAGATACCGATCACACCCAGCCACATGGCAATCGGTGCGAACTCTGCGGAGGCGTTCGGGAACAGCGGCAGTGCGAAACGCAGCAGGCCGTAGGCCGCGGTTTTCAGCAAGATGCCCGCCAGGTCAACGGAACCCGCCGTTGGTGCCTGAGAGTGCGCGTCTGGCAGCCAGCCGTGCAGAGGAACCACCGGCATTTTCACCGCGAAGGCGATGAAGAAGCCCAGCATCAGCAGGTATTCCACGCCGTGCGACATCGGGGTCTTCAGCAGCTCTTCATAGTTGAAGGTCCAGACACCAGTCGCATTGTGGTGCACAAACACCAGCGCCAGAATGGCAATCAGCATCACCAGACCACTCGCCTGGGTATAGATGAAGAACTTGGTGGCCGCCGTGATACGCGTTTTACCGTCGGATGCCTTATGGCCCCACAGCGCGATCAGGAAGTACATCGGCACCAGCATCATCTCCCAGAAGAAGAAGAACAGGAACATGTCGATGGCCAGGAACACGCCGATAACGCCGCCCAGGATCCACATCAGGTTCAGGTGGAAGAAGCCCTGATATTTTTCGATTTCACGCCAGGAGCAGAGTACCGCCAGAACGCCGAGCAGACCGGTCAGCACCACCATCAGCAGCGACAGACCGTCAATCGCCAGGTGGATCGTAATGCCGAAACGTGGGATCCACGGCAGGATAAACTCAGACTGCCACTGCGGAATGCCCGCAGACTGGGTCAGAGAGTAGCCACCCTGCAACCAGAGTTGCAGACCAAGCGCGAGCGTCAATCCCATGGTGATCAGCGCGATCCAGCGCGGCATCTTCACGCCAAAGCGTTCAGTCTGCCAGCACAGGAAGCCGCCGATGAAGGGAATTAATATTAGCCAGGGTAGTAACATGGCGATTTACATTCCTTTTTAAGGCCCCCAGCAGGGGCCTGATTTTCAACGAATTCGAATAAAATTCACTTAACGATCAACGCAACACCATCAGCAGCGCCAGCACGACAACCGCACCGATGCTCATGGACGCCACATACCAGCGCAGGTAACCGTTCTCGCTGTACAGCAGGCCTTTACCTGCAAAGCGGGAGAGGATCGCCGGGATATTCATCAGGCTGTTCAGTGGGTCGCGCTTCAGCAGCCACGCAATGCCCAGGAACGGCTTCACGAAGATCATGTCGTACAGCCAGTCGAAGCCCCACGCGTTGTACCACCAGGTGCCCAGCAGACGGCCCGGCGCACTATTGGCAACGGCAGTCACCAGCGTACGTTTACCCAGCCACAGCCATGCAGCGATCAGGATGCCCGCGATAGCGACCACACCGGAGGTGATTTCAAGCGTCAGAACGCGACCATGCTCAAGCTCGGTGGTGTCTGGCAGTACGCCCTGCAGTGGCGGAACAATCATCGCGCCAACGAAGGTGGACAGGACCAGCAGCACAATCAGCGGCAGGTGATGGGTAATCCCCTTCCCTGCGTGAGCGTGAATTTGTTCTTTACCGTGGAATACGATGAAAATCATACGGAAGGTATACAGGGAGGTCATGAACGCACCGACCAGACCCGCAACCATCAGATTGATATGACCATTCGCCATGGCACCCGCAAGGATTTCGTCCTTACTGAAGAAGCCCGCGGTGATCAGCGGCAGTGCCGCCAGCGCCGCGCCGCCCACCAGGAAGCAGACATAAACCAGCGGGATGGACTTACGCAGTCCGCCCATCTTGAAGATGTTCTGCTCGTGATGGCAGGCCAGAATGACGGAACCGGATGAGAGGAACAGCAGCGCTTTAAAGAACGCGTGCGTCATCAGGTGGAAAATCGCCGCGTCCCACGCCTGAACGCCCAGCGCCAGGAACATGTAACCAATCTGGCTCATGGTGGAATAAGCAAGAACGCGTTTGATGTCGGTCTGCACCAGCGCGGCAAAGCCTGCCAGCACCAGCGTGACCGCACCGACGATACCCACCAGATGCAGAATTTCCGGAGTCATCAGGAACAGGCCATGGGTACGTGCAATCAGGTAGACACCGGCGGTGACCATGGTCGCAGCGTGGATCAGCGCGGAGACAGGGGTTGGACCCGCCATCGCGTCGGCCAGCCATGTCTGCAACGGCAGTTGAGCGGATTTACCCACAGCACCACCCAGCAGCATCAGCGTTGCCCACCACAGCATGTTGTTGCCTGCAGCGAAGTGTGCCGGCGCCAGTTCCACCATTTCGCGGAAGTTCAGCGTACCCAGTTCGTTATAGAGAATGAACAGCGCGAACGCGAGGAAGACGTCACCCACACGGGTCACGACGAACGCTTTCATGGCCGCTGCGCCATTCTTCGGATCGGTGTAGTAGAAACCGATCAGCAGGTACGAGCACAGGCCCACGCCTTCCCAGCCCAGATACATCAACAGCAGGTTATCGGCCAGCACCAGAACCACCATGCTGGCGATAAACAGGTTGGTGTAGGCGAAGAAGCGGGAGTATCCCTCTTCACCGCGCATATACCAGGAGGCGAACATGTGGATCAGGAAGCCGACGCCGGTGACCACGGAGAGCATGGTCAGCGAGAGACCATCCAGCACCAGGTTGAAACCGATGTTGAAATCACCGACCGACATCCAGGTCCACAGCGGAACGCTGAAGGGCTGACGTCCGTTATTAAAGAAGTCGATACCCGCATACGCTGTCACCAGCGCGGCCAGACCAACAGAGCCCATGCCGACGGTCGCAGACAGATTCTCAGACCAGCGGCCGCGAGAAAACGCCAGCAGCACGAAGCCAATCAGCGGAAAAATAATGGTTAAGGCAAGCATGTTCATCCACGCAACTCACTTACTGAATCGATGTTCAGATTCTGGCGGCGACGATGGAGCTGCAGTAACAGCGCCAGGCCAATACTCGCTTCGGCAGCCGCAAGGCTGATGGCGAGAATGTACATCACCTGACCATCGGTCTGGCCCCAGTAGCTTCCGGCGACCACGAAGGCCAGCGCAGAGGCGTTAATCATGATTTCCAGACCGATCAGCATAAACAGCAGATTGCGGCGGATAACCAGACCCGTCAGACCCAGAACGAATAAAATCGCAGCGAGGATCAGTCCATGTGTTAAGGGGATCATGCGCGCTCCTCCGTTTTTCTTTTCGCGCGGTCGTCAGTGCGGTTGCTCAGCACCTCGCCAGCACGCTCTTCGCGGCCAACGTGGAAGGCAACAACCAGACCTGCCAGCAGCAGCATGGAGGCCAGTTCAACCGCCAGAACGTATGGGCCAAAGAGCGTAATACCGACCTCTTTAGCGCCGATCGGCGTACCGTCGATGCCCTGATCGTTGACGCCGAGAATGGCGTAAACAATCACCACCAGCATGATGGCCGACAGAATTGCCGGGCCAATCCATACCTGCGGTTTTAACCACTGACGTTCCTGCTCGATTTCAGAGCCGCCCAGGTTCAGCATCATCACCACGAACACGAACAGCACCATGATGGCCCCGGCGTAGACGATGATTTCCAGCGCACCGGCGAAGTGCGCGCCCAGCGCAAAGAACACCCCGGAAATGGCCAGCAGCGAAATGATTAAGTACAGCAGCGCATGCACCGGATTGGTGTGCGTAATCACTCGCAGCGTAGCCAGGATGGCGATAAGGCCACAGATATAAAAAGCGAATTCCATTGCCCTCTCCTTACGGTAACAGGCTCTTGACGTCGATAGGCTTAGCTTCGTTTTCTGCTTCGCCCTTATCTTTGCCGTCGATTGCCATACCCGCCATCCGGTAGAAGTTATATTCCGGGTATTTGCCCGGACCGGAAATCAGCAGATCCTCTTTCTCGTACACCAGATCCTGACGCTTATACTCACCCAGTTCAAAGTCTGGAGTCAGCTGAATCGCCGTGGTTGGGCACGCTTCTTCACACAGACCGCAGAAGATGCAGCGTGAGAAGTTGATGCGGAAGAACTCAGGGTACCAGCGGCCATCTACCGTCTCTGCTTTCTGCAGAGAGATACAGCCTACCGGACACGCTACCGCACACAGGTTACAGGCAACGCAGCGCTCGGAACCGTCCGGGTCGCGCGTCAGCACGATACGGCCACGGTAGCGCGGCGGCAGATATACCGGCTCTTCCGGGTACATCCGGGTTTCGCGTTTGGCAAACGCGTGCAGGCCGATCATCCAGATACTGCGTACCTGAGTGCCAAAGCCTACCAGTAATTCTTTTAAGGTCATGGTCTATAGCCCCTTATGGCTGCTGCCAGAGAATGACAGCCGCCGTTACCAACAAGTTGACGAGCGTCAGCGGCAGGCACACTTTCCAGCCGAAGGACATTACCTGGTCATAACGCGGACGCGGTAACGCTGCGCGAATCAAAATGAACATCATCATGAAGAACGCGGTTTTCAGCGCGAACCAGATGAACGGCGGTAAGAACGGGCCATGCCAGCCACCAAAGAACAGCGTTACCATCAACGCGGAAATGGTGACGATACCGATGTATTCGCCCACGAAGAACAGACCGAATTTCATACCGGAATATTCAATGTGGTAACCGTCGGCCAGTTCCTGTTCGGCTTCTGGCTGGTCAAACGGGTGACGGTGACACACCGCCACGCCCGCGATAGCAAAGGTAATAAACCCAAAGAACTGCGGGATAACGTTCCAGATGTCGGCCTGGTTGTTGACGATGTCGGTCATGTTGAATGAACCGGCCTGCGCCACCACGCCCATCAGGGAGAGACCCAGGAACACTTCGTAGCTCAGCGTCTGCGCAGACGCACGCATCGCACCCAGCAGCGAGTATTTGTTGTTACTGGACCAGCCTGCGAACAGCACCGCGTAAACCGCGAGGCCTGCCATCATCAGGAAGAACAGAATGCCGATGTTCAGGTCAGCCACCACCCAGGTCGGGCTGACCGGAACGATAGCAAACGCCAGCAGCAGCGAGGTGAAGGCGATCATCGGTGCCAGAGTAAAGATCACGCGGTCCGAGAAGCGCGGGATCCAGTCCTCTTTAAAGAACATCTTGATCATGTCCGCGACCAGCTGGAGTGAACCACCCCAGCCCACGCGGTTCGGTCCGTAACGGTTCTGGAACAGACCGAGCAGACGACGTTCACCAAAGCTCATGAACGCGCCGCAGGTGACCACCACCAGCAGGATAACAATCGCTTTCAGAATGCTCAGCAGGATGTCGATAAGATCCGGCGTTAACCAACTCATGCTTTTGCCTCCTGCAGATTATCAAGACGCGCACCCGCCAGAACCGGCGCGATGCCAGGCATACCCATCGGCAGACCCACCTGCCCTGCTGTCAGACTTTCCGAGATAATCAGCGGCAGGCTGATGGTCTGGCCGTCGTAGCTGAAGGCAATGTTCGCACCCGCGTTGACGCCAAGCTTCGCGGCATCCGCCGGGTTGAGCTTGATGTACGGCTGCGGCATACGGGTCTGGAAGACCGGAGAACGCTGGGACAGCTCGTCACTACCGAACAGATGGTAGTAAGGGGCGATACGCCAGCTACCGTCCTGCGCCTGGAAGCTCGCCGGCACGGTGGTGAAGAAGTCCAGACCGGTTTCGGAGGCTTCAATCAGACGCACGCCCGGATCACCGTGGCGCAGTGAACCGCCCACTTCAGCCTGGAACTTGTTCCATGCCTGCGGGGAGTTCCAGCCCGGAGCCCATGCGAATGGGATCTGTGAACGCGGCGCAGACGGCTGGTTGTTCCCTTCCATTGAGAAGGCGAACATGGTGTCTTTATCCTGCGGCTGGCGCGGTTCGTGTACGCTGATATTGGCACGCATTGCGGTACGACCGCTGTAACGGTGCGGTTCACGCGCCAGTTTCTGGCCGCGAATACGGAAGCTTGCTTCAGGTGCGGCATCTTTAATGCCTGCCAGTTGAGGCAGTTTTTCCACCACCGCGTCGATAACGTGGTCAAGCTGCGTCCAGTCCACTTCACGGCTCTGCACGGTGCTGTGCAGGGAGTGCAGCCAGCGCCAGCTTTCCAGCATCACGGTGTTGCTGTCGTAATATGCCGGGTCGTAAACCTGGAAGAAACGCTGCGCGCGGCCTTCGTTGTTGATAACGGTACCGTCGCTTTCTGCGAAGCTTGCCGCAGAGAGCACCAGGTGCGCTTTATCCATAATCGCGGTGCGCTGATGGTCGATAACCATCACCAGTGGCGCTTTGGAGAGCGCGGCGTCTACGCGTGCGGCAGAAGCGTGGCGATGCAGATCGTTTTCCAGCACCACAACGGCGTCAGCGGCACCGGATTCCAGTTCGCTTAACGCTTCTTCCAGCGAGCCGCCGCCAATCATACCCAGACCGATGCTGTTTACCGCACGGGCAATCATGGTTACGCCAACGTCGGCACCGCGGCCTTTCAGGGCTTTGGCAACGTTCGCTGCAGCCTGAATGATCTCGGCGCTTCCGGCGTTAGTCCCGGAAATAATCAGAGGTTTCTTCGCACCCGCAAGCGCCTGAACAATCACGTCGACCTTGTTTTGCAGGTCACGATCCAGTTCAACGGCTGGGGAGTTGCTGTCCAGCGCGTGGGCAATGGCAAAGCCAAGACGCGCCTGATCTTCAACCGGTGCGCAGTAGGTCCACGCCGCGATATCGTCCAGACGGGTATTGTCTACGTTCGTCACAAACAGAGGATGCTTCGCGCGCTGGCCGATGTTGAGAATTGCCGCAATCTGCCAGTCAGCCACTTTCTGTGCCGCTGCCATTTCACGGGCTTTACCTTTCACCGCCTGACGAACCGCCAGAGCCGCACGAGCGCCGGTCTGCGTCAGATCTTCACCCAGCACCAGGACCGCATCATAGGATTCGATTTCACGCAGCGCAGGGGTATGAATACCGCCTTCACGCAGCACTTTCAGTACCAGCTGCAGACGTTCCTGCTCGCCCTGGGCGATACCGGTATAGAAGTTTTCCGCACCCACCAGCTCGCGCAGCGCGAAGTTGCTTTCGATGCTGGCGCGCGGGGAGCCGATACCGATCACTTTCTTCGACTGGCGCAGAATGTCTGCCGCGCCCTGCATTGCCTGTTCAGCGTTCAGGGTAATGAAGTCATCGCCACGGCGCTGAACCGGCTGACGCGGACGGTCTTTCAGGTTCACATAGCCATAGCCGAAACGACCGCGGTCGCACAGGAAGTAGTGGTTAACGGTACCGTTGTAACGGTTTTCGATACGACGCAGCTCGCCGTAGCGCTCACCCGGGCTGGTGTTACAGCCCAGAGAACACTGCTGGCAGATGCTTGGCGCAAACTGCATGTCCCATTTACGGTTGTAACGCTCGGAGTGGGTTTTGTCGGTGAACACGCCGGTCGGGCAGATTTCCACCAGGTTACCGGAGAATTCGCTCTCAAGCACCCCGTCTTCCGGACGACCGAAGTAGACGTTGTCATGTGCACCATAGACGCCCAGATCCTGGCCGTCTGCGTAGTCTTTGTAGTAACGCACGCAGCGGTAGCAGGCGATGCAGCGGTTCATTTCGTGAGAGATGAACGGCCCCAAATCCTGGTTACGGTGGGTACGCTTGGTAAAGCGATAGCGACGGAAGCTGTGACCGGTCATTACGGTCATATCCTGAAGGTGGCAGTTACCGCCCTCTTCACAGACCGGACAGTCGTGCGGGTGGTTGGTCATCAACCATTCCACAACGCTTTCGCGGAACTGTTTGGCTTCTTCGTCATCAATCGAAATAAAGGTGCCTTCGGTGGCTGGCGTCATACAGGACATCACCAGGCGACCACGCGTGTCTTCCGCGTTTTGATATTGCTTCACCGCACACTGGCGGCAAGCACCGACGCTGCCCAGCGCCGGATGCCAGCAAAAATACGGAATATCAAGGCCGAGCGACAGACAAGCTTCCAGCAGGTTGTCCGCCCCGTTGACCTCATATTCTTTGCCGTCTACATGAATCGTAGCCATTAGCATGCTTCCAGTTGGCTCAGTCGAAACCGAGCGTTAATCAAAATTCTTGTCGTTACCAGCGCGCTTTCAGCAGGTTCGGCTGAATCCCATTAATCGCATGGGTATTGCTGAACGGCTGCTTGATGCCTGCTTCGAATTCGTCGCGGAAATATTTAATCGCGCTCTGCAGCGGTTCGACAGCACCTGGTGCGTGGGCACAGAAGGTTTTACCCGGACCTAAGAATCGACACAGTTGCTCAAGTGTCTCGATATCGCCAGGCTGGCCTTCGCCACGTTCGATTGCACGCAGGATCTTCACGCTCCACGGCAGACCATCACGGCAAGGTGTACACCAGCCGCAGGACTCACGGGCGAAGAACTCTTCCAGGTTGCGCACCAGCGATACCATGCCGATCTCGTGGTCGACGGCCATCGCCAGCGCCGTACCCAGACGGCTGCCTGCTTTACCAATGCTTTCGAATTCCATCGGCAGGTCAAGGTGAGCTTCGGTCAGGAAGTCTGTCCCTGCCCCACCCGGCTGCCAGGCTTTGAATTTCAGTCCATCGCGCATACCGCCGGCGTAGTCTTCAAGAATTTCACGTGCGGTGGTACCGAACGGCAGCTCCCAGACGCCAGGATTTTTCACGCGACCGGAGAAGCCCATCAGCTTGGTACCAGCATCTTTGCTTGAGGAGATGCCCTGATACCACTCCACGCCGTTGGCGAGGATTGCCGGAACGTTACACAGGGTTTCGACGTTGTTTACGCAGGTCGGCTTACCCCACACGCCGGAGCTTGCCGGGAATGGCGGCTTGGAACGCGGGTTCGCACGGCGGCCTTCCAGGGAGTTAATCAGCGCGGTCTCTTCACCGCAGATATAACGCCCGGCACCGGTGTGCACGAACAGTTCGAAGTCAAAACCAGTGCCCAGAATGTTTTTGCCAAGCAGGCCCGCTTCGGTGGCTTCCGCAATCGCGCGACGCAGGTTCTCTGCTGCTTCGATGTACTCACCGCGCAGGAAGATGTAACCACGGTACGCTTTCAGCGCAAACGCGGAGATCAGCATGCCTTCCACCAGCAGGTGCGGCAGCTGCTCCATCAGCAGGCGGTCTTTATAGGTGCCCGGCTCCATTTCATCGGCGTTACACAGCAGGTAACGGATGTTCATGGATTCGTCTTTCGGCATCAGGCTCCACTTCAGACCGGTGGAGAAGCCCGCGCCGCCGCGGCCTTTCAGACCCGACTCTTTCACCGCGTTAACGATGTCGTCCGGCGCCATGCCGCCGAGGGCTTTACGCGCACCGGCATAGCCGTTTTTGCTCTGGTATTCGTCGAGCCATACCGGCTGTTTGTCATCGCGCAGACGCCAGGTCAGCGGATGGGTTTCAGCAGTACGAATTACAGTTTTCATTTGTACTGCTCCAGCAGGTCAGGAATCGCTTCCGGCGTCAGATGGCTGTGAGTGTCCTCATCAATCATCATGGTCGGCCCCTTGTCGCAGTTACCCAGGCAGCAGGTTGGCAGCAGAGTAAAGCGACCATCAAAGGTGGTCTGGCCCGGCTTGATATTGAGTTTCTTCTCAATGGCAGCCTGAATGCCCTGATAACCGGTAATGTGACAGACAACGCTGTCGCAGTAGCGGATCACATGGCGGCCTACCGGCTGACGGAAGATCTGGCTGTAGAACGTGGCTACGCCTTCTACGTCACTTGCCGGAATACCCAGCACTTCTGCGATCGCATAGATCGCCCCATCCGGCACCCAACCACGCTGTTTCTGTACGATTTTCAGCGCTTCAATGGACGCCGCACGCGGGTCTTCGTAGTGGTGCATCTCGTGCTCGATGGCGGCACGCTCTGCTTCACTCAGCTCAAAAGCCTCGGTTTGTGGTTGTTGATTCTCGTGCATAATTAGCGGTCCACATCTGACATAACAAAATCGATACTACCCAGATACACAATCAGGTCTGAGACCAGACTGCCGCGAATGGCGGACGGGATCTGCTGCAGGTGCGCGAAGCTTGGCGTACGCACACGGGTACGGTAGCTCATGGTGCTGCCGTCACTGGTCAGGTAGTAACTGTTAATACCCTTGGTCGCTTCAATCATCTGGAAGGATTCTTGCGCCGGCATGACCGGACCCCAGGAAACCTGCAGGAAGTGGGTGATCAGGGTTTCGATATGTTGCAGCGTGCGCTCTTTCGGTGGCGGCGTGGTCAGCGGGTGATCCGCTTTGAACGGGCCTTCCGGCATGTTGTTGAGGCACTGCTCAAGGATGCGCAGACTCTGACGCAGCTCTTCCACTTTCAGCATCACGCGGGTATAGCAGTCGGAAACACCACCGCCCACCGGGACTTCAAAGTCGAAGTTCTCGTAGCCAGAGTAAGGACGCGCTTTACGCACGTCGAAATTAATACCGGTCGCACGCAGACCTGCACCTGTTGTCCCCCACTCCAGCGCTTCTTTCGCGCCGTAGGCCGCAACGCCCTGGGAACGCCCCTTCAGGATGGTGTTACGCAGCGCGGCTTTCTCATAGGAGGCCAGACGTTTTGGCATCCAGTCGAGGAACTCACGCAGCAGTCGATCCCAACCACGCGGCAGATCGTGTGCCACACCGCCGATACGGAACCAGGCAGGGTGCATACGGAAACCGGTAATCGCTTCAACCAGATCGTAGATTTTCTGACGGTCGGTAAAGGCGAAGAAGACCGGGGTCATCGCGCCGACGTCCTGAATGAAGGTGGAGATATACAGCAGGTGGCTGTTAATGCGGAACAGTTCTGACAGCATCACGCGGATGACATTAACGCGATCCGGAACGGTAATACCTGCCAGTTTCTCAACGGCCAGCACGTATGGCATCTCGTTTACGCAGCCGCCGAGGTACTCGATACGGTCGGTATACGGAATGTAGCTGTGCCAGGATTGACGCTCGCCCATCTTCTCAGCACCACGGTGGTGGTAGCCGATGTCTGGAACACAGTCGACAATCTCTTCGCCATCAAGTTGAAGAATGATACGGAAGGCACCGTGCGCAGACGGGTGGTTCGGACCGAGGTTGAGGAACATGAAGTCCTCGTTGTCGGTACCGCGCTTCATGCCCCAGTCTTCTGGCTTGAAGGTCAGGGCTTCCATCTCCAGATCCTGCTTGGCTTTGGTCAGCTCAAACGGATCGAATTCAGTAGCACGTGCCGGGTAGTCTTTACGCAGCGGGTGGCCGGTCCAGGTCTGCGGCATCATGATGCGCGTCAGATGCGGGTGGCCGTCAAAGGTCATGCCGAACATTTCCCAGGTTTCACGCTCATACCAGTTGGCGTTCGGGAAAAGTTTGGTGAGCGTCGGCAGATGCATGTCGTTTTCAGACAATGCCACCTTGAGCATGATATCCGTATTACGGTCTATTGAGATCAGGTGGTAGAAAACGGAAAAATCCGCAGCAGGGAGACCCTGGCGGTGGGTACGCAGACGTTCATCCATGCCGTGTAAGTCAAACAGCATGACGTACGGTTTTGGCAATTTCTTGAGGAAATCGACAACTTCCAGCAATTGCTCACGCTTCACCCAAACAACGGGTACCCCGGTGCGGGTAGCCTGAACAGTAAAGGCATCCGGCCCAAAACGGTTGCGCAGTTCGCCAATGACTGGGTCATCCAGATGATCCCGTGTCTGCCAGGCGGCTTCTTGCGCGGTTAAGTCGGTCATATTGTTCACCATTGCAAATGGTCCGTGGTGACTGTTGAGCCTGGCTTCGCGCTATTTGAGTAGTGATATGCGAAGGTGTTCTCCAGGCCTACAGGCGCAAATTAAATTTCGTCAGGCGTACGCAGATTGGTGACGGCAATACGTTCACCACGTTTACGCTCGCGCTCAGACTGCATGTTCGCGCGATACACACCCTGATCGCCAACAACCCACGACAGTGGGCGACGTTCTTTACCGATAGACTCCTGCAGCAGCATCAGCGCCTGCATGTAAGCTTCCGGACGTGGCGGACAACCCGGGATGTAGACATCCACTGGGATAAACTTATCTACGCCCTGCACGACGGAATAGATGTCGTACATACCGCCAGAGTTTGCACATGCGCCCATGGAGATAACCCATTTTGGCTCCAGCATCTGGTCATAAAGACGCTGAATAACAGGTGCCATCTTGGTAAAGCAGGTACCGGCGACCACCATCAGGTCAGCCTGACGTGGGGAAGCACGCAGTACCTCTGCCCCAAAACGCGCAACGTCATGCACCGCAGTGAATGACGTCACCATTTCAACGTAGCAGCAAGAAAGGCCAAAGTTGTAAGGCCAGATGGAGTTCTTACGACCCCAGTTGACCATATCGTGCATGGCATGCTCGAGTTTGCCCATGTACACGCTTTTATTGACTTCTTGCTCCAGGGGGTCGGTTACGATCTCCTGTTTTTGCAGGGGGTAACGGTCATTCTCACCGTTAGGATCTATGCGGGTGAGCGTATAATCCATCTTATTGCCTCGCTGTTACTGCTGACGATTAGAGATACTGTTTTCCGGGTTGATATGTTCACGACGTGAACGCGCAGGCGTCCAGTCAAGCGCGCCAATACGCACCAGATAAACCAGACCGGCCAGTAGCACTAAAATGAAAATTGCGGCCTCGACAAAGCCCACCCAACCACTTTCGCGGATGGAGGTTGACCATGCGAAAAGGTAAAGCGCTTCCACGTCGAAGATGACGAAGAACATGGCTACCAGATAGAACTTGGCAGACAGGCGTAAGCGAGCGGAACCGACCGAATCAATACCTGATTCGAAAGGTGTGTTTTTGTGCCTTGCGCGGGCGCGACCGCCCAGGAACCAGCCGCCGACTAACATCAGGCAGCACAGGCCAATGGCTACAATAAGAAAGATTGCGAATGCCCAGTGATGAGCGATGACTTCTGTGGATGTTGACATACTCATTGCTTACTCATCAAAAGTGATACCAACGACACTGCTCTTGCTGGCAGATGGGCATCACATCGATTCATGGGGAGGAACAAATAACCTTACACTAACTGTCAGAAATGAGACGTAGACAGCAAAATGATGGGGTTTTTTACTCCTTTCTATAACCTATTGTCAACTTTAACAAAGGTTTCTTCACATTAAATTACATCGAGCGATTCTCATTAACATTTGGTGCCCTTTAACCCTGGTGGGTACATGACTTTCCGTCAAATGTATGTTGTTGAATCGTGTCCGTTTCGGAAGTAAAAAAAATAACCCTCCTATTTTGACAGGATTTGCCAACGATTCCTCCCCCCAAATAGGAGTATTTTCTTGATCTGAGACACGCTTTTGTTAATTCAACCTGGAAAACGGCAACATCTTTCCTGTTTTATTAACATAGGTGACATAAGGATGAAGTGAGAACAGAAAATGGATAAGTTTTGAGCAAAATGATTTATATTATTGATATGTAATATGAATTTTTAAAACCCGCGCTTCCGAAGCGGGTATTATTGCGAAAAAAAAGCCACTGCATGCAAAATTCACACGAGTGGCTTTTTTTTACACTTACATTTTGTTACCAGAATTTTGAGCCAGCGATCACTCAAAGTCCCCTTCAACAATCAGAGAATCATCCCCTCCTTCGGAGGTAATGCGCTCGAACTGCCATGGGTTATGGTAGTTTTCCATCGCCTCGAACACCACGCTTGCCAGTTCATTATGACTGGACGCGTTGTGGCAGAGCAGATACTCCGTATCAGGCAGCACGGGAAGTCCATCAGATTTACCCAGCACGCGCAGATCCGGGCTCATCATCTCCACCGGGCGCGCCGTTACGCCAAGCCCGGCTTTCACTGCAGCACGAACCGCGGGTAACGTGGATGCCACATATGCCAGGCGCCACGGGATGTTGGCTTCATTCAGCGCTGTCAGCACCATATCGCGGAACGGGCTCGGGTCATCCAGGAGCACCAGTGGCACCGGCTCCCCTTTTTGCAGCACGTATTCGGCTGCGCAATACCAGTGCGTTGGGGATGTACGCAACGTCAGGCAATCAAACTGCCCGGGACGGTGCGTCGTCACCACCAGGTCGACTTTATTTTCCTTTAACATCTCAACCATAAAGGCATTACGTTTCACGCTGACATCCAGCGCAAGCTTCGGATAAACCGAACTAATGCGATTGAGAAGAAACGGCAATATGGTGTCCGCTGACTCATCAGATGCGCCTAACGTTAGCACGCCTTGAAGGTTGCTAAACATTAATGACATACATGCTTCATCATTAAAGCGAAGAATTTTCCTGGCATAACCCAGTAGCTGAATACCGTGTTCCGTTAAGAGCTTATTGCGCCCATGACGGGCAAAAAGCTCCTTACCAACCAGTTGCTCCAGCCGCTGCATTTGCTGACTCACGGCAGACTGGGTTCGGCAAACGGCGGCAGCAGCAGCTGCAAAAGTGTTGAGATCGGCGACCGCAACAAACGTTCTCAGCAGATCGAGGTCGAGATTCATTATCGGACGATTTGCATTTATCATATCTATTCACTTTCAGGTTGCTCGTGCGGAGCTGCCCGGGTTGAAGCTGTGTGTGTAACAGTTAAGCAATTCCCTCTGAAGGTTTTCCCTCGCATCCCGGCCCGGCAGACTGCCTGACAGATAGTTATTGTGCTGCTTAATATCAACAGTCAGAAAGCACGTTTCATGACGTTATTTTTATTCTCTTAAACGTTCAGGATATTTAGATGTTCGCAGGATTATGTAAATTACATTAAAGGTGTAACACCTTTTCTGCCATCTTTATCGCAGCGCTGTCAACGTAGCAGGAGATCTTTAAACACTTCCCGCCAGAGATAACTCCAACAATAACAATCAATTAAACAGGAATAGCAGTTCCAGACAGACAAAAACCATGTCTCTGGCATCTGCTTTCCTGAAAGACATCTTAACCCAAATCCATTTTATTTATAAGTCTTATTGCAATATTGAGGATTAAAGAAGAATGTTAAGCATCTAAACAAATTTTATTAAAATTAACTAAAGTTGCATTTTATAGGTTAATAATAAATAAATTTTAATTTTGATTAAGAGCATCCATTAATGCTACTTAACATTAATTTCACATGAGTAACTTTTAACCACACTGCGCTATTAAAGCAAGACGACGCTAACATTCAGGTTTTACGAAAAGTCACGCAGGGTGATTGCCCCCTCATCTGGCTCACCACATATTTTTTACCAGCACAATATACAGTAATCCAGCAAATGAATAGCAGAATAAACCTAATATTTTGCCATGCATGCCACTTTACGGTAGCAAAGTGGGCTCCTGCAGCGTAAAAGATTTATCAATAATTTGCTGTCGGTACAAAATCTTCTCCTGCACACCCTTCAAAACGAAGCGAGGGGGGAGTACATTATTCCGTGCTGACTTCCACGGCAGGGAGCGGCAATAATAGCGAAAAGGTTAAAGGTTCATGTCCCCTATCGAAAAATCCAGCAAGCTAGATAACGTCTGTTATGACATCCGCGGCCCGGTTCTGAAAGAGGCGAAACGCCTTGAAGAAGAAGGCAATAAGGTTCTGAAACTCAACATTGGTAACCCTGCGCCATTTGGTTTTGAAGCGCCGGATGAAATTCTGGTTGATGTGATCCGCAACCTTCCTACTGCTCAAGGCTATTGTGATTCCAAAGGACTGTACTCCGCACGTAAAGCCATCATGCAGCACTACCAGGCACGCGGTATGCGTGATGTTACCGTTGAAGATATCTATATTGGCAACGGCGTCTCCGAACTGATTGTGCAGGCGATGCAGGCGCTGCTGAACAGTGGTGACGAAATGCTGGTTCCCGCTCCGGACTACCCACTGTGGACGGCGGCCGTGTCGCTCTCCAGCGGCAAAGCGGTACACTATCTGTGTGATGAATCTTCTGACTGGTTCCCGGATCTCGATGATATTCGCGCGAAAATCACCCCACGTACGCGCGGCATCGTGATCATTAACCCGAACAACCCAACGGGCGCGGTTTATTCAAAAGAACTGCTGATGGAGATCGTGGAGATCGCTCGTCAGCACAACCTGATCATCTTCGCGGACGAGATTTACGACAAGATCCTCTACGATGCAGCGCAGCACCACTCCATCGCCGCGCTGGCTCCGGATCTGCTGACCGTGACCTTTAACGGCCTGTCTAAGACCTACCGCGTGGCCGGTTTCCGTCAGGGCTGGATGGTATTAAACGGTCCGAAAAAACACGCCAAAGGCTATATTGAAGGTCTGGAGATGCTGGCTTCCATGCGTTTATGTGCCAACGTTCCGGCCCAGCACGCAATCCAGACGGCGCTCGGCGGCTATCAGAGCATTAGCGAATTTATCGTTCCCGGTGGTCGTCTTTACGAACAGCGTAACCGCGCGTGGGAGCTGATCAACGATATTCCGGGCGTCTCCTGCGTGAAGCCAAATGGGGCGCTGTATATGTTCCCGAAAATCGACGCGAAGCGCTTCAACATTCACGACGATCAGAAAATGGTGCTCGACTTCCTGCTTCAGGAAAAAGTGCTGCTGGTTCAGGGCACGGCATTTAACTGGCCATGGCCGGACCACGTACGTATCGTCACGCTGCCGCGCGAAGATGACCTTGAAATGGCCATTAGCCGCTTCGGGCGTTTCCTCTCCGGTTATCATCAGTAGCACTCTCTTTCTGCCGGGTGGCGCAGCGCTTACCCGGCCTGCAAATTTGCATCTTCCCTCCCCACCCCGCACAATGAAGTCCTGTCGCAGTGAAGACAAAAGGTAACCTATGAGTCAGAGTCATTTCTTTGCCCATCTCTCCCGCCTGAAACTCATCAACCGCTGGCCGCTGATGCGCAATGTCCGCACTGAGAATGTGTCAGAGCACAGCCTTCAGGTGGCGATGGTCGCTCACGCGCTGGCCGCCATTAAAAACCGCAAATTCAACGGTCAGGTTAATGCTGAGCGCATTGCCCTGCTGGCGATGTATCACGATGCATCAGAGGTGTTAACCGGAGATCTGCCGACGCCGGTGAAATATTTCAACTCGCAGATTGCGCAGGAATATAAGGCCATCGAGAAGATTGCCCAGCAGAAGCTGATTGATATGGTGCCAGACGAGTTACGCGATATCTTTGAGCCGCTTATTGATGAACAGCAGTACACAGAGGAAGAGAAGTCGCTGGTAAAACAGGCCGACGCGCTATGTGCCTATCTGAAGTGTCTCGAAGAGTTGTCCGCAGGGAACAACGAATTTTTACTGGCGAAAACGCGCCTGGAAAAAACGCTGGAATCCCGCCGCAGCGAAGAGATGGACTACTTTATGCAGGTGTTTGTACCGAGCTTCCATTTATCGCTGGATGAGATTAGCCAGGATTCTCCGTTGTAATTTTTCGCCGGGAGGCGGCTTCGCCTTACCCGGCCTACGTTTCTGCGCTCATGCTAAAACGGGAATAAAACCGGTATCAACACCACGCATACCAGCATCACCAGCACGGTGAACGGCACGCCCAGCTTCACAAAATCGCTGAACCGGTAGTTCCCCGGCCCCAGAACCAGCGTGTTCACCGGTGACGACACCGGTGTCATAAATGCCGCGGAAGCGGCCATCGCCACCATCATCGCAAACGGATACGGCGACACGCCCATGGATTTCGCCATCGCCAGCGCGATGGGCGCCATCAGCACCGCCGTAGCGGTATTGGAGATAAACAGTCCAATCGTGGCGCACATGATAAACAGGCATACCAGCATCATGTACGGCCCGTATCCGCCGCCAACGTCCATCAGCCCTTTGACGACTAAATCCACACCGCCGGTTTTTTGCAGAGCAAGGGCGAACGGCATCATCCCCACAATCAGAATGATGCTTGGCCAGTGAATCGCCTTATAGGCGCTCTCGGCATCAATACAGCGAAACTTGCCCATTAACAGACAGGCAATAATGGCCGCGACCGGATTGGGGATCTCGTCGGTCAGCATCAACGCCACCATCAATACCAGGCAAAAAATCGCATGTGGCGCCTGGCTGTGCGCCGGTGAGGCATCGCTCTCTTCAACAGGCATGTTGAGCACCACAAAATCGCGGCCCTTTTGCCCGAGCTGACTTATCAGCTTCCAGTTACCGACGACGAGAAAGATATCACCCAGCAGGATCGGCTCATCCACCACCGCCCCTTCCATCGCCACGCCATCACGCTTCAGCCCCACGACATTCAGACCATAACGGGTACGGAACCCCATTTCCCGCACGGTTTTACCCAACAGTTCCGATTCCGGGATCAGCGATACTTCGGCCATGCCGACATCCAGCGCCTGGTCTGAGAAATACTCCCCACGTAGCACCATCGGTTCCAGCAGCTGTTCACTACAAAACTCACGCAGATCCACCTCCGCAGTGGACATATCAATCAGCAGGACATCCCGCGCGCGGAATTCCGACACCCCGTTGACGTTGACGATGACCCGGCGAAAACGACGCCAGCGCTCAACACCAATCACATTCGCGCCGTAGCGCTCACGCAGTTTCAGATCGTCAAGCCGCTGGCCCACCATTGGCGAACCGGGGCGAATGGCCAGGCGGCGCGCCCGCCCGGTGAGGCGGTATTCTTTAATCAGATCGCGGAAGGTGCGTCGTTTCCACCCTTCTTTGCTTTTGTCCTGTTTTTCGCCTTTCAGGGCAAAACGGGTCAGCAGCATGTAGACCACGCCCATCACCAGAACGACCAGTCCAAGCGGAGTCACGCTGAAAAAACTGAAGCCCTGAAAGCCTTCCCGGATCAGCTCACTGTTGACGACCAGGTTCGGCGGCGTGGCCACCAGCGTCATCATGCCGCTGATCAAACCGGCAAAACTCAGGGGCATCATCAGGCGCGACGGCGAGCTCTGCATCCGCATGGAGACGCTCAGCACCACCGGGATAAAGATAGCGACCACCCCCGTTGAACTCATAAACGCCCCCAGTCCGGCGACCGTCAGCATCAGATAGACCAGCATTTTCGTTTCGCTGTTGCCAGCCACCTTCACCAGCCACGCGCCCATAATCGTTGCCACGCCGGTGCGCACGAGGCCATCACCGATAATAAACAGGGCGGCAATCAGAATAACGTTGGGATCGCTGAACCCGGAGAAGGCTTCCGGCAGCGTGAGCGTTCCGCTCAGCACAAAGGCGACGATGACAAACAAGGCGACGGCATCCATGCGTACCTTGCCCGTGGCAAAAAGGATAATGGCGATTAAAAGCAGGCTCAGGACCCAGATCAGTTCACCGTTCACAACATGTCCTTGTCAGTGGGAGATGAGAAATTTTGCCATAAAAAAGCCCCATCAACGTGGGGCTATATCATGGGGTTACACTTTTAGCGAGACGGTTACAACACCGTCAGGTGCTTTTGACACAGCCAGTGCAGTGAGAGAATCCAGCACCAGGTCGGCCTCCTCCAGGCGGGGGGACCCCGCCGGAACGTTCACCGCAATAACGTGGCTTCCGGCGTTCAGCCCGGCCAGTACGCCAGCCGCCGCATCTTCTACCACCACACACTCTGCGGGAGCGAGGCCCAGCAGTTCAGCCCCCAGCAAAAAGGCATCGGGTTCAGGTTTACCGCGCTTAACGCGCTCCGCCGTGATAAACACTTCCGGCTTAGGTAAACCAGCCGCCTTATGACGGGCGTGGGCGACGGGAATGGAGCCGGAGGTGACGATAGCCCACGGGATCTGCGCTTCGTTCAGATGCTCAAGCAGTTCACGCGCGCCAGGTAAAGCGGTGATCCCGTCCGTGTCCGTGGCTTCAATGTGTTCCAGGTATTTGAACTCCGCCTGAATATCGTCCTCAGAGCGTCCGGCCAGAAAGTGCCGTAGCGAGGTAATGGCCTGTTTGCCATGGATAAAATTCAGCACCTCCTGATGGTCGATGCCATGTCTGTCAGCCCAATGGCACCATGAACGCTCCACAACCGGCAGCGAATCCACCAGCGTACCGTCCAGATCAAACAGAAAACCTCTACACTGCACACGCACCTCCGTCAGGCATTAATGATTTGTTGAATTTCGTTGCTGCTTAAATGGTACTGACGCGGGCAGGCATGCCACGCGCTCAGCATACGCTGGTATTTATCCCACATTGGGGTCTGCGCGTTGAAACCGTGGGTGCCCGCGTCAAAGTGGGTATAACGCCCTTCGGTATTCACCATAAAGCGCACATAGCTCAGATAACGCGCTTCCGTTGCCGCATCAAAGCCTAAGAAGGTCACGCGGCGCTCGTCAATGGACTGCTGATCTTTGAGATTCGTCCAGGAGACGTGCAGGGCGTGATACATCTCCATAATGTCGATCACGATGCGACAGGTTTCTTCTTTCAGCTCGCCAAATTCGCGGTCGAGTTCACGCATCTGCAAACCAAAGCCGCGTTCGACAATGGTCTGCAGGCGGCTGTAGCGCGCAGCGTTATCGGGATCAAGCATAGTCATCATCTTGTACTGGTTAGACAAAATCAGACGTTGAGCATGGGTCATTTCCATCTTTCGACTCCTGTAGCGCATTGCACTTAAAAAAAAGACACGGTAACGGATTGTTACTGTGCCTTCTTTTCATCGTCGTTTCGATGATCAATCACAAGTCATCGAGGAATGTTTTATCCAGTTGCTTAAAAGCGCGCTTTAACGTGTCCGCCAGCGCCTGGTAATCCGGCTTGCCTTCCACCGGGGCGAGCGCCTGCCCGGCCTCCTCCAGTTTTCCGCGGACTTCATAAAACCAATGTAAAATAGAAGGTGGCAGTGGGGTGACAGAACGTTTTCCTAACCACCACAGACCCTGCATTGGCAGGCTTAGCGCGAAGAGCGCCGTTGCGACAGCAGGACCAAGCTGTCCACCCAGCGCAATCTGCCAGCACAGCGTAAAGACAGCGACGGGTGGCATAAAGCGAATCGCATGGCGCGTGGCGCGGATAGTGCGATTCTCAATGAACATGGGCGCAAGGCGCTTTTCCATTGGCCACGTCTTTGCGTAATGCTGTCCCCGACGAAACAGACTGAAGAAATTTACGGACGGGTTCTCTGGTGTCGACATGGCTGTACCTCAACTTCACATATAAAAATTAAAATTTTCGTGCAAAACCACAACAAGCTATGACAACGTTCAAAATATTTTGTCATCTCTACCCCGTATCGGGTATCCTGTGCCAGCCTGATAGGGCCATAGACGAGAATCATTAACTCGTCAAATTATTGCACATTATGCCATTGGCTGAAAATTGTGCAAAATGGCATAAAATCATAGTTATTTCTTCCATCATGCCACAATGTTCGTTTGGCATGATGTTAATCATAAATGTCTGAGTCATCATGCGTTACGCTGTTAGACTCACTGACGTTTTTTTAGCCACGTATCAATAATAGGTACTTCCATGTCGAGTAAGTTAGTACTGGTTCTGAACTGCGGTAGCTCCTCACTGAAATTCGCCATCATCGATGCGCTCAACGGTGACGAATACCTCTCTGGTTTGGCCGAATGTTTCCATCTGCCTGAAGCACGTATCAAGTGGAAGATGGACGGCAGCAAACAAGAAGCGGCTTTAGGTGCAGGCGCCGCTCACAGTGAAGCGCTGAACTTTATCGTTAACACTATTCTGGCACAAAAACCAGAACTGTCTGCTCAGCTGACTGCGATTGGTCACCGTATCGTCCACGGCGGCGAAAAATACACCAGCTCCGTCGTGATCGACGAATCTGTTATTCAGGGCATCAAAGACTCTGCCTCTTTTGCACCGCTGCACAACCCGGCGCACCTGATCGGTATCGCTGAAGCGCTGAAATCCTTCCCGAATCTGAAAGACAAAAACGTGGCCGTCTTCGACACTGCGTTCCATCAGACCATGCCGGAAGAGTCTTACCTCTATGCCCTGCCTTACAGCCTGTACAAAGAACACGGCGTACGTCGTTATGGCGCACACGGCACCAGCCACTTCTATGTGACTCAGGAAGCCGCAAAAGTACTGAACAAGCCGGTTGAAGAACTGAACATCATCACCTGCCACCTGGGCAACGGTGGTTCTGTTTCTGCTATCCGCAACGGTAAATGTGTAGATACTTCCATGGGTCTGACCCCGCTGGAAGGTCTGGTGATGGGGACTCGTTCCGGTGACATCGACCCGGCGATCATCTTCCACCTGCACGACACCCTGGGCATGAGCGTTGACCAGATCAACAAAATGCTGACTAAAGAGTCTGGCCTGCTGGGTCTGACCGAAGTCACCAGCGACTGCCGTTACGTTGAAGACAACTACGCAGAGAAAGAAGACGCTAAACGTGCAATGGACGTTTACTGCCACCGTCTGGCGAAATACATCGGCTCTTACACTGCGCTGATGGACGGTCGTCTGGACGCGGTAGTCTTCACCGGTGGTATCGGTGAGAACGCGGCAATGGTGCGTGAACTGTCCCTGGGCAAACTGGGCGTTCTGGGCTTCGACGTTGATCACGAGCGTAACCTGGCTGCTCGCTTCGGCAAGTCTGGCTTCATCAACAAAGAAGGCACCCGCCCTGCTCTCGTTATCCCAACTAACGAAGAACTGGTCATCGCGCAAGACGCGCACCGCCTGACTGCCTGATTCCACACCGCCAGCAATGCTGGCGGTGCTGTTTTGTAACCCGCCACATTCAGGCGGTAACGAAAGAGGATAAACCGTGTCCCGTACTATTATGCTGATCCCTACCGGAACCAGCGTCGGCCTGACCAGCGTCAGCCTTGGCGTGATCCGTGCTATGGAACGCAAAGGCGTTCGTCTGAGCGTCTTTAAGCCAATCGCCCAGCCACGTGCCGGTGGCGATGCGCCAGACCAGACCACCACCATTGTTCGCAAGAACTCCAATCTGCCAGCGGCTGAACCGCTGAAGATGAACCACGTTGAATCTCTGCTGTCCAGCAACCAGAAAGACGTGCTGATGGAAGAGATCATCGCCAACTACCACGCCAATACAAAAGACGCGGAAGTGGTGCTGGTTGAAGGCCTGGTTCCAACCCGCAAACACCAGTTTGCTCAGTCTCTGAACTTCGAAATCGCGAAAACCCTGAACGCAGAGATCGTTTTCGTGATGTCTCAGGGCACAGATACCCCAGAGCAGCTGAACGAGCGTATCGAACTGACGCGCAGCAGCTTCGGCGGTGCGAAAAATACCAACATCACCGGCGTGATCGTCAACAAACTGAACGCGCCAGTGGATGAACAAGGCCGTACGCGTCCTGACCTGTCTGAGATCTTTGACGACTCTTCCAAAGCGAAAGTCATTAAAGTTGACCCGGCGAAACTGCAGGAATCCAGCCCGCTGCCAGTACTGGGCGCGGTGCCATGGAGCTTCGATCTGATTGCCACCCGTGCAATCGATATGGCGCGTCACCTGAACGCCACCATCGTTAACGAAGGCGACATCAACACCCGCCGCGTGAAGTCCGTGACCTTCTGTGCACGCAGCATTCCGCACATGCTGGAACACTTCCGCGCAGGCTCCCTGCTGGTGACCTCCGCAGACCGTCCTGACGTGCTGGTTGCAGCGTGTCTGGCCGCGATGAATGGCGTGGAAATCGGCGCTATTCTGCTGACCGGCGCTTACGAGATGGACCCACGCGTCAGCAAACTGTGCGAACGCGCGTTCGCGACCGGCCTGCCGGTCTTCATGGTGAACACCAACACCTGGCAGACCTCCCTGAGCCTGCAGAGCTTCAACCTGGAAGTGCCGGTTGATGACCATGAGCGTATTGAGAAAGTTCAGGAATACGTTGCGGGCTACATCAACGCAGACTGGATTGAATCCCTGACGGCGACCTCCGAGCGCAGCCGCCGTCTGTCTCCTCCTGCATTCCGTTACCAGCTGACCGAGCTGGCGCGTAAAGCAGGCAAACGCGTTGTGCTGCCAGAAGGCGACGAACCGCGTACTGTGAAAGCGGCAGCTATCTGTGCAGAGCGCGGCATCGCGACCTGTGTGCTGCTGGGTAACCCGGATGAGATCAACCGCGTGGCGGCGTCTCAGGGCGTTGAGCTGGGCGCTGGCATCGAAATCGTTGACCCGGAAGTGGTTCGTGAAAGCTACGTTGCCCGTCTGGTTGAGCTGCGTAAGAGCAAGGGTATGACCGAAGCCGTTGCGCGCGAACAGCTGGAAGACAACGTGGTGCTGGGTACGCTGATGCTGGAGCAGGATGAAGTTGACGGTCTGGTTTCCGGTGCGGTTCACACCACCGCAAACACCATTCGTCCACCGCTGCAGCTGATCAAAACGGCACCGGGCAGCTCTCTGGTCTCTTCCGTGTTCTTCATGCTGCTGCCGGAACAGGTTTACGTTTACGGCGACTGCGCGATCAACCCGGATCCGACGGCAGAGCAGCTGGCAGAAATCGCAATCCAGTCCGCGGACTCCGCGATTGCCTTCGGTATCGAACCTCGCGTGGCGATGCTCTCTTACTCCACCGGTACCTCTGGTGCAGGTAGCGACGTAGAGAAAGTGCGTGAAGCGACCCGTCTGGCGCAGGAAAAACGTCCTGACCTGATGATCGATGGCCCGCTGCAGTACGATGCCGCCGTTATGGCTGACGTTGCGAAATCCAAAGCGCCGAACTCTCCGGTTGCAGGTCGCGCTACCGTGTTCATCTTCCCGGATCTGAACACCGGTAACACCACCTACAAAGCGGTACAGCGTTCTGCAGACCTGATCTCCATCGGGCCGATGCTGCAGGGTATGCGCAAACCTGTGAACGACCTGTCCCGTGGCGCACTGGTTGACGATATCGTCTACACCATCGCGCTGACGGCGATCCAGTCTTCACAGCAGCAGTAAGCCAAAAAGCCCGGTGGCGCTGACGCTTACCGGGCCTACGGTTTTGTAGGCCGGATAAGCGGAGCGCCATCCGGCAAGAAAGGCGACCACAAAGGGTCGCCTTTTTTATTACAGCAGCTCTCGCGCCGCCGACACTATGTCATGTGCCGTCAGGCCATACTCCTTCTGCAGGAACTCCTGCGTCCCCACCTGACCGTAACGCTCCTTCACCCCCACCCGCCGCATCGGCACCGGGCAGGTTTCCACCAGTACTTCCGCCACCGCCGATCCCAGCCCGTTGTGAATGCTGTGGTTTTCACAGGTCACAATCCGTCCGGTTTTCTCGGCGTAGTTTTTCACCAGCATCCGGTCGATGGGCTTCAGGGTAAACATGTCGATGACCGCCGCACTGACCCCCTCCTGCTCCAGCTGATGCGCCGCCTCAAGCGCTTCCGCCACCATAATGCCGTTGGCGATAAGCGTAATATCACTCCCCTCGCGCAGCACGTTGCCTTTGCCGATGGTGAAGGTGGAGCCCGGCGCATAAACGCTCGGCGCCTGCTTACGGATGGTGCGCACCCAGTAGAACCCTTCCAGGTCAATCAGCTGGCGCAGGACGTCTTCAAACATCACCGCGTCAGTCACCTCCAGCACCACCGAATGCGCCAGACCGCGCACGATCCCCATGTCCTCAAACGACATATGGGTCCCGCCGTTGTGACAGGCAGTTACCCCCGCATCCGAGGCAATCACCTTCACGTTGTTGCGCTGGTAGTCCAGAGACATAAACAGCTGGTCGAAGCAGCGACGGCTGGCAAAGGCGGTGAAGGTGTGAACAAACGGCTTACGTCCGGTAAGCGCCAGCCCCGCCGCGGTGCCGATGACATTGGCTTCCATAATGCCGCAGTTAATCACGTGCTGCGGATAATCGCGCGCTACGCCGTCCATCGCCATCGAGCTCATCAGGTCCGCTTCCAGCGCGATAATCTCACTGCCTGCCTCTATCTGTTTTGCCACAAAACCCGCGTAAACCTTGCGCATCTCAACGGCATCTTTCTGTCGTGGCGGTGCAACCTTAATCATGTGATGCCTCCAGTTGGCGAATCGTCTCGTTGAGGGCCGCTTTGCTCTCTGCGGTCAAGCGCAGGTGGTGCGAGTTGCTGAGCTGCTCCAGATATGGCACCCCCTGCCCCTTAATGCTGTCGAGGATCACCACCCGCGGGCGCGCATCCGTGGCTGGCACACGGGACGTCACCTCCAGCAGCCCTGGGATATCGTCACCTTTCACCGTCACCACGTCGAAACCAAAGGCGCGGAATTTCCCCTCCAGATCGAATGCGCTGATGATGTCATCCAGTTCGCCATCCAGCTGCTGCTTATTCCAGTCGACGAACACCGTCAGGTTATTCAGGCGATGGTGGGCAATAAACTGGAAGGCTTCCCAACACTGCCCCTCGTTCAGCTCACCGTCACCGACGATGCAAAAGACCCGGTTCGGCCTGCCTGCCAGCTTGTGCGACAGCGCCATGCCGCCGGCGATGGAGATCCCTTGCCCCAGCGAGCCAGTCGTGGCATCCACGCCGCGCGTTTTCAGCCGGTCCGGGTGGCTGGGCAGCCGCGTACCGTTCTGGTTCAGGGTGCTCAGCTCCTCAATAGGGAAATAGCCCTTAATAGCCAGCGTGCTGTAGAGCGCCGGGCCCGCATGGCCTTTCGACAGGACAAAATAGTCTCGCTCAGGCCAGTCCGGATCTGCCGGGTCAATCTTCATCACCGCGCCGTACAGCACGGCGAGCGTTTCAACCACCGACATACTGCCGCCGTAGTGGCCAAACCCCAACTGCGTCAGCGATTTCAGGGTCTCAAGACGAATGTGACGCGCGAGTTCAGTTATCTCTTTCTCATTCATGATTTGGCTCCGCTGTTTTCCTGCGCGTTACCGCCCGCAGGTTTGTTTTTCGCGAACACGTTGTACACCACCAGCAGCGCGAACAGCGCCACAACCAGCCCGGTAATGGCAAGCGGTGACAGGAAGCGCGCCAGGTTGCCGAGCACAATCCCGACAGCACCGAAATCCGCGTCCGAGAAGGTGGTGTTGGCAAAGCCAATGGCGCCCAGTACCGGCAGCAGCAGGACCGGCAGGAAGGTGATCAGCAGACCGTTGGCAAAGGCGCCAATCATGGCCCCGCGACGTCCACCGGTGGCGTTACCGAACACGCCCGCCGTTGCGCCAGTGAAGAAGTGCGGCACCACGCCCGGGAGGATCAGCACCCAGCTGAACTGCCCGCAGATGAACAGCCCAACAATTCCCCCGAGGAAACTGAACAGGAAGCCAATCAGCACCGCGTTTGGCGCATACGGATAGACCACCGGGCAGTCCAGAGCCGGACGCGCATTGGGTACCAGCTTTTCCGAGAAACCGGTGAAGGCCGGGACGATTTCCGCCAGAATCAGACGCACGCCCTGCAGGATGATGAACACGCCCGCCGCAAAGGTGATCGCCATGATGATGGCGTAAACGAGGTAGTTCTGACCGCCGCTTAAGGTGGCCTCGACATACTCACGTCCGGCGCTCACCGCCATGATCAGGTAGATAATCATCATGGTCAGGGAGATAGAAATGGAGCTGTCGCGCAGGAAGCTCAGGTTCTTCGGCAGGTTCATCTCTTCGGTTGAGCGCGAGCCTTTCCCCACCTTGCTGCCAATCCAGCCGGAGAGCACGTAGCCCAGCGTGCCGAAGTGGCCGAAGGCAATCTCGTCGTTGCCGGTAATGCGCTTCATGTAGCGCTGCGCAATCGCCGGGAAGAAAGCCATGATCAGGCCGAGGATCAGTGAACCGGTAAACACCAGCCCTACCCCCTCAAAACCCGCCACCGTCAGGATCACGCCAATCATGCACGCCATGTAGAAGGTGTGATGCCCGGTCAGGAAGATATACTTCAGGCGGGTAAAGCGGGCGACGATAATATTTGCCACCATCCCGAAGGCCATAATCAACGCGGTTGAGGCGCCGTATTTCTCCAGCGCAATGGACACAATCGCTTCATTATTTGGAATAATTCCCTGGATATTAAAGGCATGTTCAAACATGCCGCCTAAAGGATTTAACGACCCAACCAGTACCGTGGCACCGCCGCCCAAAACAATAAAGCCAAGAATGGTTTTAATGGTCCCTTTCACCACATCAGAAAAGGCTTTTTTCTGCGCGACCAGACCAATTAATGCAATTAACCCCACCAGCACCGAAGGGACTTTTAATATATCAACAACGAAATTCAGCGTTTCAAGGATAAACATATCCACCTCGCCTTATCAGGTTTAACGTTTGTCGAACCAGCTGCGCAGTTGCGCTTCCAGTTCATTGATATCAATGATGTTGTTGATCACCACCAGCTGGCTTTCCGGCACGCTGGCGCTGGCCGCAATGTCTTTTGCCATCACGAACAGATCGGCCGCGCCCGGCGTGGCCGAGGAGAGATCGGAGTGTTCAACGTCAGCCTCAATCTCCAGCTTTTTGAGCACCTTTTTAATGTTCATTTCAACCATAAAACTGCTGCCCAGACCGGAACCGCAAATAGCCATGATTTTCATTGTTGTCCCCTTATTTTGAGTAGAGTACGCCCCACCACGCTGACGCGTAATGTTGTGAAAAAGCGGGTTAAAAAATAAATCAGAAGCGGTTAATAATCGTTTTTATCTCCTCCAGCGTATTCGCCTGATGCAGTTCGGCCATATCGGCCTCGCTGGAAAATAACTCAGCCAGCGCCGAGATCATCTCGATATGGCTATTTTTGTCGGGTGCCGCGAGCATAATAATCACATCGACAGGGTCAAACTCACCGGCACCAAAAGAGACGCCCTGATTTAGTTTTAATAATGACAACCCCAGTCCTTTGGCGCCTTCCTCCGGCCGCGCATGCGGCATAGCCAGCCCTGGTGCCAGCACATAATAAGGTCCTAACGTATGATGTTGCTCAATGATTGCCGTCACGTATTCTGGCGCTATCGTCTTAAGCTCCAGCAGCGGTTTCGCGCAGATCTCAAGGGCCTGCGGCCAGCTTTCAACGCTGTCCTGCAGCGTGATGGTTGTATCATATATCCATTTTTTCAGCACTTTTCACTCCTGCCAGACTGCAAAAGATGAGCAAACTTTATTCAACACATCCATTATTAACCGTGATAATTATCACAAAGATAGCGCTACCAAGATCTAACATTCAGAAGTGTGATAGCGCTATCAAATTACCATCCTGGCGTGAAATCACAGCAAAAAAAGGGATTTAAGGCGTATACTGCGTGTCACGTGAAATGAAGGAAAACGAACGCGTCTGGTCAGCAGGAAGGTGTATGTCTCTAACCCGAAAACGGCGCAGTACTGGTAAAGTGACACTCGCCGATGTCGCACAGCTTGCCGGTGTGGGCACGATGACCGTGTCCCGTGCACTCCGCACGCCTGAACAGGTTTCCGATAAACTACGAGAAAAAATTGAAGCCGCGGTGCAGGAGCTGGGTTATATGCCCAATCTTGCCGCCAGCGCGCTGGCCTCGGCCTCCTCATGGACCATAGCCATGGTGGTGCCTAACCTCTCCGAAGCAGGCTGCTCGGAGATGTTCGCCGGGCTACAGCAGGTGCTGCAGCCCGCCGGATATCAAATCATGCTGGCTGAATCCCAGCACCGCCTTGAGCAGGAAGAGAAGTTGCTGGAGACGCTGCTGGCGTCAAATATCGCCGCCGCTATCCTGCTCAGCGTTGAACATACCGACACCGTTCGTCACTGGCTGAAGAATGCCTCTATTCCGGTGATGGAGATGGGGGCCATGCGCGCCGACCCGATCGATATGAACATCGGGATTGATAACGTGGCGGCCATGTATGAACTCACGGAAATGGTCATTAAGCGCGGCTATCAGAATATTGGCCTGCTGTGCGCCAACCAGGAACAGTGGATTTTCCAGCAGCATCTGCAGGGCTGGTACAAAGCCATGCTGCGCCACCACATGTCGCCAAACCGGGTCATTAACGCGGCCATGTCGCCGAGTTTCTCGACCGGTGCGGCGCAACTGCCTGAATTCCTGCTGGCCTGGCCGGAGCTGGATGCGCTGGTGTGCGTTTCTGACGAACTGGCCTGCGGGGCGCTGTACGAATGCCAGCGCAGGCGCATCAAAGTACCGGACGATCTGGCGATAGTGGGTTTTGGGGATAGCGACGTCAGCCGGGTCTGTCAGCCGCCGCTGACCACCATGGCGGTACCGCATCGTAAGATTGGGATTGAAGCCGGAAAAGCGTTACTGGAGCGTCTGAATGGCGGAGACTGGCGCGACCAAAAACCCATCGCGTCCAGTCTGTGTCTGAGGGAGAGTTGCTAGCGCTTACTCGGCCTCTTCCTCTTTCTCGGATTTAGTCGATTCGTTATTGGCGTTACGGCTCATCCAGAGCGCCAGCGCTTTTAACGAATCCGGCGTAAACTCGTCGCAACGCGCGGTAATCTCTTCCGGCGTCATCCAGTTTACTTCGCTGACTTCTTCTTCCTGCAGGGCGAACGGGCCATGAGAAACGCAGCTGAACAGCCCGCCCCAGACGCGGCAATGTTCATCCTCAAAGTAGAACTGACCATGTTCGGCAAACGGCACACCGGCAATACCTAACTCTTCTTCCGCTTCACGACGCGCGGAATCCAGCAGCACCTCATCCGCCTGGACAACGCCGCCTGCAGTGGCATCCAGCATACCCGGGAGAAAATCTTTGGTGTCCGTGCGGCGCTGAACCAGAATTTTACCCATACCGTCATGGACAACGATATATGTCGCACGGTGACGCAGGCGCTCCGCACGCATTTGTTCGCGGCTGGCCTGCGCGATCACTTCATTCTCTTCGTTGACAATGTCAACCCACTCTGTACTTGCCAAATGACTCTGCTCCACCATCGGGAAACCTTCTCGTCTAAGCGCTCTGTCGGCGCGTTTGCAGTTGAGGTGTAACTTACGGATTAATCGTTACCTGCGCAATAACTTGCTGATCATTAAGTGCGATAACGCTCAGGGTATTACCCTCCAGCATGCCATAACTCGCAGGATATCCGCCTTTCGGTATGCTGACCGACCCCGGATTAAAGTGATAAGTATCACCGCGTTTTTCAGCAACCGGAATATGAGTATGACCGTAAACCAGGACATCGCCAGCCGCGAGCGCCGGGAGATTATCCGGGCCAAAAAGATGGCCATGCGTCAGGAACAGTCGGCTGTGTTCCAGCAGCACCTGCTGCCACGGCGCGGTGAGGGGAAAATGCAGCAGCATCTGGTCCACTTCGCTGTCGCAGTTGCCGCGAACGGCGATAATGCGCGAGGCATACGCGTTCAGTTTTTCAGCCACCTGCGCAGGGGCGTAGCCTTCCGGCAGCGCATTGCGCGGGCCGTGATTAAGCACATCGCCCAGAATGATCAGCCACTGCGCGCCGCTTTGTGCAAACAGGGAGAGGACACGCTCGGTCGCGGGCAGCGATCCATGGATATCCGACGCAAACATCAGTTTCATCAGTCACTCCTCGGGAAAACAGACTGCCCCCATCATACCTGAAGCGTCAGGTCTTATCAGCCCGCATGCTTAGCGGAGAGTGCCACATAGCGCTGCACGGAGGCTCGCTGCCACTGAAACGCGGCATAATCGACCAGCAGCTGCGGTACCGCATCACCGTTGAGGATCAAACGGTTTAGCATTAACGCCAGATCTGCGTCAGCAATACACCACTCACCGAACAGGTTCGGGTTGCCATGAGCGAGCAGTAAGGTGGCGGTATCAATCAGTTTTTGGGCGCTTTCCTGGCCTTCTGCGCTCAGGGCGGGCTTTTTTACCCCGGCAAACACGACATCCGTCGGGCGTTCCACGCGAATCGGCACCAGATCGCTGCGCAGCCACGCCTGAATCTGCCGCGCCCGGGCGCGCTTTTGCAGATCGTGAGGATAGATCCGCTCCCACTCTGGCGGCGAAAACCGATCTTCCAGATATTCATCGATCGCCGACGATTCGCTCAGGGCAAACCCCTCTATTTCCAGCACCGGCACGCGTCGGGTCAGGTCGTATCCCTGCCACTGCGGTTTAAGATGTTCACCACCGTCAAGATCGACGGTCTTCAGCGTAAATGTGAGTCCTTTTTCGGCCAGCGCAACGTATACGCTCATGACATAGGGAGAAAAGAAATTCGCATCGGACCACAACGTGATTACGGGCTGGTTCATAACATCCTCATTGGCTGATCGGGTTTTGACTCAACATATAATCTCTTTGCCTCGCTGTCACTTGATGAAAACTCACGATTTACAACAACCACCTATACTCATTTGATATGGCACCACTCTTCGCATGGACAGGAGTTGAGAATGATCGACCTTTATTATGCCCCTACCCCAAACGGCCACAAGATCACCCTTTTTCTCGAGGAGGCCGAACTGGATTACAGGATCATTCGCGTGGATATCAGCAAAGGCGATCAGTTCAGCCCTCTCTTTCTGGCTATTTCGCCGAACAATAAAATTCCGGCCATTATTGATAACCAGCCGACGGACGGGGGCAGGCCGTTGAGCCTGTTTGAATCCGGTGAAATTCTGCTCTACCTGGCGGAGAAAACCGGCAAGCTGCTGAGCGGGGAGTTACGCGAGCGTCATCACACCCTGCAGTGGCTCTTCTGGCAAGCCAGCGGGCTGGGGCCCATGCTTGGGCAAAATCACCATTTTACCGCCTACGCCCCGCAGCCCATTCCTTATGCGATAGAGCGCTATCAGGTTGAAACTCAGCGGCTCTATGGCGTTCTGAACCGTCGGCTGGAGAAGACGCCGTGGCTCGGGGGCGATCATTACAGTATTGCCGACATTGCCTGCTGGCCGTGGGTGAATACGCATGAAAAACACCGAATTGACTTAGGCGCTTACCCGGCGGTAAACAACTGGTTCGAGCGCATCCGTACCCGCCCGGCGACCGAACGCGCGATGCAAAAAATCCAGCAAATTTAACCCGGTATGAGGCTGGGTGCCTGTGAGCCACTCATGTATGATGAGCGGGAAATACTGACACGGAGAAGACCTGCAATGTCACAGCCAGACGCCATTATTCGTATAAAAAATTTACGCTTGCGTACCTTCATCGGTATCAAAGAGGAAGAGATCGCCAACCGTCAGGATATTGTCATTAACGTGGTGATTCACTATCCCGCAGACAAAGCGCGGGCCAGTGAAGACATCAATGACGCGCTGAACTACCGCACCATCACCAAAAATATCATCCAGTACGTGGAGAATAACCGCTTCTCTCTGCTGGAAAAATTAACTCAGGATGTGCTCGATATCGCACGCGAACATCACTGGGTCACTTATGCTGAAGTTGAGATCGATAAACTTCACGCCCTGCGTTACGCCGACTCCGTCTCTATGACGCTAAGCTGGAAACGCCAGGCGTAAACCTGGAGGTTGTATGAAGATTTTGCTGACCGGCGGTACAGGCCTCATTGGTCGTCACCTTATTGCGCGTCTGCAGGCCTTGCATCACGACATTACCGTGGTCACGCGCAGCCCTGAGAAGGCACGCCAGGTGCTGGGTGCTGGTGTCGACATCTGGAAAAATCTCGCCGATCAGCAAAATCTCGACGGCTTCGACGCCGTCATTAACCTCGCGGGTGAACCCATCGCCGATAAGCGCTGGACGGAAGAGCAAAAACAGCTGTTATGCAGCAGCCGGTGGAACATCACCGAAAAGCTGGTCGAGCTTATCCGCAACAGTCAGACGCCGCCTTCGGTGCTGATTTCAGGCTCCGCTGTGGGCTACTACGGCGATCTCGGCGAGGTGGTGGTCACTGAGGAAGAGCCGCCCCATAACGAGTTCACCCATAAACTCTGCGCCCAGTGGGAGCGTATTGCCTGCGCGGCGCAGAGCGATCGGACCCGCGTTTGCCTGCTGCGGACCGGCGTTGTCCTGGCACCGAAAGGCGGCATTCTGGCGAAAATGCTTCCCCCTTTCCGGCTTGGACTTGGCGGGCCCATCGGTAATGGGCGTCAGTATCTGGCCTGGATCCATATAGACGATATGGTCAACGGTATTCTCTGGCTGCTGGATAACGATCTGCGCGGGCCGTTTAACATGGTTGCGCCGTATCCGGTGCGTAATGAGCAGTTTGCCCATGCGCTGGGACATGCCCTGCACCGCCCGGCGATTTTGCGGGTGCCCGCTACGGTGATCCGCCTGATGATGGGTGAAGCCGCGGTGCTGGTATTAGGCGGGCAACGGGCGCTGCCCAAACGGCTGGAAGCGGCCGGGTTCGCGTTCCGCTGGTATGACTTAGAGGAAGCGCTGGGGGATGTGGTGCGGTGAATATGCTACAGTCGTACGCCATGTTCCGATGAAATGGCGTAACAATGGCAACCCTCACTACCCCCCGGCTTCATCTCACTCCCTTCAAACCCACTGACTGGGCCTTCTTTCGCTCGCTGCGCGAAGATCGCAGCATCATGCGCTATATGGCCGCCATCGCTCCGGAAAAAGAGACCCGACGCGTGTTTGCCGCGCGGCTTACGGCTGCACATGTTTTTGTGATCCGCTTTCGTAATGATGACACACCGCTTGGCGACATCGGCCTGCAAATCAGCCCTGAGAATCGTGAAGAGGCCGATATCGGCTATACGGTTGTGCCAGCCGCGCAGGGAAAAGGTATCGCCAGCGAGGCGCTGCGCGCGGTGTGTGAATACGCCTTTAACCAGACCGGCGTGAAGGCGATTAACGCCTACGTGCTGGCGGACAACGGCGGGTCGGTGCGGGTGCTGGAGAAAGCCGGTTTTGTGCGTACCCAGGTGCTGGAAAAGGCGTATGAGATTGACGGCGTACGCTATGACGACTGGGTGTATCGGCTGGAGTGCGGTGCGGTCTGAATGCCGGGCGGCACTGCGTTTGCCCGGCCTACGGTTTTTGTAGGCCCGGTAAGCGAAGCGCCACCGGGCGATTGAGCTGCACCGCGGCCTGATGCCCTCTCCCACAGGAAGAGGGAAAAAGGCAAAACCTACTTCAAAGAACCCTTCAGGAACTGCTGCAAACGCGGGCTTTGCGGGTTCGCCAGCACCTCATCCGGGTGCCCCTGCTCTTCAATTTTCCCCTGATGCAGGAAAATCACATGGTTCGAGACGTTACGGGCGAAGCCCATCTCGTGCGTCACCACCACCATCGTTTTGCCCTCTTCGGCCAGCTTCTGCATGATCCGCAGCACTTCGCCAACGAGTTCCGGGTCCAGCGCTGAGGTCGGTTCGTCAAACAGCAGTACCTCAGGTTCCATTGCCAGGGCGCGGGCGATAGAGACACGCTGTTGCTGGCCACCGGAGAGGTGCACCGGGTATTTCATCTGCTGGCGCTCGTCGATCCCCACCTTTGCAAGGTATTTCACCGCCCGCTCGCGGGCTTCATGCTTGCTCAGGCCCAGCACCTGCACCGGCGCTTCCATCACGTTCTCCAGCACCGTCATATGGCTCCAGAGGTTAAAGTGCTGGAACACCATCGTCAGACGCGTACGCAGCAGGCGCAGCTGGTTCTTGTCGGCCACCTTCAGCTGGCCGTCTTTGTCACGCACCAGGTTAATATTCTGCCCGCTCACCACAATTGAGCCTTCGCTCGGCTTTTCGAGGAAGTTGATGCAGCGCAGGAAGGTACTTTTACCCGAGCCGGATGAGCCGATAATACTGATCACGTCGCCCGCATTCGCCTGCAGCGACACCCCTTTCAGCACTTCATGTTCGCCGTAGCGTTTGTGCAAATCAATTACGTTTAATTTGTTCTCAGCCATCATCTTTCTCAGTGCGTCGAAGAAGGTTTTATATGCTGCAACCAGCGTTTTTCAGCCTTACGGAACAGGCTAATCAATACATAAGAGATAATTAAATAGAGCACCGCCGCAATGCCAAACGCGGTAAACGGCTGATAGGTCGCGGAGTTAATATCGCGCGCAATTTTGAGCAGGTCCGGTACCGTCGCGGTAAAGGCGAGCGCGGTGGAGTGCAGCATCAAAATCACTTCGTTACTGTATGCCGGTAACGCGATACGCAGCGCCGACGGCAGGATAATGCAACGGTAGAGTTTCACAGAAGAAAAACCGTACGCACGCGCCGCTTCAATTTCACCGTAAGGGACGGAGCGAATGGCCCCCGCGAAAATCTCGGTGGTATAAGCGCAGGTGTTGAGCGTCAATGCCAGTACCGTACAGTTCAGACCGCTACGGAAGAACGCATTCAGCATCTCCGTGCCTTTGACGATCTCAAGCGTGTACATCCCCGAATAGAAGACCAGCAGTTGCACGTACAACGGCGTACCGCGAAACACATAGGTAAACAGCCAGATCGGGAACTGGATAAATTTATTGTTCGACACGCGGCCAATGGCAAGAAACACCGCCAGAATACCGCCCATCACCACCGAGGAGATCAGCAGCCAGAGCGTGATCGCCACGCCGGTAAAGCGGTAACCATCTGTCCACAGCAGCGATTTCCAGTATTCCTGAATAATCTCAATCACAGGTCAGCCCTCTTCACACCCACGGAATAGCGACGCTCAAGCAGAAGCAGCACCCCGTTGGAGACAGTCGTAAAGACCAGATAGATAACGCCACAGACCACCGCAAAGTAGAACGGCTCCCAGGTGCTTTTGCCTGCCAGCTGCGTGGCTTTCACCACGTCTTCCAGGCCCAGCAGCGAGACCAGCGCGGTGGCTTTGAGGATGACCTGCCAGTTATTACCGATGCCAGGCAGCGCATAACGCATCATGGCGGGGAACATAATCCGACGAAACGTTTGTGAAGAGGTAAAACCAAATGCGGTTGCCGCCTCAATGTGACCTTTCGGCACGGCCATGTAAGCCCCGCGGAAAGTTTCAGTGAAGTAGGCACCGTAGATAAAACCGAGGGTAATAATACCGGCCACCATCGGGTCGATATCAATTTGTCCCATACCCATCGCGTCTGTTATGCCGTTAAGCGCAATCTGCAGACCGTAAAAGATCAGCAGCATCAGCACCAGATCGGGAACGCCGCGAATGAGTGTGGTATAGCCTTCAAAGATCAGCGCCAGCGGTTTGTTAGCCGAAAGCTTCGCCCCTGCGCCTGCCAGACCTATCAGCACCGCCAGCACCACGGAGCTGATAGCCAGCTCAAGGGTGACAAGCGCGCCCTGTAAAATAACGCCAGAAAATCCGTACAGCATACCGCGAGCCCTGTCGTATCGTGAGTGGTGGAACCGTGTCTTTTCCCCTCCCTCAGCGGGAGGGGCCGCACGTTATATGACGGGGCGATTAGCCGCCGTAAACATTAAAATCGAAGTATTTTTTCGCCAGTTTGTCGTACGTTCCGTCCGCGCGCATTTCAGCAAACGCCTTGTTCAGCGCTTCACGCAATTCGTTGTCTTCCTTGCGCAGGCCCATACCGGTCCCTACACCAAACAACTTAACATCCTTAATGGACGGACCGCCAAACTTGTAATCTTTACCCACCGGCGTTTTCAGGAAGCCTTCGCTCGCGGCAACTTCATCCTGGAAAGCGGCATCAATTCGGCCTGCCGTCAGGTCAGCGTAGATATTTTCCTGGCCCTGATAGGAGACGATTTCAATCCCCTTCGGCGCCCAGTGTTCGTTGCCGTAGGTTTCCTGCGTGGTGCCCTGCAGCACGCCGACGCGTTTGCCTTTCAGGGATTCCAGCGTTGGCTGAATGTCAGAAGCTTTAGCCACCACCAGACGAGAATCGGCCGCGTAGAGTTTGTCGGTGAAGGCAATCTCCTGCTGGCGTTTTTCGGTAATGGAGAGCGAGGACATAATCACGTCGATTTTTTTCGCTTTCAGAGAGGGGATCAGCGCATCCAGCGGGTTCTCAACGTAGGTACACTGTGCTTTGATGCGTTTGCACAGCTCATTGGCCAGATCGATGTCAAAACCGACCAGTTCACCCTTTGAATTCTTTGATTCGAACGGTGCATAGGTTGGATCGGTACCAATCCGAATTTTCTGCGGAATGGCTGCGAATGCCGCGGTGGCGCTGGAAAAGGCCAGCACCAGAGATAATGACAACACGAGCTTTTTCATATTTATCCTCAACAAACTGTCTTCATACGGGATTTTTACGACGACGGGGTGGTGCTAATGTGCCATTAATCCCCTTAGTCAGGCAAAGATTAATGCCTTTCAGCCGGGATTTTTTGCATTTTAAATGCGTAAGTATGCACACAGCGATCCAATACAGTGCAACAAATGCACTGCATTGGGTCAATCCCACCCGTAACGCACCTTTGCGGTGCGTTATCGTCAGGTCTTAGTCACCGTAGACGTTGAAGTCGAAGTATTTCTTCGCCAGTTTGTCGTAAGTACCGTCTTTACGCAGCTCAGCAAAGGCTTTGTCGAAGGCGGCTTTCAGCTCGGTATCATCCTTACGCAGGCCAATACCGGTGCCGTCACCAAAGTATTTTTTATCTTTCACAGACGGGCCTGCAAAGGCGAACTCTTTACCCGCAGGCTGTTTCAGGAAGCCTTCGCTTGCCGCGACTTCATCCTGGAATGCCGCATCCAGACGGCCTGCCGCCAGATCAGAGTAAATCAGATCCTGGTTCTGGTAAGCCACCACGTCTACGCCTTTCTCACGCCAGTTAGCATTGGCATAGCCTTCCTGCGTCGACCCCTGCAGCACACCTACATGCTTGCCTTTCAGCGAGTCGATGGTGGGCTGAATCGGGGAACCCTTAGGCGCAATCAGGCGAGAATCCGCGGCGTAGAGCTTGTCTGAGAAGGCAATCTCCTGCTGACGTTTTTCGGTGATGGAGAGAGAAGAGATAATGGCGTCGATTTTCTTGGCTTTCAGCGACGGGATTAACGCGTCAAAGTCGCTGCCCACCCATGTGCATTTCACCGCAATGCGTTTGCACATTTCATTACCCAGATCGATATCAAACCCCACGAAATCGCCTTTCGCATCCTTGGAAGAGAATGGCGCGTAGGTTGCGTCTGTACCGATACGAACTGTCTGTGGAAGCGCTGCGTAGCTACCTGCTGCCGCACTTAACCCCACCAGCAAAGACAGAGCCAGAACCGTCTTCTTCATACATTTACCCTCAAGTACCGTGATTTTATTATGTATTGTGTTGTGTGTTGTGTTGCAGGCTTCATCTTGCAGGTCTTATGCCACATTGCCGTCTGGTTAAAACTTCGACGTTAAATATGTTAATAAAACGTTGCGATACTGCCTTAATGGTGAAAGATAGCAGGTCTGCCGAACGAACCGGAGAGAGAAAAAGGGAAAAAACGAATTAAATGTCGAGGATATGATCGCCGTTGCATAATTGCCCTGAAACAGGGCAACGTCTTTTTTCATGCACACTGTTTGTGCACAAATTCAGGCTCCCTGCCAGCGGGTGAAGAGATCGGTCGGCAGGTCAATGTCGAACTGATCGAGCACGCGGTTAACGGTCTGGTTAATCACGTCATCCAGCGAGGTCGGGCGATGATAAAACGCCGGGACCGGGGGCATGATCACCGCGCCGAGTTCGGCGGCCTGGGTCATTAAACGCAAATGGCCCAGGTGCAGCGGCGTTTCCCGCACGCAGAGCACCAGAGGACGACGCTCCTTCAGCACCACATCCGCCGCGCGGGTGACCAGGGTGTCGGTATAGCTGTGCACAATGCCGGAGAGGGTTTTAATCGAACAGGGAAGGATAACCATGCCAGCCGTTTTAAACGAGCCGGAAGAGATACTGGCAGCGATATCCCGGGCATCGTGAACGACATCCGCCAGGGCCTGCACATCGCGCAGGGAGAGATCGGTCTCCAGAGAGAGGGTCTGTCGCGCCGCCTGGCTCATGACCAGATGGGTCTCGACGTCCGCCACGTCACGCAGAACCTGTAACAGACGTACGCCGTAAATCGCGCCACTGGCGCCGCTGAGCCCAACAATGAGTCGTTTCATGATTTTCGCCCTTACTGATTTCAGGGCAGACTGTGCAGGATTTTGCGGGGAGTTGCAAGTGAGGGCGAACGCCCTCACCTGCCGAAGATCACCCTTCGTTGTGCATCTCTAAACTTTCGAGATCGTTTTGCAGCTGAACGGCTTTTGCGTCGTCATTGCGCAGCGAATCCAGATAGTCGAGGTACTGCTGGTCAACGTCTTTGGTGACATATACCCCGTTGAACACGGAGCATTCAAACTGCTGAATATCCGGGTTCTCGGCGCGCACCGCGTCGATGAGATCGTTCAGATCCTGGAAAATCAGGCCATCGGCACCGATGATCTGGCGAATTTCATCCACTTCGCGACCGTGAGCAATCAGCTCGTTGGCGGTTGGCATATCGATCCCGTACACGTTCGGGAAGCGAATCTCTGGAGCCGCAGAAGCCAGGTAGACTTTCTTCGCCCCGGCTTCGCGCGCCATCTCGATAATCTGCTCTGAGGTGGTGCCGCGGACGATGGAGTCATCCACCAGCAGCACGTTCTTGTCGCGGAACTCCGCGCGGTTGGCGTTCAGCTTGCGGCGCACGGATTTACGGCGGAGCTGCTGGCCAGGCATGATAAAGGTACGGCCAACGTAGCGGTTCTTCACGAAGCCCTGACGGTATGGCTTATCGAGAATACGGGCGATTTCCAGCGCGATATCGCAGGAGGTTTCCGGGATAGGAATCACGACGTCGATATCGAGATCGTCCCACTCGCGGGCAATCTTCTCGCCAAGCTTGGTACCCATGTTCACGCGCGCGCTGTAGACGGAAATCTTGTCGATGAAGGAGTCCGGGCGGGCGAAGTAAACGTATTCAAACAGGCACGGGTTGCTGACCGGGTTATCGGCACACTGGCGGGTAAACAGCTGGCCTTTCTCGGTGATGTACACCGCTTCGCCCGGCGCCACGTCACGCAGGAACTCAAAGCCCAGGGTGTCCAGCGCCACGCTCTCAGAGGCAACCATATATTCGGTACGACCATCGCCGAGGTCGCGCTTGCCGAGCACCAGCGGACGAATGCCGTTTGGATCGCGGAAGGCCACCATACCGTGACCGATGATCATCGCCACGCAGGCGTAAGCACCGCGGATCTGGCGATTTGTCGCGGCAATCGCAGCAAAGATGTTGTCTGCTTCCAGCGGATAGTGGCGGAAGTTATCCAGCTCGCTGGCGAACACATTGAGCAGGATTTCAGAATCAGAGGTGGTGTTAATGTGGCGACGTTTCTCTTCGAACAGCTTTTTACGCAGCTCGTGTGCGTTGGTCAGGTTACCGTTATGCGCCAGGGTAATGCCATACGGTGAGTTGACGTAGAAAGGCTGAGCCTCAGAGGCGCTGGAACTGCCAGCAGTAGGATAACGAACGTGACCGATCCCCATATTACCTTGCAGACGCTGCATATGGCGGGCTTCAAACACATCATTTACCAGGCCATTCGCCTTGCGTAAACGGAAGCAGTTGTTTGCATCAATGGTGATGATACCCGCAGCATCCTGCCCACGGTGCTGAAGCACCGTTAACGCGTCATAAATCGACTGGTTTACCGGCATGAAACCGGCGATACCGACAATACCGCACATTCGTCTTTTCCTCGTTAAGCCACATCTCAGAACGGATTACGCTCTGGGCAAAAAACTCGACGAGCTTTGCAGATAGTCAAAGAACCATCTGATGATGAAGCTGAACTCCGGAATGAGCTGCGATTTCTGCCAGTCTTCACTCTTGGAGAACCCGGTGAAGGTATCCAGGAAGAACAGGATCGCGGCCACAATCAGCACGCCTCGTAATGCCCCGAAACAGATCCCGAGTACCCTGTCCGTTCCTGACAGACCAGTTTTCTCGACCAGCTGACCTATCACATAATTCACGATAGCGCCGACAATCAGCGTCGCGATAAACAGCACCGCGATGGCGATTCCATTTCGGACCAGTTCATCTTCAAAGCCCGTGAACCAGACAGACAGGTAAGTGTAGTAATGACTGGCGACAAAGAAAGCACAACCCCAGGTCACCAGCGATAACGCTTCACGAACAAAGCCACGGATCAGGCTAACCAGACAGGAAAAACCAATCACCGCAATGATGGCGTAATCAATCCAGACCATATGTGTCCCACGATTTAACGCCCTGTCATCCAGTTCGGGGCGAATTCTAACAGAAAAAGAAAACGTTTGCGTAGGGATTTCCTTCCCGCGCGTAAATAAAAAAGGCGCTGAAAAAATGTTCAACGCCGTGGCTTATCGCCTCTCTCTATAAGGAGCAGGTCGTACTTAGTTCGCGCTGTAGCTCATCACGACGCCGCTCAGACCGGAGATCTGCTTCAGCTCGCCGAGCGAACCTTTCAGTTTGTCTTTAGACGCTTCTGGCCCCACGAGGATACGGGTAATTTTACCCTGCACCGGCGTGGAAGGTGAAGTGTAAACACGGTATCCCGCACTGCGCAGTTTACCCACCACCTCATTGACCTTGTCCGCATTTTTCAGCGCGCCAAGCTGCACAACGTAAGCTTTACCCGTTGGGGCCGCCGCGTCCTGCTGAGCCGGTTTTGCTGGCGGAGGCGTCTCTGACGCCGCGGCAAGCTGTTCTGCCGTTTTATCCCGCTGCGGTTTCGGCTGTGGTTTGTCGACCGGCTTCGGTTTTTCTACCGGTTTAGGCTGCTCTACCGGCACAGGATCGATATCGTTGTTGCTCGCGGCCGCCAGACGAGACGGATCGAGCGACGGTGCTGCGGCATCGCCCGCCCGTACCTCTTCCGCCGCACCTTCCGGTGGCTGAGCGGGAAGCGCCTGCGTCGCCGCGGGCAGCATATCCGGCTCATCCCGGTCGCCCGGTTTAGGGACCAGCGGAATAGCGGCAAACTCATCCTGGTAATGCTTTTTCTGCCCGTCGAGCAACCCCGGAAGAATAATCACCCCGAGCGCGACCAGCACAATGGTTCCTGTTAAACGGTTCTGAAACTTACTCGCCACCGGTTCTCCCCGCGTCCATCACTTCCATGACATGTGCCACCGTGTGGAATGAACCACACACCAGCACGGTATCTTCTGGTTTAGCATCCGCCATCGCGGCATGCCAGGCCTGCGCCACGCTAGTGTAGATTGCGCCTTTGCCGAGATGTTCCATCAGTTGCTCAGCCGTCGCGCCGCGTGGCCCCTCCAGAGGAGCACAATACCAGCTATCGACCACACTCTCCATGCAGGCCAGTGTCCCGCCGATATCTTTATCATGAAGCATACCGATAACCGCCAGCACGCGCCCGGTTTTTGGTAACGATTTGAGACGTCCCGCGAGATACGCCGCCGCATGCGGATTATGCGCCACATCCAGAATCAGGCGCGGTGACTCGCTGACAATCTGGAACCGCCCGGGCAGAATCGCCTGCTGTATACCGTCGCGGATCGCCTGCTCGCTTACCGCCAGCCCGCTGGCGCGAAGTGCTGCAAGAGCCGTTGCCGCGTTCGGCTGCGGCACCTGCGGCAGTGGCAGGTGCTCAAGCGTGCCCTGTGCATCGCTAAAGCGCCAGCCGTTGTCCTGAACTTCATACTGCCAGTCCACGCCGCGACGCAGCAGACGCGCGCCCTTCTCGTTTGCGACATCCGCAATGGTGTGCGGCATATCCGGTTCGCCGACAACCGCCGGCTTATTCGCCCGGAAAATGCCGGCCTTCTCGCGGCCAATGCTTTCACGATCCGGCCCCAGCCAGTCGACATGGTCCAGCGCAATGCTGGTGACAACCGCCACATCCGCATCGACCATATTGGTGGCATCAAGACGTCCGCCGAGGCCGACCTCCAGGATCACCACATCCAGTTGCGCCTGTTTGAACAGCCACAGCGCCGACAGGGTGCCGTATTCAAAATAGGTTAATGAGATCTCACCGCGTGCGGCTTCAATTTCCGCGAAGGACGCGGTATGCGCCGATTCCGGCAGTTCGCTGTTCTGCACGCGAACGCGCTCGGTGTAGCGTACCAGGTGTGGAGAGCTGTAAACACCAACCCTGTAACCCGCAGCCATCAGAACAGATTCCAGCGTACGGCAGGTGGTGCCTTTGCCGTTGGTGCCTGCGACGGTGAATACGAAAGGCGCCGGTTTTAGCACATCAAGACGCGCAGCAACCTGGCTTACGCGCTCAAGGCCCATATCGATGGTTTTACTGTGCAGGTTTTCCAGATAAGAAAGCCACGCGGCCAGGGGCGACGTGGCTTGGGGAATGCTTTTATTTTCCATAATGCCCGGTTGTCATTAACAGATTAGAAAGCAAAAGGGCAGCGCCAGCTGGCCCTGCCCTTTTCAGTTATCAGGCCTCGGGTTCCTGATCCGGTACCACCACGCCTTCGCGCGGTTCATCCGGGTTCGGCGCTGGCAGATTCATCAGCTTCGCCAGGATGCGCGCCAGCTTCAGGCGCATTTCCGGACGGCGGACAATCATGTCGATGGCGCCTTTCTCGATGAGGAACTCACTGCGCTGGAAGCCAGGCGGCAGTTTTTCACGAACGGTCTGTTCGATAACGCGAGGACCCGCAAAGCCGATCAGCGCTTTTGGCTCAGCGATGTTCAGATCGCCCAGCATCGCGAAGCTTGCAGAGACGCCGCCCATGGTTGGGTCGGTCAGCACGGAGATATACGGCAGACCGCGCTCCTGCATTTTCGCCAGCGCAGCAGAGGTTTTCGCCATCTGCATCAGAGACATCAGGGCTTCCTGCATACGCGCCCCGCCGGAGGCAGAGAAGCAGATCAGCGGACAGTTATCTTCCAGCGCCTGCTCAACGGCACGCACAAAGCGCGCACCAACCACGGAGCCCATTGAGCCGCCCATAAAGGAGAACTCAAACGCGGCGGCAACAACCGGCATCTCATGCAGGGTGCCTTTCATCACCACCAGCGCGTCTTTCTCGCCGGTCTCTTTCTGTGCAGAGGCCAGACGATCTTTATATTTTTTGGAGTCGCGGAACTTCAGCACATCTTTTGGCTCAAGCTCGCTGCCCAGTTCTACCAGAGAACCTTCGTCCAGCAGGCTATGCAGGCGGTTGCGCGCCGACATACGCATATGGTGGTCACACTTCGGACACACCTCAAGGTTGCGTTCCAGCTCTGCGCGATACAGAACCTGGCCGCAGCTATCACACTTCGTCCATACCCCTTCAGGAATGCTCGCTTTGCGCGTTGGGGTAATGTTGCTTTTAATTCGTTCAATCCAGCTCATTGATAACCTTTCTGCCTGAACCTGGTCGTATGCCAGTTTTGCTATAAGAGGCGAATAATGCCATTTTTGCCTCCAACAGACCATGAATGTTGCACATTAAAACATAACAGCCCGAAACTTTGGATAAAAAAGTGGTCGAACCGCCAGTGTGCATTTACTTCGCTTGTTTTGCCGCCGCACGTTTGTGACGAATAATTTCGATAACCCCTGGCAGTACGGAAAGCACAATTATCGCTACAATCAGTAGCTTAAGATTTTCCTGAACCACCGGGAGATCGCCAAACAGATAGCCAGCATAGGTAAACAGCAGTACCCACAGCAGCGCGCCCACCACGTTATAGGCCGCAAAATGACGATAGGACATATGCCCCATTCCCGCCACAAACGGTGCGAATGTACGCACAATAGGCACAAATCGCGCAAGGATAATGGTTTTTCCACCATGGCGTTCATAAAACGCATGGGTTTTGTCCAGATAGCTGCGACGGAAAATTTTCGAATCAGGATTACTGAACAGCCGCTCACCGAACACGCGACCAATGGTGTAGTTGACCGCGTCACCGACAATCGCGGCAATCACCATCAGTATCACCATAAGGTGCACGTTCAGATCGTTGGTGGGTAACGCCGACAATGCCCCGGCGACAAACAGCAGTGAATCGCCTGGCAGGAAGGGGGTAACGACCAGACCGGTTTCACAAAACAGAATGAGGAACAGAATGGCATAAACCCAGACGCCATACTGCGCGACCAGCTCTGCCAGGTGAACATCAATATGCAGGATGAAATCAATCAAAAAACGAATTACGTCCATATTGTCTAAGCCTTAATTGCACCTTTGTTTAGTCCGCTAAAAAGAGCGGCCCCATTGGCGGTTTCGGCAGGTCAAACCGATCCGGATAGTCTACCGAGACCAGATACAACCCTTCCGCTTTCGCCGTGGCTGCCGCAAGCGTTCTGTCCTTCGCTGCCAGCAGGTCTGCAATCCAGCTCTCCGGCTGGTGTCCGGCACCCACTTCCATCAGGCTGCCCACAATATTCCGCACCATATGATGTACAAAGGCATTGGCTTTGATATCCACCACCACATACGCGCCAAAACGGCTGACGTTTATGTGCATGACGTTACGCCACGGCGTGCGGGACTGACACTGCACCGCACGAAATGAGGTAAAGTCATTTTCACCAATCAGACACTGCGCCGCACGATGCATGCGTTCCGCATCGAGCGGTTCATAAAAATGCGTCACGCCCTGGCTTAACACCGCCGGACGCAGACGCTGGTTGTAGATGACATAACGGTAACGACGCGCCGTGGCGCTGAAGCGCGCATGAAAATCATCCGGTACAGCTTTCACCCAGCGCACCGCAATGTCACCAGGTAAATTCGCATTTACACCCAGCGTCCAGGCGGCATCTTTACGCACCGCGGTGGTTTCAAAGTGCACCACCTGCCCCGTCCCGTGGACACCAGCGTCAGTGCGCCCCGCGCACAGGACGTTGATCGGCTCGTTTGCCACCTGAGAAAGCGCTTTCTCCAGCTTTTCCTGGACGCTACGCACCTCATTCTGACGCTGCCAGCCATAATATTTACTGCCGTCGTACTCAATACCGAGGGCAATTTTATGAACCGGCTTTTGATCCACTGCGGACATCAGTACAGGTACTCCTGCACCAGTTTTTCAGCGATCTTCACCGCCATCAGCGCGCCGCCAAAGCGGACGTTATCGGCAACAGACCAGAACTGAACCTGCTCCGGCATACCGTAATCGTTACGCACGCAGCCGACAGAGAGGTGCGCGCTTCCGGTAGCGTCACCCACCTGGGTCGGGAACTCGCGCTCTTCGGAAAGCACAATATCTTCACCGCGGCCAAACGCATCACGCGCCTCTTCCGCCGCCAGCGGGCGTAGCGCCTCAAAACTCACCATCTGCGCGTGACCGTAAAAGACCGGGGACTGCACAACGTTTGCGGAGATCATCAGGCCATCGTCCTGCAGAATTTTACGCGCTTCGTCCACGATACGGCGCTCTTCGCGCACGGAGCCCTGATTATCTGGCAGCATCGGCAGCATGTTGAACGCCAGCTGGCGACCAAAGAAATCATCTTCGTCAATCGGGATGCCGTTCAGCAGCTTCGCGCTCTGCCCTGCCAGCGCATCGACGGCCTTTTTGCCGTTCGCGGACACGGAAAGCAGGCTGGTGACGGCAATGCGCGACAGGCCACCGTCGTCGATCAGCGGTTTCAGGGCCGTCAGCAGCTGACTGGTCAGGCTGTCAGGTACCGCGATGATGTTGCGGTTACGGTAGTCGGCCAGCACGAACGGGTTCACGTCCGGCACCACCAACGGCACGTCCGGCTCCAGAGCGAACAGGCCACTCAGGTCGATCACCAGACAGCCGGCGTTGGTCGCCTCTTCAATGTACGCCGCCGTGGCTTCAGCGCCCGCGGCGAAAAACGCCAGCTGCGCCTGCGTCCAGTCGAACGCGGCGGCATCCTGGACCATGACGGATTTACTGTTAAAACGCAGATGCTCACCCGCGCTGTCGGTACGCGCCAGCGCATAGATATCGCCCACCGGGAACTGACGCTCAGCAAGGGTTTCGAGCAGGGCTTCGCCCACGGCACCCGTGGCACCTAAAATGGCAATATTCCAGCCTTCAGACATGGTGGTTTACTCCAGAAATAAAAAAGCGTCCCTGTCGGAGTATCCGACAGGGAGCATTAAGAAGACATTAATGCGCCGGGTGATGAACGGCGTTAAAACCCAGCTTGTGCAGCAGCGTCGCCGCCGGGGCGTCATCGCACATCACATACAGGGAAGACCACTCGCGACGCTCAACGTAGTGCTTGCGCAGCTTATCAAACTCACCCGGGATCCCCGCCACTTTACGCAGCAGCGCATCATCGCGGCGCACATCATACACCAAATGCACCAGCCTTTTCAGCGTTGCCTGATCGAGCGGACCGTGCAGGGTAATACGGCCAAATTCAGGTGCGGGGAGTAAGGTATCCAGCGCCACCTGCTGCGGGTGGCCAATAAAGGCGCTGTAGGCCTCGAAGACCTGCGTCGTACCGCGCGCTTTCCCCTCAAGCGTATAACCCGCGATATGTGCGGTCGCAACGTCCACCCTGTTCAGCAGCGCAACGTTGAGTTCCGGCTCTGGTTCCCAGACGTCCAGCACCACGCTGAGATCCTGTCCCGCTTCCAGACATTTCAGCAGCGCGGCGTTATCCACCACCGGACCACGGCAGGCATTTATCAGAATAGTGCCAGCCTTCAGACGGCGGATCAGCGCCTCGTCAGCCAGATGCAAAGTCTTATACGGCCCCTCTTTAAACAGCGGTGTGTGGAACGTCAGGACATCGCACTGTTCAACCAGCTCATCCAGCGAGCGGAAATCCCCCTCCTCGCCGTTGTCTTTGCGCGGCGGATCGCACAGCAGCGTGCGGATCCCTAACGCTTCCAGGCGCTTTTGCAGGCGTCCGCCAACGTTGCCCACGCCGACAATCCCCACCGTGCGGTCTTTCAGCGCAAAACCGTCGCGCTCGGCCAGCATCAGCAGCGAGGAGAAAACATATTCCACGACGGCAATGGCGTTACAGCCCGGCGCGGCGGAAAAACCGATCCCGGCCTGCGCAAGCCATTTATCATCCACATGATCGGTCCCTGCCGTTGCGGTCCCGACGAACTTGATCCCTTTACCGGCGAGCAGTGCCTCATTTACTTTGGTCACCGAGCGCACCATCAGCGCGTCTGCGTCATCCAGTTCGTTGACCGGGATCGGGCGACCAGGGACAGCCTTCACGTTACCCAGGCGGCTAAACAGCTCACGGGCATAAGGCATATTTTCATCAACGAGGATTTTCACGTCTGAGTACCTGTTTGAGAGGAAGAAAACCTGCCAAGTGTGCCATAATCTGGCCGCCAGGCATATACGTATGCCAGGTTTACGCTGAGTTTTGACTTTAAGGATTTTTGACGATGCAGCCCATTTCAGGTACGCCGCCGCGCCCTCCGGGTGAAGGCCCTGTCACGCAAAACGTTGCCGGTGAACAACCGCTATCCACGCAACAGCGCACCGTGCTGGAGCGCCTGATCACGCGCCTGATTGCGCTGACTTCGCAGCAAAATGCGGAAGTCTGGGCCGGGGTAAAGCATGACCTGGGTATGAGAAACGACGCGCCGCTCCAGTCGCGCCACTTCCCTGCCGCTGAGCAAAACCTGAACCAGCGTATTACCACCGCGCAGCAGAACCACACCACGCGCCAGATTGTCGCGCAGCTGACGGAGCTGTTGGGCCAGGGGAATAACCGCCAGGCGGTGAGTGATTTTATTCGCCAGCAGTATGGTCAGACCGCTCTGGGTCAGCTGACGCCGGAGCAGCTTAAAACGGTGCTGACGCTGCTGCAGAATAATGAGCTCTCTATTCCACAGCCTCAGGTGCGTCCGTCGACCGAACGCTCGCTGCTGCCTGCCGAGCACAACACGCTTAAGCAGATGGTGACCAAGCTTGCCGCGGCCACCGGCGAACCGACGAAGCTTATCTGGCAATCCATGCTGGAGTTGTCCGGCGTGAAGGCGGGCGAGCTGATCCCCGCAAAACAGTTTACCCATCTGGTAACCTGGCTGCAGGCGCGCCAGACGCTCAGCACCCAGAGCGCCCCTACCCTGCATACCGTTCAGGCTGCGCTTAAACAGCCGCTGGAACCGCATGAGTTTGAGATGATTAGGGACTATGCCCAGCAAAACTGGCAGGCCACCCCGCAAACGGTTCTGACCACCGCGCAGGTGCAGGATGTGCTCAATCAGATCTTCGTTCGCCGCGCCGAGCGCGAAGGCGGCGTACCGGAGGTGAGAGATATTCAGCCGATCTACAGCCCGCTGTTTGCGCCGGTTGTGGAGACGTTCAGAACCCTCTCTGCGCGTCCGGGATTGCTGTTTATTGCGTTACTGATTGCACTGGCGATTTTCTGGCTGGTTGCCTGAGGATTTGCCCGGTGGCGCTACGCTTACCGGGCCTACAACGCCCCGAACCGTAGGCCGGGTAAGGCGCAGCCGCCACCCGGCAACAACGGCTCACGTTCTACGAAACGCCACCAGCGTCACCACAATCCCCACCACTGCGGAAACCGCACCGGCCAGGAAGACGGACGGATAGCCAAACGACGTCGCTAACAGCCCGGCCAGCGGCCCGGTTACGCCGTATGAGATATCCTGAAACGCCGCATAACCGCCGAGCGCCGTACCGCGCACCTGCGGGGCCACGCGCTTCACCACTTCCACACCAAGTGCCGGGAAAATCAGAGAACAGCCGCAGCCGGTCAGCGCCGCGCCAAGCAGCGCAACGGATGCCACGGGTGCATTCCACAACAGCAGAAGACCGATAGTTTCAATGACCAGCGACGCCACCGCCACCTTCACACCGCCAAAGCGATCCGGCATCCAGCCGAAGAATACGCGCATCAGCACAAACGCACCGCCAAACGCGGTGAGCGTAAAGCCGGCCATCGCCCAGCCACGGCTCATAAAATAGAGCGAGACGAAAGTACCAATTACCGCAAAGCCCACGCCCTGCAGCGCCAGGCCAAGACCCGGCTGCCAGATTTGGCCGACCACGCTCCACAGGGAAGGACGCTCACCTTTGTGCGCGGGCACTTTACGCACCGAGCCGTTAAAGGCCCACGCCAGCAGCGGCAGCAGCATGGTGGTGGCCGCAAGCGTCGCAAACCCAAACTGGCTATTGATGAGCAGCCCAAGCGGCGCACCGGCGGCCAGGGCGCCATAGATAGCCATGCCGTTCCAGGACATCACCTTGCCGGAACGGGCGGGCCCCACCAGCCCCATTCCCCAGGTCAGGGTGCCGGTCAGCAACTGGCTTTCACCAAAACCGAGGATTAAACGGCCCAGCACCAGCAGAGCAAATTTATACGCCGCGTCTACCGGCAGGAGCGCGGCCAGTAGCCATGCGCCGCCCGCCAGCCCGCAGGCAAACATTCCCTGGAGCGCTGAACGTTTCGCACCGTGCTGATCTGCGAGCCGCCCGGCGTAGCCGCGGGTTAATACCGTGGCTAAAAACTGAATACCTACAGCGATGCCAACCATGGTGTTGCCATACCCGAGCTCCTGATGAACGAACAGCGGGATCACCGGCAGCGGCAGGCCAACGGTCATATAGGTCACGAATACCGCAAAAGCGATACGGAACAGCGAGATATTCGCTGAAGAGGTTGTTTCTGTTTGAGTGACTGCAGTCATGCTTTACTCCGAAATGAAGAGTAAGGCGGGGAAATGCCACGCCCCCTCTACCTGTTTACCAGGATTAAGGTGCGTTGGTTGACGTTAAACGCTTACGCATTATCGTGAGGATAATGTTGAGGTGTGAAGTTTGCCTGTGCAATCAGCCGCTTGTCAATGCATAAAAAAGGGAGCCTTATGGCTCCCCTTTCGAATCAAACATAAAACTTATGCTTTGTACTTACGCATCACCAGCGTGGCGTTAGTACCACCAAAACCGAAGCTGTTGGACATGACGGTGGTCAGTGTCGCTTCCGTTGGTTTGGTCACGATGTTCAGGCCAGCCGCCTGCTCATCCATCTCTTCAATGTTGATGCTTGGGGCGATAAAGCCATTTTCCAGCATCAGCAGAGAGTAGATCGCTTCCTGCACGCCCGCCGCACCCAGAGAGTGACCGGTCATGGCTTTGGTCGCGGAGATCGCCGGGCTGTTGTCGCCGAACACTTCGCGGATCGCACCCAGCTCTTTCACGTCGCCTACAGGCGTAGAGGTACCGTGGGAGTTCAGGTAGTCGATTGGGGTATCAACGCCGTGCATCGCCATCTTCATGCAACGTACCGCGCCTTCGCCGGATGGCGCAACCATATCGGCACCGTCAGATGTGGCACCGTAGCCCACGATCTCAGCGTAGATGTGCGCGCCACGTGCCAGCGCGTGCTCCAGCTCTTCAACCACAACCATACCGCCGCCGCCTGCGATAACGAAACCGTCACGGTGTGCGTCATAGGTACGGGAGGCTTTTTCTGGCGTCTCGTTGTATTTGGTGGACAGTGCGCCCATAGCGTCGAATTCACAGGCCATTTCCCAGCCCAGCTCCTCGCCGCCGCCAGCAAAAACGATGTCCTGTTTACCCAGCTGGATCTGCTCAACCGCATTACCGATGCAGTGCGCGGAAGTCGCACACGCGGAGCTGATGGAGTAGTTCACACCGTGAATTTTGAACGGGGTCGCCAGGCACGCGGAAACCGCAGAACCCATGGCTTTGGTCACCACGTACGGACCTACCGCTTTCAGACCACGCGGGCTACGCATTGCGTCAGCACCGAATACCTGCGCTTTTGAGGAGCCGCCGGAGCCGGCGATCAGACCCACGCGCGGGTTGTTCTGATAAACCTCTTCACTCAGGCCGGAATCTTTGATCGCTTCCTGCATGGAGAGATAAGCATAAATAGAGGCATCGTTCATGAAACGAACCACTTTGCGGTCAATCAAACCGGTGGTGTCCAGTTTGACGTTACCCCATACGTGGCTACGCATACCTGAATCTTTAAACTCTTCAGAGAAAGTGATCCCGGAGCGTCCTTCACGCAGAGATGCCAGGACTTCCTGCTGGTTATTACCGATGCTGGAAACAATGCCCAGGCCAGTAATCACTGCACGTTTCATTCAATACCTCTGTAAGTCGCACTATAGTAAGTTTCGAGTCGCACAATAGCGTACACTTGTACGCCGAACAAGTCCGATCAGACATTTTCTGCGGAAATTTGCACCGATGGACTCACATCGTTAAGATCGTGCCACTGCCTGTCAGACGAGTAACTTACGTGAAACAAAACGCTATACAACCCGCCAACCTCGAATTCAACGCTGAGGGTACACCTGTTTCCCGAGATTTTGATGACGTCTATTTTTCTAATGATAACGGACTGGAAGAAACCCGTTATGTTTTCCTCGACGGAAACCAGCTCAATACCCGCTTCCCGGCCCATCCGCGGAGCCTGTTTGTGGTGGCGGAGAGCGGGTTCGGCACCGGGCTGAATTTTTTAACCCTCTGGCAGGCGTTCGATCGGTTTCACGCTGCACATCCTGAGGCTACGCTACAAAGATTACATTTCATCAGTTTTGAAAAATTCCCGCTCACCGCGCACGACCTGCGGCTTGCCCATCAGCGCTGGCCGGAGCTTGCAACCTGGGCAGAGCAGCTTCAGGCGCAGTGGCCGCCCCACATCGGCGGCTGCCATCGCCTGATCCTGGATGGTGGACGCGTCACGCTGGACCTCTGGCTGGGCGACATCAACGATCTGACCGACAAGCTTGATGATTCGATGAATCAGAAGGTGGACGCATGGTTCCTTGACGGTTTTGCTCCCGCCAAAAACCCGGATATGTGGAGCCAGCATCTGTTTAACGCGATGGCGCGACTGGCGCGCCCTGGCGCGACGCTCGCCACCTTCACCTCGGCAGGCTTTGTCCGCCGCGGGTTGCAGGAGGCGGGCTTTACCATGCAGAAGACCAAAGGTTTCGGCCGCAAGCGTGACATGCTGGTCGGCAGAATGGAGCACTCGCTGGATATCCCGGCCAGTACGCCCTGGTTTGCACGCCGTGCCAGCGCATCCCGTGAGGTTGCCATCATTGGCGGGGGGATTGCCAGTGCCCTGCTCTCGCTCGCGCTTATCCACCGTGGCTGGCAAGTCACGCTCTACTGTGCTGACGACGCGCCTGCAAACGGCGCCTCCGGCAACCGCCAGGGCGCGCTCTATCCACTTTTAAGCGCGCATGACCCGGCGCTGTTCCAGTTTTTCCCGGCGGCGTTTACCTTCGCCCGTCGCCTGTATGACGCCCTTCCAGTGGCATTCGACCACGACTGGTGCGGCGTCACGCAGCTCGCCTGGGATGAGAAGAGCCAGCAAAAAATCACCCAAATGCTGTCGCTGGGCCTGCCTGACGAGATTGCCCGCCCGGTGAGCGCACCGCAGGTGGCAGAAAGCGCTGGCGTAGAGACGCACTGCGGCGGCATTCAGTACCCCCTCGGCGGCTGGTTGTGCCCGGCAGAACTGACCACCGCGGCCATTGCTCTGGCGCAGTCGCGCGGACTGACGGTGCACTATGCCCACACCGTGGAATCACTCAGCCGGACAGAACAGTGGGATCTGCATTTTGCCGATGGCAACACGGCGCACCATGCCAGCGTCGTTCTCGCCAACGGGCACCACATCAGCCAGTTTATCCAGACAGCGACGTTGCCGGTGTATCCGGTCGGCGGTCAGGTGAGCCATATCCCTTCGACGCCTGAGCTGGGCAAACTGCGCCAGGTACTGTGCTATGACGGCTACCTGACGCCGCAGAATCCGTCTAACGGTCACCACTGCATCGGGGCCAGCTATCATCGCGGTGAAACGGATATGCGCTACAGTGAGGCGGATCAGGCGCAAAATCGTCAGCGCCTGGTTGACTGTTTCCCGGATGCAGCGTGGGCGAAAACGGTTGACGTCAGTGCCGGAGACGCGCGCTGCGGCGTGCGCTGTGCCACCCGCGATCATCTGCCGATGGCGGGAAACGTGCCGGACTACGACGCCACGCTTGCGGTCTATTCGGATCTGGCTGAACATCAGGAAACGGCGGTGACTTCACCGGTCTACCCGGAACTGTTTATGCTGGGCGGGCTGGGTTCGCGCGGGCTCTGTTCTGCACCGCTGCTGGCTGAAGTACTAGCCGCGCAAATGAGCGACGAGCCGCTTCCGCTGGACAGGGTTACGCTTGCGGGACTGAATCCGAATCGCTTGTGGGTGCGGAAGCTGCTGAAGGGGAAAATGGTTAAGTAAAGTGCGGCCTGGTGCTCTCACCCCGTCCCTCTCCCTGTGGGCTGAGGGATCCCCACAAAATAGTGTCTGCACAGACGACCCCCTCTCCCTTGAGGGTGTACGGTCCGGGGACATAGTGAACGCTTGTTCGGGGACATGGTAGACACTTACAACTAAGGCATAAGAACCCGTTTATGGAGTCGCTTATGCCCTGGGATGCGAGAGATACCATGTCATTACGTACCGAGTTTGTTTTGTTCGCCTCGCAGGACGGGGCGAATATCCGTTCCCTCTGCCGTCGCTTCGGCATTTCACCTGCCACCGGCTACAAGTGGCTTCGTCGCTGGACGGAGGAAGGGGCCTCCGGCCTTCAGGACCGCCCGCGCATACCGCACCATTCCCCGAACCGCTCATCTGACGACATCACTGCCCTGCTGCGCATGGCCCATGACCGTCATCAACGCTGGGGAGCCCGCAAGATTAAACGCTGGCTGGAAGACCAGGGGCACACCATGCCCGCCTTCAGCACCGTTCATACCCTGATGGCCCGTCACGGCCTGCTGCCGGGCACTTCACCGGGCATTCCCGCCACGGGACGGTTCGAACATGACGCGCCCAACCGGCTCTGGCAGATGGATTTTAAGGGTCACTTTCCCTTTGGCGGTGGCCGCTGCCATCCGCTCACTTTGCTGGACGACCACTCCCGTTTTTCCCTGTGCCTGGTGCACTGTAACGATGAACGTTGTGAGACCGTGCAGCAGCAGCTGGTCAGCGTGTTTGAACGCTACGGCCTGCCGGACAGGATGACGATGGATAACGGCTCACCGTGGGGAGACACCACCGGCACCTGGACGGCGCTGGAGCTGTGGCTGATGCGCCAGGGTATCCGGGTGGGGCACTCCCGGCCGTATCATCCGCAGACGCAGGGCAAGCTGGAGCGTTTTCACCGCAGCCTGAAGGCGGAAGTGCTGCAGGGGAAGTGGTTCGCGGACAGCGGTGAACTGCAGCGCGCCTTCGACCACTGGCGGACGGTCTATAACCTTGAACGCCCGCATGAGGCGCTGGATATGGCGGTACCGGGCTCGCGGTATCAGCCGTCATCGCGACGGTACAGCGGCAACACAACGCCCCCGGAATACGACGAGGGCGTGATGGTCAGGAAAGTGGATATCAGCGGAAAGCTGAGCGTGAAAGGGGTAAGTCTGAGCGCGGGTAAAGCGTTCAGGGGAGAGCGGGTCGGACTGAAGGAGACGCAGGAGGATGGCTGCTATGAAGTGTGGTGGTACAGCACGAAAGTGGGGGTGATCGACCTGAAGAAAAAGTCGATCACCATGGGTAAAGGATGTTAAAAAGTGTTCACCATGTCCCCGAACACCTGTCTACCATGTCCCCGGACCGTACAAGGGAGAGGGCTGGGGTGAGGGGGAACATACGGCTGTGGAGGTTATTCCGTTCACTTTATGTTCCTTGCTACTTTGTAACGGCATGGCCTGTGAACGTGCCATGGCGGCTCAATCGCCGCCGCCCTGGCGACCCGGGCTCCCGGCGGTAAATCGCCGCTTCGCGGTTCCCTCAGCTTATTCCTTCAGGCTATCGGGTCGGGCATGAGCCTGCATCCCTGCAGGCCACGCCCTCTCGGCGCATCCCTGCGCCTCGCCCCGGCCTTACGGAAACGCCTCGGCGATTTACAGCCGGACCAGGGCATCGCTGTCATTCATTCATTTTCCTGAAACAACCTTCGTCGCTTTCGGTAAAAAAAATTACTGAGCATTCCTCACCCCAAAGGGAGAGGTTGGTGAAACACTTACTTCGCTTTCGCCTGCTGGAACAGGTTATCCCACATGCCCAGCACCAGAGACTGGTCGCGCGGAGAGAGTTCTCCTGCCTGAATAGCTTTCTCCAGACTACGGGTGACTTCATCGTGAACGGCCTCGGCAGAGTGATCGTCCCCGGCCTCCAGCTCAGCAATAGCCAGCGTCAGGTGACCACGCAGATAACCGCTGGCGAACAGCTCATCATCGCTGGCGTGTTCCACCATGTCATCAATTAACGCCAGAATGCGTGATTCAAATTCTGCGATCATCTTCTTTCCTCTGTTAAAGATCTTCCGGCCAAGGGAAGCATTCCGCCGTGATCTCCGGCGTGTGGTAATAATTCTGTAAAGCCTTGATTAAGCGTGCCGGACGTTCCGGAATGCCGTTCTCAAGATATGTCATCACCTGCGCGTGTACGCGGCGCTGGAAAGCAATACGGTCCGGCTCGAAGTCGCCTTCAAGGTTGTCGCAGCTGACGTTGAACGGGAAACCCGCCGCCACGCAGAACAGCCACTCCAGCGCCTGCGGTTTCACTTCCACATCTTCAAACTGCCCCTGCGTAGCGGCGTCACGTCCGTCCGGGCAGTACCAGTAACCGAAATCCACCCGTTCGCGACGCGCTTTCCCTGCGATGCACCAGTGCGAAATCTCGTGCAGACCGCTGGCGTAGAAGCCGTGCGCGAACACGATACGGTGATACGGAACCTCGGCATCAGCAGGAAGATAGATCGGTTCGTCGTCGCCTTTAATCAGACGGGTATTAAAATCTTCAGCAAAACAGCCGTCAAAAATCTCAATCAGCTGTTCGTATTTATGCGTACTGTTCATTAGTTCATCCCCAACCAGGTGAGGATCTCCTGTCCATGGCTGTCATAAAGCAGTTTGGCGCTCATTACCGCCGAGACGATAACGATCATCGGGCGAATCAGTTTTTGTCCTTTGCTTAACACCAGACGCGAGCCTGCACGCGCCCCGAGGAACTGCCCTGCCATCATCACAAAGCCGGTTGCCCAGATGACCTTGCCGCCAATGATAAACAGCAGCAGGCCGCCGACGTTCGAGGTGGCGTTGAGCACTTTGGCATGGGCGGTAGATTTGGCGAGGTTAAACCCGGCCAGCGTCACAAACGCCAGCGCGTAAAACGAGCCTGCGCCCGGGCCAAAGAAACCGTCGTAGAACCCCACGCAGCCGCCGGCAATCAGGGCAAACGGCAAACCGTGCAGACGACGCTGACGATCTTCTTCCCCGAGCTTTGGCATCAGCAAGAAGTAAAGGCCGATGCAGATGACCAGAACCGGCAGGATCTGGCGCAGAATATCGGACTGCACGTGCTGAACCAGCAGCGCGCCCGACGTCGAGCCGATAAAGGTCATCAGAATATTGAGCTTCTGGTCGGCAAGATTGACGACCTTGCGGCGAATAAAATAGAGCGACGCGGAAAGCGAGCCGCCACAGGCCTGGAGCTTGTTGGTCGCCAGCGCCTGCGCCGGACTCATGCCCGCCGCCAGCAGCGCGGGTACGGTTAACAACCCGCCCCCGCCCGCAAGAGCATCAATGAAACCGGCCAGCATAGCCACAAAGAACAGCACCACCAGCAGCAGCGGTGACACCATAAACAGATCGACGAAATTATCCATTAAAGTACATGCTCATCCAGTAGCGCCTGGCAGGAAGGCGGCAACGGAGGCGGTGTCTTCTTCTCAGGCTTAGAGGTTCCAGGTTTTGCCGGTTCAAACCAGCTTTGCAGTTCCGCACCACAGCCATCGCCTGGCGGAGGCAACGGCTGATCTTCACATTCCAGGCTGTTTGCCGGGCAACGCAGACGAACGTGCATATGCGCGCGATGCTGGAACCACGGGCGCACTTTGCGCAACCAGTCGCGATCGGTTCCCTCATCGAGGCACAGCTGTTGCTTGATAGCCGGGTTGACGAAGATCCGCGTAACGTCGTTATCTTTTGCCGCCAGCTTAATCAGGCTGAAGATATCCGGCGTCCACAGTGAGGGCACAACGCGCTTACCGTCGCTCGACACCAGATCCAGCGCCTGCGGTTTCAGCAACTGGGCTGAACTCCAGCGCGCTTTCGGCAGCTGCAGGAAGATATCGACATCCAGCCCGGTCTGGTGACTGGCGTGTCCACCGTTAAAACGACCGCCGGCAGGCATCCCCATATCGCCAATCAGCATCGTGCCCAGCCCCAGGTTATGCACCTGATTTCCCAGACGCTGGATGAACAGCACCAGGTCCGGGTGGCCGAAATAGCGTCGCTGATCGGTGCGCATCACCTGGTAGGTATCGGACTGCAGAGGCAGCTCCTGAGCACCGACGATACATCCGTTCGAAAAAGCGCCAATAGACTGGGCGCTCCCCGCCACCGGGTGGGTGATTTTTTGCCATGGCGTCGCGGCCAGACTGGCTCCACTGGCCAGCAGCGCCAGCAGAGCAATTGCGGTTTTTTTCATGTTTACCAGCGTGGAATGGTGGTCGTCACATCCGCGTTCTGCGCGCGCTGGCGCAGGAAGTGATCCATCAGCACGATCGCCAGCATCGCTTCTGCGATCGGTACCGCGCGGATCCCCACGCACGGATCGTGACGTCCTTTGGTGATCATCTCAACTTCTTCGCCATCGCGGTTAATCGTGTGGCCCGGCACGGTAATGCTGGAGGTTGGCTTCAGCGCGATATTGGCAATAATCTGCTGCCCGCTGCTGATCCCGCCCAGAATGCCGCCCGCGTGGTTGCTCTGGAAGCCCTGTGCAGTAATTTCATCGCGGTTCTGGCTGCCGCGCAGGGAGACCACGTCAAAACCGTCGCCAATCTCAACGCCCTTCACCGCGTTGATGCTCATCAGCGCGTGAGCAATGTCGGCGTCGAGGCGGTCAAATACCGGCTCGCCCCAGCCCGCCGGGACGCCATCGGCCACCACGGTCACTTTCGCGCCAATGGAGTCGCCCTCTTTCTTCAGGCCGCGCATCAGTTCATCCAGCGCTTCAAGCTTGTCGGCGTCAGCACAGAAGAACGGGTTTTGCTCGACCTGATCCCAGTCTTTGATCGCCAGCGGAATGTCGCCCATCTGGGTCAGACAGCCGCGAATAACGATGCCGAATTTCTGCTGCAGGTATTTCTTGGCAATGGCCCCTGCCGCCACGCGCATCGCGGTTTCGCGTGCCGATGAGCGTCCGCCGCCGCGATAGTCGCGAAAGCCGTATTTTTGTTCGTAGGTGTAATCAGCGTGACCCGGACGGAAGACGTCTTTGATGGCGCCGTAGTCCTGGGAGCGCTGATCGGTATTTTCGATCAGCAGACCAATGCTGGTGCCGGTGGTGCGGCCTTCAAAAACGCCGGAGAGAATTTTGACCTGGTCCGGCTCGCGACGCTGCGTGGTGTAGCGAGAGGTGCCCGGACGACGACGGTCAAGGTCGTGCTGTAAATCTGCTTCGGTCAGTTCTATACCTGGCGGTACGCCATCAACGATACAGCCCAGTGCCAGCCCGTGCGACTCACCAAACGTGGTCACCCGGAATACCTGTCCAATACTGTTTCCTGCCATCACGGCTCCGATGTTGTTGTTTGTGTTTGAGCGTTGTGAAACGGGCCGAAGCCCGCTGGATTAATCTTTATAGATGCTGAAGTGTTCGCGCGCGTCGAGCAGTTGCGCTTTGGTCAGCATAAAGACGCCGTCACCGCCGTTGTCGAACTCAAGCCAGGTGAACGGCACATCCGGATACTGCTCTATCAGATGTACCATGCTGTTGCCCACTTCACAAATCAGAACGCCGTCGTCGGTGAGATAATCCGGCGCGCAGGCCAGAATGCGACGGGTCAGCTTCAGGCCGTCAGAGCCTGACGCCAGGCCCAGCTCCGGCTCGTGACGATATTCACTCGGCAGATCGGACATATCTTCCGCATCAACGTACGGCGGGTTGGTGACGATCAGATCGTACTGCAGCGTCGGCAGGTCGCGGAACAGGTCAGAGCGAATTGGCGTAACGTGATGGATCAGGCCGTGCTCTTCAATGTTGTGCTCGGTCACGGCCAGCGCGTCGGTGGAGATATCGACGGCGTCCACTTCCGCTTCCGGGAAGGCGTAAGCGCAGGCAATGGCAATGCAGCCGCTGCCGGTACACATATCCAGAATGTGCTGCGGCTGATGGCCGATCAGGCCTTCAAAGTGGTTGTTGATCAGCTCACCAATCGGCGAGCGCGGCACCAGCACGCGTTCATCGACATAGAACTCGTGACCGCAGAACCAGGCTTTGTTGGTCAGGTAGGCGACCGGAATACGCTCGTTTACGCGGCGGATCACGCGCTCAACGATACGGTGTTTTTCGCTGGAGGTCAGACGCGCGGTGCGCATATCTTCCGGAATATCCAGCGGCAGGTAGAGGGATGGCAGTACCAGCTGCACGGCCTCATCCCACGGGTTATCGGTACCGTGACCGTACCAGATATTGGCGGCGCTGAAGCGGCTAACCGACCAGCGCAACATGTCCTGTATGGTATGCAGCTCGTTTACTGCTTCATCGACAAATATTTTATCCACTCTTTCCTCCAGGGCATGCTCGCATAATTTTCGGCGGCTAGTTTGCCATGAAGACGGCGATAAATCAGCAATGACGCGTCGCGCTTGAGGTTAAAAAATGCGTTTAGTCGGGTACACTATTGGAAATACGATATGAGAATGACGAATGAAAAAGAAAACATCGCTCAGCGAGGAGGATCAGGCGCTCTTCCGCCAGCTGATGACCGGCACGCGCCAAATCAAGCAGGACACCCTCGTCCACCGTCCGATGCGCAAGAAAATTTCCGAAGTGCCGGTCAAAAGACTGTTGCAGGAGCAGGCCGATAACAGCCACTATTTTTCAGATGAATTTCAGCCACTGCTCAACACGCAAGGGGCTGTGAAGTATGTACGTGAAGACGTCAGCCATTTTGAGCTGAAAAAATTACGCCGTGGGGATTATTCGCCTGAGCTGTTTCTCGATCTGCACGGATTAACGCAGATGCAGGCCAAACAGGAGCTGGGCGCACTGATCGCAGCCTGTCGCCGCGAACATGTGTTTTGCGCCTGCGTGATGCATGGCCACGGTAAACATATTCTGAAGCAACAGACACCGCTGTGGCTGGCTCAGCATCCACACGTGATGGCATTTCATCAGGCACCCAAAGAGTACGGCGGTGATGCCGCATTACTGGTGTTGATTGAAGTGGAAGAGTGGCAACCGCCAGAATTACCCTGACAGGACGGCGGGAGGCAGAGTTTGCGCCCCCGCGCTATCGCACGTCACGTCAGATGGCTTTTGCCATCTTCAGGTTGCACGGACTCATTTGCCAGTTGAAGACACCTTTACCCGTTTCGTCGAGAGAAACATTGGCAATGGCAGATGTCGTGAACATCGGCGGGGTTTCGCCCGGGCACAGTTCAGATACCAGATAGCCAACCAGTGGCAGGTGGGAAATGACCAGCGCGGAGGCGACACCCTCATTGCACAGCGCCTGAAGATAAGCGCTGACAAGGCCGACATCGCCACATGGGGTGAGTTCAGGAAGAACATCCACACTGGCTGGCAGGTTCATACACTCCCCTACCACTTCCAGCGTCTGTTCTGCACGCAGGAACGGACTCACCAGAACGCGTTCGATGTCCACTTTTTGACCTTTAAGCCAGGTCGCCATCAGACGAGATTCGTCGCAGCCACAGACGGTCAAAGGACGTACTGAGTCACTGGCGGCATCGAGTGCCGCGTCGCCGTGACGCATGATAAAAACTTGCATATTGCACCGCTTTTGTTAACCAGAATCACCGGCGTTAACTACCCGCGATAAATGCTGAGAGGTAGAAAACCCGATGGCCGGGCATTGTGCCTGATCCATTCGGTGAATGAAACGCTGTTTTTTACCTCAATGGCGTAAGTATAGTCAATCTCTGTTTACAAAATCGCCAGAACAGGTTCATTCACTTCAGGATTTACCCTTCTTTGACCTCAGTTTACGAGGTCAGTTTCCCTTGCGGACCAAAATGTCTGGCCCCGCTCCGCCATCTGCAATAATTCGTCACACGGTGTAAACCGGGGGCCATATTGCGAAGCCAGACGTTGCAGGATTGCAACCACTTCACCCGCGCCGAGCGTATCCATGTAACGGAACGGGCCACCAAGGAACGGCGGGAAACCTATGCCAAATACCGCGCCGATGTCGCCATCGCGCGCGCTCTTGATCACCTGCTCACCGAAGCAGCGCGCCGCTTCATTGAGCATCATCATCACGCAGCGTTCAGCACACTGAACGGCGGACAATTTTCCCTGACCGGTGGTCGAAATAAGCCCATAAACCGAAGGGTCGACCTGTTTTCTGCTTTTACGCCCTTTCGCACCGTAAAGATAGAAACCGCGTTCATTTTTTCTGCCTTTGCGATCGTCCTTCAAAATTGCAGAAACAATGTTTGCAGGTGGGCTAAAACGATCTCCGTAGGCCGCTTCCAGCACAGGTATAATTTTAGTGCCGGTGTCTATTCCCACCTCATCCAAAAGTTGGATTGGGCCAACGGGGAAACCAAACTTCACCAGCGCCTCGTCGACATGCTCGATTTTCTCGCCTTCCGTCAGCAGCCGCATCGCTTCATTAATATAGGGTGCCAGAATGCGGTTGACGTAAAAACCGGCTTTGTCTGCGACGACGATCGGCGTCTTACCCTGCATTTTGGCCAGTTTCACGACGGTGGCGATGGTTTGCGGGCTGGTTGCGGCATGCGGGATCACCTCTACCAGCGGCATTTTTTCTACCGGGCTGAAAAAGTGCAGGCCTATCACCTGCTCCGGACGCCCGGCCTTTGCCGCAATATCGCCAATCGGTAAAGACGACGTGTTTGAGGCGAAAATGGTATGCGGCGCGCAATGTTGCTCAACGTCAGCGACCATTTGCTGCTTAAGCGCCAGGTCTTCAAACACGGCTTCAATCACGACATCGCGGTGGGCAAAACCGCGGTAATCCGTCGTGCCGGAGATCAACGCCAGGGTTTTATCACGCTCGCTGGCTCTGATATGGCGACGTTTTACCTTTTGATCAAGGTTCTGCCAGCTGTACTGCAGCGCGTGGTTGATCCCTTTCGCTGAGATGTCTTTGATCCTTACAGGCAATTTGCCTTTGCTTGCGGTAACAAAAGCGATACCGCCGCCCATAAGGCCGCCGCCCAGTACGCCAATGGCATGCAGCGGCGCGGGCTGCGCCTCGCTGCCGGGATCTTTTTTCACGTCGGTGCTGGCGAAAAAGATGCTGCGCAATGCCTGTGACTGTGGCGTCATCGCCAGTTCGCCAAAGGCTTTGGCCTCAGCGGCATAGCCGCTACTGGTTCCCTGGGACAGCCCGGTTTCAATAACCTCCAGGATCCGCTTTGCCGCCGGATAGTTGCCTTTGGTTTTCTGTTCGGTCTTTTTGCCCACCATCCTGAACAGCAGCGTTCTCCCCAGTGGCCCGGCGAGCACGCGCTCGCGTACCGGCAGAGGACGTTTTGCCTGACGCCCTTTCAGCGCAAGCTCAACGGCGGCCTCCAGCAAAATGGCGTGCGGCACGACGTCATCCACCAGACCGGCTTTTAGCGCCTGGCGAGCACGTAACTGTTTACCGGTTAAGATCATCTCCAGCGCCGTGCTGACGCCCACCAGGCGCGGCAGACGCTGCGTTCCGCCAGAGCCAGGCAGCAGGCCAAGCTGCACTTCAGGAAGGCCTAAAACAGTTTTCGCATCGTCGGTACAGATGCGGCTATGGCAGGCCAGCGCCAGCTCCAGCCCACCGCCCAGACACGCGCCGTGGATCGCAGCAATAACCGGGATTGGCAGGCTGTTGATCTCCGCCATCACCTGCTGGCCCTGACGCGCCAGCTCTTCAGCATCCAGCGCGCTTTGCGCCCGGGCGATCATGTTAATGTCGGCCCCGGCAATAAAGTTGTCCGGCTTGGCAGAGATAAATACCAGACCGCGAATGGCCTTGTTTTCGCGGATCTGCTTTAGCATCGCGCGCACCTGAGTGCCAAACTCGGCCTTCAGGGTATTCATCTTTTCATCAGGGACATCAATGGTTATCACAGCGACGTTATCGAGGCGAACCGTCAGGTTAAATGCAGATGTCATTTCCATTATTCAGCCTCCAGAACCATTGCTGCACCCAGCCCGCCCGCCGCACAGGCGGTGACGAGACCAAAACCGCCGCCACGACGGCGTAACTCATGGAGTGTTTGGGTGATCATCCTCGCCCCGGTCGCCGCAAACGGATGACCGTAGGCAATAGAGCCCCCCAGCACGTTGAATTTACTCTGGTCCACTTCACCGGTGGCGTGCGCGCGGCCCAGCACGTCGCGCGCAAAACGCTCGCTTGCCAGCAGCTGTACGTTAGCCAGGGTTTGCGCGGCAAACGCTTCGTGCATGTCAATCAGGGTTAAATCCGCCAGCGTCAGCCCCGCGCGATCCAGCGCCAGCGGCGTGGACCATGCCGGGCCCAGCAGCATGTCCTGCCAGACATCAATGGCGGTGAAAGCATAGCTGCGTAAATAGCCCAGAGGCGTGATCCCAAGCTCTTTCGCGCGGGATTCGGTCATCAGGATCACGGCTGCGGCCCCGTCCGTCAGTGGCGTACTGTTAGCCGCCGTTACCGTACCGTGTTTACGGTCAAATGCTGGGCGCAGTTTTGCGTAATCCGCCAGCGTCGAGGTGCCGCGAATATTGTTATCCTCCGCGAGCGGTTCACGGAAAGGAGGAATATAGGCGGTCATGACCTCGTCGGTGAGTTTCCCTTCCGACCAGGCTTTTGCCGCAAGCTGATGTGAACGATGCGCCAGGGCATCCTGCTGTTCGCGGGTAATGCCGTACGTTTTGGCCATCTGCTCGGCGGTATCGCCCATGCGCAGGCCGGTGGAATATTCCGCGACGGCAGGTGGCACAGGCAGGAGATCGCGCAGGCGTAAACGCGAGAAAAGTTTCAGTTTCTGCCCGGTCGTGCGGGCTTTGTTGGCATCCACCAGGATGCGCGCCAGCTTTTTGCTGACCCCAATCGGCAGTACCGAAGAGGAGTCCGCCCCACCTGCAATCCCGGCGCGGATCGTACCCGCCATCAGGCTTTCTGTGACGTTAGCCACGGCCTGGAAACTGGTTGCACAGGCGCGGCTGACGCTGTAGGCATCGGTATGAACGTTCATCCCGGTCCCGAGAACAATTTCTCGTGCAATATTGGGGGCTTCCGGCATCTGCACTACCTGGCCGAAAACCAGTTGTTCGATGACCTCAGGCGGAATTTCGCTGCGAGCCAGCATCTCCCCCACTACCATTTTCCCCAGGTCAACAGCCGGTATGCCGTGAAACGCCGTAGCCTGACGAGCAAATGGCGTGCGCAACCCACTGACGATGGCAATACGGTCGCCCTGACGGGTAATAAGCGGTAATGCCTGACTCATAACACTCCCCTGTAAAAAATTTTCGCAAACGTTAAGTGGTCTGACCTGATAATAGTCTTAACCATTTTTTTACATTCAGCCAATCGGGGAAACGAAAAAGTGCGAGCTAAGACACAGAGAAGAAAAAGAAAAATGCCCCTGCATGGCAGGGGCATTTGTGCAATGTTTGCGCCCTCTCCCACGGGAGAGGGTCGGGGTGAGGGCATCAGGCCGCAGAAATTAACGCAGACCCAGCTGGAAGATCAGCGTTTCGGCTTCGCAGGCGAAGACAAAATCAATATCCAGCTTCACGCCGCCGTCTACTTCAGTGAAGGTAGACTTGATTTCACACGGATCGGATTCAACGTCACGGGCACGCTTGCTCAGCGCGGCCAGAGTCTCTTCCGCTTCGGCACGATTGGTGAATACACGGCTGTAAGAGGCGGTGCAATCGGAGTTGTCCATGATGGTGCCAACATCCATACAGCAGCAAACCGGGGTTTCATCAGCACTGCATTTACTCATAGCTCAATTTCCTCTGTATTCGCGCAGCGCGCGAGATAAACACGATGCTGATATTTTACGCCCCGGCGCGGGCGCTCTCCAGCCGTTAATGGCGTAAAAGCGGATAAGTGACCAATATCACACTAAAAAATGATCTAAAACAAAAACCACCCTTTTGGGTGAGTTGTGATGGTCACAATTTTGCCAACCAGATCTCGTTTCGTGAAACATGTTTGAAAATATTAATAAACAAACTTGCAACATTCATGCTGGTCGGACCTATACTCACGCCACTGGTCTGATTTGTCTGTCATACCTCAGACCCTACACTTCGCGCTCCTGTTACGGTATGTAACAATTATTGAATAAAAATAACTCAATGAGGTTATGGTCATGAGCCAGAAAACCCTGTTCAACAAAACTGCGCTGGCAGTCGCAGTGGCAATCGTCTCTACTTCCGCCTGGTCAGCGGGCTTTCAGTTAAACGAATTTTCTTCCTCTGGCCTTGGCCGCGCGTATTCAGGGGAAGGTGCTATTGCTGATGATGCGGGTAACGCGAGTCGTAACCCGGCATTGATCATGATGTTTGATCGTCCAACCTTCTCCGCCGGGGCGATTTTCGTCGACCCGGGCGTTGATATTACGGGCCGTTCCCCTACGGGTGCCAGCCTGAATTCAGATAACATCGCGCCAACGGCGTGGGTGCCAAACCTGCATTTCGTGGCGCCTATAAATGACCAGTTTGGCTGGGGTGCCTCCGTGACCTCTAACTACGGTTTAGCGACCGAGTTTGGTGATAACTACGCAGCAGGTGCCTACGGTGGTAAAACTGACCTTGAAACCCTGAACCTGAACCTGAGTGGCGCTTACCGTCTGGACAGCCACTGGAGCTTCGGCGTGGGCTTTGATGCGGTGTACGCCAAAGCGAAAATCGAGCGCTATGCAGGTGATCTGGGCAAAATCGTCGCGGGTTCAGGCGCACTGCCACCACCACTGGCGCAGCAAGTCGCGGGAATCCCGGCAGACACCCAGATTGCCTATCTGAAGGGTGACGAATGGGGCTTCGGCTGGAACGCCGGTATCCTGTACGAACTCGATAAGAACAACCGTTACGGCTTTACCTACCGTTCCGAAGTAAAAATCGACTTTGATGGCGATTACAAGAGCAGCCTGCCTTCCGCCTATAACCAGATCCTCGGCAACTTCGGCCTGCCGTTGGGTACCAACGGCAGTACCACGGGTGGTTCTCTGAGCCTGCACCTGCCGGAAATGTGGGAGCTGTCCGGTTATAACCGCGTGGCACCGCAGTGGGCGATCCACTATAGCCTGACCTACACCAGCTGGAGCCAGTTCCAGGAGTTGAAGGCGACCAACAGCAAGGGCGACACGCTCTTCTATAAAGATGAAAGCTTCCGCGACGCTTACCGCATCGCGCTGGGGACCACCTATTATATGGATGATAACTGGACGTTCCGTACCGGTATTGCCTTCGATGACAGCCCGGTTCCTGCCGACAAGCGCTCCATCTCTATTCCTGATCAGGACCGTTTCTGGCTGAGCGCAGGTGCGACCTATGCCTTCAATAAGGATGCCTCAATTGACGCCGGTATCTCTTATATGCACGGTCAAAAAGTTTCCTTCAAAGAAGGTCCGTATGAGTTCTCTTCCGAAGGTAAGGCCTGGCTGTATGGTATGAACTTCAACTACGCGTTCTAATCGCGCAGGAATTGAAAAAGGTGAGCATCGCTCACCTTTTTTATTTACTCCGAATCGATATCTTTTAGTTCGTTCTCGATCGCCTTCGCGTTTGGATTCTCTTCCGGTTTCAGCTTACCGCCGTTAGCAATAAAGTCATGATTCTGGAAGTACGCTTCACGCACCATAATGTACGGGTCAGAAGACTGACGCAGCAGACCGTCGGAGTCGAGCAGCTGTGCGCGGGTTTCAATCCCTTCCACCGTCCATTTACCCACCGACAGCGGCCAGGTCAGCCACGACAGGACCGGATACAGCGTATCCACCATATCGCCGCCGTCATCACGGAGAGTAAAGCTACCGTAGAACGGTAATTGCACGTAGGGACCATACCCGACGCCATAATGTCCCAGCGTGCTGCCGAAACGGTGCGGCTGTTCACGCTGCAGTTTCGGGTTAGCCATGCCGGCAACATCGATAAAGCCACCCATCCCCAATATGGAGTTCAGGAAGAAGCGGGTAAAGTGGACCATCCCCTGATACGGGTCACCCTGCAGGAAGTAGTTCACCATGACCGCAGGTTCTTCGAGGTTGCTGGTAAAGTTACTTAACCCATTACGCGCAGGTTGTGGAACATAATCGCGCCATGCTACAGCCACCGGACGAACCACATACGGGTCCAGCACGTTGTAGTTGAAGTTATACATGGAGCGGTTAAATCCTTCGAGAGGATCGGAGCGTCCCGTTTGCTCCCCGGAGCTGGCGCAGCCCACAAGCATCGTCGCGCCCAGCGCAAGCGCCGACAGCCGAAGTTTCATAAAAATCTCCCTGTTCAGTATGGCTATCATTGATTGCCATCCGTAACGGAGCCGTTGACGCTCCGTCTGTAAACGTGCAAGCGATTGTAACAGCACGTTTACCGATGTCTATGAGCACAATTACGGGCAGTAACCACCGTGACTCTGATCTCAGCATAGCCTGGCTTTTGGAATTCGTTTCGCTGGCAATTTTATAATGTCTTTGAAAGAGATGTATCACCTTTGTTGTCATTGCCACCAATTTAAGACCATCCCCACAGGCATCCGGATAAAAGCCGCTACGCTTTAAAGAAAGATCAACCTCCGGGAGCAGATATGAAAGAAGTGGGTGAAGAAAAAATTGGCGAGAGTAATGAGGAGATTGAAATTGAAAGCGAGGAGAAAGCGCGCGGCGAGAAGATAGAAATTGATGAGGATCGCCTCCCTTCCCGCGCGATGGCCATCCACGAACATATACGCCAGGATGGCGAAAAAGAGATGGAGCGCGATGCTATGGCCCTCTTCTGGTCGGCTATCGCTGCGGGTCTGTCAATGGGGGCGTCCCTGCTCGCAAAAGGGATATTTCATGTTCAGCTGGAAGGTGTGCCCGGAGGCTTTTTACTGGAGAACCTCGGCTATACCTTTGGTTTTATTATCGTCATTATGGCTCGCCAGCAGCTGTTTACCGAAAACACTGTCACCGCCGTTCTGCCGGTGATGCAAAACCCTACCCTCGGCAATTTCGGTCTGTTAATGCGTCTGTGGAGCGTGGTGCTGCTGGGCAACATCATCGGTACCGGCATCGCGGCCTGGGCGTTTGAATATATGCCCATTTTTGATGAACCCACCCGGGACGCATTTGTGAAAATCGGCATGGACGTGATGAAAAACACGCCCGTCGAAATGTTCTCTAACGCCATCATCTCCGGCTGGATTATCGCCACGATGGTCTGGATGTTTCCTTCTGCCGGTAGCGCAAAAATTGTGGTGATCATCCTGATGACCTGGCTGATCGCGCTGGCCGACACCACGCACATTGTGGTCGGTACCGTGGAGATCCTCTATCTGGTCTTTAACGGTACGCTGCACTGGAGCGATTTTTTCTGGCCGTTCGCCCTGCCGACGCTGGCGGGAAATATCTGCGGTGGGACGTTTATCTTCGCGCTGTTAAGCCATGCTCAAATCCGTAACGACATGTCTAACAAACGCAAAGCTGAGCTTAAGGCGCGGGAAAACGATGATAAATCGACAAAAAAATCGACCTGAATGGTGACTCTTTGAGCAGTCAGGCGGCGATGCGCTTAACGCAAAGTGTAAATAACGCTATACTCGTGCCGCCTCGTCCCCTTAGTTAAATGGATATAACGAGCCCCTCCTAAGGGCTAGTTGCAGGTTCGATTCCTGCAGGGGACACCATCTTTTCCGCACAACGATAAACCGGCACGCGCCGTGTCGTTCCGGTCAGATTGTCAAATACCTCTGTTTCAGCCGTTGCAATCCTCATCCCCGACTTTCTCAGACGCGACACCTCGGCGGCAATCCTCTGAATGCCAAACCAGAAAAGCGCATCCAGGGCGGTCACGTCCAGCCCGCTCAACAGCGCCCGCTTCAGACGTTCGACGGGAGACTTAATCTCTTTCGCAATAAGTAAAAAAGGTTCCGCGGTCTGCCGGGCCGCCCCCAGTCGCCGGATACGGGTAGACAGACGGTACTGAAAACTTTCCGGAACATCGCTCAGATCGGTTTTCACGCTCCAGACACAGCCGAAGCGTTTCCCGTTAAACAGGACATTTTTCTGGCTGAGCTGGAGCTCATGACGCAGTCCAGCAATTAACTGGGGCGTGCGAACAAGCAGCAAGCGGAATGGCAGCTCAAAGCTGGTCACGTAATCGACATTGAGCAAAGCAATACGCAAGCGCTCCTCTGCCCCGGCTTTACTCTCCCTGCACTCGCGCAAAACATCACTCCACTGCTCTGTAAGGCGAGGGGATTCATTTACTTCCGTAAAACTGTACTTTTCAATCTGATAATCGATCCGCTCAGTCACCCGGTTATTCCTGTCAGTTACGTTGTCGTCCTGAAACAGACTTTACCAGCCTCTATTGTTACGCTCCAGAGCTGACGCAAGACAATGTTGAGAACGATAAAAACTGCAAAATCAAGCACCTTTCATTCTGCCGCTTTTTTAATCAAAAACGAGTAATAGCACATATCGTATAACGGTGCTACATTACGCCGCCCACCCAAATCAGCAGTGGCCAGGTAACGCCGTAAAGTTCGGTAAAGCCTGCAACCATCACCTTGAAGAACGGTCTTATCGGCACGTCGTATCGCAAACTCTGCGCTACCTTTACAGGCTTCATATAGGTTTCACTATTTTGTCTCAATCCAAATTTCAACGTGCGTTCTTACACCCGCGTTACTGGTTTACCTGGTTTGGTCTTGGCGTTCTCTGGCTGCTGGTTCAGCTTCCCTACCCCGTTCTGCGTTTGCTGGGGTCGAAGCTGGGCAGCGCATCCCGCTATTTCCTGAAACGTCGCGAATCCATCGCGCGTAAAAATATTGAGCTTTGCTTTCCACAGTACAATGCCGAAGAGCGCGAGAAACTCATCGCTGAAAACTTCAAGTCTATCGGCATGGCGCTGCTTGAAACCGGTATGGCCTGGTTCTGGCCGGATGAACGTGTCCGTAAATGGTTTGACGTGGAAGGGCTGGATAACCTTAAACACGCACAGATGCAAAAACGCGGCGTAATGGTTGTTGGCGTTCATTTTATGTCGCTGGAGCTGGGTGGCCGCGTGATGGGACTTTGTCAGCCCATGATGGCCACTTATCGTCCTCACAATAGTCCGCTGATGGAGTGGGTGCAGACGCGTGGCCGCATGCGTTCCAATAAGGCGATGATCAGCCGTAACAACCTGCGCGGTATGGTCGGAGCGCTGAAGAAAGGTGAGGCTGTCTGGTTCGCCCCCGATCAGGATTATGGACGCAAGGGCAGCAGCTTCGCACCGTTCTTTGCGGTTAAAGACGTTGCGACGACCAACGGCACCTTTGTGATTTCGCGTCTGTCGGGTGCCTCCATGCTGACCGTGACCATGGTGAGAAAAGCGGATAATTCAGGCTACCGCCTGCACATCTCTCCTGAAATGGCTAACTATCCACAAAACGAGTGCGAAGCCGCGGCGTTTATCAATAAAGTCATTGAAACTGAAATCATGCGTGCGCCAGAGCAGTATCTCTGGATGCATCGTCGATTCAAAACGCGTCCTCTTGGCGAAGCCTCGCTCTATATTTGATCGCTTTATAAAGGTTAGTTTCGCTAAGAAACTAACCTTTTCAAACACCTGTCATCACACCGCACTCCCCGCGTTCATTGCGTCGCTCAAAGTGATTTTATTGCGCGGCGAAATCAAACTGTCGCCGTTCCACGACACTCGTAACTATCGGAATTTATTTAAAAAAATCCCTCTTGCCACCCCCCATTTTTAGGCGTACATTAGCGCCGTCTGGCATCAGGAAAGCACAGAATTCTGAACTGGAGTTGGCGGCGTAACGGGAAAATTCTCATTTCCGTTTTGACCGGATTTCAGTTCTCTATAATCAGGTGGACTCTGTTTTTAAATGCGTACCACAAGATACGCGGAGCGATGAAACGTGAAATATTTCTTTATGGGCATTTCGGTGATTGTTTTAGTCTGGGCCGGAACCTTCGCCCTGATGATCTAGTGAAGAACATGCTGTCAAAAAAACAGGAGCCATTGGCTCCTGTTTTTTTATGTCATGACGACGCGGGGGTTTCAGCAACGCTCTTTGAGGAGAGTAGACCGTCGGCGCGGAACATACTCTTGATGCCTCTTACCGCCTGACGAATACGGTCGCTGTTTTCAATCAGGGCAAATCGCACATGGGTATCGCCATAATCACCAAAGCCAATGCCCGGTGACACACAGACCTTTGCATCCTGGAGCAGTTTTTTGGCAAACTCCAGCGACCCCATCGCCGCATACGGCTCCGGAATTTTAGCCCAGACGTACATGGACGCTTTCGGCATTTCTACCATCCAGCCCGCTTCATGTAACCCTTTGACCAGCACGTCGCGACGGCGCTTATACTGGGCAGCAATATCATGAACGCATTGCTGATCGCCTTCCAGGGCAGCGATAGCCGCAACCTGTAGCGGCGTGAAGGTACCGTAGTCGTGGTAACTCTTAATGCGCGCCAGTGCACTCACCAGCGTTTTGTTACCCACCATAAAGCCAATACGCCAGCCCGCCATGTTGTAGCTTTTCGACAGGGTGAAGAACTCTACCGCCACGTCACGCGCGCCCGGGACCTGCATAATGGATGGCGCTTTCCAGCCATCATAGACGATGTCAGCATAGGCTAAATCGTGCACCACCAGCACGTCATAACGCTTCGCCAGCGCAACCACTTTCTCGAAGAAATCGAGCTCCACGCACTGAGCCGTTGGGTTCGACGGGAAACCGAGGATCATCATCTTGGGTTTCGGATAGCTTTCGCGAATCGCACGTTCCAGTTCGTTAAAGAAATCGACACCTTCCACCAGCGGCACCGAACGGACCTGCGCCCCGGCAATCACCGCGCCGTAGATGTGGATTGGGTAGCTGGGATTCGGTACCAGCACCGTATCGCCATGATCCAGGGTAGCCAGCATCAGGTGTGCCAGCCCCTCTTTCGAGCCGATGGTCACAATGGCTTCACTTTCAGGATCGATATCAACCTGATAGCGATCCTGATACCAGCGCGAGATCGCGCGACGTAACCGAGGAATACCGCGAGACGTGGAGTACCCATGAGTATCCGGACGCTGTGCTACCGTGCAGAGTTTCTCGACAATGTGCGCTGGCGTTGGGCCATCAGGGTTACCCATACTGAAATCGATAATATCTTCGCCGCGCCGGCGTGCAGCCATCTTCAGTTCAGCGGTGATATTGAAAACATAAGGGGGGAGACGATCGATACGCGTAAAACGGCGTTCAGGACTGAATTCAGCCATAGATTCCTCAGATTAACGTTAGCGCCCGGACCGTCCGAGCGACGCTGCCACTGATGTGGCGTGTTTAGAAAATAACCTGAAAAAAATCATGCTGTCGAGAGGGAAATGAAAAAAAAGCGTTCGCACAAAAACCGGAACATTGCTGTGGCTAAAAGCGGAAGCCTTTGTTTCAGGACTGTCTTTCTGATAGCTGTTATTTAACACAATGATATCAAAACAGTTACCTGACGCCGGCCCAACAATCGCAAGTCAGGACGCGTCAATCCTCACCCGATAATCCCCTTTGCAAATTATGGTTTTTCCTCATTTGATAAACCTGACGGATAGCTGGTCAATACGCGCCAGGTTTTTTATCATGGTTCTTTCCCGTTTTCCCAGGTCTGCTCGTGCACGAAATATTCACTATGCTGCTGGCGGTATTTGACCGTGCGGCATTAATGCTGATTTGCCTGTTCTTCCTTATTCGCATTCGCCTGTTCCGCGAGCTGTTGCACAAGTCTGCACACTCGCCTAAGGAGCTGCTGGCCGTTACCGCCATCTTTTCGCTGTTCGCCCTGTTCAGTACCTGGTCCGGCGTGCCGGTAGAGGGCTCGCTGGTTAACGTGCGCATTATCGCCGTGATGTCAGGCGGAATTTTGTTTGGCCCGTGGGTGGGCGTTATCACCGGTCTGATTGCCGGGACCCATCGCTACCTGATTGATATCGGCGGCGTAACGGCGGTGCCGTGCTTTATCACCAGCATTATCGCCGGGATACTGTCCGGCTGGATCAGCCGCAAAATCCCGAAAAAACAGCGCTGGCGCGCCGGGATTGTCGCGGGCATGGTGTGTGAAACGCTGACCATGATCCTGGTGGTCGTCTGGGCCCCCACCACCGCGCTGGGGCTGGATATCGTCTCGAAAATCGGTATTCCTATGATCCTCGGCAGCGTCTGCATCGGTTTTATCGTGCTGCTGGTGCAGAGCGTTGAAGGGGAAAAAGAGGCCAGTGCCGCGCGTCAGGCCAAGCTGGCGCTGGATATTGCCAACAAAACGCTGCCGCTTTTCCGCCACGTTAATGCCCAATCGCTGCGTCAGGTCTGTGAGATTATCCGCCACGACATTCATGCCGATGCTGTCGCCATCACCAATACCGACCAGGTGCTGGCCTATGTCGGCGTGGGGGAGCACAACTATCGCGACAATGATGACACCATCAGCCCCACCACCAGGCAGGCGATCAACTACGGTAAAATCATTATTAAAAACAATGATGAAGCCCACCGAACGCCGGAAATACACTCCATGCTGGTGATCCCGTTGTGGGAGAAAGGTGTCGTGACGGGCACGCTGAAAATTTATTACTGTCACGCGCATCAGATCACCTCCTCGCTGCAGGAGATGGCCATTGGCCTGTCGCAGATTATCTCCACCCAGCTTGAGGTCTCGCGGGCAGAACAACTGCGTGAAATGGCAAATAAGGCAGAGCTGCGCGCGCTGCAGAGCAAAATCAATCCTCATTTCCTGTTTAACGCCCTGAATGCCATCTCCTCTTCCATACGTCTTAATCCGGACACTGCCCGCCAGCTGATTTTCAATCTGTCGCGTTACCTGCGTTACAACATCGAGTTGAAAGATGACGAGCAGATCGACATCAAAAAAGAGCTGTATCAGATCAAAGACTACATCGCGATTGAGCAGGCACGCTTTGGCGACAAACTCACGGTTATTTACGATATTGATGAAGAGGTCAACTGCGTGATCCCAAGCCTGCTTATTCAGCCGCTGGTCGAGAACGCGATTGTTCACGGTATTCAGCCCTGTAAAGGCAAAGGCGTTGTGACCATCAGCGTCACCGAAAGCGGTAACCGCGTGCGCATTGCCGTGCGCGATACCGGCCACGGGATTGATCCAAAGGTCATTGAGCGCGTGGAGTCTAACGAGATGCCCGGAAATAAAATCGGCCTGCTGAATGTGCACCACCGGGTGAAACTGCTTTATGGCGATGGACTGCATATTCACCGTCTTGAACCGGGCACCGAAATTGCTTTTTACGTCCCGAATGAACGCACTCCCGTTCATACATCACCATCACTGTTACCGTTGGGTGAGTAATATGAAAGTCATCATCGTAGAAGATGAAATTCTGGCTCAACAGGAGCTAAGCTGGCTTATCAAAACCCACAGCCGGATGGAGATTGTGGGGACCTTTGATGATGGTCTGGACGTACTGAAATTTCTGCAGCATAACCGGGTCGACGCCATTTTCCTGGATATCAATATCCCGTCGCTGGACGGCGTATTGCTGGCGCAGAACATCAATCAGTTTGCTCATAAGCCGTTTATTGTTTTCGTCACCGCCTGGAAAGAGCACGCCGTGGAGGCCTTCGAGCTGGAGGCGTTTGACTATATCCTCAAGCCTTACCAGGAGTCGCGAATAGTCAGCATGCTGCAAAAACTGGAAGCCGCATGGCAGCAGCAGAGCGCCCCCGCCAACGCCAGCCCAACGGTGCGGGAAAACGACACCATCAACCTGGTGAAAGACGAGCGCATCATCGTGACGCCAGTCAACGATATCTATTACGCTGAAGCCCATGAAAAAATGACGTTTGTCTATACGCGGCGGGAATCGTACGTGATGGCGATGAACATCACCGAGTTTTGCAGCAAGTTGCCCGCGGCACACTTTTTCCGCTGTCACCGATCGTTCTGTGTGAATTTAAACAAGATCCGCGAGATCGAACCGTGGTTTAACAACACCTATATTTTGCGCTTAAAGGATCTGGATTTTCAGGTGCCGGTGAGCCGCAGCAAGGTGAAAGAGTTCCGTCAGCTGATGCATCTGTAAAAGCCCCTCTCCGGGGGGAGAGGGCTGTGTCGTCAGAGGATTTGACCGAGAACCTGACGCAGGTGGGCACCCGAGCCAAGCAGGCCAGGGTTGTCATGCACAATAAGATAAACAGGAATGTCCTGTACGTAGCTTCTGAAACGCCCTTTATCTTCAAACCCGCCGCGGAAGCCGGATGCTTTGAAGAACTCCAGGAAGCGCGGCACGATGCCGCCGGCAATGTAAACGCCACCAAAGGTGCCCAGCGTCAGCGCCAGGTTGCCGCCAAAACGTCCCATGATTACACAGAACAGCGACAGCGCGCGACGGCAGTCAATGCAGCTATCAGCCAGCGCGCGTTCGGTGACGTCTTTCGGCTGCAGATTTTCCGGCAGACGACCATCCGATTTCACGATCGCCCGGTACAGGTTCACCAGCCCCGGACCGGAGAGGACGCGCTCAGCAGAAACGTGGCCGATCTCCGCACGTAACTCTTCGAGAATAATCCCCTCTTCTTCACTGTTTGGCGCAAAGTCCACGTGACCGCCTTCACCCGGCAGGCTCACCCAGCGCTGGGCAACATGCACCAGATGCGAAACGCCCAGGCCCGTACCAGCCCCGTAAACCGCAATCGGCTTGCCTTCGACCGGTTCAGCGCCGCCAAACTGGATCAGATGCTCAGGCTTCAGCATCGGGATCGCCATGGAGACCGCGGTGAAGTCGTTGATGATTTCAAGATGCGCAAAACCGAGGTTTTTTTTCATCTCAGCGATGGAGAATGCCCAGGTATGGTTGGTCATGGCGACCCAGTCGCCGGTTATCGGGCAGGCAATCGCGATGCAGCCATCTTCGACGCTGACCTGATGCTCTTCCAGATAGACGCGGACAACGGCCTCAAGGGAGGGATAATCCAGCCCCGAGTAGGTTTTCGCCCGGGAAATTTCACCGCTACTTACATCGCACAATGCGAGGCGTGCGTTCGTGCCGCCCACATCACCTACCAAAGCATACTTTGTCATTCTTCTACTGCTCCGCTAAAGTCAGAATAAATCTTTTGGGACACTGTAAATTCAAGGCGTGATAACAACAACGACCGGAAGGTGAATGCCCGTGGATTATCGATCTTCGTCACAGAATAACTTTACCGTTTCAGCACCTTTTGCACTATTGCCATAAGGCTTAATGTGCAAAGTAACGTCATTGCGTTTTGTACAAGGAAATCATCATGCTCCACCCGCGAGCCAGAACCATGCTGTTGCTGGCCATTCCGGCGTTAATCATTGGTGTGGTCTCAAGTCTGGTGCTCATTGTCGTGATGAAAGTCGCGTCGGTGCTGCAAACCATGTTATGGACGGCGCTTCCAGTAAAACTGGGGGTCGCCGCTGATTCGCCTGCGTGGATCGTCATCATGCTAACGCTGACCGGTGTTGCGGTAGGCCTGGTGATCCGTTTCAGCCCCGGGCATGCCGGGCCTGACCCGGCGCAGGAGCCTCTGATTGGTGCCCCGGTGCCCCCTTCAGCGCTGCCAGGGCTTATTATTGCCTTGATTATGGGCCTGGCAGGCGGCGTCAGCCTGGGCCCTGAGCACCCCATCATGGCGGTGAATATTGGGATGGCGGTGTTCCTCGGCTCACGCATTTTGCCCCGCGTAAGCGCGCTGGACTGGACCATTCTCGCCTCCGCAGGCACCATCGGGGCGCTTTTCGGCACGCCTGTTGCCGCCGCGCTGATCTTTTCTCAGACGCTCAGCAGCAATAATGATGTTCCGCTCTGGGATAAACTCTTCGCCCCGCTGATGGCCGCCGCCGCCGGGGCGTTGACGACCAGCCTGTTTTTCCATCCCCATTTTTCACTCTCCCTGCCCCACTATGGCCAGATGCAGATCGCCGATATTTTCAGCGGCGCCATCGTGGTCGCCATTGCCATCGCACTGGGAATGGTGGCGGTATGGTGCCTTCCACGCCTGCACCGTCTGGTGCATAAGCTCAAACACCCGGTGTTGATTCTGGGAACCGGCGGTTTGATTCTCGGTATTTTAGGTGCCATCGGCGGGACGGTAACGCTGTTTAAAGGTCTGGATGAAATGCAGCAGCTGGCTTTCAGCCAGGTGTTTAGCGTATCCGATTATCTGCTGTTTGCGCTGATAAAACTCGCCGCGCTGGTGGTGGCTGCTGCCTGTGGTTTCCGCGGTGGACGCATCTTCCCGGCGGTGTTTATCGGCGTTGCGCTGGGGCTGATGTTGCATGAACATGTCGATGCCGTGCCGGCGGCGATTACCGTCTCCTGTTCGATTCTGGGGCTGGTGCTGGTGGTGACACGCGATGCCTGGCTGAGTCTGTTTATGGCCGCCGTGGTGGTGCCGGATACTACCCTTATCCCGTTACTGTGCATCGTGATGTTGCCCGCCTGGCTCCTGCTGGCGGGCAAACCGATGATGATGGCCTGGCGAAACGACAGGTAATCAGGCGCTATTGCGCGCCTCCAGCGCCCTGGTAATCGCCCCCAGCAGCGGCGGGATGTCCGCTTTCGGCAGCATCACTTCAACCAGCGAGAGCCGCTCGTGGTGCGCCACTTTTTCGAGGACGTCCGCCAGTTCCTCCGCTTCACTGACCCGCCAGCACTGGGCCTGAGGATCGAGGCTCAGTGCCTGCGGAATTTGCGTCCAGTTCCAGAGCGCAATGTCGTTATACCGCTGCTCAGGCCCGTGGATCGCCCTTTCCACCGTGTACCCTTCGTTGTTAAGCACCAGAATGATGGGGTGCTGTTTATCCCGCAGCATCGAGCCGAGCTCCTGAATGGTGAGCTGCGCCGCGCCGTCCCCGGTCAGCACGATTACGCGCCGGTTCGGGCAGGCCGTTTGCGCACCAAATGCCGCCGCCAGCGTGTAGCCAATCGACCCCCACAGCGGCTGAACGATAAAATTCACGTCGGCCGGAAGGCGAAGATCGATCGCGCCGAAGGCCGATGTCCCCTGATCGGCAAGAATGATGTCCCCCGGTCGAATAAACGTCTGTAGCGTTCTCCAGAAATTCTCCTGCGTCAGCGAGCCGTCCGGCTGCGGGTAGGCCATCGCGCTTTGAGACGACGGTGCAGGCGTGCCGTGTACGTGCTGCTTGCACAGGTCCACCAGCGTCTCAATCGCCTGATGCATAGAAATGCCGGTAAACCAGATATCACCGACGCGGGCGGCATGAGGCTGGACTTCAATGGTTTGCGCCGGGGTTAACTGGTGGGTGAAGCCGGCGGTCAGGGTATCGGTAAATCGCGTCCCGATGCACAGCACCGTGTCCGCCCCTTCAATGGCCTCTTTCACCGCGCCGGCGCTCGCCGAACCGCTGTACGTACCGTAAAAACCCGCGTGACGCTCGTCAAAAATGCCCTTACCCATCAGCATGGTGGCGTGCGCCATCGGCACGTCTTTGACCCACTTCTGCAGGGCATGTTTCAGGCCATGGCGCAGGACAAGGAAATCAGCCAGCAGCGCGGTACGCTTGCTCATGGCCAGCTTGTTCTCAGCGGCATCGCGGAACGCCTTCAGGCAGGCACTATCGGCATGCGCATGTCTGAGAGTGAGAGCGTTTACAGGCGGGGTGGCAGCCTTTTTAGCCACATCAGCAGGCAGCATCAGGTAGCCTGGGCGGCGCTCCCGGAGCATGGTGGTCAGTACCCGGTCTATCTCATAACAGGCGTTTTGTTCGGTCAGGATCGCCTGGGCGGCAGTGATCGGCTCGCTCATATGGTAAAAGTGACGGAACTCGCCATCACCCAGCGTATGGTGCAGCAGTTCCCCTCGTTGCTGCGACGCCGTCCCCGGCGCGCCCACAATATGTAATACCGGAACGTGCTCAGCATAGCTGCCAGCGATGCCGTTCATGGCGCTTAACTCTCCTACGCCGAACGTCGTCAGCAGCGCGGCGAAGCCCTTACATCGGGCATAGCCGTCAGCGGCATAAGAGGCGTTTAATTCATTGGCACAGCCCACCCAACAGATATCCGGGCTGTCTATCACGTGGTCGAGAAACTGCAGGTTGTAGTCGCCTGGCACGCCAAACAGATGATCGGCTCCACACTCTGTAAGACGGTCCAGCAGGTAATCGGCGACGCAGTATGGGGTACGCATGAACAGGTATCCTTCTAATGTTGACCTCACTTTGAGTATTAAAGAAGCGTGATGACTGTCCAGAATCGGCAGTAAGAAGAGCATGGAAAGAATGCTTTACAAAAATGGCTGCGCTATGCTGTTTTTTTTCAGGTAAATGTAAACGCATACACTGATTCTTCTCTCCAGCGCCAGAGGTCACCAGAATGGGTTATCAGCCGGACCAAAATCGTTATCAGACAATGGAATATCGCCGCTGCGGACGAAGCGGGCTATCGTTGCCCGCCATCTCGCTTGGGCTGTGGCATAATTTTGGCGATGCCACGCTGTTGGAAAACAGCCGTCAACTTTTACAGCGTGCGTTCGATTTGGGCATTACGCATTTCGACCTTGCCAACAACTATGGTCCGCCACCCGGATCCGCCGAACGTAATTTCGGCCGTATTTTGCAGGAAGATTTCCTGCCCTGGCGCGATGAGCTCATTATCTCAACCAAAGCAGGTTATACGATGTGGGAAGGCCCTTACGGCGACTGGGGGTCACGTAAATATCTGCTGGCAAGCCTCGATCAAAGTCTGAAGCGCATGGGGCTGGAGTATGTGGATATCTTCTATCACCACCGTCCAGACCCCCAAACGCCGCTGCAGGAAACCATGAAAGCGCTTGACCATGTGGTGCGTCAGGGAAAAGCCCTGTATGTCGGGTTATCCAACTATCCGGCTGTTCTGGCTCGCAAGGCGATTGATATCCTCAACGATCTCGGTACGCCCTGTCTTATCCACCAGCCAAAATACTCCATGTTTGAACGTGCGCCGGAAGCGGGGCTGCTGGAGGTGCTGCAGGAAAAAGGGGTCGGCTGCATTCCCTTCTCGCCGCTCGCCGGCGGGCAACTGACCAACCGTTATCTGAACGGTATTCCCGCAGATTCACGCGCGGCAAGCGACAGTAAGTTCCTTAACCCTGAGCAGATCACCGAAGAGAAACTGGAAACGGTAAGAAAGCTCAATGCCATGGCGGAAGGCCGTGGTCAGAAGCTCTCGCAGATGGCGCTGGCCTGGATATTACGCCACGACGCGGTCACGTCTGTTCTGATTGGTGCCAGTAAAACCACACAGATAGAGGATGCGGTGGGCATGCTCGTGAATCGCCATTTCAGCGCAGAAGAGCTGGCCACCATTGACGGGATCCTGAACGGCTCAAAATAGATACACTTTTAGCAAAAAGTGCTATCCCTTTTGAATTCGGAGTTGAGGCGATGAAACGAGTCTTTACCAACTCGTAAAATTGCGTTAACAGGCCCCACAAGGCCCCGATCGTGAAGGAGAAAGAGTATGTTCAGGTCACTGATTCTTGCAGCGGTATTACTGGCTTCGGCCCCGCTGGTCGCCACTGCTGGCGAAATCACCCTGTTGCCATCAGTAAAATTACAAATTGGCGATCGTGACGACTACGGCAGATACTGGGACGGTGGCTACTGGCGCGACCGTGATTACTGGCATCGTCACTATGAGTGGCGCGGCGATCGCTGGTGGAAACATGATAATGGTTTGCATCGCGGCTGGTATAAAAACAACGCCTATGAGCGCGGTTATCGCGAAGGCTGGAACGACCGTGATGACCGCCGTGGCGGCTGGGATCGCGGCGGTAAAGGTCACGGTCATGGCCACGGTCATGGCCGTCACTAATCTAAAAAGGAGCCTCCCGGCTCCTTTTTTTATAACCCTAGTGCCGTCCCTATCAACAACCACAGGTTCAGCGCGACCACCACAACCACAATAGCCCACCCGGTCCTTTTCACCAGCGTTGAGTTAACCAGCTCACCCATCAGGGTTTTGTTGCTGGTAAAGATCAGCAGCGGCACCAGCGCCAGCGCAATCCCAAAACTCAATAGCACCTGGCTCATCACCAGAATTCGCGTAGGATCGAGCCCCATCAGAATCACGATAAATGACGGCAGCATGGTGACAGTACGACGCACCCACAACGGAATATGGAACCGGACAAACCCCTGCATGACCACCTGGCCTGCCAGGGTGCCCACAACGGTGGAAGAGAGACCGGCAGCCACCAGGCTCAGTCCAAATATCGTCGCGGCAGCATGGCTCAGTAACGGCTCCAGGGTGAGATAAGCCTGGTCGAGATCGGCAATGCCGGTATGGCCGTTAAAGTGGAAAGCGGCAGCGGCGGTCGCCATCATCGCCAGATTCACAAACCCGGCGATGGTCATGGCGATGGCCACATCCCATTTTGTCGCAGAGTAACGCTCTTTCCGCGTCCCGCCATGCAGATGCTGCGTTAATGAGGAGTGAAGGTAAATCACATGCGGCATGATGGTCGCGCCCAGCACCCCGGCGGCGAGGAACACCGCTTCCGAGGTTGGCAAATCTGGGATCAACATCCCTTTACCGAGCTGCGCCAGATTCGGCTGGGAGAAAATCAGCTCGACAATGTACGCCGCCGCGACAAACAACAGCAGACCGCCGATGACCTTCTCCAGTGGTTTTTGGCCACGACGCTGCAGCATCAGGATCAGGAACGTGGCGATCCCTGTCAGCACCGCCCCCTGTAGCAGCGACACGCCCAGAATCAGTTTGAACCCGATTGCCGCGCCGATAAATTCAGCGAGGTCCGTTGCCATGGCGATGATTTCTGCCTGCACCCAGTAAAGCCAGACGGCCGGGCGCGGGTAGTGGTCGCGAATTTGCTCCGCCAGGTTTTTACCGGTGGCAATGCCCAGTTTTGCGGAGAGCATTTGAATCAGCATCGCCATCAGGTTCGCCCAGACGACCACCCACAGCAGTTTATAGCCGAAGCTGGCCCCGGCCTGAATATTGGTCGCAAAGTTACCTGGATCGATATAGCCAATGGCAGCAATGAACGCAGGTCCCATTAATGCGAACCGCAACTTGCGCGCTGCTCTGCCACTGCTACCCTCTACGCGACTGTTTGTCATGTCTGCCTCTGAAATATAGCCTTTGCTATGTTTAATGCTACCAAAATGAGAATGATTATCAAGATCATTTATGACGTTTACAGTGATTTCTCTGATAGCTTTGAACGATAGACGGGCGGGTAATCGGGGGCGATCTAACAGAAACTGAAATCGCGCGCTCTTTTGTGAAGACTAGCACACAAACTTAACTTTTCACTCATTTACCTAACATAACGAAAATGTATTGTGGATCACTATTTTTGAGACTCGTCACAGGATGTAACTATAGTGTGCCCTTGATCTCGTTTTCTTTTCCCTTGTTACATAGAATGTGCACGAAAATTAAACCTGCCTCATATTTGGAGCAAATATGGACCGCGTCCTTCATTTTGTCCTGGCACTTGTTGTCGTTACTGCACTCGCATTGCTGGTCAGCACAGACCGCAAAAAAATTCGTATTCGTTATGTTGTCCAACTGCTGGTCATTGAAGTTTTACTTGCGTGGTTCTTCCTGAACTCCAACGTAGGCCTTGGCTTCGTGAAAGGCTTCTCCGAAATGTTCGAAAAACTGCTCGGATTCGCCAATGAAGGAACGAACTTTGTCTTCGGTAAGATGAACGATGAAGGTCTGGCATTCTTCTTCCTGAAGGTACTGTGCCCTATCGTCTTCATCTCTGCGCTGATCGGTATTCTGCAGCACATCCGCGTTCTGCCGTTTGTGATTCGTGGCATTGGTTTCCTGTTATCCAAAGTCAACGGCATGGGTAAGCTGGAATCGTTCAACGCCGTGAGCTCCCTGATCCTCGGTCAGTCTGAAAACTTCATCGCGTATAAAGATATTCTCGGCAAGATGTCCCGCAACCGCATGTACACCATGGCGGCCACCGCAATGTCTACCGTATCCATGTCTATCGTGGGCGCGTATATGACCATGCTGGAGCCAAAATACGTGGTTGCTGCGCTGGTTCTGAACATGTTCAGCACCTTTATTGTGCTGTCGCTGATCAACCCGTACCGCGTTGACGCCAGCGAAGAGAACATCCAGATGTCAAACCTGCACGAAGGTCAGAGCTTCTTCGAAATGCTGGGTGAATATATTCTGGCTGGTTTCAAAGTGGCGATTATCGTTGCCGCCATGCTGATCGGCTTTATTGCGCTGATTTCTGCACTGAACGCCCTGTTCGCCGCGGTGCTGGGTATCTCCTTCCAGGGCATTCTGGGCTACATTTTCTACCCGGTTGCATGGGTAATGGGTGTTCCTGCTCACGAAGCGCTGCAGGTGGGCAGTATCATGGCGACCAAACTGGTTTCTAACGAATTCGTTGCGATGATGGATCTGCAGAAAATTGCCAGCACGCTTTCTCCACGCGCGGAAGGCATCCTGTCCGTGTTCCTGGTCTCCTTCGCGAACTTCTCGTCTATCGGTATCATCGCCGGTGCGATTAAAGGTCTGAACGAAGAACAGGGTAACGTGGTTTCTCGCTTCGGCCTGAAACTGGTTTACGGCTCTACCCTGGTGAGCGTTCTGTCTGCGTCTATCGCAGCACTGGTACTGTAACCTTTAGTGTTAAACAAAAAACCGGGAGCCTGCTCCCGGTTTTTTTATGCCTGTAACTCTTCCAGTGGTCTGGGTTTGCCGATCAGATAGCCCTGCAGGTAATCCACACCGCAGCGAAGCAGCATCTCCCGCTGCGCCGGTGTTTCGACGTATTCCGCGACGACGCACAGTGATTTGGTCTTCGCCAGATTACACATTGACTGCACGATCATCGCATCCATGTCATCTGTACAAATATCTTTCACAAAACAGCCGTCAATTTTAATGATGTCCGCCTGCAGACGTCGCAGACGCTCATAGTTAGCATAGCCGGTACCAAAATCATCAATCGCAATCCGGAAACCGTAATCCCGCAGTTGCTGAATATTGTTAATGCTGCTGCCTGAATTTGAGAAAGCCTGTTCCTCCGTAATTTCAATAACGACAGCCTGCGGCGCGACGCCATACCGTTCAAAGAGCGCACAAATCTCGCCAGCGACCTCTTTTTGCATCAGCGTCAGCGGCATCAGATTGACCGAGAAGCGGGCACCGGCCTGCGTTTCAGGATTAGCGCGCAGCCACATCAGTAGCTTTTCCATAATGCACATATCGAACCGATGGCTCAGGTTAAACTGGGCAATTAATGGAATAAAGCGATCGGGGGTAATGATCTCCCCTTCACTTTCCATGCGCGCCAGGATCTCGTTGTACCCGCTACCGTCCGCCTTCTGGATGGGCTGCGCGTATAAATGGAACTGCCCAGCATCCAGCGCATGCTTAATCCGCGCGAGCATGAGTACGCGTTCGGTCGTTTGCCCTGATGCCGCTTCCAGGCTGTTAGTGAGCGCAAGCACGTTGTGCGCGCCGCAGGCCTGTTCTGCCAGCCAGCTCAGCTGGCCCAGCGTGTGATGCAGCTTTTCGCCGTTTTCGACCATTCCCCAGGATGCGCCAAATTCAATATCCAGCCCGGTTTTGTTCCAGAAAATCTTACTGCTGTTGAGCCGGTCGACCATAGTCTGAAGGCGTTCAGCAATGTCTGACCCGAGCAATACCAGCACCAGCTCGCTTCCGGGCAACTGGAAGATCATCTCATCCTTCTGCAAAAGCGGCTGAAGCGACGTGGCAATCGTTCGTTTGCAATGCACCCGCATGAGGATCCCGTAGTGGCGGCTCAAAAACTCCAGGTTGTCCATGCGCAGAATGCACACTTTGGCAGCCGGGTGGATCTCAAGATAATCCTCCAGCGCACGAATATTGGGCAAACCGGTTAACGGGTCGGTGAGCGCCCTTCCCTGCCAGCCCCGCTTCAGCCACTCGCTGCGCTGGTAAATGCGCGACATATACAGCAGACAGATGGCGAAAGAGATCAGCACGGAGAGGATGAAGGAGAGCGAATGGCCCGATTCCACCCCGTTAAGGAAGTTGTAGTTGTAGTTCAACAGCAGGAGCGCTGATGTGGCCCAAAGCAGAGAGATAAGCGCGTAGGTCAGGCGACTTATCGCTAGCGTAAAAAGAATAAAAATCAGCGGCATTAAATAGCCCGCAATGACGGGAGATTCAAAAGGCCCACATAAAATGACGAGAATGAAACTTAACAGTATTAGCCAGACGAAAATATATAATGAATTCTTGTGTAAAAACACCGGCTTCACGCTTCGCCGCCAGAAGGTCACGGCATAACGAGGATTAATTATCATTCTTAATGGGTAATAGAACATCATGGTAAAAATCAGCGCTGCGCATATCAGGCTTTGGATGTCCACTACGTTATAAATTACCGTGCCTTCGCCGAAAAAGGTTGAAATAGTCAGCGGGAAATCAAATAAATAGCCTGCCATATACATCGACAGCTTAATGCCTACCGGCACGATAAAACCGAGCCAGAAGATACGTAATCCGATATGCTTGTTAGGGATGCAGTAGCGCCAGCGCTTACCCAGCATAAGTCGCAGCACGCCGCACGCTGCGAACAACGCAAAGGTCTGACAGAACAGTAATACTGAATATTGTAGTGGTGCTAAATTAACATAAAATAAATTAGTGACAGTAAAACCTAACAATATGGGAAGAATGGCCCTGCGCCCAAATAGCAAAATAATCGCCAGCATAACGCTTAGCGGTAACCATGCTAAATAAACGTCGTGACCATTAACCATTGCGCGGGGAGAAAGATAACGGGAGACAGGTACCGCAATCAGGCATAGCGCCAGGGCAATTATAAATATCTTTACGTTATTGTAAGTTTTTCTATTCATTAAGCAGGGACGTATATTATCCGTTCGTATCATTGACCGGGTGGATAATATGTTTATTAATTGCGCGAATCAAGTTCAAGTCTATTTATGGACTGGTTTATTGATGTCGATTGAGGTGAGAGACAGAAATATCTCTATTTGATAACAAAAGAGGGTAACGGGCATAACAAACAGATAAAAAAAACCCTCGTCATTTGACGAGGGTTTACAATTTTGGTGGAGCTAAGCGGGATCGAACCGCTGACCTCTTGCATGCCATGCAAGCGCTCTCCCAGCTGAGCTATAGCCCCACATGTGACTTTACTAACCGTACTCTGTTGGGTTCAGAGTTTGGTGGAGCTAAGCGGGATCGAACCGCTGACCTCTTGCATGCCATGCAAGCGCTCTCCCAGCTGAGCTATAGCCCCATCGTAAAGCTGTCATGTTGACGGGCGGCATAATATGAATTCCGCTGCGGAGTGTCAACGGCAAAATCAATACCCGCCGTTCAATCGCCGAAAAATCATGCAAATGAATCACTTTGCGAGCCTGCTCGCAGTCATGAGTTAAGCCTGTCACGTTTTCGTCTAAAACGGTGCTATAAAATGAACCGTTAATTGACCCCACAAATATTCAGGAAATTGCATGATCAAGGAACGAATGACGCCAGAAGAGTTAGCCCTCCTCACTGGCTATAGCCGCCAGACCATCAATAAATGGGTACGCAAAGAGGGTTGGATTACATCGCCAAAACCGGGAGTCCAGGGCGGGAAAGCGCGTCTGGTGCATGTGAACGAAAAAGTGCGTGACTTTATTCGCAGTGCACGACGGGCAACTGAAACGCCCGAGCTGCCCGAAGGCGCCAGCCACGACAGTTCGCTTCATACCCTGCTCCTGACGCTGGCCAACGAAATGACGCCGGAAGAACAGAAACAGATGACATCGCTGTTACTGCGGGAAGGGATTACCGGATTGCTGCAACGTTTAGGGATTCGCGAACGGAATGAATATTAAAAATTTACCTGGCAAAATGACCACGGAAGAACTGGCGCTAATTTTGGGGGTTGCCAGGCAAACGGTTAATCGCTGGATACGCCAGCAGGCGTGGAAAACCGAAGGGCTCAACGGTGTGAAAGGCGGTCGGGCGAGGCTTATTCATGTTGATGCACGCGTGAAAGACTATATTAAGCGCCTCCCGGCGATCCGGAGCCGTCAGGCGGTTTACCATCTCGCGGAGGCCACCACCGCATATCATAGCTCCCCTACAAGCCTGCGCCCGGGCATTATTGAGACGCTGGAGAGTATGACTGAGCTGGAGCAGAAGCGTCTGGAAGACTTTTTGAAACGCGAAGGGATACGCGGCTTTCTTACGCGCCTGGATATTGCTGAACAAAATGCATAAAAAAAACGGCAGGTTACCCTGCCGTCTTCCTTTTCGGGGAGGTCATTACTGCTGGTTTTCACGCTCAGCGATAAATTCCAGCGCCTTGTTAATGCGCGCCACGCTGCGTGACTTGCCGATAGCATGGACAGTCACATCCAGCGCCGGAGACTGGCCTGCACCAGTCACCGCAACGCGCAGTGGCATACCCACTTTACCCATGCCCACTTCCAGCTCGTCTGCCGTCGCCTGAATGGCATGATGCACATTCTCAGCGGTCCACTCGGTGAGTGCAGCAAGCTTGTCACGTACCACTTCCAGCGGCTGACGCGCAACCGGGCGGAGATGTTTCTTCGCGGCGTCCGCGTCAAACTCATCAAACTCTTCATAGAAGTAGCGGCAGCTTTCAGCAATCTCTTTCAGCGTCTTGCAGCGCTCGCCGAGCAGTCTCACCAGATCCGCCAGTTCAGGGCCGGTGCGGGTATCAATATTTGCCTGCTCAATGTGCCACTGCAGGTACGTCGCCACATATTCTGGCTGCATGGTATTGATGTAATGGTGGTTCAGCCACAGCAGTTTGTCGGTGTTGAACGCACTCGCCGATTTACTCACAGAACTCAGAGAGAACAGTTCGATCATCTCTTCGCGGCTGAAGATCTCCTGGTCACCGTGCGCCCAGCCCAGACGCACCAGATAGTTCAGCAGTGCTTCCGGCAGGTAGCCGTCGTCGCGGTACTGCATAACGCTTACCGCACCGTGACGTTTAGACAGTTTTTTCCCGTCGTCGCCGTTGATCATCGAAACGTGCGCATAGACAGGCACAGGTGCGTTCAGTGCTTTCAGGATGTTGATCTGACGTGGCGTGTTGTTGATATGGTCTTCACCACGAACAACGTGGGTAATTTCCATATCCCAGTCGTCAACCACAACGCAGAAGTTATACGTTGGAGAACCGTCGGTACGGCGGATGATCAGGTCGTCGAGCTCCTGGTTGCTGAATTCGATCGGACCACGGATCTGGTCGTCGAAGATCACAGAGCCCTCTTGCGGGTTAGCAAAACGCACGACGCAAGGCTCATCAGCGGCATGTTCGCTGTGGTCGTGACGGCAACGGCCGTCATAGCGTGGCTTTTCACCGTTTGCCATCTGCTCTTCACGCAGCGCATCCAGACGCTCTTTGGAGCAGTAGCATTTATACGCTGTGCCCGCGACCAGCATCTCATCAATGACAGCGTTATAGCGGTCAAAGCGTTTAGTCTGGAAGTAAGGACCTTCATCCCACTCCAGATTCAGCCAGTTCATCCCATCCATAATGGCTTCAATTGCTTCTGGCGTGGAGCGCTCAAGATCGGTGTCTTCAATACGCAGCACGAACTCACCTTTGTTGTGGCGTGCAAAGAGCCAGGAATAGAGAGCAGTACGAGCACCACCGACGTGCAGATAGCCTGTCGGGCTCGGCGCGAAGCGAGTTTTGATTTTCATGAAATGGCCTTACGTTATAAAGATGCCGGTAATCGGCAAATCCCGGGGAAAAAACGATGGGCAATATTCTATCACTGTGGGGGGATTCCTCAATGTTGATCCCTTTATCGTGAAGGAGTTTGCGATTTTTGTTTAGAAATCATGCGCCACTGCCCGTTTCGCGATCGTTTTGTCTAATTTTACGACGAACGAATAAAAACTTTAGAAAATGCGTTGACTCATTTTCAACTCTCCCTATAATGCGACTCCACACAGCGGGGGTGATTAGCTCAGTTGGTAGAGCATCTCCTTTACACGGAGGGGGTCGGCGGTTCGAGCCCGTCATCACCCACCATCTACTTCACGTAGACTCGCAGT
>NZ_KQ087598.1:3424727-3857348 GCF_001030225.1 Enterobacter sp. BIDMC92
CGAAGTAGTTCCGAAATGGGCGATTAGCTCAGTTGGTAGAGCATCTCCTTTACACGGAGGGGGTCGGCGGTTCGAGCCCGTCATCGCCCACCATTTCGGGTCGTTAGCTCAGTTGGTAGAGCAGTTGACTTTTAATCAATTGGTCGCAGGTTCGAATCCTGCACGACCCACCAATGTAAAAAAGCGCCCTAAAGGCGCTTTTTTGCTTTCTGGGATATATATGATTCGAACCTGTTGCAGGTTCGAGCCGAACGTAGTGAGGCACAGGAGCTGTTTTCGGCGACGGCCCGAAGGGCGAGGCGAAGCCGAGTCATCCTGCACGACCCACCAATGTAAAAAAGCGCCCTAAAGGCGCTTTTTTGCTTTCTGCGATATATACGATTCGAACCTGTTGCAGGTTCGAGCCGAACGTAGTGAGGCACAGGAGCCGTTTTCGGCGACGGCCCGAAGGGCGAGCGGAAAACCGTATTCCTTTAAAAATTATGCGTTTTTCTCGTCTGGCAGACGTCTTAATTAAATGAAGGATAAGATATAACATTTCGGTCTGGAAAAGACGCAAAAAAGGCAATATAAAATAACGATTTAGGTGAAAAAACAATGAAACTCAGCGAACGTGCCAGACGCTTTGCAACCCAGGCTCATCGTAAAGCCGGTCAAAAACGTAAGTTCACAGGCGAACCTTATATTGTCCACCCTGCATCCGTCGTCAAATTACTACAAAGCATAAATCCAACCGAAGAAATGATCGCAGCGGCATGGCTCCATGATGTCGTTGAGGATACGGGAGTTACACTGGAAACCATCGATTCGTTGTTCGGCGCGGAGGTCGGACAATATGTTGAAATGCTGACGGATGTCAGGACCCGGCGAACGGGAGGCTCTCGTATTGACCGCAAGAATGCCAATCTCATTCACAGCGCGCGGGCAAATGCCGGAGCACAAACGATAAAGTTATGCGATCTTATAGATAATGCAAGAGATGTTGTGGCGCGCGACCCGATTTTTGCCTGCGAATATATTTTAGAGATGAAAAGGTTGCTCAGTGTCCTCACAGCCGGAGATCAAATCCTGTATGCACAAGCCCGCGCGCTATGCGATGAAGGACTTGCCCTGCTGTGTCAGCAGCAGGGAAGCGATGCATGGTTCGTAGAGAGCTGGGCGCAGTATGAACAGCACACGCCACTCAGCTCGGTGACAACGTGGTCAGAAAAAGAATTGCCGGAATCGTTACCGCAGCCAGTACCGTCTGAACAGAAATAATGCCTGCTGAGAGGCGGTAATCTCCACCAAGCAGTTTGGACATGATGTAGGCAGAGGGAGTACAAGGAAGAGCGTTGAAGAGTACGACAGTTGCCAGTACAGGACCACTTATTCCTGACCATATACCAATGAGTAGTGTCACCAGAGGAACAAAAAGAAGCTTAACGATTGTCGACTGCAACACGGCACCGTGAGAAGCACGGGCCGCTTTCAGATCCAGCCCGGCACTTACAGCCAGTAGCCCCAGAGGCAGAGAAGCACCTCCCAGAATATGCAAAATGTCGGATACAATCTGCGGTAAATGCAAACTCGCGACATTAAAAAGCAGCCCAGCAAGCACCGAAATTATGACAGGGTTACGTACCAGCGCCCTGATGATTTGTGCCTGCGCGGGTTTCGAACCCTGACCGTAATACATCAGTACAATAATGGATGCCACATTCAAAAGAGGAATCGCTACAGCGATACTAATCGACGTGACTGCCAACCCGGTAGTGCCATAGGTTGCTGCCGCTGCCGCCACCCCAATATAGGTATTCGGCCGTAATGCTCCCTGAATGACAGAGGAAAATACAGGACCTGACTGTCTGCTTAATCCCCGCCAGATCCAAAGAGACAGTGCTGCCAGCAGCACTGCCCCAAGGATAGACCATGCGATAGGCTTGACCGGAAATTCCCCCAGGTCAGCCGAGGCAACCTGGGAGAACATTAGCGCAGGGAACAGCCAAAAGTAATTGAGCTTCTCACAGGGCAACCAAAATTGCATATCAATAAAATTGCGCGAGCGCAGCATATAGCCCAGGGCAATCAGAAACATGACAGGAATAAGAGCGAGCAGAGTCGTAATCATGGTCGTCAGATATATCCCTTCGTTAGCACCAGAATGCCATATACCGCAATAAAGGCTGTCAGCAGACCTTCATATACGGATGGGCTAGCGCGACGGAAAAGTACGTTCCCTACTCCCCAGTAAACAAATAGTGCAAATGGTGCGGCCATAAAGCCGGAGAGACTCAGAGAATGTGGTTTCAGGATAGTAAGCGTAAGCAATTGTATTATGCCAAACATCAGATAATAGCGTGAGACTTCTGCGCGTATGGCTGTCTTTTCGTTTTGAATGGTTGAGGCATAGAGAGCCAATAATGCCCCACCCATATTTGTTACCCCATGCAAAGCCCCCATCACTAGCACATAAAGGCGCTGATATTTAATAAGCCTGGCACTGATAAACTGTCTAAAATTTGTACTCAATCTCACTACTGCAGAAAATATGAGTACCAGACCAATAATGAAGTCAAAATTAAACTTTCCACCTGAAGTAATAATGACACTCAGAAAGATAATCACAGCAGCCGCACACAAGGCCATATTTAAAATTTCTTTCCTGTCTACACGCCATCCACGACCAGTATATAACTGAGTCAATGAAATCAGGACCGATGAAGGCAAAAGCAGGCCCAGGACAGACGAAAAATCATACCCTAGCAGGAGAAGTGCTGGTGTCCCAAAGACCAGAATACCCATGCCAAAGATAGATTGAACCACTGAAAACAGCATAATAACAGGCAAGAAGAGATATTCGTGTTCCATTTATGCCACCTCTGCTTCATTGCGTTTTATCAACTGATGCTGAAGCCAGGCTTTTACATTAAGAGTGTGAATTACATTTCCATTAAGGCTATTACTGTCCTGTTGAGCAGAGATAATCACGACATAATCATCTTCAAGAAGATATCCACTATGGGTTAATTTTCTCAAAAGTTGATCTTCGCCCTGTAGTGATATTTCATCCTCGTTTTTAATATACACGCTGGTCACATTCGGAAGTAGATTCCAGCTACGTGTCAATTCTGGATGTGTTCCTATGGCTAATACAGGCAATCCGGCATCAGACATAGCAGCAATGCGCACGGCGTAACCCGTACGGGAAAGGACGACCAGGCGAGTCAGCGGTAAAGCCTTTGCAAGCGCACGAATGGTATGTCTGAGATCGCTGTCTGTTGGCTCTTTGACGGTATGATAAGGTGAGTGGCGCCCCGTAGCCGCGAGTGTCGCAATACGACTGATCCGATCAACAGCCTCAACCGGATAGCGACCCACAGCCGTTTCACCGGAAAGCATAACAGCTGAAGCGCCATCCAATATAGCATTAGTGATATCGCTGACTTCCGCTTTTGTTGGTAAAGGATTTTCAATCATGCTGTGGAGCATTTCAGTCGCAACAATGGTGGGCTTACCTGCGCGAGCCGCTTCACGGAGGATTTTTTTCTGATAAAGGGCCACATGATCAATGGATGTTTCAACGGCAAGATCGCCACGGTCAATCATAATCACATCTGCCGAATCTACAATTTCAGCAAGATGAGTAATCCCCCCACGGTTTTCTACTTTTGCCACGATACGCGGAACGGGTGCAGCAATCAGATCACGAATGGCTTCAATATGCTCCCGGCTTTCAACAAAACTGATTCCGATATAATCAACACCGATTGATTTAGCAAATTCAATCATTGCTCGATCTTTATCTGTTACCAAAGACTGCCCAAGGTCGATACCAGGAACATTTATTCCCTTACGACTCCTTAATTTGCCATCCATATTAGCCCGCAAATAAATATCTCTTCCCTGAATGTTGTCAACAACAAATGAAAGCGTTCCGTCATCTGCGAAAACGCCGTCGCCGACGGATAATTTCTCATGAAGCCGATCAAATCCGACGGGAATTTTTTCTGTACCGTCATGGCGGGTATCTGTTGTCAGTATTATTGTATCGCCACTTTTGAACGAAGGTTCATGAGCCAACTGGAGTGTCCGAATTTTCCTTCCAGGAATATCCAGCAGTACAGGAACATCAGGAACGGTGTTACGCAGAAGCTTAACCGTTTCTGCATGCCATTCGGGGGTATTATGAGAACCATTTAATCGAGCAACGGACATGCCTGCTTTGCGTAATTTAAGTAACGTGTCAGTATTGTCTGAAGCCGGGCCGATAGTAGCAATAACGCGTGAACCTGTCATAAATAACTCCTTGTATAAGAAAGCTCTTTATGACAGTTTTATGACAATTCAGTTAATGATATTAAACTATTTAATATACCTAATAATTATTACAGCAATTTTATGATGATCCGAACCTGTAATTTCAACATTTCCATAATCAGGGATTTCTTATACATATTTTCAATAAGAAGATAAAAAGCGTTTTATCCCCTCAGCCAGCCGTCAACGTCGCAATCAATGTCTTCACCGCAGGCGTCGCCTGCTTCTCGTCATACACCACATACAAATCGGCCGGTATACGCTCCTTCATCAGCGGCGAAAACCCGGCCTGCTGGCAGACGCGATGTAAAAATGCCCAATCAGAATGCGCAGAAGGCATCGTGACAAAATACTCGTCCTGCAATGCTGAGAGCGCAATTGCTGATTCGCTCACCAGACGGTGATCTTCCGGCATCGCCACCAGAAAAGCGGCGTCATACAACCGCACGCTGGTTAACCCCGCGGTGGGTTCGGTTGCCATTCGCCAGATGCCCACGTCCAGCTCCCGCCGCTCAAGCAGCGCCATCTGCATGACCGGGGATTTTTCACGAAACACGACATCTACATTCGGATGCGCTTTTAAAAAAGCGTGTATTACCGTGCGCACCTCGCTCCACATCGCAGTGCCGAAAATCCCCAGCTCAATGCGCCCAAACTCCCCCCGGCCAATTTGCTCGACGCGAGCCAACGCCTGGTTTGCGCTGGCGAGCAACCGGCGCGACTCTTCCATCAGCACTTTACCGGCATGTGTCAGGGCGACACTTCGCGAGTGGCGAATGAACAGTAACGTGCCCAGCTGGCTTTCCAGTTCTTTAATATGCAAGCTGAGCGGCGGCTGAGACATATTGAGACGGGCCGCAGCCCGTCCAAAATGTAGTTCCTCCGCCACGGCCAGAAAGTAGCGCAGCAACTTGAGATCGGTACGATAGACGCGTTCCATCAAAACATATCCTGGCGATAACATTGATGCGCCTGCCTTAAGGCCTTTCACCCTCCACAGGGGAAATTGAGTGCGCAACTGTACGCATCTCGCTATTTTTACAGGTATGGCGATAGTTAAAACTGAAATAAAACACCACCGCGAGCGCCAGCGCGTAGGTTGCAAACACCAGCCAGATCGTCTGCCACTCTTTCACCCCGTCCACCGAGAAATAATCTACGGTTATACCGCTCAATACCGAACCGACATACGCAATGTAACTCCCTGCCAGATATGGCAGTTTTCCTCAAGCTAATCCCGTCGGTGCCGATACCTCTGTTTTATAACGCGAGGAAAAAGTATGACGACCATTCAGGCTTCAACCCAACCTATTCAGACCAGCGGCGGGAGCGGTACTTCCAGCAGTAACGATATCGCCGCGCAAATCAGCCGCATTCTCGATAAGATCAAAAAGCTGACTCAGCAGTTAAAAGAGCTGGCGAACAGCCCCGGCAGCACGGATGAGAAGAAAAAGCAGCAGGAACTGATTCAGACCCAGATCAAAGTGCTGCAGGCGCAGCTCGCCGCGCTGCAGCGCCAGCAGGCGGAAGAGGCGCAGAAGAAACAGGATCAAAAGCTCGGCAAAGTGGAAGGTGTGAACAGTCCGTCAGACTCGCATCAGATCGATATCTACATCTAATCTTCTGATGCGTTAAACAGTGGGTCGCGTATGCGGGCCTCGGTTAATCGCTGTGCCTGGATACGCACCACTTCCCAGATGGCCTGGGCGGCACCCGAGAGGGAACGATTTTTTCGCCGGACCAGCATCAGCTTTCTCTCCACAACGGGCGTGAGTCGCTTCACGGCCAGCCGGCTTCCCTGCGGCAGGGGAAGCGCCAGAGCCGGCAACACGCTGATCCCGATTCCGGCTTCCACCATCGGAAACAGCGTCGCCGGGTGACCAATTTCCTGTACGATCGTTGCCGTTACGCCCTGATTCACCAGCGCGGAGTCAATCAACGGACGGCTGCCCGAGGCATAGTCCTGTAATACCAGATTTGCGCCCTGCAGGCGCTGCCAACTGACCTCCGGCAAGATTGCCAGCGGATCGTCGTACCGACAGAGCAGTAAAAAAGGCTCTGAAAGCACGCTCTCACACGTCAGATCGCTCACCTGGCCGGGATCGATAACAATACCGAAATCCACATCTCCCTGGCGGATGCTTTCCAGCACCCACTGCTGCGGCCTGTCATGCAACACAAAATCGATATCCGGATAACGCTGGTTGCCCTCTGCGATACATTGCGGGATAAGGTGTGCAGAAATTGTCTGGCTGGCTGCGACCCGCACCGTACCCGAAAGCTGCTGCCCCAGTCTCCCGACGTCTCTGAGCGTGCTGTTCAGTTCATCCAGCAGCCGTTCGAGGCGCAAAGCCAGCTGTTGCCCCGCTTCGGTCAGGACAACCTCGCGCGTGGTACGGTCAAGCAGCCTCACGCCGGTCTGATTCTCCAGCTCTTTCACACTGTGGCTGACCGCCGACTGGCTCAGGCCAATCATCTCCCCTGCCCGACTAAAGCTGCGGGCATGCGCGACGGTAACGAAAATACGAAGCTGGCGTAACGAGTAATTCATCTGTTTAGTTCATGAATGGATGCAATAAATCAATTTTATTTCTCAAATGGAAAAAAGCACAATAGCGACATCTGTTTTCAGGAGTCATTATGAAACTATTTCGTATTGTTGATCCGTTTACGCTTACCCTGGTCGTTACCGTATTACTGGCCTCTTTCTTTCCCGCTCGCGGGGGATTCGTCCCGTTCTTTGAAGGGCTAACCACGGCCGCCATCGCCCTGCTGTTCTTTATGCATGGGGCGAAACTCTCCCGCGAAGCCATTATCGCCGGCGGGAGCCACTGGCGACTGCATCTGTGGGTGATGTGCAGCACCTTTATTCTTTTCCCGATCCTCGGCGTGCTGTTTGCCTGGTGGGCGCCGGTTAATGTCGACCCTGCGCTCTACACCGGTTTCCTGTATCTGTGTATTTTGCCGGCCACCGTGCAGTCCGCCATTGCGTTTACCTCTCTGGCGGGAGGGAACGTAGCGGCCGCCGTCTGCTCGGCATCGGCATCCAGTCTGCTGGGGATTTTCGTCTCCCCACTGCTGGTCGGCCTGCTGATGAACATGCACGGCGCGGAAGGTAACCTTGAGCAGGTGGGCAAAATCTGTCTGCAATTGCTGCTGCCGTTTGTGCTGGGCCATCTCTCCCGACCGTGGACCGGCGCGTTTGTGGCAAAGCACAAGAAATGGATTTCAAAAACCGATCAGTCGTCGATTCTGCTGGTGGTCTATTCCGCCTTCAGTGAAGCGGTCGTGAACGGGATCTGGCACAAGGTGGGCGCAGGCTCTCTGCTGTTTATCGTGGTGGTCAGCCTCATCCTGCTGGCGATTGTGATTGCCGTGAACGTCTTTGTGGCACGCAAGTGCGGATTCAACAAAGCGGATGAGATCACCATTGTCTTCTGCGGTTCGAAGAAGAGCCTGGCAAACGGTATCCCGATGGCCAACATTCTGTTCCCGACCTCGGTGATTGGGATGATGGTGCTACCGCTGATGATTTTCCATCAGATCCAGCTGATGGTCTGCGCGGTGCTGGCGCGTCGCTATAAGCGCCAGACGGAAAAACTGGCGCAGGAAGAGACCCGCGCCGCGAAGGCTTAAGGACGTTTCAGGGGCTGGACCAGCTGGGTCAGCCCCTCCGTTTTGATCAGTAACGTGATAGCCATCAGCTCGCCCAGTCGCCCGGCCGGGAATTCATCCTTGCGGGCAAACCACAGGAGATACTCCTCCGGCAGGTCAATCAGCCTGCGGCCCTTATATTTACCGAACGGCATCTCCGTATTAGCGATCTCGACGAGCTGCTCTTTCTCCACCTTACTCTCCTAACAGACGCATCATTTCCGCTTCGTCGATAACTTCAATCCCCAGCTCCTGGGCTTTTGCCAGCTTGGAACCGGCGGCTTCCCCGGCGATCACCAGGTCGGTTTTCTTCGACACGCTGCCCGCCACTTTAGCTCCCAGCGCGACCAGACGTGCCTTTGCATCATCACGGGATAGCTGGCTCAGGCTGCCGGTCAGCACCACCGTTTTACCGGCGAACGGGCTGTCGATCTCTTCGGCGTTGACGACGACCGGCGCAGGCCATTTGATGCCCTCTGCCAGCAGTTTGCCGATGACCTCGCGGTTGCTCTCTTCAGCAAAGAAGTTAAAGACATGCGTGGCGACAACGATGCCGACATCCGGAACTTTCTGCAGTTCGTCGATGCTCGCGTTTTCCAGCGCCTCCAGCGTACCAAAATACGCCGCCAGCCCTGCTGCCGTCGCTTCACCCACTTCACGAATGCCGAGCGCATAAAGGAAACGGGCGAAGGTGGTCTCTTTAGCCGCTTCCAGGGCGTTAACCACATTTTGGGCCGACTTTGGCCCCATGCGGTCAAGACCTGTCAGCTTGCCCGCGGTCAGTTTGAAGAGATCCGCGGGGGTATGGACATACTCTTTCTCAACCAGCTGGTCGATAATCTTGTCGCCCATGCCGTCGACGTCCATCGCCCGACGGGAGACAAAGTGCTTCAGTGACTCTTTACGCTGCGCGCCACAGATTAAACCGCCCGTGCAGCGCGCCACCGCTTCACCTTCCACACGCTCAACGTCAGAGCCACACACCGGGCAATGGGTCGGGAAGACAACTTCGCGCGTATCGTCAGGACGTTCTGACTCAACGACGTTAACCACCTGCGGAATCACATCGCCCGCGCGGCGGATCACCACTTTGTCACCGATACGCAGACCAAGGCGCTCGATCTCATCGGCATTATGCAGCGTGGCGTTACTCACCAGCACACCCGCAACCTGCACGGGCTCCAGACGCGCGACAGGGGTGATGGCGCCCGTCCGTCCTACCTGGAACTCCACGTCGCGCACAAAGGTCATCTGCTCCTGGGCCGGGAACTTAAACGCCACCGCCCAGCGCGGCGCACGCGCCACAAAGCCCAGCTGCTCCTGCAGCGCCAGCGAGTTTACCTTAATGACCACACCATCAATGTCGAAACCGAGTGTCGGACGGTCCTCTTCAACCTTGTGATAGAACGCAAGCACCGCCTCCGGTGAGTCGCAAAGCTGGACGCGGTTGCTTACCGGCAGCCCCCATGCCTTAAACTGCAGCAGACGGCCGAGATGCGTATCCGGCAACTCGCCGCCTTCCAGAATACCGACACCGTAGCAGAAGAAAGTAAGCGGTCGCTTCGCGGTGATGCGCGGATCCAGCTGACGCAGGGAGCCTGCCGCCGCATTACGCGGGTTTGCAAACACCTTCCCACCGGTGCGGCGCGCTTCCTCGTTGATTTTCTCGAAGCCCGCCTGCGGGAGGAACACTTCGCCACGCACTTCCAGACGCGCTGGAATGTTGTCACCCTGCAGCTTCAGCGGGATCGCGCGAATGGTTCGCACGTTGGTGGTAATGTCTTCCCCCGTGGTGCCATCCCCTCGGGTCGCAGCACGCACCAGTACGCCGTTTTCGTAGAGAAGGCTGACTGCCAGGCCATCCAGCTTCAGCTCACAGCACCAGGTCAGAGAGTCGTTGCTTTTCAGGCGATCCTGTACGCGCTTGTTAAACGCCAGGAAGCTCTCTTCATCGAAGACGTTATCCAGCGACAGCATCGGTACTTCATGACGTACCTGGCTGAATGCCCCCAGCGGCTCGGCGCCAACGCGCTGGGTGGGGGAATCAGGGGTGATAAGTTCCGGGTGCTGCGCCTCTAATTCACGCAGCTCGCGCATCAGGCGGTCATACTCGGCATCCGGGACTTCCGGCGCGTCCATAACATGATAGAGATATTCATGATGGCGAAGCGTGGTTCGCAGTTCAGTGAGTTGTTGTTCGATTGAGTCCATATCACACCATCAATGAGAAAAAACCCCCGACATGCGGGGGTTGAGGAGGAGTTGAAGTAAACGCGACGATTACGCGTTGGCTTCCTTCACTTCGCGGATGCGGTCCTGATACTCGCGCAGTTTCTGCGGCGTCATCATGCGACGCTGGTCGTCGAGTACCACACCACCGACTTCGTCGGCGATATGCTGAGCGGACTGCAGCATCAGCTTAAAGTTTTGCAGTTCATCACCGTAGGACGGCACCTGCATAAAGATAGTGACGCCCGGGGTCACGAAATCACCGGTCATTTCCGGATCAAAAGTGCCAGGGTTGACCATATTGGCCAGGCTGAACAGCGCCGGGCCGCTACCGTCAGGACTCAGATGGCGATGGAAAATATTCATATCACCAAACTTGAAACCTGCCTGTTGAATACTGTTAAGCAGCACATCACCGTTGAGATGGCTGCCCTGATGTGCGGCCACGTTCATGATGATCACCGCTTCTTTACGCTGCGGTTTTTCAACAACCGGTTCAGGCTCTGCAACAGGCTCAGGCTCAACGTGCGGGGCCGGGGCAGGCTGCGGTGCAGGCTGCACATGAACAGGCTGCTGCGGCTGTTGTACCGGCTGTGCAGGCTGTTGTTGCACGGGCTGCTGCACAGGCTGCTGTTGAACCGGCTGCGGTGCAGCAGGCTGCTGATGGACAGGCTGTTGCGGCGGCTGGCGCACCGGCTCTTCTACCGGCTGCGGCGCGTGCTGGCGCGGCTGAGCAGAAGCATACGGCGGTTGATACTGGTGCTGCGCTGGACGGGGGGCTTCATGCTCCCCATGAGCCGCGCCGGGCGCAGTATTGACCCGATGAACACGAACTTCACCCACGCCGTCGTCGTCGATGCCATCGATGTCATCTTCACTGTCATCGTCGTCACGACTGGACTTCATGCGCTTCAGTGGGCGATCGCGAAACATAGAGGAACGCTCTTTACGGCTGGTCCAGAAACCATGTACCAGTAAAGCGATTATGGCGATCGCGCCAACAATGATTAATATCAGACGCAAATCCTGCATCATTATATTCTCTGTTGTTCTAACACCTTGCCACCACGGCAAACATTTACTCACTAAGAGTATTTGCCGTTTACGTCAAGTGCAAGTGCGTGCAGAGCATTCGCAGCATAAAGATGAAGGAAATCGTGCTTTTTGCTGGTTTTTCGAACATTTCCGAACTGGTCATTGGTCCGTAAGTGGATAATATAGGCAGGCAATTCCACTGGTTGTGAAAAAAGGAGTACAGCCTGGTTATGGTTTCAACATCTTCTTCTCCCCCGCGCAGCGGTGTCTGGTATTTTTCTCAGGGCTGGAAACTGGTCTCCCTGCCGGGTATTCGACGCTTCGTCATTCTGCCGCTGTTCATCAACATTATTCTGATGGGCGGTGCGTTCTGGTGGCTGTTCACAAAGCTGGAGAGCTGGATCCCGTCGCTGATGAGCCATGTGCCAGACTGGCTGCAGTGGCTTAACTACCTGCTCTGGCCGGTGGCGGTGATCTCCGTGCTGCTGGTGTTTGGGTACTTCTTCTCAACGATTGCGAACTGGATAGCCGCCCCGTTTAACGGCCTGCTGGCGGAACAGCTGGAAGCACGCCTGACCGGAGCGACGCCACCGGATACCGGCATACTGGGGATCATGAAAGATCTTCCCCGTATCATGAAGCGCGAGTGGCAGAAATTTGTCTGGTACCTGCCCCGGGCGATTGTGCTGCTTATCCTCTATTTTGTGCCCGGCATTGGCCAGACGGTAGCGCCGGTGCTGTGGTTCCTCTTCAGCGCCTGGATGCTGGCTATTCAATACTGCGATTACCCGTTCGATAACCATAAGGTGCCGTTTAAAGAGATGCGCACCGCCCTGCGCACCCGTAAGGTCGCTAATATGCAGTTCGGCGCCCTGACCAGCCTGTTCACGATGATCCCCTTCCTCAATCTGTTCATTATGCCGGTGGCGGTATGTGGCGCGACGGCGATGTGGGTGGATTGCTACCGTGCTAAGCACGCGTTATGGAAATAATGCAAAAATGTGTAAAGCAGGGGTGGCTTATGCCGCCCCTTATTCCATACTGATCCCCATTATTTCCTTGCAGTATATAGATATGCGAATTCCTTACTTCCCCCTACCTGCTCAACAGGTATGCTGGGTCGGTATCCCAATTTCATACAGTTAAGGACAGGCCATGAGTAAGATTTATGAAGACAACTCGCTGACTATCGGTCATACGCCCCTGGTTCGACTGAACCGTATCGGTAATGGACGCATTCTGGCGAAGGTCGAATCTCGTAACCCGAGCTTCAGCGTAAAATGCCGTATCGGTGCAAACATGATTTGGGATGCTGAAAAACGTGGCGTACTGAAGCCTGGCGTTGAGCTGGTGGAACCGACCAGCGGCAACACCGGTATCGCACTGGCCTATGTGGCGGCGGCACGTGGCTATAAACTGACGCTGACCATGCCTGAAACCATGAGCATTGAGCGTCGCAAGCTGCTCAAAGCGCTGGGCGCGAACCTGGTCCTGACTGAAGGCGCGAAAGGCATGAAAGGTGCCATTCAGAAAGCCGAAGAGATCGTGGCCAGCGATCCGGCGAAATACCTGCTGCTTCAGCAGTTCAGCAACCCGGCGAACCCGGAAATTCACGAAAAGACCACCGGTCCGGAAATCTGGGAAGATACGGACGGCCAGGTAGATGTCTTTATCTCCGGCGTGGGTACCGGCGGTACGCTGACCGGCGTGTCGCGCTATATTAAAGGCACAAAAGGTAAAAAAGACCTGATCACCGTTGCGGTTGAACCCACTGACTCCCCGGTTATCACCCAGGCGCTGGCGGGCGAAGAGCTTAAACCAGGCCCGCATAAAATCCAGGGTATTGGCGCAGGCTTCATTCCGGGCAACCTTGATCTGAAGCTTATTGATAAAGTGGTGACCATCACTAACGAAGAAGCCATCTCTACTGCGCGTCGCCTGATGGATGAAGAGGGTATTCTGGCGGGTATCTCTTCCGGTGCGGCCGTTGCGGCAGCGCTCAAACTTCAGGAAGACGAAGCCTTTACCAACAAGAATATTGTGGTTATCCTTCCTTCTTCGGGTGAGCGTTACTTGAGCACCGCACTGTTTGCCGATCTCTTCACGGAAAAAGAGCTGCAACAGTAATGCCAGCATGTTAATAACGCGTAAAAAAGCACCTTTTCAGGTGCTTTTTTGTGGCCTGCTTCAAACTTTTACCCCTCCTGGCATTGCTTCACCCCGTAGGGTCTGGTATTTAAACCAGCAATTATTTTGATGCGTGAAATTAATCAGTGAACGAAATAGCCTTGCTGAATCGATTTTATGATTTGGTTCAAGTCTTGCTTTCGCTGCATAATGTTTAATGACGATCGAAACGTCAGCGCTAACAATACAGGCTAAAGTTCAGTCGCCAGGCTAGACTTTAGTTCCACAACACTAAACCTATAAGTTGGGGAAATACAATGTTCCAGCAAGAAGTTACCATTACCGCTCCGAACGGTCTGCACACCCGCCCTGCTGCTCAGTTTGTTAAAGAAGCGAAAGGCTTCACTTCTGAAATCACTGTGACTTCCAACGGCAAAAGCGCCAGCGCAAAAAGCCTGTTCAAACTGCAGACTCTGGGCCTGACTCAGGGCACCGTAGTCACCATCTCTGCGGAAGGTGAAGACGAGCAGAAAGCAGTTGAGCATCTGGTAAAACTGATGGCTGAGCTCGAGTAAGTTTCCGGGTTCTTTTAAATATCAGTCACAAGTAAGGTAGGGTTATGATTTCAGGCATTTTAGCATCCCCGGGTATCGCTTTCGGCAAAGCACTGCTGCTGAAAGAAGACGAGATCGTCATCGACCGGAAAAAAATTTCTGCCGACAAGGTTGATCAGGAAGTTGAACGTTTTCTGAGCGGTCGTGCCAAGGCATCTGCGCAACTGGAAGCAATCAAAACTAAAGCTGGCGAAACTTTCGGTGAAGAAAAAGAAGCCATCTTCGAAGGGCACATCATGCTGCTCGAAGATGAGGAGCTGGAGCAGGAAATCATAGCCCTGATTAAAGATAAAGGCATGACGGCCGACGCGGCTGCCCATGAAGTTATCGAAGGTCAGGCAACTGCCCTGGAAGAACTGGATGATGAATACCTGAAAGAGCGTGCGGCTGATGTACGTGACATCGGTAAGCGCCTGCTGCGCAACATCCTGGGCCTGGCCATTATCGACCTGAGCGCGATTCAGGATGAAGTGATCCTGGTTGCCGCTGACCTCACCCCGTCTGAAACCGCACAGCTGAACCTGAAAAAGGTCCTCGGTTTCATCACCGATGCGGGCGGCCGTACCTCCCACACCTCTATCATGGCACGTTCTCTTGAACTGCCTGCTATCGTGGGTACCGGTAGCGTCACCTCTCAGGTGAAAAACGGTGACTATCTGATTCTGGATGCCGTAAACAATCTGGTTTACGTCAACCCAACTAACGAAGAGATCGAGAAACTGCGCGCAATTCAGGAGCAGGTTGCGACTGAAAAAGCGGAACTCGCTAAGCTGAAAGACCTGCCAGCCATTACCCTGGACGGCCATCAGGTAGAAGTGTGCGCAAACATCGGTACCGTCCGCGACGTTGATGGCGCTGAGCGTAACGGTGCGGAAGGCGTAGGTCTCTATCGTACTGAATTCCTGTTCATGGACCGTGACGCCCTGCCGACTGAAGAAGAGCAGTTCGCAGCGTACAAAGCGGTGGCTGAAGCCTGTGGCTCTCAGGCCGTTATCGTCCGTACCATGGACATCGGTGGCGACAAAGAGCTGCCGTACATGAACTTCCCGAAAGAAGAGAACCCGTTCCTGGGCTGGCGTGCAGTACGTATCGCCATGGATCGTAAAGAGATCCTGCGCGATCAGGTTCGTGCGATCCTGCGTGCCTCCGCTTTCGGTAAGCTGCGCATTATGTTCCCGATGATCATCTCTGTTGAAGAAGTGCGTGCACTGAAGAAAGAGATCGAAATCTACAAACAGGAACTGCGTGACGAAGGTAAAGCGTTTGACGAGTCAATTGAGATCGGCGTGATGGTGGAAACACCAGCGGCGGCAACGATTGCGCGTCATTTAGCCAAAGAAGTTGATTTCTTTAGTATCGGCACCAATGATTTAACGCAGTACACCCTGGCAGTTGACCGTGGTAATGATATGATTTCACATCTCTACCAGCCAATGTCACCGTCCGTACTGAACTTGATCAAGCAAGTTATTGATGCTTCTCATGCAGAAGGTAAATGGACTGGCATGTGTGGTGAGCTTGCAGGCGACGAACGTGCTACACTTCTGTTGCTGGGTATGGGTCTGGACGAATTCTCTATGAGCGCCATTTCCATCCCGCGCATTAAGAAGATTATCCGTAACACGAACTTCGAAGATGCGAAGGTGTTAGCAGAGCAGGCTCTTGCTCAACCGACAACGGACGAGTTAATGACGCTGGTTAACAAGTTCATTGAAGAAAAAACAATCTGCTAATCCACGAGATGCGGCCCAAATTACTGCTTAGGAGAAGATCATGGGTTTGTTCGATAAACTGAAATCTCTGGTTTCTGATGATAAGAAAGACTCCGGAACTATCGAGATTGTTGCTCCGCTCTCCGGCGAGATCGTCAACATCGAAGACGTGCCGGATGTAGTGTTTGCTGAGAAAATCGTTGGTGATGGCATTGCTATCAAACCAACTGGCAACAAAATGGTTGCTCCAGTTGACGGCACCATCGGTAAAATTTTTGAAACCAACCATGCGTTCTCTATCGAATCTGATAGCGGTATCGAACTGTTCGTTCACTTCGGTATCGACACCGTTGAACTGAAAGGCGAAGGCTTCAAACGTATCGCGGAAGAAGGCCAGCGTGTGAAAGTTGGCGACCCGGTCATTGAATTCGATCTGCCACTGCTGGAAGAAAAAGCCAAGTCTACCCTGACGCCGGTTGTTATTTCCAACATGGACGAAATCAAAGAACTGATCAAACTGTCTGGCAGCGTCACCGTGGGTGAAACCCCGGTTATCCGCATCAAGAAGTAATTCTTGCCGCACAGTAAAATGGCGCCTTCGGGCGCCATTTTTGTTTATGCGGGGAGGATGAGTTCGTCATACCCTTTCGACTGCGTATACAGCATCACGTCAGTCACCCGATCGCCGGCCATACGGATGGCATCGGCAACGGTTTTTCCCTCAACAATGCCGCTCACCAGTTCCGAGCAGAACAGATCGCCCGTTCCTTTTAGATCGGTTTCCACGCGCGGATGCGCGCTGACGGTAATCCCCTCACGCGTAACCAGCACCACGTGGATGTTTTGCGGATCGTCAGCCACCGGCGCGCTGGTGATGGCCACCCATTTCAGTGTGTCGGAGAGCAATCCCTGCGCTGCTGAAATCGCGCTTTCCGGTGTACGACACGGTTTGCCGCTTAAGACTTCCAGTTCGTAGACGTTTGGCGTAATCCCCTGCGCCAGCGGCAGCAGGTGCTCCCTATACGCTTCGGGAATATCGGGCTTTACGTACATCCCGCTGTCGATATCGCCGATAACCGGGTCGACCAGCACCAGCAGGTCTGGATGCTGTGCTTTAACCGCCTTCAGCCACTGCGCCAGCAGGGCAATCTGGCTGGCGCTGCCCATATAGCCGGTAGTAACCGCTTTAAGCTCGCGCAGGATCTCGCGCTCTTCCAGCGCCTTCAGATAGCCGCTGAACCACTCATCGGGGATCACCCCGCCGTAGAAGGTGTCATAGTGCGGTGTGTTACTAAACAGCACCGTCGGTACGGCGGTGACGTTCAGCCTGTGGGTACGAATATTCGGTACCGCGATACTGTTCCCGACGCTGCCGTAAACCACCTGCGACTGCACCGCGACAATGTCGGTTTGCTGCGCCCGGGTGTTATCCCGGAATAGAATCATCTCCATGACGTTTAAATTCCCGCCCCCTGCGAATAACTCTCTTCACCAAAAACGCCGGTCGACAGATAGCGATCGCCGCGGTCGCAGATAATCGCCACCACAACGGCACCGGGATTCTCCTGCGCTACCCGAATCGCGCCTGCCACCGCGCCCCCCGAACTGACCCCACAGAAGATACCTTCACGCACGGCCAGTTCACGCATGGTATTCTCCGCCTCGCGCTGATGAATATCCAGCACCTGATCCACCAGCTGCGCATTAAAAATGCCCGGCATATATTCCGCAGGCCAGCGGCGAATGCCCGGAATGCTGCTCCCCTCTTCCGGCTGCAGCCCAACGATGGTAACGGCTTTCGCCTGCTCGCGCAGAAAACGCGACACGCCGGTAATGGTGCCGGTGGTACCCATGCTGGAGACAAAATGGGTGATCCGTCCGTCGGTCTGCTGCCAGATTTCCGGGCCGGTGGTGGTGTAGTGGGCGTAAGGGTTGTCCGGGTTATTGAACTGATCGAGCAGTTTACCCTCGCCGCGCTCAGCCATGGCTAATGCTAAATCGCGCGCGCCTTCCATTCCCTGCTCTTTGGTGACGAGAATCAGTTCGGCCCCGTAGGCACGCATCGCGGCGCGTCGCTCCTGGCTCATGTTGTCCGGCATCAGCAGCTTCATACGGTAGCCTTTCAGCGCCGCAATCATCGCCAGAGCGATACCGGTGTTGCCGCTGGTGGCTTCGATCAACACATCGCCGGGTTTGATTTCACCGCGCTTTTCGGCCTGGACAATCATCGACAGCGCCGCACGATCTTTTACCGACCCGGCCGGGTTATTGCCTTCAAGTTTGACCCAGATTTCGCTGCCGTTAGCCGGCCCCATGCGCTGAAGTTTGACCAGAGGGGTATTGCCGATGGTGTGTTCGAGTGTATTCACGATTTTTACTCAATAAAAAAGCCGGGTGGCGCGCAGCGATCCCGGCCTACAAGACGCAGTTTTAGCTGTAGGCCCGGTCAGCGCAGCGCCACCGGGCGATAAACATCCTAATAACCTATCAGGCTGACTCCGCCAGAGCAATATCCTCGCGTTTCTCGATGCGCTCATTTCCGTGATAAATACGGGCATGCTGCAGACCGACAAACAGCCGCTCTCCGCGGTGCGGCGGAACGTCGTCGCGCATCACGACGGTCAGCGGCTCGGTATACCAGCCCAGCGGTTGTACCACCAGTTGGGTGTAGTGTCCTTTAGGGCTCGCTTCCAGCACCTGTACCGGCAGCGGTGAATCCAGGCTGGTTCGGCGGCTTACGTCCACTTCCCACGGGCGCAGGAACAGATCAACCGGGCCCTGGTGCGCGGAGGTATAGCCCAGCGGCCAGCGGTGCGCCCCTACATGGAATTGACCGCCGCGAATGGTGCCCTGCAGACGGTTGACCTCGCCCATAAATTCCAGCACGAAGCGGGTCGCCGGTTCACGCCACAGCTGTTCTGGCTCGTCAACCTGTTCAATGTTGCCCTGGCTCATGACCACCACGCGATCCGCGACTTCCATCGCCTCTTCCTGATCGTGGGTCACGAACACGCTGGTAAACTTCAGCTCTTCATGGAGCTGACGCAGCCAGCGACGCAGCTCTTTACGCACCTGCGCATCCAGCGCGCCGAAGGGTTCATCCAGCAGCAGAATTTGCGGTTCAACAGCTAACGCACGCGCCAGCGCCACGCGCTGTTTCTGCCCGCCGGACAGCTGCGCCGGGAAACGGTCCGCCAGGTGAGCCAGCTGTACCATCTCAAGCAGTTTGGTCACTTTCGCCTTAATGGTTGCCGCATCCGGGCGTTCACGACGCGGCAGCACGGTCAGGCCAAAGGCGATATTGTCAAACACGGTCATGTGGCGGAACAGCGCGTAGTGCTGGAACACAAACCCCACCTTACGGTCGCGGGCATGCAGACGGCTCACGTCGGTGCCGTGGAAGCGGATATGCCCGCTGGTCTGATGCTCAAGCCCGGCGATAATGCGCAGCAGCGTGGTTTTACCCGAGCCAGACGGCCCCAGCAGCGCCACCATTTGTCCGGAAGGGATATCCAGCGAGATATCATTCAGCACCTGGGTGCGACCAAAAGACTTCTTAATATTGGCAATCTCAATGCTCATGATTTCCCTCCTGATGCTGACGTTTTTCCTGATTTTCTAAACGCCACTGCACCACACTCTTCAAAAACAGGGTCAAAATGGCCATCAGCGTCAGCAACGCTGCGGCAGTAAAGGCGCCGATGGTGTTGTAGTCCTGCTGCAGCAACTCAATCTGCAGCGGCAGCGACAGGGTTTCACCGCGAATGGAGCCGGAGACGACGGAAACGGCACCGAACTCGCCAATTGCGCGGGCGTTGGTCAACACCACGCCGTAAAGCAGCGCCCAGCGGATATTCGGCAGCGTCACGCGGCGGAACATCTGCCAGCCTGACGCGCCCAGCAGCACCGCCGCTTCATCTTCGTTGCTCCCCTGGCTTAACATCACCGGTACCAGCTCACGCACCACAAATGGACAGGTGACGAAGATGGTGACCAGCACCATGCCTGGCCAGGCAAACATGATCTGCAGGTTATGCGCATCCAGCCAGCCGCCCAGCGGACCGTTGGAGCCGTAAAAGAGCAGATACACCAGACCCGCCACCACCGGCGAGACGGCAAAAGGAATATCCAGCAGGGTAAGCAGCAGCTGACGTCCCGGGAAGTTAAAGCGCGTCACCAGCCACGCCAGCAGAGTACCGAACACCAGGTTCACCGGCACGGTGATTAATGCAATCAGCACGGTCAGCCAGATGGCATGGAGCATATCCGGGTTCGCCAGGTTTTCCAGCGCGGGCATCAGTCCCTTGCTGAACGCCTGAACGAAGATATAAATCGTCGGCACGACGAGAATGAGGGCGGACACCAGCACGCCCGCCCCAATCAGAAACCATTTCCCCCAGTTAATACGGGGCACATCGTATCGCTTCAATTGCGTAACTTCCGCCATCAGTGACCTACCACACGTCGACCAAAGCGACTTTGCAGAGTGTTAATCGAGTACAGCAGCAGCAGCGAGGCCGCCAGGATCACCGAAGCGATCGCGCTCGCCGCCGGATAATCAAACTCCTGCAGACGGATGAAAATCATCAGCGAGGTCACTTCCGTTTTCCAGGCAATGTTCCCGGCGATAAAAATCACTGCGCCGAACTCACCGAGGCTGCGGGTAAACGACAGCGCAATACCCGCCATCAGCGCCGGGGAGAGCTCCGGCAGAACCACCTTGCGGAAACTCTGCCAGCGCGTGGCGCCGAGCGTTTCCGCCGCTTCTTCATATTCCGGCCCCAACTCTTCCAGCACCGGCTGCACGGTACGCACCACAAACGGAATACTGGTAAAGGCCATCGCTACTGCGATACCGAGCCAGGTATAGGTCACCTTGATGTCAAACTTCGCCAGCCACTCACCGTACAACCCGTTAACGGAAAAGAGCGACGCGAGGGTTAAGCCAGCAACCGCCGTTGGCAGCGCAAACGGCAGATCCATCAGTGCGTCAAGCAGCGTACGGCCCGGGAAGCGATAGCGGGTTAAGATCCACGCCATCAGCAGGCCAAACACGCCGTTAAAAATGGAGGCGACAAACGCTGACAGCAGCGTCACCTTATAGGCTGCCACCACCTGGGGGTTGGTGATGACCTCCCAGTACTGCGCCCAGCTCATCTGAGCCAGCTGCATTACCAGCGCGCTGAGCGGCAACAACAGGATCAGGCAGACGAACAGCAGGCTGGTCCCAAGGCTTAAGGTAAAACCCGGCAGCACGCGTTTAGTCGATACTGCAAACATTACTTACGCCCCGCCGCCAGCAATTTGTCTAACTCACCGCCGCTGGCAAAGTGCGTTTTCATTACGTCAGGCCAGGAGCCGAAATGGTCTTCCACGCGGAACAGCGCGGTCTGCGGGAATTTATCTTTCAGTTTGTTCATCACGTCCGGGTTATTCACGCGGTAGTAGTAATCGGTGATGATGGTCTGCGCCTGCGGGCTGTACAGGTAGTTGAGATAGGCTTTTGCCGCTTTCTCGGTGCCGTTTGCCTGTACGTTTTTATCCACCCACGCCACCGGGAACTCGGCCAGGATGTTGGTTTTTGGGATAATCACCTCAAAGCCCTGCGCCTCATACTGCTTGCGGATGTTGTTCACTTCCGATTCAAAGCTAATCAGCACGTCGCCCAGACCGCGCTCTGCGAAGGTTGTAGTTGCGCCGCGTCCGCCGGTATCAAACACTTCGACGTTTTTCAGGAACTGGGTCATGAACTGCTCGGTTTTCGCTTTATCGTTACCGTCAGCCTTGTCCGCCGCGCCCCACGCCGCTAAATAGGTGTAACGCGCGTTACCGGAGGTTTTTGGGTTTGGGAAAATCAGCTTCACGTCGGAACGCACCAGGTCGCTCCAGTCGTGGATATTCTTAGGGTTGCCCTTACGCACCAGGAAACCCATGGTGGAGTAGAACGGCGAGCTGTTGTTAGGCAGACGGCTCTGCCAGTCCGCCGGGATGAGGTTGCCTTTGTCGTGCAGGATCTGCACGTCAGTCACCTGGTTGTAGGTCACGACGTCCGCTTTCAGTCCCTGAAGAATGGCAAGCGCCTGCTTGGACGAACCGGCGTGGGACTGCTTGATGGTCAGCTTATCGCCGTTATTGTCTTTTGCCCACTGCTGCTCAAACGGGGGATTAAGGGCGGCGAACAGCTCGCGGGAGACATCGTATGAACTGTTCAGCAGCTCAGTCGCCTGCGCCTGTGCCACCAGCAGTAAACCTGCCAGCGCCAGAGTTCCTTTTTTCAGTACAGTAACGGCCATTGCGCACCCTTATAAATGTGATGACTATCTTATAGTCATAATATTTATAACGAGGACGAAAGGAGTAACGGTTTTATATACCGTTTGGTGATTTACAAGCAGAAAAGGGAATAAGGGTGCGGGGAAAATTGCCGGGTGGCGCTAACGCTTACCCGGCCTACGTATGGAGAGCGGGTTTACAGCGCCAGCAGACGCTCCACGGACGGCGCGAAGTAGTAGCCGCCGGTCACGGGTTTGGTGAAGCGCAGCATGGCGTCACGCTTGCCGTCGGTATCGCCAAACATGCTCAGCAACTGCTGCTCAATGTTGTGCAGGCGCGCGCAGTAGGCGCAGAAGTAAAGGCCGTGCGTGCCGCTTGCTGTGCCATAGGGCAAGCTCTGGCGGACAATCTTCAGCCCTTTGCCGTCTTCCTTAAGGTCAACGCGGCTCAGGTGCGAGGTGACCGGACGCTCATCACCGTCGATCTCTTCGTTGGCTTCTTTGGTACGGCCAATCATCATCTCCTGGTCATGCACGCTCATGCGGTTAAGCTGCTTGAGGTTGTGCTCCCAGCGCTGCACGAACACATAGCTGCCGCCCGCGTCCACGCCGTCTTTGATCACCGCCACTTCACGACGCGTCTCTTCACCCGCCGGGTTTTCGGTTCCGTCGACAAAGCCGCTCAGATCGCGCTCTTCGACCCAGCGGAAACCGTGCACTTCTTCCTGCACGTCGATGCTGTCGCCAAAGGCCGCTATCGCCGCCTGCGCAACGGAGAAGTTTACGTCGTGACGCAGAGAGAGGATGTGGATCAGCACGTCGTACTGCGTCGCGGGCGCAAGGCCTTTACCGTAGGGAATGAAGTCTTTCAGCTCTTCCGCCCCTTCGCCACCGCTCAGCTGACGCCAGACGTTATTGCCAAAGGCGACAACGGCGCCGAGGTGGGCTTCCGGGAACGTAGCCTGGAAGGTCGCCAGCTTATCAATGAACGCTTTACTGGCCGCACGCAGGGCATCCACGTCCCCTTTTACATTGGCTTCAATCCAAATCGCCGCGCGGCAATGTTCTGGCAAAATGCCACTCTGAACCTGAGACATCGCTCCTCCTGAAATAAAGATGCCACGTCAGCGTGGCATGGATGGCGGGTATTATACCCGGATTTCAGCGAGGCGGTTTGTTCCGGCGCAAATTACTGCTGCCAGATAATTTTGCTCACTTTCCAGTTCTTCAGCGTGTCGTCCGACGGCATCAATCCTTCCGGACCGCTCCAGGTGCCGGTAAAGACATAGCTGATGTGCTGGCTGCCTTGCGCCTTACAGGCCACCGCCACACCATCGTCAGAAGGGGCGCTGGCGCAGTTGCCAAAGGCCTGCTTATAGAGATCGCTAAACGGCGTTCCTATCTTCACGCCGCTGGCAGTCGGAATGGCTTCATCCAGCACCGTAACGCGGTTTACCGTGCCTTTGTCACCGTTGATCACCAGCGCCAGCGTGTCACCCTTCAGCGCTTCGTAATAGCGAACAATGTTACCATTCTCGGTTTTCATGCCGCTGCGCAGGCGATAATCACTGCTCAGGGCGTCCTGAATAGCATCCTGATCCAGCGCCGTCGCGGCGGTAATGTTCCCCACGCCCTGCTCGGTCACTTCCGTTGATGAGCCAAACCAGTTCCATGGATACGCAGCGGACCAGTTAATGGAGGAGAGCGTGGAACAGCCTGTCAGGGCCAGCGGGAGAGCGCATAAAAGTAAACGCAGCGATTTCATTGAAACGTCCTTACGTGTTAAATCAACGCTTGTTGGAGTGCGACTTCTGCAAAAAGTGCCGCATTAATCATCCTGATGGGCGAAACAGGCGCGAAGACGCGGATTGGTCAGCAGCCACAGCAGCGCCACAATATCCGCCACCACCAGCGCAATGCCAATGCCCGTAAGCGGCTCACCGTACCACCAGAGTACCGGCTGCCAGAAGAGCAGCGCAATCTGAGCGAGGATCAGCAGCCAGCGCAGCGCCCGCCACAAACGTGGGATCGCCTGGCGTCGGCCGCTGCACAAAAAAGCCATCACCGCCGGTACGCCCGGCAGTAAGCCGAGCCAGAACGCATCGTGATCGGGATAGAAGAGATTCAGCAGCGTATCACCCTGCCCGCGCGACGCGGCGGCCATCACAAACAGTACCCAGGTTCGTGCCTGAAGCAGCAGAACGCACCAGAATAAAAAGGGCAACCTGACCCGCCCCTGCGCGTCATAATCTGCCGGATGGATCTCAGTACTCTTCATCTTCGATCAGGCGCTTACCTAAACTCAGCACGTCAGAATGTTCATAGCCCAGACGCTCGTACATGCCCAGCACCACGTCGTTATCTTCCCGAACCATGATCTGGATTTTCGGACAGCCACGGGCGATCAGCTTCTTCTCGAGACGATTGAGCAGCGCGTTGGCAATGCCGCGCCCCCGGTATTCCGGATGAACGCCCAGATAATAGGCCGAGCCGCGATGACCGTCATAACCGCCCATTACCGTGCCTACGACTTCGCCGTTGACTTCCGCAACCAGAAACAGACTGACGTCGTGATTCACCTTCCGCTCAATGTCCATTTCCGGATCGTTCCACGGACGCAGCAGATCGCAGCGCTCCCAAAGGGTGATCACCTCTTCGAAATCTTCCTGGCGAAAAACGCGTATCTCCATGGTATTAACCGCCTTTTCGGGTTTAAAAACAGTGATTATGGCGTGAACCGTGCCTTTAGCCAATAACCGGGGAAAATCTCGCCAAAATTTGGCATAATGTCACTTTGTCACGTATTGAAATGAAAAGTAAAACAATTCTCAATAAGGACTGTCGTAACGCTAAACGCGATACGATATAACACCAGGACCCCATTTTTTAGTATTCAGGCCGCATGAGCACATTCAAACCATTAAAAGCACTCACATCGCGTCGTCAGGTTCTCAAAGCGGGGCTGGCGGCCTTAACGTTAACGGGCATCGCAAAGCAGGCTCAGGCAAAAGACGAGAGCACGCTCAAAACCAGTAACGGACACAGCAAACCCAAAACCAAAAAGCCCGGCGCGAAGCGTCTGGTGATGCTTGACCCGGGCCACGGCGGAATTGATACCGGCGCCATCGGCAAAAACGGTTCGAAAGAAAAACACGTCGTGCTGGCGATTGCAAAAAATGTGCGCGCAATTTTACGCAGTAACGGCATTGACGCCCGTCTGACGCGCTCTGGCGACACCTTTATTCCGCTGTATGACCGGGTGGAGATCGCCCACCAGCACGGCGCGGATCTGTTTATGTCGATACACGCCGACGGCTTTACCAACCCTTCAGCGGCGGGCGCCTCGGTGTTTGCGCTGTCCAACCGTGGCGCCAGTAGCGCCATGGCGAAATACCTCTCCGACCGTGAAAACCGGGCGGATGAAGTCGCCGGGAAAAAAGCCACCGACAAAGATCACCTGTTACAGCAGGTGCTGTTCGACCTCGTGCAGACGGATACGATCAAAAACAGCCTGACGCTCGGCTCGCACATCCTGAAGAAAATTAAGCCGGTGCATCGTCTGCACAGTAAAAGCACCGAACAGGCGGCATTTGTGGTGCTGAAATCACCGTCTATTCCGTCCGTGCTGGTGGAAACCTCGTTTATCACCAACCCGGATGAAGAGCGTCTTCTCGGCACCACGGCGTTTCGCCAGAAGATCGCCAACGCCATCGCCTCCGGCATTATCAGTTACTTCAACTGGTTCGATAACCAAAAAGCGCACTCCAGGAAACGTTGATGAAACCCAATGCTCAACTGGTTAAAACCTTCCTGCTGCAGCTGCAGGATGAGATTTGCCGCAAACTGGCCGCCGCGGACGGTGGTGAATTCCAGGAAGATAACTGGCAGCGTGAAGCCGGCGGCGGCGGGCGCAGCCGGGTGCTGCGCAATGGCGGTATATTTGAACAGGCGGGCGTGAATTTCTCCCACGTTCACGGAGACGCCATGCCCGCGTCTGCGACCGCGCACCGTCCTGAACTTGCGGGCCGCAGTTTTGAAGCGATGGGCGTCTCGCTGGTGGTGCATCCACACAACCCGTTTGTGCCGACCAGCCACGCCAACGTCCGCTTTTTCATTGCGGAAAAACCGGGGTCCGATCCGGTCTGGTGGTTTGGCGGCGGTTTCGACCTTACACCCTACTACGGGTTTGAAGAGGATGCCGTGCACTGGCACACCACCGCGCGGAACCTCTGCCTGCCGTTTGGCGAAGACATCTACCCGAAGTTTAAAAAATGGTGCGACGACTACTTCTACCTGAAGCATCGCGACGAGCAGCGCGGCATTGGCGGGCTGTTCTTTGACGATCTGAACACGCCTGATTTTGATACCGCGTTCCGCTTTATGCGCGCGGTGGGCGAAGGGTATACCGACGCTTATCTGCCCATCGTCGAACGCCGTAAAGACACCCACTACGGCGTGCGCGAGCGCGAATTCCAGCTCTATCGTCGCGGGCGTTACGTTGAGTTCAACCTGGTGTGGGATCGCGGGACGCTGTTTGGCCTGCAGACCGGCGGGCGCACGGAATCGATTTTGATGTCGATGCCGCCGCTGGTGCGCTGGGAGTACTGCTACGAGCCAAAAGAAGGCAGCCCGGAGGCTGCCTTGAGTGAGTTCCTGAAAGTACGCGACTGGGTTTAACCCCCCTCACCCCGGCCCTCTCCCAAAGGGAGAGGGTTAGGGTGAGGGTAAAAATTACAGCGGCTGGGTCTGCGCCTCAACCACCGCCAGGGCCACCATATTCACGATACGGCGCACAGAGGCAATTGGCGTTAATACGTGCACCGGTTTCGCCACGCCCATCAGGACCGGCCCTACGGTCACCCCTTCAGAGCTGGAGACGCGCAGCAGGTTGTAGCTGATACGCGCCGCTTCCACGTTCGGCATAATCAGGATATTCGCCGATCCTTTCAGCGGGCTGTCCGGCATACGTTCGTTGCGGATGCTTTCCACCAGTGCCGCATCACCGTGCATTTCCCCGTCAATCATCAGCTCCGGCGCACGCTCGCGCACCAGCGCCAGCGTCTCACGCATTTTGCAGGCCGCCGCAGATTTAGACGAACCAAAGTTAGAGTGCGACAGCAGCGCCACCTTCGGCTCGATACCAAAGCGGCGCACGGTCTCTGCAGCCATCACGGTGATCTCCGCCAGCTCGTCCGGGCTCGGATCGTCGTTAACGTAGGTGTCAGCGATAAATGTGTTGCCGCTCGGCAGCAGCAGGGCATTCATCGCCCCGGCGGTATGAACCCCGTCACGATAGCCGAAGATCTCCTGCACCACGCTAAAGTGCTCGTGGTAATCGCCGATGGTGCCGCAGATCAATGCGTCCGCTTCACCGCGATGGACCATGATCGCGCCGATCACCGTCGTGTTGCTGATGACGGCTTTCTGCGCCTGCTCCTGGGTGATCCCGCGACGCTTCATGATCGCGTAGTATTCGCTCCAGTACTCTTTAAAGCGCGGATCGGATTCGTTGTTGACGATCTCGAAGTCGACGCCCGGCTTAATCTGCAGACCCAGCTTCTGAATGCGCATCTCAATCACGCTCGGACGACCAATCAGGATCGGCTTCGCCAGACCTAAGGTGATCAGCTCCTGGGTAGCGTGCAGCACGCGCGCCTCTTCCCCTTCCGCCAGCACCACGCGCTTCGCGTCGGCACGCGCCTGCGAGAAGATCGGCTTCATGAACAGGTTAGTTTTATAGACAAACTCGGTGAGCTTATCGATGTAAGCATCAAAATCCTGTATCGGACGCGTCGCCACGCCGGAATCCATCGCCGCTTTGGCCACCGCTGGCGCAATTTTGACAATCAGGCGCGGGTCAAACGGTTTAGGAATGATGTAGTCCGGGCCAAAGCTCAGATCCTGATCGCCGTAGGCGGAGGCCACCACTTCGCTCTGCTCGGCGTGGGCCAGTTCCGCGATGGCGTGCACGGCGGCAAGCTTCATCTCTTCGTTGATCGCCGTTGCGCCAACATCCAGCGCGCCGCGGAAGATGAACGGGAAGCAGAGCACGTTGTTGACCTGGTTCGGGTAGTCGGAACGGCCGGTACAGATAATGGCATCTTCACGCACCGCTTTCGCCAGCGGCGGCAGAATTTCCGGTTCCGGGTTCGCCAGGGCCAGGATCATTGGTGCGCGCGCCATCTTCTTCACCATCTCCTGGGTCAGCACTTTCGGGCCCGAGCAGCCGAGGAAGATATCCGCGCCGTCAATGACGTCCTCGAGCGTGCGCTTGCCGTCGTCTTCGACTGCATACGCCGCTTTGGTTTCCGCCATGTTGGGCTCGCGGTCTTTATAGATAACGCCTTTAGAATCGCAGACCACGATGTTGTGCTTCTGCATACCCAGCGCCACCAGCAGGTTCATACAGGCGATGGCCGCAGCACCTGCGCCAGAAACCACCATGCGCACATCAGAGAGATTTTTTTCCACCACGCGCAGGCCGTTCAGAATCGCGGCGGTGCTGATAATCGCGGTGCCGTGCTGGTCATCATGGAACACGGGAATGTTCATACGCTCGCGCAGCTTCTGCTCGATATAGAAACATTCCGGCGCTTTGATGTCTTCCAGGTTAATCCCGCCGAAGGTCGGCTCCAGCGCGGCCACCACGTTAATGAATTTGTCAGGATCGAGCTCGTCCACCTCGATATCAAACACGTCGATACCGGCGAATTTCTTGAACAGCACGCCTTTCCCTTCCATCACCGGTTTACCCGCCAGGGCACCGATGTTACCGAGACCGAGTACCGCCGTACCGTTAGAGATAACGGCCACGAGGTTGCCGCGCGCGGTGTATTTATAGGCCGCCAGCGGGTCTTTTTCGATTTCCAGACACGGTGCCGCAACGCCTGGCGAATAGGCCAGCGCCAGATCGCGCTGGGTTGCCAGCGGCTTGGTTGGGGAGACCTGGATTTTGCCCGGGACAGGGAACTCGTGAAAATCGAGGGCACTCTGTTTTAACTGATCGTCCATCTTGTTATTCCTTTTACGTATCGGTCAGATAGTATCGCCTCAGGACAGCACATAAACTTTGAAGGCTGCCAAACTCTCACCATCACACATTAAAAATTGTTATCAATTTATAACAGCCATGTTACCCGTCTCAAAAGCAATGCCTCCCCCGTCTGCTATGCTTTTTTGTTAAGTCCATCATGATTTTCTCAGAAGTGTGAACTAACGCACTCATCTAACTCTTTTATTTCCAAGGAGTAATCATTTATGAACCAGCTAGACGGCATCAAACAATTCACTACCGTGGTTGCAGACAGCGGCGATATCGAGTCGATTCGCCACTATCAGCCGGAAGATGCGACCACCAACCCTTCGCTTCTGCTCAAGGCTGCCGGGCTTGCCCATTTTAGTCATCTGATTGATGACGCCATTGCCTACGGTAAACAGCGCGGGAAAACGCAGGAGCAGCAGGTCGCCGAAGCCAGCGACAAGCTGGCGGTTAATTTTGGTGCGGAAATTCTGAAAAGCATCCCGGGACGCGTCTCCACCGAAGTGGACGCCCGCCTCTCATTCGATAAAGAAAAGAGCATCAATAAAGCCCGCCGCCTGGTCGAACTCTACCAGGAACAGGGGATCGATAAATCACGCATTCTGATCAAACTGGCGTCGACCTGGGAAGGCATCCGCGCGGCAGAGGTGCTGGAAAAAGAGGGGATCCACTGCAACCTGACGCTGCTGTTCTCCTTTGCTCAGGCACGCGCCTGTGCCGAAGCCGGCGTGTTCCTGGTCTCACCGTTTGTCGGCCGCATCTACGACTGGTACCAGGCGAAACAGCCGATGGATCCGTACGTGGTGGATGAGGATCCGGGCGTGAAATCGGTCCGTAATATCTACGACTATTACAAGCAGCACCGCTATGAAACCATCGTGATGGGGGCCAGCTTCCGCCGTACCGAGCAGATCCTCGCCCTGGCCGGCTGCGACCGTCTGACCATCTCCCCTAACCTGCTGAAAGAGCTACAGGACAAAGAAGAGACGGTCATCCGCAAGCTGATCCCCACCTCTACCGTGCTGCCAAAACCGAAAGCCATGACCGAAGCCGAATTCCGCTGGGAGCACAATCAGGACGCCATGGCCGTGGAAAAACTGGCGGAAGGTATCCGCCTGTTCGCCGTTGACCAGCGCAAACTTGAAGATCTTCTCGCCGCCAAACTTTAACCTTGCCACGGAGTGAACTATGTCCCGTAAAGAGCTAGCCAATGCCATTCGCGCCCTCAGCATGGATGCCGTACAAAAAGCCAATTCCGGCCATCCCGGCGCGCCCATGGGCATGGCTGATATTGCCGAAGTGTTGTGGAACGACTTTCTGAAACACAACCCCGATGACCCCACCTGGTACGACCGCGACCGTTTTATTCTCTCCAACGGCCACGCCTCGATGCTGCTCTACAGCCTGCTGCATCTTTCCGGCTATGACCTGCCGCTCGAGGAGCTGAAAAACTTCCGCCAGCTGCACTCAAAAACGCCGGGTCACCCGGAAATTGGCTATACGCCCGGGGTAGAAACGACCACCGGGCCGCTCGGTCAGGGGCTGGCCAATGCGGTCGGGCTGGCGATTGCCGAGCGCACGCTGGCGGCGCAGTTTAACCAGCCGGGGCACGACATTGTCGATCACTACACGTACGTGTTTATGGGCGACGGCTGTCTGATGGAGGGGATTTCCCATGAAGTCTGTTCCCTGGCGGGCACCCTGGGGCTGGGTAAGTTGATTGGCTTCTACGATCACAACGGCATCTCCATCGACGGGGAAACCGACGGCTGGTTCACCGACGACACGGCAAAACGCTTCGAAGCCTACCACTGGCACGTGGTGCATGAGATCGACGGCCACGATCCTGAGGCGGTGAAAAAAGCGATTCAGGAAGCGCAAAGCGTGAAGGACAAACCGTCGCTGATTATCTGCCGCACGGTTATCGGCTTTGGTTCACCGAACAAGGCCGGCAAGGAAGAGGCGCACGGCGCGGCGCTGGGTGAAGAGGAAGTGGCGCTGACCCGGCAAAAACTGGGCTGGAAACATCCGCCGTTTGAGATCCCGAAAGAGATTTACCGGGCGTGGGACGCCCGTGAAGCGGGTGAAAAGGCCCAGCAGGCCTGGAACGAGAAGTTTGCCGCATACAAAAAAGCACACCCGGAACTGGCCGCCGAATTCTCTCGCCGCATGAGCGGTGGCCTGCCGGAAGACTGGGACGATAAAACCCAGGCGCTGATTGAAAACCTGCAGTCCAACCCGGCGAAAATCGCCACCCGTAAGGCTTCGCAAAACACGCTGAATGCCATTGGTCCGCTGCTGCCCGAACTGCTTGGCGGCTCGGCGGATCTGGCCCCAAGTAACCTGACCATCTGGTCCGGCTCGAAATCGCTGAAAGAGGACATTGCCGGGAACTACATCCACTACGGCGTGCGCGAATTCGGGATGACCGCCATTGCCAACGGCATCGCTCATCACGGTGGTTTCGTGCCCTACACCGCCACCTTCCTGATGTTTGTCGAGTATGCCCGTAACGCAGCGCGCATGGCGGCCTTAATGAAGGCGCGACAGATTATGGTCTATACCCATGACTCCATTGGTCTCGGGGAAGATGGCCCCACGCACCAGGCGGTTGAACAACTGGCGAGCCTGCGCTTAACGCCAAACTTCAGCACCTGGCGTCCGTGCGATCAGGTCGAAGCCGCGGTCGGCTGGAAGCTGGCGGTAGAGCGCCACAATGGCCCAACGGCATTAATTCTGTCACGCCAGAACCTGACGCAGATTGAACGCACCCCGGAGCAGGTGAAAAATATCGCCCGCGGCGGCTACATCCTGAAAGACAGCGGCGGCAAGCCGGACGTGATCCTGATTGCGACCGGTTCAGAGGTGGAAATCACGGTGAAAGCGGCGGAAAAACTGACCGCCGAAGGTCACGCGGTGCGCGTGGTATCCCTGCCCTCAACGGATATTTTTGACGCTCAGGATGAGGCGTACCGTGAGTCGGTGCTGCCCTCTAACGTCGCGGCGCGCGTGGCGGTGGAAGCCGGTATTGCCGACTACTGGTACAAATATGTCGGCCTTAAAGGGGCGATTGTGGGCATGCGGGGCTACGGTGAGTCCGCCCCTGCCGACAAGCTGTTCCCGTATTTTGGTTTCACCGTTGAGAACGTGGTAGAGAAGGCGCTGAGCGTGCTGTAGTGCGGTCTGTTTATTGCCGGGTGGCGCTATCGCTTACCCGGCCTACAGTTCGGATGTTTTGTAGGCCGGGTAAGGCGAAGCCGCCACCCGGCAAAGCTAGCGGGTGATCCACAACGTGGGCCAGGCATCTGGCCCATTCCAGTTATCGCAGCTGGGTTCCTCGGCATAACGCACCAGGCGGAAACGCTGGCCGTCAAAACGCCAGCGCGTCTGGATGCCACAATCTCCCAAACCGCGCCCGAGCGCCAGCGTGGTCAGTTCGCGCGTCTTCTCATCGAAGCTGGCGTTCATTAACTCCATTTCACTGCTGCCACTCGACGGCGTAAACGGCAGACGTAGCCTGACGCTGCGGGCAGAGAACGGTTTTTTACGTGAGACCAGCCATGCCAGATCGACGGTGTTATAGGCCCCCGCCTCGCAGCTGACGATCAACAGCGCTTTTTCATCGGTTAACGCGGTGACGCGCACTTCGCGTCGGTTAGGATCGAGCGAGCACTGGCTGCTGTTCATCCGCCCGGTGCCATAATCCAGCAGGTCATTCAGTTCGGCGTGGGAAAGCGGTGTTGGAGTAGGATTAACGGTCGCCACCTTTTTCAGGGCGGGCGCGGGCGGCACGCTTAACGGCGGATCGTCACCTTTCTTAATCCACGCGGTTTCACTGCCGACACGCTTTTGCTGGGCATCAATAAACAGCAGCGCGGCTTTCAGACCGCTCAGGGAAATCACCTGCTTACCGCCGCGCAGGGTCAGGGCCTTCCCTTCCTGAATATTTTTCAGAAAGGAGGTGATGGTGGCCGCATCGTCCGTTTTCAGGTGCCATGGCGTGAGCTGCCAGCGCTGCTTGTCCAGCTTCAGAGGCACATTGTCCAGCAGCAGCCGGGAGGCAATCTCCGGCTCTTTGACGGAGGGCGTATCCAGCCCGCCGAGATCGATACGCAGCGTGGCATCCGTTTTCGCACCGGCGCTTCGGGTGAGCGTCATGACCAGCCCCCGGTGTTCGCCGGTGTTGCGGGCCAGGCAAAAGTTCTGGTTATTGCAGGTCACCTGCCAGTCAGAGAAAGCTTGCTGAGCAGGCGCAGCCCTCACCTGCGGCGCGAGGAGCAGACAAAACAGGGAAAATAAAAAGACGCTATAGCGCATGAATGACACAATCCCGGAACGAAAACGCGTAACTGGGCAGTATCTTCGTGTTCCGGCCGGGTCGTCTCAATCGGATTTATCGGATAGATTTATCCGAAAAACACTCTACATCCGTTCGAAAGTGGCATTCATTAAGCCGGTACTCTGCAAATACTGCAGCAATATCACTGCTTTACCATCCCTGATTTCGCCTGAACGCATCATTTCCAGCGCCCGGGAGAAAGGCAACTCCAGCACCTCGATATCTTCATCCTCCACGCCACCGCCTCTGTGCGTACGCTGGGCGTCGCTGTATTCCGCAATGAAGAAATGGATAAGTTCCGTGACGCCGCCAGGGGACATATACAGCTCAAAGACTTTTTTGACCTCGCCCACTTCAAAGCCCGTTTCTTCTACGGCCTCTTTGCGGATGCAGACTTCCGGCTCATCGTCATCAAGCAGGCCCGCGCAGGTTTCAATCAGACGTCCGTCAGGGTTACCGTTGACCCACGTCGCCACTCTGAACTGACGGATCAGCACCACGCTCTGCTTTTCGCGGTTATAGAGCAGAATGGTGGCTCCGTTACCCCGGTCGTAAACCTCGCGCTTATGGCGGATCACTTCACCATTATTGCGCGTAAGATCGTAGGTGATGTTACGCAGGACAAAGTAGTTTTCAGAGAGAATTTTGTCTTTGATAACGTCAATTTTCAGGGTCATACGGGCTCCACGACATAATGAGTGGTCCTATACTACGCCTTGAATCCCGCTTTGTCGCCCGCCGCTTTAATGATGTTTCGGGCCGCTAACCCCAAGCCAGTCGAGTATCCCTTGCGCCGCATGACGCCCTTCCGCCATCGCGGTCACCACCAAATCCGCGCCGCGAACCGCATCACCGCCGGCGAAAATGTGTGGGTTGCTCGTCTGATAACGGTAGCGACTTTCGACCGAGGCCACGATGCGTCCCCACTCATCCGTTTCAACACCCTGCGCCTGCAGCCACGGCATCGCGTGCGGGTTAAAACCAAACGCCATGATCACCGCATCAGCCTCCATTACAAACTCGCTGCCGGGCACCGGAACGGGCCGACGCCGCCCCTGCGCATCCGGCTCACCGAGCCGGGTACGCAGCATCCGGATGCCGTTGACCTTCCCGTCAGGAGCCTGCGTCAGCTCAACCGGCTGGACGTTAAATTCAAATGCCGCCCCCTCTTCTCTGGCATTCTTCACCTCTTTCTTCGACCCCGGCATGTTGGCCTCATCCCGGCGATAGGCGCAGGTCACCTTCGCGGCGCCATGGCGTAGCGCGGTACGTACGCAGTCCATGGCGGTATCGCCCCCACCAAGCACCACCACGTTCAGCCCACGGGTATCGATGAACGGTTCGCTGGCCGTTGCGTCCAGCCCCATCACATGCCGCGTGTTACCCACCAGGAAAGGTAACGCGTCATAGACCCCTGGCGCATCTTCGTGCGGGATACCGGCCTTCATCGAGCGATAGGTACCCACGCCAATGAACAGGGCGTCGTACTCGTCTTTTAACTGTGACATCGACACCTCCTTGCCCACCTCGCAGTTCAGCGCAAAGCGGATCCCCATCGCGGTAAATATCTCCCTGCGCCGCGCAAGCAGCGATTTGTCCAGCTTGAATGCCGGAATGCCAAAGGTGAGTAAACCGCCGATTTCCGGATGCCGGTCATAGACCGTCACGCTCACCCCGCTGCGCGCCAGCACGTCGGCGCATGCCAGCCCGGCGGGACCGGCGCCGACGATCGCGACACGTTTACCCGTCGGCGTGACGGCGGACATGTCCGGCCGCCAGCCCATCGCCAGCGCCCTGTCGGCGATATAGCGCTCGATGTTGCCGATGGTAACGGCCCCCGCCTCATCACGAAGCGTGCAGGCCCCTTCGCATAACCGGTCCTGCGGGCAGACGCGGCCGGTTATTTCAGGCAAACAGTTGGTCTGATGAGAAAGTTCGACCGCGCCGGCAATATCCCCCGCATTCAGACGCTCAATCCACTGCGGAATGTGGTTATGCAGCGGGCAGGTCCATTCGCAAATGCTGTGCTCTCCGCACTTCAGGCAGCGCGACGCCTCGCGGGCGGCCTGTTCGGCCCGAAACGGCAGGTAAATTTCGTGAAAATGGCACACGCGTTCCGCGGCAGGCAGTTTGTCGGGCTCGCCGCGTGGCAGGGACATCTGCATCTGCTGCAGTTTGCTGCGCGGAAGATCGTCTCTGACGACCTCCCCATGCCAGGGCTGGACCGCCAGGCAGGCCGCACGCTGGCGGCGCGATTTGACCAGCGTGTCCAGCACGGCAGGCGTCGCAAGGGAGAGGACATCAGCCGGGCAGTTTTCGATACAGGCCGGGCCCTGTGGACGCGTCAGGCAGAGATCGCATTTATTCGCCGAGGCCTTCACGCCGCCGTGGTCGAGCGGGGTGACGATGATCTCCATCGTGCCAAACGGGCAAGCCACCGCGCAGGCCTTACAGCCGATGCATTTTTGTTGATTCACCTGTACGCTGTCATCGCGTTTGCTGATGGCGCCGTTCGGGCAGCTCTGCGCGCAGGGCGCATTTTCACAATGATGACATGTGACGGGGCTTCGCTTCCCGCCGGACCTCAGGACCGTAATACGGGGATGAAAATGGCGCTCGCTCAGAACGTGTTGCTCACCGTTGTGCGCCATGACGCAGGCCACTTCGCAGGCGCGACACCCAATGCATTGCTGGCTGTTAGCCATAATAAAACGATTCATAACCACACCTGTTTTTGCTTCAATATCCTTATTCTTTATAAGAGTATGGTATTTACGCATCACGGCGCGTTCGGGCAATGTGCAAATGCCCGGAAGACCCAATTATTTCCAGTGAACCTGTGGCAGATCAATTTTATTCAGAGAGCCGTTCTGTGACCGTTAAACGACCCGTATCCGCAAGCCTTGCCTGGGCTTTCTTTTCGATCATTGTCTTATCCGCGCTGACCAGTACCGTCGCACTGCTGACGCTGGCCAGCAGCCAGCGTGATGCCGAGGCGATTAATATTGCGGGTTCGCTGCGCATGCAGAGCTATCGACTGGGCTATGAGATGCAGCGCAACAGCCCTTCCCTTGCCGCGCACCGCGAGCACTGGCAACAGACGTTGCGCGCGCCGGCACTGCAGAAGCTGGACCGCTGGTACGTCCCGGACAATGTTAACGCCCGCTTTCAGCAGCTGCAGGTGGCCTGGCAGGAGATGGATAAACGCATCGCCCGCGGCGACAGCGCCTGGTATCAGACCCACATTGAGGATTTTGTCGGCCGCATTGATGCCTTTGTGCTCGCCCTGCAGCACTACACCGAGCATAAAATTCAGACGGTGACCCTGCTCTCCCTGGCCGGCGCGCTGGGGATCCTGTTGCTGACGCTGTTTACCCTGCGCCGCATTCGTCGTCAGGTGGTGTTACCGCTTAACAATCTGGTGGCCGCCAGCGAACGGATTGAGCGCGGTGAATTTGCCACCCCTGCGCCGGATACCGCCCTGCCGAACGAACTGGGCCAGCTTTCGCGCGCCTTCAACCACATGTCCGGCGAGTTAGCGACGCTCTACCGCTCGCTTGAAGCCTCGGTGGCGGAAAAGACACGGCATTTGCATGACGCCCACCAGCAGCTCGACATGCTGTTCAAGTGCTCTCAGGCGCTGAATACCGGCCAGATAGACAGCCACTGTTTCCGGCATATCCTGCAGATTGTCCATGACTATACGCAGATGAACTATCTGGAACTGCGCACCAGCGACGACTGGCGGCTGTGTGAAGGGACGGCGTCACGCGACATCCCACTGCAAAACCTGCCGGTAGTGATGCAGGACACGCTCTACGGCGAGCTGCGCTGGCAAAGCGAGACGGACAGCGTCCCTCTCCCTCTGATGAGAAGCGTGGCGACCATGCTCGGGCGTGGACTGTACTTTAACCAGGCGCAGAAGCATTACCAGCAGCTGCTGCTGATGGAAGAGCGCGCCACCATTGCCCGCGAACTGCATGACTCGCTGGCGCAGGTGTTGTCGTATCTGCGCATTCAGCTTACGCTGCTGAAACGCGCCGTGCCGGAGGAGAACACCCCGGCGCAGACCATCATTACCGATTTCTCCCGCGAGCTGAACAACGCCTGGCAGCAGTTGCGCGAGTTGCTCACCACCTTCCGCCTGACGCTGAATCACGCGAATTTACCCGCGGCGTTGCAGGAGTCTCTTGACGCGCTGCAGAGCCAGACGCAGGCGAAGCTGCACCTTGACTGTCGCCTCTCCTCGCTGGCGCTCGACGCGCAAAAGCAGGTTCATCTGTTACAGATCGTGCGTGAGGCGGTGTTGAACGCCATTAAGCACGCGCAGGCCAGCGAGATCACCGTGAGCTGCGTGACGGCTGTGGACGGTACGCACCGCGTCAGCATTCGTGACAACGGCATCGGAATTGGCGAAGCCAGCGAGCCGCCGGGACACTACGGTCTGAACATTATGCGTGAACGCGCGCAACGGCTTGGGGGAGCACTGCACTTTTCGCAGCCACAAAACGGGGGCACGCTGGTCAGCGTCACGTTCCCCGTGCCGCAGGCACCGGCGGGTAAATAACAGTAAAGGAGGAAGCGCAGGGAAAAGCGCATGATAATTTACACTATCTCCTTTTTTTCTCCACGTTTGACCTGAGCCTTACCGCTAAAGTTATGCGGGCAATAAACAATAATGACGAGCAGCAAAACGAGGTCACTTTTTCATGGCGAATTTTTTTATCGATCGCCCCATTTTTGCCTGGGTAATTGCCATTCTGTTGTGTCTGACAGGTGTCCTGGCAATTACGTCACTTCCCGTTGAGCAATATCCCGATCTGGCCCCGCCTAACGTGCGTGTCACCGCAAACTACCCCGGCGCGTCCGCACAAACGCTGGAAAATACCGTGACGCAGGTTATCGAGCAGAACATGACGGGTCTGGATAACCTGATGTACATGTCCTCGCAAAGTAGCGCCACCGGTCAGGCAACGGTGACCCTGAGCTTCAAGGCAGGCACTGACCCGGATGAAGCGGTGCAGCAGGTACAAAACCAGCTGCAGTCGGCCATGCGCAAACTGCCCCAGGCGGTACAGAACCAGGGCGTGACCGTGCGTAAAACCGGCGACACCAATATTTTGACCATCGCGTTTGTCTCGACAGATGGCTCGATGGATAAACAGGATATCGCGGACTACGTCGCCAGTAATATTCAGGATCCGCTCAGCCGTATTAACGGCGTCGGGGATATCGACGCTTACGGTTCACAATATTCAATGCGCATCTGGCTCGATCCCAACAAGCTCAACAGCTACCAGATGACGGCAACCGACGTGACGGATGCCATCAAAGCCCAAAACGCCCAGATTGCCGTAGGGCAGCTCGGGGGAACCCCGTCCGTTGATAAACAGGCCCTGAACGCTACCATTAATTCGCAATCCCTGCTGCAGACGCCGGAGCAGTTCCGCAACATCACCCTGCGGGTGAATCAGGATGGGTCGGAAGTGCGTCTGGGCGATGTCGCCACGGTGGAAATGGGCGCAGAAAAGTACGACTACCTGAGCCGCTTTAATGGCAACCAGGCCTCCGGTCTGGGGATTAAGCTGGCCTCCGGCGCGAACGAAATGGCCACGGCGAAACTGGTGTTAGACCGTCTGGATGAGCTGTCGCAGTATTTCCCGCACGGGCTGGAGTACAAAGTCGCCTATGAAACCACCTCCTTCGTTAAAGCGTCGATTGAGGACGTGGTGAAAACCCTGCTGGAAGCCATCGCGCTGGTGTTCCTGGTCATGTACCTGTTCCTGCAAAACTTCCGCGCGACGCTGATCCCAACCATTGCCGTTCCTGTGGTGCTGCTCGGAACCTTTTCGGTGCTTTACGCGTTCGGCTATAGCATTAACACCCTGACAATGTTTGCGATGGTGCTGGCGATTGGCCTGCTGGTGGACGATGCCATCGTGGTGGTTGAAAACGTCGAGCGCATCATGAGCGAAGAAGGACTCTCTCCGCGCCAGGCGACGCGCAAATCGATGGGTCAAATTCAGGGGGCGCTAGTCGGTATTGCGATGGTGCTCTCGGCGGTCTTTATCCCGATGGCCTTCTTTGGCGGCACCACCGGGGCGATTTACCGTCAGTTCTCCATTACCATCGTCTCGGCAATGGTGCTCTCCGTGCTGGTAGCGCTGATCCTCACCCCCGCGCTGTGCGCCACCATCCTGAAACCACTGCATAAAGGGGAGCATCACGGTCAGAAAGGGTTCTTCGGCTGGTTTAACCGGATGTTCAACCGCAATGCCGCCCGGTATGAATCTGCCGTCGGTCGCGTGCTGCACCGCAGCCTGCGCTGGATGATGATTTACGTTGTGCTGCTGGGCGGGATGGTCTGGCTGTTCCTGCACCTGCCCACCTCATTCCTGCCGATGGAAGACCGGGGCATGTTCACCACCTCGGTGCAGCTCCCGAGTGGCGCAACGCAGCAGCAAACGCTGAAAGTGGTGCAGAAAGTGGAGCAGTACTTCTTCACCAAAGAGAAAGATAACGTGGTCTCCGTCTTCTCCACCGTCGGGTCCGGCCCGGGCGGGAACGGGCAAAACGTCGCCCGCATGTTCGTTCGCCTGAAGGACTGGGACGCGCGCGATAGCAAAACGGGAACATCGTTTGCCATTATCGAGCGTGCGACAAAAGCCTTTGCGCACATTAAAGAAGCCCGCGTCTTTGCCAGCAGCCCACCGGCCATCAGCGGGCTGGGCAGTTCCGCCGGGTTTGATATGGAGCTCCAGGATCACGCCGGTGCGGGCCATACGGCGCTGATGGCGGCGCGCGATAAGCTGCTGGCGCTCGCAGGCAACGATCCGGGCCTGACCCGCGTTCGCCATAACGGTCTGGATGACAGCCCGCAGCTTCAGGTGGATATCGATCAGCGCAAGGCGCAGGCGCTGGGCGTGTCGATTAACGATATCAACGACACCCTGCAAACGGCGTGGGGCTCGAGCTATGTGAATGACTTTATGGATCGCGGCCGCGTGAAAAAAGTGTATGTCCAGTCCGCCGCGCCATTCCGTATGCTGCCGGATGATATAAACCGCTGGTTTGTCAGAAACAGTGCCGGGGGAATGGTGCCGTTCTCTGCCTTTGCGACTTCACACTGGGAGAGCGGTTCGCCGCGTCTGGAGCGCTATAACGGCTATTCCGCGGTTGAAATCGTCGGGGAAGCCGCGCCAGGCGTGAGTACCGGTACGGCCATGGACATCATGGAAAAACTGGTGCAACAGCTGCCTGCCGGTTTTGGTCTGGAGTGGACGGCCATGTCTTATCAGGAGCGCCTCTCCGGAGCGCAGGCACCGGCACTTTACGCGCTCTCTCTGCTGGTGGTCTTCCTCTGTCTTGCCGCACTGTATGAAAGCTGGTCAGTGCCGTTCTCGGTCATGCTGGTGGTGCCCCTTGGTGTCATTGGCGCCCTGCTCGCCACCTGGATGCGTGGTCTGGAAAACGATGTCTACTTCCAGGTCGGGCTGCTCACCGTGATTGGGCTGTCGGCGAAAAACGCCATTCTGATCGTTGAGTTTGCCAACGAGATGAATGCCAAAGGCCACGAGCTGATGGCCGCCACGCTGCACGCCTGCCGTCAGCGCCTGCGCCCGATCCTGATGACCTCGCTGGCGTTTGTTTTTGGCGTACTGCCGATGGCAACCAGCACTGGCGCAGGCTCCAGCAGCCAGCATGCGGTCGGCACAGGGGTCATGGGCGGTATGATTTCGGCGACCGTCCTGGCCATCTATTTTGTTCCGCTGTTCTTTGTGCTGGTGCGTCGCCGCTTCCCGCTAAAGGAACGTCCGGAGTAAGTGGTTGAAATAAAAAAAGGCGGCTTATTCGGCCGCCTTTTTATTGTGTGATTTATTCACACTATGGTTATTTTACTTATTTAAGTGCTCTTGCAATTCTTACTGAATGTCATTTACGAAGCATGCCTTCGATAAAATCTTTCCAGTTCCCCAGTTCACGTTCAATCATAACAACCTCTCTTATTATTATGCGCATTCTACAAAAACGTATCATCATTGTGAAGACTATTTAACCAATTGCTGCGATTGTACCCCACGTCATACGGGGATTTATGATAAATATGAACGGAGAGCCCTCAATTTTTTGTGACGGCCAGCAATATTCTGAAATAACCCTACGGACGGGTGAGTTTTATTTTACCCGCTGAGTTTATTCGACATTTAAAGCTTATGGACATCTATGCTTAAAGGATGAAAGAATATTCAGCGTACAGTTGTTAGTTGAATTAAGATGACGCATAAATCCAGACGATTCCTGAATGTGTTATATTCCACTTAAGGATATATCTTCGAATTTACTGAACATTTAATCACCAGAACGACAAAAGGATTCACCATGGTTGTGATGTACGGCATTAAAAATTGCGACACCATCAAAAAAGCCCGCCGCTGGCTGGAGGCGAACAACGTAGAGTACCGTTTCCACGATTACCGTGCCGATGGGCTTGATGCAGAATTTCTGCATACCGCTATCGACGAGCTGGGCTGGGAAGCCTTGCTGAATACCCGCGGCACCACCTGGCGTAAACTGGATGAATCTCTTCGCGCCAGCATCAATGACGCCGACAGCGCGGCAAAACTGATGCTCGACATGCCGGCAATCATCAAACGCCCATTGCTCTGCGCGCCAGGGAAGCCTATGCTGCTGGGTTTCAGTGAAACCCTTTATTCCGACTTTATTCGTTGAGGTGTAGTTTATGTCATGCCCGGTCATTGAGCTGACTCAGCAGCTTATTCGCCGTCCTTCCCTTAGCCCGGACGACGCAGGTTGTCAGGCATTAATGATTGAGCGCCTGCGCGCTATCGGTTTTACCGTGGAGCGTATGGATTTTGGCGACACCCAGAATTTCTGGGCCTGGCGCGGCCAGGGCGAAACGCTGGCCTTTGCCGGACATACTGACGTGGTGCCCGCTGGCGATGCGGACCGCTGGATCAATCCCCCGTTTGAACCCACCATCCGCGATGGCATGCTGTTCGGCCGCGGGGCGGCAGACATGAAAGGCTCGCTGGCGGCGATGGTGGTAGCGGCTGAGCGCTTTGTCGCGCAACATCCGAACCACAAAAACCGGCTCGCGTTTCTGATCACCTCTGACGAAGAAGCCAGCGCCCATAACGGCACCGTAAAGGTTGTTGAGGCGCTGATGGCCCGCAACGAGCGCCTGGACTACTGCCTGGTGGGTGAGCCGTCCAGTACCGAAGTGGTGGGTGATGTGGTGAAAAATGGCCGCCGTGGCTCGCTGACCTGTAACCTGACCATTCACGGCGTTCAGGGGCACGTTGCGTATCCGCATCTGGCTGATAATCCGGTTCATCGCGCTGCGCCGATGCTGAGCGAGCTGGTGGCGATTGAGTGGGATAAAGGCAACGAGTTCTTCCCACCGACCAGCATGCAGATTGCGAACGTCAAAGCCGGAACCGGCAGCAATAACGTGATCCCGGGGGATTACTTCGTCCAGTTCAACTTCCGCTTTAGCACGGAACTGACCGACGAGATGATCAAGGCGCGCGTTATCGCCCTGCTGGAAAAATATAATCTGCGCTACACCGTGGACTGGTGGCTTTCCGGCCAGCCGTTCCTGACACAGCGCGGCAAGCTGGTGGATGCGGTGGTCAACGCCATCGAGCACTATAATGAAATTAAGCCACAGTTGCTGACAACGGGTGGCACCTCAGACGGACGCTTTATCGCCCGTATGGGCGCCCAGGTTGTCGAACTGGGACCAGTGAACGCGACCATTCATAAAATCAATGAGTGTGTTAATGCGGCAGATTTACAACTGCTGGCCCGTATGTATCAACGTATTATGGAGCAACTCGTCGCCTGACGAACGCTCTGAGAGGAATAGCGAATGGACTGGCTTTCAAAGTACTGGTGGGTTCTGGTGTTGGTTTTTCTGGTCGGCGTATTGCTGAACGTGATTAAAGACCTTAAGCGCGTTGACCATAAAAAATTTCTCGCCAACAAACCGGATCTTCCCCCGCACCGCGATTTTAACGACAAGTGGGACGATGACGACGACTGGCCGAAGAAGGACCAGAAGAAGTAATCGGTCTGTATCCCCTCTCCTGTGGAGAGGGGATAACCTCACATAAACTCAACAATATTATCATTATCCGGCTTACCGCCGCTGAGCGCTTCATCAAAGTAGTGCTTCGGTACGGTATAGCGCAGATGGTCGAGTGCGAACTGCATGCTACGGTCATCAATCGCGTGGCCCAGATCGTCAACGATATCCAGCGTCACATCTCCCCCTTCGCGAATCAGCGCTTCCTGTGCGGCGACCGCATGCGAGAGCTCAATCACCCGGTCTTCCCCACCGTGGATCAGGTGGATAGTCGTCTGCGTGGTCGCGTGGGTCGGTAGTGTCGCAAAACGGCCGTTAAACGCGATCACCCGTGAAACCAGACCCGGCTGCGCTTTTACGCTTTCCAGCGACATGATTGACCCCTGTGAGAAACCTATCAGGGCGGTTGCGTCGGCCCCCACGCCGCTCTGCTGCTGCCAGTAGCGGACAATGTCGATAAACGTGGGCATGATGGCATCAATGCGCGCCTGACGGTTCTCTTCCGTCACCCCCTGAACAGAGAACCACTGCCGTCCATTCGGACCACACGGCTCGACGCCACCGATGCTGACAATCAGTGCCTGCGGAAAAACCGGCGCAAACCAGCTGCCGATCTGCCCCATATTGACGGCATTATCGCCAACACCATGAAACAGAAGCAGTAACTGTTTAGCCGGTTTGTCAGGGCTTTGAACAACAAAATGGTCATGTTTCATGGTGGTCTCCTTAATAGATGACCTGGATTCTACGCCTCGCGGCGGGAATGACCATGCCACTTTACTGAAGAAGTCATTGAAAAAATTGCCATTGCAAAATGGCTTCTTTCAGCTGCTGGCAGCGGAGAGAGTCAAGACTTTCAAGCGCTTGCGCCGTTTCACTGCGCAACTTTACCAGCAGCGCTTTTTGTCCGATGTCTTCCGTTTTCCCTTCCATCTTCCCCCGCAGTGCCGGAAGCGGCATATCGACGGCGAGCAACAACCGTGTCAACGCGGCAACCGACGTGGAAAACGCGCGATGCGCAAAAGCAAACCCCGCCAGTTCCAGCCAGTCGTCATGATTAAGCGTAGCTTCCCACTCATCTTCCACCGGGATCTTTTCACCGCTCCAGGCCGATAACACCCGCGCATCGCGCTTCAGACGCTGCTGCGCCTGCTGACACAGCTGATGCCCAGCCTCACTCTGCGCCAGCAGCGCCATCGCGGTGTAACAACCGCTGCTGGCTTCACGGTGGCTTCCCATCCGCACCAGCACAAAGCCGCACTGCTGCCAGAAACGCCAAAGCTCTTCGGTATAACCAAAGCTCACCGACAGATAATCCTCCCCGCTGGCGCTGCGAATAAGCGCCTGACCAATTCCTTCCCGCTGACGGTGAGGATGTACGGCAATACGGGTCACCCTTCGGCCTCTGAGCGTTGCCGCCAGCGGAGAGCCGCCGTGCGCCGCCAGAGACTGCGCCACCAGGTTTCCACGAGGACGGCGGAACCCCGCCCACACCGCGCGGCTAAGCGCAGGGGACAACCCGCCCTCCTCCACCAGCCACAGCGCTCCGGCGATGACCGGGTTCGCTTCGGCGACAGCAAACTGTTGCCCGGGCGCGTCCATCATGCGGCGTAAATCGAGCGGCGAGGTGCGATAATGCGCCGCACAGAGCAGCTCATAGACGCTAGCGACCAGCGCCGGACGGCGTTCCCATGCCGCGGGGGTCAGAGAGGTGATACGCACCTCGCCTTCCGGACGGCGGTCAAGCAGCGTGTCGTCAAACAGCAGCGCGCTGGCCACGATCCGCTCAAGCGGACAACCTGCCGCCCAGCGTACCGGCGTTGATAAGCTGTAGCGCTGCAACCCGGCAAACCGACCGCAGAACTTGAGCAAGAATCCCCTGCCCGTCCCTTCATATCCCTGCACCGTGGTGGTCAACAGCACGCGAGGGAAACGGCTCACCAGCTTTTCCAGCAGCGGGCCGGGGATCGCGGCAGCTTCATCGACAATCAGCCAGTCAGCCTGATGCGAAGAAGCTAACAGCGCGTCCGGGGCCATAAAATGAAAACGCTCTCCGGCAAAGCGGGCGATACTTTCTGTCGCCCCTTTCGTCGGTGCGGTGACGACGGCGCTGCCCGCAATACGATGGAGTAACATTCCCGCCAGGGCCGACTTACCGCGCCCGCGCGCGGCGGTAACGGCCACGATGCCCCGCGGCATTTTCTGAAGAACGTCCAGGATCGCCGCCTGCTCGCGCTGCGGCGCGCCGCTGGCTGGGCGCCAGTCTGGAGCATCGGGTAAAGGCGGAAGGGATAAATCGCTGCCCTGAAGCCAGACAATCGCGTCGGGGTCGGCGGCAAGGGTCCGGCAGAAATGGTGGACAAAATGCGGCGTGGCTATCGCTTCGGCGCTGTCGCTCCAGCGCAGGGAATCACGGTCAGGAAACCCGGCCCACGCCTCAAGCGGCGGAACCCGCAGCACCAGAAGGCTCCCGGCGCTCAGCGTTCCGCTCAGCGCGGCGAACGCGGCAACATCGAACCCGCAGCACGCGTCAAAAACAGCATGCCGGAACTCGCGTCCCAGCAGGCTACTGATGGCTTTTGAAGGATGTTCGTCAAGCCTTACCCAGTCTCCGGGTAGAGCGTCACGCAGCGCTTCTGCCTGGGCTAAGCTCCACTGCGCATCGCCGCTGAGCACCACCAGCCGACGATGGCCAGTGCGCTCAAGCTCGCTTATCAGCTGTTCAAAGCGCAGCATTACATCGCTTTGCCGAAGGTATTACACTGCGCCGGATCGCCACTGTCGAAACCGCGTTTAAACCAGCTATAGCGCTGTTGCGAGGTGCCATGCGTGAAGCTGTCCGGCACGACGCGCCCCTGGCTCTGCTGCTGAAGACGATCGTCACCGATAGCCTGAGCGGCATTTAACGCCTCTTCAAGATCGCCGGATTCCAGAACGCCCTGCTGCTGCATGCTGTGGCCCCAGACGCCCGCGAAGCAGTCCGCCTGCAGCTCCATTTTAACGGAGAGGCGGTTCACGTCGGCCTGAGAGGCATTTTGCTGAAGCTGGCGTACTTTTGGCTCAATCCCCAACAGTTTTTGCACGTGATGGCCGACTTCATGTGCGATCACGTAGCCCTGGGCGAAATCGCCGTCCGCGCCAAGCTTGCGTTTCATGTCATCGTAAAAAGAGAGATCGATATAAACGGTGCCGTCTGCCGGGCAGTAGAACGGCCCCATTACCGATTGCCCGGTACCGCAACCGGTGCGGGTTGCCCCCCGGTACATCACCAGTTTCGGCTGCTGGTAGGTACGCCCCATCTTCTCGAACAGCTGACTCCAGGTGTCTTCTGTTGTGGCGAGAATAACGGAGGTAAATTTAGCCGCTTCATCTTCATTCGGGCTGATGGAGCGCTGAGAATGTTGCTGCTGTTGCAGCGGCTGACCGGTCATTAACCCGGTGAGATCGACGCCGTAATATCCCGCCACCAGCACGACAATCAGCAGGATTATCCCGCCCTTTCCGCTGGGTAACCGGAAGCCGGGCCCGCCCATTGAAGGACCGCCACCACCATCACTGCGTCTGTCTTCTACATTGTCACTTTCACGACGCCCTTGCCAGCGCATAACCACCTCGAACTATTCCATTAATAATAGCTATGATCGTAGGCGGTTAACGGCAAGATTACCATAGGAAACAAAGGTAAGAGGCCAAAGGATGCAAACATCCTTTGGCAAGTGAGGGAGTTAGTTGAGCTTAACGCCTAAACGGTGAGCAACCGCTTCGTAAGCTTCAATCAGGCCACCCAGGCTCTGGCGGAAACGGTCTTTGTCCATTTTATCCAGCGTTTCTTTGTCCCACAGGCGGCTACCGTCCGGCGAGAACTCATCGCCCAGCACCACTTCGCCTTTAAACAGACCAAACTCCAGTTTGAAATCGACGAGGATCAGGCCCGCGTCATCAAACAATTTTTTCAGCACGTCGTTGGCTTTGTAGGTCAGCTCTTTCATGCGCGCCAGGTTCTCTTTATTCACCCAGCCGAAGGTTTCGCAGTAGGAATCATTGACCATCGGATCGTGCATCGCGTCGTTTTTCAGGAACAGGTCGAACAGCGGTGGATTCAGTTCGATACCTTCTTCAATGCCCAGACGCTTCACCAGGGAGCCCGCTGCACGGTTACGAATCACGCACTCAACCGGAACCATATCCAGTTTTTTCACCAGACATTCCGTATCGGACAGCAACGCTTCCATCTGAGTCGGGATACCCGCTTCGGCCAGTTTGGTCATAATGAAATGGTTGAACTTGTTGTTCACCATGCCTTTACGATCGAACTGCTCAATGCGAGCGCCATCCCCTGCTGACGTATCATTGCGGAACTCGAGCACCAACAGATCCGGGTTTTCCGTGCTGTATACGGTCTTCGCTTTGCCACGATACAACTCAGCTTGCTTCTGCATCTTCATTACTCCTGGTGTGATGATTTGTGTTCAAAACTGGGCATATTATGCCACGCACACGTTTGCGTAGCACGAAAATAAAAAGGGCTGGATTCACCAGCCCTCGTTTTTATTTGCTGAATGCCGCCTGGAAGACAGCGACCAGCGCATCGTTCTGCGACTGGGTCAGCGTGTGACCTTTTGGATCGATAAACTGCAGACTGCTGCGGTTATCAAGGTCACCGACCTGAATCTTGTAGTCACCGGAGGCAAGCTGAGGATCTTTCGCACCCAGCTCCTGCCACGCGCTGTCGGAGAGCGGCTTGTAGGTTGCCGTCATGCTGCCGGTTGAACGCGTGCTGTCGGTGACCTTCATGCCCACTTTTTCCAGGGTCGCTGGCAGACGCTGCCAGGTCTGGTTAAACGGTGCACGCACCACCAGCATTGGCAGACCGGTATCATCCGCACCGCTTTGCACATCGAAGGTCACGCCATTGCGGCTCTGCGCGGCGTTGGCGGCATCGGTGGCAGTCTTATCGAGACCTGCGGCAATCACGTTCAGCATTTCGGTGCTGTAACGCTGCAGGGACGCGGCATCTGCAACCGGTTTACCCGCCTGCTCCAGGTTCAACAGCTTCACGTTAACCGCTTGCTGATACCCCTGTGGTTTGACGGAGACTTGATAGCGGCCGCGGTACTGCTGATCTTCATCCAGACGGTTCCATTCGATCCAGTCGGTGGTTAACGTCTGGCTGGCGTCATCGCGTTTATCGATGGTGTAGTTCTTCGACTGAATAACGCTGACAACCTGCGGCCACAGGGTGCTACCGCGCGCGCTCTCAACCATCAGAGACGCGGTATCACCGGTGAACTGGGTACGCGCCCCGCTCACCAGCGCCAGAGGCTGTGCTGGCGGACGAATATCAAGCGCTTTACCGACCAGGCCGCTGCCGTTGGTCACGGGGATATTATAATCGCCGTTCTGAATCGGCAGGATCATACCAGCCGGTGCGTGAAGTTCAGCAAGCGGGGTCGCATCCAGATAGGATTCATCACCGCTCACCTGGCGCTTGTAGCGCGAGTCTGAACTACAGGCAGCGAGCAGCATAACAAGCGAAACACTCGCAACCTTCGCCAGGCGCGACTTCTGTACTGAATAAGCCATCAAATCTCCCTAAACTTTACAGCAAACCGGCATGCTTCAGCGCTGCCCTGACGATATCACGACCGTGGTCGGTAATCGGTGTCATTGGCAGACGCAGCGTATCGGTTGCTACAAGCCCCAACTCCTTACACGCCCATTTCACGGGGATCGGATTGGGTTCGACAAATAATTTATTGTGCAGCGGCATCAGACGCTGATTAATGACACGCGCTTCATCAAAGTGACCGGCGGCGGCCAGTTTGCACATTTCAGCCATATCGCGCGCCGCAACGTTTGCCGTTACGGAGATCACGCCATGGCCACCGAGCTGCATAAAGTCCAGCGCGGTCGCATCATCACCGCTCAACAGGATAAAGTCGTCTGAAACCAGCTCTTTGATCTGATGAACGCGGCTTAAGTTCCCTGTCGCCTCTTTAATACCGATAATATTTTTTACTTCCGAGAGACGACCAACGGTTTCCGGCAGCATATCGCAGCCGGTACGGGACGGCACATTATACAGAATTTGTGGCAAGTCAGTATGTTCAGCGATGGCTTTGAAGTGCTGGAACAAACCTTCCTGGGTAGGACGGTTGTAATAAGGGGTCACCGTCAGACAGCCGACAATGCCGCTGTCGTTAAAACGTTTAGTCAGGCTGATCGCTTCTGCGGTTGCATTTGCCCCTGTCCCCGCGATGACCGGAATACGTCCGTCAGCCAGTTCGAGGGTCAGCATAACCACATCACCGTGCTCATCGTGGCTCAGCGTTGCAGATTCACCGGTAGTCCCTACCGAAACGATCGCCGAGGTTCCATTGGCGACATGGTAATCAATCAGCTTCTTCATGCTAGACCGGCAGACGTTACCTTTTTCATCCATCGGTGTTACAAGCGCGACAATACTTCCCGTGAACATGAGCCATCCTCTGTGCGAACAAGAGTCTCAATGGTACGTTTGGAACTGTAATAAAAGCAAGCGACCTGAGGCCCTCAGGCGGTTGTATGCATGTTTTTTTTATGCTTTCCTTAGGAAGACTTAACCATGCAAAGGAAGAACAGGTTTGACAACCTCATCACAACATTACCTGGTTATCACTGCGCTGGGTGCCGACAGGCCGGGTATCGTGAACACCATCACGCGTCACGTGAGCAGCTGCGGCTGTAATATCGAAGACAGCCGTCTGGCGATGCTGGGCGAAGAGTTCACGTTTATTATGCTGCTGTCCGGAACATGGAATGCCATTACGCTTATCGAATCCACCCTGCCGCTGAAAGGCGCGGAGCTGGATTTGCTCATCGTGATGAAACGTACCACCGCGCGCCCACGTCCGGCCATGCCCGCTACCGTCTGGGTGCAGGTTGAAGTCCCTGATTCCCCCCATCTGATCGAGCGCTTTACCGCGCTGTTTGACAGCCATCAGATGAACATCGCCGAGCTCGTTTCCCGCACACAGCCGGGCGACGAGAACACCGTACCCACGCTCTTTATTCAGATTACCGCACACAGCCCTGCTTCACAGGATGCGTCAAATATCGAGCAAGCGTTCAAAGCCCTCTGTACAGAATTAAACGCGCAGGGCAGTATAAGCGTCGTAAATTATTCGCAGCACGAACAGGATGGAGTTGAGTAATGAATCCACTGAAAGCCGGTGACATCGCACCGAAATTTAGCTTACCGGATCAAGACGGCGAGCAAGTAAATTTGACCGACTTCCAGGGACAGCGTGTTCTGGTCTATTTCTACCCGAAAGCCATGACCCCCGGCTGCACCGTACAGGCCTGCGGCTTACGCGACAACATGGACGAGTTGAAAAAAGCCGGCGTGGAAGTGCTGGGTATCAGCACGGATAAACCCGAAAAGCTGTCACGATTTGCTGAAAAAGAGCTGCTGAACTTCACGCTGCTTTCTGATGAAGATCATCAGGTGTGCGAACAGTTCGGCATCTGGGGCGAGAAGACGTTTATGGGTAAAACCTACGACGGCATTCACCGCATCAGCTTCCTGATCGACGCTGACGGTAAAATTGAACACGTGTTTGACGACTTCAAAACCAGCAACCACCACGATGTAGTGTTGAACTGGCTGAAACAAAGTGCCTGAAAGTGAGTGTCGGGTGGCGGCTTCGCCTTACCCGACCTTCTCCCTCTCCCTGTGGGAGAGGGTCGGGGTGAGGGCATCAGGCCGCACAAAATCTACTTCTCCTCCACCGCTGGCACATCCGGCCACGCGTGCACCACCGCTTTAATCAGCGTCGCCAGCGGAATGGCAAAGAACACGCCCCAGAATCCCCACAGCCCGCCGAAAATCACCACCGACAGAATAATCACCAGCGGATGCAGGTTCACCGCTTCGGAGAACAGCACCGGTACCAGCAGGTTACCGTCCAGCCCCTGAATAATCAGGTACACCGCGAAGCAGCTCCAGAACTCAGTTCCCAGGCCAAACTGGAACAGCGCGACGCCAACCACCGGAATGGTCACCACAAACGCGCCGATGTACGGAATCAGAACCGACAGCCCCACCAGCACCGCCAGCAGCAGCGAGTAGTTCAGACCGAAGATCAGGAATCCAATCCAGGTGGCGACCCCCACGACGATCATCTCCAGCACCTTGCCGCGAATGTAGTTAGTGATCTGCTGGTTCATCTCTTCCCAGACCTGCCCCGCCAGACCGCGATTGCGCGGCAGAATACGCCGAACGGCGTTGAGCATCTGGTCTTTATCTTTTACCAGGAAGAAGACCATCAGCGGCACGAGCACCAGATAGACCGCCAGGGTAAGCAGCCCCACCAGCGACGCCAGAGAGTACTTCACCACCGAATCACCCATAGTCATGATGCGGGCGCGCATATTTTCCGCCATCGCGTCGATGATCCCGGCATCCATCAGGGCCGGGTAACGGCGCGGCAGCGTGGCGGCGAAATCAGAAAGCTTATTCAGCATGCCGGGCATATCGCGGATCAGGTAGATCCCCTGCTGCCAGGCCACCGGCATCACCACGAAGGCCATCAACAGCAGGATACCGACAAACAGCACCAGGACGATGCTGGCCGCCCAGCGACGGGAACAGCCAATATGTTCCAGACGCGCCGTTGGCCACTCCAGCAGGTAGGCCAGCACAATCGCCACCAGCAGAGGGGCGAGCAGACCGCTGAAGAAGAACAGAATACCGAACCCGGCAACCAGAATAACCAGCAGAGCAATGGCCTCCGGGTCGCTGAACCGGCGCCGGTACCACTGCATTAACATTTCGAGCATACAACCCTTCCCTGAATCGAATGGCGGGAGTGAGACGGTGAATTGTATCTAACTGTCACAAAAAAGACTTTCGCTTTTTGTATCCCGGTCACAATCCGCAAAAGCATGATGAATGGGATTTTCTTCATGCGGCAACACGGCTACACTCGCTGGGCAGCAGAGATGAACGATATGCCGCTTCATCGGTCAAATTAGCACATCCAATATACAGGACAGTGGTTATGTTCAGGCAGTTGAGAAAAACACTGGTTGCAACACTGATTGCCGCAGTGACGGTCGGTCAGGTATTACCCGCTTTTGCTGACTCGTCCGATTCATTGCCGGACATGGGCACCACAGCAGGAAGCACGCTCTCGATTGGGCAAGAGATGCAAATGGGCGATTACTATGTTCGCCAGCTGCGCGGCAGCGCTCCGCTGATTAACGACCCTTTGCTGGTACAGTACATCAACGGGCTGGGGATGCGTCTGGTGGCGCACGCCGACTCGGTAAAAACGCCGTTCCACTTCTATTTGATTAATAATGACGAAATCAACGCCTTCGCCTTCTTTGGCGGTAACGTGGTGCTGCATTCGGCGTTATTCCGTTACTCAGACAACGAAAGCCAGCTGGCCTCGGTGATGGCGCACGAAATTTCGCACGTCACGCAGCGCCACCTGGCGCGTGCGATGGAAGACCAGAAGCGTAACGCACCGCTCACCTGGGTGGGCGCACTGGGCTCTATTCTGCTGGCAATGGCCAGCCCGCAGGCCGGGATGGCAGCCTTAACCGGTACGCTGGCCGGTACGCGTCAGGGAATGATCAGCTTTACCCAGCAAAACGAGCAGGAAGCGGACCGCATCGGCATCCAGGTGCTGCAGCGCTCGGGCTTCGACCCGCAGGCCATGCCGAGCTTCCTGGAAAAACTGCTCGATCAGGCCCGTTATTCTTCCCGCCCACCGGAAATTCTGCTCACGCACCCGTTACCGGAAAGCCGTCTGTCAGATGCGCGTAACCGTGCCAACCAGATGCGTCCGGTGGTGGTCCAGTCTTCGCAGGATTTCTACATGGCGAAAGTGAGAACGCTGGGGATGTACAATTCCGGACGTAACCAGCTCACCAGCGACCTGCTGGATGCCCTGGCGAAAGGCAACGTGCGTGAGAAAAACGCCGCGCAGTATGGCCAGGCGCTGCAGGCGATGGAAGCCAGTAAATACGACGAGGCGCGTAAAGCGCTGCAGCCGCTTCTGGCCGCCGATCCGAATAACCCGTGGTATCTCGATTTGTCCACGGATATCGATCTGGGTCAGAAGAAACCTGCCGATGCGATTAACCGCCTGAAAGGGGCGAAAGACGTTCGTACCAACCCGGTACTGCAGCTTAACCTGGCGAACGCTTACTTACAGGGCGGCCAGCCTGGGGAAGCGGCGACCATTCTGAACCGCTACACCTTTAATAATAAAGACGATCAAAACGGCTGGGACCTACTTGCTCAGGCTGAAGCCCAACTGGGCAACCGCGATCAGGAGCTGGCGGCGCGCGCCGAAGGCTTTGCCCTGGTGGGGCGCCTCGATCAGGCGATTTCCACACTTAGCAGCGCCAGCGCGCAGGTCAAACTCGGCAGCCTCCAGCAGGCCCGTTACGACGCGCGTATCGATCAGCTGCGCGGCCTGCAGCAGCGCTTTAAGCCGTACGAGAAGATGTAATAAAGGAGAATGTACGTCATGACAGATGCCGTAAAAATCTATCACAACCCTAGCTGCTCCAAGAGCCGCGATACCCTGAGCCTGCTGAAATCTAACGGCGTTGAGCCTGAGGTAGTGCTGTATCTCGACACCCCGCCTGATGCCCAAACCCTCCGTCAGCTGCTACACATGCTGGGGATGGGCAGTGCACGAGAGCTGATGCGCAAGAAAGAAGATCTGTATAAGTCGCTTAACCTGGACGACAGCCGCCTCACCGAAGCCGAGCTGGTTCAGGCCATGGTTGAAAATCCAAAGCTGATTGAACGACCTATTGTGGTGGCCAACGGCCAGGCACGCATTGGTCGCCCGCCGGAAGATGTGCTCGAGATCCTCTAATCGTTACGCCGCAGCGCTTCCAGAAAGGCCTGCGGCGTGCTTTCACCTAACGTCTTCTGCGCTTTTCCCCGGTTGTAACTCTCACACAGTTGAATCAACAGCTCCCCGACAGGCGTCGTTTTCACCTGCGGAATAATGTCCTGCAAGGGTACCGCGACCTGCACCGCCCGGGAGGCCCGGGGATGCACGTTGATGGCAATTTCACTGTCCGGCAGGGTGACCTCAAAACCAAAAGTCTCAACAGATTGTACAGGGGCCGGACAGGCCTCAAGCAGCGCCTGCGTCCATCGCGTCAACAGCTGCGGCGACAACCCTGCATAGAGCCGCGCATAGCACCAGCCGCTCACCGGCTCCCGCGCCCACAGCAGATGTTGCTCCCCACCGTCGTCCATATGAAGCGATAACGGCAAATGATGCAGCATCAGTTGCTGAGGCACGATACCGGCCTTCAGCGCTTTTTTACCGCGCAGCGGCGCACGTTTCGGTTTGGCGCCAGCGGGTTTGAGATAGCGATTCAGCGTTGCCCGGGACACGCGGATCCCCAGTACGTTATTAACCAGAAGCAGCAGTTCATCCAGCGGCGCGTTCAGGATGTCGCGCAGCGCATTCACCAGCACAGCCTGCTCTTGTCTCATCGCTTTGTGTATCACTTTTGGCGTTGTCTGCTTATCTGAAACCTGCTCACGGTTGCGCCAGCGCCTGACGGTGGTGATGGAGATCCCCAGCTCAGTCGCCAGCTCTCTGTCGCTCTTATCGGACTGCTGGAGATAACGGCGAATACGTGGCGTGGTGGTGGCATTAGCATGCAGTTTAATTTCCATCGCAACAATTCCATTAACTAATCATATGAGATTTATATAGCACACGCGGTTGCTTTGTGACCGATTTCACCTTTCGCCCGCCACGCTTCACTGATAATCCACAGACATAACATAAACCGCACCACTCAATCTTGTACGGAGTTCACAATGAACAATGTTCTGGGATTTCTCGAAGCAAAGCTGATGCCGCTGGCAGCCAAAACGGCACAGCAGCGTCACCTCGGGGCCATTCGCGGCGCCTACGTGTCGTTCATGCCGTTTATCATTGTCGGTTCGATTCTGCTGGTGATCTCGTCATTCCCGAATCAAACCTATCAGCAGTTTATGTCTCAGGCCTTTGGTGAGAGCTGGAGCGCCATCATCGAAATTCCGTTCAACGCGGTGTTCTCCACCATGTCGCTGTTTATCAGTTTCCTGGTGGCGTTCCGCCTGGCCGAACACTACGGCGAAGACCGCATCTCCTGCGGCATCCTGGCGCTGGTTGCGTTTCTGATCCTGACGCCGTTTATCAAAGTGGCGGAGAACGGCGGGATTACCGTGATGCCGGTGGAGTGGATTGGCAGTAAAGGACTGTTCGTGGCGATGATTGGCTCGCTGCTGTGGACGGAGCTGTTCTGCTGGCTGAAGCGCAAAAATCTGGTCATCAAAATGCCGGACGGCGTGCCGCCTGCGGTACAGGAGTCGTTCGCCGCGCTGATCCCGGCGCTGCTGGTGATGATCCTGGTGCTGGTTATCCGCATCGTCTTTGAGAACACCCATTACAACACGATCCATCAGTTTATTTATGAGGTTGTGGCCACGCCGGTACGCCACTACGGCACCTCTTACTTTGGCGCGCTGATGACGGTGTTCAGCATTACCATTCTGTGGTCAGTGGGCATTAACTCCGGCTCGATGATTAACGGCATTATTCGTCCCCTGTGGATGGAGAACCAGACTGATAACATCGCCGCCATTCAGGCTGGCACCACGCCGCCGCATATCATTACTGAACAGTTTTTTGACATGATCTGGATGGGTGGCGCAGGGGCCACGCTGTCGCTGGTGATTGCGATGCTGATTTTCGCCCGCAGCAAAAACATGCGTGAAGTCGCCCGCCTGGGCGCGGGGGCGTCGGTGTTTAACATCAACGAACCGATTCTGTTCGGTCTGCCGGTAATCATGAACCCGATCATGCTTATCCCCTTCAATCTTGTGCCGCTGGTGCTGGTGAGCGTGCAGTACGCAGCGATGAAAATTGGCGCGGTCGCCGTAACCACCGGGGTGTTTATCCCGTGGACGCTGCCGCCGGTGATCAGCGGTTTTATCGTCACCGGGCACCTCAGCGGCAGCGTGATGCAGCTTATCAATCTGCTGATTGGCGCCATGCTGTATCTGCCTTTCATGCGCATTGTGGACAAGCAGTACCGCGCGGCGGAAGTGGCGACCGTTACGCAAACCGACACGACACTTGCAAAACAGGAGTAAAGCATGTGGGGAATTATCGCCACCTGGCGAATGGCGCTTGAAGGCGTCACAGAGTCTGCCTCTGCGCTGGCTGCGGGAAAACCGGTCTCTGCGGCAGTGGTGGATGCCGTTGCCGCCGTCGAAGATTTTCCGTTTTATAAATCCGTCGGCTACGGTGGGTTACCTACTGAAAACGGCGAGGTTGAGCTGGACGCGGCGTACATGGACGGCGACACGCTGGCGTTTGGTGCCGTGGGTAATCTGGTGGATATCGCCAACCCGGTGCGCGTGGCGCAGGCGCTCAGCCGTCAGCGGTATAACAGCCTTTTGGTCGGCCAGGGGGCGCGCGAATGGGCCCTGAGCCAGGGCTTTGCGGACAAAACCATGCTCACAGACCGCGCCATGCAGCATTACCGCAAGCGCTGCCGGGAGACGCTGGATAAAGGCCTAAGCCCGTACGACGGCCACGACACCGTCGGGATTATCGGCCTCGACAAACAGGGCTCCATGAGCGTCGCCACCTCCACCAGCGGCCTGTTTATGAAAAAACGCGGTCGACTCGGCGATTCGCCGATTATCGGCTCCGGCTTTTACTGTGACAGCGAAACCGGCGCCGCCACCGCCACGGGCGTGGGGGAAGATCTGATGAAAGGCTGTACCAGCTACGAAATTGTTCGCCGCATGGCCCAGGGCATGACGCCCCAGCAGGCAGCGGATTCGGTGGTGTTTGAGCTGGAAGACAAGCTGATGTCGCGCTTTGGCCGCGCGGGAGATCTCTCCGTGGTGTGCATGAATAATAAAGGCGAGTTCGGCGCGGCGACCAATATCAAAACCTTCTCGTTTGTGGTCGCCACCGCCCGCCAGCCGCTGACCGTGTTTCGCGCCGAGCGCCGGCAGGAAAAGACGCATTATCAGGCCGTGGATGAAGCATGGATGCAGGCCTACGCTGCGCGGATCCGCGCGCCGATTGAGGAGCAATAATGATTACCTGGCAACTGACAACCACCCTTTCCAACACCAGACCACACGGTCACCTCATCGCCCGGACCGCCTGTCCATTACTGCCGGACACCCCGCTTATCGCGGAGATGCGCGGACAGCACGGGGTTGCCGATACCCGTTTTGGCTGCGCCCCTTTTGCACGGATCACACTGGTGCCGGATGCGCTCTGGCAGGACAGCCTCACTGAAGGATTACTGACGGCACTGCGCCCCCTGCTGGCCTCCCCTGTCAGCCCTGATATGATCATCGACGTCACCCATATCGACGACGTTGTGCTGGCGCAGGTGCTGCGCTTTCTCTTCAACCAGGCGCACCGTCTTAGCGACCTGCAGTTGAAGCGCCCCGACGATACGCCAGCGCGTCTGCACCACGTTACCGCTCTTTGCCTGCCGGAACAGCAGGACAAGCTGGAAGCTATCTTCCGCCAGCAGCAGGCCATTAGCCGGGGCATGATCTTTGCGCGTCGTCTGGCGGATATCCCTTCCGATCGCTGTACGCCACAGTTTGTGGTCGAAGAGGCGAAAAAATTGGCCGCCGACGTCCCTGCCCTGCGGTGTGAGGTGCTGGATGAAAAGCAGATCGTTGCGCAGGATCTGGGGCTACTTCATGCCGTCGGTAAAGGCGCTTCCTGTCCGCCGCGGCTGCTGGCCATTCACTATGAGGGTGTTTCTGACGGTCCGGTGCGTTGCTACGTAGGTAAAGGCATCACCTTCGATACCGGTGGTCTGTGGCTGAAGGAAGGCGCCGGCATGTACACCATGAAGTACGACATGTGCGGGGCGGCCAACGTACTGGGCCTGATGCTTGCCGTCGCAGAACTTGGTCTTCCCGTTCGCATCATGGGCGTGCTGGCGCTGGCGGAAAACGCGATAGGTCCGGACGCCATGCAGCCCGGCACGGTCGCGCGGGCCTGCAACGGCACAACGGTTGAAATCAACAACACCGATGCCGAAGGTCGACTGGTGCTGGCAGACGCGATTGCCTGGGCCAGCCTGCGCCATCCCCGGGCGCGCTATATTATTGATATGGCGACGCTAACGGGTGCGGTGGTCAAAGCGCTGGGGTATGAGCTGAGCGGGTTAATGACCCAGGATGAACCGCTGCGCAAGGCGCTGACGCAGGCGGGGAAACAGAGCGGCGACGAAGTGTGGTCCCTGCCGCTGGACGCGCGGCTGAAAAAGCAGACCGACAGCGCCATCGCCGATCTGTGCAACACCCCAACCAACAATGCGGCAATCAGCGCCTCGGCGGCGTGGCTGCTGCATCACTTCTGCCCGCCGACGATCCCGTGGGCGCATCTGGATATTAGCGGTACGGCGCTGTGGCGTGAAAACGGCAGGAGCGTGGCGTCAGGGAGGCCGATTCCGCTTTTGGTGGAGCACTTGCTGGGGGATCTTTAGCCGGGTGGCGGCTGCGCCTTACCCGGCCTACAAATATTTCTCCCTCTCCCCGTGGGAGAGGGTTGGGGTGAGGGCATCAACCCGCCGCGATTCCCGTAGGCCCGGTAAGCGCAGCGCCACCGGGCAACAAAACTCAAAGCTTCAGAATATCTTTCACAAACGGAATGGTCAGCTTGCGCTGGGCGGTGATGGACGCGCGATCGAGCTGATCGAGCGTGTCGAACAGCGTGCGCATTTCGCGGTCCAGACGCTTAAGCAGGAAACGACCCACGTCCTCCGGCAGCTCAAAGCCACGCTGCTTTGCGCGCAGTTGTAACGCCTGCAGTTTGTCTTCATCGGACAGTGGCTGCAGCTTATAGATTTGCCCCCAGTCCAGACGCGATGCCAAATCCGGCAGCCCCAGATTAAGCTGGCGCGGCGGACGATCGCCGGTGATCAAGAGCCGGGTTTTGCCCGATTCCAGAATGCGGTTATAGAGGTTAAAGATCGCCATTTCCCACGGCTCATCCCCCGCCACGCATTCGATATTATCGATGCAGACCAGGGAGAGGTGTTCCATTCCCTCCAGCACGTCAGGCACAAACCAGGTACGCTTATCCAGCGGCACATAGCCTACCGCATCACCCCGGGCGGAGAGTTCCGCACAGGCGGCATGCAACAGGTGGCTGCGCCCTGCGCCTTCGCGTGACCAGATATAGATGTATCCGCTGTGATCCTGGCGCAGCACGTTTTGCAGTGCAGCCAGTAAAGAGGGGTTATCACCCGGCCAGAAACTCGCGAAAGTTTCGTCGTCAGGGAGATAGAGTGGCAGAGAGAGCTGTGCCGGTCCGTTCAGAAGTACCTCAACCAGATCTTACATAAAATCGGCATGGAGTTTAACACGGAACCTGCAAGGAGAGAACCGGGCGATCCTTCGCCCGATTATACACGTCATCCTTCAAGCTGCCTCTGCGTTGGCTGCATCTGCTCACCCCAGTCACTTACTTGAGTAAGCTCCTGGGGATTCTCAGATTTGCCGCCTTGATGCAGCTTGAATGATTTAGTGTATATAAGATCAATGTGACGCTTTTTCGCTTTCGTCGGCGTCCAGCACCACCTCTTCCGGGCGGATCACGGAGATCAGCTTGAAAATCAGGCTCAGGCCCACGCCAACGATGGTCGCCAGCGCCATCCCCTTCAGCTCGGCCGCACCGATGTGCACCTTGGCGCCGCTCACGCCGATGATCAGGATAACGGAGGTCAGGATCAGGTTCTGCGCTTTGCTGTAATCCACTTTGGACTCGATCAGCACGCGAATACCGGATGCGCCGATCACGCCGTACAGCAGCAGAGAGACACCGCCCATCACCGGCACCGGGATGATCTGGATCGCCGCCGCCAGTTTACCGACGCAGGAAAGCAGAATGGCAATGATCGCCGCGCCGCCGATAACCCAGGTACTGTAAACGCGGGTGATCGCCATGACGCCAATATTCTCACCGTAGGTGGTGTTTGGTGTGGAGCCAAAGAACCCTGAGATAATGGTCGAGAAGCCGTTGGCAAACATAGAACGGTGCAGACCCGGGTCGCGGATCAAATCGCGCTTGACGATGTTCGCCGTCACCACCAGGTGACCAACGTGTTCAGCAATAACCACCAGCGCGGCAGGCAGAATGGTGAAGATAGCAAACCATTCGAAGCGTGGCGTGTAGAAGGTTGGCAGGGCGAACCAGTGCGCCTGAGCGATTGGCGTGGTATCGACAACGCCCATCACGAAGGAGAGTGCATAGCCCGCCAGAACGCCGATCAGGATCGGGATAATCGCCATAAAACCGCGGAACAGCACGGAGCCAAACACCGTCACGCCCAGGGTCACCAGCGAGATGATGATGGTTTTGGAATCCGGTGACTGGCCGTCAGCAGGCAGCAGACCGGCCATATTGGCCGCCACGCCCGCAAGCTCGAGACCGATAACGGCAACGATGGCGCCCATTGCCGCAGGCGGGAACATCACGTCCAGCCAGCCGGTACCGGCTTTCTTCACAATGAAAGAGACCAGGCAGAACAGCACGCCACACATGATAAACCCGCCCAGCGCCACTTCATAACCCAGCGGCAGCAGCAGCAACACCGGCGAGATAAAGGCAAAGCTCGATCCCAGATACGCAGGGATTTTGCCTTTACAGATAAAGAGGTACAGCAGCGTACCAATACCGTTGAACAGCAGCACGGTAGCCGGGTTAATGTGAAACAGGATTGGCACCAGCACGGTTGCGCCAAACATGGCGAACAGGTGCTGCAAACTAAGCGGGATTGTCTGTAAAAGCGGCGGTCTTTCACTCACCCCGATAGCACGGCGCGTCATAGTGTTTTCCTCTGAGATGGTTAGTTATGTGTGTTTTATTCAAAAAAAAGCCGACTATCAAAGTCGGCTTCGTTATCGTTATTCGATTATTTCGTACCAAAGATCTTATCGCCGGCATCGCCCAGCCCCGGGATGATGTACCCGTGCTCGTTCAGCCCCTGGTCGACAGACGCGGTATACAGCTCCACATCCGGGTGCGCTTTTTCCAGCGCCGCGATCCCTTCCGGTGCCGCAACCAGTACCAGCACTTTAATGCTGCTGCAGCCTGCTTTTTTCAGCAGATCGATAGTGGCGATCATTGAACCGCCGGTCGCCAGCATTGGGTCAACCACCAGCGCCATACGCTCGTCGATGTTAGATACCAGCTTCTGGAAGTAAGGTACCGGCTCCAGCGTCTCTTCATTACGGTAGATACCCACCACGCTGATACGCGCGCTCGGTACGTGCTCCAGCACGCCCTCCATCATGCCGAGACCGGCACGCAGGATTGGCACTACGGTAATTTTCTTACCTTTGATCTGCTCAACCTGCACCGGGCCGTTCCAGCCTTCGATGGTCACTTTTTCGGTTTCCAGGTCAGAGGTCGCTTCGTAGGTCAGCAGGCTACCCACTTCAGATGCCAGTTCGCGAAAACGCTTCGTGCTGATGTCATGCTCACGCATCAGGCCCAACTTGTGTTTAACGAGTGGGTGTTTCACTTCCACAATCTTCATTCTCTTTCTCCTCTGAGGTGGCATCCGCAAAAAAATCGCGGGATTATACCGCTTTTTTCAGATTAGGCCATACCCATCTTGCTTGACAGGGATCAAGCGAAGTGATTTAGGGACAAAAAAACCGGAGGCGAGACTCCGGCTTGAGTGCGGGGTTCTGCCGGGTGGCGCTAACGCTTACCCGGCCTACACATCCCGTAGGCCCGGTAAGCGCAGCGCCACCGGGCAATTATAGCTGCTCGCCGTTACTCGCAATCACCTGCTTATACCAGTCGAACGACTTCTTCTTACTGCGGTTCAGCGTGCCGTTACCTTCATTGTCTTTATCGACAAAGATAAAGCCGTAGCGTTTTTTCATTTCGCCCGTACCGGCAGAAACGAGGTCGATACAGCCCCACGGGGTATAGCCCATCAGGTCTACGCCATCTTCCACCACCGCTTTTTTCATCTCACGGATGTGGGCGGCGAGATAGTCAATGCGGTACTGATCATTCACCGTGCCGTCGCTCTCCTGCACGTCGATGGCGCCAAAGCCATTTTCAACGATGAACAGCGGCAGCTGGTAGTGATCCCAGAACCAGTTCAGGGAGTAGCGCAGACCCACCGGGTCAATCTGCCAGCCCCAGTCCGATTTCTGCACGTACGGGTTGGAGACCAGGCTCTTGCTCTCGTCGTAATCCAGTTCCGGGTTGTCCGCCGTCGCTTTGGTGGCGAAAGACATGTAATAGCTGAAGCCGATGTAATCCACGCAGCCCTGGGTCAGCGCCGCTTTATCTTCCTCGGTAATATCCAGCGCGAAACCGCGACGCTCGAAGTAGTTGAGCAGATGCTGCGGATACTTACCGCGCACATGGACGTCGGTGAACCAGTAACGACGGTGCATGGCGTTCATCGCCATCATCATATCGTCGGGCGCGCAGGTCAGCGGATAGATAGGACACATGGCAATCATGCAGCCGATCTGCAGCGACGGGTTAATCTCGCGTCCCGCCTTCACCGCCAGGGCGCTGGCCACCAGCTCATAGTGGGCCGCCTGGAACATCACCGGCTCCCGGTCCTCCCCCGGCGCATACTTCAGCCCGGAGTTGGTGAACGGCGCAAAATCTTCGTGGAAGTTAGCCTGGTTGTTGATCTCGTTAAAAGTCATCCAGTACTTCACTTTATGCTGATAGCGCTGGAATACGACGGTTGCGAAGCGAACGAAGAAGTCGATCAGCTTACGGTTGCGCCATCCGCCGTATTCCGTGACCAGATGGAAAGGCATCTCAAAGTGAGACAGCGTGATAACCGGTTCAATACCGTATTTCAGACATTCATCGAACAGATCGTCATAGAACTTCAGGCCCGCCTCGTTAGGCTCCCGCTCGTCCCCTTTCGGGAAGATGCGCGTCCAGGCGATAGAGGTACGGAAGCATTTGAACCCCATCTCGGCAAAGAGTTTGATGTCTTCCTTATAACGATGGTAAAAATCGATGGCTTCGTGGTTCGGGTAGTTTTTCCCTGGCAGCACGCCGTTGGTGATTTCACGCGGTACGCCGTGGGCGCCGGCGGTCATGACGTCGGCGACGCTCACTCCTTTACCGCCCTCTTGCCAGCCGCCTTCCAGCTGGTGCGCGGCCACCGCGCCGCCCCACAGAAAACCTGCTTTAAATCCTGACATACTCTTTCCCTCATTCGATGTTGCGGATTGCTGACGGATACTGCTGTCTGAAATGGTAAACCGCGCCAATTAACCCGGCGCGGTTGCCGTGGCTGACAACATCGGCGATATCCGCGATGCCAAACCACGTGAGATGGGTGCGAAGCAGGCCCATAAAACCGGGTCGTTCCGCGATACCGCCGCCAATGAAAATGGTCTGCGGATCGAACACATTCGCCAGGTTGTAGAGCCCTGTCGCAATGCCGTTAAGAAAATCATCCACCAGGCGGCGGCATACCACGTCGCCTGCGTCATAACCATCAAAGATGGCTTCGCCGGTCACCTCATCAAGCGCCAGCCCGTGAAAGTCGGCGTAGCGCTTGCGCAGGGTGCGTAACGTGCAGTTTTCATTCATGGAGTGGCGGGCAACACGTCTTGAATCTGCCCTTTCCGTAAGCATGTAGCCGAACTCCCCGGCGCGAAAACGCGCCCCGTGAACCAGCCTGCCGTTGCAGAAAATGGCCCCGCCAATCCCGGTACCGATGGTCAGCACCAGGAAATTGTCGATCCCCGTCGCCTTCCCCTGCCAGCGTTCCGCCAGCAGCACGCAGTTGGCGTCATTCTCTACGGTCACCGGTAACCCCGTCTGCGCCTCAAGCCAGGCCTGCAACGCGAACTGGTCGAAGCGGCGGATTGCCCCTCCCATCTCGATAAACCCGGTATGCGGGTTAACGTACCCCGGCGCGCTGATGGCGATCCCGTCAAGTCCGCGATGCGCCGTCACCCAGCTCAGCATATGCGAAAGGATGGCCTCGCCGTCGCTGTTCTTGATGGCGGCCTTATCCGTTTGCAGAAGCTCTCCCTGCGCTGTCGCGATGCCCATTTTTAATGCGGTGCCACCAATATCGAATGCGGCGATGCTCATGACTTCATCCCTCCTGAATGAAACTGAAACCGGTTTCAGTTCATGATGTTCAATCCGCAAACCGCTGGCAAGCAGATCGCCGAAACCGGTTTCATTTTCGTGAACGGAGTCAAGTTTGCGCGCTGCCAGAGGGGGAACAGAAAAAAAAATCCTCTCGCCGAGAATAGGCTCGCAAACGTTTGCCTGGACTGTTAGAATTGCGCCGATTTTTCTTACTAGCTATGCAATCGCGTGGGGACTTGAGCCGTGACCAACAAAACTTCTCTCAGCTACAAAGATGCCGGTGTTGATATTGACGCAGGTAATGCGCTGGTTGACCGAATCAAAGGTGTGGTGAAAAAAACCCGCCGCCCGGAAGTGATGGGGGGTCTGGGTGGATTCGGCGCACTGTGCGCGCTGCCGCAAAAATATCGTGAACCTGTTCTGGTCTCGGGTACTGACGGTGTAGGCACAAAACTGCGCCTGGCGATGGATTTAAAACGTCACGACACAATCGGTATCGATCTGGTCGCGATGTGTGTAAACGACCTGGTGGTTCAGGGTGCTGAGCCGCTGTTCTTCCTCGATTATTACGCGACCGGCAAACTGGACGTGGATACCGCAGCCAGCGTCATTAACGGTATCGCCGAAGGGTGTCTGCAGTCTGGGTGTGCGCTGGTCGGCGGTGAGACCGCTGAAATGCCGGGCATGTATCACGGCGAAGATTATGACGTCGCAGGCTTCTGCGTCGGCGTGGTAGAAAAATCAGAAATTATCGACGGCAGCAAAGTAGCCGATGGCGATGTGCTGATCGCGCTGGCCTCCAGCGGCCCGCACTCTAACGGCTACTCCCTGGTGCGCAAAATTCTTGAGGTGAGCGGTTGCGACCCACAGACCACCGAGCTTGAAGGTAAACCACTGGCCGATCATCTGCTGGCCCCGACCCGCATCTACGTGAAAAACGTGCTGGAGCTTATCGAGAACGTTGACGTGCACGCCATTGCCCACCTGACGGGCGGCGGCTTCTGGGAAAACATTCCTCGCGTACTGCCGGACAACACGCAGGCGGTGATCGACGAATCCTCATGGCAGTGGCCGGCCGTCTTTAACTGGCTGCAGACCGCAGGTAACGTGAGCTCTCACGAAATGTATCGCACCTTTAACTGCGGCGTCGGTATGGTGATCGCCCTGCCAGCCAGTGAAGCGGATAAAGCGGTTAAGCTGCTGACAGAGAAAGGTGAAAACGCGTGGGAAATCGGTACGATTAAAGCTTCCGATTCCGAACAGCGTGTGGTCATTGAATGAAAAACATCGTGGTGCTCATTTCCGGCAACGGAAGCAATTTGCAGGCGATAATTGACGCCTGCAAACAGAAGAAAATCAACGGCACCATTCGGGCAGTCTTCAGCAACAAGGCCGATGCATTCGGCCTTGAGCGCGCCCGGGAAGCAAACATTCCCGCGCACGCGCTGGAAGCCAGCCAGTTTGCCGGTCGTGAAGCGTTTGACCGCGAACTGGTGCAGGAGATTGATGCCTACGCCCCTGACGTCGTGGTGCTGGCAGGATACATGCGTATTCTGAGCCCGGCCTTTGTCGCGCACTACGCCGGACGTTTGCTGAATATTCACCCTTCGCTTCTGCCGAAATATCCCGGCCTGCACACCCATCGCCAGGTTCTGGAAAACGGCGATGAAGAGCACGGTACCTCGGTGCATTTCGTGACCGACGAACTGGACGGCGGCCCGGTGATCCTGCAGGCCAAAGTCCCGGTCTTTGACGGCGACAGTGAAGAAGACGTGACCGAACGGGTACAGACCCAGGAGCATGCCATTTACCCGCTGGTGGTGAGCTGGTTTGTCGACGGGCGTCTCGAAATGCGCGACGGCGCGGCATGGCTGGATGGCGTGAAGTTACCTCCGCAGGGCTATGCGGCCGAAGAGTAGTTTGTTATGTCGGGTGGCGCTGCGCTTACCCGATATCCCCCTCTCCAACCCTCTAAAATCCTCAACAAAAAAAATAACTGTCATACTTTTCTGGCACTGTTGGACATATCGTGGAAATGCTCGCCATAATAAGGACGAGACGGATTTACCACGTCCTGTGATTGAACTGGAGTGTGAGCTGTAATGGGTCAGGAAAAGTTATATATCGAGAAAGAGCTAAGCTGGTTAGCATTTAACGAACGTGTCCTCCAGGAAGCGGCTGACAAAAGTAACCCGCTGATCGAGCGCATGCGTTTTTTGGGCATTTATTCCAACAACCTGGATGAGTTCTACAAGGTTCGCTTTGCCGAGCTGAAAAGACGCATCATCATCAGCGAAGAACAGGGCTTAAACTCTCACTCGCGTCATCTGTTGGGCAAAATCCAGTCCCGCGTGTTGAAAGCCGATCAGGAATTTGACGGCCTGTATAACGAACTGCTGCTGGAGATGGCACGCAATCAAATCTTCCTGATTAACGAACGTCAGCTTTCCGTTAACCAACAAAACTGGCTGCGCCACTACTTCAAGCAGTATCTGCGCCAGCACATTACCCCGATTCTGATCAACCGCGAAACCGATCTGGTGCAGTTCCTGAAAGATGACTACACCTACCTGGCGGTGGAAATTATTCGCGGTGAATCCATCCGATACGCGCTGCTGGAGATCCCGTCCGATAAGGTGCCGCGCTTTGTGAACCTGCCGCCGGAAACCCCGCGCAGACGCAAGCCGATGATCCTGCTGGATAACATCCTGCGCTACTGTCTGGATGACATCTTTAAAGGCTTCTTCGATTACGACGCGTTAAACGCCTACTCGATGAAGATGACCCGTGACGCCGAATATGACCTAGTGCACGAGATGGAAGCCAGCCTGATGGAGCTGATGTCCTCCAGCCTCAAGCAGCGCCTGACGGCGGAGCCGGTGCGCTTTGTTTATCAGCGCGATATGCCGGACGCGATGGTGGAAATGCTGCGCGAGAAACTGACCATTTCGCGCTATGACTCCATCGTGCCGGGTGGCCGTTACCACAACTTTAAAGACTTTATTGGCTTCCCGAACGTCGGCAAGGCCAATCTGGTAAACAAACCGCTGCCGCGCCTGCGCCATCTGTGGTTTGATAAATTCCGCAACGGTTTCGACGCCATCCGCGAACGCGACGTCCTGCTCTACTATCCGTATCACACGTTTGAACACGTGCTGGAGCTACTGCGTCAGGCCTCCTTCGACCCGAGCGTGCTGGCGATCAAAATCAACATCTACCGCGTGGCCAAAGATTCTCGCATTATCGATGCGATGATCCACGCCGCGCACAACGGTAAAAAAGTTACCGTGGTGGTGGAGCTGCAGGCGCGCTTCGATGAAGAGGCGAACATTCACTGGGCGCGCCGGTTGACGGAAGCGGGCGTACACGTCATCTTCTCCGCGCCGGGGCTGAAAATTCACGCCAAGCTGTTCCTCATCTCCCGCAAAGAGGGTGACGACGTGGTGCGCTATGCCCACATCGGTACCGGGAACTTTAACGAGAAAACCGCGCGAATTTATACCGACTACTCGCTGCTGACCGCTGATGCGCGCATCACCAACGAGGTGCGTCGGGTGTTCAACTTTATTGAGAACCCGTACCGCCCGGTGAGCTTCGACTATCTGCTGGTCTCACCGCAGAACTCGCGTCGTCTGCTGTACGATATGATCGATAAAGAGATCGCCAATGCCCAGAAAGGGCTGTCGTCCGGTATCACCCTGAAGCTCAACAACCTGGTCGACAAAGGCCTGGTAGACCGCCTGTATGCGGCATCCAGCTCCGGCGTGCCGGTTAACCTGCTGATCCGCGGCATGTGCTCGCTGATCCCGGAACTGGAAGGTATCAGCGACAATATTCGGGTGATCAGCATTGTTGACCGCTACCTGGAACACGATCGGGTCTATATTTTTGATAATGCGGGTGATAAGCAGGTCTATCTCTCTTCTGCAGACTGGATGACGCGCAATATTGACTACCGAATTGAAGTCGCGGCACCGCTGCTGGATCCGCGTCTGAAGCAGCAGATCCTCGACATTATCGAGATTCTGTTCAGCGATACCGTGAAAGCACGCTATATCGACAAAGAACTGAGTAACCGCTATGTACCGCGCGGCAACCGCCGTAAAGTGCGGTCACAACTGGCGATTTACGACTATATCAAATCACTCGAGCAACCCGATTAACCTATGCCGATAAATGATAAGACCCCACGCCCGCAGGAATTCGCCGCGGTCGATCTAGGCTCTAACAGTTTCCACATGGTCATCGCCCGTGAGGTGGATGGCGCGCTGCAGATCATCGGTCGTCTGAAGCAGCGCGTACACCTGGCGGATGGCCTTGATGAACGCAGCATGCTTAGCGAAGAGGCGATGGAGCGCGGCTTAAACTGCCTGTCGCTGTTCGCTGAACGTCTGCAGGGCTTTTCGCCCTCCAGCGTGTGCATCGTGGGCACCCATACCCTGCGCCAGGCCCTGAACGCGCCAGAGTTCCTCAAGCGGGCGGAGAAAGTGATCCCCTACCCGATTGAGATCATCTCCGGTAACGAAGAGGCGCGCCTGATTTTTATGGGCGTTGAGCACACCCAGCCGGAAAAAGGGCGCAAGCTGGTTATCGATATCGGCGGCGGCTCTACAGAGCTTGTGATCGGCGAAGACTTTGAGCCACGTCTGGTGGAAAGCCGCCGGATGGGCTGCGTCAGCTTCGCGCAGATGTACTTCCCGGGCGGCACCATCACCCGTGAGAACTTCCAGCGGGCGCGGATGGCAGCCGTCCAGAAACTGGAAAACCTGGCCTGGCAGTACCGGATCCAGGGCTGGAACGTGGCGCTGGGCGCATCAGGCACCATCAAAGCGGCGCATGAAGTGCTGCTGGCGATGGGTGAAAAAGACGGGTTTATCACCCCCGAGCGCCTGACGCTGCTGACCGAAGAAGTGCTGAAACATAAAAGTTTTGACGCCTTAAGCCTGCCGGGGCTTTCCGACGAGCGTAAAGCGGTGTTCGTGCCGGGGCTGGCTATTCTCTGCGGCGTGTTCGATGCGCTGGCCATCAAAGAGCTGCGTCTCTCCGACGGCGCGCTGCGTGAAGGCGTGCTCTACGAGATGGAAGGCCGCTTCCGCCACCAGGATATTCGCAGCCGCACCGCGCAAAGCCTGGCAAACCAGTACAACATCGACCGCGACCAGGCGAAGCGCGTGCTGGAAACCACCGTACAGATGTACGAACAATGGCAGGAGCAGAATCCTAAACTTGCGCATCCGCAGCTCGCCGCTCTGCTGAAATGGGCCGCGATGCTGCACGAAGTGGGACTGAACATTAACCACAGCGGCATGCACCGTCATTCGGCCTACATTCTGCAAAACAGCGATCTGCCGGGCTTCAACCAGGAGCAGCAGACCATGATGGCGACCCTGGTACGCTATCACCGTAAAGCCATCAAGCTCGACGATCTGCCGCGCTTCACGCTGTTCAAGAAGAAGCAGTTCCTGCCGCTGATTCAGCTGCTGCGCCTGGGCGTGTTGCTCAATAACCAACGTCAGGCCACCACCACCCCGCCCACGCTGAAGCTGAAAACTGACGACCATCACTGGACGCTATGCTTCCCGCACGACTGGTTTAGCCAGAACGCGCTGGTCCTGCTGGACCTGGAAAAAGAGCAGCAGTACTGGGAAGCGGTCACCGGCTGGCTGCTCAAGATCGAAGAAGAGAGCGCCGACGTCGCGGCGTAACGGCTCAGGCGTCCGCTACGGGCGCCTCTGCCTCCAGCAGCGAGGCAAGCGCCACCGGCCTGCCAATCAGATATCCCTGCACATAATCGATGCCCAGCGCGTGAACCGCGCTGCGTATCTCTTCGGTCTCGACGTACTCTGCCACCACCAGCATTTTCTTCATGCGCGCCAGATGGCAGATTGAGGCCACTATCTGGTAATCCAGGCTGTTATTGACGATGTTGCGAATAAAGCTGCCGTCAATCTTGAGAATATCGGCATCCACGCTTTTCAGCCGCGCGTAGCTGGCATAGCCGGTGCCAAAATCATCAATCGCAATGCGTACCCCCATTTTCTGCAGCTGCTGGAGGATGTGTTGCGCCTGCTCCCCGTTGCCGAAGGTACTGCACTCCGTCACCTCAAAAATCAGCTGCCATGGCTCAATGGCGTATTTCGCCAGCAGGCGGCTCACCTCAAGCGGGAACTGCACCCGACAAACGGTTGAAGGGGCCAGATTAATGGCAAAACGATGACCGGGTAGTTGCTCGCGGTGTTCTGCCAGGAAGCGCAGGGTGTGGTCCAGCACCCACAAATCCACCCGCGAGGAGAGACCAAACTCCTGCGCGACGGGCAGGAATTGATCGGGGGAGAGCAATAGCCCGTCTACGTCCGGCATCCGCAGCAGGATTTCATGATAGCGGTCACCCCGCAGGCCGCGAACGGGCTGCGCCAGCAGGGTAAAAGCGTTGTTATCGAGCGCCTTTTGCAGGCGACTCATCATCGCGACTTTATCCTTCAGGCTGCGCTGAAGATGGACAGCGCCACGCTGCTGAAGATTTTCCGGATGGTTGGAGGAGAGCGACAGATCGGCAACCACCCCCAGCTCGCCCAGTACCAGATAAAGATGAGTAACCGGGGAGCGGACATAGCAGTAGCTCACGCCAACCTGCGGCTGCAGCGGCATGCCATCCCAGACAAAGCGGAACTGTTTGATATGCTCGTCGAGGGTATCAATGCGCTGCTGGTGTGATTCTGCGTTAAGCCGTACCGCCAGGTCGCAGCCAGTCAGATGATATACCTGCTCATTCGGCTGAAGCGTGCCGTTAATCCACTGCGCCAGCTGCTGTTTGTACAAAATACGCAGCAGCACGCCGTAATTTCGGCCCAGAATTTCCAGCTCCGGAATGCGCAGCAGGCAGAGCGCCGACCATGGGTTCTTTGCCAGATCGCGCGACAGCGCCCGCAGGTTAGGCATATGTACGACCGGGTCGAGCAGCGCCAGCCTGCGGGTGCGTTTATTCACCGCACGCTGACGAGTCGCCAGCATCGACATATAAATCACCACAAACGAGAAGACCAGGTAACTGGAAGAGGTGATCGCCAGCTGGATGTCATACCCCGCGTTCACCGGGATATAGTGGTAAAAATAGTGAATAGACACCAGCAGCACTGGTGTCCAGATTAGCGATATCAGCTTATAGCCAAAACGCATCGCCCCCCAGAGCATCACCGGCATCAGCAACGACAGGGTGTAGTTGGTGGTGAAAATGGAGCTGTTTTCATTCATCGGGAGCAACAGCAGCGAAAGCAACCCGCCAAGCGTAATCGCCCACAGCAAAAACTCAACGAGCGTCACCTTTTTGTCTATCTGAAGACGGATCTGCGAGATAAAACGGGTGAGATAGCGCGGATGACGAATCAGGCGGATCAACAGATAGCTCAACGGCACGCCTGTCAGCCCGCTGACCAGCAGCGCCTGATAGTTAATGAGCGTGCGAATATTGAGAGGGTTGAGCCCCGCCAGGCTCTGACGACTCTCATACACGCCCAGATAGACCGCAAACTGAAACAACACCAGAAACAGCGTTGCAGGACAGAAGACCTGCCAGAACAGGCGCTGCGGCATCAGCCGGATATCGCCGTACCCCGTCATATTGCGTCTGGGGGCAAAAACGCGATAACCGCCCCAGCTCAGCACGAGAGGGACAATAAAATGCAGCACACCGGCGACGGTTTCAAACAGCCCGACCGCGTCGTAATAGCGGATAAACAGCGATAACACAATTCCAGGCACGGCGGCAAAGCCAAAGAAGAGCATTAATGCGAGCAGAAAAGAGAGCGGCAAATAATAGAGCGCCACAATACCGTCGCCCAGCTGCGTCAGGGTATTGGCTGCACTCAGCACGGGCAGCAAAACCACTGGCAAAATAAGCGGCAGCGCCCACCAGCGGTCTTTATTGCGTTTCAGGAAAGCGAGAATGTTCATAGATGCCCGGTTTAACCCCTTTCAGTCCCTGGGGAACATAAAGACAGGCATCCGACCTGACGTACGCGCCGCCCGGCAACGTGCAGGGCGAACAGTGTGGAGGAAGGATTTTAAATACCAGGCTTGAGAATCCGTTGACCTAAATCAAACTAATTTACGCAAATAACGTTTTGCGGCGCTTTTTTGAAATAATTTTCCTCGCGTTATCAAGATGGTAAATGCATTAATAAATTTCAATAACATCAGATAATGTAAACGTTGACGGTTATTTACACATTGCAGAATTGACCCCATCTTCCCGCTGTGCCTTAATATCCTTATCGCCCAAAAGGGCTTACCCAGGAAAAACAGAGTGAGTCAGGTCACGCGTATGCGCAAACGACATCGATTTAACACCCGGATGACCCGCATCATACTGTTAATCAGCTTCCTCTTTTTCTTTGGCCGCTTCGTTTACTCTTCGATTGGCGCCTGGTATCACCATCAGGACAAACTCCAGTCTCAGCAAACCAGCCTGACCGCCGACACGGCTGACCGCTAGCTCGCCGGAGAGTTTTGCACTAACCGAATAATGCCTGCTATCCCTTTGCTGAGGATTTTATCCTGTCGCATCACCACGGCCAGCTGCCGATGCAGCACCGGCGTCAGCGACCTCACGCATAGCCCTTCACGATCGGCTTCCTGTTCCACCGCCATGCGCGGCACAATGCTGTAGCCCAGCCCTGCGCGCACCATGCGCTTGATCGCCTCGATACTGCCAAGCTGCATCACCGGCGTGACCCCTGAGCCACTGGCAGCAAACCAGCCCTCGATCAGCGCCCGGGTACCGCTGCCGGATTCAAAGGCAATCAGCGAGTGAGCATATAACGCCTCCGGGGTAAACGCCCTGAAAGCCTCCTGCTGCTCCCGCGAGGCGATAAAAACAAACTCTTCCTCCATCACCGGCAGAACGTCCAGCGCTCTGCTACTCACTGGCAGCGTCACCAGCCCCATATCGAGACGGTTCTCCTCGATGGCCCTGACGATATCCAGGGTGTTGCCCGTGGTTACCCCCACGTTCAGAAGCGGATAGTCGCGGCGTAGCTGTTCCAGCAGCGGCGGCAGCAGATGAATGCAGGCGGTTGCGCCCGTGCCGAGCGTAATGGTGCCGCTCACATCATGGCTGAAGGCGCTCACGGCGCGAATGGCTTCATCCACCGCCTGCTGAATGCGCTCCCCATGCGCCAGCAGAGCCTCTCCGGCTGCCGTCACCCTGATGCCCCGCCCGGTACGCTCCACCAGTCGCGTTTGCAGAAATTGCTCCAGCTGGCGAATTTGCAGGCTGACAGCGGGCTGGGAAATGCCCAGCAGATCCGCCGCGGCGGAAAAGCTGCCGCGCTGGTGAACCAGACGGAAGGTCGCGAGATAGCCCAGATTAAGCGTCGTCATTCAAAGTTTCTCTTATACCGCGCATAAGGTTGCTGCCCTGCCAGCACAATACCGCGGCCGTTATGCTCAGGACAACTGCATAACGGAGTGAAAACAATGGAAACACCGGCCCTGCCTCGCCGCCTCGCCCTCGCGGCGGGCTGTAATCAGCTCATCAACTGGGGGATCTCGTTTTATATGCCCGGCACCTTCGCGCTGGCCATTTCAGCCGACCGGGGATGGTCATCCCCGCAGATTTACCTCGGCCTGACGCTGGCGATGTTGGTGATGGCGGCGGTCTCGCCGTTTGTCGCCCGTCTGCTGGCGCGCTTTGGCGGCCAGACGGTGGTGATGAGCGGCACATTGCTGATCGCCATCAGTTGCGCAGGGATGGCGTCTACCCAGACGCTGTCTGGCTGGTACTGCGCCTGGCTGGTCACCGGCGTCGGGATGCGCCTGTCGCTGTACGATGCGCTGTTCGCCGCGCTGGTCAACCTCTACGGGCAGCAGGCGCGAAGAACGATCTCACGCGTCACGCTGGCAGGCGGGCTGGCCTCCGCCGTCTTCTGGCCGCTGGGCGATGGCCTGCTCCACATCATGAGCTGGCAGGAGGCGTTACGCGTCTATGCCCTCGCAGGTCTGCTGAGCGCAGCGCTGATACGCACCCTTCCCCGGCAGCGCCTGGCGGTGACGACAAATTACAGCGCGCCGCCGCTGAAAAACGAACGGCGTAACGGCTGGCTTTATGCCGCCTTCATTGCCCTCATCACCTTTGTCTCTAACGGTACGTCCACCCATCTGCCGGAATTTATTGCAAGCTGCGGCCTGCCGGTCGCCATCGGCATGCTGTGGGGATTTGGCCAGACGGGCGCCCGCGCGCTGGAGGTCGTGGCCGGTGCCCGCTTAACGCCCTTCTCTTTAACGCTTTTTACCGCTCTCGCCATGCCGCTCTGTTTTCTTGTGGGGATAAGCAGCGCCCTGTTTGTCTGGTGCGCCGCCGGGTTTGTGCTGGGCTATGGGGCCATCAACGGGCTGGTGACTATCGTTAAAGCCACCCTGCCGCTGGCGCTGTTTAGCGCGGAAAACTATGCCCGCCGCACAGGTCTGCTGCTGATCCCCGCGCAGCTGATGGCGGCAGCGGCGCCGTTTGCTTACGCATGGCTCAACAAAACGCTGGGGACCGCAGGGGCAATGTGGGTTTCCACCGGGTTAACGCTGGTGATTGCCGGTCTGGCGATAACGATTGTGCGCCGTTCGCGCAGGCAGAGTGTAACGCACTGTATCCAGCGCGACACGCTGACAAACGGGTACAAAACGCCCCCTCCGGCAAATATCGCCGATACATAAAAATGGTCTTCTGTCTCCGTTATCACTCTCAACGGATAAGGAGATAAAGATGAATCGTCGATTTTTACTGCTGCCGATACTTGCCCTGGCGTCGGCCAGCGCCAGGGCCGCGCCCCTGGACAACCTCAGCGCCGCAGACGTCAACGGCCCTGCTGCCGTTGCCCCGCTGGAACACCCGCAGCCCCCCGCCAGGCTGATTGTCGATCCACCGCTCGCCGGTCCGCTGAGCAAAGGGGCGGTCTTTATTCAGTATCGTGTCGAAAATCTGCGTATCGAGCCGGTGTTCGGCCCTGATGCGCTCCGGGTGACCCCGCGCATCGGACACATTCACGTGGTGGTGGATGACGCGCCGTGGCACTGGGCAGATACCAGCGGAGAGCCGGTGATTCTGGTGGGACTCCCCGCCGGTAAACACAAGGTCACGATTATTCTGGCCGATCCGACCCATAAGCCTGTCGACCACAAAACCCTTGAATTCACCGTGCCGCCCCATGCGGCGATCCACCATTTTTAAGGAATCTGAAGATGAAAGCACTGTCTGTACTGACGGCAGGCCTGCTGGCCCTTTCCGCCAGCGCCTTCGCGGAGAGTAAAACCAGCGTCGTACTGGTTCATGGCGCGTTTGCCGACGGCAGCAGCTGGAATAAGGTGATTACCCTGTTGCAGAAACAGCACGCAGAGGTGATTGCCGTCCAGCTGCCGCTCACCTCGCTAAAAGATGACGTGGCCGCCACGCAGAGAGCCATCGCCCGGGCGCACGGCGACGTGGTGCTGGTGGGCCACTCGTGGGGCGGCACCGTGATTAGTGAAGCGGGCAACGATGCGCGGGTGAAATCGCTGGTGTATGTGGCGGCGTTCGCGCCGGACTCCGGCCAGTCGACGGCGGATCTCGCGGGAAGCGTCCCTGCGCCGCCGGGCAGCGCGGGCATCGCCAAAACGGCGGACGGCTATTTATATCTGCCAACGGAGGCCGTCAGGAAGGACTTCGCGCCGGATGTGAAACCGGCTGAACAACAGACCATTGCGGCCACGCAGGGGCCAATTAAGGGCGACGCTTTCGCAGAAAAAGTGACTCACGCCGCGTGGCACAACAAACCGAGCTGGTATGTGGTGAGTCAGAATGACCGGATGATTAACCCGGCGCTTGAGCGTGCGATGGCGAAGACGATCCATGCGAAAACCACGGAGGTGGCGGCGAGCCACGTGTCGATGGTAAGCCAGCCGGAGGCCATCGCCCGGACGATTGAGCAGGCGGTCAGGGACAATTAACGACCACGGCGGTTTATTCCACTTTCTGCACTTCCGTATCCCAAGGCAGCAGCGCAGTGCCGTCCTGCGCTGCTGGCGTCATAAAGGGAACCGGCTTGCCCGTCCTCCTGTCGACCAGCAGCGAGTGGCGCTCGCCCTGCGCAAACAAATGCTGTTCTCCCCACTGCCGCAGCGCCACAACGACGGGGAAAAGGCTCTCACCTTTATCGGTCAGCACATATTCCTGATACGCCGTGCCGTCTGATGCCCCCTGTAACGTCAGGATGTCCGCATCAACCAGCTTGCGAAGCCGGTCAGAAAGGATGTTGCGCGCCACCCCGAGGCTACGCTGAAAATCCCCGAAGCGCGTCATGCCGTCAAACGCATTACGCACGATAAGCAGCGACCAGCGATCCCCGATCGCCTCGACGCTGCGGGCAACGGGACAATATTCCTCTTTAACCGTCTTTTGAGACATCTCGTCTTTTCCTTGCAAAGGCCACGCCATAACCAGTTGCATTTTAAAACTGCATAACTTAGCATTCAACCAGTTTCATTTTAAAACCAGATTGATTCAGTCGAGGAATGTTAAACATGTCACTGTCATCAGCCCCTCTTTCAGCCGACATGCCGCGCAGCATGGTCTGGCTCTTTGCCACCGCCAGCGGTTTAAGCGTGGCAAACGTCTATTACGCACAGCCCCTGCTTGACGCGCTGGCCGGAGACTTTGGCATCAGCCCTGCGGCAGTCGGCGGCGTGGTCACCGCCACGCAGATTGGCTGCGCGCTGGCCCTGCTGTTTGTGGTTCCCCTGGGGGATAAAGTGGATCGCCGACGCCTGATGGCACTCCAGCTTGTTGCTCTGGTGGTCACCCTGGCCTCGGTCGGCCTGGCGCAAACCCCCTTCGCGCTTCTTGCCGGTATGCTGGCGACCGGCATGCTGGGTACGGCAATGACGCAAGGGCTGATCGCCTATGCCGCCAGCGCCGCGTCGCCGCATGAACAAGGCCGCGTTGTCGGCGCGGCACAGGGCGGCGTGTTCATGGGTCTGCTGCTCGCGCGCGTCTTTGCTGGCGGCATCAGCGACATCGCGGGCTGGCGCGGGGTTTATCTGTGTGCCGCCGCGCTGATGCTCATCATTGCATTACCGCTGTGGTGGAGGCTCCCCATCCTGCCAGTTGTCACTGCCACGATGAGCTACCCGCGACTGATTGGCTCGATGCTGACGCTGTTGAGACAGGAAAAAGTGCTGCAGATACGCGGCGTGCTGGCGCTGCTGATGTTTGCGTCGTTCAACATTTTCTGGAGCGCGCTGGTGCTGCCACTGAGCGTCCCGCCCTTTAGCTTCTCGCATACCGCGATTGGCGCGTTTGGACTGGCAGGCGCGGTAGGCGCGCTGGCGGCTGGCCGGGCAGGACGCTGGGCCGATCGGGGCTATGCCCAACGCACCAGTGCGGCGGCGCTGATGATTCTGCTGTTGGCATGGTGGCCCTTATCGTTGATGTACCGTTCACTCGGGATCCTGCTTATCGGCATCATACTGCTCGATTCGGGCGGACAGGCGCTACACGTCACCAACCAGAGCCTGATTTTTCGCACCCGTCCCGAGGCGCACAGCCGGCTGGTCGGGCTTTATATGCTGTTTTATGCCGTCGGCAGCGGGCTCGGCGCGATCGGCACGACGATGACGTACGCCCTTGCCGGCTGGCCGGGCGTCTGCCTGCTTGGCGCTTCGGTCAGCCTGCTGGCACTGGTGTTCTGGTGGCTAACCCGCGCTAGCCCCCCTGCTCTGCGGGATAATCGCGATTAATCCACGCGTGGTCCTCTTCCCAGGTGAACATCCATTTGCGCACCGGCCCGGCCATCACGTTGAGGTAATAGCTGTCATACCCGGCCATCGTCGCCACCGGATGATAGCCCTTCGGCACCATGACCACATCACGGTTGTAGACCGCCATGCACTCATCCAGCGTTCTGTCGTCGGTGTAAACCCGCTGCATGCAGAACCCCTGCCCGGGGTTGAGGCGATGGTAGTAGGTCTCCTCCAGATACGTCTCCTGCGGCGGGTTATCCGTGTCGTGCTTGTGGCTCGGGTACGAGCTGGTGCAGCCTTCATTGGTCCACACCTCCACCACCAGCAGGCTGTCGGCGGGCTTATCTTCTGGCAGAATATTGTGCACATAGCGCTGGTTATGGCCTTTGCCCCGCGCTTCAGCGTCGATATCCTGCGGCGCAATCAACCGTGTCGGGTATGTGCCTTTGCCGGGAGCGGCGCAGACTGCCAGCTCCAGCCTCGTCAGCGCCTTCACCTGCACCGTCTCCTGCGGGGTAACGTAAACCGCCCACGGCCTGATGCGCTCGAACGGGCTCATCCGCTCGCCAATGTCGTTAAACTGCGCGGAAGGCGTGCTTATGGAGGCGCGCCCGGCGACCAGCACCAGACAGCGCTCTTCGCTGACGGCGGGCAGCGTCAGCGTCTGCCCCTCCTGCAACTCATACGCCTCAAAGCCGACATATCCCCAGCCGGCGCGTTCCGGCGTAACGCACTGGGTGCGCCCCACCGCGTCCGGCTGTTGCCAGCGTGATAGCAAACGTGACATGTCTCCTCCTCAGATAAGCCCGGCGTCGCGCGCCAGGCGGCTCAGGTTGTTATACCCCAGACGGGCGTAGGTCAGCGGGTGGGCAATTGCCGGATCCTGCTCGGCCTCCACCACCAGCCAGCCGTGATAATCCTGCGCCTTCAGCAGTTGCATAATCGGCGGGTAATCCACGCAGCCGTCGCCCGGCACGGTAAACACGCCGCTCAGCACCGCGTCGAGGAAACTGGTTTTACGGTTTTTCACGTCCGCCAGCACGTCGGCGCGCACGTCTTTGCAGTGGACGTGGTTGATGCGCGACGCCCAGCGCTGCGCCACTGCCAGCGGATCGGCCCCGGCAAAGGTCAGATGACCGGTATCCAGCAGCAATCCGACCTCCGCCCCGGTGTGGGTCATCAGATTGTCCACGTCGTCGGCAGACTCAATCACCGTGCCCATATGGTGATGGTAGGCAATCTGCACGCCCTGCTGCTGCGTATAGCGGGCAAACTCGGTGAGCTTCTCGCCGTACTCTTTCCAGCGCGCCTGCGGGAAGCGCGGACGCAGGTGAACCGGGGTCTGCTGCTCACCGTGAATACAGCCGCTGACTTCGGCAAAGACCAGCACCTTCGCCCCCAGCTCGCGCAGCAGAGTCAGGTGAGACTGCACGGCGGCGATCTCCTCCTCCACACTGCGCTCCAGCAGGCGGCCAGAGTACCAGCCGGAGACCAGCTGCAGGTTATGGCGCTGCAGGATGGGGCCGAGCAGGCGCGCTTCGCGCGGGAATTTATTGCCCAGCTCGAACCCGGCAAAACCGGCCTCTTTTCCCTCGCTCAGACAGGTTTCCAGCGGCGTCTCCGCGCCGAGGGAAGGCAGATCGTCATTCGTCCACGTCAGCGGGTTAATGCCCAGTTGTACACTCATTGTCGTCTCCATTATGCGTGTCCGCGCTCGCGCCACCAGGCGATAAGCTGCAGGTAGTTGTCCCGGATGCGCGCCACCAGCTGCGCATCGTCAATATCGTGTTTCAGCCACGCGCGGGAGGCATCGCCAAACAGCGTGCGTCCCACGGCAAACCCTTTAACCAGCGCCTGTCCCGCTGCGGCTTTGAAGTCAGCGCGCAGCTGTTCTGCCGGGGCATCCAGCCCGAGGATCACCACCCCGCGGCAGTGCGGGTCCCGGCGCGCGACAATCTCGCTCAGCGCCGTCCAGCCGTCGGCGGAGAGCGGCGGCAGCTTCCACCAGTCCGGGTAAATGCCGAGGTTATAGAAGCGGGAGATGGCGCGCAGGTAGAGTTCATCGCTACGCGGCATGCTGGCCGGAAGAATCACCTCCAGCAGCAGCTCATGCCCGGACTGGCAGCAGGCGTGGTACACCTCGGCGATTTTCTGCTCCTGCTCCAGGCGCAGGCCGTGAGCGTCTTCCGGATGGAAGAAGACCAGGCACTTCACCACGTGCTCCTGGGGCCAGCTGATAAGCTGGGTGCCGATGTTGCCGTGTTCCATCTCCAGCGGACGCGAGCCGGGCAGCTCAATGGGGCGGCCAATCCACCACCCTTCACCGGTAATGGCGTTCAGCGCGTCCTGACCAAAGGTGCCGTCGCACAGCAGACCGGCTTTGCCCTCCAGCCCGGCACGACTTGCCGCCTCGCGGCTGGCCTGCAGGATCAACTGCTTCAGCGCCGGAATGCGCCCGATCGACGCGCCGCACTGCAGCGCCATGTCCTCCAGCTGGCTGCGGTGGTCGAAGGCCATTACACACAGCTCCGGCCATTCCCGGCGGCGGGTGGTGACCCGGTGGAGATGGTTAAGACGCGGGTCAAGATCCGGGCGCGGCACCCTTGCGGCGCGCGAGAGATAATCATCCAGCTCGATTTTGCTCGGCATCGCCGGGGCACAGCCGTGGCGCGACACCACCAGCGCGCCGCAGGCGTTGGCGTAACGGCACGCCTGCTCCCAGCCCTCGTCGTTGAGGTAGCCGCGCAGCAGACCAGACATAAACGCGTCTCCCGCGCCGAGGACGTTCAGCACCTCCACGCGCACGCCGGTCACCGTCAGGCCGTCGTCCAGACGGGGCGGAATGGCGCCGGTATAGACCGAACACCCCAGCGCGCCGCGCTTGCAGACCAGCGTTGCCTGACTCACGGCACGCACCTGCCCCAGCGCCTGCAGGGTATCCGTACTGCCGCCGGCAATGTGAAACTCCTCTTCGGTGCCGACAATGACGTCGAAGAGGTGCAGTACCTCCTGCAGCTCGCGGGTGACCTTATCGGCGGCGATAAAGCGCGTTTCGCCGTCTCCTAAGGAGGTCAGCCCCCACAGCACCGGACGGTAGTCGATGTCCAGCACCGTGCGTACGCCGTGACGGCGGGCATAGCCCAGCGCCGTCAGCACCGCCTCGCGGGTCTGCGGGTGAGAAAGATGAGTCCCGGTGATGGCAAGACACCGTGCGGAGGCGATGTAGCTTTCGTCCACATCGCTGCCCGTAATGGCCATATCCGCGCAGTTATCGCGATAAAAAATCAGAGGAAAGGTGTCCCGGTCTTTAATGCCGAGTAGCACCAGCGCCGTAAGGCGTTCTTTGTCGGTAATCAGATGGCTGGTATCGCAGCCCACCTGGTTTAACTCTTCCCGCAGGAAGCGGCCCATATGCTCATCGCCGACGCGCGCCAGCATCGACGAGCGAAGGCCCTGACGTGCGGTGCCGTACGCCACGTTGCCGGACGAGCCGCCGAGGTATTTGGCGAAGCTCGAGACATCCTCCAGACGGGCACCAATCTGCTGGCTGTAGAGGTCTACCGCCACGCGGCCCATGCATATCACATCAAACTGCTTTTCCACGTTGATACCTCATCAGACAATGTCGTTCACGTTCAGCCAGCGGCCCTGCAGGTGCGAGAGCGCAATCGCGTCCAGCACGCGCGACACCTTCCAGCCCTCTTCGAAGTCCGGCCACATCGGCGCGTCGGCGGCTATCCCGTCCACCAGGTCGCGCACCTCCACCGTTTTTTGATCGTTAAAGCCAATCCCGTGGCCCGCCCCCATGCAGAACGCGCCATAGTCCGGGTGTGCGGGGCCGACGAGCAGGGTGCGGAACCCCTGACGGTTCACCGGATCGTCATGCAGATAGAGCTTCAGCTCCGCCATGCGCTCCTGGGTGAAACTGATGGCACCTTTCGTCCCGGTGATCACATATGAGAGCCCCATCTTGCGCCCGCAGGCGACGCGGGAGGTCTCAATAACGCCCTGTGCCCCGCCCGCGAAGCGCACCATCGCGTGGGCCTGATCCTCATTTTCCACGGCGATCATCTCCGACGAACCGGCTTTCGCCGGGCGTTCCGGAACCACGATTTTTAAATCACCGCAAACCTGCTCAATCTCCCCCACCAGGTACTGGGCCATGTTGACGATATGCGCCGCGAGGTCGCCCAGCGCCCCCAGCCCGGCGGTCTCTTTGAAGCAGTGCCAGTGGATCGGCGAAAGCGGGTCGGCCATATAGTCTTCGTTGTGGGTACCGTAGAAGTGGATCACTTCGCCAATCTCGCCGCGGGCGATAATCTCTTTCGCCAGCTGCGCCGTCGGGTTTTTCATGTAGTTGAACCCCACCAGCGTTTTCACCCCTGCCCGCTTCGCGGCGTCGACCATCTCGCGCGCGTCGTGGGCATTGAGCGCCAGCGGCTTCTCGGAGTAGACGTGCTTGCCGTGGCGGATCGCTTCCAGCGCCATCTCTTTATGCAGGTGGTTGGGGGAACAAATATCCACCACGTCAATGGCCGGGTCGGCCACCAGCACCCGCCAGTCTCCGGTTGAGCGGTTGAAGCCAAACGCCTGGGCGCGCGCTGCCGCCAGCTCCGGCGTGACTTCCGCCACCATCTCGCGCACCAGCCTGCCGCGCAGGTTGAACACCGTCGGGGCCTGGGCATAGGCGATGGCATGCGCCTTGCCGATATACCCGGTGCCAATCAATCCAATACGAACCTCTTTCATCGTGATCCTCACAGTGCGCCGCGACGGCTCTTGGCGTAGGTGTCAAACGCCACCGCCAGAACGATAATTAATCCGGTGATAATCTGCTGGTAGTAGGCCGAGACGTTCATCAGCACCAGGCCGTTAATCAGAATACCCATTATGATGGAGCCGATAATGGTGCCGCCGATGCGCCCGTAGCCGCCCATCAGCGAGGTGCCGCCAATCACCACCGAGGCGATGACGCGCAGCTCGAAGGAGATCCCGGCCACCGCCTCGGCGCTCCCCAGACGTGCGCTGAGGATGAAGCCCGCCAGCCCCGCCAGACAGCCAATCAGCACGTAGACGCTGACCAGCACGCGCCTGACGTTCACCCCCGCCAGGCGCGCCGCCTCCGGGTTGCCGCCAATGGCGTAGACGAAGCGGCCCCAGCGGGTTTTATGCAGCGCCAGATAGCCGCCGACGGCGACGATGGCAAAAATCCAGATTGGAATGGAGATGCCGAGCAGCTCCCCGCGTCCCCACCAGCGGTAGCCCTGATCGAAACCGGCAATCGGCGCGCCGTCATTAATTACCAGCGTCAGGCCGCGCCAGATGGTCATCCCGCCGAGGGTGACAATGAACGGCGGCAGGCGCAGGCGGGTGACGCCCAGACCGTGCAGGAAGCCAATCGCCGTGCCCATCGCCAGGCAGATCCCAAGGCCAATCAGCCAGCTCATGCCGCCCCAGGCGTTCGGGTCGACGGTGGTGAAGTTGTCGCCCTTAATCACGTACGCCGCGGTCATGGCGCACACTGCCAGAATGGAGCCGACGGAGAGGTCGATCCCGGCGGTAAGGATGACGAAGGTCATCCCCACGGCCATGATCCCGTAGATGGATACTTCGGTCAGAATGTTGAAAATATTGCGTTCAGAGAAAAAATTGCTGTTCTGCGACTGGAAGAAGATCAGCAGCAGGATCATGAAAATCAGCACCCCAAAGCGCTCGAAGAAGGCGATGGGATCGATGCGTCCGGCACGTTTAACCGGGACCTGCGTTTTAGAAATCATCTGCGTCATGAGTTACTCCGTTATGCCGCGTTCAGGGCGTTGTGGTTGATGGCCATCATCGTCATCAGCCGCTCTTCATTGGCCTCATCGCCATGGATCTCACCGGTGACCCGGCCTTCACTCAGGGTGATGATCCTGTCGGAAACCGCCATCACTTCAGGCAGATCGGAGGAGATCACAATCACCGCCACGCCCTTTTTCGCCATGTCAAACAGCACCTGGTGCACTTCTGATTTGGTTCCCACGTCAATGCCGCGCGTCGGCTCATCAACGATCAGCACCCGCGGGTTGAGCGCCATGCAGCGCGCGAGGATCACTTTTTGCTGGTTACCGCCGGAGAGCTTGCGCACCTCCTGCGCGCTGTTGACCATTTTGATCTGCAGCGCCTGGCGGTAGGACTCAATCAGATCGTCCTCTTTGCGGGTGTTCACGAACCAGCGCCAGTGCAGCAGCGAGGAGAGGCAGGAGAGCGACAGGTTGTCGCGAATCGACAGCCCCAGCACCGCCCCCTCTTTTTTACGGTCTTCCGGTACCAGCGCCACGCCCTGTTCGAGGGCATACAGCGGGTCGCGCGGCTGGTACGGCACGCCGTCCAGCTCAAAGCTGCCCGAGGTAAACGCGTCTGCGCCAAACAGGCAGCGCGCCACTTCGGTACGCCCGGCCCCCACCAGCCCGGCAATGCCTAACACCTCCCCGGCGTGGACATGGAAGCTGATGTCGTGCAGGGCGATACCGTGCGGATCCAGCGGCGGCTTTTCACGGCTCAGCCCCTTCACCGCCAGGCGAACGGGTTTGTCCTCATGGTGGGTTTCACTGGCGGGACGACGGTTAAAGGCCACATCGCGTCCGACCATCAGGCGGATCAGCTGTTCGACGTTGGTCTCCGCCACCGCGCCGGTGCCGGTGAAGCGGCCGTCCTGGAAAACGGTGAAGCGATCGCAAAGCTGGAACACTTCGTGCAGACGGTGGGTGACATAGATAATGCTCACGCCGCGGGTTTTAAGCTCCCGCACCACGCGGTGCAGGCTTTCCACCTCACTGTCGCTCAGCGCGGCGGACGGTTCGTCCATAATGATTAAGCGGGCGTTGAGGGTCAGCGCCCGGGCGATCTCCACCATCTGCTGCTGCGCCACGCTCAGACGGGCGACGGGCGTGGTCGGGGCGACGTTCAGCTGCAGGTAATCGAGAATGACCTGCGCCTCCTGGTTCACCGCCTTTTCGTCGACGATCAGGTTACGCTTGCGCGGTTCGCGCCCGAGAAACATGTTTTCCGCTACGGTCATATTGGGCAGCAGGTTGAATTCCTGATAGATAGTGATAATGCCCTTGTTCTGGCGCTCCACCGGGGAGTCATCCACCGGCAACGTTTCGCCGTTAAACCAGATTTCCCCGCGGGTTTGCGGCTGCGCACCCGCAAGCGCTTTCAGCAGCGTCGATTTTCCCGCCCCGTTTTCCCCCAGCAGGGCGTGAATTTCTCCGCTGCCGACGGTCAGCTGGGCGCTGCTCAGCGCCCAGACGCCGGAAAAGCTTTTTGCCAGGTCGGTCACTTTCAGTAAGGGTTGCGACATCGGTCTGCTCCTCCTCATGATGAGCCGCCAGAGGCGGCTCGGGACATATTAGTTACCGGCCTCACCGATCCGCTCAGCCTGCTGCAGGTTCTCTTTGGTGATCAGCGTCGGCGGGTAGTCGGCCCCGGTGATGGCTTTCTTCTCACGCACGTTCGCCACCAGCTGGCTCATCGCCGTCTGCACCGCGAAGCCCGGACGCTGATCCGCCGTTACCGCCAGCCAGCCGTCGCGCACGCGGGCCAGCGCTTCCGGCACCGCGTCAAAGCCGGTGACCAGAATTTCACCCGGCTTCACGCCCTGGCTCTGCAGGGCTTCAATCGCCCCCAGCGCCATATCATCATTGGCGGAGAGGATCACCTGCGGGCGTTTCGGCAGCGAAGGCAGAACGCTTTCCACGATGCGCATCCCTTCTGAACGCATCCAGTTACCGGTCTGATCGGCGACGATCTTGTACTTATCCCCGCCCGCCTTCAGGCTGTCGCGGATCCCTTTGGTGCGTTCAATGTTGGAGGAAGAGCCCGGCTGGCCGGTCAGCAGAATGATCTCCGCGCCGTCGGGGAATTTGGTTTTTACAAAATCGCCAATCGCCTGGCCGCCCTTGTAGTTGTTGGCGCCGAAGTGCGGCACTTTTTTCTGGCTGTCGACGGAGCGGTCAAGGGTGACGACCGGCAGCTTCGCATCCTGAATTTCATCCACTGCGCTTGAGACCGCGTTGACGTCATTCGGGGAGACGATAAAGCCCTGAGCCCCGCGGGTAATGGCATTTTCCAGGTCAGCCACCTGTTTTGGCGAGCTGCCCTGGCCGTCCAGCACCTGAAGCTTAACGCCCATCTCTTTTGCGGCTTTCACCGCCGTGCGCTGCATGTGAACTTCAAACGGCATGGCCAGGTTTGGGGTACTGAAAACAATTTGCTCGTTTTCGGCGAAGGCGGCCCCGGATGTCATGGCGATGAGGGCGGCTACGATCAGTTTTTTCATTATTATGTCTCTCTGTGTAGGGTGGTTGTGTTTAGAGGACGATCTCGCGCTGGCTTCGCAGCGATTCCAGCGCTTTATCCGCGAGGTACAGCGCACGTTCACCATCATCGCCGCTGCAGTCAGGTACCGCTTCGCCGCGCAGGACCGCGACAAAGTGTTCCCATTCCGCGGCGTAAGCGGATTTGTAGCGCTGCAGGAAGAAGTGTTCCGGCAGCGCGCTGGTGCAGCCCTGTTTGCCGTAGTGCTGCACCTGGTTTTCCAGAATGTTGCCCGCGCACAGCAGCCCTTCGGAGCCGTGCAGCTCCAGGCGCTGGTCATAGCCATACGAGGAGCGGCGGCTGTTGACGATGGTCGCCATCGCGCCGGAGGCGTATTTCAGAACGATAAACGCGGTATCGATATCTCCCGCCTCGCCAATCGCCGGATCCACCAGGTTGCTGCCCTGGGCATACACCGACACCGGCTCTTCCCCCATAATGAAGCGCGCCATGTCAAAGTCGTGGATGGTCATATCGCGGAACATGCCGCCGGAGACGCGCACGTACTCCGCAGGCGGCGGAGACGGATCGCGGGAGATAATGAGCAGTGATTCCGGCTTGCCGATGCGCCCGGCCTGAGCCTCGGTTTTCACGCGGCGGAACTGCGGGTCAAAGCGGCGGTTAAAGCCAATGAACAGCGGCACGTCGTACTCTTTGACCACCTTCAGGCAGTCGCGCACGCGGGCAAGGTCGAGGTGTACCGGCTTTTCACAGAAGATGGCCTTGCCGTGGCGGGCGGCCATTTCAATCAGGTCCGCGTGGGTGTCGGTGGCAGAGGCAATCAGCACGGCATGAACGTTAGGGTCGGTCATCGCTTCAGTCAGGCTCTGCTGGCGGGCCTGATACTGCGTGGCGAGACGGGTGGCAAATTCCTGATTCGGGTCAACCACGGACCAGAGCGTGGTCGCGCTGTGGCTGGCGATGTTAGCTGCATGTACCTGGCCAATTCGGCCAGCGCCCAGTAAAGCAATGTTAAACATAACGGCTCCCGGTGTTGGTGAATGCTGTGAACTAACGACCCTATAAATAAAACATTTATTTCATTTTTATAAATAGTGAAAATTATGTTTTTGAGCGTGGGTTAACACTTTTGAGATGAATGAGATAAATTCTGTTATCAATCTCACAACATGGAAGACGGAGCAGCTCACCCCTCACCCCGGCCCTCTCCCCAAAGGAGCGAGGGAGAAAAAACTGCACCAAACCCTCCCCTCTCCCCTTTGGGGAGAGGGTTAGGGTGAGGGGAAAATGAAATGAAAATTTCGTTACGATGGAAAAACTTAATACTGACGGGCTTTTTTCACCTGCACCTGCGTTTGCTCCGCGGCTTCGCGCACGGCAGGTGACGCCGCCACCTGCGCATCACCGGTGCGCCACCAGGAGGCGTAATCGTGGGTCATGGTCTTTGGCAGCACCTTGATGTCGAGCAGCGTGGGGCCAGGATGCGCGCGGGACGCCTCCAGCGCCGCCAGCAGGCTTTGCTCATCGTTCACCCGCCACGCGTGACAGCCGTAGCTTTCCGCGTTTTGCGCAAAATCGACCTTCACCAGCGGCCCGTCAAGCTGCCCGGTTTCCGGATTGCGATGGCGGTTTTCCGTGCCAAAGCTGCCCATGCCGTGCCCCATCTGCAGGTTGTTGATGCAGCCGAAGCTAGCGTTATCAAACAGCAGAACGGTGATCTTAATGCCCTCCTGCACCGCGGTTTGCAACTCGGAGTGCAGCATCATGTAGGAGCCATCCCCAACCATGGCGTACACCGGCTGCCCGGGTCGGGCGAGCTTCGCGCCAATGGCTGCCGCAATCTCGTAGCCCATGCAGGAGTAGCCGTACTCCAGATGGTAGGTGTCAGGCGTTTTGACCTGCCAGAGGCGCTGTAAATCTCCCGGCAGCGATCCAGCCGCCCCCACCACGATGGCGTTATCTTCCACATGCTGGTTGATGAGCCCCAGCACCCGCGTCTGGGTCAGGCGGGTGTTGAGCGTCTCGCCGTACTCCGCCAGTTGCGCATCGAGATGCCCTGCCACTTCAGGCGCGTCGTCAGGACGCCACTGGCGATCCCACAGGCGGCGGCACTCGTCGCGCCAGGTGGATTTCGCCTGAACGATCGCCTCTCCCCAGCCGCTGCGGTACTCCCCGAGCGCGTGGGTTAAGGCCTGCAGCCCGGTTTGGGCATCGGCAATCAGCGCGGTGGCGTCCAGCTTCAGGGCATCAAACTCGGCCACGTTCAGCAGCAAAAATTCCACGTCCGGATGGCAAAAGAGCGCCTTGGAGCCGGTGGTAAAGTCGGTCAGGCGCGTGCCGATGCCGATCACCAGGTCGGCCTGCGGCGCGAGCTGGTTGGCCGCCATTCCGCCCGTCACGCCCACCCCACCCAGATTAAGTGGGTGGTCACTTACCAACGCCCCCTTTCCGGCCTGGGTTTCAGCAAACGGCAGCTGCAGCGTCTCGACAAATTCGCGAAACGCCTCATGCGCGCCGGAATAGCGCACACCGCCGCCGCACACCACCAGCGGCCGACGTTTACGGGCGATCAGCGCCCGCGCCTGCGCCAGACGCTGCGGGTCCGGCGGACGACGCTCGATGTGATGCACGCGACGCGCAAAGAAGCTCAGCGGGTAATCCCAGGCTTCCCCTTGCACGTCCTGCGGCAGGCAAATTGTCACCGCACCGGTATCTGCCGGGTCAGTAAGCGTTCGCATCGCGTTTAGCATCGCGCTCATTAATTGCTCCGGGCGGTTGATACGGTCCCAATAGCGAGAGACCGGACGGAAGCAGTCGTTAGTGCTGATGCTGAGATCGTGATACTGCTCAATCTGCTGCAGCACCGGGTCCGGCTGGCGGCTGGCGTAGATGTCTCCTGGCAGCAGCAACAGCGGAATGCGGTTTGCCGTAGCGGTCGCCGCGGCGGTGATCATATTGGCGGCCCCCGGCCCGACGGAGGAGGTGACGGCGAAAATGCGCTGACGACGGTGCTGTCTGGCGAATCCCGTCGCCATGTGGGCGATGCCCTGCTCGTTGCAGCCCTGCATCACCTGCAGATGGCCGGGATCCTGCTCCAGCGCCTGGCCGATACCGAGCACGTTGCCGTGTCCAAAGATAGTGGCGACGCCCTCCACGAAGGGCGTTTCGTTGCCGTCAACGCTGACGTACTGTTGGTTAAGAAATCTGACCAGCGCCTGGGCCATGGTCATTCGTTCGGTTTGCATAACACCTCCTGTCAGCCCAGCGTCGGCATGGAGAACGCCGCGCCGGTCTCCTGCTGCATTTCCGGCCAGCGCGCGGTGATGGTTTTCATTCGGGTGTAGAAACGCACGCCGTCGTTGCCATGAACGTTGAGCGCGCCAAAAATCGAGCGCTTCCAGCCGCCGAAGCTGTGGAATGCCATCGGCACCGGGATCGGCACGTTGACGCCCACCATACCCGCCTGCACCTCTTCGCAGAAGCGGCGTGCGCAGCCGCCGTCACGGGTGAAAATGGCCGAGCCATTACCATATTCATGGCGGTTAATCAGATCCACCGCGCTGGCATAATCTGCTACGCGCACCACAGAAAGCACCGGACCAAAAATCTCTTCTTTATAGATGGTCATCTCCGGGGTGACGTTATCGAACAGCGTCGGCCCGACAAAATAGCCCTGCTCGTGGCCCTTCACGCTGAAGCCGCGACCGTCCACGCGAAGCGTCGCCCCCTGCGCTTCCCCGCTGTCGATATAGCCCAGCACCTTGCTGCGGTGCGCGGAGGAGATGAGCGGCCCCATTTCGTTCTCCGGCTTCTGGTCCAGACCCGGCCCAACGCGCAGCGCGGCAATCTGTTTTTCCAGCCGGGCGCAGAGCTCATCGGCGGCTTTATCCCCCACCGCCAGCACCACCGAGAGCGCCATGCAGCGCTCGCCTGCCGCACCGTAGGCCGCGCCCATAATGGCGTTGGTCGCCATCTCCATGTCGGCATCCGGCATTAAAATGCAGTGGTTTTTCGCCCCGCCCAGCGCCTGACAGCGCTTCCCGTGGGCAGACGCGGTCTGGTAAATGTATTCGGCAATCGGCGTGGAGCCGACAAAGCTAACCGCCTGCACCCGCGGGTCAGTCAGGAGCACGTCGACGGACTCCTTGTCACCCTGCACCACGTTGAACACGCCGTCCGGCAGGCCAGCCTCTTTCAGCAGCTGCGCCAGTGCCAGCGCCAGCGAAGGGTCTTTTTCCGACGGCTTCAGCACGAAGGTGTTGCCGGTCGCCAGCGCAATCGGGAACATCCACATCGGCACCATCGCCGGGAAGTTAAACGGCGTGATCCCGGCGCAGACCCCGAGCGGCTGCATCAGCGAGTGGCTGTCAACGCCGGTACCGACGTTCGCCGAGTGTTCACCCTTTTGCAGATGCGGAATGCCGCAGGAAAATTCCACCACTTCCAGGCCGCGGGTCAGTTCGCCCACCGCATCGGAGAAGACCTTGCCATGCTCTTCGCTGATGAGGCGGGCCAGGCGCTCCATATTCTCTTCCAGCAGCGCCTTGAAGCGGAACATCACGCGTGCGCGCTTAAGCGGAGCATGGCGCGCCCACGCCGGAAACGCCTGCTGCGCGGCGGCAATCGCTTGCTCCGTTTCCTGTGCCGTACTCATCACCACCTGGCGGATCTGCTCGCCGGTGGCCGGGTTGAAGATCGCCTGAACGCGCTGGCCTGAACCGGTGACACATTCGCCGTGAATAAAATTCGCTACCGTCTCCATCCTTAACCTCTCGCTGTTGATACGTGACTTGACCTGAACACTGTGTACTGAACACTATATATGAAACAAATATTCCATTTTAAGTTGAAATAAAATAAATGATGATTATTGTGATCAAGGATGGATTTTTATGTTAACAGCCAGCATCACTGACGCCGCGTGCGCTATTAAGGGATTTCGGGCGAGGAAATGACTGAAGCTTCTGTTTCATTTTTGCTGCCAGATGGATGGCCGACATTTAAAAGACGCGGTTTTGCGTTTAGAATCATAAGACTGTATTTGGGGGATAACATGACGACAGCAACCAGCCTGAACGAACTGCAGCAGCAAATCCGCGATCGCTACGATAGCCTGAGCAAGAGGCTGCAGCAGGTCTCCCGCTATGTGCTGGATAATACGAACAGTGTGGCGTTTGATACGGTTGCCGTCATTGCCGAGCGCGCCGACGTGCCGCCGTCGACGCTGATCCGCTTTGCCAACGCCTTTGACTTCACCGGCTTCAACGAAATGAAACAGCTGTTTCGCATGAACCTGGTGGAGGAGACCGCCAGCTACAGTGACCGCGCCCGGCTGTTCCGAGAGATGGAGAGCGAGGCTGTGCCGGAAACGCCGCTCGATATCCTGCAGGAGTTCGCCCGTTCAAACGCGCAGGCGCTGCAGCAGCTGGCCGCCCGCGCCGAGCCGGAGATGCTGGAGCGCGCGGTACAGCTGCTGGCCGAGGCCGACACCATCTACATCGCCGGTCTGCGCCGCTCTTTTAGCGTCGCCGCGTATCTGACCTACGCCCTGAGTCACCTCGAATGTCGCCCGATTCTGCTCGACGGCATGGGCGGGATGCTGCGCGAGCAGATCAGCCGCATTAAGGCGCGCGACATTGTGGTGTCGATCAGCTTCTCGCCATACGCGGAAGAGACGGTGATGGTCAGCGAAACTGCCGCCAGCGTCGGCGCGCAGCAGATTGTGATTACGGACAGCCAGATAAGCCCCCTGGCGACATTCAGCGATCTCTGCTTTGTGGTGAAAGAGGCGCAGGTGGATGCGTTTCGATCTCAGTCGGCGACGCTGTGTCTGGTGCAGTCGCTGGTGGTGGCGCTGGCGTATAGGTTGGGTGAAAAGTAAATTCCGTTGACAAAATGATATAAAAAAAGCCCCTCATTTTAAAGGGGCCTAAATTTTAATCGCAAACTTAACGTCTGATTTAAGCGAAAAAAGAATGCATTAATTATTATCGTATTTTACATCCACATAATTCATCTTTCAGAAAAATTTGAAAGAATATTGCACCTTTGCTTTATAATTTCCAATTCAGATTTGGAAGCACCTGTCCTATTAATCCAAACATCAAAAATATTAATTAGTGTCAAAATATTATTTCTTATTCTGCTAACTATCGTTTTACAATCTAAAGCAACTTGGGTTGGACAACCATTCATCTTTGGTATGCAATCGAGTACCATTGCAGCCACCAGAGCTGTAAAGATCACTGCCTCTTCATCCATATGAGGTTTTACAGGATCAAATCCGACCTCAGAAATATAAGCGTCAACCGAAAGTATAGAAGGATGGATAAATTGAGAGGAAAGAGTATAAAAATAATCAAAAAATTCAATATCTTCATTACATTTTGAGCTAGCAGCCATTCTATAGTTTGAAATTTGGTCTGGATATTCCTCACCAGTTATGACATTCACTTTTATACGTCTATTTTCTTTACCATTATCGTTTTTTTTATATTCATATGTGCCATTTTTCATCCCAACAACAGCATCGACTAACGTAAAAATAGCTTTTGGCTCATGCTGAACAACGAGTATGTGTAAGTAACTTTCATAAATCGTCCTTGTTAATTTAATTATATCTTCAGAGAATTGCTTCTCCTTTAAAGTATATATAGTTCGCAATGTTTTATGGGCACGACAAACACATAGAGCTTGATATTGTTCAACTGACAACATGCTTAATTCATCGTTTTTCGAATAAAGAAGTGAGTTTAGAAATTTATCATTTGCTAGGCCCATAGCATAAATCGTACATTCAATATCTTCTGAAAGAGAATTTAGAATTTCATCAAACTTTCGAGAATCTTCAGAATCAGCAGGATCTCCGCCATATTGATTGTACTCATCAATAGCATTATCCCATTCCTGCAACACTTTCCCTGTATATTTATCAAGATTTTCCTCGGCAAGAAGATACCCTGTCTTTTTATATGCATAAATAATTGCTGGATTAATCCCTGCTTTATGCATCGCCTCCACACCATCTCTTGTCACATCTCTTTCAGAAAAAAGATAGCGTCCTAGAAAAAGTGGATCTTCTTCTCCTGGCTCTCTTTCGAAAACCCTAATAAAGTGATTTTTACATTCATCAAATATATAAACCATTTCATGATTCAAAGGCATTTTTATTGTATAAGAATCATCATTATCTTCTACAAATTCAAAATTTTTACTTTTACAACAATTCTTAAAATTTATACCAGAACCACAAGGACAAAGTTTTTTCGACTTTTTATTTCCCATAGCAACCTGACTACCTAGTAAATTTTTTAGGCTGAGTAGATTAGACGATTTAATTTTAGTTCATAAAAAAACCCTCTATAAATAGAGGGTTTTAAATGATTTCACTCCCACTCTATCATAAACAACGAGAAAATAACCATAAAAATCAGCAACTTACTAAAAATCCAACGTGATTGACCATGAAAAATACCATGATAAAATCGGAAAGGTAGAGCTCGGCCGTTATCGAGTATCGACATCATCTGACCGAGCGTCCCCTGCCAAAGCCATGGTCATCTGACGTAACAGAATGGCCAGCTCTGCTAGATCACCATTGCGACGAACTTCAGCAAGCAATTCTGCCGCATACGTCGGGTCTGCGCGGAAGAGCTTGACCATGGCCGCATCATGCGATGCATCTTTCATATGGTTCCCCCTCTTGCAGTCCGCTAACTCATCATCTCAAAATTCATACTTTTCTTTACGCTGAATGAATGCATCGCGCCCTCCTTCAAGGATGCTTGCAACTTGATCACGAATCATCGGTACATCAATTGATCCCTGTGCCTCTAGGCCAAGGCAACCCAAATTCTCAGCCGCGGTAAAGACACCGATCCACTCAGCGTCACCAAATACAGGGATGTTCGCGTTGTGTGTCGAAAAAAGGAACTGTCGACTGGTCTTGGCACTCCTCAGCTCGGTGACGATTCGTTCCGCGATGAAGGCATTGTCTAAGTTATCCTCCGGCTGATCCATGATTAACGGGTCGACGTTCTCCAGAAGTAGCATGTGCAATATCGCCGTGCATTGCTGCCCAGTAGATAGTTTGCTCAATGGGCGGAATACCGGGTCAGCCTGACCGTGTGCAACGTTTAGGGAAATGTCTACCCGATGATCTAGCTCCAGTGCCTCTAGCTCCATGAGCTGCGATGGCTGGAGTTTAGTAAGGGCCTCGGCCACCATCTGAGTGACACCCCATTCCTGTTGAACATCGGCCGAACGATTCTGGATCGACTGAGCCAACGACAACGGACTGATCGTCTCAGCCTCTTCGATCCACGCCAATCGCTTTTCCCCAACGCCTTCCAGCTTGCAACCCAGCAGGAAATTCAGCAGCGGAGAGCGATCGGCCTCCGGCACGATTTCGACCTTGAGTTTTCCTTGAAGTCGCCTGTTCAAGCGTTTTGCAGCCTTTTGTAGGGCCTGAATGCGCTGCCCCCGTAGGTCGGACAGTTCGGCCAACAGGTTGCGCCGCTCTTGCTTCAAAGTATTGCCTTGGCCTTCGTGTGTTGACAGCTTTGCTTTCATAGGCTTTATGCGCTCGATATCACCCATGAGCCGCTGATAGGCTGCACCGACTTCCTGCCCACTTTTACCCGCCGCCGAAGGAAGCGTCCGAAGCGCCTTCTCCAGTTCGACCTCATGTCCTTGGATGGCCTGCTGCCAAGCATCTTGCTGAACGTTAAGCTTGCCTGACGCCTCATCCAACAACGTCGTCATGGATGTCAGATGGCCGGTGAAGACTTGACTGATCCCCTCCAGCGTCGTGCGCACCGCTGTCAGCTGAGCTACGTCAGGTAGCCCTTCGAGAGCTTCATCACTGATAAAGGCGAGGTCGGGCATGCTGCTTCTAAAGTCCGCAAGGGCGTCTTGCAGAGACCGCACGCTTTCAGCAGCCCCCTTGGCAATCTCTCGCTCTCTCGCTATTAGCGAGGTCTTTGCCAGCTTTTCCTTGATGCCAAGTTCTTCAAACCCACGTAGCTGCTCCTCCAACTTCGGTAGGCGATCCACCTGCGCCTTCACATCATCAAGGTCGGAAAAGGACTTCACTAGCTTCCGTTGGTTTTCTGTCAAGCGCCTATGAACATCAGTGCTCTTACTCTCATAGTCCCCGTCCTGAGGAAGAAAGCGATCCAATAACTGCAAGCGGCTGGTTTCGTCCTGAGCCAGCTCGTAAATCTCGTTCTGTCCATAAATATCAATACCAGGCAGCAAGTCTCTCGGGAGAAGTGTCGAGACGTTGCCGTCCAAGTCACGAACAATCGGCGGTTCACCATAGCGCCGTGAGACTGTGTACTGCCTGCCGTTCTGAGCTGACGACAACACCATCAGTTCTAATCGGCCAGCAGCCCGGCCAAGGTTCTCCTTGATGATCTCTTGATGGTGCTTCAGGGCCTGCCTGCCCTTGGGTGGAAAGTCCAAGGCGTAACGCAAACATTCGAGCAAGGTAGATTTACCTGTCCCTCGACCTCCGATGACGGTGTTGAGATGATCGGAGAAGTCCACGCGGACACCATCCAAGTACCCACCCGTGATAGTCATGCGGAGCACCTTGCCAATCGGACTTTCGACCTGCTGCGAGTTCAAGCGGATTCGCGACTCCGGGTCAAGGAAAGCTACCTTGAACGCCGCAAAATTGGGCCGCGTCATCTTGATGAGGCAAGTGGCTCCAGGCTGCTCCAAGTCTTCTGGCTTGGCGACATCTTTGGCATTGATGACAGCTATAAGTCGCTCGCGGCGGTAGGCATCGTCCCTGTTTAGCAGCACCTTGCGGTAAAAATCGCTTTCAACCCCCATTAAGTCATCTACCGGCCCTGGAATCTGGGCCGAACGCAGCTTAGGTAGCTTCCATACGTGATTGAGACGGTTCTTCAATACGCCACTATCCTGCGTGCAATGCGCAGCGTAGATGAAGCCCCCGAGCTGATCGACCTTATCGATCAGCTGTTCGGAACTCAATTGAGACGGGCAAACGCCATCTGTAGGGTCAAGCAGGTCGAGCCTGCCAAGATAGCGTTCTAGCTGCTGCCCCGTCGTCTCCTCGGAAAATAGGCAGACGTAATGAGTCTTATCGTTCGAGGCGATTTCAAAGCCGGGAAATACCACAATCCCGTGGGGTTGAAGAACATCACGCAATGCGTTAACGCTGGCCACACTGCCATGGTCAGCCACGCCAACTACTTTAATGTCTAGTTCAAGGCATTTCTGGAGGAGTGCTTGGTTATACCCCGCCTCATCAAGCCCGTGATCTGCTCCTCTATAGGTGCCGTTGTAACCGACGGGATTGACCTGGAGCGCGCAGCGCCAGAATTTCGCAGATGTGTACTGATCGCTCATACTCTTCCTTGTTTTACCTAAATTCGATAGCTATCAACCCCAACGCGCTGCCTCCGCCGCGATGTGCGCCGCCAGAGCAGATACGAAGGCCCTATATCCTTCAGACATCGGCAGATATTTTTATGGATAAGAAGCGACACTAGCCCTCCTTACGTGTCGAGCATATCCCACTCGTCACCTAATACCCATCGCAGGGCAGAAAGCTTCCCATTGAGCATCCCCCATTCAAAGTCGCTCCAAGGCCCAGTATCTTCGTACTTCTCTCTGACCCGTTGAGCTGCTATTTTTGCTTGGCTCAGGATGTCTTCGTGGATCACATCATTGCCGTAGCGCTCGGTTCCAGAAGGAACAACCTCTATATCACCATTATCTAAATGATAAATCATGTTCATGTGACGGTTGTACCAAACCTTATCGAACAACTCGTCCATCGCTGAAATTATTTCCTGAAGCCCGCGAGTTTCATCCTCCCAGGCAAAGCTATTCTCATAATGAAACTCTTCCAGATCGAGGAGATCTTCAATCGCAGAGTTCGTAGAGTTAAAGAATATTGATGCGCTTCCGTCGAAAATATCTGCAAAGTCTTCGTGTGGCTGCCTATGATCTTTTCCGGAAAAATCTGTGACGTTATGGGTAACGAACCTGAACGTTTCGTACTCATTCGCGCGTGCTACTTTAAACTCCAGAAACAACTCGGCCAATACCGCGTCGGCAACACTGTTTTTCTGCTTATGAAACGGCGCTTTCTTCGCGATCGCCCTCTCTGCTGCCTTGATTTTAGCGCTATCGGAGACCGCAATTTTGTGGGCAGTTTCGAAAAGTTTTAGAACGCGATTTACCGTGCCCTGAGTCGCCTCCGAAATTATTGGAAGCCGATGATTAACATCATCCAAGGCTTTTAGCGCAGCATCTTTTCCTTGGCCACCAAAAGACTCAACAGCAGATTTAACTACCCGAAACTCATTTGCAAGTCGCTTGCGTGTAGCCTCAATGACCCTATCTTTATTTCGCTCGTACTCTACACGTATTAAATCTGGAAGAAGAATTCTGATACTACCATCCTGTACCAATTGCTCTAGAGCAGCAAGCATAGGCAATTCCGCTTTCTGAGATGAAATATCAAGCCAAACGCAGGTATCGAGCATGATGAGGTGCAATATATTTCTCCAAAGATTCACCGGCGCGCAAAACGACCAAGCCGATTTTGTTAAATAACCTTGACGATTTCTAATTATCACTCACGTCATAACTTGATGACTCGCGCCATAATGGCGAGGACATCACCCTGCAGCCTGCGAAAGTCGTTCATCATCGCTTCAACATCCACCGGCCGCGCACCTTGGCCGCGCTTCTCTGCAAGCCAAAGTTTCAGCAAGCCAGCGACTCGGCCAAGGTCGCCATTGACCTTGCCCAAGTCGGCCACGGCTTGCAGGTCAACAACCGAGCGGATCGGCTCATTCAAACCAACGGCGCGCAGGAACGCCGACTGAGACATGCCCGCTTGCGCGGCACGCTCTACCAGCTCGGCGCGCTCGTCCTCGGTCACGAAGACCTTGATGTATTCGTTCCGAGGCCGGGTACCGTACGTCGTCTTTTTCTTCTCTGCCATTCGTCTCTCGCTCATGCCAGAGCGACAGCCAGGTGGCGCAGCAGCGCGCCTTTCCTTTGGTGCCGCATCGGGCTTTTGATGTTCGGTCGCGGCAGCGACGGTGGGCCTCGCAGAGCAAGATGCCGTCGAACCGCAGGTGAGTAAGGGGCGGTGTTGGGGGGAACAGGCGTAGCCTGTGGACCCACAACACACATCTTGCCGTCTGTCTGAGCGCAACTCAAAGAAATTTAACTCTGATAGCCGCTTCGATAAGGCATGTTGCTTTTAATTTCCTTGAATTTCGTTCGGTTTACTTAAGTTGCCTAGCGCTGCCTTAATTCAGGAGTGAATTGCCTAAAGTTGCCTAAAATTGCCTTGAATTCACTTGGCCGGAAAAATTTAAATGGACGGAGCAAGCAGGGAAGAGAACGCCATGACCTGAAGCCAACATACCGCTCCGACGATTCGGTTATAGCGTCTCCGATCCTCACATAGTCAAGAATTCCTGTGGTCGCTAGAATGCCCGTGTTCCAACAACTGAGCAGGGCCTAATTGGCACCAAAAAGGAGCACGAAAAATGGCTAGGAAAACTCTTTCTGAGCGCCGATCTGATGCTTTTTCTGAGCTAGAGATGGCTAAGGCGAGGCTTGCAAAACTCGACAATGAAGCAGCAGAAAGAATCGGGAGAATTGCAATAAAATCGGGATTAGTTAATCTGGAGCTTACGGACGATCAGATCCGGGAAGAATTCGACAGAATCGTTGAAAGGATAAGCAAGGGGAATAGACCATGAAGACAACTCACCGCATAAGTGCTCTGGCTGATCAACTCAATGAACTGCAAGCCTGCCTAGGTCAAGCTAGCAGCCAATCTAATAGGTACGTTGTGGAGGCTCAGCGCATTGCCGCCCGGCTCGCTTCTTCACTTGAAGAGTGGCACTTGGAGACGCTGCACATCCCTGAAACGGAACGTTGCCTCTATCGCGTTCAGAATCCTTACTACGCGGCTCACTGACACCGCACGCAGCCCTGTCAAAAGCCCACTTCGGTGGGCATTTTTTTGTCCCGAAACAGACGTTTTCGGGACACTATCCTCCCCCTCAAAACTCTTCTAAGAACATACTTTAAAACAGGTACTTAAGCGTCTACTTTCGTCCCGAAATACGACGTTTGCGGGAACAGTAAGCCTATGTTTCTATTGAAAAAAGAAGCCACAAACCCTAGAGGTCATCGGGAAATGCGGCAATAATCGAACCTCGGACGACGACGAAACGAGGTATTCGATATGGAAAAAGAATCGCAAAGTACGTCAGCTTTTACCGCCCGGATATTTCGCCGAGGTGCGGCACTAGCTGTGGCAATGGCAACTACAGGCTTCGGCGTAGGTCTCTACATGACACCTGTACCGGCTTACGCCATCTACTGCTCTAACTGCTCGACGTTCTATCAACAGATGTTCGAGTACGCCGAGCAGGTCAACACAGCGCTGAACACCGCCGAGCAATTGCAAACGCAGATTCAGCAATACCAAAATATGGTCACGCAAGGCACAGGGTTGCCCGATTCAATGTTCAGCAGCATCGCGTCTGACTTGAAAAGCGTCGTCAACATCTACAACCGCTCGCAGGCGTTGGGCCGCCAAATCCAGAACATGGATTCGCAGTTCAACACAGTTTTTCCGGGCTTCGAATACTACCTAAATCAAGCAGCTAATTCGGCAGAGGCCCCGGCGCAGGATCGCTATCAAAAGTGGTCGCAACAGGGCCGCGACAACGTAAAAACGGCGATGGAAGCGGCGAACTTCAATACCAGCACCTTCGAGTCCGAGGATGCCCAGCTAGACCGCATGGTTGCTCGTTCGCAGTCGGCCGTTGGTCGTATGCAGGCGATTCAGGCGGGCAATGAAATTGCCGGGCAAAACGTGCAGCAATTGCAAAAGCTGCGCGACCTGCTGGCCACGCAAATCAACATGCAGGCCAATTACATGGCTCAGCAAGGCGACCGGAAGGCTGCGAGCGAAGCCACCGAACAGCAGTTTGAAGCCCGCAAAAACACACGCGGCGGCGTTAAGGAGTACTGAGAGTGACTATTTCAAAATGGATCATTGCGTTGATGTGCGCCGGCTCCGCCCTGGCCGGTTACATGGTTACCGTCATGTTTAAAAGCAACGGTGAATGTACTGCGGTGGCAGAGCAACAAATGCAAAAGCGTGACGCTGATGCGTCATTTGAGGCGCGCCCGAACACTCGTGGCGGCGTGAAGGGGTACTAGCTATGGATCGCCTATTGTTCTTTCTCGCCTTCGCAAGTCTGTTCGTGGCCGGAGATGCTATGGCCGCAACCGACCTTTCACATGCCGATACATCGGTTCAAGGCCTACTCGACCTAGTTCTACAACAGTCGCACCAGTGGTCAGCGAAGCTCTATGAGTATGCGATCCGACTGTTCTGGCTGCTGGCCTCGATTCAGTTTATTTGGACGTTCATGCCTCTGGTCATGAAGCAAGCCGACTTCGGTGAGATTGTCGGCGAACTTCTGCGCTTCGTGCTGGTAATCGGCTTCTTTCTTGCAGTTATGAAGTACTCAGTAGAGTGGTCGACGGCCATTGTCGATAGCTTCCGCGATGCAGCAGCATCGGCGAGCGGCCTCGGGCGCGCATTAGAACCCGGCGATATGCTTGCCGTTGCGCTGGATTTTGGCCGCACAATGGTAAAGGGCATTTCGGTATTTTCTCCAGCTAAGGGACTTCTGATCGCTGTATGCGCAATCCTTGTGTTGGCGTGTTTCGCCTTCATCGCTGCATTTATGTTTGTAACGCTCGTAGAGTCCTACGTAATCATCAACGCGTCCGTGCTGTTCTTAGGCTTTGGTGGCTCGCAATGGACGCGGGACTTTGCAATTGCGCCAATGCGTTTCACCGTTGCGATTGGTGCCAAGCTATTTGTATTGACCTTGATTGTCGGCCTAGTTGTACAGTCTGCTAAGCAATGGTTAGCAGCCTATACAAATGATGAAGCGTCATTGATGACGATGGTCGGCTTAGCCTTAGTGTGCTGCTATCTGACCAAAACTATTCCTGACCTGATCGGCGGCATGATTAGCGGCACTTCCATGGGCGGTGGCTCGGCCATTGGTGGGATGGCTGTGGCCGGGGCAGCCGGGGCGGCGGCGGCGGTTGCCACCATCGCCACGGCAGGGGCGGCCACTCCAGCTGCTGCCGGTGCTCTTGGCGCTGCGGGTACTAGCGGCGCCACTGGTGCAGGGGTAGCTGGTGCAGGTGGGATTAGCGGCGGCGGTCTGGCTTCTGCGATCAATTCCAGTTTTGCCGGTGGTGGTACGCCAGCAGCAGCGGCAACTAGCGGCGCTGCGAGTACGGGCGGCCAAGCGGCCGCCCAGAGCGCTTCGTCGGCCGGTGCCCGCGTGGGTGGCAGTGCCGCCCCTCAATCGTCGGGCGCGGCTCCGCAGCAGCCTAGCAGTGGCGTGCAGCAGGCGACCAGGCAGGCTGGGAGGGACGCACAGGGCAACGACGACAAAAACCAGCAAGGGACACCGAAAGCTGGACTTGTTGGCTCTGGTAACGCCCTTTCCCAAGCGGCCAACGCTAGCGCAAAGGCGCTCGGCGTGATGACCTCGATGGCAGTGCCGGGAATGGAGAATGCACACTCTCTGTCTCTTGGTGCAGGAGCTCCGCCATCTGCGCCTGACGCCAACTCGACCGTTCCAGCCGATAGCGGGGAAACTGCACAAACGGAATCTAACATCATCCGTCCAGTCTCGGACGCAAGCCCCGCTACAAGTCGCCTAGCCTCGCTCAATGTGCCCGGCACTGCCTCAAACAACGATAACTTGGAGTAATAACCATGATGGCCGTACTTATGTTCGCTGGATTCGTAGTATTTGCATCGACGTTCGCAATTGGTATGTGGGCGCTCGGTCGATGGCTACGTAGCAAGGGCTACGGGCCGCAACTCGATAGGTTGGATCGCCAGTACACGGCCTTGCAGCTTCGAGTAAGCCCGCTCGCCTTGTCGGCCTCCTATCACATGTTTGCCGGGGCACAGGCTATGAATCGCCTGCCTTTGCTGGGCAGCAAGAATAACGCATCGCTGAATCAGCAAGCATTGATGGCCATCCAGGCAGCGCAGGAAGCACAGAAACAAGATAGTCCCGGCAAGCGGTGATCGCTGACCAGCCCCACGCAACCCCGCCTCAGTGCTGGCGTGGGGCTTTGCCATTAGTAATACGCACGGACTTGTCTCACTCCGTCCATCACCCTCTGTAAAGCCCGACGCTGCGTTCTGAGCGATTCTAGGGGTACATGCCCCTACACGCGCTACTGGAGCCTCTTCGGCCTTCGAACAATTTCAACCAGCCCCGCCGCACTACCCACTTCCCTTTTTGGTGCCCAACGGCCGTAGGCCGACCAAGACCAGCAAGCGATGAGCTGCGCCAACAAGGCGCGGCGCTTAGCGCGCATGCTGGAGATTCTTAGAGAATCTTGGATGGAATTTGCGAAGGGCCCGCAAAGGCCCGCCGTTGCGGGGATTTCAGAAACCGGCCGGGTACTGTTAAACAGGGGATTGGGTACTGTTAAACAGGGGGTGGGGTGCCGTTAAACAGGGGGCAGCAGCGTTACAGTCGGATGCCTTGGGTCGCCCGATTTCCCATTTGCCCTTAGCATACTCGCCTACCCTCCAACCCACGGCAGCAAGCTCGGCCAGCGCCTTGCGTGCCGTCTGTCGGCGTTTTTTGACGGTATTCGGGTTCGTCGGTTCATCCGGCCAAACATAGCCGCATAGCGTGTCTAGCTGTATCCGCCCCGACTTACCGAGGTCAATCCAGCCGCACAGTCGTTGGTGAATCAAGCGGGCGGGGTCGGTCCGTAGTTTCCTAACTTCGGCCATATCTATGCGGATGTGCTGCCCGCCCATGATTGCGCGAGCAATAAGGGGGTTCAATGCCACGTACAGCTTGCCGTCCTGCTCATCACTTGCGTACTCGGACAGCAAACGGAAGCCCTGCCGCTTCCTATCGTTTTGCGCAATGATAGAGACTTTCCAGAGTCTCTCAATGCAATCGCGTACTGGCCTAGTATTGTCGATATCCGCATAGCCAACCTCACGGGCTAGCGACCGATAGCTACCCTTGACCACCATCGCATTCTGCTGGACGGCTTCCCATTTGGGTTCGAGAAATAGCCGGAGCTGCCTACCGGCTTCTGTCTGAGGATCGGGAGAAAGCATAAGGCCAGAAGGCCCAGCCATTGCTACCAATCCTTGCAGGATGCGGAGATCGTCAGCCCCAAGCGGTTCCGGCCCACTAAACTCGATACGCTTGCCATTGCCGTAGTCATATGCAACGTCAAGCTTGCTATGCTTTCGTTCGCCACGTTTGAGGCTACGGAACAGGCCGGGTGCTAGACAATGCACCGGGTCGTGCCGGGCGTGAGTCAAGTCATGCTTGCTCACGCTGACGCCCCTTTCCGCTGTCCTGCTTGGCGTCCAATAGCTCCACCGGCAGCAAAACGCCGCCGTCGCGGCGTTGATACCATTGGTCATGCGGAGTAGCGTCGTAATTCTGCTTGCTAACACCAAAACGAACAAAGAAGCCGCGCCGGTCTTTGCCGATGGGCTGACGGTCATAGGCGCGGTCGCTTAGGCTCTTGGCCTCGTCCTCGGTCATCTTTGCGACGAAGCCGCACCAGCGGGCATTGTCGATTAGGGCGGATGCGCCTCTTGCGGCCTGTTGTTGATCCGTTTGCCCCTCACGAGCGCTACCTTTGCTAACGTGATGCAGGTAAAGAACAGAGGCCCCGGTACGCGCTGCAATGTGCTCCAGCGTGGCGACAAGCTTGGCCATGTCGCCATTGCTGTTCTCGTCGCGGTCATGAATCCGGCTCAGTGTATCTAGTACGATCAGTCGAGCGCCGGAACAGAATTTGATTAGGGCAGCGCGTTGAGCGTCATCTAAGACGTTCATGAGCGTACCCATGACGGGCTTGATTGTCAGGTTCTCGGCGATGTTTTCACGGGCCTGCTGATTCAGGTGCTGACCGATGGCATGAATACGGCGCACCAGTGCGACTTCCGGGTCTTCTCCAGCGAAATAGACCACGCGGCCAGTGCACGCGGGGGCAAGGCCTACAAGATCGCCACCGGCAGCGCTGCACGCGATGGCCATTGCCGCTTCCAGCGCCCAGAAGCTCTTACCCGTGGCTCCGGGAGCCACCAACGCGCCTACCGTCCCAGCAAGAAAGCCCGGCCAAATAAAGTCTAGTGCGGGCGGTTCGTTCTCGAACGCTGCCCGTAAGTCAATCGCCACAATTCAGGCCCCCATTCCGGGACGAGGGGCCGAGCCGGAATGTTTGCATGCATCAATCCATGCCTCGACCTCAGCTAAATCCCACACGACCTTTCGACTGCTAAGTGCGATGCGCAGAGGGAATTTTCCCTGCTTTTCAAAGTTGTAGATCGTGCGCTCGCACAGTGGAATCATCTCCAGTAGTTGCTTTTTGCTTATGAGAACTTTACTCGATTTCCTTAATTGTCTTTCCATACCGAATACCTCGTTTTCTCATCGTCCGAGGTTTAATTATTGCTACACAATGCCGGTAAGTTCCAGCACTATTATCCTAATTTTTCCTTGAAAATCAATGAGTTAGTCGTCTCGCAAACGTGTAGTTTCGGGACAGCGATAATCACCCAATCGCTTGTTTTTCCGAAAGTTTTTTAAGGAGATTTAGGAGAGAAAAAGCGTCCCAAAAAAGTCTATTTCGGGACAAAAAAAAGCCCACCGGAGTGGGCATTTCGCGACAAAAATTCAGGTCTCAAGGCTCCGAATCAGTCCTTGAGGCGGGGCTTCCTGATCGTCCACTCATCAATCATGTCCGCCCAGTCCTGGAGCATTGCCCGGCGCTGATCGCGGTACTCGGCCTTGTTGTAGACGGCTCGAACACCCTTCTGTTCGTGCGCAAGACACTTCTCGATCCAGTCAGTGTTATAGCCCGCCTCATGCAGCAGTGTGCTGGCTGTGCGCCGCAAGTCGTGCGGGCCGAACTTGCCAAGAGACACCCCTTCCTTTTGAGCCAGACGATAGGTCAGCGTTAGCACCTGATTGAGCGTGGCGCTACTCATCGGCAAGTCCGAGTCATAGCGAGATGGCAGTACGTACTCCGAGCCGCCCGCGAAGGTTTTCAGGGCAATGAAAATGTCCAGTGCCTGCTTAGATAGGAACACCAAATGGGAATTGCGACGCTTCATCCGCTCCTTGGGGATCGTCCAGAGTGCCTCAGTGAAATTTATTTCGCTCCACGTTGCGTTGGTCAGCTCGCTCTTGCGCACCATCGTCAGCAACAGCAGCTTGGCGGCTGCTCGGATGGAAGGCGTAGTGCCAATGCGTTCCATGTACTGGTACATCAAGCCGATTTCATCGGGTGTCAGCGCTCGATCTCGCGGCTCGAACTTTGCGATGGTCGTGGGACGCACCAAATCGGCCGGGTTCTCGACCTTCTGGCCGCGTTCGATAGCCCAGCGGTAGACCTGCAAGACAATCTCTCTTGTATGCACTGCCGTTGCCGGTGCGCCTCTCTCCACGATGGCATCGGTCAGCGCTCGCAGGTCTTCGTGGGTAATCTCGGCTAACTTGTGGTTACCAAATTTGGGCTTTAGCTCGCGCTCGTAGACCGAGCGGCGCATATCCCGGGTGGACTCGGCCATCTGGTAGCCGCGCAACCACTTTTCGGCCCAAGCGCCGAATGTCTCAGCATCCTTGACGCGGGCTTTGTCCCGCGCCTTCTCCTTGGCTGGAGATTTCCCTGCGGCGATCATCTTCTTGGCTTCGCCCAGCCGTTCGCGAGCTTCCGCCAGCGTGATCCCTCCGACGCCGTAACGGCCGAAAGTGATGGTCTCCTGCCTGCCGTGGATTGAGTAGTTGTACCGGAATGAAATGGAACCCGCAGGCGTGATGGCCACGTAGAGGCCGTCACGGTCATTCACTTTATAGAGCTTGTCCTTTGGCTTGAGGTTGCGCAGCTTGGTATCAGTCAGCATGGTCGGGTTGGGTTTCCTCTTAAAAATACCATGCTCAAAAATCCCACAAATCCTCGCAAAAAACCCTTTAAGGACAATGAGTTAAATCTATTCAATACCATGAACACTCAATCAAAGGCGGCATGGTATCGAGTACCGAACATGGCATCAGTTTCAAATCGTACCATCCATCGTGCCATAGGAACGGGGTGCTTGGCGATGCGAAAATTTGCCAGATAGTGCAAGCTCGGAATGAGCCTCGAAATGAAAAAGCCCGCAATTACGCGGGCTTAGAGGGGAGTTAATGCTCTTTAGTGCCGGTCTATGCCGGATACAGGATCACTCCCACATCATTCCCACTCAATCGTAGCCGGTGGCTTACCGCTGATGTCATACACCACGCGGGAAATACCGTTCACTTCGTTGATGATGCGGTTAGACACGCGGCCTAAGAAGTCATACGGCAGGTGCGCCCAGTGCGCGGTCATGAAGTCGATGGTTTCCACCGCACGCAGGGAAACAACCCAGTCGTACTTGCGGCCGTCGCCCATTACGCCGACGGAGCGAACCGGCAGGAACACGGTGAACGCCTGGCTCACTTTGTTGTACAGGTCAGCTTTGTGCAGCTCTTCGATGAAGATTGCGTCTGCGCGACGCAGCAGGTCGCAGTACTCTTTCTTCACTTCGCCCAGCACGCGCACGCCAAGACCCGGGCCCGGGAACGGGTGACGGTAGAGCATGTCGTACGGCAGACCCAGTTCCAGACCGATCTTACGCACTTCGTCTTTGAACAGCTCGCGCAGCGGCTCAACCAGACCCATTTTCATCTCTTTCGGCAGGCCGCCCACGTTGTGGTGAGATTTGATGACGTGTGCTTTACCGGTAGCGGAGGCGGCAGATTCAATCACGTCAGGGTAGATGGTACCCTGCGCCAGCCACTTCACGTCGTCCAGCTTCAGCGCTTCTTCGTCGAACACTTCCACGAAGACGCGGCCGATGATCTTGCGCTTGGCTTCCGGATCGTTCTCGCCTTTCAGCGCGTCCAGGAAGCGCTGCTCGCCTTCCACGTGAACGATGTTCAGACCAAAGTGGTCGCCGAACATGTCCATCACCTGCTTAGCTTCGTTCAGACGCAGCAGGCCGTTGTCCACGAAAACGCAGGTCAGGTTTTTGCCGATGGCGCGGTGCAGCAGCATCGCGGTCACGGAGGAGTCCACGCCGCCGGAGAGGCCGAGGATCACTTTGTCATCGCCAACCTGCTGGCGGATACGCTCAACGGCGTCGTCGATGATTTTAGCCGGGGTCCACAGGGCTTCACACTGGCAGATGTCACGCACGAAGCGCTCCAGCATGCGCATACCCTGGCGAGTGTGGGTCACTTCCGGGTGGAACTGCACGCCGTAGAAGCGTTTTTCTTCGTTTGCCATGATGGCGAACGGGCAGCTTTCGGTGCTGGCAACGGTCACGAAGTCAGACGGGATGGCGGTGACTTTGTCGCCGTGGCTCATCCACACGTCCAGCAGCGGTTTACCGTCTGCGGTCAGGGAGTCTTCGATACCGCGCACCAGCGCGCTGTCGGTTACCACTTCTACCTGCGCATAGCCGAACTCACGCTCGTTAGAACCTTCTACGTGGCCGCCCAGCTGCATTGCCATGGTCTGCATGCCGTAGCAGACGCCGAATACCGGCACGCCAGCTTCGAACACGTACTGCGGCGCGCGCGGGCTGTTCTCTTCGGTCGTGCTTTCCGGGCCGCCGGACAGGATGATGCCGCTTGGATTGAATTCGCGAATCTGTGCTTCCGTGACATCCCACGCCCACAGCTCACAGTAAACGCCCAGTTCACGTACGCGACGCGCCACCAGCTGAGTGTACTGAGAACCGAAGTCCAGGATGAGAATGCGATGTTTATGAATGTTTTCCGTCATTGACGCTAATTCCGAGGCAAGTGAAACAAAAACAGAGCGCCCGGCAGAAGCCGGGCGCGGAAACTTATCAGGAGCCCAGACGGTAGTTCGGGGACTCTTTGGTGATCGTCACGTCGTGAACGTGGCTCTCCTGGATACCCGCACCGCTGATGCGTACGAATTCCGCTTTAGTACGCAGCTCGTCAATGGTACCACAGCCGGTCAGGCCCATACAGGAGCGCAGGCCGCCCATCTGCTGGTGAATGATCTCTTTCAGACGGCCTTTATACGCTACGCGACCTTCAATACCTTCCGGCACCAGTTTGTCTGCGGCGTTATCGGTCTGGAAGTAACGGTCAGAGGAACCTTTGGACATCGCGCCCAGGGAGCCCATACCGCGGTAAGATTTGTAAGAACGGCCCTGGTAGAGTTCGATTTCGCCCGGGGATTCTTCGGTACCGGCCAGCATGGAGCCCACCATCACGGCGGAAGCACCCGCGGCGATGGCTTTCGCGATATCGCCAGAGAAGCGGATACCGCCGTCAGCGATTACCGGAATACCGGTGCCTTCCAGCGCTTCTACCGCGTCAGAGACGGCGGTGATCTGTGGAACGCCCACGCCGGTGACGATACGGGTGGTACAGATAGAACCAGGGCCGATACCTACTTTCACCGCGCTGCAGCCAGCTTCAGCCAGCGCGCGAGCGCCTGCGCCCGTTGCCACGTTACCGCCGATGATCTGCAGATCAGGGTATTTAGCACGGGTATCACGAATACGCTGCAGCACGCCTTCGGAGTGGCCGTGCGAGGAGTCAATCAGCAGCACGTCAACGCCTGCGGCAACCAGCGCGTCAACGCGCTCTTCGTTACCTGCACCGGCGCCAACCGCAGCCCCGACGCGCAGACGGCCATGTTCGTCTTTACAGGCGTTAGGTTTACGTTCTGCTTTCTGGAAGTCTTTAACGGTGATCATGCCGCGCAGGTGGAAGTTCGCATCCACCACCAGCGCTTTCTCAACGCGTTTTTCATGCATTTTTGCGAAGACCACGTCACGGGCTTCACCTTCGCGTACGGTGACCAGACGCTCTTTCGGCGTCATGTACACGCTGACAGGCTGGTTCAGGTCAGTCACGAAACGCACGTCACGACCGGTGATGATGCCCACCAGCTCGTTCGCTTCGGTCACAACCGGGTAACCGGCGAAACCGTTACGTTCGGTCAGGGCTTTCACTTCGTGCAGGGTGGTGGTCGGCAGTACGGTCTGCGGGTCAGACACGATACCGGATTCATGTTTCTTCACGCGGCGAACTTCTTCCGCCTGACGCTCGATAGACATGTTTTTGTGAATAAAGCCGATGCCACCTTCCTGTGCCAGGGCAATAGCCAGGCGCGCTTCAGTCACGGTGTCCATTGCCGCAGAGAGCATAGGAATGTTCAGGCGAATGGTTTTCGTCAACTGCGTGCTGAGATCGGCAGTATTCGGCAGAACGGTGGAGTGAGCGGGAACGAGGAGGACGTCGTCAAACGTCAGTGCTTCTTTAGCGATACGTAGCATGGGCAATATCTCTGACCTGGGTGGTTAAATATTGCCGTGGCATTATACAGAGCGTAACCGATTGCATCCACACTTTTTTATAAAAAAACCTTGCACTCCCCTCTCAGCAGGTTACTATCGACTGAATAACTTGCTGATTTAGAATTTGATCCCGCTCACATGTTATCCTCGCAATCCCCCTCAATTTTTACTGTCAGCCGCCTGAATCAGACGGTGCGTTTGCTGCTTGAGCAGGAAATGGGGCAGGTCTGGATCAGCGGTGAAATCTCTAACTTCACGCAGCCCTCCTCCGGCCACTGGTACTTTACGCTAAAAGACGATACCGCCCAGGTGCGCTGCGCGATGTTTCGCAACAGCAACCGCCGCGTCACGTTTCGTCCTCAGCACGGCCAGCAGGTGCTGGTACGCGCCAATATCACCCTGTATGAACCGCGCGGTGATTATCAGATTATCGTCGAGAGCATGCAGCCTGCGGGCGAAGGTCTGCTGCAGCAGAAGTATGAACAGTTAAAAGCGAAACTGACGGCAGAGGGTCTGTTCGACCAGCAGTTCAAAAAGCCCCTGCCCTCACCGGCTCACTGCGTGGGGGTTATCACCTCAAAAACCGGTGCGGCACTGCACGATATTTTGCACGTGCTCAAGCGTCGCGACCCTTCCCTGCCCGTCATCATTTACCCGACCGCCGTTCAGGGTGACGATGCGCCGGGCCAGATTGTGCGCGCCATTGAACTGGCGAACGCCCGTCAGGAGTGCGACGTCTTAATCGTCGGACGCGGCGGCGGCTCGCTGGAAGACCTGTGGAGCTTTAACGACGAGCGCGTGGCGCGGGCAATCTTTGCAAGCCAGATCCCTGTTGTGAGCGCAGTCGGCCACGAAACCGACGTCACGATCGCCGATTTTGTCGCGGATTTACGTGCGCCTACGCCATCCGCGGCGGCGGAAGTGGTGAGCCGCAACCAGCTGGAGCTGCTGCGTCAGCTTCAGAACGGCCAGCAGCGTCTGGAGATGGCGATGGACTACTTCCTCGCCAACCGCACCCGTCGCTTTACCCAGCTTCATCACCGTCTTCAGCAGCAACATCCGCAGCTGCGTCTGGCGCGTCAGCAAACCGTACTGGAGCGCCTGCGCCAGCGCATGAACTTCGCGCTGGATAGTCAGCTTAAGCGCGCGGTCTCGCGCCAGCAGCGCGTGACGCAGCGCCTTAACCAGCAGAACCCGCAGCCGAAAATTTACCGCGCGCAAACGCGGATTCAACAGCTGGAGTATCGTCTGGCGGAGACTGTTCGCGCGCGTCTGAGCACCACCCGCGAACGTTTCGGCAATGCGGTGACCCATCTTGAAGCGGTCAGCCCCCTCTCCACGCTGGCGCGCGGCTACAGCGTGACGACGGCGACGGACGGCAAAGTGCTCAAGCAAACCAAACAGGTGAGCGCCGGCGATGTGCTGACCACCCGCCTGTCGGACGGCTGGGTCGAAAGCGAAGTGAAATCAATTAAACCGGCGAAAAAGCCGCGTCAGCGAAAAACCGGATAATTCTTCGCCGGTTAGAAACTATACTGCTGCTATTCCCTTTTATTCGGCCTTGCCAGAACTAAGGAGAGCAGCATGTCCCATCTTTACAGTGTCATTCCTCCCTATATTCTTCGTCGCATTATCGAAAGCGGTTCCGAGCCGCAGCAGCGCTGTGCCCGCCAGACCCTGACCCATGTCCAGACGCTGATGGCGCACATGCCCGGCAAACCTGCCGCACCGCACGTGAGCAAAGCCGGACAGCTTGAGCGTGATATCTACGATGCGAAGCAGACCCAGGAGCTACCGGGTACGCAGGTGCGTTATGAAGGTCAGCCGTCGAACGGCGATGTGGCTGTCGATGAAGCCTACGATTATCTGGGTATCACCCATGATTTCTTCTGGAAAGAATATCAGCGTGATTCGCTCGATAATAAAGGGCTTATTTTAACCGGCACCGTGCATTACGGCCGGGAATATCAGAACGCCTTCTGGAACGGCCAGCAGATGGTCTTTGGCGATGGGGACGGGGAAATCTTTAACCGCTTTACCATCGCCATTGACGTGGTAGCGCACGAGCTGAGCCACGGCGTCACCGAGACCGAAGCCGGGCTTATCTATTTTGAACAGTCGGGTGCGCTGAACGAGTCGCTGTCAGACGTGTTTGGTTCGCTGGTTAAACAGTACCATCTGAAGCAAACCGCCGATAAAGCAGACTGGCTGATTGGCGAAGGACTGCTGGCAAAAGGTATCAACGGCAAAGGGCTGCGCTCGATGTCTGAACCGGGCACCGCCTACGACGATCCACTGCTCGGCAAAGACCCGCAGCCCGCTCACATGAAAGATTTCATCAAAACGCGTGAGGATAACGGCGGCGTGCACCTGAACTCCGGCATCCCCAACCGGGCGTTTTACCTGGCCGCGACGGCGATCGGCGGCTACGCCTGGGAAAAAGCGGGTTATGCCTGGTACGACACAGTTTGCGATCGTAATCTGGCGCAGGATGCGGATTTTGAGGCCTTCGCAAAACTGACGATAGCGCACGGAGAGAAACGCTCCGGTAGCGATGTTGGGGCGGCCATAAAACAAGCCTGGGAACAGGTGGGAGTGCTGTAAATGCAGGTTCCGGAACTGACGGATGACGCCGTGGTTGAGCTGGCCCGGGAAGGCGGCGTCGCTTTTATTCCTAAGCTAAGCGGCCAGCGTACCATCGCGCTTTCGTCCCTCAACGAGGCCCAGCGCCAGCGTCTGGTGAGCATCCTTGAGCAGGCCTTTCCGCGCGGCCAGCCGCCGGGACAGGCCTCGTCACCCGGCAGCGGTGACCAGCGCTATTTCCGCATCCAGATTATCTGGACCGGTCAAAATCAGGCGCACTACACCGATATCATCGTGCTGGTGCCGGAGCAGGAAGCGCCCGAGTCGCTGGTCGAGCTGTGGAAGAAAGGCGAAGGCTGCGTGTGTGATTAACCTTCGGCCCGAACAAACTCCACGCGTTTTTTAGAGATAAGACCGTGGCCGTTCTGGCAGAAATAGTCCACCGCCCCGCAGGCTTTTAAGACCTGGAGTGGCTGATGGCACTCCGGGCAGCGGGCTTCGAGCGCAATATCCTTATCACAGCTCGCGCAGTGCGCTACCCCATTCTGCGGCTCAAGCGGTGCCTGGCAATCCGGGCAGGTAATCGTCATGGTGACTCCTTCAAAGCGTTGAGGTCTGAGGTGATTTTACCACGTCGCGGTCAGTGCGGGCCACGCAGCTGTTGCTGTAATGCCAGCAGCAGTTGCACTTCCGCTATCCTGCGGCGCGTCGTGCGGCTCACCTCGTGCGGATCCCGCTCAAACAGGCTTCTGGTGCCCAGGATCTGTTCTGCAAGGCAGTGTTCGTAGATCGTGCCGGGAATTGTCCAGCATTGACGCGTCTCGCCATCGATCACCTCCAGCACATCTTCACTGCCGCGCCGGTCATGACTGATAATGCGCCCGTCGCGCAGGCAGAGGCGTATCCCCTTTTTCCCGCCCGCCGGTCCCGCATATTTGTTAAGCCAGATATCCACCGGCACGCCGCTGATACGCCCCTGAAGATGCGCCTCGCCTTCCGCCGTGGTCAGGTCTCCTTTTGTGATAGCGCGACCCAGGCGATCTTTAGCCGTGACGACCCGCAGTTTCATATCGTCATTGCCGCCCAGATAGCGCACGGTTTCTCGCAGCATCGCCAGCACATGTGTACCAATATCCAGGATCACGCCGTCAGGGTGGCGAAACGTGCGGGTATCCGGCTCGCCGGTGGCAAAGTTAAGCGCGATGGGTTCGCCTGCGGCGTTACACCCGCTCGGCTCCTCTAAAAAGCCGTCGATTTTGACGATGTCAGAGACGCTGCTTACCAGCGACCGTTTCACCGTTTCGAGGCGCGCCATCCAGTGGTCGAGCGCCAGCACGCGGGGCGCCACGCCGGGGCGTGCCAGCAGCGCGTTGAGCTTTTCGATTTGTGAAAGCGTGGCGACAATCGGTTTTTCAACCACAATCCGCGCAACGGGCGAGGCAATGGCCTGCTCCAGCACCTCAAGGTGGTGTAGCGACGCGGTGGTGATAAACAGAATATCAAGCGGTGCGGCAAGAAGCTCCGCAAGCGAGGAGCAGCGCGTGACGCCTTCAGGGTGCTTTGTGGGGAGAACATCAAACCCAAAACAGCAAACCGGGTGACCAAAAAGGTGACGCAACGCGGGGAGATATGCGGTTTCCACGACCGCGCCAAGACCAACAAATCCTAACTGCATAGTTTCACCTCAGGGAATAGCGTGCCGGGGCGTAACGCCTGCCCCGGCACGCTGAGGTGTTATGAGGCGCTAGCAGCCGGTTTAGTCTGCGCATTTTCCAGCATGCGGCGCACCGGAACAATGAGGACGATCAGTACCGCGGCACAAATCAGCAGCGCGATGGAGCAGCGCGCGAACAGGTCCGGCAGCATATCCAGCTGGTCGGCCTTCACGTGGCCGCCAATCAGGCCCGCCGCCAGGTTACCCAGCGCACTCGCGCAGAACCACAGCCCCATCATCTGGCCGCGCATTCTTTCCGGCGCCAGCAGCGTCATGGTCGCCAGACCAATCGGGCTCAGGCAGAGCTCACCCAGCGTCAGCATCAGAATGCTGCCCACCAGCCAGAACGGCGACACGCCCGCCCCGCCGCTGCTCAGCACGTTTTCGGCCGCCAGCATCATCAGGCCAAAGCCCGCCGCGGCACACAGAATGCCGATGACAAACTTGGTGATACTGCCCGGGCGAATGTTCATACTCGCCAGCTTCGGCCATGCCCAGCTGAACACCGGTGCCAGCAGAATAATGAACAGGGCGTTGATCGACTGGAACCACACCGCCGGAATTTCAAAATCACCGATCATGCGGTTAGTGTAGTCGTTGGCGAACAGGTTGAACGAAGTTGGCTTCTGTTCAAACGCGGACCAGAAGAACGCGGCCGAGATCAGCAGGATAAAGCAGACCAGCAGCCTGGCGCGCTCTTTGCGGTTCAGGCCCGCAAAAACAAACAGATAAATAAAATAGAGGGCAACGGATGCCGCGATGACGTAAACCAGCACGCTGGCTACCGCAACCGGGTTAATCACAATCACGCCTTGCGCAATCAGCGTCACGAGAACCGCAACACCTACCGCCAGGGCCAGCAGCCAGGCACCTACGCCGTTACGTTTCACGACCGGGCTGTTCCAGGTAGAGTCCAGGCCGACTTCGCTGTCATAGCGTTTCATTGCCGGAACGGCAAATACGCGGAAGATAATCAGCGCGACCAGCATCCCGATACCGCCAATGCCAAAGCCCCAGTGCCAGCCGTGGGTTTTGATCAGCCAGCCGGAAATCAGCGGCGCGATGAACGAACCCATGTTGATGCCCATATAGAACAGCGAGAAGCCGCCGTCACGACGCGCGTCGCCTTTTTTATACAGGGTACCGACCATCACCGAAATACAGGTTTTGAACAAGCCGGAGCCGAGAACGATGAACATCAGGCCGATAAAGAACAGGTTATCGCCCATGATGGCCGACAGCGCAATCGACAGGTGACCGAGCGCAATCAGAATTGAACCGTACCAGACGGCTCTCTGCTGGCCGAGCCAGTTATCGGCCAGCCAGCCCCCCGGCAGCGCGGCCAGATACATGGTGCCGGCAAAGATCCCGACAATCGCCGAGGCATTTTCACGCGCCAGCCCCATCCCGCCGTCATAGACGGTGGCGGCCATAAACAGAATCAGTAACGGACGAATGCCGTAAAACGAGAAACGTTCCCACATCTCGGTGAAAAATAGCGAGCCGAGGGGATACGGATGGCCGAAGAACGTTCGGCTCTCTTTTTGATTAACAGAGGATTGCATAATTCTCCCGAAAGGTATGTCGTCGTGCTTGTAAACACCAGCAGGTACGCCAGCCAGTTACGTATCTGGCCGATTTTTTACCTGTGGCGAAAAGTTGGTTAACCATTTGATAACCAGGCGCTAGTTTTGTCTAGTACCGGACCCTGGACTTTAAGATGAAAATTCGACGATTGTCTACTTTCTTAGATTTAAACATGGTTAAAAGTGAATAGTGATTGACATCACACAGAGAAAACCGACGGTATGATTGGGCAAAAAAAAGCCCGCGATAAACGCGGGCTTTCGTATGTTCAGCAAAGTTTATTTGCTTTTCTTAATGTGCTTAATCAAACGCTTACGCTTACGCATCTGGTTTGGCGTCAGGGTATTGCGCTTGTTGGCGAACGGGTTTTCCCCTTCCTTGAACTGAATACGTATAGGCGTGCCCATCACGTCCAGCGATTTACGGAAGTAGTTCATCAGATAGCGCTTGTAGGAATCCGGCAGGTCTTTTACCTGGTTGCCGTGAATCACCACGATTGGCGGGTTATAACCACCGGCGTGAGCATATTTCAGCTTCACGCGACGGCCGCGCACCAGCGGCGGCTGATGGTCTTCAGCAGCCATATTCATGATACGGGTCAGCATGGCGGTACTCTGACGACGGGTGGAGCTATCGTAGGCTTCACGCACGGACTCGAACAGGTTACCCACACCGCTGCCGTGCAGCGCAGAGATAAAGTGTACGCGAGCAAAGTCGATGAAGCCCAGACGGAAGTCGAGGGTCTCTTTCACCTGCTCACGAACTTCATTGCTCAGGCCATCCCATTTGTTGACCACGATAACCAGTGAGCGCCCACTATTGAGGATAAAGCCGAGCAGAGAGAGATCCTGATCGGAGATACCTTCGCGCGCATCAATGACCAGCAGCACCACATTGGCATCTTCAATGGCCTGCAGGGTTTTGATGACAGAGAATTTTTCCACCACATCGGTGATTTTTCCGCGCTTACGCACCCCGGCGGTGTCGATGAGGACATATTCACGCTCATCGCGCTGCATCGGGATGTAAATACTGTCACGGGTGGTGCCCGGCATGTCGTAAACGACCACGCGCTCCTCACCCAGAATACGGTTAGTAAGTGTAGACTTACCTACGTTTGGACGACCTACGATGGCCAGCTTGATCGGCAGATCCTGCGGGTTGAAATCGTCTTCAGGCTCTTCTTCTTCGCCCGCTTTGCCGTCTTCAAACTGCGCCCAGTATTCCGCGTCTTCGTCCACCTCTTCCGGCGGGTTAACTTCGTCAACCCACGGCAGCAGAACAGTTTCCAGCAGACTGGTTACGCCGCGGCCATGCGATGCGGCAATCGGGTAGATCTCACCCAGACCCAGTGACCAGAAGTCAGCAATAGCCTGATCGGCATCGATACCGTCAGTTTTGTTCGCCACCAGGAAGGTCGGTTTTTCACGCGAACGCAGGTGTTTGGCGATAGCGGAGTCCGCCGGCATCAGGCCAGCGCGCGCGTCCACCATGAACAACACCACGTCGGCTTCTTCAATCGCCAGCAGCGACTGTTCCGCCATGCGGGTTTCCACGCCATCTTCCGTGCCGTCAATACCACCGGTATCAATACAGATGAACTCGCGTCCTTCTACTTCTGCACGACCGTACTTACGGTCACGCGTCAGCCCCGGGAAATCCGCAACCAGCGCATCACGGGTGCGTGTTAAACGGTTAAAAAGAGTGGATTTTCCAACGTTAGGGCGCCCGACAAGCGCGACCACAGGTACCATGTTTGAAGCCTCATTAAATTCAAAATAACGTCGCTTTCGCAGCGTTTTTAAAAATGTCAAAACGGCTCCTGTGTGAACAGGAGCCGTTTAGTATACTACAACCGCCGGGTAATTAACGCGTGATCGCGTACAGCGTGCCGTCTTTTGCCTGAATCAGCAGTTTGCCGTCAGCCACAACCGGGTCGGTCAGGAAACCAGAACTGTCGACTTTTTGCTGGGCGACAAAGCGGCCATTATCCGGATCGATCCAGTGCATATACCCTTCGCTGTCACCGACCACCAGGCTACCGTTGTAGAGTGCCGGTGCAGTCAGCAGACGGTGCAGCAGATCGCTTTGCGTCCACAGCGTCACACCGCCTTCGGTGCTCAGCGCCAGCAGGCGATCGTTCTGGTCAACCATATAGATGCGGTTACCGTCAACGATGAAATCATTCACCGAGCCCAGCTCACGTTTCCACATGATCTGGCCGCTGCGCAGATCCAGCGCGGTCAGGTTGCCGTTATAGGCCAGAGCGTACACCACACCGTTAACGATAACGGGCGTGGTGTCTACGTCGCTCAGACGGTCAATTTCCGTTGAGCCAGTGGCCTGGGAGATACGCTGCTGCCAGATCATCTGGCCCTGCTGCATCAGCACGGCGCTCACACGACCGTTGTCACCGCCCACAATGGCAGCACCAAATGCGGTAGCCGGTGCGGATTCACCGCGCAGGGAGAGCGCAGGCATATCCAGGTTTACGGTCCATTTCACCAGACCGTCCGCTTCGTTCAGCGCCTGCAGCTGGCCGTTGCTGGTATGAATCAGCACCAGACCGTCGCTCACTACCGGACGAGACAGGGACTCACCCGCCACGGTCGTTTGCCAGGCGATGGAGCCGTCGCTGCTGTTCAGGGCATAAACCTGTGCTTTTTCGCTGCCCACGTAAACGTGGCCACCGGCAACAGTCAGGCCGCCAGACAGCAGTGCAGGTTTACGGGAGAACCAGCCGTCTTTTTCCGCCAGGTTAACAGACCACACTTCTTTTCCATCATCTGCGTTCACCGCTTTCACGGTACCTTTGCGGTCAGCCGCATAGATTACGCTGTCGGCAAAAGCCGGATGCAGGTTGGAATAGAAATCACCAATCCCATCGCCCACGGAGGTGCTCCATGCGGTGGAGGGAGTAAACTGGTTTTCAACCGTCGGCAGTGGGGACATTTTCACAACGTCTTCTTCGCCACTGAACAGTGAACAACCACTCAATAACGTAACAGAAAGCAGTCCTGGCAGAAGTAATTTACGCAATTGCATCGGGTCCCTCTCAGACGGACAAATTATTTATTTTCATCTGCATCATTTCGCTCAGCGCAGGTGATGCTTTGCTATCCACGCCAGCTTGCCACGCTTTACGCGCGCCCGCTTTGTCACCTTTGCTCAGCAGTGCTTCACCGCGCAGATCGGCAACGATGGCAGCAAAACCTTCGCCTTTGATGGTATCGAGCGTTTTCAGCGCATCGTCAGCTTTTTTCTGCTGAACCTGAATACGTGCCAGGCGCAGGTTGATCACCGCTTTCAGGTTTTCATCGCTGGCCGCAGCAAGGCCCTGGGACAGCTGGGCAGCGGCTTTATCCAGTTCGTTGTTATCAACGTACTGCTGAGCCACTTCCAGCGCAGCCAGTGCACCGTAGGTGTTTTTGTTGTCAGCGGCAAATTTTTCTGCCGCCGCCAGCGTTTGCGGCTGATCGGCACGAATGGCACTCACGGTATTTTCATAGGTCAGAGACGCGCCGCGCGCGGAATCCGCCTGATGATTGTTCCAGTAGCGCCAGCCAATCAAGGCACCCACACCTAAAATAACGCCAACCACCAGTGCTTTGCCGTTTTCAGCAAAGAAGCGTTTGATCGCGTCGACCTGATCGTGTTCGTTCTCGTAAATTTCCACGCAGTCCTTCTCCTTAGCCCAATAGAGTGCGCAAGTGCGCCGCAACGCCGTCCTGCGTTACCGTTGTCTGCTCACCAGAGCGCAGGTCTTTCACCACGACTTCGCCGTTAGCCACTTCGGACTCACCCAGCACCAGTGCAATACTTGCGCCCCACTTATCGGCACGAGCAAACTGTTTTTTGAAGTTGCCGCCGCCATGGTTGGTCATCAGCTTCACCGTCGGCAGCGCATCGCGCACGCGTTCGGCAAGCTGCATCGCCGCAGACTGCGTTTCCGCGCCTGAGGCTACCAGGTATATATCGACAACGGAATCTGCTTTAAATTCCGGATTAACTGCCTGAACCAGCAAAACAAGTCGCTCAAGGCCCATCGCGAAGCCAACCGCAGGCGCGGCGCGACCGCCAAGCTGCTCTACCAGACCGTCATAACGACCGCCTGCACACACGGTGCCCTGCGAGCCGAGGCTGGTGGTAACCCACTCAAACACGGTGCGGTTATAGTAGTCCAGACCGCGCACCAGACGCTGGTTCACGGTGTAGGCAATGCCCGCCGCTTCAAGCTGATTGCACAGACCTGCGAAGTGTTCGCGAGATTCGTCGTCCAGGTAGTCACCCAGTGCAGGCGCATCGTTCAGCAGCGCCTGGACATCTGCATTTTTTGAATCCAGTACGCGCAGCGGGTTGCTGTACATACGACGTTTGCAGTCTTCGTCCAGCTTATCTTTATGCTGCTCCAGGAACGCCACCAGCGCGTCACGGTAGTTAGCGCGCGCTTCCAGTGAACCGATAGAGTTCAGTTCAAGAGAAACGTGCTCAGAGATGCCCAGCGCACGCCACCAGCGGGCGGTCAGCATAATCAACTCGGCGTCGATGTCTGGCCCCTGCAGACCAAAGACTTCCACACCCAGCTGGTTGAACTGGCGATAACGACCTTTCTGAGGACGTTCGTGGCGGAACATCGGGCCGATATACCACAGGCGCTGCTCCTGATTGTACAGAAGACCATGTTCGATGCCGGCGCGTACGCAGCCCGCCGTACCTTCCGGACGCAGGGTCAGGCTGTCGCCGTTGCGGTCCTCAAAGGTATACATCTCTTTTTCAACCACGTCGGTCACTTCACCGATCGCGCGTTTGAATAACGGGGTCTGCTCTACAATCGGCAAACGGATTTCGCTGTAACCGTAGCTGCCGAGCACCTGCTTCAGCGTGCCTTCAATGCGCTGCCAGATGGCGGTTTCGCCAGGCAGATAATCGTTCATGCCGCGGATAGCTTGAATGTTTTTTGCCACGTTTATTCTCTTTCTATATACAAAAAAAACCCAAAGAATGGGTTCAATCATACATGGGAAGCTCGCGGCTTCCCATCACGTTATTTTTCAACCTGCTGAACGCTGATACGCTGTGTCTCGTCCATCATGGCGGCTTTAGCACGGATACGGGCTTCAAGCTGGTCGATCATGTCACTATTATCCAGACGATCTTTACGAACGCCATCTTCATAGAGACCACTTTTCTTGTTACCGCCGGTAACGCCCAGGGTTGACACCAGTGCTTCACCCGGACCGTTCACCACGCAGCCGATAATCGAGACGTCCATCGGGGTGATAATATCTTCCAGACGTTGCTCCAGGGCATTCACCGTACCGATCACATCAAACTCCTGACGTGAGCAGGTTGGGCAGGCAATGAAGTTGATCCCGCGCGAACGGATACGCAGTGATTTCAGAATATCGAAACCGACTTTGATCTCTTCAACCGGATCGGCCGCCAGCGACACGCGCAGGGTATCGCCGATCCCTTCTGAGAGCAGCAGCCCCAGACCGATCGCGGATTTTACAGAACCGCTACGCAGGCCGCCCGCTTCGGTGATCCCGAGGTGCAAAGGCTGATCGATCTGTTTTGCCAGCAGACGGTAAGATTCCACCGCCAGGAAAACATCGGACGCTTTCACACTGACTTTGAACTGATCAAAGTTAAGACGATCCAGATGATCAACGTGACGCATCGCGGATTCAAGCAACGCCTGCGGCGTAGGCTCACCGTATTTTTCCTGCAGATCTTTTTCCAGGGAACCGGCGTTAACGCCGATACGGATAGGAATATTTTTGTCACGGGCGCAGTCCACAACCATGCGGATACGCTCTTCGTTACCGATGTTGCCCGGGTTAATGCGCAGGCAGTCGACGCCGTATTCGGCCACTTTCAGTGCGATGCGGTAGTCGAAGTGGATATCCGCGACCAGAGGAACGCTGACCTGCTGTTTGATCAGCTTGAACGCTTCGGCGGCATCCATGGTCGGGACGGAGACGCGAACGATGTCCGCGCCTACTCGCTCTAATGCTTTGATTTGATTGACCGTGGCTTCCACATCGGTGGTGCGCGTATTGGTCATCGACTGAACGGCGATAGGTGCCCCATCGCCGACTGGCACATTCCCAACGTAAATCCGTTTCGATTTTCTACGTTGAATCGGAGCCTGGTTATGCATGAAAAATCTCCCGCGTTGCCCGTCTGTTACTGTGCTGCTGATTGTTCGGCATTAACGGTAAGACGTGCAACCTGGTTAGTTCTGATAAAGCGGCTCAGGTCGACAGGTTTTCCTTGATACTGGATCTGTACCGCTGCCGGAGCGCCGATTTTAAGTTTATAAGGCGCCTGGCCGGTTAGGTTTAACGTGCCATCTTTACGCTGCAGGCCGCTGAACAACTTTTTACCTGTCGCGTCAGTCACTTCCAGCCAGCAGTCGGCGTTGAAGTTCATCACCAGTGCGTTGGGATCGGCTTCAGGAGTTGCAGTACCTGCCGGGTTGGTTGGCAGAGACGCTGCGGTATTGTCTGCAGGCTGCGTGGCCGCTGGCGCGTTTGCCGCAGTATCCACATTCGCCTGGGAAGGAGAGACCACCGTGTTTTGATCCTGAGCCTGAGGCGCAGCGGTGTTCGCCGTTGCATCCGGAGCCGGTGCTGTACCGGTCGCCGGCGCGTCTGTTGCCGGGGTCTCTGTCGCGGCCGTCTGTGGCTCGCTGGAGGAGGCCGCGCCGTTGGTATTCAGCGGCACGTTCTGGGCGTTATTCGTTCCGGCCTGGTTGAGTTCGGCCGAGGATTGATCGGCCATCGTGGTGATCTCTTCCTGCTGTGCCTTATGGTTTTGCCACCACCAGGCACCGGTCAGACCGACCACCACAAACAGCACCAGCCAGGTAAAGCTCATCAGCCAGCCATCACGTTTTTTACGACGTTTCCCCAGGGAGAAGGTCTGCATCGGCGCAACTTTTGCTGCACGGACCGGTGCCTGCTTCTCCATCATTGGCAGTAATTCGTTTTCGGGGATGTGCACCAGTTTTGCGTAAGAGCGGATATAACCGCGCAGGAAGGTTGAAGCCAGATCGGCAGGCGCCTTATCTTCTTCAATATCGCGAACCGTGGAAACCTTCAGGCACAAGCGTTCCGCAACGGCTTGCTGGCTGAGTCCGAGTTGTTCACGGGCGTTGCGAAGACGAACGCCAGTGGAGAGTGCTTCATGTTGGTCGTGAGTGGCTTCAGTATTCATTCGCTACAACTACTGGTACGTGAAAAAAAGGGTTCAGGTGCCGGTGAGTCACAATGCCACCCGCACCGCGAAACTTCTGGTCAGTTAACCTTGAACAGACAGTATAAGACTGTCAGCCGGGAGATGACAGTACAGCCTGCCCGAACGGCTAAACTGTTGTTACGTCGTTACATACTGCCCGAAAGTCGGATGAAACGCACCGTAATTATTGATCAGTCATCACGAATCTGACTGATTATTCAGTAAGATTATGCTTCACGGCGCAAATAATGCGCCGTGAGTGCATATTAATCAAACAGCTTTAACCGCGATCGTCTCGCCCTGCATGCGTTTACGCAGGGTACGTTTGGTACGGTCAATCACATCACCTGCCAGCTGTCCGCATGCGGCATCAATGTCATCACCACGGGTTTTACGCACGATGGTGGTGAAACCATACTCCATCAGCACCTTGGAGAAGCGGTCGATACGACTGTTCGAGCTACGGCCATACGGCGCGCCCGGGAACGGGTTCCAGGGGATCAGGTTGATTTTGCATGGCGTATCTTTCAGCAGCTCCGCCAGCTGGTGCGCATGCTCGGTACCGTCGTTGACGTGGTCAAGCATCACATACTCGATGGTCACGCGGCCCTGATTGGCGTTGGATTTTTCCAGATAGCGACGCACGGCGGCGAGGAAGGTTTCGATATTGTACTTTTTGTTGATCGGCACAATTTCGTCACGAATTTCATCGTTCGGCGCGTGCAAGGAGATCGCCAGCGCAACGTCAATCATGTCGCCGAGCTTGTCCAGCGCAGGCACAACGCCTGAGGTAGAGAGCGTCACGCGGCGCTTGGACAGACCAAAACCGAAGTCATCCAGCATGATTTCCATTGCCGGCACCACATTAGTCAGGTTCAGCAGCGGCTCACCCATCCCCATCATGACCACGTTGGTGATGGGACGCGTACCGGTCACTTTTGCCGCACCGACGATTTTCGCGGCACGCCAGACCTGGCCGATAATTTCTGATACGCGCAGGTTACGGTTAAAGCCCTGCTGCGCAGTTGAGCAGAATTTGCACTCCAGCGCACAGCCCACCTGAGAGGAGACACACAGTGTGGCACGGTCTTCTTCCGGGATGTAGACGGTTTCAACGCGCTGATCGCCAACCGCAATCGCCCATTTGATGGTGCCATCGGCCGAGCGCTGCTCTTCCACCACTTCCGGCGCGCGAATTTCAGCCACTTCTTTGAGCTTATTACGCAGAGCCTTGTTGATGTCAGTCATGTCATCAAAATTGTCGCTGCAGTAATGGTACATCCACTTCATGACCTGATCGGCACGAAACGGCTTTTCGCCCATCTCTTTGAAGAACTCGCGCATCTGCTGACGGTTCAGATCCAGCAGGTTGATTTTTCCATTTTTATTGGGAACCGCAGGAATGGCGACTTCGGAGGTATTCACTAATTCAGACATAATATTTACCGGCCTCGTTGTTACACGTTATGGCCCATGGAGGGTTGAATAGAAACGCCCCGGAAAGCGGTCTGCTCGTCCGGGGCGTTGCATTGTACAAACTCTGACGCAGGGATGCCACGTCTGGACGTGGCATTTACGAAAATAATGTGTAAACGAAACCGTTAAATTAACGGGTACGTGGACACACTTCGCCTTCAGCGAAGAAGAAAGCGATTTCGCGCGCAGCAGATTCAACGGAGTCAGAACCGTGAGTACCGTTCTCGGTGAAGCTGTCAGCGTAGTCAGCGCGCAGGGTACCTGCCAGCGCGTTGTCCGGGTTGGTGGCACCCAGCAGGTCGCGGTGACGCTGTACTGCATTTTCGCCTTCCAGCACGGAAACCACGATTGGGCCAGAGGTCATGAACTCAACCAGGCCGTCAAAGAATGGGCGACCTTCGTGCTCAGCGTAGAAACCACGAGCCTGTTCAACGGTCAGGTGCAGCATTTTGGTGCCAACAATTTTGAACCCTGCTGATTCAAAGCGAGCGAAGATGCTGCCAATAACGTTTTTTGCCACCGCGTTTGGTTTGATGATGGAAAAAGTACGTTCAATAGCCATGATAACCTCTGTCAATGTTCTGTTGTTTTGCATACCTGAGTATGGTGTGGCGCGGATTATAATGAGCAATAGCGCCATTGCCTATGGATTCAGGTAACATTTTTTTAAAATAAGACGAGTTTCAGCAACAGCTCACCGCTGAAAGCTGTTTTTTTGTCACTGTAACGCGAAATTCACTGTCACAACCTGCCCGGTCTCATCCATAACGAGTAACTGATAATCGCCTGCTTTATCAAGTTGTAATGTGTAAACTTTCCCTTTCACATTCAGCGGTTCACCGTTCAAAAACCACCAGCGCTCGCCGCTAATGCCGGTCACCTGAAGTGGCAGCGAAACGCGGGATTCTCCCGGCAGGCGTTTAATCACGGCGCCTTCACGTATGCCGGTCAGAATGAGTGGCGCAGGCGCGTCCTGCGAGAGCGGCGGACAGTCTGGTGATGGAGGTGGGACGCGTACCGCACGACGCTCGTTTGCAGGCAGCCAGGGCTCCAGAGGCAACGGCCAGACGTCAAGGTCTTTCTCTGTTGCATCCGGACAATCTGCCGCCACACGTTTGCCCGTTTTATCCAGCCAGACCGGGAAACGAATGCCGCGTATGCCTTCCTGCTCCGGCAACAGCAGCGTGGGCGGCTCACTCCCCTCCAGCAGCCAGGTCGACAGACGACGTCGACAGTTTTCACTGCCTTCCGGCAGCGACTGGCCGCCCGGCCAGCAGATCACGCCCCGCCCGACGCTCTCCGGACGCGGATCGCGCGGCAGGCGGGCTTCGTCGATCGTTGAACGTGACTGAAGCAGGTTATTCACCTGGTTTAACAGCGGCACGGCGCTGGCAAAACCAAACTGTCCCGCCACGGGCGTACCGTCCGGTCTTCCGGTCCAGATGCCTATCACGTAGCGGGCATTCAGACCGATGGCCCAGGCATCGCGGTAGCCGTAGCTGGTGCCCGTTTTCCAGGCCAGCGGCGCAACCTGCGGCAGCGCGTTATCCGGTAGCGGCTGCGCCTCGTTGGCCAGAATACGGCGAATAATCCACGCTGAGCCCGGAGACAGCAGCGGACGCTCAATGAGCGGATCGCCAGGCTGTAGCCGCAGCCTTCCCGCCTTACCGTGGCGGGCAAAGGCGCTGTAGGCCGCGGCGATATCGGCCAGCCGCGCGCCTGCCCCGCCGAGGATCAGGGACAGATTCGGCTGCGCCCCCGCGGGCAGGATCAGCGGCAAGCCTGCGTTACTGAGCATGCCGGTAAACCGTTTTGGCCCGTAGGCTTCCAGCACTTGCACAGCGGGCAGGTTGAGGGAGCGCACCAGCGCTTCGCTCATGCTGACCGGCCCGTGGAATCCGCTGTCAAAATTCCCGGGGCGATAATCGCCGGTTTTTCTTGGCACGTCCTGTAGCAACGAGGCGGGATGGATCAATCCCTCATCCAGCGCCATGCCGTAGATAAACGGTTTTAGCACCGATCCGGGGGATCGGGTCGCATTCACCATATCGACATGGCTAAAGCGCGTGTCATCGTTAATATCCACCGACCCGACCCAGCCGCGCACTTTCATATCGGTGTGATCCACGACGATCATCGCCAGCGAGCTGCGGGCCGGCAGGCGGGATTTCCAGTTCATCGCCAGCTCTTCCAGCTGCCGTTGCAAACCGGCATCCAGCGTGGTGACAATTTTCGTGTCGTGGCTTTTACTTAGCATCATGCGTGCAAAGAGCGGTGCCAGCTGCGGCATCTGCCGGGGCGCCAGCCATATCGACTCTTCACGGGATTCCTGGACCTGCTTTGCGGACCAGACGCCCTGCGTCGCCATGCGGTCGAGCACCTTATTACGCGCCGCTTCAGCCCGTTCAGGCCAGCGGTCCGGGCGTAAACGGCTTGGTGCCTGAGGCAGCACGGCCAGCAGCGCCGCGTCGGAGTAACTGAGCTGTGACGGGGGTTTTCCCAGATAGGTCCAGCTTGCCGCTCCCACGCCCTGCAGCGTGCCGCCAAACGGCGCACGGTTAAGATAGAGCGTGAGAATATCGCGCTTGGAAAGATGCCACTCCAGCTGCAACGCCCGCCAGAGCTGACGAATTTTGCCCCCCAGAGTCCGCGGATGCGGATCCAGCAACCGCGCCACCTGCATGGTGAGCGTACTGCCGCCGGAGACAACCTTTCCGGAAGTTAAATCCTGCCAGGCGGCGCGCAGAACAGAGAGCGGGTTGACGCCAGGATGATCCCAGAACCAGCGATCTTCGTACTGGATCAGCGCCTCAAGATAACGGGGGGAGACCTCTTCGATCGTCACCGGATAGCGCCAGATGCCGTCGCTATCGGCAAAACGCCAGAGTGGGGTGCCCTTCTCATCCACCACGACCCGGGCGGGGTTAACCTCTTTCAGAGGCAACGGCCACAGGCGGTCAGCAGCCAGAATCAGCCCCCATAAAATGAGAAGCGCTCCCGCCAGCCACAGCCAGCGGGAGCGTATCAGACGAGCCATCAGCATATTACGGAACAACAATCAGCGGGCCACTGGCCGCCCCCGTGGCTCGCCACTGCGGCACGTACATAGACTCCACCATCGGAACCGGCACCTGATAGGTGCCCGGCGTCACCGCGCGCGCCAGATAAACCAGCGTGACCGGCTGACCTTCGTTCACCGGCACTGCTGCGACAAAGCGGTCGTCGCGGAATTCCATATGCTGAATGTCCGCCTGCTGCATCTGGCTCAGCAGGTTCTGCACTTCACTGCCGCTGTCCTGCAGGCTGGCGCTGCTGCTTGCCAGGTTCTGGTTTTCCAGCTCCAGACCGGCAGGGAGAAGATCCACCACCAGCGCGTCCGGCACGTTCTGGCTGGCTTTCACCTCCAGCCAGACCAGCACCAGCTCACCACTCTTCAGAGAGGAGAGCGATTTCGTGCTGCCGTCGGTTGCCAGAATATGACGTTCAACCTGCAGCACGTTCGAGCTCGGCTGTGGCGCATCTTCAGGATAACCTGAGCTGTCCAGGCGAACCCACAGCGGGGTTGTGCCGGTATTGGTGACCTGCAATGCACCAAGCTGGTCACCGGTGAGGTTTTGCACCTGCGCCTGCTCCCCACCTGATGCGGTATCAGACAGCGAGGTTTGAGCCTGCCACGCACCGGACAAGGTTTGCAGCGAACGTCCGGCCAGGAACAGCGCGTTGCTCTCCTGCGTTGACAACCAGCGCTGGCTGAAGGCCTCTTCAGACAACGCATTCAACAGCGTATTTTGCGCATCCGGCAACAGCTTGTACTCCTCGAGAAGGGAGAGCATCAGCGCGTTATCACGAAGCGTGCTGCCGTAATCGGCCATCCAGGTTTTACTGTCGTTACGCGGCGTTTTGAGCGCCAGATCCAGCGCCTGCTGGCTGCGTGGGGCATCGCCCATCAGCTTAAGCGCCATACCGAGCTGCATCAGCGGCAGACCGGAAGTCGCCTGATCGTGACGATCCCAGATTTCACGCAGCGCACCCAGCGGTGCTTTTTGCTGACGCGCCAGCACCAGCGCGGCATAGGCCTGCACAGCGAACTTGCTGGCCTGCGTATCGTCACTGTAGCGAATGGACATCATGCCCGGGTCCTGCAGATAGCGCAGCAAACGGCTATTCGCGTTATTGACCGCGTCGGCCGGCACGCTGTAACCCTGCTCGCCTGCGCGCACCAGGAAGTCAGTAACATAGGCGGTCAGCCAGTACTCTTCCGGACCGTTTTTATCCCACAGCGCGAAACCACCATCATCACGCTGCATCTGCAGCAGGCGGGAGATGCCGATATCAATGGCGGCACGGCGTTTGTCGTCCGTATCACCTTTGATGCCAAGCGCCTTCAGCTGTGCCGCGTTGGTATAGAGCGACGGGAACAGGCCGCTAGTGGTTTGCTCAAGGCAGCCATAAGGATAAGCCTGCAACTCGCGGATATAGCGCGCCAGATTGAGCGGTGGTTTACCGCTCAGCAGCAGTTGCCCCTGCAGCGTTGCAGGAGAGAAGCCGTTGATATGCTGCCCCGGTGCTGTCCAGGACTCACCCGGGTTCAGCATGGCCCCGGTATTCACCGTCTGCGCCGGGAACGCCGGGCGGACACCGATTTTCCAGCTCTTCTGCTGCGGGGCAAAGGTCTCGCCCGGAAGCTGCAGGCCGGTCACCTGCGCAGTCACTTCACCGTCTCCGTAGCCGTCCAGCGCGCGCACCGGAATAAACAGAGTCGTCCGCGCACCTGGTGGCAGTCGCACCGGCTGCGGCTGCGCCCCTTCCAGCGTCAGTTTGCCGGTCGCGGTTAACGCCACGTTCAGCGTTTGCGGCTGATCGGTCAGGTTGGTGAGGTCCAGCGTTAAGCGTGAAGTATCGCCGCTTGCCAGGAAGCGCGGCGTATTCAGTTCAGTAATCACTGGCGCGGCAACAATCACTTTGCTTTCGCTGCTGCCGAAATCGTCCTCTGTCCAGGCCTGCGCCATCAGACGCAGCTCGCCGTTGAAGTCGCCAATCGGCAGCGTAACGGTGCCTTCCCCGTTGGCATCCAGCGTTACCGGCTGCGCCTGCTGGGCAATAATGGTGACGTGGTTCACCGGCGGTTTGCCGCCGCGCTTCAGCTCATCCCCGTCGCCACCAAAACGCAGCGCGGCGAGGCGGCCCTGGCCTTCAATGACCTGACCATAGATATCGTAGATATCCGCGCCGTAGCGCTTCTGACCAAAGAAAGCCTGCCACGGATCCGGCGTGACGTAGTCGGTAATGTTCAGCACGCCGCTGTCCACCGCCGAGACCAGCACGTTCACTTTCTGCGGCACTGCGCCCTCTTTCACGCTGGCTTTTACCTTCACAGAGAGCGTCTGGTTTGGACGCATTTTCTGCGGGTTATCCAGCGCAATATTCAGGCGGCGATTTTCGTCGCCCATCGGCAGATGCAGCAGGCCGACCGCGCGTTTCGGCGTGGCGGATTTGGATTTATCACCAGGGCGTACCACCAGCGTGCTGAGATAAAGATCGTGACGTTTCCAGGCTTTGTCGACCGGGATAGCGAGATCCAGCCCGTTTGCCGGGACGTCGATCTCTTTCCACCACAGCGGCCCTTCGCTGGATTCGATCATGGCATAACCCTTGCCGGCGGCCGGTGCAGCAATGTGCAGGTTGATGGTATCGCCAGGCTGATAACCCGGTTTATCCAGTTTCAGGGTGACGCGGTCAGGGCGCGCAGCCCCGTTGCCGTCGCTATTATCCTGCCAGCTGTAGCCCGCCCAGAAGCGCACGCTGCTGACCATGTCGTCCGGTGCTTTAACCTCCAGACGATAGGAACCCCACTCAACCGGGAAAGTGACTTTGCCGGTTTCATCAGCCTTGAGGGTTAACTCCTGCTCGCCTTCGATCAGATCTTTTTGATCAAACTGCGACTGCCAGCCCTCGCTTTCGGACCAGTTCCAGTAATAGTCCCGACGCTCGCGGATCAGACGCACCTGTAACCCGGAAACCGCCTTTTTTGCCCCACTGGCATCGGCATAGACAATATCGAAACTGGCGTTGCCGTTCTCGTCGACAATCGGCTGGTTGACGGTGGTATCGGTGCGGTAGTCATAAACCGCCTTGCTGGCGAACTGAGGACGGATGCCCGGCAATTCCGCTGCAGGCCAGATAGCCTGCTCAGCACGACGCGTCACCGGACGACCACCTGACTCCAGCAGGCTGGCCTGCAGGATCAGCTGTAAAGGAGAGTGCACCTCTTTCCACTGGCTCTCCGTAGAGACCTCGCCACGCCCCTGTTCATCCAGCGTAAGCTGAACTTCATCCAGACTGCGGCTCAGGTTTTCCTCGGCGATATCACCAAACTGGAAGCCCGGCAGTGCCGGAACCGCGTCGCGCAGTGGACGCAGGAAAAGTTGTCCCTGCAGAGTGTTACCGTTGGCCGGGGCACCATAGAGGTAATAGCCCACCACAGTAAAGTCGACGTTATCCTGCGGTGAAACCGGCGCTTTTTGCCCCGTCAGGTTAAGTGCCATCCGCTCAGGCATAAAATCTTCGACGTGGAAGTCCCACAGACGCTGCAGGTTATCGCCCGTATTGGCGCGGATATGCCACATGCCGGTCTGCGCCCCGCTGTCCAGCGGGTAGTTAAAGCGATAGAGACCGTTTTCAGGCTGCACGACAACGGTACGTGCCACCTGTCCGTCCGGACGCAGCACGTCAAGCTTCACCGGCTGATCGGGCAGTGGCTTACCGTCGCTGTCGCGCAGCAGACCGTTCAGGATCACCGTTTCGCCCGGACGGTAGAGATCGCGCGGGCCAAACATAAAGAATTGCTTGCTGTAGCCAGGGCTCCCAGCGATGTCAAACTCCGCCAGGTCAAGGGCCGGTAGCTTGAGGTCAAGCAGCGTGGTCTGACCGTCTTTGCTGGCCAGGATCAGCGCGGCTTCTTTGTCGGTTTCAAGCTTTGCGTGACCGTCACCGTCGCTGTTCGCTTCGGCGAGCGTCTGCCCTTTGTCGTTCAGCAAGGTCACGGTCACGCCGGACTGCGCCGCGCCGTTCTCCAGGCTCTGGGTAAAGATATCCAGGCGGTTATGATAACGGTGAGCGGACAGCCCAATATCACTTAAGGTAAAGAGCGTCGCGGCATTGCTGTAGTTGTAATGCCCGGCCTGGTTCATGACCGCGATATACACGCCAGACTGCTGGAGCGGTTTAATATCCTTTAGCGGCAGCAGCAATTTTTCACGCGTATTGCGCGCCGGATTAAGATCGAAGCGACCGGTGTACACCAGCTCCGCCATCTTCAGCAGGTTGTCGGATTCCCAGTTGGTCAGCGCGTTACGGTATTCCCACTGGCTGACAAAGGAGGCCAGCGATTCAGGCTTCACGCGATAGAAATTGACGTCCACGTTGTTAACGTTGAGCGCCATCACCGGCAGACCTTCGACCACTTTGCCCGGCAGCAGCGAGCCGCGGCTGGCAAAGCCGACGGTAGGCTCGACGTCCCGGGTGGTTAGGGCTTTTTCATAATCAGTGCCGAACGTCGCCTTATTCAGCCCCTGCAGGCCACGTTCAACGGTGACGACCAGGTTGCGATTGGGCTCCAGATGGCGCAGACGAAGCTCTTTCAGGTTAGGCGCAAGTTCCCACGCCCCGTCAACTTTGCCGCTTTTCTTGTCCACGACATGCACCGTTTTCGCGAAATCCTGATCGGGATTCAGCGGAACCGAGAATGTCAGCACCAGCGTGGCCGCGCCGTCCAGCTGCACTTCAGAGGCATCCAGCAGGGTTAACGCTTTGCCCTGACTCTGCGCCGCCAGTTTTGCCAGCTTGTCAGCGTTGGGCTTTTCCGCGGCTTTCGGTGTTGATGGGGTGGAAGCGGCGGGAGCCGCAGATTGAGTGTTATCGTCGCTGTTATCACAGCCGACAAGCGTAAATGTGGTAAGCAGCGCGAGAGAGATCGCGGCTAAGCGAAACGGTTTCATCCTTTGTCCCTGGCCCACGGGGCCCGTTGGTCGTCGTCCGGATAAGTATTATCCGCAAGTTTCATTAATTCAAAAAGTCCAATTTTAGAATCTGGAAAGCGACTCGCAGAGTGAGTCAAACCGGCAACCCGCTGGTGCTACGCCGATCACAGCGTGAAACGTTACATGTAACGTTTCACGTCATTTGTTTTTAAAACAACAAGATAGCTGGATAAGCTCGCCGGGAGCCTGCTAGTTTTAAGCTCAAGACGCACCCCGAGTGCGCGGTTCAATAAGAGAGAAAGCCATGAAACGAGCCGTGAACGCCCTACAAAATTTTGGAAAATCATTGTACGGACCGGTACTTATCTTACCGATCGTCGGTCTGTTTATCGCCTTTGGTAACGTGCTGGGTAACGGTAATCTCGCGGAGTATCTGCCGTTTCTTGGTCATCCTTTTATTCAGCATCTTGGTCAGCTTATCGCGAAATCGGCCGTGTCGGTGCTGGTCAACCTGGCGCTGGTGTTTGCCGTCGGTATCCCGATTGGCCTCGCGACGCGCGATAAAGGCTATGCCGCGCTGATTGGCCTGGTGACCTTTGTGGTGTTTATCAACGCCATGAACGTCACGCTGCAGCTGCAGGGCGAGCTGGCACCAGCAGCCCAGATGAAAGCGGCCGGGCAAACCATGGTACTGGGCGTGCAGGTGCTGGAGATGGGGGTTTTTGCCGGGATCCTGACCGGTGCGCTTTCCGGCTATCTGTACAACAAATACTCCGGCGTACAGTTTAACGGCGCGATGGCAATCTACTCCGGCCACTGCTTTGTTGCTATTGTGATGCTCCCGGTCGCCATGCTGCTCGGCGTGGTAATGAGTGAAGTGTGGCCGTTTGCCCAGCACGGGATTAGCGCGATGGCGCTGGCCATCAAGGGCTCCGGACCTTTGGGCGTCGCCATCTACGGGTTCCTGGAACGTATTCTTGTGCCTACCGGCCTTCATCATCTGGTCTATACCCCGTTCCTGTATACCGAGCTGGGCGGCACGCAGGAGGTGTGCGGCACGGTTTACCAGGGCGCGCGCAATATCTACTTCGCCGAGATGGCCTGCCCGGAGGTGAAGCAGCTCAGCAGCACCGTGGTGTGGGACGCCCGCGGCATCAGCAAGATGTTCGGCCTGCCTGCGGCGGCGCTGGCGATGTACATGACCGCAAAGCCGGAGCGTAAAGCCATTGCGAAAGCCATTCTGATCCCGGCAGCGCTCACCTCTCTGCTGGTCGGCGTTACCGAACCCATTGAGTTCTCCTTCCTGTTTGTCGCCCCGCTGCTGTTCGTGGTGCACGCCGTCCTGACCGGCATCGGCATGATGCTGTTCTCGCTGCTGGGCGTTCACGCCATCGGCGCTAACGGGATCATTGATTTCATCCTCTACAACCTGCCGCTGGGCACGGAGAAATCCAACTGGCCGATGTACCTCCTGGTCGGGCTGATCATGTTCATCCTCTACTTCGTGGTGTTCCGCTTCCTGATCCTGCGCTTCGACATGAAGACGCCGGGCCGTGAGGATGACGATAAGGAGACGCGCCTCTACAGCAAGCAGGAGTACCAGGCGAAGGGTAACAACGACGGGCTGGGCGAATCCATCGTGGTGGGTCTCGGCGGTCGGGAAAATATTGACGTGGTGGATAACTGCTATACCCGCTTACGCGTCACGGTGAAGGACGTCAACCTCATCGACGAGCCGCGCCTGAAGGCGACCGGCGCGAAAGGGATTATCAAACAAGGTAACAACGTTCAGGTGGTCTACGGGCTGCATGTCAAAAAAATGCGAGAAGCCGTTGAGACGTTTCTCTGAAAGGAGCTAAAGATGTTTACACCCCCATTCATTCTGTCGATTGCCGGCGGCGGCAGCACCTACACGCCGGGTATTGTGAAAAGCCTGATGGTGCGCCTGCAGGATTTCCCGCTGGCTGAAATCCGCCTCTACGACATCGACGAGACGCGTCAGAACACCATTGCACCGGTTGTCGAGAAGGTCATTCGTGACCACAGCCAGAACATTAAATTCACCGTCACCGGTGACCCGGAAGTGGCCTTCAGCGGCGCGCATTTTATCTTCGCCCAGATGCGCGTCGGACAGTACAAGATGCGCGAGCAGGACGAGAAGATCCCGCTGCGCCACGGCGTGGTTGGCCAGGAAACCTGCGGGCCCGGCGGGCTGGCGTATGGTCTGCGTACCATTCTGCCGATGGTAGAGCTTATCGATCGGGTGGAACGCTACGCGCATGAGAAGGCGTGGATCGTGAACTACTCCAACCCGGCGGCGATCGTCGCGGAAGGGGTGCGACGCCTGCGCCCGAACGCACGCGTGCTGAACATTTGCGATATGCCGGTGGCGGCGATGCGTAACATGGGGGCGATTCTGGGTGTCGATCGCCGCAAGCTGGAAGTCGACTACTTTGGTCTGAACCACTTCGGCTGGTTTACCCGCGTGCGGGTGGACGGTGAGGATAAGCTGCCGGAGCTGCGTAAGCATATCGCAAAGTTTGGCCTGCTGACGGAAGATGCAGCCAAAACCGACCCGCAGCATTCGGATCCGTCATGGGTGAAAACCTGGCGCAATATAAAGCCGATCATGGATAACTTCCCGGAGTACCTGCCGAACCCGTATCTGCAGTATTACCTGATGCCGAACCAGATTGTGGCGCATCAGAACCCGGACTATACCCGCGCCAATGAAGTGATGGACGGGCGCGAGAAAAAGCTGTTCGCTGCCGCCGAAGAGTACAAGCGCACCGGGATCCTGCCGGATGCCTTCCACGTGGGCGTCCACGGTGAATTCATCGTCGACGTCGCCTGCTCGCTGGCCTTTAACCTGCGGAGCCGCCATCTGGTGATGGTGGAAAACCGCGGCGCGATTACCAACCTGCCTTACGATGCCGTGGTGGAAGTGCCTGCTTATATCACCTCCGAAGGGCCAGAGCCGGTCCGCATCGGCCAGGTGCCGCTGTTCCATCAGACCCTTTTGCAGCAGCAGCTCGCCTCTGAACAGCTGCTGGTGGAAGCGACGATTGAAGGGAGTTATGAAAAAGCCCTTCAGGCCTTCACTCTCAACCGCACCGTGCCGACCATGGAACACGCGAAGGCGATACTGGATGAGATGATCGAGGCTAACCGCGACTACTGGCCAGCGCTGCAAAAAGCCTGGCAGGACGGCGAACCGGTGAAAAAATAGGGGCTTGCTCGCGAGTTGAACGTGGTTTGCTTGTCGGTGTCAGAAAAAACACCGACAATCCTTTTTTACGGAAAAGAATGGAGGCAACCCATGTCCACCTCATATTTTGTCGCTGCCGACTGGCTGATTGAGCACGGCGACGATCCGGAAGTGCAGATTATTGACGCGCGTATGGCCCCTCCGGGACAAGAGCATCGTGACGTGCCCGGTGAATACCGCGCCGGGCATCTGCCGGGTGCGGTATTTTTTGATATTGAAGCCCTCTCCGATCACACCTCTCCCCTGCCGCACATGCTGCCGCGTCCGGAAGCGTTTTCCGTGGCGATGCGCGAGCTGGGCGTCAGCAAAGACAAACACCTCGTTGTTTATGATGAAGGTAACCTCTTCTCAGCCCCGCGCGCGTGGTGGATGCTGAAAAACTTCGGCGTGGAAAAAGTCTCGATTCTGGCAGGCGGCCTCGCGGGCTGGAAGCGTGACGAACTGCCGCTTCAGCAGGGCGACGTGACGCTGCCGGAAGGCGAATTCGATGCCACGTTCGACGCGCACGTAGTGAAACGCCTGACCGACGTGCTGGTCATAAGCCACGAAAAAACGGCCCAAATCGTTGATGCCCGCCCTGCGCCACGCTTCAATGCCGAGGCGGATGAACCGCGTCCGGGACTTAGGCGCGGACATATTCCGGGCGCGCTGAACGTGCCATGGGGCGATCTGGTGTTTGAGGGCGAGCTGAAAACCACCGACGAGCTGCGCGCCATCTTTGCGCGTCAGGGCGTGGATTTACACCGTCCGGTTATCGCCAGCTGCGGTTCCGGCGTCACGGCCTGCGTGGTCATTCTGGCGCTCGCCACGCTCGGCGTTAACGACGTCACACTCTACGACGGTGCCTGGAGCGAATGGGGTGCGCGTGACGACCTGCCGGTTGAACCGGCAAAATAATGGATAACCGCCTGGCCACGCTGTTAACGCGCGGGGAATCGCTCACCCGCGCGGAGTATCGGGTCCTCGCCCACCTGACAGAACACCCGCTGCTGGTGGGCAAGATTACGGTTCGTGAGCTGGCGCAGGCGACGTTCGTCTCTACCGCCACCATTATGCGGCTGTGTCAGAAGCTGGGGTTCAGCGGATATAGCGAGTTTATCTGGCACTGCAAACAGCTGCTCTCCGACACCCCGCACATTGCCGCTCAGGGGCAATCGCACCCTGAACTACCTGCGCTTTTTAATCAGTTTATCGCCAACTATCAGCACACCTTTCAGTGGGTGACGCACGATAAGCGCCAGCAGTTTGCCGACCTGCTGCGCCAGAAAGAGAGCTTCTTTCTCTACGGCGCCGGGTTTTCCTATCTGTTTGCGGAGTACCTGACCAAGAAATTGCAGGTGCTGGGCAAAACAGCGTTTATCTCCGGCCCGGGCGACAGCCGGAACATCTTTCTCAGCAATGCCGCGCGCTATGAGGTGTTTATTGCCGTCTCGCGCAGCGGCGAAACGGAACAGGTGCTGGATAAAGCGCGGATCGCCAAAAACGTCGGTATGACGATCGTCGCGTTTACCCGCGCCTCGGCCAATACGCTGGCGGGGATGGCGGATGTGCACTTTGCCCTCTATGACGAGGCGGTACATTTCGCCGCCGAAGCCGCAGGCGTGACGTCGTTTGAGTCGAATCTGGTACTGCTGATGGATTTACTGCTGCTGGAAGCAACGGGGTGATGGTTCACCCCGCTGTCATCAGATAATGCGGTTGGTTTTGAGATCGCGCAGGAAGCCGCCCCAGCGACGTTCGTAGAACGGCGTGATGTGCTCGGTAATAAAGTGGCTAATGCCCTTCTCACCGTTCTTCACCTGGCAGATATCAATCGGTTCATCCCCCGGCAGCGTGTCGGTGGCCACGCTTCCCGCCGCCTGAACGATCTCGTCGAAATCGCCATCGGCTTCAATACCGATCAGCAGCACCGGCTTTTCGTCTGCACGCTCTTTGATCGAGCAAAGGAAAGCGCGTCGTACCGGCTTCAGGGTTTTGAACAGCGTGGTCAGGGAATCGATCATCTGCGCGGGCGGCTCGGCCACTTCAGACAGCAGCAGCGTTTCGCCCCCTTCCAGCACTTCCTGGGTGCTGAGCGGGTTACCCTCTTCACCGATCAGGTGACTAATTTCACGCGGGGTGAACTCTTTTCCGGTCGGCAGCTTCGCGTTGAGGAACAGCGTCTGGCCCAGGGTCATTTCAAACAGGGTGCGCACCGGCATCACCACGAATGCCTGTTCGTCCTCTACCGCTTTCTGCAGCGCTTCCAGCGAGGTAAAGAACGGGATCACCGAAGAGCCGTCGTCTTTCTCCCAGTGCAGGAGATCCAGCGCGCTGTCTTCCACAACCTGCTCCCCTTCCGCGGCCGTGCCCGGCACCCAGACGGTGGATTCCAGCAGCGTGCGGAAGAATGCCGGACGGTGGGCGGGTTCGGTCGCCGCCTGCTCCAGCAGGGTTTCTAATTCGTTTTTGGTATCTGACATAGTTTGGCTACTTCAAAAAACGCCGGGTGGCGCTTCGCTTACCCGGCCTACAAAACCGTAGGCCTGTGCAAGCGCAGCGCCGCCGGGCAATATGATGACTCCGAAGGCGCGCGTAAGCGTAGCGCCACCCGGCAAAAAAGATTACTCAGCCGTCAGCAGATTCGCCACGGTACGCACGCCGAGACCGGTCGCGCCTGCGGACCACTGCTCAACCGCCGCTTTACGGTACGTCGCGGAGCAGTCGATGTGCAGCCAGCCTTCGCGGTAGTTCTCAACGAAGTGGGACAGGAAACCGGCTGCGGTGCTTGCCCCTGCCGGGTACGCCGCGCTTGCGGTGTTGTTCAGTTCGGCAAAGTTAGATGGCAGCTGGCTGCGGTGGAACTCGGCCAGCGGCAGGCGCCAGAACGGCTCGTTCTCTGCCGCCGCACTTGCCAGCAGGCGGGCAGCCAGCTTGTCGTCGAAGCTGAACAGCGCATGGTAGTCGTTACCCAGGGCGGTTTTCGCCGCACCGGTCAGGGTCGCCATGTCGATAATCAGCTCTGGCTTCTGGGCAGAGGCATCGATCAGACCATCGGCCAGCACCAGACGGCCTTCCGCATCGGTATTCATCACCTCAACATTTTTGCCATTGCGGTAATGAATGATGTCGCCCAGCTTGAAGGCGTTACCGCTCACCATGTTGTCGGCGCAGCACAGGTACAGCTTCACGCGTTTTTTCAGGCCACGGGTAATCGCAAACGCCAGCGCGCCGGTAATGGTCGCCGCGCCGCCCATGTCGGACTTCATGGAGTCCATGAACGCGCTCTGCTTCAGGCTGTAGCCGCCGGTATCGAAGGTGATGCCTTTCCCGACCAGACAGGCAAAGACGGGCGCGTCTTTATCGCCGGTTGGGTTGTAGTCCAGCGCCAGCAGCACCGGAGGACGCTCAGAACCACGGCCCACGGTGTGGATCCCCATATAGTTCTGCTCGCGCAGATCTTCACCTTTGGTGATGCGGTAAGACATTTTATCGCCGGCCACGCCGCACAGCAGATCAACGGCGCGCTGCGCCAGCTGTTCCGGTCCCAGCTCTTCCGCCGGTGCGTTAATGGTGTCGCGCACCCAGTCGATGATGTTCAGGCGGCTTTCCAGCTCTTTTTGACCGGCTTCGTCAAGGTTGGCCCACTCAATTTTGCGGGTGCCTTTCGGTCCTTTATAGCCAGCCCAGAACGCCCAGCTGCGGTCGGTGTCCCAGCCCTCGCCTGCCAGAGAGACATGCTTAATGCCCAGGCCGTCAATTTTACGCGCGGCGCGCTGGATCAGGCCCAAATCATCGTTGCCCGTCAGGTGCAGGGTAATACCGTCGTTGTTGATACTGTAGGTGGCTTTCTCGCCCCAGCGCGCGTCGGCAGGCTGATTCGAGAGCGTAATCTTCATCGCTTCGGTCATTTTATTTTTCCTTATTAGCAACTAGCAAACGGGCCGCCTGAAGGCAGCCCGTTATGTTATTTATTCTGCTTCATCTAACCAGACTAACAGAATCGCCTCCAGAATTTTTTCATTGGATGCGTTGGGATCGTCGTCGAAATCCTCTAAATCGCAGATCCACTGATGCATGTCGGTGAATCGTACGGTCTTTGGATCGAGATCCGGGTTCGCGTCGTAGAGCGCTTCGCCGATTTCACGGCTGTCTGTCCACTTCAGTCCCATATTAGTGCTCGCGTGCGTGGTTGATGGTGTAGCGTGGAAATTCCACGACCAGATCTTCATCGGTTACCGCGGCCTGGCAGCTTAAGCGGCTGTCGGGCTCCAGACCCCATGCTTTATCCAGCATGTCGTCTTCGTCTTCGGTGCTCTCGGCGAGAGAGTCAAAACCTTCACGCACGATGCAGTGGCACGTCGTGCAGGCACAGGATTTCTCGCAGGCGTGTTCCACTTCGATACCTGCACGCAGGGCAACATCGAGAATGGTTTCGCCGGTCTTCGCTTCCAGAACAGCGCCATCCGGACAGAGGTCCGCATGAGGCAAAATAACAATCTTTGGCATATTAAACCTCGTCCACGGACTGGCCTTTCAGCGCGACGCGGACAGATTTGTCCATGCGGCGAGCAGCAAAGTCCTGGGTTTGTTTATCAACGTTTTTAATGGCTTCTTCTATTGCGTCAGCGTCATTGCCCTGGGCGACCACGCTTAAGTGCGCGGCAGCCTCGTCAATCACCTGACGCTCAGCGGCGCTTAACAGCGCGGCATCGGCAGCGAGCGCGCCGTTGAGGCTTTCCAGCACGCGTGCGGCTTCCACTTTCTGTTCCGCCAGCATACGCGCCTTCACATCCTGCTCGGCGTAACTCATTGAGTCCTGAATCATGGAGGCGATTTCGCCATCGGTCAGGCCGTAGGACGGCTTCACCTGGATGGACGATTCCACGCCGGTGGATTTCTCCATCGCCGTGACGCTCAGCAGGCCGTCCGCATCCACCTGGAAGGTGACGCGAATATGCGCCCCGCCCGCCGGCAGCGCCGGAATGCCCCGCAGCGCAAAGCGCGCCAGAGAACGGCAGTCCTGTACCAGCTCACGCTCGCCCTGCATCACGTGGATGGACATCGCGGTCTGGCCGTCTTTAAAGGTGGTGAACTCCTGCGCGCGCGCCACCGGAATAGTGGTGTTACGCGGAATGACTTTCTCCACCAGGCCGCCCATGGTTTCTAGCCCCAGCGACAGCGGGATGACGTCCAGCAGCAGCATTTCGCTGTCCGGCTTGTTGCCGACCAGTATATCGGCCTGAATCGCGGCGCCCACAGCGACCACTTTGTCCGGATCGATGGCGGTCAGCGGCGTGCGGCCAAAGAACTCACCTACACGTTCACGCACCAGCGGCACGCGGGTGGAGCCGCCCACCATGACCACTTCCAGCACCTCGTCAGCCTCAACGCCGGCATCTTTCAGCGCGCGACGACAGGCCAGCAGGGTACGCTTAACCAGCGGAGCGATCAGATCGTTGAACTGGTCGCGGGTGATTTCACCCTGCCAGCCCGCCACGTTCACGCTGGCTGACGGCGCATCGCTGAGGGCGATTTTGGCGTCAATGGCCGCATCCAGCAGTTCACGCTGTACGCGGGCATCGCTGCGATCGGCAATACCCGCCTGCTCGCGGATGTAATCCGCCAGCAGATGGTCGAAGTCATCGCCGCCCAGCGCGGAATCCCCGCCGGTGGCCAGCACTTCAAACACCCCGCGGCTTAAGCGCAGGATGGAGATGTCAAAGGTGCCGCCGCCGAGATCGTAGACCGCAATCACCCCTTCCTGACCGGAGTCGAGGCCGTAGGCAATCGCCGCGGCCGTCGGTTCGTTCAGCAGGCGCAGCACGTGCAGGCCCGCCAGACGCGCGGCGTCTTTGGTGCCCTGACGCTGTGCGTCGTCAAAGTAGGCCGGAACGGTAATGACCACGCCGTCCAGATCGCCGCCAAGGGTCGCCGTCGCGCGCGCCGCCAGCGCTTTGAGGATATCTGCAGAAACACGGATCGGGTTCAGCAGACCGGCCGCGGTGGCAATCATCGGCAGGCCGTTTTCACTTGCCTGCAGCTGATACGGCAGATGCGGGTAACGGGTCTGAATATCGGCCAGCGAGCGGCCCATCATGCGCTTTACCGAGCTGATGGTGTTGGCCGGATCGCGTGCCGCGTTGGCGCGAGCGTCATAGCCGACCGCGTGACCCTGCGGCTGGTAGTGGACCACGGAAGGCAGCAGATGGCGGCCCTGCTCGTCAGCCAGCGTTTCCGCCTGGCCGCTACGCACGGTCGCCACAAGGGAATTGGTGGTGCCCAGGTCAATACCGACCGCCAGACGACGCTGGTGCGGTGCGGCACTTAAGCCAGGCTCACTAATTTGTAATAAGGCCATAATTGCTTCCGAAATTAAAAATCGAGCAGCTTTTCTTCGAGTTGTTCAGCACTGCTTCGCAGTTTATCGAGAAAACGGAGTTTGCGCACAGTATCTGCCGCCACGTCCCAGGTCTCGTTGTTCAATTGCTCCACCATCTGCTGATGGCGGATATCGAACATGCCCTTCACGCGCGTGATGAAACGTTCCAGACGCGCTTCGTCTTTGGCCTGTTCAATCTCATCAAGCTCTTCGCGAAGCTCCAGCTGCTCCATCAGAAACGCCGTGTCGCGCACGGTGTGCTGCTCGCTCGCGAGATCAAACCCGTGGAGCGAAAGCAGATATTCTGCACGCGCCAGCGGATGGCGCAGCGTCTGCCAGGCCTGGTTGATGGTCGCAGATTGCGATACCGCAGCCAGCTGCTCCGCCTGCGTACCACTGGCGAATTTGTCCGGATGATACTGACGCTGCAGGTCCTGAAAACGGGTAGTCAGCGCCTGGAGATCAATCGGGTATTGAGCGGGTAGTCCGAAGAGAGTGAAGTAATCCATAACAATCTCAGGGGTAGCCTGTTAGAACAAACCCCACGCGTGGCGGGTAACGCCACGGTGGGGTTTCGGATAACGCGCGATTAAACGTGGAAGCTTTCGCCGCAACCACACTCGTCTTTGACGTTCGGGTTCGTGAATTTGAACCCTTCGTTCAGGCCTTCTTTTACAAAGTCCAGCTGAGTGCCGTTGAGGAATTGCAGGCTTTTGCCATCGACCACCACCTTCACGCCCTTGTCTTCAAACACGGTGTCATCAGACGCCGGCTCGTCAACAAACTCCAGTACGTAAGCCATACCAGAACAGCCGGAGGTACGTACGCCCAGTCGCAGGCCAAAGCCTTTACCACGGTTCGCCAGAAAAGAGCTTACTCGCGCGGCAGCGCTGTCGCTAAGGGTAATCGACATACTCAAACCTCAATTATTTTGCTTCACGTTTGCTTTTGTAATCCGCAATGGCGGCTTTGATCGCGTCTTCTGCCAGAATTGAACAGTGAATTTTCACCGGCGGCAGTTCGAGCTCTTCAGCAATGTCCGTGTTCTTGATTGCCTGTGCTTCGTCCAGAGACTTGCCCTTCACCCATTCGGTGACCAGGGAGCTGGACGCAATAGCAGAACCGCAGCCGTAGGTCTTGAAGCGCGCGTCTTCAATGATACCTTCATTGTTGACTTTAATCTGCAACTTCATCACGTCGCCACACGCGGGTGCACCGACCATGCCGCTACCGACAGATTCATCGCTGTTGTCAAAAGAGCCAACGTTGCGCGGGTTTTCGTAATGATCGATGACTTTTTCGCTGTATGCCATGATTGAATTCTCCTTATGTACCGATTAGTGATGTGACCATTCAATGCTGTTCAGATCCACGCCCTGCTTAAACATTTCCCACAGTGGAGAAAGGTCGCGCAGACGGCCGATGGAATTGCGAACCAGCTTGATGGTGTAGTCAATCTCTTCTTCGGTAGTGAAACGACCTAAAGAGAAACGGATAGAGCTGTGTGCCAGCTCGTCAGTCATACCCAGCGCGCGCAGCACGTAGGATGGCTCCAGGCTTGCAGACGTACAGGCAGAACCGGAAGAAACCGCCAGGTCTTTCAGGGCCATGATCAGCGATTCGCCTTCAACGTAGTTAAAGCTCACGTTGAGGATGTTCGGTGCACCCTGCTCGAGATCGCCGTTCAGATACACTTCTTCCATATCTTTCACGCCGTCCCACAGACGGTTACGCAGAGTACGCAGGTGTGCCATCTCGGTTTCCATCTCTTCTTTCGCAATGCGGTACGCTTCGCCCATGCCCACGATCTGGTGAACAGGCAGGGTACCGGAACGCATGCCGCGCTCGTGACCGCCGCCGTGCATCTGTGCTTCGATGCGGATACGTGGCTTACGACGAACGTACAGTGCGCCGATGCCTTTCGGGCCATAGATTTTGTGGCCGGAGAAGGACATCAGGTCCACTTTCAGCTGGCTCAGGTCGATAGGCAGTTTGCCCACGCTCTGGGTCGCGTCAACGTGGTAGATGATACCGCGCGCGCGGCACATTTCACCGATGGTCGCGATGTCCTGTACCACGCCGATTTCGTTGTTGACGTGCATGATGGAAACCAGAATGGTGTCATCACGCATGGCCGCTTCGAGCTCTTTCAGGTCAATAATGCCGTTGCTCTGTGGCGCCAGATAAGTGACTTCAAACCCTTCACGCTCGAGCTGACGGCAGGTGTCCAGCACGGCTTTGTGTTCGGTTTTGCTGGTGATGATGTGCTTGCCTTTTTTCTGATAAAAGTTGGCTGCACCTTTGATCGCCAGGTTGTCGGATTCGGTCGCACCGGAGGTGAAAACAATCTCACGCGGGTCGGCACCCACCAGGTCAGCAATCTGATTACGGGCGATATCAACCGCCTCTTCAGCATGCCAGCCAAAACGGTGTGAACGGGAAGCTGGGTTACCAAAGTTTCCGTCCAGGGTCAGACACTGCATCATTTTCTCGGCAACACGCGGGTCCACCGGCGTGGTTGCGGAGTAGTCGAGATAAATCGGTAATTTCATTGCTCTATAAACTCCGTACATCGCTTCAATGCAAGGAATCAGGCAACCGGCTGGATGTACGACCGAGTACACGGGGCATGTTTTTGCCCCGGCCTGATTCTGAAATACTTATCGTTTTATTACGCGCGTAATTTGACGTCGATAGCGTCCTGCGCGCGGGTGCTGCGTTGGGAATCATGGCTATGCTGACGACCGGATACGTCCAGAACTTCCTGGTTATTCACCAGTTCACCGAGGGTGATGTTGTTCAGGAAGCCGGTCAGACGGTCGCTCAGATCGCGCCACAGCGCGTGGGTCAGGCACTTATCGCCGCCCTGGCAGCCGCCTTTACCCTGGCAACGGGTCGCGTCAACGGATTCGTCTACGGCGCTAATCACTTCGCCGACTGCAATACAGCCCGCGTCTTTACCGAGCAGATAACCGCCGCCCGGACCACGAACGCTGGAAACCAGTCCATTTTTACGCAGTCTGGAGAACAGCTGTTCAAGATAAGAGAGGGAGATCCCTTGTCGTTCAGAAATATCAGCCAACGGAACCGGGCCCGCTTCGGAGTTGAGCGCAACGTCCAGCATCGCGGTTACGGCATAACGCCCTTTAGATGTCAGTCTCATGTCTTACTTAACCTCAAACTCGCCCCTGCCCGGGGTTTTTTATAGTAAAATGGGGTATTGCATAGCAGGGCCAAGTCTGACATTCCTGACTAAAATGGTCAACTATTTACTTGACTGTTTTAGTCAGGTATTTAACCTTCTGTGCCGTTTTACCTGGGTGCGGCCTGATGCCCTCACCCCAGCCCTCTCCCACGGGGAGAGGGGGAAATAGGCACTACTCTTTATTCTTCTGCTCAATCGACGCCAGAATGCCGCGCAGGATGTTCAGCTCCTGGCTTTCCGGACGGGCGCGGGTAAACAGACGACGCAGTTTGTTCATCACCTGCCCCGGGTGGCCTTCACGGATAAATCCGGTAGAGAGCAGGGTCTGTTCCAGATGCCCATAGAAGCGTTCCAGATCGTCCACCAGCGGATACGCCGTCTCTTCCTTCGGTTCTGCCGCGTTCTCCTGCGTCGCCAGCCAGGCCATACGCACTTCGTAAGCGATAACCTGCACCGCCATCGCCAGGTTCAGCGAGCTGTATTCCGGGTTCGCCGCAATGGCGACGTGATAGTGGCATTTCTGCAGTTCGTCGTTGGTCAGGCCAACGCGCTCGCGGCCAAACACCAGCGCAACCGGCGCCTGTTCCGCTTCCGAGACACTTTTCAGGCCGCATTCGCGCGGATCGAGCATGGGCCACGGCAGCGTACGTGAACGCGCGCTCGTCCCCACCACCAGACTGCAACCGGCCAGGGCTTCATCCAGCGTGTCCACGATCTGTGCATTGCCGATCACATCGCTGGCACCGGCCGCCAGAGCAATCGCCTGCGAGTCAGGTTTCACCAGCGGGTTCACGAGCCAGAGATTGGTTAAGCCCATGGTTTTCATAGCGCGGGCAACAGAGCCCATGTTGCCGGTGTGCGATGTTTCGACCAGCACGATTCGAATGTTTTGCAGCATAATTTTTAATGTCTGAATTCAGTGTCTGAAGAATATTCGGGCATATTATCATAAACGGGAGACATAATCCGATCCCGCTGCTATACTCTGCGCCGATTTTCCTGTTCTTTAACATCCAGTGAGAGAGACCGATGCATCCGATGCTGACCATCGCCGTGCGCGCAGCGCGCAAGGCGGGTAATGTAATTGCCAAACACTACGAAACGCCAGACTCCGTAGAAACCAGCCAGAAAGGCAGCAATGATTTCGTGACTAACGTCGATAAAGCCGCAGAAGCGATTATTATCGAAACGATCCGCAAATCTTACCCACAGCACACCATCATCACCGAAGAAAGCGGTGAACATGAAGGTACCGATCAGGATGTTCAATGGGTTATCGATCCACTGGATGGCACCACCAACTTCGTTAAACGCCTGCCACACTTCTCTGTGTCTATCGCCGTACGCATTAAAGGCCGTACTGAAGTTGCCGTTGTTTACGATCCAATGCGTAACGAACTGTTCACCGCGACCCGCGGTCAGGGCGCACAGCTGAACGGCTACCGTCTGCGCTGCAGCAATGCCCGCGATCTGGATGGCACCATCCTGGCAACCGGTTTCCCGTTCAAGGCGAAACAGCACGCGACCACCTATATGAATATCCTCGGCAAACTGTTCACCGAATGCGCGGACTTCCGTCGCACTGGTTCTGCCGCGCTGGATCTGGCCTATGTGGCAACCGGCCGCGTTGACGGTTACTTCGAACTCTCACTGAAGCCATGGGATTTTGCAGCGGGCGAGCTGATCGCACGTGAAGCTGGCGCGATCGTGTGTGATTTCACCGGCGGCCATAACTATATGTCTACCGGCAACATCGTTGCAGGTAACCCACGCGTTGTTAAAGCCATGCTGGCAAACATGCGTGATGAGCTGAGCGATGCGCTGAAGCGTTAATGCCGAAAATGCCCTCTCCCCGTGGGAGAGGGCATCAGGCCGCCCCCTTTTAAAAAGGCCGCAATCCCCTTCCTACCGGCACGGCGCTCATCCACATCGTCACCGCCGCCACCAGCAGAATCACGCCTCCCGCCAGCGCAAGCGTTGTCCACCCTATCTGTCGCCACAACACCGGCGTTTTACTGCCGCTGAGTTTTACCGCCAGCTGACGAAAGCTGTGAACCAGCAGAGCCAGCGACGAAATCGTCAATGACGTCCCGGCCGCCATGGCCAGCGCAGACAACATGCCCCAGCCGAACACGCCAATCACTTTACTGAACAGCAACACCATGATGGCTCCCGAACACGGGCGCATGCCCATCGAGAGCACAATCATCAACCGCGCACGCCAGTCGTCGCCGCTCTGCAGCTGTTCCTGCGTGGGCAGATGCTGATGGCCGCAGCCGCAGTGGGCATCATGAACATGATGCGGTGTAAAGGATTTGAACGTCGGCTTTTTCAGCAGCGTGCGCAGTCTTTTTAGCGCCCGCCAGCAGAGGATTAGCCCCAGCACGCCCACCAGCGCATAGCTCCCCTTCTCCAGCCAGAAACTGCTCATGTGCAGCTGGCGCGCGGGAAGCTGCAACAGCGAAAGAACCACCACCACCAGCCCGATAGCCACGCCTCCCTGCAGCAGCGAAGAGGCCAGCGTCAGACCGATGCTCGATTTAAGCTTCGACGGATGGGTGGCAAGCCAGGTGGTGATGACGATTTTGCCATGCCCCGGCCCCAGCGCGTGCAGAACGCCATAGAGAAAACTGAACGCCAACAGGGATCCGCCCGCTTTCGTTGGGTTTTCTGCCACCGCTTTCAGTAACCCGCTCATCTGCTGGTTAACCTCACGCTGCCAGACAATGCTATTCATCATTACCTGCGGCCAGGTCTGCCATAGCCACAGCGCGCCGCACACCCCGAACAGCAAAAAGAGGGCCAGCGGCCAAAGATGTAGCCAGCGGCGTGGTTTTCGAAGAGGAGAAGCAATCACTGACATTGTAAGGTCACCTCCTGCGCGAACTGTTTGCCCAGCGCCATGTCCTCAGGCGGGGCATCTTCTTTGTCGAGCGAAATCGCAAAGTTACGCGTCTCTTCGCTGGGGTTCGGGGTGTGAACAGAGAGTTTGCAGTTTTTTTGCAGCGCGGCAGGCAGCCGTACGTCGCTCTCTTTGGCGTAACTCATGTCGACGTAGTAGGTGGGATCAAAGGTCGAAAAGGTATATTTTTGCCCGGCCAGCGGCTGGGGATGCGCCAGCGGAAGCACAAACGTCAGTACCGCCTGATGCCCGTCACGCGTCATACCGTATTCCGTGGGACGGTTCAGAAATTTGACCTTTTGTCCGTTATGCCAGAACTCTGTGAAGTAGTGCTGGCCGAGCACGTTGGCCATCACTTCCGCTGCCAATTTTTTCCAGATCTCATCGCCAGGTTTTGCGTTACCCGCATCATAGAGCAGGTCAGCCGAGGTGATCTCATCCATCGTCCAGCGCATTTTCAGGCCGCTCAGCTGCGTGCCGTCGGTGACCAGCTCGGTTTTAAGGCCAATAAAACTGTGAGGGTGTGCGCTGGCAGTGAAGCCGATCGCCGCCAAAAATAACGTCATCGCGCATTGTTTAACTGTTTGCATCAATTCCTCACGTCAAAAATTCTGTGATGTTCCCCAGCAATCCTGAGTGAAAGGCCTGCCGGCGCGCTTTTCAGCGCCCATCCTTTAGCTATTCTTATCAAACATTCACACTGGATACCCGACAGATGATGACGACGCTTGAAATTCCATCTGTGCTTTCCAGTTCGCAGCGCCGCTGCCAGGTGCTTTTGATGCTTTACCTGCCCGATGCTGCCGTCACCGCACAGAGCATAATCGCTGCCAACGGCGTGGACGAAGCGATGGCACGGCAAGATATAGCCGAGACGCGCGATGAAATCCAGCGCTATCACCGGCTGGATATCGTCACGCACCAGGACGGCAGTTACCGGCTTGAAGGCACAGCCCTGAATCAGCGCTTATGCCTGCTGCACTGGTTGCGCCGGGCGCTGCGGCTTTGCCCGCAGTTTGTCTCGCACCAGTTTACCCCTGCATTAAAAACCGCGCTTAAACAACACGGCATTGCCCGGCCGCTTTACGACGACGCGAACCTGCGGGCGCTGATCAACTTCTGTTCGCGCAAGCTCCAGCGCCAGTTTGAATGCCGCGACGTGCAGTTTTTACAGCTCTATCTGCAATACTGCCTTATTCAGCATCAGCTGGGAAACACGCCCCAGTTTTCCCATTCTCAGCGCAGCTGGACCCAGTCGAGAGGGGAGTATTTCACGGCGCAGGAGATCGTGCGGCACTGGAAACGGCGCGTCCCGCAGGGAGCTCACGGGGATGAACAGCTGTTTCTGGCGCTGTTGTTTATGATGCTCCGCACGCCCGATCCGGTGCTCGATAAACACCAGCAGGATCAACGTTTGCGCCGGGCCATCGTGCGCATGGTGGCCCGTTTCCGCTCACAGACCGGGATGAACTTCAGCGATGAGCAAGGCCTGACCGATCAGCTCTATATCCATCTTGCACAGGCGCTGGACCGTTCGCTGTTTGAGATCGGTATCGACAATAGCCTGCCGGAGGAGATCCACCGTCTCTACCCTCGCCTGTTACGCACCACCAAAGAAGCGCTGTTTGAGCTGGAAGCGGAGTTTGGGCTGCGTTTTTCCGATGAAGAGATGAGCCTTGTTGCGGTGATTTTCGGTGCCTGGCTGATGCAGGAGACCGATCTGCACGAAAAGCAGGTGATCCTGCTGACGGGTGACGATAAAACCAGTGAGGATCGGATTGAACAGCAGCTTCGCGAGCTAACGCTGCTGCCGCTCAACATTCGCTACCTGACGCTGCAGGCGTTTCAGAAAGAGGGGGCGCCGCGCGAAGCTGCGCTGGTTATCACCCCCTACCCGACTGCCCTGCCCCTGTTCTCACCGCCGCTCATTCATGCCGTTGAGACACTGAACGCACAGCAGCAAGAGCATATTCGCGCGATGCTGGAATCATAGCGGCGCGCGAGGGGCCACTTTAGGGCGAATAACCATAGCAGGTAAGGCCACCAGCGCCATGACCCAGAAGACACCGTGCCCCAGGTGCTGATAGAGGAACCCCGCAAAGACCGTCATGATCGCGATACTGCCTCCCATCGCGACCGCTGAATACACCGCCTGCAGGCGAATAACGTCCCCGCCTTCGCGCGCCGCGATATAGCGCATCGCCGCCAGATGACAAACGGTAAACGTGCCGCAGTGAAGAATTTGCGCCACAATCAGCCACGGCAGATCGGTCGTCCAGCCCATAATGCCCCAGCGCGCCACCCCGCACACGGCGGAAAGCAGCAGCAGATCACGGGCGCCAAAGCGGCGGAACAGCTTTTTGCTCAGGGCGAAAATCACAACTTCGGCCACCACCCCCAGCGACCACAGATAGCCCACGGCAGAGGCCGAATATCCTGCGCCTTGCCAGTAGATGGCGCTAAACCCATAGTACGCCGCGTGAGCCCCCTGAAGCAGACAGACACACGCCAGAAAACGCCAGCTTTGTGCAACCAGACTCCGCCACGCGGGCCAGCCTGCGCTCTCCTGATGGCGGCTTTCTCCCTGAGGCATTACCGATGGTCGCAGCAGCATGCCCAGCAGCATCGAGGCAATACCGATGCTCAACAGAGCAAGAATGGCACGGTAGTCGTAAAGGCTGACCAGTTTCCCCACCAGCGCCGAGCCAATCACAAACGCAATGGAGCCCCACAGGCGTACGCGACCGTAGTCCATAGTGATCTGCTTTTGCCAGGTGTTCGCCAGCGCGTCCGTCAGGGGCACCAGCGGCGAGAAGAACAGGTTAAAGCCAACCATCACCACCATCAGCCAGGCAAACTGGTGGTTGATCCAGAAGCAGGCCACAAAGACCAGGGTCAGCAGAGCCAGAATGCGCACGGCCTTGATCAGTAAGGAGGGATCGCTGACGCGCGGGGCAATCAGCAGGCTGCCGAGGAAACGCGCTACCAGTCCGGCCCCCAGCAGGACACCAATGGTCTCGGGCGTCAGGCCGATCCCCTTGAGCCAGACGCTCCAGAAAGGCAGAAAAATACCGTAGCTAAAGAAATAGGTGAAATAGCTGAGCGCCAGCCAGCGCGTGGAATGCAAGACCATGAATCCCTCCCGAAATCGAGGCCATAGTCTGGCGAGAATATAAAAATTAAGCAAGTCGATAGCCTGCTATAAATTAACGAAAAAATAACATTTTGTGCAGTCGTCTGGCTTATGGCAGGGAATGAAAATGTGTATTACGTTTAAATTACTCCACTTGCAGAGGTATTTCTGCCATGAACTCACTTCGCTATCTCGATTTCGGTCAGTCACGTCATCTGCTGCTGCTGATTGGGCGCATCGCGCTTGTCGTACTGTTTATTATCTTTGGTTACCCAAAACTGACAGGGTTTAGCGGCACCGTGCAATATATGACTTCGCTGGGTACGCCGATGCCCATGCTGGCGGCCATTATTGCGGTGGTCATGGAAGTGCCTGCCGCGATCCTGATCGTGCTGGGCTTTTTCACCCGTCCTCTCGCCGTACTGTTTGTGTTCTATACGCTGGGTACGGCGATTATTGGCCACCATTACTGGGATATGACCGGTGATGCGGTCGTACCGAATATGATTAACTTCTACAAGAACGTCAGTATTGCGGGAGCCTTTATATTGCTGGCGATTGTGGGTCCCGGTGCCATCTCCCTCGACCGGCGTTAAGCCATAAAAAAAGGCCGCAAGCGCGGCCTTTTTTATTTCTGCGAAGCAGAGGAATTATGCGTATACCGGGAAGCGTGCGCAGATATCCAGCACTTTACCTTTGACGCGCTCGATAACCGCTTCGTCATTGATGTTGTCCAGAACGTCACACATCCAGCCAGCCAGCTCTTTCACTTCCGCTTCTTTGAAGCCGCGGCGAGTCACAGCCGGAGAACCGATACGGATACCGGAGGTCACAAACGGGCTCTTCGGATCGTTTGGCACGCTGTTTTTGTTCACGGTGATGTTGGCGCGGCCCAGGGCTGCGTCAGCTTCTTTACCGGTCAGGTTCTTATCAACCAGATCCAGCAGGAACAGGTGGTTTTCAGTACCGCCGGATACCACTTTGTAGCCACGGTTCAGGAACACTTCCACCATCGCTTTGGCGTTCTTAGCCACCTGCTGCTGGTAAACCTTGAACTCTGGCTCCATCGCTTCTTTCAGCGCGACCGCTTTCGCCGCGATAACGTGCATCAGCGGGCCGCCCTGCGCGCTTGGGAACACAGCGGAGTTCAGTTTTTTGTACAGCTCTTCATCACCGCCTTTCGCCAGGATCAGGCCACCGCGTGGACCTGCCAGGGTTTTGTGGGTGGTGGTGGTCACAACGTGAGCGTGTGGAACCGGGTTCGGGTAAACGCCCGCAGCAATCAGACCCGCAACGTGCGCCATGTCGACGAACAGGTAAGCACCGATGCTGTCTGCGATTTCACGCATTTTTGCCCAGTCAACGATACCGGAATAAGCAGAGAAACCGCCGATGATCATCTTCGGCTTGTGCTCTTTAGCCTGCTTAGCCATGTCTTCGTAGTCAATTTTACCGGACTCATCAATACCGTAAGGGATGATGTTGTACAGTTTGCCGGAGAAGTTAACCGGGGAGCCGTGAGTCAGGTGGCCGCCCTGCGCCAGGTTCATACCCAGAACGGTGTCGCCCGGCTGCAGCAGCGCGGTATAGACCGCGAAGTTAGCCTGAGAGCCAGAGTGCGGCTGAACGTTTGCGTAGTCAGCGCCAAAAAGTGCTTTCGCGCGGTCGATAGCCAGCTGCTCTACGATATCAACGTACTCGCAACCGCCGTAGTAGCGCTTGCCCGGGTAACCTTCAGCATATTTGTTGGTCAGCTGAGAACCCTGCGCCTGCATCACGCGCGGGCTGGTGTAGTTTTCGGAGGCGATCAGTTCGATGTGCTCTTCCTGACGTACTTTTTCCTGCTCCATAGCCTGCCACAGTTCGGCATCATAATCGGCAATGTTCATTTCACGCTTTAACATCCGCATCTCCTGACTCAGCTAACAAGTAAATTTTGGCCTGAAAAGGCAGTCCTGTTGGACGACGGGCAACAGTATAACTGATTAGTTCTGTGATAACAGGTCTTGACAAACGATTTTACGCAAACGTTTTCCTACCCGCCACGCAAGGGTTTGAGGAATAAAGATCTCGCGATTTCCAGCGGATTTCTTTTCAGGTTTGTGATGCATATTTTTCATCTTGCAAAGAACCATTTACAACGCAGGGGTATTTTTTATAAGATGCATTTAAAATACATCATTAAAGTAACATCAGAAGGACGCGCTCATGCTCGACGCTCAAACCATCGCTACCGTTAAAGCCACCATTCCCCTGTTGGTCGAAACCGGCCCCAAACTGACCGCCCATTTCTACGATCGCATGTTCACGCACAACCCGGAGCTCAAAGAGATTTTCAACATGAGCAACCAGCGTAACGGCGATCAACGCGAAGCCCTGTTCAATGCCATTGCGGCCTACGCCAGCAACATTGAAAACCTGGCGGCGCTGCTGCCTGCGGTGGAGAAAATTGCGCAGAAACATACCAGCTTCCAGATCCAACCCGAGCAGTACAATATTGTGGGCGCTCACCTGCTGGCAACGCTGGACGAGATGTTCAGCCCGGGTCAGGAGGTTCTGGACGCGTGGGGCAAAGCCTACGGCGTGCTGGCCAATGTGTTTATCAACCGTGAAGCACAGATTTACAACGAAAACGCGAGTAAGAAAGGCGGCTGGGAAGGCACCCGCGCGTTCCGCATCGTTGAGAAAACGCCGCGCAGCGCTTTAATCACCAGCTTCGAATTTGAACCGGTAGACGGTCAGCCGGTAGCGGAATATCAGCCAGGGCAGTATCTGGGCGTATGGCTCAAGCCTGAAGGTTTCCCGCACCAGGAGATCCGCCAGTATTCCCTCACCCGCAAGCCCAACGGCAAAAGCTATCGCATTGCGGTGAAGCGCGAGGACGGCGGACAGGTATCCACCTGGCTGCACAACGACGCTAACGTGGGTGACGTGGTCCATCTGGCCGCGCCGGCGGGTGACTTCTTTATGACAGTTGAATCGACTACCCCGGTCACGCTGATCTCCGCTGGGGTGGGACAAACGCCAATGCTGGCGATGCTGGATACACTGGCGGCGTCAAAACACGCAGCCCAGGTAAACTGGTTCCATGCCGCCGAGAACGGTGACGTGCATGCGTTTGCTGATGAAGTGAAAACCCTGGCAGCGAGCCTGCCCCACTTTACCGCCCACACCTGGTATCGTCAGCCAACGGAAGCTGACCGCGCGGCCGCTCGCTTTGAGAGCGAAGGTCTGATGAATTTGAGCCAGCATGAAGGCGCATTCAGCGCGCCGGATATGCAGTTCTACCTCTGCGGGCCGGTGGCGTTTATGCAGTATGCCGCGAAGCAGCTGGTCGAGCTGGGGATAAATAAAGACAACATTCATTACGAATGTTTCGGGCCGCATAAGGTGCTGTAATGCAAAAAGCCCCTCTAAAGAGGGGCTTTTTTTCGCCGGATGAAACCCGGCCTGGCAACGTTTTAAATCGCCGCGTCGTCTTCTTCGCCGGTACGGATACGGATCACGCGCGCCACGTCAAAGACGAAGATTTTACCGTCGCCAATTTTGCCGGTCTGCGCCGTGCGGATAATGGTATCCACACAGGTGTCTACGATATCGTCGCTCACCACGATTTCAATTTTCACTTTCGGCAGAAAGTCCACCATGTACTCTGCGCCACGGTAAAGCTCGGTGTGGCCTTTCTGACGACCAAAACCTTTCACTTCCGTCACGGTCATCCCGGTGATGCCGACTTCCGCCAGCGCTTCACGTACATCATCCAGTTTGAAAGGTTTAATAATCGCATCAATCTTTTTCATGGTGGGTCCTTAAACTCTTGCCTGTAAGCTGCTTCGTAATCGGTTGCTCACAGTACCATACGGCATTACTCTTTAAAATCGTTTGCTTCCAGCTCATGGCGTGACAGCAGTTTATAAAACTCGGTGCGGTTGCGTCCGGCCATGCGCGCCGCGTGGGTCACGTTGCCTTTGGTGATCTGCAATAGCTTGCGCAGATAGTTCAACTCGAACTGATTCCGCGCTTCGGCAAAGGTCGGCAGCGCCGTGTTTTCCCCTTCCAGTGCCTGCTCCACCAGCGCGTCGCTGATCACCGGTGACGAGGTCAGCGCCACGCACTGCTCAATCACGTTGACCAACTGACGCACGTTACCCGGCCAGCTTGCGGCCATCAGCCGCTTCATCGCATCGGTGGAAAACGCGCGCACGAAGGGTTTGTGACGATCGGCCGCCTGACGCAAAAGATGATTCGCCAGCAGCGGAATGTCTTCCGCTCGCTCGGCCAGCGCGGGGATCTTCAGATTGACCACGTTCAGACGGTAGTAGAGATCTTCACGAAACTCGTTGCGGGCCATCACCTTCGGCAAATCCCGGTGCGTGGCGGAAATAATACGCACATTAATGTCGATGTCGCGGTTACTGCCCAGCGGGCGAACTTTCCGCTCCTGCAACACGCGCAGCAGTTTGACCTGCAGCGGCGCGGGCATGTCACCAATCTCGTCGAGGAAAAGCGTGCCGCCCTCCGCCGCCTGAAATAACCCTTCCCGGCTACTGACCGCGCCGGTGAATGCGCCGCGGGCATGGCCAAACAGTTCAGATTCGAGCAGCTGTTCCGGGAGCGCGCCACAGTTGATCGCAATAAAGGCATTTTTGCTGCGCGGGCTGGCGTTATGGATCGCCTGCGCCAGGATCTCTTTCCCGGTTCCGCTCTGGCCGTTAATCAGCACGCTGACATCTGACTGTGCCACCATTCGGGCCTGTTCGAGCAAACGCAGCATAATCGGGCTGCGGGTGACAATAGACTCCCGCCACGCTTCATCCCCCGCCGGAGCGGCATGTTCCAGCGCGCTGTCGATCGCCTTATAAAGCGCGTCTTTGTCCACCGGCTTGGTCAGGAAGCTGAATACCCCCTGCTGGGTTGCCGCAACCGCATCCGGGATCGAGCCGTGCGCCGTCAGGATAATCACGGGCATACCCGGTTGCTGCTTCTGGATCTCCGCGAACAGCTGCATGCCGTCCATTTCGTCCATCCGCAGGTCGCTTATCACCAGATCAATTTTCTCGCGGCCGAGAATTTTCAGCCCCTCGACCCCGCTTTCCGCGGTCACCACGCTGTAGCCTTCACTCACCAGACGCATCCCCAGGAGTTTTAACAGCCCGGGATCGTCATCCACCAGTAAGAGATGGGCAGGTTTACGGCTCGTCATGCTTCACATCCTCTTGTTTCGGCGTATCGCTGTCCGGTACAGCGGATGAACTCCCCGGCTGATATTTACGCGACGAGAGCTGTCTTTCGATATCGGTCAGGTTTTCCAGCTTACGTGTCGTGGTATCCAGTTGCGTACGCAAATGCTGCTGCTGCTGACGCAACGTATCAAGCTCGCTGTCGGTGGACTGCTGCAACTTACTGTAGCGGGAGCGCTCTTCAGACAGCTGAAGTTGTAATGTCTGTCCATCACGCCAGAGCTGGTATACCGGGCGCACCTGGCCCGGCAGGTTGACCACCAGGGTGTCCAGTCGGGTCACGTTGGCGCGGCGTTCAACGGGGGTGATTTTGGCATCAGCCAGTAAAATGCCGCGCTTGAAAGCGTCCTGCCAGGTGTCGTCATCCAGCATCGCCGCTTTCGAGCGGGCCTCAACCGGCGCAAGACGCTGGGCGCAATCTATACCACGCAGCCAGAACAGCGGGTTGCTTTCGACGTCGTGGCCTGACAGGTTCCAGATATCGTCGCAGCGGGTTGAGAGAAAATCTGCCAGCTGGTTATCTGGCCATTTATCTTCTTGTTTACCGCTAATCGCACTTTGCGGCACATGAGAAACACAGCCTGCCAGCACTAAACAGGGCAAGCCCAGGCGAAACGTGTTGCGGGAAAACACCGCGCGTATGGCGCGGAAAAAGACGTGTGACATACTCACCAGACATAGATTCATTTTATTGATTTTTCCGGCTCAGGGGCAGTTCGATACGGAAGCAAACATCGGAACGTGCGTCCGTGGCAATGTTTAGCTCACCCTGCATGCGTCGTATACAGTCCCGGGCGATGCTTAAGCCCAGACCGCTGCCTTTCACCGCGCCTTTCCGCTGATGACTTCCCTGGAAAAAGGGTTCGAAGATCATGGTTTTTTCGTCATCAGGGATCGGGGTGCCGGTATTTGCGACGTCAATAAACACCCGTGAACCATTCGTATAGCTTCGGATATAAATGTTACCGGATTCAGTACCATAGTGCACCGCATTGGAGTAAAGATTATCCAGAACGCTCATCAGCAGCATGGGTTCAGCCAGGCACGCCGGCGCATTAAGTTCTACGTCGGTATGCATCATTTTAGCTCTTGCTGGCAAGCTATGGGCGGAGATCACCATATCCACCAGCGGCTCAATCTCGACATCTTCCAGTACAACCGCCCCATCCACCAGCTTGCGGTTGTAATCCAGCAACTGCTCAATCAGCTTTTGCAGATTGCGGCTGCTGTTATCCAGGATCTCGACAATTTCTTTCTGTTCAGAAGTGAGGGGCCCTGCCACTTCGTCCGCCAGCAGCTCAGTCCCTTCACGCATGCTGGCGAGCGGCGTTTTAAGCTCATGAGAGATATGGCGCAGGAACTGATGACGCTGTGATTCAAGCCACGCCAGGCGCTCGGACAGCCAGATAATGCGCTGGCCCACGGAGCGCAGCTCGCGCGGGCCTTTAAAGGCGACCGTATCCCCAAGCGATTTCCCCTCCCCGAGGCGGTTGATCATGCGCTGGATGCCCTTTACCGGGCCGATGATCATGCGGGTAAAGAGCAGTACCAGCCCAAGACTCACCAGGAATAGCACCAGCGCCTGCCAGCCAAAAAACTGGCCGCGCTCGGCAATCTCCTGCTGGAGTTGCTGGCCGCGAGAGAAAATGACCGTGCGCGTTGACTGCACCATCTCGGTGTTGGCGGTGGCAAAGGCCTCAAGACGCGCGGCGGCGGCGGCATCCGGCCCGCTATTGTGGCACTGCAGCTGCGCAAGATCGTTCAAATCCTGACGTAACGCCTGATACAGCTTGTCGTCAGGCAGTACCCCCGCGTGCGCGTCCAGCATTTCGCTGTAGCGTTTACGCTGACTCTGATAAACCTTTTCCAGGGTCCGATCGTCAAGCACGCAATACTGGCGGTAGCTTCGCTCCATCTCCAGCGCGGCGTTGGTCATCGCCTCACTGCGTCGGGCGTCGATGAGCGTCGTACGGTTGGTCAATGCCGCCTGCGCACTCAGCGCGTTCAGACTTTGCCAGGCCTGCCAGGCCAGGATTAGCAGCGGCAGCAGGATCAGCAGGAAGGCCATCATGACGAGCTGTCGCAGGGAGCGGGGAAAAACGGGCCAGCGTTTCAACGCATTACTCTCTTAATGGGGGTTTACGCAGAGCGTAACTGAGTCTGCCCTTCAGATACAACAAAGCCGGGGAAAAACCCGGCTTTGTCATGGAATGAGGCGGTGCCTAACTCGACGTTTCGCCCTGGCCTGATAAAGCATCGCTATGATCAGTAGTTGGACGGCAGGCACCTTTTTGTGCGTCATTCGAAGTTTATGTAGCACGTCCCGAAGGGGCTGACATAAGAAGGTGAATGAGCCACTGGTTAATATTATGCAACACCCGTGCCAGAATGCAAAACAAAAAATTAACACCTTGAAATTTATGAATTTTACTTAATTAGCCCGTTCATTATCGGTTGAATAATTTCCAGGCTAAGTGTCGCCATTAAGCAACACCCTAACAGGAACCTTTCCTGTCATATATAAATCAATAAGTTAGATGTCTCCATTTAGAGACACCCCGATACGAGGATTGTCGCGATTTTGCGACAGGCACAAAAAAGCCCGGTAGCGCTCACGCTTACCGGGCCTGCAGGGAGTGCGCTAAAACTTAACCCAGCTGTTTACGCGCATTGCGGAAGATACGCATCCACGGGCTGTCCTCGCCCCAGTTTTCCGGGTGCCAGGAGTTGCTCACGGTACGGAACACGCGCTCCGGGTGCGGCATCATGATGGTTGCACGGCCGCTCTCGCTGGTCACCGCCGTAATGCCGTTGACGGAACCGTTCGGGTTAGCCGGGTAGGTTTCCGTGACCTTGCCGAAGTTATCGACAAAGCGCAGCGCCACCAGGCCTTTGCTTTCAAGCTGGGCCAGATGCGCGGCATCACGCACTTCGACCTGACCTTCACCGTGGGAAACGGCGATTGGCATCTGCGAACCGACCATCCCCTGCAGCAGCAGAGACGGGCTCTGGGTCACTTCAACCAGGCTGAAGCGCGCTTCGAAGCGGTCAGACTGGTTACGCACAAAGCGCGGCCAGGCTTCACTTCCCGGGATCAGCTCACGCAGGTTAGACATCATCTGGCAGCCATTACACACGCCCAGCGCCAGGGTTTGCGGACGGTGGAAGAAGGTTTCGAACTCGTCACGCACGCGGCTGTTGAAGAGAATGGACTTCGCCCAACCCTCACCCGCGCCCAGCACGTCGCCGTAAGAGAAGCCGCCACACGCCACCAGCGCCTGGAAATCTGCCAGACCGGTGCGGCCCGCCAGCAGGTCGCTCATATGAACGTCGATAGCATCAAAGCCCGCACGGTGGAAGGCAGCGGCCATCTCAACGTGGGAGTTAACGCCCTGCTCGCGCAGCACGGCCACTTTTGGACGCGCCCCCGTCGCAATATACGGCGCAGCGATGTCTTCGTTAATGTCGAAAGAGAGCTTCACGTTCAGGCCTGGATCCTGGTCATTGGCTTTCGCGTTATGCTCCTGATCGGCGCATTCCGGGTTATCACGCAGGCGCTGCATCTGCCAGGTGGTTTCCGCCCACCACATACGCAGCGTGGTGCGGCTCTCGCTGAACACGGCGTGACCGTCTGCTTCAATGACGAAGCGGTCGCCCTGAACGGCTTTACCGAGATAGTGCACGCAGTCTGCCAGGCCGTGCTGCGCAAGGAGGGCTTCAACGGCGTCGCGATCTGCCGCACGCACCTGAATCACAGCACCCAGCTCTTCGTTGAACAGCGCCGCCAGATGGTCTTCGCCCAGCGTTGCGATGTTCGCTTCAACGCCACAGTGACCGGTAAAGGCCATCTCCGCCAGGGTGACCAGCAGGCCGCCGTCGGAACGGTCGTGGTAGGCCAGCAGCTTGCGCTGTGCCACCAGCGCCTGGATGGCATCATAGAAACCTTTCAACTGCGCCACGTCGCGCACGTCGGCAGGTTTATCGCCCAGCTGACGGTAAACCTGCGCCAGCGCGGTGGCACCCAGCGCGTTATGCCCTTTGCCCAGGTCAATCAGCAGCAGGGCGTTGTCTTCGGTCAGGAGCTGTGGCGTCACGGTATGACGCACGTCTTCCACGCGCGCAAACGCGGAGATGATGAGCGACAGCGGAGAGGTGATCTCGCGCTGCTCGTTGCCTTCCTGCCAGCGGGTCTTCATCGACATGGAGTCTTTACCCACCGGAATGGTCAGCCCCAGCGCAGGACAGAGCTCTTCACCCACCGCTTTTACGGCTTCATACAGGCCCGCGTCTTCACCCGGGTGACCGGCTGCGGCCATCCAGTTTGCGGACAGTTTAATGCGTTTGATATCGCCAATCTGGGTCGCGGCAATGTTAGTCAGAGCTTCACCAACGGCCAGACGGGCAGAGGCGGCGAAGTCCAGCAGCGCTACCGGCGTACGTTCGCCCAGCGCCATCGCTTCACCGTAGTAGCTGTCGAGGCTTGCGGTGGTCACGGCGCAGTTCGCCACCGGGATCTGCCACGGACCCACCATCTGATCGCGTGAGACCATACCGGTCACGGTACGGTCGCCGATGGTCACCAGGAAGGTTTTCTCAGCGACAGCCGGCAGGTGCAGGACGCGATTAACCGCTTCCGCCACGGTGATGCCCTGACGATCCAGCGCTTTGCCCGCCGCTTTACGGGTCTGCACGTCGCGGGTCATCTTCGGTGTTTTACCGAGCAGCACATCCAGCGGCAGATCGATCGGCTGGTTGTCGAAATGGGTGTCGCTCAGGGTCAGGTGCTTCTCTTCGGTTGCTTCACCGATGACGGCATACGGCGCACGCTCGCGGCGGCACAGCTCGTCAAACAGTGGCAGCTGATCTGCGGCAACCGCCAGAACATAACGTTCCTGAGATTCGTTACACCAGATTTCCAGCGGGCTCATCCCCGGCTCGTCGCTCAGGATATCGCGCAGGTTGAAACGACCGCCGCGACCGCCGTCGCTGACCAGCTCCGGCATGGCGTTAGAGAGACCGCCCGCGCCAACGTCATGAATAAAGAGGATCGGGTTCGCGTCGCCCAACTGCCAGCAGCGGTCGATCACTTCCTGACAGCGGCGCTCCATTTCCGGGTTGTCGCGCTGAACGGAGGCAAAGTCGAGATCCGCGTCAGACTGACCGGAGGTCATTGAAGACGCCGCACCGCCGCCCAGGCCGATGTTCATCGCCGGCCCACCGAGCACGATCAGCTTCGCGCCAACGACGATCTCGCCTTTCTGCACGTGATCGGCACGAATGTTGCCGATCCCGCCCGCCAGCATGATCGGTTTATGGTAGCCACGCAGCTCTTCGCCGTTGTGGCTCTCCACTTTCTCTTCATAGGTACGAAAGTAACCGTTCAGGGCCGGACGACCAAATTCGTTGTTAAACGCCGCACCGCCCAGAGGGCCGTCGGTCATGATATCCAGCGCGGTAACGATGCGCTCCGGCTTGCCGAAATCTTCTTCCCACGGCTGCTCGAAGCCCGGAATACGGAGGTTGGAAACGGAGAAACCGACCAGGCCCGCTTTTGGTTTAGCACCGCGACCGGTCGCCCCTTCATCACGAATTTCACCGCCGGAACCGGTCGCCGCACCCGGCCACGGGGAGATCGCCGTCGGGTGGTTATGGGTTTCCACTTTCATCAGGATATGCGCAGGCTCCTGATGGAAGTCATAGCGCCCTGCTTCGCGATCGGCGAAGAAGCGGCCCACCTCGGAACCTTCCATCACCGCGGCGTTGTCTTTGTAGGCAGACAGCACGTGGTCAGGGGTTTTCTCCATGGTGTTTTTAATCATTTTGAACAGCGACTTCGGCTGCTGTTCGCCGTCGATAATCCAGTCGGCATTGAAAATCTTATGGCGGCAGTGCTCAGAGTTCGCCTGCGCGAACATGTAGAGTTCGATGTCGTTCGGGTTGCGGTTGAGCTTAACAAACGCATCCTGCAGGTAGTCGATTTCATCTTCTGCCAGTGCCAGGCCGAGACGCAGGTTGGCGTCAATCAGCGCCTGACGGCCCTGCCCCAGCAGGTCAACGCTCTGTACCGGCGCAGGCTGATGGTGGGAGAAGAGCTTCTGCGCGTCATCGAGAGAGGCAAACACGCTCTCCATCATGCGATCGTGCAGTTCAGCCGCAACCGCCTGCCACTGTGCGTCGCTCAGGGTTGACGCTTCCACATAGTACGCCACGCCGCGTTCCAGACGGTTAATCTGGCTCAGACCACAGTTGTGGGCGATGTCGGTGGCTTTTGAAGACCAGGGGGAGATGGTGCCCGGACGAGGCGTCGCAAGGATCAGTTTGCCGGTTGGCGTATGGCTGCTCAGGCTTGGGCCATACTTGAGCAGGCGTTCCAGCTGTACGCGCTCCTCTGCATTCAGGGGGGCATTCAGGTCAGCAAAATGGACATACTCAGCGTAAATATTGCTTACCGGAAGGTCGGCCGCCTGAAAACGTGCCAGCAGTTTGTTAATACGGAAGGCAGACAGTGCAGGCGAACCACGCAGAATTTCCATCATAAGTCTCTCGTCTTCGAAGCGCCGGGGCGCTTACAGTGTGCGCAAGGGGGGAAAACGGGCGTCATTATAGAGAATCCTGAGCGCCGACGAAACCGTTTGCGTCGAAATAAAATCGACGTCGCCTTTTAACAATAGTTGTGACCTGTCTCTCTAATTGGTTGCCAAGTGGCGCAAGTTTACGCAAAATGCCGCTCATTCAATGGCAAACCTTATTGTTAACATGGCTACAGCAGACTGAGGCAACCGGCGTCGCAGAGAATTAACTAATTGAAAAAATTAAAGATTAATTATCTGCTCATCGGCATTGTGACGTTGCTGCTGGCAGTGGCCCTCTGGCCTTCCATCCCCTGGTTCGGTAAAGCCGAAAACCGTATCGCCGCTATTCAGGTGCGGGGGGAACTCCGCGTCAGTACCCTCAACTCTCCGCTGATTTACAGCGACATCAACGGCAAAATCATTGGTCTGGATTACGAACTGGCGCAACAGTTCGCCGATTATCTTGGCGTAAAGCTTAAAATCACCGTCCGTCAGAATATCAACCAGCTGTTTGATGACCTCGACAACGACGATGCCGACATCCTCGCCGCCGGGCTGGTGTATAACAGCGAGCGCAGCAAAAACTATCAGCCGGGCCCGACCTACTACTCCGTTTCGCAACAGCTTGTCTATCGTGTCGGGAGCCAGCGTCCGCGCTCGCTGGCGTCGATTAACGATCGACAGCTGACGATTGCCCCAGGCCATGTGGTGATTGACGATCTGCGCGAACTCAAGGAGAAGAAATACCCGGACCTGAGCTGGACGGTGGAGGCGAAACTCGGCACGACGGAGCTGCTGGAACAGGTTAAAGATCAGAAAGTGCCGTACACCATCGCCGATTCGGTCGCGATCAGCCTTTTCCAGCGCGTGCATCCTGAAATCGCCGTGGCGCTGGACGTCACCGACGAACAGCCTGTCACCTGGTTTACCCAGCTCGACAACGACCAGACCCTCTCTGCCGCGATGCTCGATTTCTTCAACACCATCAATGAAGACGGTACCCTGGCGCGTCTCGAAGAGAAGTACCTCGGCCATGGTGATGACTTTGACTACGTTGACACCCGCAGTTTCCTGCGCGCGGTAGACAGCGTCCTGCCGGACCTGCAGCCGCTGTTCGAAAAATACGCCCAGGAAATTGACTGGAAACTGCTGGCGGCTATTTCGTATCAGGAATCCCACTGGGATACCCAGGCCACGTCTCCGACTGGCGTACGTGGTTTGATGATGTTAACCAAAAATACCGCGCTGAGCCTGGGCGTGAATGACCGTACCGATGCCGAGCAGAGCATCAGCGGCGGCGCGCGCTACCTGCAGGATATGATGGCTAAAGTACCGGAAACGGTGCCGGAAGAAGAGCGGATCTGGTTTGCGCTGGCGGCTTACAATATGGGCTACGCGCATATGCTGGATGCACGCACGTTGACGGCGAAAACCAAAGGTAACCCCGACAGCTGGTCAGACGTAAAACAGCGCCTGCCGCTGCTGAGCCAGAAGCCCTGGTATAACAAGCTGACATACGGTTACGCGCGCGGCCATGAAGCGTACGCCTACGTGGAAAATATCCGTAAATATCAGATTAGCCTGGTCGGATATCTGCTGGAGAAAGAGAAAGAGGCAACAGAGGCAAAACAGCTGGCAGAAAGTTACCCGGTCGTGGCACCGGACGAGCTTAATCGTCCGAGCGCTTCAATTCTGCCTTTTGTTGCTTTTTCTGCTGACGGCGCATTCGAAAGAAATCGCTTAATAGCGCCGAACACGCTGGTGCAAGTACCCCACCGATAGTCTTCACCTGGTGGTTCATTCCAGGATGACCCAGCACGTCCATCAGTGAACCGGCTGCACCGGTTTTTTCATCCCGCGCGCCAAAGACCAGGGTACCGATCCGGCTGTGCACCATCGCACCGGAACACATCACGCAAGGTTCAAGCGTGACATACAGCGTGGTATCAAGCAGACGATAGTTTTGCAGCACCAGACCGCCCTGGCGAAGCGCCATGATTTCGGCATGGGCGGTCGGATCGTGGCGTCCAATCGGGCGGTTCCACCCTTCGCCAATCACCTGATTGTTGTGAACCAGCACGGCGCCCACGGGCACTTCGCCTTCGTCCCAGGCACGCTGCGCGAGCGTAAGCGCGTGGCGCATCCAGTATTCATGACTGTATTCAGGGTTTGGCAACGGTTGATACTCCACTCGAAAAGCGGGCGGCATTATACACACCCCTTATGGATAAGACTATTCGAGTTGCTGAAGTTCGCCCGCGGGAGTGACGCGCCAGCGATGCTGGCAGAAATAGAGCAGCGGGTTGTCCTGTTTGCTGTCGCTGTAGCCGCTGTACAGGCGCAGCGGCGTACCGATGCGTTTCTCCAGTTGCACCACTTTTTCATGCCCCAGACAGCGCATGGTCAGCACCCAGCCGCCGTAACCCCGCGCTATTTGCGTGGCGATAAGGTTGACGCGGGGAAGCCAGGGGGTATCAAAATAGACCTGCTCCACCAGCGTCTGCGGGGAGCCTGTAATCAGCCAGATGTCGGCATCGTTGGCGTCGAGGTAACCGGTGAGGCGCGCCTGTACGACAGGAAACGCGGCGACATGGCCGCGAAACCAGTGGGCAAAATCCTGCTCAAGCTGTTTGAGCCGCGCTTCGCTGTGGCCAAACGTGCATCCCCAGAGCAGCAGGCTCATCGGCCATCGCGCTGCACGACCTTTCACCAGCAGCGCGATACCGATCACCGGTAAGAGCGGCAATACGAGCAGCGCATTCAAAGGCTGACGCCGCAGCAGGTAACGCATAAACGTGCCAAACATATCCTGCTGATGCAGCGTTCCATCCAGGTCAAAAAAGACAATGCGACGCGCGTGCTTTGCCAAACCTTACTCCTCTGGGTCGTTGAAGCCTAACAGCCAGGTAAACAGGAACCCGGCGATCACTGCTACTAAATAGCCTAACAGATAGAGCATGACTTTTCCGGTGACGATGGTTAACGCCAGCGGTAAACCGGAAAGTCCAAAGGTGATCACGGTGGCGACTTTCCAGTAGCTGATCAGCGCCCCGCCTACCGCACCGCCCAGACATGCAGCAAGGAACGGTTTACCCAGCGGCAGCGTGACGCCAAAAATCAGCGGTTCGCCAATACCGAGCAGTCCGACCGGCAGAGCTCCTTTAATCACCTTCTTCAGACGTGCATTGCGGGTTTTCATCAGTACGGCAATCGCCGCGCCGACCTGCCCTACCCCCGCCATCGACAGAATAGGCAGCAGCGCGTTATAGCCATGCGCCTGAACCAGCTCGACGTGGATCGGTACCAGCCCCTGATGCAGGCCGGTCAGTACCAGCGGCAGGAAGGTACCTGACAGCACCGCCCCCACTAACAGGCCGCCACGGTCAATCGCCAGCGACGCACCGTGGGCAATGGCTTCAGAGATCCACCCGCCTAACGGCTGGAGAGCCACTACCGCGACGCTACCGGTAATGAGCGTGGTCAGCAGCGGGTTAAGGATAAGCTCGATGGAGCCTGGCAGAACCGCGCGAAGCCTTTTCTCGATCCAGCACATCAGGATGACCACCAGCAGCACCGCAATCACCCCGCCGCGCCCCGGCTGCAGCGCCTCACCGAACAGGGTTATCTGCGCCAGCTGCGGGCTGGACAAGATCCCCGCCATCACCCCACCCATGGCCAGCGAGCCGCCAAACACCTTCGCGGTATTGACCCCGACCAGAATGTTCATGATGGCAAACACCGCGCTGCCAAAGATCCCAAGGATACCCAACAGATTTGGATACTGCGTGGCGAAATCCCCCACAATATCCGGTCGCTTGAGGATATTGATGATCCCGGTGATCAGGCCCGAGGCAATAAACGCCGGGATCAGCGGAATAAAGACGTTTGCCAGCTGTCGCAGCACATCGCTCATGGGGGCTTTGTATTTGGCCTTTGCCTGCGCTTTGGTGCGTTCAGCATCGTCCATCGACACGCTCGACCCACCGCCCATCAGCGCACGCATGGCATCAACAACCTGCGCCGCTTTTCCCGGCCCGACGATAAGCTGATGTTGCTCACCCTGTTTTACGTAGCCGCTGACGCCGGAGAGTTGCTTCAGACGCGGCACATCAAGCTGGTCGTCGTTATGCACCTCGACGCGCACGCGCGTCATGCAGTTTTCGAGACGCTGAATATTTTGTTCCCCACCAATACCCTGCAGGATATCGCTGGCGAGCGCTGCTGTTTTGTCCATACACGCCTCTGTTAGTTTTCTAATGCAGCCCGTAAGAAGCCATGATGCGCGTCGAGTCGGGCTCTCGCCGCCGCCGCATCCAGCCCGCTTAAGATCATCAGAATCGCCGGTTTAACGTCATGATCGGTCTGTTTGAGGACCGCTTCAGCTTCTTCACGGCTGGCGCCCGTCGCTTCCATCACCATGCGACAGGCTCTGTCCACCAGCTTGACGTTGGTGGCCTGCATATCCACCATCAGGTTCTGATACACCTTGCCAAATTTCACCATCGCGCCAGTGGAGATCATATTGAGCACCAGCTTTTGCGCGGTACCTGATTTCAGGCGTGTGGATCCGGTGAGCGCTTCCGGCCCGACAACCGGCGAGATGGCGATAGCCGCCACCTGGGCAATCGGTGAGCCCGGATTACAGGAGATGGCCACCGTCGTGCAGCCAGTCTGGTTAGCGTACTCCAGACCGCCAATGACGTATGGCGTGCGCCCGGAGGCCGCCAGCCCGACCACCAGATCCTGCGCCGTCAGGTTCAGCGCTCTCAGGTCATCCTCCCCCAACTGTTTATTATCTTCCGCCCCTTCAACGGCTTTCAGCAGCGCACCAGGTCCCCCTGCGATCAACCCGACCACCAGGCCGTGCGGCACCCCAAAGGTCGGTGGACACTCAGAGGCATCCAGCACCCCAAGACGTCCGCTGGTACCCGCGCCCATGTAAATAATGCGTCCACCGGCCTTGAGGGCTTCCGCCGCCGCATCGACCGCTTTCGCCACCTCAGGCAATGTCTCTTTCACTGCCTGCGCGACCAGCGTATCCTGTTGATTAAAGCGGTTAACCAGCTCCAGCGTGGAGAGAGCATCCAGATCCATGGTTTGCGGGTTACGGGTTTCTGAAACAAGTGAGCCCAGATTCATCTTTTGTACCTCAAGAATTTTTAATTCATAATAATCTCACTATAATGGAATATAAAATTCATTCAGGCGAGCACTATTCGTATTTGCGCAGACAATCACATTTTCGCCAGGAGAACCTATGAACTGTTTAATTCGCATTCGCCAGCGTTATGCAGGCTTTGCTCAAAGCGACAAAAAGCTGGCGGATTTTCTGCTTTCTCAACCCGATCGCGCGCGCCATCTCAGCTCGCAGCAGCTGGCGAGCGAAGCCGGGGTGAGCCAGTCAAGCGTGGTGAAATTTGCCCAGAAGATTGGTTTTAAGGGGTTCCCTGCCCTCAAACTGGCGATCAGTGAAGCGCTGGCAAGCAACCCCAACCCGCAGTCTATGCCGGTGCATAATCAGATCCGCGGGGATGATCCGATGCGGCTGGTGGGCGAAAAGCTGATCAAGGAGAACGTCGCAGCGATGCATGCGACGCTTGACGTGAATACCGAAGAGAAGTTGCTGGAGAGCGTGGCGATGCTGCGTGGCGCACGGCGTATCATACTGACCGGCATCGGCGCGTCCGGACTGGTGGCGCGTAACTTTGGCTGGAAGCTGACAAAAATTGGGCTTAACGCCATCGTCGAGCAGGATATGCACGCCCTGCTGGCGACCGTACAGGCGATGGATCCTGACGATCTGCTGCTGGCGATCTCCTATTCCGGCGAGCGCCGTGAAATCAATATGGCCACCGATGAAGCCCTGCGCGTCGGCGGTAAAATTCTGGCGATTACCGGTTTTACGCCAAATGCCCTGCAGCAGCGGGCTACGCGCTGTTTATATACCATTGCAGCAGAGCAGGCCACGCGCAGCGCCGCGATCTCCTCGACGAGTGCGCAAATGATGTTGACCGACCTGCTGTTTATGGCGCTGGTGCAACAGGATCTGGAGCATGCGCCAGATCGTATTCGTCACAGTGAAGAACTGGTAAAGAAACTGGTTTGACGCGTATAATGCCCGCCCAGTTTGTGTTGTTTCTGAGAATTTCCTGATGGCGCTGTTAATTACCAAAAAATGCATCAATTGCGATATGTGCGAACCGGAGTGTCCGAACCAGGCCATTTCGATGGGCGACAGCATTTATGAGATTAACAGCGACCGCTGCACGGAGTGCGTCGGCCACTATGAAACGCCGACCTGTCAGAAAGTGTGCCCGATCCCGAATACCATCCTGAAGGATCCGACACACATTGAGAGCGAAGAGCAGTTATGGGATAAGTTTGTTCTGATGCACCATGCGGACAAACTCTAGCTTTCAATAATCACCGTCGCGCAGGCATAGTGCCGTTCATCGGCAAGCGTCACGTGCATGTGATTCACGCCCAGCCTTTCCGCCAGCTTTTGCGCCTCGCCCCATAAACGCAGGCGTGGCTTACCCAGTTCATCGTTAAACACCTCAAACTGGTTAAACGCCAGACCGTTACGAATGCCGGTTCCGAAGGCTTTAGCGGCGGCCTCTTTGACCGCAAAGCGCTTCGCCAGAAAACGCACCGGCTGCTGATGCGCTTCCCAGATAGCCCATTCGTTATCGCTCAGCACGCGTCTTGCGAGGCGATCGCCACTACGGGCGATCACCGCTTCAATGCGGGCTATTTCAACGATATCGGTGCCTAAGCCCAGAATGGCCATTACTGACGCGCTTCCAGCATCAGGCGTTTCATTTCTGAGACCGCCTCTTTCAGGCCGCTCATCACCGCACGGCCAATGATCGCATGCCCGATATTCAGCTCATGCATTTCAGGCAGGGCGGCAATGGCTTTGACGTTGTGGTAGGTCAGACCGTGTCCGGCGTTAACCTTCAGCCCCAGGCTCGCGGCGTAAGTCGCGGCTTTTGCGATACGCTCCAGCTCTTTAGCCTGCTCTTCATCGTTTTTGGCATCAGCGTAGCAGCCAGTATGAATTTCGATATACGGCGCCCCCACGTCGGCCGCCGCTTTAATCTGGGTGAAATCGGCGTCAATAAAGAGAGACACCAGGATACCAGCATCCGCCAGGCGTTTGCAGGCATCGCGCATTTTATCGAGCTGGCCGGCAACATCCAGACCGCCTTCGGTCGTCACTTCCTGACGCTTTTCAGGCACCAGGCAGCAGAAATGCGGCTGGGTTTCGCAGGCAATGGTCAGCATCTCTTCGGTGACCGCCATCTCCAGATTCATGCGGGTATCCAGCGTCTGACGCAGAATGCGCACGTCGCGGTCAGTAATATGGCGGCGATCTTCACGCAGGTGAACGGTAATGCCGTCGGCGCCAGCCTGTTCAGCGATAAACGCCGCCTGAACCGGATCGGGATACGCCGTGCCGCGCGCATTACGCAGTGTGGCGATGTGATCAATGTTGACGCCTAACAGTAATTCAGCCATGACAATCCTCGGTTTTCTTTTCGATTCTGTGGTCTAACGTTTCGGCATAAACTGCCTGAATAATTCGCGGCTCTTTAAGGGCTTGCCGCCAAGATACGGCTTGAGCGCAATCCGGGTAAAGCGTTTTGCTGCGCGCAGGGTGTCCTGGTCGGGAAACTCACGCTCATACAGCGCCCGGAGCTGGCGTCCGGTAAAGGTATTGTTATCAATCACAACGCTGGCGATAAACCCTTTTTCTTCGCGATAGCGATAGGTCATCGTCTCATCAACCTCTTCCCCACTACCCGCGCAATGAAGAAAATCAACACCGTAACCCAGGTGGCCCAGCAGGGCCAGCTCAAAACGACGCAGGGCGGGTTCAGGCGAGCCGGTTGCGCCAGCCAGGGCCTGGATACAGTGCAGATAATCGAAAAACAGTTCAGAGAAGCGCGTCTCATGTTCCAGAACTCGTGAGATAAGTTCATTGACGTACAGACCGCTATAAAGTGTGATACCGGAAAGGGGGAGCGCCAGGGAGACGGCTTCGGCACTGCGCAGGGTTTTCACTTCCCCACGCCCGCCAAAGCGAACCAGCAGCGGCGTGAAAGGCTGTAAGGCGCCTTTCAGATTAGAACGTTTAGAACGTGCGCCTTTGGCAACAAGGCGCACACGACCCGACTCTTCCGTGAAGACGTCCAGCATAAGGCTGGTTTCGCTCCAGGGACGACTATGAAGGACAAAGGCACGCTGCCATCCATCCATATGCTCGTCGTCTTAGGTTACTGGTCTTCGCCGTAACCGAGGCTGCGCAGAGCACGCTCATCATCGGCCCAGCCAGATTTCACTTTCACCCACAGTTCGAGGTGAACCGGCGCTTCGAACATCTCCTGCATATCTTTACGGGCTTCAATACCGATGGTTTTGATCTTGGCGCCTTTGTTGCCGATCACCATCTTCTTCTGCCCTTCACGCTCAACGAGGATCAGGCCATTGATGTCGTAGCCGCCACGCTCGTTGCTCTGGAAACGCTCGATCTCCACCGTCACAGAGTACGGCAGTTCAGCGCCCAGGAAACGCATCAGCTTTTCACGGATGATTTCAGACGCCATAAAGCGCTGAGAACGGTCGGTGATGTAGTCTTCCGGGAAGTGGTGAATCGCTTCCGGCAGGTGCTTACGCACAATACCCGCGATGGTATCCACGTTCAGGCCGGTCTCAGCGGACAGCGGAACGATGTCGAGGAAGTTCATCTGGCTGCCCAGCCACTGCAGATGCGGCAGCAGGTCGGCCTTTTCCTGCACGTTGTCAACTTTGTTGACCGCGAGGATGACCGGCGTTTTGCCGTCACGCAGTTTGTTCAGCACCATCTCGTCGTCCGGCGTCCAGCGGGTCCCTTCAACAACGAAAATCACCAGCTCTACGTCGCCAATGGAGCTGCTCGCCGCCTTGTTCATCAGACGGTTGATGGCACGCTTCTCTTCCATATGCAGGCCAGGGGTATCGACGTAGATCGCCTGATACGCGCCTTCCGTATGGATGCCCACGATGCGGTGACGCGTGGTCTGCGCCTTACGCGAGGTAATGGAAATTTTCTGCCCGAGCAGATTATTTAACAGGGTGGATTTGCCAACGTTCGGACGTCCGACGATGGCAATAAATCCGCAATAGGTTTTATCGATGCTCATTCCAGCTCCAGCATTTTTAACGCCTGTTCGGCGGCAGCCTGTTCAGCCTTACGGCGGCTTGAACCTGTGCCCACCACCGGTTCACTCAGGCCACTGACCTGGCAATGGATGGTAAATTCCTGATCGTGCGCTTCGCCACGAACCTGCACCACCAGATACGATGGCAGCGGCAGATGACGACCCTGCAAATATTCCTGCAGACGCGTTTTCGGATCTTTTTGTTTATCGCCCGGGCTGATTTCGTCCAGGCGGGTCTGATACCAGTTGAGGATCAGCTTTTCTACGGTCTGGATATCGCTGTCCAGGAACACACCACCAATTAATGCTTCGACCGTATCGGCAAGAATAGATTCACGACGGAAGCCGCCGCTTTTCAGTTCACCCGGCCCAAGACGCAGACATTCGCCCAGTTCAAATTCACGCGCGATTTCCGCAAGGGTATTACCCCGAACCAGCGTGGCACGCATGCGGCTCATATCACCTTCATCCACGCGCGGGAAACGATGATAGAGCGCATTCGCAATCACGAAACTTAAAATAGAGTCGCCTAAAAACTCGAGACGCTCATTATGTTTGCTGCTGGCACTGCGGTGGGTTAATGCCTGTTGCAACAACTCCTGATGATGAAAAGTGTAGCCCAGCTTCCGTTGAAGCCGATTAATTACGATGGGGTTCATGCGATACCAATAAATGAATGCGTCAAAAATGCAGCACACGAAACCGACCTGAGAAAACCAACGCGGTTTCGTGTGCCGTGGCACCCTTGCAGGGCCAACCTTAAACTTCGGGGGAATATTCTATACACAACGACAGGGGATGTCGTTAGTTCGAAGAGATTTATCGTGGAAATAATTCACGTAGCCGCGAAATAACGCGGCTACGTGTTCTTTTAATGCGAATTAATGGATTCCGCCAATACGATTCAGGCGTACGCCGGTCGGCCATTCGCCTTCCTGCTTCTCAAAACTCATCCAGATCGCGGTTGCTTTACCCACCAGATTCGCTTCCGGCACAAAGCCCCAGTAACGGCTGTCCGCAGAGTTATCGCGGTTATCACCCATCATGAAGTAATGTCCAGGCGGTACGATCCAGCTCGCCAGCTGCTGGCCCGGCTGTTTGTAATACATACCCAGCTGATCCTGCGCGATCGGCACAGTGAGGATGCGATGAGTCACATCCCCCAGCGTCTCTTTGCGTTCAACCAGACGGATACCGTCCTCTTTGGTTTCGCCTTTCGGGACCTGGAAGAACCCGCTGGTCGCTTCACCGCCGTTACGACGGGCAAAAGTCTGCACAAAATCGCTTGGCTCAACGTTGGAGTAGGTGATTGGCAGCGCATTTTCACACGCGGTACCGGAGCTGCAGCCAGGCTGAACGGTGACTTCCTTCGCAACCGGATCGTAGGTCACTTTATCACCCGGCAGACCTACCGCGCGCTTGATGTAGTCCAGGCGCGGATCTTCCGGATATTTGAACACCACGATGTCGCCGCGTTTCGGATGACCGGTTTCGATCAGCGTTTTCTGGTAGATAGGATCTTTAATGCCGTAGGCAAACTTCTCTACCAGAATAAAATCGCCAATCAGCAGCGTTGGCATCATGGAACCGGATGGGATCTGGAACGGCTCGTAAATAAACGAACGTACCACCAGCACAATCGCCAGCACCGGAAAGACTGAGGCGCCTGTTTCCAGCCAGCCCGGTTTCGGGCCAACTTTTTTCAGGGTTTTCGCGTCAATCCCGTCGCCAGTGGCTGCCTGCGCGGCAGCCTGACGTTCGCGACGTTTTGGGGCGAAGATAAACTTATCCAGACACCACAACAGACCTGTCACCAGGGTAGCAATGACCAGGATCAGGGCAAACATGTTCGCCATGCCAACTCCTTAGGGTTATTTGCCGTCTTTACCAACATGAAGGATGGCAAGGAATGCTTCCTGCGGCAGCTCGACGTTACCGACCTGCTTCATACGCTTCTTACCTTCTTTCTGCTTCTGGAGCAGCTTTTTCTTACGGCTGACGTCACCGCCATAACATTTCGCCAGAACGTTTTTACGCAGCTGCTTCACGGTAGAACGCGCGATGATGTGGTTGCCGATGGCCGCCTGGATCGCGATATCAAACTGCTGGCGTGGGATCAGATCTTTCATCTTCTCAACCAGCTCGCGACCACGGTATGGCGCATTGTCGTTGTGAGTGATCAGCGCCAGCGCATCCACACGCTCACCGTTGATCAGCACGTCCACACGTACCATGTTGGAGGCCTGGAAACGCTTGAAGTTGTAATCCAGCGACGCATAGCCACGGGAGGTCGACTTCAGACGGTCGAAGAAATCGAGAACCACTTCCGCCATCGGGATTTCATAGGTCAGCGCCACCTGGTTACCGTGGTATACCATGTTGGTCTGCACGCCTCGCTTCTCAACGCACAGCGTAATGACGTTACCCAGGTATTCCTGAGGCAACAGCATATGACACTCTGCAATTGGCTCACGCAGCTCATGAATGTTGTTCAGCGGCGGAAGCTTGGACGGGCTGTCGACGTAAATCACCTCTTTCGACGTGGTTTCAACTTCATACACTACCGTCGGTGCGGTGGTGATCAGATCCAGATCGTATTCACGCTCCAGACGCTCCTGAATGATCTCCATGTGCAGCAGACCGAGGAAGCCGCAGCGGAAACCGAAGCCCAGCGCCGTTGAGCTTTCTGGCTCGTAGAACAGGGAGGCATCGTTCAGGCTCAGTTTGCCAAGCGCATCACGGAAGTTTTCGTAGTCGTCAGAGCTGACCGGGAACAAGCCCGCATAAACCTGCGGTTTGACCTTTTTAAAGCCTGGCAGCGCTTTTTCTGCCGGGTTACGTGCACCGGTCAGGGTATCGCCCACTGGCGCGCCGAGGATGTCTTTGATGGCGCAGACCAGCCAGCCTACTTCGCCGCATGTCAGCTCGGTACGGTCGACCTGTTTTGGCGTGAAAATACCCAGACGGTCGGCGTTGTAGACCTGTCCGGTACTCATGACCTTGATTTTGTCGCCTTTACGCAGGGTGCCGTTTTTAATACGCACCAGGGAGACAACGCCCAGATAGTTATCAAACCAGGAGTCGATAATCAGCGCCTGCAGTGGAGCATCCGGATCGCCTTCCGGGGCCGGAATATCACGCACCAGGCGTTCCAGCACGTCGGTCACGCCGACACCGGTTTTCGCCGAGCAGCGCACAGCGTCGGTCGCGTCAATGCCGACAATATCTTCAATCTCTTCCGCTACGCGCTCAGGATCGGCGGCTGGCAGGTCGATCTTGTTCAGAACCGGCACAACTTCGAGATCCATTTCCATCGCGGTGTAGCAGTTTGCCAGGGTCTGAGCTTCTACGCCCTGCCCGGCATCGACCACCAGCAGCGCGCCTTCACAGGCCGCCAGCGAGCGTGAAACCTCATAGGAGAAGTCAACGTGGCCTGGGGTGTCGATAAAGTTCAGCTGATAGGTTTCGCCATCAGCCGCTTTGTAATCCAGCGTGACGCTCTGCGCTTTAATGGTAATACCGCGTTCGCGTTCCAGGTCCATGGAGTCCAGAACCTGGGCTTCCATTTCACGATCAGACAGGCCACCGCAAATCTGGATAATACGGTCAGACAGCGTCGACTTACCGTGGTCAATGTGAGCAATGATCGAAAAGTTACGTATGTTCTTCATATAGTTAAATAATTATGCCTTACGAATTCCTGGAGGCCGCTGTTCTTAGCCTGACGTTTTTCAGTGCGAAAACGCAGCATTCTACACTACATCCTCGCTACCTGGAAATGCACTTAGAGACAGGTATAGCGTGAAGAAAGGACGTTTTCTGTTTAAGGACGTAAAAAATGATAAAGCCCGATGGATCACCGGGCCTCAGAAGAGAGCGTTTCAACGCGAAGCTGGTCTGGCGCAAGGCCAACGCTAAGAATGACAGGCTGCCACTCCTCACGCGTCGCGAGCTTCGGAGAGAGACCTTTGGCAAGCCAGAATCCCCCCACGCCACCCAGTGCAGCACCGCACATGGCGGCCACATCGGTAGCAAACAGCATCTGGAACAGGCCGCCCATAATAAACAGCCCGACCAGCGGAGAGAGATAAACCAGCATCGCGGAACTGAGCAAGCTCCCTTCGGCAATACCCAGCTCTACCTTCTGCCCTGCCATTAGCGGTTGCTCACTTGGCACAGAAATCGTGTGCGTAGTTTGCGGCCCGAGCTTATTCAGCACGCGGCTACCGCAACCGGCTCTGGAGGCACAACTGTTACATGAGGCTTTTACATCACAGCTCACCAGCGCAATGCCATCCTGCCACGAGACGACCGTAGCCCACTCTTTAATCATTGTGCGGTCCTGAATTTAATGCTGTCGGAAATGCGCTTCGCCGTTTGCGGGGGAAGCTCGCCCACAATGGTGATCTCAGCGTTATCGCGTACCGTGGTACTGACCGTACGACGCCCGGTGCGCAGCATCTGTTCGGCGCTGTTTGCCGTTGCGCGATTAATATTCACCGAGAAGCTGAACAACCCGTCGGAATAGAGACGCGATTCCACTGGCGTTTCAATCGTTGGCAACTGCCGACGGCTGCTGGAAACCTCACTAAACCCTTGTGGGATCCATGACGGTACCCAGTTGAAATTCACGGAATCCCCGGCCGGAACAGAAAGCAGTGGCGGCAGGCTGGCTTTCGCCAGATTCTGCATGCTGTTACCAACCTGGTTGTTCACGCTGAAGGAGATCACGCGGAACTGTTCCAGCGTTTCACCGTCACGGTCGAGCAGATCTACACGCATGGGGAGTTTGGTTTCCGCGTCAATCCAGACAATATAGCTGTAGCGCGTTCCGTCCCGGGCAACCACGCGGATCACCTCGCACAACCGGTCCGCGATACGTGTACGCCCTACCGAAATAAAATCGTAGTAAGGAGCAAGCCGTTTAAAGTCGGTGTAAATCAGTGACGGCAGAGAATCAACGATGTAGTCGCCATTCAGCGTAAAAGGCTCCAGGCCTGGCTCGAAATAACTGATTTCGTTACCACGCTGGACCACTTCACGACGCGGACCATCCATCTGTAAAAGCTGGGCGAGTGGCTGGTTATCAAGACGGGCATGGCGATAGCGTAACGATTCGACGCCCTGCTTGTTAATGCTGATAAATGCCAACTCGTAATTGAGTGACTGGCTGGCCAGATTCATTTGCTGCAACAACGCCCCGGATGAAACATCAGCCGAGGCGTTGGCAGAGAAGAACAGGCTACCCGCCATCAGAGACATGGCGAACCAAAGTTGCTTCATTACTGCGATTGCGTTCCTAAAGTTTGGTTTCCGGGCACCTGCACAGCGGCTTGCTGTGTTTGCGCCTGCTCAAACTGAAGCTGTTCAGAGTGCAGACGACGCTGCAACTCGTAATCCTGCAACATCGCATTAATGCGACGGCGCTGCTCCTGGACCTGCTGTTGCTGGCCGCCGCTGGCGGAAGCATCAGCCGGTACGCCCAGACTGACCGGGCTGGCTTTGCCCATCATCGGCAGTGTATTAAACACTGGCGCTTCTGGCTGCTGATTAGTTTCAGATTGAGCATTATAGTGCTGGACGCCAACGATAACTGCAAGCGATACGCATGCAGCCACACCCATTTGGGTAAGCTGGCTGGCCCACGGACGCACCTTTTGCCAGAATGGCATTTTCTGCCACTGGTGGGGCGCGGGTTGAGCTTCAGGAATCAGCGGAGTGGTCTGATGAACAGGCTCATTCTCAATTGCCGCCATGACGCGTGCTGAGATATCGAAATGGAGAACCTCGCCGGTATCACCGCGAAGGGTGTCACGGATGAGATGATAACTCTCCCAGGTCTCTTGCATTTCGGGAGAATGAGACAGCTCGTTGAGCAGCTCATTATCTACCGTTTCACCATCCATTAAAGCGGAAAGTTTTTCTTTCTGCATGCCTAATACCTTTTCCAGTATCCCGCTATCGTCAACGCCTGATAAGCGGTTGAACTTTATTATCAATGGCTTCTCGCGCACGGAAAATTCGTGAACGTACCGTGCCGACCGGACAATCCATGATAGCGGCTATCTCTTCATAGCTCAGACCATCCAGCTCCCGTAACGTAATTGCCATGCGTAAATCTTCCGGGAGCGACTCGATCGTGCGAAAAACGATTTGTCTCAGTTCTTCTGACAACATTAAGTTCTCAGGGTTCGAAATTTCTTTCAGTGCGCCGCCACTTTCGAAGTTTTCGGCGTCGATAGCGTCCACATCACTTGATGGCGGACGACGGCCCTGAGCGACCAGATAGTTCTTTGCCGTATTGACCGCAATACGGTACAGCCAGGTGTAAAAAGCACTATCTCCCCGGAAAGAATCCAGCGCGCGATAGGCCTTAATAAAAGACTCTTGCACCACATCAGGCACGTCGCCTGACGGTACATAGCGGGAAACCAGGCTCGCCACCTTATGCTGGTAGCGCACCACCAGTAAGTTAAAGGCTTTCTGATCTCCCTTCTGGACCCGTTCAACCAGGACCTGGTCCGTTAACTGCTCGCTCATCCGAGGTAATGTCTCCCCAAACCTAAATTCCACGCGTTAGCGAAACGCCACTCTAAAAACACTGCACTTTGAGCAAGCACCGAATTAGAGTGTCTGTTCTTCAATAAGTTCCGTAACGCCTTTGTTTTTGTTCATCGCGCCGCAGACTGGTCATTTTCTCTCATTATAAGTCTGTTCACGATACGCACCACTTTCTGACAAGAAACATCTTTTTCCCGCCAGAAGAGTAACGCAACACAGTCTTTATTTCACCACAAAATCTGACGCTAACGATCTGCTTCGCAAAATAATTTCACTCATTTACCCTCCGTTTACCTCGGCTTACTCGTTTAGCCATTGCAACAACCTTTAAAAAAAACGTGCGATATATCGCACACGGGTGCTATTCTGACTCAACACTGTTTAGTAAATTAAACAACAATCATGAACACAACACCCGAACTCCATTGTGATGTATTGATCATCGGCAGCGGCGCTGCCGGGCTCTCTCTGGCGCTACGCCTGGCCGAGCACCAGAACGTAATCGTTCTGAGTAAAGGGCCGATCAGTGAAGGTTCCACGTTTTACGCCCAGGGTGGCATTGCCGCCGTGTTTGATGAAACAGACAGCATTGCATCCCACGTCGACGATACGCTGATCGCCGGGGCCGGGATCGTGGATGCGCACGCCGCAGAGTTTGTCGCCAGCAATGCCCGTCATTGCGTTCAGTGGCTCATCGACCAGGGGGTGTTATTCGATACCCAGGTCCAGCCCAACGGTGAAGAGAGCTACCACCTGACCCGAGAAGGCGGCCATAGCCACCGCCGCATCCTGCACGCAGCGGATGCCACCGGAAAAGAGGTAGAGACCACGCTGGTCAGTAAAGCGCTGAACCATCCTAATATTCGGGTGCTTGAGCGAAGTAATGCCGTTGACCTGATTATCTCCGACAAAATTGGCCTGCCCGGCACGCGTCGCGTGGTGGGTGCCTGGGTCTGGAACCGGAATAAAGAGAAGGTGGAAACCTGTCAGGCGAAAGCCGTCGTGCTGGCGACGGGGGGGGCTTCCAAAGTGTATCAGTACACCACTAATCCGGACATTGCCTCCGGAGATGGGATCGCTATGGCCTGGCGTGCCGGTTGTCGCGTAGCGAACCTCGAGTTTAACCAGTTTCACCCAACCGCCCTGTTTCACCCGCAGGCACGCAACTTCCTGCTGACGGAAGCCCTGCGCGGAGAAGGGGCTTACCTGAAACGCCCTGACGGCACCCGTTTTATGCCGGACTTTGACGACCGGGGCGAACTGGCCCCCCGCGATATCGTCGCTCGCGCCATTGACCATGAGATGAAACGTCTTGGCGTGGACTGCATGTATCTCGATATCAGCCACAAGCCTGCAGAATTTATTCGTCAGCATTTCCCGATGATTTACGAAAAACTGCTCGGTCTGGGCATTGATTTAACCCGCGATCCGGTCCCCATTGTCCCAGCCGCTCACTATACCTGCGGTGGCGTAATGGTTGACGATCATGGTCGTACCGATGTGGATGGCCTGTATGCTATCGGTGAAGTGAGTTATACCGGCCTTCACGGCGCGAACCGTATGGCCTCTAACTCGCTGCTGGAGTGTCTGGTGTACGGCTGGTCTGCCGCAGAAGACATCACGAAACGCATGCCTTATGCCCGTGAGACAGAGCACTTACCGGCCTGGGATGAAAGCCGTGTGGAAAACCCGGACGAGCTGGTCGTGATCCAGCATAACTGGCATGAACTACGGCTGTTTATGTGGGATTACGTCGGAATTGTGCGCACCACGAAACGTCTTGAACGCGCGTTGCGCCGCATCACCATGCTGCAGCAGGAAATTGATGAATACTATGCCAATTTCCGTGTCTCCAACAATTTGCTGGAGTTGCGTAACCTGGTACAGGTTGCCGAGCTGATCGTTCGCTGCGCGATGATGCGTAAAGAGAGCCGCGGCTTGCACTATACCCTGGACTATCCGGATCAGCTTGCGGAGTCCGGCCCGTCAATACTCGCCCCGCAGGTTTACATAAACAGATAAAACGCCTGGGTCAGGGCAGTGTAATCTTCGGAATAACGCTGGTCTGGCCCACGGATCACCATTCGATCATTAAAGCACTCCCCCTCTTTCGGCGAGAGCGCCAGCAGCACGCGGTGCGGCAGCCGACCTTCCGTGTCCGAAATATCAGTACGCAGACGTAACGTCCAGCCGATCTCCTGGGCGATACCAATAAATGTGTTGCCCGTGCTTTCCGGCAGCACGACACAGAAAAAACCGTCTTCAGAGATGAGTTCTGCCGCACTGATGAGCAGGGCTTTATGATCGAGGGAATGGGTATAACGCGCCTGCTGACGCTCAGGCGTACCGCACTCAACGCCGGGCTCGTAGTACGGAGGATTACTGACGATCAAATCGTATCGTGCGGTCTGTTCAGGCGCCCAGGCCAGCACATCCACGCACTCCACTCTCATTCGGGCCGCCCACGGGGATTCAGCCACATTTTCACCCGCCTGCTCTGCTGCCTGCGCATCCAGTTCGACGGCGTCAATGGTGACATGCTCTTCAGTACGTTGCGCCAGCATCAACGCCACCAGCCCGCTGCCGGTACCGATATCAAGAATACGCTTAACGCCTGCGACAGGCGCCCACGCTCCCAGTAAAATACCGTCTGTACCGACCTTCATGGCACAGCGATCGTGAGCGACAAAAAATTGTTTAAACGTAAAACCATCGCGGCGCAGCTGCGCTTTGAGTTGAGACATGTCAGGGCAACCTTCTAAGTGAAACTGGAGTAGCATAGGGGAAAGCGAAGTGGCCGGAAAGCGATATCCATACAAACAGATGAAGATTACAGCCGTAACGTCTATAATCAGCGCCCCACACAGAGGTAGAACATGACTGTAACGACTTTTTCCGAACTTGAACTCGATGAAAGCCTGCTCAATGCCCTTGAGAGCAAAGGCTTTACACGCCCGACCGCCATTCAGGCAGCGGCCATTCCGCCTGCGCTTGAGGGCCGCGATGTGCTCGGTTCTGCGCCAACCGGCACGGGGAAGACAGCAGCCTATTTGCTGCCTGTGTTGCAGCATCTGCTCGATTTTCCACGTAAAAAATCTGGCCCGCCGCGTATTTTAATCCTGACGCCTACGCGCGAACTGGCTATGCAGGTTGCCGATCACGCGCGTGAACTCGCGGCGAATACGCATCTGGATATTGCCACCATCACTGGCGGCGTTGCGTACATGAACCACGCCGAAGTGTTCAGCGAAAACCAGGACATCGTCGTGGCGACGACGGGCCGTCTGCTGCAGTACATCAAAGAAGAGAACTTCGACTGCCGCGCGGTTGAAACGCTGATTCTTGATGAAGCCGACCGCATGCTGGACATGGGCTTTGCCCAGGATATCGAGCACATTGCCGGTGAGACGCGCTGGCGAAACCAGACGATGCTGTTCTCTGCCACCCTCGAAGGGGAAGCAATTAATGATTTCGCAGAGCGTCTGCTGGATGATCCGGTTGAAGTGTCTGCCACGCCGTCCACACGCGAGCGTAAGAAGATCCACCAGTGGTACTACCGCGCAGACAATCTTGAGCACAAGGTGGCGTTGCTTAAGCACCTGCTGAAGCAGGAAGAAGCTACCCGTACCATCGTATTCGTGCGTAAGCGCGAGCGTGTACACGAGCTGGCTGAAATGCTGCGTAATGCCGGCATCAACAACTGCTATCTTGAAGGCGAGATGGCGCAGATCAAGCGTACCGAAGGCATTAAGCGCCTGACCGATGGCCGTGTTAACGTGCTGGTTGCCACCGACGTTGCCGCACGCGGGATCGACATCCCGGACGTCAGCCACGTCATTAACTTCGATATGCCGCGCAGCGGAGATACCTATCTGCATCGTATTGGTCGTACCGGCCGCGCGGGTCGCAAAGGTATTGCGATTTCACTGGTCGAGGCTCATGACTACCTGCTGCTGAAGAAAATTGGCCGCTATGTTGATGAGCCGCTGAAAGCGCGCGTCATCGACGAGCTCCGCCCGACCACACGTGCGCCGAGTGAGAAGATGACGGGTAAACCGTCCAAGAAAGCACTCGCGAAACGTGCTGAGCGAAAAGAGAAAGAAAAAGAGAAGCCGCGCGTGAAACAGCGCCACCGCGATACCAAAAATATTGGTAAGCGCCGTAAGCCAAGCTCTGCCGCGACAGAGCCAAAAACAGAAGAGTAAAAAAAAGCCGGGGAATCCCGGCTTTTTTATTCCACCCAGCCTGAAGCCATTACAGGCTTTCAGTAAAGGTACGCGCGATAACGTCGCGCTGCTGCTCTGGGGTGAGAGAGTTAAAACGCACAGCATAGCCGGACACGCGAATGGTCAGCTGTGGATACTTCTCCGGATGCTCAACCGCGTCCATCAGCGTTTCGCGGCGCAGCACGTTAACGTTCAGGTGTTGACCACCTTCCACGCGCACTTCCGGTTTCACTTCCATTGGGATTTCACGGTACTCGATCTCGCCCAGTTTGCTCACTGGCACGATTTCGTCTTCAGCAAAACCTGCTTTCGCGACGACACAGCGCGCTTCGTTTTTCTCACTGTCCAGCAGCCAGAAAGAGTTGAGCAGATCGTCATTTGCAGCTTTAGTAATCTGGATACCTGTAATCATGTGTTGCCTCCCTTAGGCTACATTAACTGATGCCGGCCTCGCGCGGCCAATTGGTAAAACCATTGTTTCTTGTGTGTATATATAACATTCACACATCGGTGATTTATTGATTTAAATCAACAAAAACACCAACCACATAAAGAGTGTGGTCTGATTTTATTGTTCCAGATCAATTTTACGATCTTACCAATTCAACTTATAACGCATAATTTCAACACAAATTGAGTAACTTACGCCTATTTCCGCCTCTGATTTTGCACCCGCGACTTTAACGGTTAAGCTAGACGCAGAATGAGATCCGCAGGAGAGCGAGATGACCACCCCATTGACATGGCACGATGTGCTGGCAGAAGAGAAACAGAAACCCTATTTTATCAACACCCTCAGTACCGTTGCGGCAGAGCGACAGTCTGGCCAGACGATTTATCCTCCGCAGAAAGATGTTTTCAACGCGTTTCGCTATACCGAGCTGAGCGATGTTAAAGTCGTTATCCTTGGCCAGGATCCTTACCATGGTCCGGGCCAGGCGCACGGGCTGGCGTTTTCCGTACGTCCGGGCGTGGCTATCCCTCCTTCTCTGCTCAATATGTATAAAGAGCTTGAGGGAACCGTGCCCGGGTTTACCCGTCCCACTCACGGTTACCTGGAAAGCTGGGCGCGCCAGGGCGTGATGTTATTAAACACCGTGCTCACCGTACGAGCGGGCCAGGCGCACTCGCACGCCAGCCTGGGCTGGGAAACGTTCACCGATAAAGTCATCAGCCTTATCAATGAGCATCGTGAAGGGGTGGTATTTTTACTGTGGGGATCGCATGCGCAGAAGAAAGGGGCGATCATCGACCGTCAGCGTCATCATGTCCTGAAAGCACCGCATCCGTCACCGCTGTCTGCACATCGCGGCTTCTTTGGCAGTAATCATTTTGTTCTGGCGAATGAATGGCTGGAAAAACGTGGCGAAACGCCGATTGACTGGATGCCTGTGTTGCCGGCAGAAAGCGAGTAAGGTTTGAATGTGCCGGGGCTGACCCGGCACATAAGAGGCTTATGCCTTATTCTGACGCCACCATTCGGCCAGCAGTACGCCGGTCGCAACGGACACGTTCAGACTTTCCACATTACCTGTCCCGTCGATAGAAACGCTCAGATCCGCACTGGAGAGCGCCGCGTCAGACAAACCATCGCGCTCCTGACCCAGCACCAGAACCATTTTACGCGGCAGCGTCGCTTTAAACAGCGGCGTACCAGCATGGCTCGACGTCGTGACAATGGAATAGCCCGCTTTACGGAACTGCTCCAGGGCATCCAGAACGCTGTCGCCGGTGATCGGCTGAACGTGCTCGGCTCCGCCTTCGGCAGTACGGATCGCGGCGCCGGATTCCAGCAGCGCAGCATCCTGCAGCAGCACGCCTTTCACGCCAAAGTGTGCGCAACTGCGCATCATTGCACCCAGGTTGTGCGGGTTGCCGACATCTTCCAGCGCCAGCACGCAGTCATCGGCATCCGCCTGGCTGACCCACTGCTGAACGGTTGTGCCGTTACGTTTTTTGATCAGGAAGCAAACGCCGCCGTGGTGCTCGGTTCCTGACGCTTTGGTCAGTTCGGCATCATCAACCACGTGGTAAGCTTTACGGTTTGCAGCCATCCAGCGCAGCGCTTCTTTAAAGCGCGGGGTTACGCTCTGGATAAACCAGGCGCGGACGATACACTCAGGACGGCTCTGGAACAGCGCCTGGCAGGCGTTCTCGCCATACACACGGGTCTCTTCCGCACGCTGACGACGCAGCACTTCCGGGTCGATAAAGCTTTTACCGCTGATACCGCCGTGATCGGCTTTTTCTGGCGTCTCGTCACCCGGCGCGCGCGAAACGGTGCGCCACGGGGAGGCGTTATCACGTGAGAAGTCATCGCGTTTGCGATCGTCACGTTTACGGTCATCACGTTTGCGGTCATCACCGCGGTTGTTTCTGTCATCGCGGGCGGGGCGACGGCCACCGTCTGCACGAGAAGACGCCGGACGCCCGCCACCTTTTCCGGTACGCGGATTTTGGGTGCGTTTATCAGAGTCATCATCACTGCGGACATACATCACTTTGACCTTGCCGCTTTTGTTTTTCATTTCGTCGTTCATGCTTTTCTCCACCAGCGCTGCGCGAAGCGCGCAGATTACCCGATGTGCCAGCGCATAGCCATAATTTCGTACAAAAGCCTGTGACTATTGTTCTCATTGAATAAAACGCATTGTTGTTTCAAACAGGCTCATTGATAATATGTAACATATTGGAAACATAATCGGCGCACTGCCGCTGTCCCACGGCTCTATCAGAGGTTAGTTATGAATACCGTATGTGCCAACTGTCAGGCTCTTAATCGCATTCCGGACGATCGGATCGAAGATGGTGCGAAATGCGGACGTTGTGGCCATGAATTGTTTGATGGCGATGTCATTAACGCGACGGGTGCTACGCTGGACAAACTCCTCAAGGACGATCTCCCTGTGGTGGTCGATTTCTGGGCACCATGGTGCGGCCCGTGCCGAAACTTCGCGCCGATCTTTGAAGATGTCGCCGAAGAGCGCAGCGGTAAAATGCGCTTTGTTAAGGTCAATACTGAGGCGGAGCGTGAGCTTAGCGCGCGTTTTCAGATCCGCAGCATTCCGACCATTATGATCTTCAAAAAGGGTGAAGTGGTCGACATGCTCAACGGTGCGGTTCCAAAAGCCCCGTTTGATAGCTGGCTTAACGAATCACTGTAACATTCACGGGGCACATCTTGTGCCCCGTTCCCGCCTCTGCGAAAATAGGGTTTTTCCTCCATTTCGCCCATGACAAATAACGCTGTTCTTCAATTACGCGCCGAGCGCCTTGCCCGCGCGACTCGCCCCTTTCTTGCCCGCGGCAATCGTATTCGTCGCTGTCAGCGCTGCCTGTTACCGCTGAAGGTTTGTCTGTGTGAGACGCTGGTCCCGGGTACGGCAGAGAGTCGTTTTTGTCTGGTCATGTTCGACACCGAGCCGATGAAACCCAGCAATACGGGACGTCTGATCGCCGATATTCTGCCGGATACCGCCGCGTTTCAGTGGTCCCGTACGGAACCCCCTCAGGCCCTGCTCGATCTGGTGGCAAGCCCGGACTATCAGCCGATGGTCGTTTTTCCCGCCTCTTATGCAGGGGCCGATCGCCAGGTGCTTTCGGTACCGCCATCCGGGAAACCACCGCTGTTTATTATGCTCGACGGCACCTGGACCGAAGCGCGGAAAATGTTTCGCAAGAGCCCTTACCTCGACGCCCTGCCGGTGATTTCTGTCGATCTTTCCCGCATCTCCACCTATCGGCTGCGTGAAGCGCATGCTGACGGGCAATACTGCACCGCCGAAGTGGCCATAGCGCTTCTGGATTTAGCGGGAGATACCGCGGCGGCAGGCGCACTGGGCAACCATTTCTCACGTTTCCGGGAGCGCTATCTGGCGGGAAAAACCGTTCATAAGGGCAGTGTCACAGCAACAGAGCCAGAAAGCGTTTAAAATCATCAGGTCGCTTGCATTCACAGGAGGCCTGCATGAGCCAGCGAGGGTTAGAAGCGCTACTTCGTCCTAAATCCATTGCCGTCATCGGCGCATCAATGAAACCGGATCGTGCAGGCTATCTGATGATGCGTAACCTGCTGGCCGGTGGATTTAATGGCCCCGTCATGCCCGTCACGCCGGCTTATAAAGCGGTTCAGGGCGTACTGGCCTGGCCCGATGTGCAAAGCCTGCCTTTCGTGCCGGATCTTGCCGTACTCTGTACCAATGCGAAGCGAAATCCGGAACTGCTGGAATCACTCGGCAAGAAGGGATGTAAAACCTGCATTATTCTCTCGTCTCCCCCTGAGCAAAAAAGCGAACTTCTGGCCTGCGCCAGCCGCTATCAGATGCGCATTCTTGGGCCAAACAGTCTGGGTCTGCTCGCTCCCTGGCAGGGGCTGAATGCCAGCTTCTCTCCGGTACCGATCCGCAAAGGCAAGCTCGCGTTTATTTCGCAGTCGGCTGCGGTATCAAACACCATTCTCGACTGGGCGCAGCAGCGTGAAATGGGATTTTCTTACTTCATTGCCCTGGGCGATAGCCTGGATATCGACGTTGATGAACTGCTGGATTTTCTCGCACGAGACAGCAAAACCAGTGCGATCCTGCTTTATCTTGAGCATCTTAGCGACGCCCGTCGCTTTGTATCGGCTTCGCGAAGTGCGTCGCGTAATAAGCCGATCCTGGTGATCAAAAGCGGTCGCAGCCCTGCGGCCCAACGTCTGCTGCATTCCCATTCCGGTATGGATCCCGCCTGGGATGCAGCCATTCAACGCGCGGGTTTGCTGCGGGTACAGGATACGCACGAGCTGTTTTCCGCCGTTGAAACGTTAAGCCATATGCGCCCGCTGCGCGGCGAGAAGTTAATGATAGTCAGTAACGGCGCCGCGCCTGCCGCCCTCGCGCTGGATGAACTGTGGCGCCGCTTCGGCAAGCTGGCAACCCTGAGTGAAGAGACGCTGCAGCGCCTGAGAGACGCGCTTCCGACCAGCGTGACGCCCGGCAACCCGCTTGATTTGCGCGATGACGCCAGCAGCGAGCGCTATATTAGCGCTATCTCCATTTTACTGGACAGCCAGGATTTCGATGCGCTGATGATTATCCACTCCCCCAGCGCGGTCGCCCCGGGCAGTGAAAGCGCGCGGGCGCTTATTGATGCCGTGCGTACTCATCCGCGAGGCAAATATGTCACCCTGCTCACCAACTGGTGCGGCGAGTTTTCCTCTCAGGAGGCGCGACGCTTGTTCAGCGAAGCCGGGCTGCCAACCTACCGTACACCGGAAGGCACCATCACCGCGTTTATGCACATGGTGGAATATCGCCGCAACCAGAAACAGCTGCGTGAAACGCCGGCGCTGCCCGGTAATCTGACGGCGAATACCGTCGACGTTCACCGGCTGTTGCAGCAGGCTATCGAAGAGGGAGCGACGTCGCTTGATACGCATGAAGTTCAGCCCATTCTGGGCAGTTACGGCATGCAAACCCTGCCGACCTGGATCGCCAGCGACAGCGCGGAGGCAGTACACATAGCCGAGCAGATAGGCTATCCGGTGGCCCTGAAGCTGCGCTCCCCGGATATTCCGCATAAGTCCGATGTTCAGGGGGTTATGTTATACCTGCGCACGGCGACAGAGGTGCAGCAGGCTGCAGATGCCATTTTCGATCGGGTCAAAATGGCCTGGCCGCAGGCACGGATCCACGGGCTGCTGGTGCAAAGCATGGCTAACCGCGCAGGGGCTCAGGAATTGCGGGTCGTGGTTGAACACGACCCCGTGTTTGGCCCGCTGATCATGTTGGGAGAAGGCGGCGTTGAGTGGCGTCCGGAAGAGCAAGCCGTGGTGGCATTACCGCCGCTGAACATGAATCTGGCGCGCTATTTGATCATTCAGGCAATTAAAAGCAAAAAGATCCGTGGCCGGAGTGCGCTGCGTCCGCTCGATATTGCCGGGTTAAGTCAGTTCCTGGTCCAGGTGTCTAACCTGATTGTAGATTGCGCCGAGATCCAGCGGCTGGATATCCACCCGCTCCTTGCCTCCGGCAATGAGTTCACGGCGCTGGACGTGACGCTGGATATCGCGCCATTTGAAGGAGACAGCGAGAGCCGTCTGGCAATCCGTCCATATCCTCTGCAACTGGAGGAGTGGGTAGAGATGAAAAATGGAGAACGTTCGCTGTTCCGTCCTATTCTTCCGGAAGATGAACCCCAGCTGCGGGCCTTTATCTCTCAGGTCACGAAAGAGGATCTTTATTATCGCTATTTTAGCGAAATCAACGAATTTACCCACGATGATTTAGCCAATATGACCCAGATCGACTACGATCGAGAAATGGCGTTTGTGGCCGTTCGTCGCTCTGATAAGGGGGATGAGATCCTTGGCGTTACGCGTGCTATTTCTGACCCGGATAACGTTGATGCAGAGTTTGCTGTACTGGTACGTTCCGACCTCAAAGGTCTGGGGCTGGGAAGACGGCTGCTGGAAAAACTCATCAGTTATACGCGAGATCACGGATTGTTACGTCTCAATGGCATTACTATGCCTAACAATCGCGGTATGGTGACCCTGGCGCGAAAACTTGGATTTGATGTTGATATTCAGCTGGACGAAGGTATTGTTGCCCTGTCCCTGAGCCTGACATCAGCAGACAAACACGAGTAAGCTACTGGAAATGTTACCCACTTTGGACGGGACTGGTGGTATCATTGTCCGCTTATGTTGTTTGCATGGTACAAACAACCCTTCAATGAACAGAGAAGAAACGCACTGTGATGTTGTCAAAATTTAAGCGTAATAAACATCAACAACACCTTGCTCAACTACCGAAGATTTCTCAGTCAGTTGATGATGTAGAGTTCTTTTACGCTCCTGCGCATTTTCGGGAGACGCTTCTGGAAAAGATTGCCAGTGCCACGCGACGCATTTGCATTGTGGCGCTGTATCTTGAACAAGATGAAGGCGGGCGTGCGATCCTGAACGCACTTTATGAAGCCAAACGTCAGCGTCCAGAGTTGGATGTTCGCGTGCTGGTGGACTGGCATCGCGCTCAGCGAGGCCGTATCGGCGCTGCCGCTTCAAACACCAATGCTGACTGGTATTGCCGCACGGCGCAGGAAAATCCTGGCGTTGATGTGCCTGTTTATGGCGTGCCAGTCAATACCCGTGAGGCGCTCGGCGTCCTTCATTTCAAGGGCTTTATCATCGATGACAGCGTGCTTTACAGCGGCGCCAGTCTGAATGATGTTTACCTGCATCAGCTCGATAAGTATCGCTACGACCGTTACCATCTGATTCGCAATCCGCAGATGGCCGATATCATGTTCAACTGGGTTGATAAAAATCTGGTCCATGGCCGTGGCGTTAATCGTCTTGACGATCCTGAGCGTCCTAAAAGCCCGGAGATCAAAAATGATGTTCGCGCCTTCCGTCAGGAGCTGCGTGATGCGGTCTATCATTTCCAGGGTGATGCAAACAACGAAGAGTTATCCGTTACCCCGCTGGTCGGGCTCGGTAAATCCAGCCAGCTGAACAAAACGATCTTCCATCTGATGCCGTGCGCGGAGCAGAAACTCACCATTTGTACGCCGTACTTCAACCTTCCTGCCGTGCTGGTGCGCAATATCATTCAGCTACTGCGCGACGGCAAAAAAGTGGAAATCATCGTCGGTGATAAAACCGCAAACGACTTCTTCATTCCTGAAGATCAACCGTTCAAAATTATCGGTGCGCTGCCTTATCTCTATGAGATTAACCTGCGCCGTTTCCTGAGCCGTTTACAATACTACGTTAATACCGACCAACTGGTTGTGCGTCTCTGGAAAGATGAAGACAACAGTTACCATCTGAAAGGCATGTGGATAGACGATGAGTGGATGCTGCTGACAGGTAACAACCTGAACCCACGCGCGTGGCGACTGGATCTGGAAAACGCTATCCTGATCCATGACCCTCAGCATGAATTAGCCGCAAAGCGTGAACGTGAGCTGGAACTGATTCGCACGCATACAACCGTGGTGAATCACTACCGCGAACTGCAGAGTATTGCCGATTATCCGGTGAAAGTTCGCAAGCTTATTCGCCGCTTACGTCGAATCCGTATCGACCGACTTATCAGCCGTATTCTGTAATACCCAGGCCCTGCCACCCGCAGGGCTTTTTTATGGAGCCCGTTGATGCGTATTCTTCTGTTGCTGAGCGTTATCTTACTGAGTGGCTGTAGCCATATGGCCAACGATAACTGGTCCGGACAGGATAAAGCACAACATTTTCTCGCTTCCGCTATGCTGTCCGCCGCCGGTAATGAGTATGCGCAACATCAGGGATACAGCCAGGATCGGAGCGCGACGATTGGGCTAATGTTCTCAGTCGGGCTTGGGGCGTCAAAAGAGCTGTGGGATAGCCGCCCCGCAGGGAGCGGCTGGAGCTGGAAAGATTTCGCCTGGGACGTCGCTGGCGCAACGACCGGCTATGCCGTGTGGCAGATGGCGCACTATTAAAGCCGAATACCTTTCCCTTTGCGATGCAACATCAGAGAGACAATAAAGGCCAGCGCCCCCATTCCCGTTACGTACCAGAAGAATGTCGTTTCGCTTCCCCATGATTTAAAAGACAACGCAACATACTCCGCCGATCCGCCAAACAACGCGTTGGCGACCGCATAAGAGAGCCCTACCCCTAAAGCACGTACCTGCGCCGGGAACATTTCGGCTTTCAGTATCCCGCTGATCGAGGTGTAGAAACTGACAATCACCAGCGCCAGCATAACCAGCGCAAATGCAGCATACGGTGAGGATACATGCTGAAGGGCAGTCAAAACAGGAACGGTACAGAGCGCCGATAATCCACCAAAAATAAGCATCGACGTTCGGCGGCCAATTTTATCCGAGAGCGCCCCGATGATTGGTTGTATGAGCATAAAGACAAACAGCGCTACAGTCATGACAACGCTGGCAACGTTGGCGTGCATCCCGGTGGTGTTCACCAGGTACTTTTGCATATAGGTGGTAAATGTGTAAAAACTGAGAGAGCCCCCTGCAGTAAAGCCCAGCACCATAAGAAAAGCTTTGCGGTTACGCCATAATCCTTTAAACGTTCCCGCTTCCTTCAGCGTTCTGACCTCTTTCTGAGAAGTTTCATCTAACTGACGGCGTAGCCAAAGTGCAACGATCGCCAGCGCGGCCCCCATTGCGAACGGGATCCGCCAGCCCCAGGTGTGAAGCTGTTCATCCGTCAGGATCTGCTGCAGGATCACCACCACAAGAATGGCCAGCAGTTGACCGCCAATCAGCGTGACATACTGGAATGAAGCGTAAAAGCCTTTCCGTCCTTCCAGCGCAATCTCACTCATGTAGGTCGCACTGGTACCGTATTCGCCCCCCACTGATAACCCCTGGAATAAGCGGGCCAGTAAAAGTAGCGCCGGTGCCCAGGTACCAATCGATTCATAGCCCGGTAAGCAGGCGATCACCAGAGAGCCAAAACACATCATACAGACCGAAATCAGCATGGAGGCCTTACGCCCCTGACGATCCGCAATGCGGCCGAACAACCAGCCACCAATGGGTCGCATTAAGAATCCTGCAGCAAATACACCCGCTGTTTGTAGGAGTTGCGTAGTGGTGTTGCCGGATGGGAAGAATATATGAGCGAAATAGAGTGAACAGAATGAGTAGACGTAAAAGTCGAACCATTCAACCAGGTTCCCTGAAGAGGCGCTGACGATGGCCCATACCCTTCTTCGGGTATCACTGTTAGCCAGCGTCCCGTTTGATGTAATGCTTTCTGTCATTGTGATTATGCTCCTGCCATAGACTACGGCGTATTGAGTTCTGAAACTCAATTGCCTCGTAAATGAAATGTTATAATTTTGTTATAAATAACATTGAGACAAAGATCACACATTCCATTAGCAGGATAATGGATTAAGAGAAAGGCCAGAGCAGTAAAAACACAAAGCAAAAAACCCCGCACCTTACGGTACGGGGTTCTTCTTGATTGATGCCTGGCAGTTCCCTACTCTCACATGGGGAGACCCCACACTACCATCGGCGCTACGGCGTTTCACTTCTGAGTTCGGCATGGGGTCAGGTGGGACCACCGCGCTAAAGCCGCCAGGCAAATTCTGTTTAATCTGTATCAAAGCTGAATCTTGTGTCGTCTCTTCGCCAAAACATCTTCGGCGTTGTAAGGTTAAGCCTCACGGTTCATTAGTATCGGTTAGCTCAACGCATCGCTGCGCTTACACACCCGACCTATCAACGTCGTCGTCTTCAACGTTCCTTCAGGAGCCTTAAAGGCTCAGGGAGAACTCATCTCGGGGCAAGTTTCGTGCTTAGATGCTTTCAGCACTTATCTCTTCCGCATTTAGCTACCGGGCAGTGCCATTGGCATGACAACCCGAACACCAGTGATGCGTCCACTCCGGTCCTCTCGTACTAGGAGCAGCCCCCCTCAATTCTCCAGCGCCCACGGCAGATAGGGACCGAACTGTCTCACGACGTTCTAAACCCAGCTCGCGTACCACTTTAAATGGCGAACAGCCATACCCTTGGGACCTACTTCAGCCCCAGGATGTGATGAGCCGACATCGAGGTGCCAAACACCGCCGTCGATATGAACTCTTGGGCGGTATCAGCCTGTTATCCCCGGAGTACCTTTTATCCGTTGAGCGATGGCCCTTCCATTCAGAACCACCGGATCACTATGACCTGCTTTCGCACCTGCTCGAGCCGTCACTCTCGCAGTCAAGCTAGCTTATGCCATTGCACTAACCTCCTGATGTCCGACCAGGATTAGCTAACCTTCGTGCTCCTCCGTTACTCTTTGGGAGGAGACCGCCCCAGTCAAACTACCCACCAGACACTGTCCGCAACCCGGGTAACGGGTCTACGTTAGAACACCAGCCATTAAAGGGTGGTATTTCAAGGACGGCTCCATGCAGACTGGCGTCCACACTTCAAAGCCTCCCACCTATCCTACACATCAAGGACCAGTGTTCAGTGTCAAGCTATAGTAAAGGTTCACGGGGTCTTTCCGTCTTGCCGCGGGTACACTGCATCTTCACAGCGAGTTCAATTTCACTGAGTCTCGGGTGGAGACAGCCTGGCCATCATTACGCCATTCGTGCAGGTCGGAACTTACCCGACAAGGAATTTCGCTACCTTAGGACCGTTATAGTTACGGCCGCCGTTTACCGGGGCTTCGATCAAGAGCTTCGCGTTACCGCTAACCCCATCAATTAACCTTCCGGCACCGGGCAGGCGTCACACCGTATACGTCCACTTTCGTGTTTGCACAGTGCTGTGTTTTTAATAAACAGTTGCAGCCAGCTGGTATCTTCGACTGATTTCAGCTCCACCCGCAGGGGCTTCACCTACATATCAGCGTGCCTTCTCCCGAAGTTACGGCACCATTTTGCCTAGTTCCTTCACCCGAGTTCTCTCAAGCGCCTTGGTATTCTCTACCTGACCACCTGTGTCGGTTTGGGGTACGATTTGATGTTACCTGATGCTTAGAGGCTTTTCCTGGAAGCAGGGCATTTGTTACTTCAGCACCGTAGTGCCTCGTCATCACACCTCAGCGTTAAAAAACGACCGGATTTACCTAATCGTTCCGCCTACATGCTTAAACCGGGACAACCGTCGCCCGGCTAACATAGCCTTCTCCGTCCCCCCTTCGCAGTAACACCAAGTACAGGAATATTAACCTGTTTCCCATCGACTACGCCTTTCGGCCTCGCCTTAGGGGTCGACTCACCCTGCCCCGATTAACGTTGGACAGGAACCCTTGGTCTTCCGGCGAGCGGGCTTTTCACCCGCTTTATCGTTACTTATGTCAGCATTCGCACTTCTGATACCTCCAGCAACCCTCACAGGTCACCTTCAACGGCTTACAGAACGCTCCCCTACCCAACAACACATAGTGTCGCTGCCGCAGCTTCGGTGCATGGTTTAGCCCCGTTACATCTTCCGCGCAGGCCGACTCGACCAGTGAGCTATTACGCTTTCTTTAAATGATGGCTGCTTCTAAGCCAACATCCTGGCTGTCTGTGCCTTCCCACATCGTTTCCCACTTAACCATGACTTTGGGACCTTAGCTGGCGGTCTGGGTTGTTTCCCTCTTCACGACGGACGTTAGCACCCGCCGTGTGTCTCCCGTGATAACATTCTTCGGTATTCGTAGTTTGCATCGGGTTGGTAAGCCGGGATGGCCCCCTAGCCGAAACAGTGCTCTACCCCCGAAGATGAGTTCACGAGGCGCTACCTAAATAGCTTTCGGGGAGAACCAGCTATCTCCCGGTTTGATTGGCCTTTCACCCCCAGCCACAAGTCATCCGCTAATTTTTCAACATTAGTCGGTTCGGTCCTCCAGTTAGTGTTACCCAACCTTCAACCTGCCCATGGCTAGATCACCGGGTTTCGGGTCTATACCCTGCAACTTAACGCCCAGTTAAGACTCGGTTTCCCTTCGGCTCCCCTATACGGTTAACCTTGCTACAGAATATAAGTCGCTGACCCATTATACAAAAGGTACGCAGTCACACCCGAAGGTGCTCCCACTGCTTGTACGTACACGGTTTCAGGTTCTTTTTCACTCCCCTCGCCGGGGTTCTTTTCGCCTTTCCCTCACGGTACTGGTTCACTATCGGTCAGTCAGGAGTATTTAGCCTTGGAGGATGGTCCCCCCATATTCAGACAGGATACCACGTGTCCCGCCCTACTCTTCGAGTTCACAACCTGTGTGTTTTCGTGTACGGGACTATCACCCTGTACCGTCGGACTTTCCAGACCGTTCCACTAACACACAAGCTGATTCAGACTCTGGGCTGCTCCCCGTTCGCTCGCCGCTACTGGGGGAATCTCGGTTGATTTCTTTTCCTCGGGGTACTTAGATGTTTCAGTTCCCCCGGTTCGCCTCGTTAACCTATGTATTCAGTTAACGATAGTGTGTCGGAACACACTGGGTTTCCCCATTCGGACATCGCCGGGTCAAAGGTTCATATCACCTCGCCGGCGCTTTTCGCAGATTAGCACGTCCTTCATCGCCTCTGACTGCCAGGGCATCCACCGTGTACGCTTAGTCGCTTAACCTCACAACCCGAAGATGTTTCACTTCATGATTGCGAAAATTTGAGAGACTCGAACACACATAACATGTGTGTCGTTTCAATTTTCAGCTTGATCCAGATTTTTAAAGAGCAAATATCTCAAACGTGACTCGCAAGTCAGTTTTGAGATATGACGGCAGGTGACTTTCACTCACGAACCAGCAAGTGGCGTCCCCTAGGGGATTCGAACCCCTGTTACCGCCGTGAAAGGGCGGTGTCCTGGGCCTCTAGACGAAGGGGACGTGTCAGTCTCAATCGCAAGACGCCTTGCTATTTACTTTTCATCAGACAATCTGTGTGAGCACTGCAAAGGCAGGTTCTTTAAGGTAAGGAGGTGATCCAACCGCAGGTTCCCCTACGGTTACCTTGTTACGACTTCACCCCAGTCATGAATCACAAAGTGGTAAGCGCCCTCCCGAAGGTTAAGCTACCTACTTCTTTTGCAACCCACTCCCATGGTGTGACGGGCGGTGTGTACAAGGCCCGGGAACGTATTCACCGTAGCATTCTGATCTACGATTACTAGCGATTCCGACTTCATGGAGTCGAGTTGCAGACTCCAATCCGGACTACGACGCACTTTATGAGGTCCGCTTGCTCTCGCGAGGTCGCTTCTCTTTGTATGCGCCATTGTAGCACGTGTGTAGCCCTACTCGTAAGGGCCATGATGACTTGACGTCATCCCCACCTTCCTCCAGTTTATCACTGGCAGTCTCCTTTGAGTTCCCGGCCGGACCGCTGGCAACAAAGGATAAGGGTTGCGCTCGTTGCGGGACTTAACCCAACATTTCACAACACGAGCTGACGACAGCCATGCAGCACCTGTCTCAGAGTTCCCGAAGGCACCAATCCATCTCTGGAAAGTTCTCTGGATGTCAAGAGTAGGTAAGGTTCTTCGCGTTGCATCGAATTAAACCACATGCTCCACCGCTTGTGCGGGCCCCCGTCAATTCATTTGAGTTTTAACCTTGCGGCCGTACTCCCCAGGCGGTCGACTTAACGCGTTAGCTCCGGAAGCCACGCCTCAAGGGCACAACCTCCAAGTCGACATCGTTTACGGCGTGGACTACCAGGGTATCTAATCCTGTTTGCTCCCCACGCTTTCGCACCTGAGCGTCAGTCTTTGTCCAGGGGGCCGCCTTCGCCACCGGTATTCCTCCAGATCTCTACGCATTTCACCGCTACACCTGGAATTCTACCCCCCTCTACAAGACTCTAGCCTGCCAGTTTCGAATGCAGTTCCCAGGTTGAGCCCGGGGATTTCACATCCGACTTGACAGACCGCCTGCGTGCGCTTTACGCCCAGTAATTCCGATTAACGCTTGCACCCTCCGTATTACCGCGGCTGCTGGCACGGAGTTAGCCGGTGCTTCTTCTGCGGGTAACGTCAATCGCTGAGGTTATTAACCTCAACGCCTTCCTCCCCGCTGAAAGTACTTTACAACCCGAAGGCCTTCTTCATACACGCGGCATGGCTGCATCAGGCTTGCGCCCATTGTGCAATATTCCCCACTGCTGCCTCCCGTAGGAGTCTGGACCGTGTCTCAGTTCCAGTGTGGCTGGTCATCCTCTCAGACCAGCTAGGGATCGTCGCCTAGGTGAGCCGTTACCCCACCTACTAGCTAATCCCATCTGGGCACATCTGATGGCAAGAGGCCCGAAGGTCCCCCTCTTTGGTCTTGCGACATTATGCGGTATTAGCTACCGTTTCCAGTAGTTATCCCCCTCCATCAGGCAGTTTCCCAGACATTACTCACCCGTCCGCCACTCGTCACCCGAGAGCAAGCTCTCTGTGCTACCGTTCGACTTGCATGTGTTAGGCCTGCCGCCAGCGTTCAATCTGAGCCATGATCAAACTCTTCAATTTAAAAGTTTGATGCTCATTGAATTAAACTTCGTAATGAATTACGTGTTCACTCGTTGAGACTTGGTATTCATTTATTGTCCGAAGACATTAAGAATCCATGTCACTTTGAGTGCCCACACAGATTGTCTGATAAATTGTTAAAGAGCAGTGCCGCTTCGTTTTCGCTGCGGCGCGGGGTGTGCATATTACGCTTTCCCGCCTCAGAGTCAAGCGCTTATTTTCGCTTTTCTCTGCTGACCCGGCGGCGTGTGTGCCGTTGTTCCGTGTCAGTGGAGGCGCATTATAGGGAGTAATTCCGAACCTGCAAGGATAAAGTGAAAATTATTTACTGACTGCTCACTTTCCAGGCAAATCTGACTCCAGACCTCAATTCTCGCCTGGTTTTTAAACAAAAACGAGCCGTAAGCGGCTCGTTTTTGCGTTTTGTGACCTACTGCACTGCCACAATGCGATCGTCGTTGGCTTCCAGACGAATCACTTTTCCTGGAATCAGCTCCCCGGAGAGGATCTGCTGCGCCAGCGGGTTTTCGATCTGCTGCTGGATAGCACGTTTTAATGGACGCGCACCGTAAACCGGATCGTAACCATTTTTACTCAGCAGTTTCAGCGCTTCATCGGAGATGTGAATTTCATATCCACGTTCTTCCAGACGTTTATACAGACGCTGCAGCTGGATCTGCGCAATCGACGCAATGTGTTTCTCACCCAGCGGATGGAACACCACCACTTCATCAATACGGTTGATGAACTCCGGACGGAAGTTATGGCTTACCACACCCAGCACCAGATCCTTCATATGGCTGTAGTCCAGTTCACCGAAACGTTCCTGAATCAAATCGGAGCCCAGGTTCGAGGTCATGATGACAACCGTATTACGGAAATCAACCGTTCTCCCCTGTCCGTCTGTCAGACGACCATCGTCCAGGACCTGAAGCAGAATGTTGAACACATCCGGATGCGCTTTTTCCACCTCATCCAGCAGGATGACGGAATAAGGACGACGACGCACCGCTTCTGTCAGGTACCCACCCTCTTCATAACCAACGTATCCTGGAGGCGCACCGACCAGACGCGAAACGGCGTGTTTTTCCATAAACTCGGACATGTCGATACGGACCATTGCATCATCGCTGTCGAACATAAAGTTAGCCAGCGCTTTACACAGCTCGGTCTTACCAACACCGGTCGGCCCCAGGAACAGGAAGGAACCAATCGGGCGATTCGGGTCGGACAGCCCTGCACGGCTACGACGAATAGCATTCGATACCGCTTCAACCGCCTCGTTCTGGCCAATCACCCTATTGTGGAGATCGTTCTCCATGCGCAGCAGTTTTTCACGCTCACCTTCAAGCATGCGTGCTACCGGAATGCCGGTCCAGCGAGCAAGGACTTCAGCAATCTCGGCATCCGTGACTTTATTACGCAACAGACGCATCGTTTTACCTTCCGATTGCGTCGCAATCTCAAGCTGTTTTTCCAGCTCAGGAATTTTGCCGTACTGCAGCTCGGACATTCGCGCCAGGTCGCCCACGCGTCGCGCCTGCTCAATGGCAATTTTTGCCTGTTCGAGTTCAGCTTTAATGGTCTGCGTACCGGACAGGGAAGCTTTCTCGGCTTTCCACTCTTCTTCCAGCTCGGAATACTGGCGCTCTTTATCGTCCAGTTCTTCATTGAGCATATCCAGGCGTTTCTTACTGGCTTCATCAGACTCTTTCTTCAGCGCCTGCTGTTCCAGCTTGAGCTGAATGATGCGTCGGTCAAGTCTGTCCAGCTCTTCCGGTTTCGAGTCAATCTGCATACGAATGCTTGAAGCCGCTTCATCAATCAGGTCGATGGCCTTATCGGGCAACTGACGGTCGGCGATGTAACGATGCGAAAGCGTCGCAGCCGCTACGATGGCCGGGTCAGTGATCTGCACATGGTGGTGCAGTTCATAGCGCTCTTTCAGACCACGTAAAATCGCGATGGTATCTTCAACGCTTGGCTCAGCGACAAACACTTTCTGGAAACGACGTTCCAGCGCAGCATCTTTTTCAATGTACTGACGGTACTCATCAAGCGTAGTAGCACCGACGCAGTGAAGTTCACCGCGCGCCAGCGCAGGTTTCAGCATGTTCCCGGCATCCATCGCGCCGTCCGCCTTACCAGCACCGACCATGGTGTGCAGTTCGTCGATAAACAGGATAACGTTGCCTTCCTGTTTCGCGAGATCGTTAAGGACGCCTTTCAGACGCTCTTCGAACTCCCCGCGGTATTTCGCACCGGCCACCAGCGCGCCCATATCCAGCGCCAGTACGCGGCGGCCTTTCAGCCCTTCCGGCACTTCACCGTTCACGATACGCTGCGCCAGCCCTTCAACGATGGCAGTTTTACCGACACCCGGCTCACCAATCAGTACCGGGTTGTTCTTGGTACGACGTTGCAGTACCTGAATCGTACGGCGGATCTCTTCGTCACGGCCGATCACCGGGTCAAGTTTGCCCTGTTCAGCACGTTCGGTCAGATCGACCGTAAATTTCTTCAAAGCCTGACGTTGGTCTTCGGCTCCCTGATCGTTCACGCTTTCACCTCCGCGCATTTTCTCAATCGCCTGAGTCACATTGGCGGTGGTTGCTCCGGCAGATTTCAGCAGGTCGGTCAAGGTACCGCGTGATTCAAGCGCCGCCAGAACAAACAGCTCTGACGAAATAAAGTTGTCTCCACGTTTTTGCGCCAGCTTGTCGCAAAGGTTCAGCACACGCACCAGATCCTGCGACGGCTGCACGTCCCCGCCGGTCCCTTCGACCTGCGGTAAACGGCTCAGCGCCTGATCGATGGCGGTGCGCAACTGGCCAGCATTAATGCCAGCAGACGTTAATAAAGGACGTACCGATCCCCCTTCCTGATTCAGCAAGGCGCTCATTAAATGAAGAGGTTCGATAAACTGGTTGTCGTGCCCCAGTGCGAGGGACTGGGCATCGGCGAGAGCAAGCTGGAATTTATTAGTAAGACGATCCAGACGCATAACTCCTCCCATAACAGGTCAAATTTGCTACTGGAGATTAAATGAGGTCATCCCTCAATTATTCAAGGTTAATGACCTGAATTATGTGAAAAGAAAACAGCACGTGCCGGATCGTCTTGATTCTTTAGGTTATATCAGCCAAATGAAACTTGCCATACGCCCTGTGGTCTTGTCGCGGCGATAAGAGAAAAAATCACCCTTTTCGGTGAAGGTGCAGCGATCGCCGCCGAAAATCTGCGTCACACCAACATTATTCAGGCGCTGACGGGCAAGCTGGTAAATATCGGCCAGATATTTATTCCCCGAAGGCTGGAAGGCGTCCACGGCTTGCGGATCTTTTTCCATAAAAGCATCGCGGACTTCCGGTCCTACTTCAAATGCACGAGGACCGATGGCCGGGCCAAGCCAGGCCATGATATTGGCGGGGTCATCCTTAAAGCAGGCGACAGTCTCCTCCAGCACGCCTTCACACAGACCACGCCAGCCCGCATGCGCTGCGGCAACCTCGGTACCTGCACGGTTACAAAACAGAACCGGCAGGCAATCGGCCGTCATTACGGCACAAACGGTGCCCGGAGTATTACTGTAAGAGGCGTCAGCACGTTTAGAAGCGTAGGGTTCTCCCGTCAACTTCAGTACCGCTTTACCATGAACCTGTTCAAGCCAGACCGGTTTCGACGGCAGGTTCCCTGCAGCAAACAGGCGCCTGCGGTTCTCTTCAACATGTTCAGGATCATCGCCACAGTGCGCACCGAGGTTCAAAGACTCCCAGGCACCCTGGCTAACGCCGCCAGTGCGGGTTGAACTGCAGGCAGCCACGCCTTCAGGCAATGGCCACTCCGGGACAATCAGTTTGGTCATATCCAGTCCACTTGATCCTTATGTTCTTCGAAATCAGCACGCATCGCGTCAATAAGTTCCACCATATCCTGTGGGATAGGCGCATGCCACTCCATCTGAATACCGGTGATCGGATGGTAAAGGCGCAGCATGGTCGCGTGCAGCGCCTGGCGATCGAATTTGCGCAGTACGCTGATGAACTCATCCGATGCGCCTTTAGGCGGACGCGGACGACCACCGTAAACCTGATCCCCCACCAGCGGATGGGTAATGTGTGCCATGTGAACACGGATCTGGTGAGTACGCCCGGTTTCCAGACGCAGACGCAAGCGCGTATGAATGCGGAAGTGCTCCATAATGCGGTAATGCGTTACCGCGGGTTTACCCATCGGATGCACCGACATATGAGTACGTTTGGTTGGGTGACGACTGATTGGCTCTTCCACCGTACCGCCAGAGGTCATATGCCCGATGGCTACCGCTTCATACTCACGGGTAATTTCGCGCAGCTGCAGCGATTCCACCAGACGGGTCTGCGCTGGAACAGTCTTCGCGACCACCATCAGACCGGTCGTGTCTTTATCCAGACGGTGCACAATGCCCGCGCGCGGAACATCCGCGATGGGCGGATAATAATGGAGAAGTGCGTTAAGTACCGTACCGTCAGGGTTCCCCGCGCCCGGATGAACCACCAGGTCGCGCGGCTTGTTGATCACCAGGATGTCATCATCTTCGTAGACGATGTCCAGTGGGATATCCTGCGGCTCGAAACGGATTTCCTCTTCGATTTCAGCATTGATGGCGACAGCTTCCCCACCTAACACTTTCTCTTTTGGTTTGTCCCAGATCTTGCCGTTTACCATCACGCGCTGGTCAAGGATCCATTCTTTTATGCGTGAACGCGAATAATCAGGGAACAATTCGGCCAAAGCCTGATCTAAGCGTTGACCGAGCTGATTTTCGGAGACTGTTGCGGTGAGTTCTACTCGTTGTGCCATAAACTGCTTCTTCGTTTAACGTTGGGTTTTACGGCTTTGCCGTTTAATATAGTGTGCTATTGTAGCTGGTCTTAATCGGGAGCAGGAACAGAGTTTCTCCCGGACAAACATTTGAGGAAAGTCAAAACGTCATGACGCGCATGAAATATCTGGTGGCAGCGGCCACGTTGAGCCTGGCTTTGGTGGGCTGCTCCGGTTCAAATGAACAGGTCCCTGACAATCCGCCGAATGAAATCTATGCGACTGCACAACAAAAGTTGCAGGACGGTAACTGGAAACAGGCGATAACGCAACTGGAAGCGTTGGATAATCGCTATCCATTTGGTCCGTATTCGCAGCAGGTACAGTTAGATCTCATCTATGCATACTATAAAAATGCCGATCTGCCGCTGGCACAGGCAACCATCGATCGTTTCATGCGTCTGAACCCGACTCATCCTAACATCGACTATGTCATGTACATGCGCGGTCTCACCAACATGGCGCTGGATGATAGTGCGCTTCAGGGCTTCTTCGGCGTGGATCGTTCCGACCGTGACCCGCAGCATGCGCGTGACGCCTTCAATGACTTCTCCAAACTGGTGCGCGGCTATCCGAACAGCCAGTACGTGACTGACGCCACCAAACGTCTGGTGTTCCTGAAAGATCGTCTGGCGAAATATGAATACTCTGTGGCGGAATACTATACCCGCCGTGGCGCATGGGTTGCCGTGGTTAACCGCGTAGAAGGTATGCTGCGCGATTACCCGGATACTCAGGCAACGCGCGACGGCCTGAAGCTGATGGAAAATGCGTACCGTCAGATGCAGATGACCGCTCAGGCTGAAAAAGTGGCGAAAATCATCGCCGCCAACAGCAGCAACACCTGATATGACCTCAATGCAAAACGGCAGCCCGAAGGCTGCCGTTTTTTTATTCATTTATGAACGTCGCTGAAGCGCTTTAGCCTCAACACATCCCGTCTACTATGACCGCAATTTTTGCCTTCCACAAGGTAAATCTCACCTCTTCCTGCCCTGCCTCACAAAAAAGATTCCCTGACAAAAACCGACAAAATAACGTGATCTAAATCACACATTTTGACATTGGGTCGGGTATGCTGGAATCACCAAGACGGAAAGACAAGAGGTAAAATTTATGACAATGAACATTACCAGTAAACAAATGGAAATTACTCCGGCAATTCGCCAGCACGTCGCAGACCGTCTCGCCAAACTGGATAAATGGCAAACACATTTGATTAATCCACATATCATCCTGTCTAAGGAGCCGCAGGGTTTCATCGCTGACGCAACTATCAATACTCCAAACGGCCATCTGGTCGCCAGCGCAAAACATGAGGATATGTACACCGCTATTAACGATTTGATCAACAAGCTGGAACGGCAGCTCAATAAAGTGCAACACAAAGGTGAAGCCCGTCGCGCCACAACATCGGTGAAAGACGCCAGCTTCGCGGAAGAAGTTGAAGAAGAGTAATCCTTTAAATTGAGTGTACCGCCAACGCGCCTTCGGGCGCGTTTTTTGTTTTTTATTGACAGGGTGAAAACAGTACGGGTACTTTAACGATATCAATCACAGGATGACCTTATGAAACTGACACCGTTCTTCTTCGCATTCTTTTTTACCTTCCCCTGAACGGGAGGCGTTTCGTCGTGTGATAAAGAATGCGAAGACGAACAACAAGGCCTCCCACACCGGGGGGCCTTTTTTATTGATAACGATAAAATGAGACAGGCAACACTATGACACCGGAAAACCCGTTACTGGATCTGCGAGTAAAGATCAGCGCACTGGATGAAAAATTACTGGCTCTGCTGGCCGAACGCCGCGCGCTCGCCATCGAAGTGGGTAAAGCCAAGCTGGACTCCCATCGCCCGGTCCGGGATATTGACCGCGAGCGCGATCTGCTGGAGCGACTGATTCAGCTCGGTAAAGCGCATCACCTCGATGCCCATTACATCACCCGGTTGTTCCAGCTCATCATTGAAGACTCTGTTCTGACCCAGCAAGCATTACTCCAGCAGCACCTGAACAAAACCAATCCTCACTCTGCGCGTATCGCCTTCCTCGGGCCGAAGGGCTCTTATTCTCACCTGGCCGCACGTCAGTATGCCGCACGCCATTTCGAAGAATTTATTGAGAGCGGCTGTGCGAAGTTTGCCGATATTTTCAATCAGGTCGAGACCGGCCAGGCGGATTACGCCGTCGTGCCGATTGAAAACACAAGCTCCGGTGCCATCAACGACGTCTACGATTTGCTTCAGCACACCAGTCTGTCGCTGGTTGGTGAGCTGACGATCCCTATCGATCATTGCGTGCTGGTCTCCGGCTCAACGGACCTGAGCAAGATCGAAACCGTCTACAGCCACCCGCAGCCGTTCCAGCAGTGCAGCCAGTTTCTGAACCGCTACCCTAACTGGAAAATCGAGTACACCGAAAGCACCTCCGCGGCAATGGAAAAAGTCGCGCAGGCTAACTCCCCCGCCGTCGCGGCGCTCGGTAGCGAAGCGGGCGGCGCACTGTATGGTTTACAGGTGCTGGAACGCAACCTGGCAAACCAGACGCAAAACATCACCCGCTTCGTGGTGCTGGCCCGCAAGGCCATTAATGTGTCAGACCAGGTGCCAGCCAAAACCACGCTGCTGATGGCGACCGGCCAGCAGGCCGGCGCGCTGGTTGAAGCCCTGCTGGTGCTGCGTAACCACAACCTGATCATAACGAAACTGGAATCACGTCCGATCCACGGAAACCCGTGGGAAGAGATGTTCTACCTTGATATCCAGGCCAACCTGGAGTCTGCTTCCATGCAGAAAGCCCTGCGCGAACTGGTTGAAATTACCCGTTCAATGAAAGTGCTGGGCTGCTATCCGAGCGAAAACGTCGTGCCGGTCGATCCAGTCTAACGTTCGATAAAGCGGCTTTTCTTCATCCCTGCCACGTTAACGGGCAGGGTGAAGATGGCGCCGGAAAGTGGATACTGCGCCACCTCCTGCGCATCCATGTTTTCACGCGTGGTGGTAATAAACAGCGTTTTCATATCGTCACCGCCAAAACAGACCATGGTCGGGCAACGTACCGGCATTTCATACTCTTCCAGCTGCTCCCCTTGTGGAGAAAAACGCGCGATACGCCAGCCGTCAAACAGCGCGCTCCAGTAGCAGCCCTCCACATCCATTGCCGCGCCGTCCGGTATCCCCTCCCCCTCTTTAAACTGACGAAATACCTCACGCCTGCCCGGTTCGCCCTGCGCATCGAGCGGCGTACGGTAAATCACACCATTTGGCGTGTCTGAGGTAAACATCCACTGATTATCCGGGCTAAACGCTAAACCGTTGTGCCCGTGAATATCGCACTGGATCACTTTCGGCGTCAGGTCGTTGTCGATACGCATCAGCAGTGCGCCGTTGTAATCCCCCGGTCCCCAGAAGGTTCCCGCATAGAAGCGCCCCTGACTGTCGGTTCCTCCATCATTAAAACGCGCCAACTGCGGATTAGAGGGGTTATCGCACACCTTGCGCTGCAGAAGGCCATGCTTGTCAGCCAGCCAGATGCCAGTGCGCATAGCGACGATAAACCCGCCTCGCTCACGCAGTGCGAAACAGCCCACCTCCTCATGGAAAGAGAGCACGGTATGTTCCGCGGTCGGCAGATGGTATCGGTGGATCTCCCCTTCCAGAATATCCGCCCAGTAGAGTGCGCGCTCTTCCGCGCTCCACGTCGGGCATTCGGGCAGATGCCCGGTGTAATTGAACAGCAACTGCGGTTCGGCCATGACGGTTCCCCAAAATGAAAAAAGCCAGCGATGCTGGCTTTTAGTATATACATCATCGCATTACTGGCGACTGTCATTTGCCTGGCGCAACAGCGTGCGGCTTTCACTCTGGAAACGCTGCGCGTAGTCGCCAAACCAGTGTTCGACCTTGCGGAAACTGTCGATAAACGCCTGCTTGTCTCCGTGCTCCAGCAGCGTAATGGCTTCCCCAAATCGCTGATAGTAACGCTTGATGAGCGCAAGGTTGTTTTCGGAGGACATGATAATGTCCGCGTACAGCTGCGGATCCTGAGCAAACAGACGCCCGACCATCGCCAGCTCCAGACGATAGATCGGTGAAGAGAGCGCCAGCAGCTGTTCAAGCTGAACGTTCTCTTCCGCCAGATGCAGACCATAGGCAAACGTGGCGAAGTGGCGCAGCGCCTGAATGAAAGCCATGTTCTGATCGTGTTCGACCGCGCTGATGCGGTGCAACCGCGCGCCCCAGACCTGAATCTGTTCCAGGAACCACTGATAGGCTTCCGGCTGACGACCGTCACAGTAGACCACCACCTGCTTAGCCAGACTGCCACTGTCCGGGCCAAACATCGGGTGCAGCCCCAGCACCGGCCCGGTATGCGCCGCCAGCATTGCCTGCAGCGGACCATTTTTGACAGAGGCCAGGTCCACCAGGATGCAGTCTTTCGGTAAAGGAGGAAGTTTCCCGATGATCTGCTCCGTCACGTGGATCGGCACGCTGACGATAACCATCCCGGCATCTTTCATGAGCTCCGGTGCTTGTGCCCAGTCCTCTTTTTCCAGTATGCGTACCTGATAGCCAGAAAGGGTCAGCATTTTTTCAAACAGACGCCCCATCTGCCCTGCCCCGCCGACAATCACCACCGGACGCAGGGACGGGCAGAGGGTTTTGAAGCCCTTGTCGTTTTCGCTGGAATAGGATTCCCGCATCACGCGACGCAGAACATCTTCAATCAAATCCGGCGAAACGCCCAGCGCCTGCGCCTCTTTGCGACGGGAGGCCAGCATGGAGGCTTCGCGCTCCGGGACGTAAATTGGCAGACCGTATTTGCTTTTTACCTCACCGACTTCGGCAACCAGCGCCATACGGCGCGCCAGCAGATCCAGCAGCGCCTTATCCACTTCATCAATTTGATCGCGTAATGCGGTCAATTCAGCAACCATAACTAACCTCTTAAGCCAGACGCGCCGCCAGCTGGCCGTTTAAATCTTTATGGATCTCACGCAGCAGGGCATCGGTGGTCTCCCAGCTGATGCAGGCATCCGTCACGGATACGCCGTGCTTCATTGCGCTGCGCGGTTGTTCAGATGATTGATTGCCTTCATGAATGTTGCTCTCAATCATCAGTCCGATAATCGAACGGTTGCCATCTTTGATCTGCGCGACCACGGATTCCGCAACCGCAGGCTGACGACGGTAATCTTTATTGGAATTACCATGACTGCAATCTACCATCAGTGCCGGGCGCAGTCCCGCCTGCTCCATCTCTTTTTCACACTGCGCCACATCTGCCGGGCTGTAGTTCGGCGCTTTACCGCCGCGCAGGATCACATGCCCGTCCGGGTTGCCCTGGGTTTGCAGGAGACACACCTGGCCTGCCTGGTTAATACCGACAAAGCGGTGCGGCATGGCGGCAGCGCGCATGGCGTTGATCGCCGTCGCCAGGCTACCATCGGTACCGTTTTTAAAGCCAACCGGCATCGACAGGCCAGACGCCATCTCGCGGTGGGTTTGTGATTCCGTGGTACGCGCACCAATGGCGGACCAGCTGAACAGATCGCCCAGGTACTGCGGGCTGTTTGGATCCAGCGCTTCGGTTGCCAGCGGCAGCCCCATGCTGACCAGCTCCACCAGCAGGCGACGCGCAATCTTCAGGCCTGCTTCCACATCAAACGAGCCATCCATGTGCGGATCGTTAATCAACCCTTTCCAGCCAACGGTCGTACGTGGCTTCTCAAAATAGACGCGCATCACCAGATAGAGGCTATCGCTGACCTCCTCCGCTAATGCTTTAAATCGACGAGCGTACTCAATGGCGGTTTCAGGATCGTGAATGGAGCAAGGACCACATACCACCAGCAGGCGCGGATCGCGACCGGCGATGATGTCAGAAATGGTCTGGCGCGAGTGCTCAATCTGAGCCTCCTGCGCGACGCTCAGCGGGAACTCCGCTTTCAGTTGATCCGGCGTGATTAAAACCTGTTCGTCAGTGATATGTACGTTGTTCAGCGCGTCTTTTTGCATGATGGCGATCCTGTAAAGCTCGTTTGCGATAGTTGTTTTCCTCAATGAGGTGACACCACGATACCATAAAAAGTAAACATTTCAATCCAAAATACGTACACTTTAATTTACAGAAGCCATTTTATTGCCAATATCAGCCGGTAAAAACGTAAAGATTAAATTACATACGAGCTATCATTTGCCAGGCTATGCTGAAGAAAAAAGGAGAATGGCTATGCGTTCAATTGCTCTTGTGCTGTTGTCGCTGTTGTTATCGGGCTGCCAGATCAATCCTTACACCTTCCAGCCCGACTGGACCAGTCCATCCTGGTTTGATGCAGGTAAAGAAGACGCCATGAACGGCCTGCCGGTTAAAGATAACCAGACCCTGGCCGATAGTTTTAACGATCCACACGTTGATCGTAGTGAATATCTTCGCGGCTATGCCGATGGTCAGAAGAAAGTTTGCGAAGAAGGCTTTATCCACGCCTGGGGTTTAGCAGGCAAATCTTTTCCTGCCAGTTGCGATACTGTCGAAAACGCCGCAAAACTGCATACCGCATGGCAACAAGGAATGGATGAAAGTATGCGTTCCAGCAGACTGAATTAAATCTGTTTTTATTCATCGAAAAATAAACAACTGTAGGATTTAGCTTAGGTCGGCCGGACGCTATTCCTGACATAATGACGGCTTTGATAAACAATGGTATTCTGCCCGCAACTCTTAAGGACATCTATTTCCGGAGCGTTGTGGCGGATTCTGGTGAGAAATTCATTCTTGAACTCTTTGTTCCGACTTACTCTGGTGCTAATGCTGTTCTTTATGGTGGGCCCGGCGACGGCAGGCACGCTCACGGAAACGGATAAATCGGTACGTTCGATTGTCTCAGGCATAGTGAGCTATACGCGATGGCCGTCACTTTCCGGACAGCCTAAACTCTGCGTCTACGCCACCTCTCATTATACTCACGCACTCAGCAGCAATGAGGGGCATAGCGAGTTACCTTACACTCCCGTTATTGTGCGTAACGATCGGGAAGCCCTGGCCGCGACGTGCGATGCTATTTATTTCGGGTCTGAATCACCGGCCAAACAACTTGAATTAATAAGTCAATATCAGGGCAGAGCATTACTTTTAATCTCAGAGCAAAATCCGGAATGTGTAATTGGCAGCGCGTTTTGCCTGATGATCGATCGCGACCAGGTAAGGTTCTCCGTCAATCTGGATGCGCTGACGCGCAGTGGCGTTAGAGTCAATCCGGATGTATTAATGCTTGCACGGAATAAGCAGCATGGATAAAGATTTCACTTCAACGCCACGTCCGACGTTTAAAAGAACGTTGAGGCGAAACAGCATGATAAGCGTCATCATCACGATGACGTTAATATGGGTGTTGCTCTGTTTTGCTTCTGTTGTGACGTTAAAACAATACGCGCAAAAGAACCTGGAATTAACTGGCGCAACAATGAGCCACAGCCTGGAAGCCTCGCTGGTGTTCAACGATTCTCTTGCGGCCAACGAAACGCTTGCGGCCCTGGGTAAACAGGGGCAGTTTGCCGTGGCCGAGGTGGTCAACGCGCATAAAAAGCGGTTTGCTTACTGGTCCTGGAACCCGGAGGATAATAACGACACGCTGGGCGCCCTGGTCAGTCGCTGGCTTTTTCCCGTTCCGGTTGCGCAGCCCATCATGCATAACGGCGCAATGGTCGGCGAAATTCGCCTTACCGCGCGAGACAGTCTCATCAGTCATTTCATCTGGATGTCGTTTGCCGTGCTTACCGGCTGCATTCTTTTTGCTACCGTCGTCGCACTCACCATTACCCAGTCTTTGCATCACGGTATGGTGACGGCCCTGCAAAACATCACCGACGTCGTGCATGATGTCCGCACTAACCGCAACTTCTCCCGCAGGGTGAAAGATGGCCGCATCGAAGAGTTTCACCAGTTTGGTGAAGACTTCAACAGTCTTCTGGATGAGATGGAAGAGTGGCAGCTAAAACTGCAGGCCAAGAACGCCCAGCTGTTGCGGACCGCCATGCACGACCCGCTCACCGGCCTTGCCAACCGTGCGGCGTTTCGTAACAGCATTGCAGCCTTAATGAACGACCCTTCAGCCAGAACCAACTCGGCCCTGCTCTTCCTCGACGGTGATAACTTTAAGTTTATTAACGACACCTGGGGACATGCGGCAGGAGACTGCGTGCTAATTGAAGTGGCGAGCAGGATGATGGAGTTTGGCGACAAGCGTCATCAGTCCTATCGCCTTGGCGGTGACGAATTTGCCATGGTGCTCTACGGCGTGCACTCTGAGCTTGAGGTTCAACACATTTGTGCTGCGCTTTCGCAGCAATTTATCCGTCCGTTTGATCTCCATAACGGACAAAAAGCATCAATGTCACTCAGCATTGGCTTTGCTCTGGCGTGGGAAAATGCTTCCGTGGAAGCATTACTGGAGAGGGCTGACCGCAATATGTACCAGGTTAAAAACCAGCGTACGAAAACAATAAGTTAGAAAGGATACACTATGTTAAAACGATACTTCACGCCGTTAGTTCTGGCCTCAATGGTTCTGGCAGGCTGTCAGTCGCCGCCGGAAGGCAAATTCACTCCTGAGCAAATCGCGGCGATGAAGTCTTACGGTTTTAACGAACTGAACGGTGACTGGTCACTTGGCCTGTCGGATACCATCCTGTTTGATAAAAATGACGCCCGGCTGCGACCGGAAAGTGAAACACAGATCAAGTCCATGGCCTCTCGCCTTGCCGAAACCGGCCTGAACCACGCGCGAATGGACGGTCACACGGACAATTACGGTGAAGAAAGCTACAACAATGCGCTGTCATTAAAACGCGCCAATGCCGTGGCCGACGCCTGGGCGAAGGGAGCGAATATCCCGCGCAGCAATCTCACCACGCAGGGATTGGGTCAAAAATACCCGGTTGCGAGTAACAGTACCCCACAAGGACGTGCTGAAAACCGCCGGGTTGCCGTGGTTATCAGCACGCCATAGGGTTATTTAGCGGAAGATTCGGCGAGCGACACCCCTGTTGCCGCTCGCCAGCGTAGCCAGTCCACCAGAACAAACAGCGCCAGACTCACGCCCATGACTGGCAGGGCCAGCCCCAGCAGCAGGCTGACTATCACCGTAACGCCCTTTCCCCATCCCGACAACGCCAGCCAGCTCTGACAAAGCGTCTGTACCGGACTCACTGTCGATTGCGCCGGACGACGCATCCACCACATCCGGTATCCCCAGATGATGAGCACGCACAGAGCAAGGCCGAACGCTACGAGCAGCAGCTGATTCACCAGCCCGAATAAGATCCCCATATGGAAGTCCACACCCCAGCGGGTCAGTTTTGCCATTAGCGGGAAATCCCCGAATCGGGTTCGGTCCAGCACCTGCATCGTATGCGGATCAACCGCAACGGCGTCCACCTGGGTCGGCCAGCTGCGATCGATTTCCGTCACCGTCCAGGCGCGATCTGCCGTTTGCGCCGGGCGGATCTCCAGCTTGCTGGCATCAATCCCCGCTTTACGCGCCGCGCTTAAGACCCCATCAAACTGCGTCAGATCCATCGCCATCTCCGGCATCATCATTCCGCCGTGATGGCTATGGTGTTCGGCATGTTCATCCACGCTCTCCGGCACACCGGAGAGCGTGGTGTTCACCTGAGGGGTGAGCCAGTTCATCTCTGCCCGCAGCTTATCAACGTTCCCGCCAGCCCACTGGGACCAGGTCAGACCGGTTGCAGAGAATAAGAGCATTCCGCCCAGCAAAACCCAGCCCAGCGTCACGTGCACGCGACGCCGGTTCTGGAAGCGATTGTTGATCCGTCGTTTGGGTCGGGTATAAAACCACAGGGCAATACCGCCCAGCGCGGCAACCCACATCCAGGAGGCCGCCAGCTCGCTGTAGAGGCGCCCAATGTCGCCCAGCATCAGGGACGTATGCAGGTAATCAATAGTCTGACGCAGGGGTAAAATCCCGCTGGTACCGTATACCGTCAGATCTCCCAGCACCGCCAGGCTCACCGGATCGATAAAGATAGCCCGGTTCTCCGATGGCCCAAGTTTCGGGTCAGCGAACATCACGCGGGTGGTTTCACCTTTAACCAGCCCCGGACGAACGGCGTGCAAACGTAAATCTGATCCAACGGTTTTTTCCGCCACGGCGATTTGTTCCGCCAGAGGCAGTGGCTCGCCTATAGAATCCGTGTGGAGCGCGTGCCGGTAGAGTGCGTTTTCCAGCTGTGGGGTCGCCACATACAGCGTCCCGGTTAGCGCGGCGAAGAAGATAAACGGGCCGACAAACAGCCCAACGTAGAAATGAAGGCGACGCAGCAGGTTTCCCCATGCCGCGCGCGAGGTGCAGGTAGTCATACTTTTCCTTTTTAAGGCAAAAAGTTATCGATATTTTTTTATTGGGAAAAAGCAGACTGCCGCGGCGGCGCGCGGGTATCAGGGTAAAGCCAGGGGAAGAAGTGCCAGTGCTTGACCGCCTGACGCGGCGGCTTAACGCGAAGCCTCTGCAGCACCACGCTGAGCAGGACGATGAGCGCCAGCATCACGCCAGGGACATGCGCTAACAGCACGCAGTAGCCGCACGCTTCCGCATGGTCGACAGGCATCGTGTGTGGCATATCGCCGTGATGCTCGTCCATCGACATCATGCTCATGTCATGATGCATGCCCGGCATGGCGCTCATGGGATCTTTCTGCAGCGAGACGGAGATAAGGGGTGCTACCACGATCAGCAGGATCGCGAACAGCGCGGTCAATGCCGCTGCGCGTTTCCAACTATGCTGATGCAGTACGTTATCCACTTCCCCTCCATTCAAGAGGCAAGCATTGTAAATGATTTATGACAAAAGGGTTAACGCGAGAGGTGCGATGGAATAAAAAAAGGGCCGGCCTTTCGGCCAGCCCTTTCTAACAGGATGTCGCTTAAGCGAATCTTAGTTCAGACGCTCTTTAATACGAGCAGACTTACCAGTACGCTCACGCAGGTAGTACAGTTTAGCTTTACGTACAGCACCACGACGTTTAACAGCAATGCTGTCAACTACCGGAGAGTGAGTCTGGAAGACACGCTCAACGCCTTCGCCGTTGGAAATTTTACGAACAGTGAATGCAGAGTGCAGACCGCGGTTACGAATAGCGATAACCACGCCCTCGAATGCCTGCAGACGTTTTTTGGAACCTTCAACAACCCATACTTTCACTTCCACGGTGTCACCTGGACGGAAGGAAGGTACGTCCTGCTTCATCTGCTCTTGTTCAAGTTGCTTAATAATGTTGCTCATAATTTAATCTCTTATCCTGGGTAAACTGATATTCGGGAGCGTATTACGCATTCCCATCATGTTCATGCTGCTGTTGCGCGTGTTCAGTTTTGAACTCGGCCAGCAACTTTGCTTGCTCTTCAGTCAGAGCCAGGTTTTCCAGAAGTTCAGGTCTTCTAAGCCAGGTTCGGCCCAGCGACTGCTTCAAACGCCAGCGACGTATCTCGGCATGGTTTCCTGACAGTAACACTGCCGGGACCTCCATCCCTTCTAACACTTCAGGACGGGTATAGTGTGGACAGTCCAGCAACCCATCGGCAAAGGAATCTTCCGTTGCCGAAGCTTCATGGCCCAGTACTCCCGGAATGAACCGGGCGACGGAGTCAATCAGCGTCATTGCGGGTAACTCACCACCGCTGAGAACGTAATCGCCGATAGACCATTCTTCGTCAATCTCGGTTTGAATTACGCGCTCATCTATCCCTTCGTAGCGACCACAGACCAGAATCAGCTTTTGATTCGTCGCCAGTTCGCTGACGCCCGCTTGATCAAGCTTGCGTCCCTGAGGTGACAGATAAATCACCTTTGCGCCTTCACCTGCCGCGGCTTTTGCTGTGTGAATGGCGTCCCGTAAGGGTTGCACCATCATTAGCATCCCCGGTCCGCCGCCGTAAGGACGATCGTCCACGGTACGGTGCCGGTCATGAGTAAAGTCACGAGGACTCCAGCTCTGGATGCTCAGCAGGCCATTCTTTACTGCCCGGCCAGTTACCCCGTAATCGGTAATCGCGCGGAACATTTCAGGAAACAGGCTAATTATGCCAATCCACATAGCGCCGTCTTTTACCGTTTATCCGGAGAATTTAAAAACCAGGATCCCAATCTACTTCAATGGTTTGAGTAGTGAGATCGACTTTCTTGATAACCTGTCCATCGAGGAACGGGACCAACCGCTCCTTGATGCCAAATGCATCTTTCAGGTTTGCCTTAATGACGAGAACGTCATTTGACCCGGTTTCCATCATATCGATGACTTTCCCCAGGCTGTAGCCTTCAGTAGTGACTACCTGGCAACCCATAAGGTCTTTCCAGTAGTAGTCGCCCTCTTCCAGCTGTGGCAACTGCGACGAATCCACGACAATTTCACAATTAGTCAGCGCATTCGCGGCATCACGATCGTCAACGCCTTTCAGCTTGATGATGATGTCCTGATTGTGGTGACGCCAGCTTTCCAGCTCGACCTCTTCCCACTTACCGCCTTTCTGGATAAACCAGGGCTGGTAATTAAAAATGCTATCAGCGTCTTCAGTGGAGGAAAACACTCTGAGCCAACCACGGATACCGTAGCAAGAACCCATTTTTCCCAATACGATCGGTTCAACAGGTGCTTTATTGCTCATCATGACCACCGTGACAGATTAAGCTGCTTTGTTTGCTGCTTTGATCAGCGTAGCAACGCGATCGGAAACAGTAGCGCCCTGGCCAACCCAGTGAGCGATACGATCCAGATCCAGACGAGTTTCTTCTTCTGCGCCAGCGGCCAGTGGGTTGAAGAAACCAACGCGCTCGATGAAGCGACCGTTGCGTGCATTACGGCTGTCAGTCACAACAACCTGGTAGAACGGACGCTTTTTAGCGCCGTGACGTGCTAAACGAATAGTTACCATAACATCCTCTTGTGTGAATAAAACAACCGGGCCCCATCGAGGAACGGAGCCCGGGTGTCATATTAAAAGCCCGAAAATTTTACTCATTTTCGGGCAAAAAGCAATCTCAAAAGCGATTAACGCCCTGGAAAACCGGGAGGCATCATCCCTTTCATGCCGCGCATCATCTTCGCCATGCCGCCTTTCTTCATTTTCTTCATCATGCGCTGCATGTCGTCGAACTGTTTCAGAAGACGATTAACGTCCTGCACCTGCATGCCGCAACCGGCTGCGATACGGCGTTTGCGGGAACCTTTGATGATATCCGGGTTAGCGCGTTCCTTGAGGGTCATCGAGTTGATGATCGCCTCCATTCGCACCAGAACCTTGTCATCCATCTGCGCTTTCACGTTGTCCGGGATCTGGCCCATGCCCGGCAGTTTGCCCATCAGGCTTGCCATGCCACCCATGTTTTTCATCTGACGCAGTTGCTCAAGGAAGTCGGTCAGATCGAAACCGTCACCTTTTTTCAGCTTGCTGGCCAGCTTCTCAGCCTGCGCGCGGTCAACCTTGCTCTCGATATCTTCGATCAGCGACAGCACGTCGCCCATGCCGAGGATACGGGAGGCAATACGATCCGGATGGAACGGCTCCAGCGCTTCGGTTTTTTCGCCCACGCCGAGGAATTTGATCGGCTTACCGGTGATATGACGAATGGAGAGCGCCGCACCGCCGCGGGCGTCACCGTCCACTTTGGTCAGCACCACGCCGGTTAACGGCAGGGCTTCGTTAAACGCTTTTGCGGTATTCGCCGCATCCTGACCGGTCATGGCGTCAACAACAAACAGGGTCTCTACCGGGTTAATAGAGGCATGCACCTGTTTGATCTCGTCCATCATCGCTTCGTCAACGTGCAGACGACCGGCGGTATCCACCAGCAGCACGTCGTAGAATTTCAGCTTCGCCTCTTTCAGCGCCGCGTTAACGATATCGACAGGTTTCTGGGCGACGTCTGACGGGAAGAAATCCACACCGACCTGCTCAGCCAGGGTTTCCAGCTGCTTGATCGCCGCCGGGCGGTAGACGTCCGCAGACACCACCAGCACTTTCTTCTTGTGCTTCTCACGCAGGAATTTACCCAGCTTACCGACGCTGGTAGTTTTACCCGCACCCTGCAGGCCCGCCATCAGCACCACGGCCGGTGGCTGAGCCGCCAGGTTCAGGACCTGGTTCTCTTCGCCCATCGCCGAAACCAGTTCGTTACGAACGATTTTGACGAACTCCTGACCCGGGGTCAGGCTCTTGTTAACTTCATGACCAACCGCCTTCTCTTTAACGCGGTTGATAAAATCACGAACAACCGGCAACGCGACGTCTGCTTCCAGCAGCGCCATGCGCACTTCGCGCAGCGTTTCCTTGATGTTGTCTTCGGTAAGGCGTCCGCGGCCGCTGATGTTGCGCAGCGTGCGCGACAAACGATCGGTTAAATTATCAAACATTGTCTCTCGCCTGAGTAGAAACGTTGGGCCGCCATGAGCGACACATACACAGAATTTTGCCGGAGTATAACATGAAGGCGCCTTTGTTGTTATGCAACGGTTGGAGCAGGCGTCACGTGACGTTATACTGCTTCTCTTTCTTATTAAGACAACTGTCGATGCCTATATGCCTGTTTTCGCACTGATCGCCCTTGTTGCCTACTCTGTCAGCCTCGCGCTGATCATTCCCGGACTGCTGCAAAAAAACAGCGGCTGGCGGCGCATGGCTATTCTTTCGGCGGTGATCGCACTGATTAGCCACGCGTTTGCGCTGGAATCACGCATTATCCCCGGCGATGGCAGCGTACAAAACCTGAGCGTCCTCAACGTCGGCTCGCTGGTCAGCCTGATGATCTGTACGGTGATGACCATCGTGGCCTCTAAAAATCGCGGCTGGCTGCTGCTGCCTATTGTGTATACCTTCGCGCTGATCAATCTGGCCTTAGCCACCTTTATGCCTAATGAGTTCATTACGCATCTGGAGGCGACGCCGGGTATGCTGGTTCATATCGGTCTGTCGCTCTTTGCCTACGCGACGCTGATCATCGCCGCGCTCTACGCCATGCAGCTCGCCTGGATTGACTACCAGCTGAAAAACAAAAAGCTGGCGTTTAACCATGAGATGCCACCGCTGATGGTGATTGAGCGTAAAATGTTTCACATCACCCAGGTGGGCGTGGTGCTGCTGACCCTGACGCTCTGCACGGGTCTGTTTTATATGAAGAACCTGTTCAGCGTGGAGAATATCGATAAAGCGGTGCTCTCCATCATTGCGTGGTTTGTCTATATTGTCCTGTTATGGGGCCATTATCATGAAGGCTGGCGCGGTCGCCGCGTGGTCTGGTTCAACGTCGCGGGTGCGGGCATTCTCACCCTTGCCTATTTTGGCAGCCGCTTCATACAGCAATTTGCTGGCTAAGAAACAAAGGAGTTCCCCCTGGAACACATCTCTACCACCACGCTGATCGTTATCCTGATCGTCATGGTGGTCATCTCCGCCTATTTCTCCGGCTCGGAAACCGGCATGATGACCTTAAACCGCTACCGGTTACGTCATCGTGCTAAACAGGGTAACCGTGCCGCACGTCGCGTTGAAAAGCTGCTCCGCAAGCCGGATCGCCTGATTAGCCTGGTGCTCATCGGCAACAACCTCGTCAACATTCTGGCCTCTGCCCTCGGCACCATCGTCGGGATGCGCCTGTACGGCAACGCAGGGGTGGCGATTGCCACCGGCGTGCTGACGTTTGTGGTGCTGGTGTTTGCCGAAGTGCTGCCGAAAACCATCGCCGCGCTTTACCCTGAGAAAGTCGCCTACCCGAGCAGCTTCCTGCTGGCACCGCTGCAAATTCTGATGATGCCGCTGGTCTGGCTGCTGAACATGGTGACGCGCGTCCTGATGCGGATGGTGGGGATCAAAGCCGATGTCACCATCAGCAGCGCGCTCAGCAAAGAGGAGCTGCGCACCATAGTGAACGAGTCCCGCTCGCAGATCTCCCGACGTAACCAGGACATGCTCCTCTCGGTGCTGGATCTGGAAAAAGTGAGCGTGAACGACATCATGGTGCCGCGTAATGAAATCGTCGGTATCGACATCAATGATGACTGGAAAGCCATCGTCCGTCAGCTGACGCACTCCCCGCACGGGCGCATTGTCCTGTATCGCGACTCGCTGGATGACGCCATCAGCATGCTGCGCGTGCGCGAAGCCTACCGTCTGATGACCGAGAAAAAAGAGTTCACCAAAGAGGTGATGCTGCGCGCCGCCGACGAGATTTACTACGTGCCGGAAGGCACCCCGCTCAGCACGCAGCTGGTGAAATTCCAGCGTAACAAGAAGAAAGTTGGCCTGGTGGTCAATGAATACGGCGACATTCAGGGCCTGGTGACGGTCGAAGATATTCTGGAAGAGATTGTCGGAGACTTTACCACCTCAATGTCCCCTTCCCTCGCGGAAGAGGTCACCCCGCAGAACGACGGTTCGGTACTGATTGACGGCAGCGCGAACATTCGCGAACTCAACAAAGCCTTTAACTGGCATCTGCCTGAAGATGAGGCTCGCACCATTAACGGGATGATTCTGGAAGCGCTGGAGGAGATCCCGGCGGCAGGCACGCGGGTGCGCATTGAACAGTACGATATTGATATCCTGGACGTGCAGGACAATATGATTAAGCAGGTGAAGGTCCTGCCCGTAAAACCCCTGCGCGAAAGTATCGCTGAGTAAGGTTGTAGGCCGGGTGAGCGAAGCCGCCACCCGGCACTACGCGTGCGGCAAATTACGCTTTCGCTTTCGCCACGGTTACCATCGCAGCGCGAATGGTACGGCCGTTCAGGGTGTAGCCTTTCTGCATCACGCCCAGCACTTTACCGGCTTCAATCTCTTCAGATTCCACCATCGCAATGGCCTGGTGAACGTTTGGATCCAGCGGCACGTCGGTATCGGCAATCACTTCCACGCCAAACTTACGCACCACGTCGAGCATGGATTTCAGCGTCAGCTCGATGCCTTCGATCATCGCCGCGTTGTCCGGATTCGCTTTGTCAGCGACTTCCAGCGCGCGATCGAGGCTGTCGATCACCGGCAGCAGTTCGTTGACGAATTTCTCCAGCGCAAACTTGTGCGCCTTCTCAACGTCCTGCTCGGTACGACGACGCAGGTTTTCCATCTCCGCCTTGATGCGCAGAACACTGTCGCGTTCGCGATTCTGTGCTTCTACCAGTTGGGCTTCCAGATTCGCAATTTTTTCATCGCGCGGGTCCACCTGCTCAGCAGATGCGTCTGGCTCTACAGCCTCAACTTCATCGTGCTGTTCCGTGATAATTTCTTCAGGGGCTTGCCCCTCAGGCGTTTTCTGTTCTTTACTACTCATGAATTTCTCCGCGTTTTTCTGCATTCATCTCGCTAACTTCGCTTATTATGGGGATCAGTTTCCGGGATTCAAGGGAACAAGACAGATTGTCATCATTCATCAGGCACAAGGACCTCCAGAAAATGAATAATCATTTCAGGTGTATTGGGATCGTCGGGCATCCGCGTCACCCTACCGCATTGACGACACATGAAATGTTGTATCGCTGGTTGTGTAGCAAAGGCTATGAAGTGATGGTCGAGCAGCAGATTGCCCAGGAGCTGCAGCTGAAGAGCGTCAAAACCGGCACGCTGGCGGAAATTGGCCAACAGGCCGACCTCGCCGTGGTGGTGGGCGGCGACGGCAACATGCTCGGCGCGGCCCGCACGCTGGCGCGGTATGACATCAAGGTCATCGGCATCAACCGTGGCAATCTCGGCTTTCTCACCGACCTCGACCCGGACAATGCGCAGCAGCAGCTGGCCGACGTGCTGGAAGGCCACTATATCAGTGAAAAGCGCTTTTTACTGGAAGCGCAGGTGTGCCAGCAGGATTGCCAGAAACGCATCAGCACCGCGATTAACGAGGTGGTCCTCCACCCCGGTAAAGTGGCGCACATGATTGAATTCGAGGTGTATATCGATGAAATCTTTGCCTTCTCCCAGCGTTCTGACGGGCTGATTATCTCCACCCCGACCGGTTCAACCGCCTACTCGCTTTCTGCCGGCGGGCCGATCCTGACCCCGTCTCTGGATGCCATTACCCTGGTGCCGATGTTCCCGCACACGCTCTCTGCCCGGCCGCTGGTCATCAACGGCGACAGCACGATACGTCTGCGGTTCTCGCACCGGCGTAACGACCTGGAGATCAGCTGCGACAGTCAGATAGCGCTGCCAATCCAGGAGGGTGAAGACGTCCTTATTCGCCGGTGTGATTACCACCTGAATCTCATTCACCCGAAAGATTACAGCTATTTCAACACATTAAGCTCGAAGCTTGGCTGGTCAAAAAAATTGTTCTGATTTTGCATCCAGCACTTTACTGTATATAAAACCAGTTTATACTGTATGAAAACACAGTTATGGTTTTTCATACAGGAAAACAATTATGCTGGCACAACTGACCATCAGCAACTTTGCCATTGTTCGTGAGCTTGAGATCGATTTCCACAGCGGCATGACGGCGATCACCGGGGAAACCGGTGCAGGTAAATCCATTGCCATTGATGCCCTCGGCTTGTGCCTTGGCGGCCGTGCAGAGGGCGACATGGTGCGCATGGGCGCGAACCGTGCCGACCTTTGCGCCCGTTTCTCCCTGAAAGACACCCCTGCTGCTCAGCGCTGGCTGGAACAGAACCAGCTTGAAGATGGACGTGAGTGTTTACTTCGCCGCGTGATCAGCAGCGACGGTCGCTCACGTGGCTTTATCAACGGCACGGCGGTTCCGCTTTCCCAGCTGCGCGAACTTGGCCAGCTGCTTATCCAGATCCACGGTCAGCACGCGCATCAGCAATTGGTTAAACCCGAACAGCAGAAAGCGCTGCTGGACGGCTATGCGGGTGAGTACGCGCTTACTCAACTGATGGCTGAGCACTATCGCCAGTGGCATCAAAGCTGCCGGGAACTTGCCCAGCATCAACAGCAAAGCCAGGAGCGTGCCGCCCGTGCGGAGCTGCTGGAATACCAGCTTAAAGAGCTGAACGAATTTAACCCGCAGCCGGGTGAGTTTGAGCAAATCGACGAAGAGTACAAACGCCTGGCAAACAGCGGCCACCTGCTCTCAACCAGCCAGAATGCGCTCAACCTGCTGGCGGATGGCGAAGATGTGAACCTGCAGAGCCAGCTGTATAACGTTCGTCAGCTGCTTACCGAACTGGTCGGCATGGACAGCAAACTCTCTGGCGTCCTGGATATGCTGGAAGAGGCGGCCATTCAGATCTCCGAAGCCGGTGACGAACTGCGCCACTACTGTGAGCGTCTCGATCTCGACCCGAACCGTCTGTTTGAACTTGAACAGCGAATCTCCCGTCAGATCTCCCTGGCGCGTAAGCATCACGTCACGCCGGAAGAGCTGCCGGGCTACTATCAGTCTCTGCTGGAAGAGCAGCAGCAGCTTGACGATCAGGCTGACTCCCTGGAAACCCTCTCTCTGGCAGTGAGCCTGCACCATGAACAGGCGCTGGCGACAGCGCAAAAGCTGCACGACATCCGTCAGCATTACGCTCAGGAACTGAGCCAGCACATCACGGACAGCATGCACACGCTGGCGATGCCGCACGGCATCTTCACCATTGATGTTCGCTTCGAAGAAAACCACCTGACGGCAGAAGGTGCGGATCGCATCGAATTCCGCGTCACCACCAACCCGGGGCAGCCGCTGCAGGCAATCTCCAAAGTGGCGTCCGGCGGTGAACTGTCGCGTATTGCGCTGGCAATTCAGGTGATTACCGCGCGTAAAATGGAAACCCCGGCGCTGATTTTCGATGAAGTGGATGTCGGGATCAGCGGCCCGACGGCGGCGGTGGTCGGTAAACTGCTGCGCCAGTTAGGCGAATCAACGCAGGTGATGTGTGTCACCCACCTGCCGCAGGTAGCGGGCTGTGGACATCATCACTTTATCGTCAGTAAGGAAACCGACGGCGAGATGACCGAAACGCACATGAAGCCGCTGGATAAACGTGCACGTCTGCAGGAGCTGGCGCGCCTGCTCGGCGGCAGCGAAGTGACGCGTAATACGCTCGCGAACGCGAAAGAACTGCTGGCGGCATAAACTTTTTCGGGATCTCAGGGTCATACAGAACAACAAAAACGCCGCCAGACCGGTTTCAAAGTGGGGCAAGGTCTATTATCATCGGCATATTACATATGAGCCGCGTTCTGCTCGGGCCCGAAAAGGAATCAAATCACTATGCGTTGTAAAATGCTGACCGCTGCCGCAGCGGTTCTTCTGATGTTGACCGCAGGCTGTTCCACTCTGGAGAAAGTGGTTTACCGTCCTGACATCAACCAGGGGAACTACCTTACCCCTAACGATGTGTCCAAAATCCGTGTGGGGATGACACAACAGCAGGTCGCTTATGCACTGGGAACCCCGATGATGTCCGATCCGTTCGGCACTAACACCTGGTTCTATGTCTTCCGTCAGAAGCCGGGCCATGAAGATGCAACCCAGCAGACCCTGACGCTGACCTTCAGCAGCGCTGGTGTGCTGACCAACATCGACAATAAGCCTGCCCTGACCAAATAACTCGGTGTCAGAAATGCAAAAGGTGCTCATTGAGCACCTTTTTTGTTTTCTGTTGATCCCCTCGCCCCATTGGGGAGAGGGTCAGGGTGAGGGAAAGAAACCGCTACTTACCAGATTTCTCCGCACGCTGGCGACGCAGCTCTTTCGGGTCAGCAATCAGCGGACGATAAATCTCCACCCGGTCGCCCTCTTTCAGCACATCCCCCAGCTTCACCGGACGGCTGTAAATTCCAACCTTATTTTTCGCCAGGTCGATATCGCTGCGAAGCTCAAGGATGCCGGAAGCGCGGATAGCCGCTTCGACGGTCGCCCCCTCTTCCAGCGTCACGCGCTGCAGGTACTGCTTCTCCGGCAACGCATACACCACTTCTACCGCAATCTTATGCGACACTGTAAACCTCTTTGGCGCGGGTAGTGAACGCCTGAACCATGTTCGAGGCCAGCTCTTTAAAGATGCGGCCAAACGCCAGCTCAATCAGCTTATTGGTAAACTCAAAGTCCAGATGGAACTCAATGCGACAGGCGTCAGCGCTCAGTGGCGTAAATTTCCAGCCTCCCATCAGCTTTTTAAACGGACCATCCACCAGATGCATCAAAATACTCTGATTGCTCGTCAGCGTATTACGGGTGGTGAACGTCTTGCTGATCCCCGCTTTGGAGACATCCACTGCCGCCGTCATCTGCGTCGGGCCGGACTCCAGAACGCGGCTCCCGGTGCATCCCGGAATAAACTCTGGATAAGACTGAACATCGTTCACTAACTGATACATTTGTTCCGCGCTGTAAGGCACAAGCGCAGTACGGCTAATCTGAGGCATAGCATTTCCCATGGTCACACAACGGACAAATAATAACATTTATCACCTGTTAAAAAAACGCTAAGCCTCATCTCGTGCTAAGATAGCGCGTTAGACCTCACAGGACGCAATGAGGTGACTTTTTGAAATCAGATTACCGACGGCTTTACGACACTTATGACGAAGAAAAAAGCACATAAACCAGGCTCGGCGACCATTGCGCTCAACAAGCGTGCTCGCCACGAGTATTTCATTGAAGAAGAATTCGAAGCGGGCCTTGCGTTGCAGGGCTGGGAAGTAAAATCGCTGCGCGCCGGGAAAGCCAACATCGGCGATAGCTACGTGATCCTGAAAGATGGCGAAGCCTTCCTGTTCGGTGCGAACTTTACGCCGCTGACCGTCGCCTCGTCACACTACGTGTGTGACCCAACGCGCACCCGTAAGCTGCTGCTGAACAAGCGTGAGCTGGAATCCCTTTACGGGCGCATTAACCGTGAAGGTTTCACGGTGGTCGCCCTGTCGCTGTACTGGAAAAACGCCTGGTGTAAAGTGAAAATTGGCGTCGCGAAAGGTAAAAAACAGCACGACAAACGTACTGACCTGAAAGAGCGCGAGTGGCAGCTCGACAAAGCGCGCATCATGAAAAACGCAGGACGTTGATTCTGCACACTTATTGTACTATTCAATAAGTTAGCGTTCCGGGCTGGTATCCAGGAAGTGAAATCTGGTATACTTAGTTCAACACTATTGGGGCTGATTCTGGATTCGACGGGATTTGCGAAACCCAAGGTGCATGCCGAGGGGCGGTTTGCCTCGTTAAAAGCCGCAAAAAAATAGTCGCAAACGACGAAAACTACGCTTTAGCAGCTTAATAACCTGCTCTGAGCCCTCTCTCCCTAGCTTCCGCTCTTAAGACGGGGATTAAAGAGAGGTCAAACCCAAAAGAGATCGCGTGGAAGCCCTGCCTGGGGTTGAAGCGTTAAAACTAATCAGGCTAGTTCGTTAGTGGCGTGTCTGTCCGCAGCTGGCGTGCGAATGTAAAGACAAACTAAGCATGTAGTACCGAGGATGTAGAAATTTCGGACGCGGGTTCAACTCCCGCCAGCTCCACCACTTTTTAGTTGTTTGAAGTACAATGAAGTCTACTAAGCCCGCATAGCACAAGCTCTGCGGGCTTTTTTACGTCTATTGTCGTCCAGTGAGAATTGCTGAGAACTATCACATATGGCACCCTGAATGGGACCCACTAAGAAGGGTCCAAAAACCGAGGGTCCCAAAATGGCAAAAATCGCTAAGAAGCTCACTGACACTGAAATCAAAAGCACCAAGCCAGCCGACAAAGAAATCAACTTGTTTGACGGAGATGGTTTGATACTACGAATCGCTCCCCTCTCGAAAGGAGGAAAGAAGAATTGGTATTTCAGGTATGCAGTGCCAGTGAGTAAAAAAAGAACCAAAATGAGCCTTGGGACCTATCCTCACCTTACACTGGCAAGAGCCAGAGCCTTACGTGATGAATATCTTTCCTTTCTGGCAAATGGTGTTGATCCACAAATCCATAACAACGATAAGGCGAAGGCATTAAAGAGTGCTACTGAGCACACTCTCCAAGCCGTAGCGCGGAAATGGTTAGATGAGAAGGTAAAGACATCAGGTATCTCACAAGACCATGCAGCAGACATCTGGCGCAGCTTAGAGAGAAATGTCTTTCCTGGTCTGGGTAATGTCCCTATCAATGAGATCCGGCCTAAGCTCTTAAAACAACACCTTGATCCTATTGAGCAACGAGGGGTGTTGGAAACTCTACGCCGCATCATTTCCCGTCTGAATGAAATCTTCCGGTGGGCAGCCACTGAAGAACTTATTGAGTTCAACCCGGCTGACAACCTTGGCCAAAGATTCAGTAAACCAAAAAAGCAAAATATGCCTGCCCTTCCCCCAAGCGAATTGCCAAGGTTTATGGAATCCTTGACGAATGCTTCAATCCGGTTGGAAACACGTATGCTAATTGAATGGCAATTGTTGACATGGGTTCGTCCGGGTGAAGCCGTTCGTGCAAGGTGGTCTGATATTGATACAACCAACAGCATTTGGAACATTCCTGCTGATTTTATGAAAATGAAAAAGCCTCACAAAGTTCCTTTGAGTAAAGAAGCTTTGCACATCCTTGAATTAATGAATTCAATAAGTGGACATAGTGAATGGGTTTTCCCTAGCATTAAAGCGCCTCTTAACCATATGCATGAACAAACAGCCAACGCAGCTATCATCCGAATGGGGTTTGGAGGCGAGCTTGTAGCTCACGGTATGCGTTCTATTGCAAGAACAGCGGCAGAGGAGTCTGGTAAGTTCAGAGCTGAAGTTCTTGAGGCAGCCCTTGCCCACTCAAAAAAAGATGAGATTATCGCAGCATACAATCGTGCAGAATATCTGATAGAGCGACAGAGTTTGATGCAATGGTGGAGTGATTACGTTCAAGCTCAAAGATTAAATGCTCTGGTAGCCTAGGCATCAGAATAGTTAATATAATCCTGAAGGTGCAGAAAATGGAAGCCTTATTCAAAGTTTTTGAAAAATTCAGTTCCAGACCGCTTTTTTTTATTTTTTTCGGACTCTCACTTTGCGAATTTTTTCAGGAACAATCGGTTCTAATGAATCCATCAGCAGATAACATTGTGAAATTATTTGCAGCCATGATATTAGTTGTTTTTTTAACTTGGGGATTTGAATGGCTAATTTTTAAGTTCAATGTAAACCTTGAACCTCATGATCAAGGCGATATTGGACCAACAATTGGAACGGCTACTTTAGCTGTATACTTAGTTTATGCCTTTCATTTTCTCAGTGAAAATCCTGAAGCATTAAATTTAAAGTTATTAACTAACTCTGGTTTTATATACAGCACAACTCTATTATTATTCTCATTAGAAAGTATGAAGCTTAGAAGACTTAAACAAAAGTAAACAACATCATTGCGAGATAAATACAAAAGAGGTATGGCGGTAAATCACCATACCTAAAACATAATAATTTTGGTAGTATCGGTGATACATAACCCACACCAATATTGGAGCGATACTGAGACGCTATAGCCTGATATCTTTCTCCATAACCAATTCTAAGTTGAGATTTAAGATGCGTTTTTTTTCTTTCCCTTTTTCTTTTGGGATTTGTCGTGATGTGAATAATATATCTTTGGTTTCAGATTAAATCCTTCAACAACTTCCTTCCAAGTTTGAACCGCCAATAAAAATTGAATAGAATTGATGTCAATTAATTTTTTAGCTTTTGTAGTAGTTGAGATCCATAAAACCACATCAGTAATTGTCTCTTCAAAGTTTACTACTCCTCTTACTATAGTTTGAATTGTAGTTTTTGACTGTTCAATATTATAAATTAGATCATGCGGTTTATCTGATATCTTTACAGCAATAATCTCTCCATTTTTATAAAGATCTGCAACTTCAACATTGTAGTCCTTGCCATTATCACGTAAGGATGGTATTTTTTTTAGCTGGCGATCTAGAAGTATATAACCTTTCTCATCAGACATCTTTTCATTAAAATAATACTCTCTATATTCTAATTTGTCTTTAGAAGTTCCTTCTGCGATTTGTTTTATTTTTTCAGCTTGCCATACTTTGAAGTCGTCTTCCTTAAGAGCATCTTTAACCTCAAATTTTATACTGGCTAAAGAAGTAGACAAATACTTCATAAAAGCAGAGTTAAATCGACTCCATCCTCCCCTCTTAAGGAAGAAGTGCTCACTGCCCTCGCTATAAGTAATGCTCAATATTTCTTTTAACGAGGCTGTATGACCACTGTTATTTTCATTAGTTATCTTAACAAAAACTTTATTGACATCTTTTATGTGGTTAGTTTTTATGAATTTCTTTACATCTGCTATTTTTATGTCATTAATTTTATCTGATGATTGAAGATACTTTCCACTCCCCTCAACTTTTGTGTGCAATTTAAAAAATGTCAAAGAATTATTAATTACAATAGAGGCACCAAAAGATTGAATCTCATCAATAATAACTTTTGCATCATCTGTAATGATCGATTGAAGTAGATAATTATCAAGCTCATCGATCTTTGACTCGTCAGTGATTTTTTCCGATTTAGGAAATTCGATTTTCTCTTTGGTTGCCAACGAAGAATCAATATCATTGAAAACATCGACTAATGCAGTAGGGGCACCATCCAAACTTAGCTGAATTGAATCAGAAAAAGTTATATTATTACATCCCCACTTGTCAGTTTCTTTGGCTTTTGTTTTGAGATGCTCGATGGATTCGCCAGGAAAATATGATCCTTGAACAAACTGTGAGTATGAGGATGCCTCCTGACTCTTTCCCCCACAAAAGAATCTGCTTTTCTTGAGTAAAATATTTTCATCATTAGCTATACGCATTGCCACATTCAGCCCAAAGTCTGCTTCAATAAACTTGCTGAGATAAAAATGTGATTTACCAAGACTGATAAGATAGCAATTCTCAGGGTCCTTTTCTTTAAATCCTATTAGCAGGCCAAAATAGAATATATTATGAGGCTTTTCAATTTCTTCATTGAAGAAATCACTAAAAACATCCCACCACCATACTTCATTTCCTTTTAACTTATCAGAAAAATAAAATTTGAGTTGATAAGATTGATGTAGAATAGTTTTTTGTTCGACAAGCCCTTCTTTAATGATTTTTTTTGTCAATTCTGGAAGACTCTTATATGGCATTCTATATATGTTATAGCTGACTGACATTTAATCGCCTCTGAAATATATATTCATACAAGTTAATGTTAAAGTGAATAATTTTTAATATACTTGATTTATCGAGCTAAAATACTCAATGAATTTAACAACTGTGTATCTAAGGTTTCACTTGAGGGCACTGGTAGTCCGTTCGCAATGCGATAATTTTTTATTGACTGCCTTGTGGAAGGCCCCATTATGCCGTCAATATTCCCGTTGTAAAAACCTTTGTCCAGCAAAGCGAATTGAACCCGCATGATTAAGCGCTTACGCTTCTCTGTACCAGAAGTCAGCTCATTACTTGCACGGTTAGCTTCTGTAGTTCCAACAGAATTCGTAGTAGTAGAGTTGTTATTGTCGTTAGAACGAAGCGAACGCACAGAGGAAGAGGACGATGCGGAACTTGTTCCTGAACTTGAAGACCCAGATGAACTTGGTGAGCTGTATGTTTTTGGATAATAGGGAGTGCTGCCACCATAGTACCCGCCACCTGATGATGAACGGTGAGAACTATGGCTACGATGGGAGCTATGACTGCGATGCCCTGCAATGTAGAATGGAACTTCGGTGTTAAGTGGGGCTATCACTAAATCATGTTCATTAAGAGTCATACCAGGCAAATCACTTGCTCCGGTAGATGAATCACTTGCCCATACAGAATTATTGAGTGCCAAAAACCCCGGAAGTAGAGCAGCAAAATTAAATTTTTTCATAAAATTGGTCTCGGTGGTTGATGAAAACGGCCCGTTGAAGAACTGAAATAACCAGCACAGGAAGACTTCTGAGTGCATTCATCACATTCTTTAGGATAGTAATTTTTCCAATCAGAGATCGACTGAGCAGCAAGCTCCCAGGCTCTTTCAGGAAGATGACACAAAGGATAATTAAAAATTGTTAGAGGTATACCTGACCTGTGTGCAGCGTCTATAGCGGAGGTTATTTTCTCACTATAGCTGCTGTGTTCAATGAAGATTGTTGACCAGTTTTTTCGCGCCCAACCGATAGATTCCAACCCCATAAGGGAAATCTGATTGATGTTGGAGAAAACACGGCCAACGAACTCTACGATGTCATCCAATTCCGTATAGTTAGCCAGTGTCGGAATAACTCTAAGTTCGATATTAATCCCTGAGTTCCCTGCATTGATTAACCCCTTAACCGTTTCATTAAATGCGCCATCACTTCCTACCAAATGATCATGCACAAGTGGTCTTGATGAGTAGAGCGGTATACCAAAGGTGATTTTTATCTTTTTACTTCGCTTTGCCATTTCATGAGTAAAGTTGGTATCAGCAAATTTGCGTCCGTTTGTTAAAACATGCAAAGCAGTACCTGGTGAATTCTCGATGATAAAATCAATGAAGTTAAGGAAATCATCTCCATACAGCAAAGGTTCACCACCGCTGACCCCAACTACTCCATTCAACCCAAATGAAGCGATAGCAAGGGCTGATTGGGTAAGTAGCCAGTCATCATTTGATTTCTTTGGTGGCTGCGAACAAAAGAGACACAAGTTATTGCAGCGTTCCGTTACTAAGACAGTATTATGATTGGCTCTGCGGGACAGAATAACGCGGATCATATTGCCATTGTTAATTACCCCAATATCTCCATCTTCAATTGACTCAAATAATTCAGTGCTAATAACAGAGTAATCAAAGCATGGTAGAATGGCATCATTATTGCTTTCAGCAACTACCAGCAAATTGGGCAAAAAGAATAAAGGGTTCACTGGTTTTTGTTTGCATAACCGATAGAACCCTGTGGGCACATTCTTTTTTGAAGCAAAATGAAAGATATCGTTCCTGATAACCTCAGACATATGCCCATCCTTTTAGCATCTCAGCCTTCGGACCACCTTCTGAGATGGAGTTCATCAGATACCTGAACATTCCCTTGTGATACTGACAAAACGTTGAACGACTCCTATCACCGACAGGCTCACCTTGTACACTTATGTTCTGGCATGGGTCTGCACCGCAAAAAGGTTGATACGCGCATGTATCACAACCTGGCAGAGCAAAATTGAACGATGAACTCAATACTGCGTTATAGTAAGGACTCTTGGAAAATGATAGCGTCTTAACCTCACCCGCACTGAATTCCGTTTCAGGGTTCACCTTCTGCAACATACGGCTCTCATCGCTGCCATATACTCGACCGTCATAATTGAAAAGAATACTGTTAAGCACGACCCCACTTGGCGACTTCAAATCCGCATAACCACTAAAACCGGGATTGAAGATCCTTTTCAGATGAATGGAGGCCGAATGTTCCACAACCCTTATCCCTTCAATGTTGATCTTAAGGATTTCATCTATCAACGAGGCATAGAAACTTAAGTATTCGTCCATAGAAAAGGTGAACGATGCTTTTTGTGCAAACCCATAGGGACTAACAGGTCGGATAAACATGTCCTTGAGGCCAAGAGACAAGTGAGCCTGGACAATCGATTCAGGATGCCTGATAAGATCTTTAGTAACTGTAGTAACCGTTGCAACGCGACCAGCGCCTAAAGACCGTTTGATAGCCTCTACTCCTGATACTGTTCTACTATAAGCAAGCCCATGACCAAGAATTCGATTACTGTTGTGAACAACTTCCTCACCATCAAGCGAAATAGAGAACGTTATGTTCCTGTTTCTCGACCATTCAAGCATATCCTCATTCAAGACAGACAGGCTTGATGCTATCACCATCTCAAAATCGGTGCTTCCCAACGTTTCAGTACAATGCTCATAGATAGACTGAATTAAATCGAACCGCAAGAGTGGCTCTCCACCCTGTATCTCTACCTTGTAAGGTGGTGTCGATAGTTTTTTGATAGTCGAAATGATATCAGGGATGAGATCGGGATCTAGATCATAACCAGAGGCGTTCACTGAAGCTCTACTGACCTGACAATACTTGCAGGTATGGTCGCAGCGCAATGTGGGCACAATCATGAAAATTGGCCTGATCGCCAGTTCATTCATCAATCGTTTTGCAAAAGCAGAACTTAAAGCATAGGAAGCAATAGCTGATGAGCTTTCGTTGGTTATGAACAGCTTGCTTTCTAGTGCGTTTGATTGCTCCGCACTGATTTGCTCATCAGAAAGATCAAGCAGCTCTTGCTCATTAATGAAGTGATGAAAGCCAGCGAGGTTGCTTATAAAAACCCGTCCATTAGGCAATCTGTCAAAATTGAATGGCATCAATTCCATTACGAAAGCCTTTCATCGACACTGCGAAGCACTTTATGGACAATAGAATCTCTCAACGCCCCCGTTTTATGCTGTAGTTTTTCTCGCAAAGCATAATCATTCAGCAGCCTCTCGAATTCATAGAGGCATTCGGGACCATCGTTTTCAAAAGAGATTGTCCAGGAGGATATATCTTCACAAAGTTTCCACTGAGTAAGAGAAGTCATCCAGTACAGGCTATTGCGTATAACCCATTCAGAATAAACATCTTTTTTAAACGTCCTTTCGCACATTGCCATTGCCTCACAAAACTAATAATCACAATCAGCAACCGCTTTAAAGCGGATTTTTCCTATAGAAATGAGGATACACCATTTAATTAATATGTTACAGGATGTTAGCATCTGAATGGCGATTCTGAAAAATGATGTTGCTTATCCCTATGTAAATAATGATATTTTCCGATTATCATCAGCAGCTCGAACAGGTGAAAATTTAGGAGGCTAACATGCCATTATAAGTATGGGCTTCAAGATCTTTTTGTCGGTCATGGGATGAGAGCTATTGCCTCAACAGTGCTTAAAGAGAAAGGATTTCCTCCTGATGTGATTGAAGCTGCGTTAGCACATATCGATACTTACGAAGTCAGGAGAGCCTACAATCGTGCTCAATACCTTGAACTGCGTAGAGAGATGATGCTCTGGTGGGGTGAGTATGTAGAAGCAGCATCCTTTGGAAACTCATCAATAAGTGTTATTGGCAAGTTAACCTCAACAGAAGGATATACCGATTAAAATCTTTAGCTGCTCTCATAATTGAACTTTCTCACATTTATGAGCAAGATAGTGAACATTTTGCATTTCAATCGCACTAAAAATGATTAGTATGTCTATGTAAGAATTCTGATTTATAGCTATGTTCAGTAAAATTTTCATAGGATAAAAAATGTCTAACATAGAGGAAACACTGCCAGAAAGTGCGATCAGTTCTTGGGGGGGGTTTGTTTACCAAGGGAAAGTAGCTCTTTATCACTGCCTGAAACTATTAACGGCAAAATCATTTCAACAAAGAATAATTGATAATTTTGAGTTGCAATTAGATAGCACAGATGACTTTGCTATTTATTGTGATGGCAAGGTGATATCAACTCATCAAGTGAAAGCAAAGCTATCGCAATATCGTTCTGAATATGTCAAAGCTATTTATAAAGCAGCATGTATAGCTACTGACTGTGATGAAAATACAATCAGATATTTTCATGTAGCTAAAGAACTTGATAATTTTGAAAATTATACAAGTAATGATGGGAAAATAGTGGAGTTTTACAGTTATGGCGATATTAAATACTGTTTACTATCAAAAATAAATGAATTGATTGATGAGCAAATTGAATTGTTTTTAGATACCAATAAGTTGATTAAAACAAAAAATTTAATTATTGAAAAATCCACTTTACTCTCAGAGTTAATAACTAATAAAGTAATTGTAATTCATAATTTAGTTCACAATGGACAAAAACAAGACTACGCAGCATATCATAATAGAATCGCAAGTAGCATTTTTTGGGAATTACTAATATCCCCCCCACTTAATCGGACAGACGAAATATATCAAGCATTATTAACCAAAGAAAAAATAACAAATATTATTGAAACTGAGTTCTATAATGACTTGGACGCTTTTAGCGTGAAGCAAATTGAATCGATATCAAACGTTTTCAGATTTATTTATAGCTTGAATTATAACTCTGCCATACAATTGCATACCTCTTTACAGCCTCACAGACAAAACAATGTTATAAATGAAGATGATGTCCGGGATTATCTTGATGTAGTAGCAGCAATATCCCACATACCAAAACTAATGGGCTTGCCTCATTATTCTAAAAAAATAGATAAATATCTCCCAACAGCTTTGACAATTAGAGATGGAAGAAGACGAAACACTTCATTCCAAGAAGAGTTGAAAAATCACATAAGGGATAATGCTACACTTGCATCGTTGCTTTATGAATATAATAATATAATAGCCTATAAAGTATCAGATGATACGATAATTTCAGCAACCTCAGAAAAAATCACAAAAATTAACGACTCTAAAGAGAACAATAACCATATTGTTAGGGAATTTGATTTAAGGGTTATCTCTACTGATAAAGCAGAGGCGGAACTAAATGCTAAATAATTTTATAAAACAAGCTATTGAAGATCACCAATTTATAGAAGTTGAAAGTACGCTAGAAAATATTTCTTTTTTTAAAAAGGAGAAAGATGCATTACGTCGATATATAATAATCTACAGAACTGATAAACTTGAAGATGCGAGTTTCATTAATGAGTTAATTATTAACAACATCCCAACTGAACTTTTAGAAGCTCCAGCTTTTGCAAAAAACACTGATCTTATAATAGTTTTTCAACTCGACAAGCTTTCAAATTACAAGCAATATGAAAAAAGTATATTTGATATAGAAGAAAATGCTTATCATTTCAAAAAGTATGTATTGTATTATTCAAATGAAGAGAATCAATTAATTTCCGGGAAGAACTTTAATAATCTTAGAGCAGTTCTCTCAGATCATGAAGAATTCTCCACATATAAAGCAGATCCATCCCGACCCAGCCTGTATAACATGGCAGCTAGAATTTTCATTAAACTACCTTTTTTAGAAATGCCTGATATAGAAAAGGATATTGTTCCAATTGATCTCCAAATCAACACGCTGGTAGATTCATTAAATTTATCTGAGATATATACCAAGATCAGCACAGCAAATAAACAAAGTGATGTAAATTTAGAAATGTTAATTGAGGAATTAATAAATGAAGAACTGGAAGCTATCAAAGCTGAGAATAAATAACTTCAAAGCGTTTGATAAAGTCGAATTCGATTTTGAGAGTTCTTCTTTGTTGACACTTGAAGGCCCTAATGGATATGGCAAAACAAGCGTATATGATGCTTTAGAATTATTGTTTACAGGAAAAATAAAAAGAATTGTACAACTATGTGAAACAATAATGCCAGGAGGCATTAAAAATTATAGTGATAATCTTTTCTGGAACAAAACAAATGGAGAGGATGATATCGAAATCAGTGTCGAGATGGCGAATGATAATAATGAGAAACTTTACTTTTCACGCAGAGCACATGCAAAAGATTTAAAAATAATACAGAATAATAAAGCAGATAATTTTAGCATATTTAAACTCTATAAATTAGGTTTGTTAGACTCTTACGAAAACAGCACCTTAATTACACAAAATGAACTTGATGAAATATTAGGCGAAAAATTCACTGATAACTACAACTTTCTTAACTATCTTGAACAAGGACAGAGTTCATTTATTTTTGCTAACAGTATTAGGCAGCGAAAAAATGCTATCAGTGGTTTGATGAACGTTAGTGAACTAACTGAAATCATAAATTTATGTGGACGAGTTCAAAGTACATTGACGAGGAAATCAACCGGTCTGAATTTCATTCAAAAGAGGGATTCAATTACATCTCAAATTCAAGCGATAGGTGTACCAGGAACAAATGATAATAATCCTGTGCAGTATGAAAAAATATCAACTCATCTGACTACGCCGTCATGGGATGTTGAGAACCCTTCAATTTTTTCTGATATTGAAACAACAGAAAAAAATGAGAATAAAATTTCATTACTTAAAAAACTAATTACTAACAAAGAACAGCTTCGCGTAATTATTGATAATGCCAGAATAGAAAATTTCATAAGCAAAAATGAAAAGCTATTAACCGAGGTAATAAAAGTAGGACATCATATTGAAGCCTACCCGGAACTGGCTCAAAAGAATAAGATTAACAATGGGATGAATTTATCTTTAAGCATTTTGCGTAAGAAGGAAGATTCGATAAGTCAGGATGATACTGATAAAATCAAAGATAATACAAATATAAATATTATCGATTTTAAAAGACACTTACAACTTAGAGATAATTACAAAAAAGAAATAGGTGAGAAAAATGCTATTCTTGTAGAGATTAGCCAAGCAAGAAAGAAATTAATAGAAGAACATCAAAAGAAAACTTATCTATCAGAAAAACATTGTCTACTTTGTGGGCATGACTGGATCACAAAAGATCTGCTATTAGACGCAATCGATATTAAAAGTAAATCTTTAGAAAGTTTATTAGATAATGTAGGGAAACAGCTACAAGCCGAACTCGATGAAATAAAGCAATCTAAGGATGCTGAGATTCAGCGTTTGGTAGAAGCACAAACACATCTTAAATTTGACAAAAAATTATTTGATAGTTTACAAAAGTCAGAAAGCATATTCGAAAAAATAAAAAGAATAAATGAAAGACTTTCACAAATCGGAATATCTTACCCGCAGACCTTTACAGATTTACCAGAAGAAATAGAATCAAGGAAACAATCATTAGTATCGTTGATACGTCAACAAAAGAAAAATGAGCTGATTTCACTTCCTGAAGGATGGGAATCAGTCTTGAATGAATCATTCGCTACACCAGATGATGTTTTCAACATAGACTTAGAACAGATCAATCGAAAAGATAAATATTTCTTATACAAAATGAATGAAGCGAATAATCTTAGACTTAAAGCTTTAAAAAAAGAGCTTAACGATTTGTTAGATATGGATAAAGCCTTAACAAATGCTAAACAGAAAATTACCACATTAAAGGAACAACTCACTATACTAAACAAAGATTATTCTAAAAAAACCATCGCTGATATAGAGTTAACGTTCCATATTTATAGCGGTAGACTTATCCAAAACTATCAACGTGGCTTAGGACTATTTATAGATGAAGGGAATGGAGATAGACTGAGGTTCTGCACAGCAGAAAAATCAGAACATGACGCAACCATGTCAATGAGTTCTGGACAGCTATCGGCATTGAGCTTGGCCTTTTTCCTATCACTTAATAAAGTGTATGCGAAGTCCCCCCTTGTTCTGATAGATGATCCAGCTCAATCTCTTGACGAGATAAATATAGCTTCTTTAAGCGACTTGCTACGCTGTGAGTTAAGTAATAGGCAGTTGATACTCTCATCACATGAAGATAATATTTCTTCATATCTCAGGTTTAGATTCATGCGTGCAGGTTTGACGCAAAAACCCTTCAACATGCAATCACATACCGGTAAATAGAAATTTATAGCTAGGGTATTGATATACCTTAGCTATATTAAATTATATAACGCCTTTCCTTTTTGAAAATCACCCCAAGTAAATATATTGAATACTTATATCTGTAATACTACCATAGTCCTCGTTGTATTCTTTATTTTCCTTTGGTACGTATATGAATGTCGTTTCAATTTGCATAGAGTGATTCATGCTTAAAGAAAAATCATTGCCATAATCATTCAAAGAATGACGTTTCTCATGATTCAACAGGGATTTGTAATAAGTATCATCATTTTTGTCAAACGTAAGTTCAACTTCAACTTGACTGTAATCTAAACGACATCTGCACAATATACCGAAATCACTCAACTCAGTTTGTATTATCTCAAGTTTAACTTTAGAAAATCTGCCTATATAAACAGCCTTAGCCTTAAAATATAAATCTACCTGACCTTTACTGTCAGTAACATTTATATTGTCCGCCTTTTTAAAAAATGAATCTTCAAGAAAAGTTCCCAAGTCCATTTCAAACATACCAATTTCAATATAGTTTTTGATATCTACATATGACGTAGGATACCTCTCTTTCTCTACAGAATAGTGGCTCATAAGATTAGATACTGAATGAAAATATTTAATATCTGCTTTTACACCCAGAGAACTAATATCAGCCTTCAGATCATCATGCAAGACTCCCATCCCTATTTTTTTATTAGATATTTGCTCTGGGGAAGAAAAATCATGAGAGTTGTTAGAGACAAAAGCCACTTCCTCATTTTCAACTTTATTTTCAATAAGATAATTCAAGAAAGAAAGCCAAATTAAACTATCCTTATAGCCTGAACCATCGTTTTTGAAAGGCTTCTCAATATTAAACGCTTTTTTACAAATCCATTGATGCGATACTTCATCAGATTTAATAATTATTACTTTATTTTTATCAATATATTTATATATCTGTTTTAAAAAATCATATCTAATCGGATTCCGATCATCTGCATCAGTAAAACCTTCAAAATGTTCAACTTTCGTTTCATCGCCCATAGGGAAAAACCTGTTATACTCAATCAATGCAGAGGTTAGCTTTTTTTTAGCTGCATCGTAACCATCCCGAAAGTGTTTTTCCACTTCTTTTAATACTATATCCGAAATGAGTAATACATGACTCTCATTATTTATATAACTTAACATTAAACGCAAGTCAGCAGATTTGATATAATATGAATTATGAAAGATATTCGTATCAATTAAAATTTTCAAAACTTTCTCCTAAAAACTTCCTTTTATTTAAAGATAATACTAGTATTAGATGTTGACAAATGCTTTTTAAAGTGCCAAGGTAATATTGTATAGTAAGAAAGTGGTTTTAAGGATTTCCTTGCAATCCACGATCGTTGTCGGTTTGTTCTGGCAACACCCCCTACTTAGATGAATGACATCGCCCAGCCTACCGGTTTCCTAGCGAACAGATCGAGAACAACGGCAAGGTAAGCCCAGCGCCTGCCTGTCCAGATATACGTCACATCGCCGCACCATACCTGATTAGGCTCTGTCACTGCGAATTGTCGCTCAAGGTGATTTGGGAAAGCGATGTGTTCATGGCCACCACGTTTATACCGGTGGGTGGGTTGCTGACAACTCACCAGTCCCAGTTCTTTCATAAGCCTGCCGGCAAGCCAGCGTCCCATTCTGAAGCCTCTCAGGGTTGCCATGATGGCGATACTTCTCGCGCCAGCAGAGCCATGGCTGATGTTATGCAGCTCCAGAACCTGACTACGTAATACAGCCCGCTTGCCGTCTGGCTTTTCGGGGCTTTTCGGGGCTTTTCACCCAGTATTTGTAGCTGCTGCGATGAACCCCTAACACATGGCAGAGTGTGACCACAGGATACTGCGCTCTGAGTTTCTCAATTAACGAGAACTGTTCAGGGAGTCCGACATAAAGAGCGCGGTAGCCTTTTTTAATATGTCGTTTTCCATTTCAATGCGTTGTGCTTTTTCTTTAGCTCACGTATTTCAATCTGTTCCGGGGTTATAGGGGAGGCTTTAGGTATTTTGCCCTGTCGTTCATCTCGTAACTGCTTTACCCATCGCGTCATGGTAGAAAGCCCCACTTCCATAGCACTGGCCGCAGCTGCACCGGTGTAGTTCTGATCAAGGACCAGTTGAGCGGATTCGCGTTTAAACTCTGCGCTGAAATTTCTTTTTTTTCATTGGGACACCTGTATTGTTCTGAGATGAGCATATCACCTCTGTTCAGGTGGCCAAATTCAGTAAACCACTACAGTTGGACGCAAATCACCCTTAATATCGGCAACAAGCCGGAGGTGGTTCGGATGGTAGAGTTGGCGTGTCTGAGCGGAGTACTACTAAGCCCACCACGCATGATCGGGGATGGGTATTATGAAGCGATGATTGCATATCCGGATTTGAATCGGGTTGGGTTGAAGGGGTATCTCTTGAAAACCTCATGCTAATCCCAGTATCGGGTAGTTTAAGCTCCTCTAGATTGTTCAGAATATTTAAAATTTAGTCGGATAAATTAACAATGCCCAACAAACATAAGGGAGCTACTGAGTAACAGCAGGACATAACGTCAAATTTACATGGGCTCGATTTTCTGAGGTTTTACCAGCGCGTTACTAACCTGGCGGAGCCGGAGAGACGAATAAGTCAAAGGCATTCTCCTAGTTGCCGCAGAAGATCAAGGGATGCAACATTTTTTATGTATATGTTATTGATTGTCTTACAGTTCAAATGATATATTCCATTTAATTTAACATTTGAGAATTGTTGACATGGAAACTACTGATAAAAAAAGTAACGGGTGGAACCCCAAATACGTTACTGGCCTTTTTTTAACGACTATAGGTGGTCTTTTAGGTGGTCTTTGGACTTTTTTTGACTATACCTATTCCAAAACTATAAATGATTTAAACAATCAAATTTCAGTATATGAAAAATCAAATGAATGGAAGCTGCCTGAGACTTTATTAAAAATAAATAAATCAGTTGAATCTCTTAATTTAAGAATAGACGAAAGAAACAGATTGAATTATTTAGAATTAGATAATGATAAATTAAAACTTGAAAACAAAGATATCAGATCCAAGCTAATGAAAAAAGAAGCCGCTTTAAACTCTGCCAATGAATACTTACAAACGGTTGTATCAAAACACGATGAATTTATACTAAAAAGAGGCAAATCTTATGCATTAACAGAAAATAATTTATATATATCCGCGCAAAATGTTTATAGCACTACCGTAGAGGGTCAATTCGATAATGAACCTTACACTCTTGAACTAGGAAAATCCAAAGAATTTAATGTTGGCAATTTAACATGTAAAGTAATTTTAACAAGTATTGCCTATATAGATAGCGAGGCCTCATTTACCAAAAGCTGTTATGACAAATCAAAACAGCCAAAATTCTAATGTAGGATTTGGTTCTAACACAATCAAGTCAGTATATTTTAAATATATACTGACTCAAAGACATTGGGGTTTATTTCCCTTTGTATCGTCCAAAAAAATTTTTACGATGCCAATCTAGATATTTGAAAGAGCCTGGGGGTATCATCACTTTTTTGCGTATGTCGATCCCCAAAAGACGAAGCGTGAATTCATTTTTTAACTCATTACATAAAATTAACTCACCACTATTTTCAAAGCTCAAGAAACCTTTATCAAATAAAATATCCACATTTGAAGAAAGTAAAAAACCATTAAAAGGGTCAAGACGTTCTTTATTATTTGATACTTTCCAAGGCTTGATATGGCTTGCTCTAAGCATAAATTCATACGGAATATCAGTAATGATACACTTCCCATATAGTTTAATTAATTCTTTTCTGTACTTCCCTTGACCTTTACGTGCGGCTATAAGCTGTTCGCGTTCTGTTACCGAGAGTGAATCGTCATTTTCAATCATTTCAATATCATTGATTAGAAAATCAATATCTTCAAATTCATTCCCATCACTAGATTTTTTCTTTTTAACGATGTTAAACCCAAGTTTTTCTAATATATGAAAACAAGGTGAATTGACTCCTCCGCTAAATTCATCAGCAAACAAAGGTCTATTAATCAATGCAATAGCTGAAATACCAAAAATGACTTTAGGTGGATATCTAACTCCATCATATTCAAGGTCATAGGTTGTAGAGTTTTGGTATTTATAATCAGAATATATCAACTCACCAAACTTATCTAGTGTGTCTAAAATGTTCTCTCTAGAGAGAGAAGACATCAAAGCATTTAAGTTTGAAACTCTATGGCTTACCGATTTCGAATCTCTGTATCCTATAGTTTTTTCCAATTCAACTATACTGTTATTTTTATAATATACTCCAGCCCTTGAAAGTAAATACCATGCAATTACCTTACTTATCACTGAGCAATAGCCTTGATGCGCCGTACCTAAATAAGTGATTGGCGAATACTTCTCTGCTCTTTTTTCTAAGAGATATTCACTGTGATTTCTAATCTCTATTGGCATTTCCAACTGATAAGATTTAATCTTAACCTTCCAGATTTCACCTACTTTGTCAGTTTCTGACATAGACGAAGCGAGCGCAAATCCTACATGATTTATTACCCCACGACTACAGAAAAAAATGAGGTCGCCTTTCTTAATGGTTTTAACCATTTCTCTATAATGGTTGTATTTTTTTGCGGGCCTTGCGCTGATCCAACCATTCTCAAGTTCTTTTTTTTGTGACCATGGGCTTTGCGTAATCCAGAAGTAATTCATGTGAAATATTCACACCTCATATTAAACGGACTGATTTATAAGATATTAACTTCCTAACTAAGCCGATGCAAACCACATTAGGTGAAAGCTCACCTCTTTTTTCCCCACACACTTTTTCGACTTCCGTTTTTTCAACCATCAGCACGTATTCCTTCGACATCAGATTCTTAAGGGATTATTAAGGTATCTCGCTGTTGTATCTGTCAGGCGGCGCTTTGTGAAGTCCCGTACCTCGTTCAGTGTTTTGAACAGATAAAAATCCAGGATGTCTATCCGATACAGTCCCCGGATGACACATTGAGCCGGGATAAACAAATCGATTCCTATCACCTGCATCTCAAGATGAAAACCATCCACCAAATTGAAGATCCGGAAACGTCTGTCTGGACTGACCCCATGCCCATAGATAAATTCTGTCCTCACGACGAGACCTGTTCGAAGGCCCCCGGACTGACGCCGCCGAGATGACTGTGGCGCCGGGCCCGGTTGTAGAACACATCAATGTAATCGAAGATATCCGCCCGGGCCAGATCCCTGGTTTTATATATGCGTTTTCTGATCCGTTCTTTTTTCAGCGAACTGAAGAACGATTCGGCCACCGCATTATCCTGGCAATTGCCACGCCTGCTCATGCCAGGCGCCAGGTTATTGGCCCGACAGAAGCGCTGCCAGTCGTCACTGCCGTACTGGCTGCCCTGATCGCTATGTACGATAACCTCGCCGTCCGGTTTTCGACGCCACACGGCCATCATCAGAGCGTCCAGCGCGAGTTCGCGAAAGAGAGTGGCTTCATCGACCAGCCCACCACGTTACGGGCGAAGAGATCGATAACCACCGCCAGATGCAGCCAGCCCTGCCAGGTGCGGAGTAGAGTAAGAGGCAGGGCGTAGTCGGACTATTTCCCTGCCTCTCCTCTCCGAACCGGACGTGCACCTTTCAGCGCATCCGGCTCTCCATTTAAACGCTGGCGAACGCCATTGCCACTTCAGTGTAGCGCGATGTATACGTGTTTCTGGTTTCCGTCCTCAGGTAAGGGTTACCTTCGGGCAGTCGCCAGCGGAACAGCTTCTTGCCTTGCCCCACCAACCGGTACAGCACTTCACCGCAGAGCTTGCCGTTATTGGTTTTACCAAATAAAACCCACGTTTTGCTCTGACCTGGTTTCGGCGATTTACACCACCACCTCATCAGGGATGCAATACCGGTACGGTATTTGCGGGCCAGCCAGTGAGCCAGCTTCCAGAACACCACTCGGTCAATATAACTGAAGACTTTGGCCTTAAAATCAACGAACTGATAGAACATGGCCCAGCCCTTCAGTTTCCGGTTGAGGGTCTCAACCATATCGACTTTGCTTTCACTGTAATTGCCCGATAACAATGCCGTCAGCGATGCGGCGAAGTTTCTGGCTTTCTCCTTCGGGATCGTCGACACCACCCGCATATCGCAGTAACGACTGCGTTTGCGGATGATCTTGTGACCCAGAAAGATAAAACCGTCGTTTACATGGGTGATTCTGGTCTTGTCCATGTTCAGCCTGAGTTTCAAGCTGTCTTCAAGCACGCCACGACACTCCTCCCTGATGGCTTCCGCCTGTGCTCTGGTGCCTTTGACGATAAGTACAAAATCATCGGCATAGCGACAGTAAGCAACGGCAGGTTTCCATTGCCAGTTTTCCCTGACTGCAGTACTCCGGCCCCGCTGGATACTGTGATTCCAGTACCAGCGATCCTTTCTGGCCTTCCCGCTCAGGTAGCGTTTATGCAGGTGCTGATCGAACTCATTGAGCATGATATTCGACAATACCGGCGATATTACGCCGCCCTGTGGCACACCCTCACTGGCAGCGCGAAAGAGGCCAACATCGATATGTCCTGCTTTGATGGTGTTCCACAGCAGAGCCATGAAACGTGCGTCACTGATCCTGCGGCGTACGACTTTCATCAGCAGTCGATGGTGTACAGTGTCAAAGTAGCTGGACAAATCACCTTCAATCACCCAGCGTCCCCGGGTTTCTCCACAGTCGGTGAGCTGTAATTTCACCGTGCGGATCGCGTGGTGGACACTGCGTTCAGGCCGGAAGCCATACGAGAGCGTATGAAAATCACTCTCCCATATCGGCTCCATCGCCATCAGCATGGCCCGCTGAACAATACGATCCCGCAACGCGGGGATACCCAGTGGTCGCAGTTTGCCGTTGCTTTTCGGGATGTAAACCCGTCTGGCAGGCAAGGGCTGGTAATGACCTGAGAGAAGTTCATCCCTGAGGATTTGCAGCTCAACAGCCAGTCTGGGCTGCAGCGTTGCTTTATTCACACCATCAATGCCGGGAGTATGTGCCCCCTTTGATGAAAGTGTGATCCGTGCCGCTTCAGCCAGCCATTCTGGTCGTGTTATCAGACGGAGCAGCCGTTCAATCCGTCGGGACGGATCGGTGGCTGCCCATGTGGCAAGCTTGCGTTGCATTTCGCTGATTATCAAAGGTCTTCACCTCATTAGGTCAGTTAGTTCTCACCGCAAACACATCTAAACTGCTCCCCTTCGCCATGTAATGGGTTTTCCCCATCGCGGACTACTACGGAAGCTCCGCCAGCCAGCGCGTCATCGGAGCCATGCCTCCTTAACATCCGTCGCTGACCTTCCCCGGTTTACCTGTCTGGACTCAAACATACTGAGGAGGCTGCCCGTCGCACTCTTTATCCTTGCTTGCTGCAAGTTGGCAGAAGTCAGCAACGCGAGTGTGATAGGCGTTGCTGTCCCGGTGTTTCGCATACATGTCAAAACACTTTCGTCCGACATTGCATATCTGTCATTGTCGGTGCCTTCTGCACGGCCTGTCAGATCACGTAGGCCGTGGTGACGTTTTCAACCCACAGAGGCGGATTAACGGGTTCATGTTCTTCAGCCTTTCAGTACTCAACCTTGAGGATCATCTCGGCTTAGTGATCTCGCCTCAATCCCCGTTGTCAGCGGGTTACATCACCCTGCAGGCATGCCGCAGGTCACTGCCGCTCAGGTTCTCCACCGTCACACCCGGTGGGATTGTTGGGCTCCTCATCGTGAGTTACCGGTTCAATATTCCAGACAGACTCGTGGTTCATTTGAGCATCCATGCTCACCCTGAACTCCGGGCACACTATAAGTAATATCGGTGACCCAGACCTGATTGGCCCGCACAACGCACTACACCCGACACATCGTCATGACACCCCATACAGTGCAGTGCTCATTGATAAAGCGGTACTTCAGTCGGGCTCCCTTGCAAAGTACCGCGCGGCCTTTTTCAGAATGTCCCGTTCTTCCTCAGTGCGCTTCAGTTGGGCCCTGAGCTTCAGGATCTCGCTTTTCGCTTCCAGTAAATCACGGGCATGCTGCTCGCTGTTATCGGGTTTAAGAGCCCGCAACCACTTATAGAAACTGTGTGCTGAAACGCCCAGCCGGTCAGAAACTTCGGCGACGGAATAACCGCATTCCGTTATCTGACGGACGGCTTCTTCCTTAAATTCAGGTGTAAATCGTGGGGTGCCCATACGCTCCTCCTATGCTCAAACTATAGGGCAGGATCGTCTATCAGGGCGGAGTCAGTCCACACGGCGCGCATGTGATCGCTGGCCGCAACCTTAACCACATAGGACAGCCCACTATTGCTTATAACATATTCTCAGCCCCTAAAACCGACACGTTGAACTACCGCGTCTCTATTAAAGTTGGAACGCTAAAAATTGTTCTTAGGCGTCGCCAGCAAGTAAAGCATGGAGAAAAACAAGGATCCCCAATATACCGAGTCATATCGATAGGGATCAAAATTAATATGCAAAAAGCCGCTTACAAATTCGTAGCCATTTGCAAAGATGTTAATCTGAATGGATGCAATAGCGATTACAAATACCATATAAGCAATAAATAATGGATATTTATGAAGCCTGTTAACTTTTAACCTCCCCAAATAAAGCAAGAAGAAAACCACAATAGATACAATAAAATAGACCACAGCAGGCCAGACAGGAGGATAAAGCGAAAATTCCAAATCTTGTGGCATAATCAGTTCCCTTTAGTTATCTGGTACATCTGCCAACCTGTAATGCTACTACTGGTCGCATCCAGAGTGATTGCGGTTTTGGATACCTCTTGCCAGCCTGGGCGGCGGCTAGCTCCACGCAGTGCGCCTGCATAAAATCATTTAATCGGTCGCGGATGCTGATGCGCTGTACCTCTTTATGCAAGCGGATATAACACCCTACAGCCTGGATTATGTTCCATTATTCACACCGATAATCTCGCGCAGCGTTTGCAGGCTCCGGCCGCTGTAGCCATCACTCGCAAGCATTAACCTGGCAGCATTATTCTCCCCCGAAAGGGCTGATAATGGCACGGTTTATCCTGTCTTACCGTTAAAAAAGCCAGCGACCCGCATTCGCCGATTCAATAAGCATACTCACTGTCAACGGCTCGGGCGCATGATGATCGGTTCTAAGATAGCGGGGCAATATCGCATTTGGCAGGAAGCGAATCCCCTCATTTGGGAAGTAACGATTAAAGACGAAGCCAGACATATCCACATCCAGACTTTCTGAATATTCCTCAAGGAAATCAGTCATATCTTCCGGCAGCACACTTTGTTTCCCTGTGCTTACAGAGGTATCGTCCGACATTTCCCAGAAGTGTTTTTTAATGAGTTCCCTGACGAGTGTGGCTTTGTCTGTCATTACCTTTTTCCTGGCCCAACGATAAGCTGATAACGGTGGATAACGTTATGGGTGATCATAGCAAGGTCATAGGCCGTCAGTACGGCACCAACCCAAGGGAGCCATCTCCCGATGTATGCCCCTATACTGGTTGTGTATGCCCACTCGCCACGTAAGAGTTTTGCCCTGGTCATGGTTCTACGGCCCTGCTTAAAACGCTGTCGGGTAAGCGTACGAAGCCCAAGAGAAAGCGGGCTTGTTCCCCTGGTTGCAGCACCTGCCCCCAGTTTCCCGCTAACAGGAATTACCGGCAAGCTGACCAACATGGAAGCAATTGCCAGCAAGTCAATCACATCACTAAACTGCTTTTTAAATTCATCCAGAAGAAGCCAGTAAAGTAGCTCCTCTTTATCGACGCTCATTCCATCAAAGAAGTATGTTCCGTTTAACTGTTTGGTCGTATCCATAACCTTTCCCTGTTTAAGCTGAAGAACTAAATCCTAATACTGGCCTTTGGTACCGTCCAGAACATACACCTTAGCGTTATCCTAATTTTGGGATCAGACGATGCCACGACAAAAAATGTTGGGAAAGGATGCAATCCAGGTTCCCGGCATGAACAACTTTGCGCGTATTCAGGCTTCAATGGATACCAGAAATTGCCAGACGGCCTTATCATTCAATAGGGGACGTTGGCACAACTATCGATGGCTTCGTCGGCAGTGCTTTTGCTGCATGGGAAACAGGACGTTTGTGGAAGTGATTATGCAACAGGTTAATTCAGTATCTCTGGTTCAGGTTCGCGAAGCTACCGATGTATCCCAGGCTCAATCTGACGTTGTGCTCAATGGTAAAAGCACCGGCATTCTTGTACCGGGGAAGGTGCTTGAAGCAGCAGTCCAGGTTAATGAACAGCGCTATATCCTGTTTCTGACGGATGACATTATTTTTGAAGAATCCCTGACAATTGCCCTTATTGACGTTCATGACGGGCTTAAAGAAATTGTTCATTTAGGAAATGAGTACTCGACAGGAACTTTTGCGGATCTCCAGGTTACTGACGATAGCGTGGACTTCAGGTTTATTGGGGATTATATCTGGACACTGAAAGTATCCGATTCACCTCGTCTGCGGCTTCCTTTTGTTTCGGATCCCAAAGGTGTTAAACGGGCGTCAGGTCTGAAAAAGTACATAACGGTAACTGCCGCACCGGCGTCGGAAAACGTAAGCTGAAGTCAGTATTTAACAGAATGAAAAGGCTTTCCGCTAAGCTGGATAAATGCTCCTGAGAAGTATGCAGACTCAGCGACTGATGAAGACCTTAAAGCCCATAAAATTTCCCGGCCACACAGAAACATCACGCCATTAAACATTCTTCCTCTCATGCTCAATAAGCCATTCTTTGCGTGAAATTCCCCCTCCGTAACCCGTCATCGCGCCATCTTTTCCAATTATCCTGTGACAGGGGATCACAATCGCAATCCGGTTTGCCCCATTAGCAGCAGCGACGGCGCGCACAGCATTTGGCTTATTAAGCCTCAGTGAAATGGCCTGATAGTGTGATGTCTGTCCATAAGGAACTGCACGCAGTTCTTGCCAGACGGATTGTTGAAAATCACTGCCCGGAGCATCTAAAGAAAGATCAAACTGTCGGCGCGTTCCGGCAAAATACTCGCCAATCTCTTTTACTGCCTGCCGGGTATGGCTGTTTTCTCCGGTGACAATTCTGGCGTTAAATAACCGCTGAATATCGCGAAATTCTGTTTCTAACATCCGGCGATCGGTAAACTCCAGCAGGCACACTCCCCGCTCTGTTGCACAGACAAACATCGGCCCAAGCGTGGTGGTAAACCGGTGAATCACAATCACCTGGGTTGTCTGAGTCGGCGCTGCGCCAGTAAGCCGCTTGTAGGTATAACCAAACCCGCTCAGGGATTCATAGCCATTGTCCAGCGCAACGTCCGTCGCCGCGCGTCCGCTTTTCAGCTCCTGCAGGGCAACGTTGACCCGCTGCATTCGCTGGAAAGCCTGAAAAGTGATGCCGTGATGTTGCAGGAACCAGCGCCTTACCCGCTCCGGACTGATGCCATGCTGACGAAGCTCCGCGTCGGTTACGCGAGATTTAATATCGCGCCTGACAAGCGCAAGCGCCTGTTCAACAAATAATGGCGCGCTGTGCGCATTTTCAGCGGGTCGGCAGACCTTACAGGGACGAAAGCCGGCCGCAAGGGCAGATTTGGCATCTTTATAGAACTCGACATTTTCTCGTTTGGGTTTTCGTGCCCGACAAACCGAAATACAGAATACGCCCGTGGTTTTGACGCCAACAAAAAACACGCCAGTATATTCTGAAGCACGCTCAAGTAATGCCTGATACCAGATATCGCATAAATTCTTATCGGTTATTTTCATCACTAAAAAGTCCTTCAAACGTCTGACGAGATCGGATCGCATGCATAACGTCAGACAGCGTTGACTGCATGGCCGAATGAACAAAATTGCCCATTGAAATGCGGCTTACCCCGGCCCGTTTCAGCCTGTCGAATGACGGAAGATCGGGCATGCACATCACATTCAGAGGCAGCCCCGTTGCCTCTGCAATGAGGCTGATGTCTTTCTCTGACGTCAGGCAGGGAACAAAAAGGCCGTCAGCCCCTGCAGCTTTATAGCGCTGACCCCGTGATATTGTCTCCTGCAACGCATCTTTATGCCCGAGCAGGTAAGTATCAGTCCGGATGTTCAGAAACAGGCGACAATTTTCGCTTCTCAGCGCATCACATACTGTGCTCAGAATACGGAAAAAATCAGAGGCATCGTCAAGCTGACGCACCCCGTTTATGACTCTGCTGTCTTCAAAGTTAACGCCTGCTACGCCTGTCTGTGCAAGGCGCCTGAGGTTGGCTGCTATCTCTTCGGCTGAATCCCCATACCCTGCTTCCATGTCAACGCTCAATGGCAGTTTACTGACAGCCCGGATACGGGTGACCATATAAAATAGCTCATCAAACGGCATTCCCTGCCCGTCTTCATATCCCAGTGTGGACGCGATTGCTGCGCTGGACGTTCCCAGTGCCTGATAACCGGCTTCTTGCGCCGCGACAGCACTGGCAGCATCCCAGACGTTAGCGATAAGAAGGGGTTTATGCGGGTTGTGGAGGTCTGCAAAGTTCATATTCATATCCTCTCGATAGATTGAAAATGAATCTAAGCATTCCGTCAGAGCGTCACAACCGAAATTCAGACGACCATTTTTTCGCAAACGTCGTCTGAACTCGGGGGCGAACCAGACTGATACCTTTCAGGGTCACGTGCTGGCTTTCAGCATGGCAAGCACCGCCCAGCGTGCCGCATCGTCTGCGATATTGACCAGTACTTTATATTGTTACCCCCTTCCATTTGACCAGCATCAACGACACCTCCCCTTCCCCTATGGAGAATAAAAAATCCACACCACCCAGCGCTACGGATTAGCCGCCCCAACCCGGAAGGAACCTCACTATGTACAGACCCATCGTCGTCATTCTCTTCATTCTCCTGACCCTTGCCGCCCTCATTGAAACAGGCGTTTTATCCTTTGGATAATCCTCAAGAGAAATACCGTTCATCACGGCACATTGATCTCATTACAGTTTTTTCCTAAAGCCACCCCGTTTCGTCTGTGCCATGCTGAATCACGCTCATAACCGATAACGTTAAATGAGGATATTATGAAAAAAACAATTATCGCATTATCTGCCGTTCTGCTGGCTTCTCCAGTATTTGCTGCGACCACACATGCAACTGACGATACCGTCGCGGCGGCGAACGCAAACGCCAACGAGGCGAAGCAAAAACTGCATGAAGAGCAGAACAAAGGTGAAGAGCTGAAGCTGAAGCAGAAACACGCTGCGGAAGGTAAAAGCGAGAGCTTTGGCAGCAAGGTCAGCGAAGATTCCCAGAAAGCCTGGCATAAAACCAAAGAAGGCACCGAGAAAGGGTGGGATGCCACCAAAGAAGGCGCTGAGAAAGGCTGGAACAAAACCAAAGAAGGTGCCAGCGAGCTGGAAAAGAAAGTCACTGAGTAACCCCTCCGAAAGGCCGCCCACGCGGCCTTTTTTATTCCCTGCCGCTTTGCTTCCCGAAGTCTACACTTCTCACAAGACGCCTCTGATGACGCAAAAAAGTCGAATAGATCCCGGGGGTGACGCGTTTACTCCCAGCCCCCCTGACTGAGATCCTGAGATGCTACGACGCCTGGTGATATTGCTGATTCTGGTTTGTCCGTGGGCGTTAGCTGCCCCCACAAGCTACCTTATCGACACCGAAAATACCGCCATTCGGCTTTCGTGGCATGCCTTTGGCGGTATTCTTTCCTGGGCGACATTCAGCGGCGTGACGGGTGCCGTAACGCTCAATCCGGATAACGACCTCGACGACCATATCCACGTCACCATACCCGTGGCAACCCTGGTGGCCTCAAACAAGCTGCTCACCTGGCAACTGAAAAGCGATATGTTTTTTGATGCAGAGCATTACCCGACTATCGAGTTCATCAGCTCCCGGGTGGTCGCCCAGGGCGCCGGACGGTTCAGGGTGTTCGGCACGCTGACCGTACGCAATATCGCCCGACCGGTGCTCCTGGAGGCGATGGTGAAAGACCCGCATGCGCAGGCCCTCACGCTGGATGCCACCACCGCGATATCTCGCGCGTCCTACGGGATGGATAAATTCGCGCTGGTCGTTGACGATCGGATTGCCATCGCCATTGCGATACAGACGAACACGGTGCCGTCATCCTGAGATCGCGCGCTGCAGCTGTTCCGCGTTTTCCCGCAGGTGAGACGACGGGTTGCGGCCAATCAGGACAAACTGGTAGCCCGCATCCTGCCACCACGCCAGGTTCATAGTGTGCCGCTGCTCCTGACGCAAAGAGGCCGTTGTCTTCTCATCGACAGGAGAGATGCAGAGCGCCATCGGGCCGTAGTCGGCGTTGATCCACGCAACCTGCGCGATCGAGGTGGTTTCATAGCGCAGCATGCGCACCATTTTAAGCTCTGCTCCCTGCAGGGTTAGCTGCGCCATCTGCAGTTTTATACCGATATCCTGCGCGGCCCGTTCCAGCCCGCGCTGCAGGACCGGCGCGGCGCTGTCCATATCCAGCAGGGTCTCCACGCTGTACAGGGACATATATTGTGCTTCAAGGTCGCGGATATGGGCGTTCTCATCGTCAGGGGCGAAAGCGGGACGCAGCAGATACCCCAGCCCGGACCCCACCAGCAAAAAACTGACCGAGGCGGCAATCAGCGCCCGCCTGCTGACGCCGGGCGGCGTGGAGGCCTGCGGGTCGGGAAGTGCCGCCAGACGCGCCTCCATCTCTGCCAAAGGCGCGTCGTCCAGCAGGGAGGCAAACGCCCCGGCGTAATCCTCGCTGCTTTTCATCAGCTCGGCGGTCCGCCCGGAGAGGCGTTCGTCACGTTTCAACTGTTCTTCAAACTGCTGCGCGTCGGCGCAACACATCTCGCCATCTATCCATGCCACGATAGCTTCGTCGTTATAGGGCGGTGTAAAACGGTGCGAGTTCAAGAGCGTTTCTCCTTGACCGGAGGCAATACATCGACGGATCTGGCAAGCCTTGCCCGTGCCGTGGCCAGCCGGCTCATCACGGTACCGACTGGCACCGCCAGGGTGTCCGCCGCCTCCTGGTAGGTAAAGCCTTCGACATAAACCAAAAATACCGTGTTTCGCTGGGCTTCAGGCAGCGCGTTAACGCGCTGCATCACCTTCAGGTAATGCAGGCGCGTCTCAGCCTGCTCACGGGTGTCCGGCGCCAGAAGCTCGTCGCTGGCGACAAACCCCTGCCCCTGACGAACGTGCCGTGCCCGAAGCTCAGAGATCCAGATGGAGTGCAGGATCGCGAACAGCCACCTGTCGATGCGTGTACCCGGCGTATACTGGCTGCTTCTTTCAAGCGCGCGCACGCAGGTGGACTGAACCAGCTCTTCGGCGATATCCCGGTTTCGCGACAACACCAGCCCATAGCGCCAGAGGCGCGGCAGGTGTGCGGCAAGCTGTTGACGAACCTCACGGCTAGCGATGGGTTTTCCCTCCACGAGAAAATCAGGATTCCGGATGTCCGTTGATGGCGGCCTGCAGGTCACGGTACTCCTCGCAGGAGTGGCCACAAATACCGGCAATCACCTTCAGTTGTTCTTTCGCGAGGTCAGGCCGTCCTTTCACCATCCACGCTTCGCCGAGGTATTCCCGGGCTTTGGCATAATTCGGGGCGATAGCCAGCGCACGCTGGTAGTAACCAATCCCTTCATCCGTGCGGCCAAGCTTACGGGTGGCATACCCGCGATAGTTCCACGCTTCTGCCGTGTTGCCGTTTTTCAGGGAATCCAGCAGGTTCAGCGCCGCCTGGTACTCTCCTTTTTTCGCGAGATGGTACGCATAGTTGGTTTTGTCCTGGTCGCTGAGGCTGCTGCTCTTGTCCGGCACGCATTTCTGCGTGGCGCTGTCATACACCTGTCCGGACGGACAGTCAGGCGTTTTGCTCTCGGTACTATTATCGCCCATGGCCAGCGCCAGCGGAGACAGCAGGGAAAAAATCAACAGCGGGACAAGACGAAACGAGGTGGTATTCATAGTAAGCTCCTGAGTCAAAAGAGAGTGACATCAGTAAACGCCCGGCTGATGATTTTTATTCATTTTCCGGTTCATTTTTTTACTGTCTTAACATCAGGCTGACGTTATCGCCGCAGTGAAAATGAATCAGGTTATATTCATTTTTGTCTTCTTAATGTTATTCGTTTCGCGTGATAGCAGAAATTCAAGCGGGCATGAAAATATATTTCATTTTTCAAGTAACATAATATATCTTATATCAAAAACGTTACCCTAACTTAAATGCACATTAAGCACGATTAAATAGTACCGTTTTTAATTATTTTTAACCCGCCTCCCTACCAATTATCACACTACATCAAAACAGGATTAAACAGCGCCTGGCCTTCACACAAAGATGTTTAAAAACATAAAGATAGATAAGTGATTTTATAAACAACATGAATGCATTAATACACCTTTGATTTTTACCTCGTTATTTCCCAACGCTTAAGTTGCAGATTCAGAGTTTTCTGGCTATATCATTTTTATATCCTCAAAAACCAATTCCTCTATTAATTACAGGGTTTTATACGACGCAAAACACGAATTAAAACTGATCGCTTTCATATGTCATTAGATTCGCTCTGATGTTGCCACTCTGAATCCTGGCGGGCATCGTGCGCCCTAAAAATAACGGTGAGTGCTGCTTTATAACAGCCACTCCGCCGGGAGCGCGCTTTACCCTTCACGCAGATGGCTCATCTCGCTCGCCGTTCACGACAACGCTGCTGGAGTCAAAAATAAATGAGCCAAATCTCTGTTATATCGAAACTTACCGGTGTGGAAACCACCACGGAAGGCACTCAGGTAACCCTGAACCATTCCTCTATCGTTGAGCTTAAGGTTGAGCGAGCTAATGTGGCCGATTTCGCCCGCAGCGGTAACGATCTGGTGATCACGCTCCACTCCGGCGAGGTGATTACACTTAAAAATTTCTACGTCACCGATGCGCAGGGGGCGAGCCAGCTGGTTCTGCAGGACAGTGAAGGGGTGCTGTGGTGGGTCCAGGATCCCGCCGGTGCGGCCACCTATGAATCCATTGCCTCTACAGACGTCCTGCTTGCGGCGTCAGGCAGTGATGCCGGTGGTGCCGCCATCTGGCCATGGGTACTGGGTGGCATTGTCGCCGCGGGCGGCATCGCGGCGGCGGCAAGCACCGGAGGCGGTGGTGGTGGAGGTGACGATGACAACAACTCGAACCCCGGCACGCCGACAAACCCTTCCGATCCGGATACCACGCCGCCGAATGCCCCAACCGGCCTTCAGTTCTCTGCGGACGGTAAAACCGTCACCGGTAGCGCCGAACCTGGCAGCACCATCACGCTGAAAGACGCCAACGGCAACGTGATCGGCACCGGCAAAACTGGCAGCGATGGTAAATTCACCGTCGACCTGGGAACACCGCTGACCAACGGCGAACAGATCACCGCCACCGCAACGGATCCGTCGGGAAATACCAGCCCGGGCACGACGGTGACCGCCCCGGACACCACCGCGCCGGATGCCCCGGATATCCTGATCGTGAACGACGATGCGGGCGCCACGGCTGGCCCGCTGGAAAACGGCCAGCGTACTGATGATGCCCGCCCGACCTTCAGCGGCATCGGCGAGCCCGGCAGCACCATCACCCTTTACGATAACGGCAAGCAGATTGGCACCACCAAAGTAGATGCCAAAGGGAGCTGGAGCTTTACCCCCACCAGCGATCTCGCCAACGGCAGCCACACCATCACCACCACCGCCACCGATGCGGCAGGCAATACCAGCCCGGCATCCGGTGCCGTTAACTTTATCGTGGATACGGTCGCGCCAGGCGCACCTGTTATCACCAGCGCAACGGATGATGTCGATCCGGTGACCGGATCAATCAGTAACGGCGGCAGCACCAACGATCGGCGACCACAACTCAGCGGCACCGCAGAGGCGGGCTCCACGGTGACCATTTATGATGGCTCTGTCGCCATTGGCACGGCGGTTACCGGCAGCAACGGCGTCTGGACCTTCACTCCGCCGGTGGATCTCAGCGAAAGCACGCATCAGCTTACCGTCCGGGCAACGGACGCCGCCGGTAACACCGGTCCGGCGTCCCCGGTCTACACCATTACTGTCGATCTCACCGCGCCAGGCACCCCGACTGCGATTGTGCTGAACGATGATACGGGCCTCATTAAAGGGGCGATTACCTCTGGCCTGTTCACCGATGCCTCTCAACCGATTCTGGCAGGGCGAGGCGAGCCCGGCGGGACCATCTCCCTCTACGATAATGGCGTACTGGTGGGCACAATTAAGGTCCAGCCTGACGGCACCTGGAGCATCAAGCCAGACAGCCCGCTTGCAGAGGGGGCCCACTCGATCACCGTACAGGTCACCGACGCGGCCGGTAACACCAGCGCGATGTCGCAGCCGATCACCTTCATTGTGGATACCACTCCGCCAGCCATGCCTGTCATTGCCCTTAACCCTGAGGGCACGCAGATCACCGGCACCGCCGAGCCTAACAGCACCATTGTGATCACCAACAGCGACGGCGTTGAGATCGGCCGCACGACGACAGACGGTAACGGTAATTTCGTTGCCACGCTGACGCCTGCGCAAACCAACGGTCAGGAGATCTCTGTCGTGGCCTCCGACGCCGCAGGTAACCAGAGCCCGGCCGCCACCGTCACCGCCACAGACACCACCCCGCCTCAGGCACCTGGCAACCTGCAGGTCTCGGAGGACGGACAAAGCGTCAGCGGCACGGCGGAAGCTGGCAGCACCGTCACCATTAAAGGGCCGGACGGCACGGTTATCGGCACAACCACCGCCAATGATGATGGCACCTTCAGCACGCCAATCAGCCCGGCCCAGACCAACGGTGAGGTGCTGACCGTCATCGCGACCGACGGCGCCGGCAATGCCAGCCTGCCGAACACGGCCACAGCACCCGATAACACCGCTCCTCTGGCACCGGACAACGTGGTGGTTTCCGGCGATGGCACCACCGTTACCGGAACCGCAGAAGCGGGCAGCACCGTAACCATTCGCCAGGGGGATGTCATTGTCGGCCAGGCCGTTACCGACGACCAGGGCAACTTTAGCGTGACGCTGAATCCGCCAAAAGCCAACGGTGAAGCCCTGACCGCAGATGCAACCGACCCTGCCGGTAATACCGGGCCAACCACGCCAGCTCTCGCGCCGGACATTACCCCGGCGCAAACCCCGGTGATTGTCTCAGTTGTCGATGACGTCCCGGGCACCACGGGCACCATCACTCAGGGCGGGCTGACCAACGATGCAACGCCAACCATCAGCGGCACCGGCGAGGCGGGCACGCGGATCTATATCTACAGCGGCAGCGATCAAATCGGCACATTTATCATTCCGGATTCCGGTCAGTGGAGCTTTACCCCAAGCGTGCATCTGCATGAAGGCGGCCATGTGCTGAGTGCGAAAGCCATCGACGCGGCAGGCAACGTCAGTGGAACCTCTAACACCTGGAGTATTACGGTCGACAGCGTCGCCCCTGGCACGCCGGTCATTACGCAGGTGGTGGACAATGTTGAAGGCCGCACCGGTGCGCTTGACGTGGGTGAAACCACCAACGACCCGACCCCGACGCTCAACGGCACCGCCGAACCGGGCGCGACGGTTACCATTCGTCTGGACGGTAACAGCATTGGCACGACGGTCGCCGACAGCAACGGCGCATGGAGCTTTACCCCCGCCACCCCGATTAACAATGGCTCACATACCTTAACCGTCGTCGCGACCGATGCGGCAGGTAACAGCAGTTCACCTTCCGGCGGCTTTACCTTTACCGTCGATATCACGCCGCCGCCTGCCGCGACCATCGCCACCGTGACCGATAGCGTGGGCGACGTGCAGGGCCCGCTCAGCAGTGGCGATACCACGGATGACACCCTACCGCAGCTGCAGGGCAGCGCGCCAGCGGGTACCATTATCACCATCTATGACGGCGATACCCTGCTCGGTACCGCTGACCTCGACGGCAATGGCGGCTGGAGCTTTACACCAACGACTCCGCTCACCGATGGCCCGCATTCGATCACCGTCCATGCCACGGATGCCGCCGGGAACACCACCGTCTCCGATCCGTTCGAGCTGGTGGTGGACACCGTCGCGCCTGCTACGCCGGATACCCCGGCCGTAACCGTCAATCCGGACGGCGGCACTACCGAGGTCGCGCTGAATCCGGGAGAAGTTACCCGCGATACCACCCCAACGCTGAGCGGCACCGGGGAGGCGGGTGATACCGTCGCTATCTATATCGGCGGCGTCAAAGTTGATGAGGTCCCGGTAGGCAGCGACGGCAACTGGAGCTGGACGCCAGCGACCCCGCTGGATAACGGCACCTATGACATCACCCTCACCGTCACCAACAAGGATGGCGCGGGCAATGAAAGCGCCCCGTCCCAGCCGGTGACCATCACCATTGATACCGACGCACCGGCCACGCCTGATGCACCTACCGTCACCGACAGCGTGAGCCAGATAACCGGCCCGGTTGCCGATGGCGAAACGACGAACGATCCGCGTCCGGTACTCAGCGGCACCGGTACGGCAAACGACGTGATTATTATTTATGACAGCATTAATAATCAGCCTGCCACCGAAGTGGGTCGCGTCACCGTAGACAGCAATGGCAACTGGAGCTGGCGTCCTGAGAGCGATATTGACGAGGGAAGCCACCAGTTTACCGCCACGGCGACAGATGAGGCGGGCAACGTTTCGGCCACCTCACCCGGCATTACGATTACCGTTGATACCGTGGCACCGGACGTTCCGGTCATTGGTGCCGTCGGCGGCGGAGCAAATGGCAGTACGATCACGGACGCCACGCCTACCGTCGGCGGAACCGGCGTCAACGGCGAGAAGGTGATCGTCTATAACAACGGCGCCGAGGTGGGACGTGTTGACGTAACCAATGGCGAATGGTCCTTCACCCTGCCGGCCCAGACCGACGGTCCGCTTAACATCACCGTGGCGGGCGTTGACGCGGCGGGTAACGTCAGCGCCACCAGCCCGGTCTTTACCGTCACGCTGGATACCGTTGCGCCTGAAATACCGCAGATTAACGCGATCTCAGACAGCCAGTTCGCAAACGGCACGCTTTACACCCGCGACAGCACGCCAACCCTCACCGGTACAGGCGAGCCGGGCAGCACGGTGATTGTCTCCGTGGATGGCACGCCATCACCTGTGCAGGTGACGGTACAGCCGGATGGCAGCTGGAGCTGGACCGCGGGCAGTACGCTGTCGGATATCCCCCACACCTTTACCGTCTCTGCGGTTGACCCGGCAGGTAACGCCTCCGGCAGTTCAGCTCCGCTTAGCGTAACGGTGGATACCGTCGCGCCGGCAGACCCGGTCAATATCAACGTGGCCGCGCAGGGCACGCCACTGACAGGTACGGCGGAAGAAGGTGCCACCATCACCGTAAAAGACGGTAATGTGGTCATTGGGACCGGTGTCGCCGCCGCTGACGGCAGCTTCTCCATCGCACTCAGCCCGGCCCAGCAGGACGGTAAAACGCTGACCGTGATCGCCACCGATGAGGCAGGCAACGGCAGCCCCGGCGCGAGCTATACCGTTACCGGTACGTTGCCAGGTCTGCCGGATGTACCGATCATCACCGACATCACTGACAATATCGGGGACGTAACGGGCAACGTACTGGGTAAAACCTCGGACGATACCGCCCCGGTCATCAGCGGAACGGCCCCTGCCGGCAGTCTCGTCACGCTCTACCTGGACGGCAGTTTGATCCCGCTGACCACAATTTTGGTGGGGTCAGGCGGCACATGGAGCTATCAGCTGCTCGTACCGCTGAGCGCTGGCGATCACTTCTTTGAAGCGACTACCACGGCCAACTTAATCACCAGTGGCCGTTCCCCGGCCGCCACGGTGACCATCGACCTCACCGCCCCAGACACCCCAACCATAGGCGCGGTGATTGATGATGTCGCGCCGGGCACCGGCCCATTGACCAGCGGCCAGGCCACCAACGACAACCAGCCGACCCTTACCGGCACCGGCGCGGTGGGCGATACCATCTCCGTTTACAGCAACGGCGTGCTGCTGGGGACCACGCAAGTCGGCAGCACGGGCACCTGGAGTTACACGACGCCTGTGCTGGCTGAGGGTAATAACGTCCTGACCATCCGCGAGACCGATCCGGCCGGAAACCAGAGCGGAGATTCGACGGGCTTTACCATCGTGGTTGATACGCTCTCCACCACACCGGTGATCACCAACGTCACCGATAATGTCGGCAACGCCCCCACCACCGTGGTCAGCGGCGATCCGACTAACGACGCGACGCCAACGATTACCGGTACGGCAGATGCGAACAGCGTCGTGACGATCTTCGATGGCGGCACGCAGATTGCCGTGGTCACCGCGGATGGCACCGGCGCATGGTCGTTTACCCCTGAAACCGCCCTCGGTGAAGGGCTGCACAGCTTTACCGCTATCGCCACCGATCCGCAGGGTAACGTCAGCCAGGTCTCCAATACCTGGGGCGTGGTGGTCGACCTGACGGCTCCCGGGGTTCCTGTGCTTGATACCGTCAGCGACAACGCGGCGGGCGGAATTGTCGGGAATCTCACGACCGGCCAGGTCACCAATGACGCGACGCCAACCCTCACCGGGAGAGGTACCGCGGGCAGCACCATCCACATTCTGAACAACGGCGTGGAAATTGGCACCGCCCCGGTAGACAGCAACGGCAACTGGAGCTTTACCCCTAACCCGGCGCTGGGGGATGGCAGCTATAACATCCGTATCAACGCCAGCGATGCCGCCGGGAACGTCTCCGCCAACTCGCCGGTCTTCGTCTTCACTGTCGATACCACGGGCCCTTCCGCACCGGGGATCACCAGCGTGATTGACGATGTCGGCCCGGTCACCGGTACGCTCACGTCGGGTAACAGCACCAACGATGCGCGTCCAACCTTCAACGGCACGGGCGAAGTCGGTTCCACGGTGCATATCATTGTGGACGGTAGCGAAATTGGCACCGCGGTGGTCAACGCTCAGGGGAACTGGACCTTTACCCCGGGCACCGCGCTCGCCGAAGGGTCGCACGCCATCACCTTCAACGCCACCGACGCCGCAGGCAACACGGGCGCCACCACGGCACCGTTTAACCTGACGGTGGACACGGTCGCCCCGTCAGCACCGGTGATCTCCACCGCGGCGGACAATGCCGGCAGCGTGCAGGCCCCGCTCACCTCCGGCCAGAGCACCGATGACACCACGCCAACGCTGACGGGCACGGCGGCGGCCAATGCCACCATTACGATTTACGAGAATGGTCAGCCGGTCGGCACCGCCACGGCGAACGGCAGCGGCGCATGGAGCTTTACGCCGTCCACACCGCTGGCGAATGGCAGCCACACCTGGACTGCCACGGCCACCGATGCGGCGGGCAACGTCAGCCCGGCCTCCTCTGGCTTCACCCTGGTGGTGGATACTACCCCGCCAAACGCGCCGGTTATCAGCCAGGCGATTGACGATGTGGGCAGTATCACCGGCGCACTCAGCTCCGGGCAGACCACCGACGACACCGTGCCGCGCCTTGTCGGAACCAGCGAGCCGTTTGCCACCGTCAATATCTATGAAGGTGCAACACTTGTGGGAACCGGCACCGCGGATGCCAGCGGAAGCTGGAGTATTCTGCTTAACACCACCCTGGCGACGGGCGCGCACAGCTTCACGGCCCGCGCGACGGATGCGGCAGGCAACACCAGCGTTCCGTCAGCAACCTTCAGCCTGACTATCGACACCACACCGCCTGCGCAGCCTTCGCTGAGCAGCATTGTGGATGACGTCGGTAATGCCGCCACGCCGATCGCCAACGGCGGATTAACCAACGACGCGCAGCCGACCCTGACCGGTACGGCGGAAGCGGGCGCGACGGTGAAAATCTTCGATAACGGCGTGCAGATTGGCAGCGTGACCGCCACCGGTGGGGCGTGGAGCTTTACGCCAACCACACCGCTCGCGAACGGCCAGCACAGCCTGACCTTCACCGCCACGGATGCGGCCGGCAACGCCAGCACCCCCACCACCGGGTATGTGATCAACGTCGATGCCACCGCGCCAGCGGCGCCGGTCATCAGCTCGGTCGTGGATGATGTGGGCAGCATCACCGGACCGATAACCGGCGGCAACCCAACCAACGACGCGCGTCCGACGCTGAACGGTACCGCGGAAGCCAATGCCACCGTGCGCATCTACGACGGTGCTACCCTGGTTGGCACGGTCACCGCTGATGCCAACGGCAACTGGACGCTGCCGCAAACCACCACCACACTGGCGGAAGGCTCTCATACCTTTACCGCCACCGCCACGGATGCGGCGGGCAACACCAGCGTGGCATCGGCCCCTACCACCATAACGGTGGATCTGACCGCGCCTGGCGCACCGGGCAGCCTTGCGGTCATCACCAACGGGACGCACGTGACCGGTACCGCCGAAGCGGGCAGTACCGTCACCATCACCAGCAGCACCGGCACGGTGCTCGGTACCGCAACGGCGGACGGCAGCGGCAACTTTAACGCGACCATCTCCCCGGCACAGACCGACGGTGAATCCCTGCTGGTCTACGCCACCGACAAGGCGGGTAACGCCAGCCTCAGCGCCTCGGTCACCGCGCCTGTTACGCCGATCCCGAACGCGCCGGTTATCGCCAGCATCAACGATAACGTGGGCACCGTGACCGGCAATCTGACCAACGGCAAAACCACTGATGACACCACGCCAACCCTGAGCGGGACGGCCCTGGCGGGCTCCACCGTCACGCTGTATAACAACGGCGTGTCAATGGGCACCGTGGTGGCCGACGGTTCGGGCAACTGGAGCTTCACCACTCCGGCGTTAGGTGAAGGCGCTCACGCCTTTACCGCCACCGCGAGTAACAGCGCCGGTACCAGCCCGGTCTCCGGCGCGACCACCGTGATCGTCGATCTCACCGCCCCAACGGCGCCGACGGGCACCTTCAACGCCGACGGCAGCGTGTTGACCGGCAACGCGGAGGCCGGCAGCACCGTCTCCATCCGTCTTGCTGACGGCACCACAGTGACCACCACCGCGGGAAGCAACGGGACCTACAGTTACACCTTCCTCAACAAACAGACGGAAGGTCAGACGCTGCAGATCACCGCCACCGATGCCGCGGGGAATACCTCGCAGCCGGGTTCAGCCCTCGCGCCAGTGGTGCCGCTCTCCGCCAGCAATAACGTCGAAGAGCTGGATCTCAGCACCACCGCCACCGTCACCAACAGCCAGTACAGCGATTACGGCTTCCTGCTGGTGGGTGCGGTGGGCAATGTCCTGACGCTGCTGGGGAATGACACCGCTCAGGTGGACTTCACGGTAGGCAGCGGCGGCAGTGCCGACATCGTGGTGAATGCCAACGCCACCGGCGCCGTGCTCTCTCTGCTCAACACCCTTGAGCTGGTGGTGCAGCGTTTCGACAGCGTTAACGGCACCTGGACCACGGTGGTCGATACCGGCCAGCCGCAGTTCGCCGACCTGCTGACACTGGGGGCCACCGGCGTATCGCTGAACCTCACCGGGCTGGCTAACGGTGACTATCGCGTGCTGAGCTATAACACCAACCTGCTGGCCACCGGCTCGTACACCAGCCTCGACGTGGCGGTGAAAGAGACCAGCGCGGGCACCGTCACCGGCGACACCAGCCTGAACGGCAACGTGATCCTCGATACCGACCCAACCGCGGGGAGCGACAACGCCCCGGCAGGCACGACGGTCTCCGCCGTCACCAACGCGCTGGGGGTCACCACCAGCGTGAACGCTGACGGCACGGTCGTACAGGGGCAGTACGGTACGCTGACCATTAACCGCGACGGCAGCTACACCTATAACCTCACCGACACCAGCGCCGCGGTGATAGGCCGCACGGAGAGCTTCACCTACACCATTACCCATAACGGCATCAGCGCGTCGGCAAACCTCGTGCTGTCGCTCGGCGCGGGCGGCGTAACGAACGGCATTGTCGCCGTTGACGATACGGCTTCCCTGACCTTCGACACCAGCGTACACGCCATCGACAACGGTACCTCGTCGCAAAGCGGCTTTACCCTGGTGGGGATCAATCTCGGCAACACGCTCGGGCTGAACCTGCTGGACGACATGACCAACCCGATCATCTACAACGTGGAGGAAGGCACCACCCGCACCATGACCATCCAGGCCTCCGTAGGCGGCGTGGCGCTGGCGTCGGTGTTCGATCTGTACGTCTATAAGTTCAACAACGCCACCCAAACCTTCGAGCAGGTTCGCGTTGAGTCGGGCTGGCTGCGCGCCCCGCTGCTGGGCGGCACGTCACCTCAGCTGACGCTGAACCTGCCTGCCGGGGAGTATCTGTTCCTGCTCAATACCGCGGCGGGGATCACCGCGCTGACGGGCTATACGCTGAGCGTTCTGCAGGATCATGTCTACAGCGTGGCGAGTATCAGCGAGACAACCACGGGCGACGTGCTGACCAATGACCCGGTTCCGGCAGGAACGGTGGTCTCGGAAGTGAACGGCGTGGCGGTCAACAGCAGTGGCACCACCACCATTCAGGGGGAATACGGCACGCTGACCATCGATTCGTCCGGCCAGTACACCTATACCCTGAAGAGCGGCATGGGCGCGGACCATATCAGCACCCCGGATACGTTTGTCTACACCATCACCGCGCCAGACGGGTCGAAGGATACGGCGACGCTTAACATCACCCCAACCGCGCGGGCGATGGATGCGGTTAACGACGTCAGCGCCGCGATGGACGTGACCTCGGTACACCACACGTCGACCTACTCCGATACCACCGTCGGCAGCGCCCAGTGGACGACGGCGCTGTTCTCGTCCACCCAGGGCAGCGGAAGCGGCACCTTTGTGGTGGATCCAAACACCGCGCTGCATAACGCGTCGCTGCACTTTAGCGTCTCCTCGCTGCTGGCGCTGGGCGGTCTGACGGTGAACTGGGCGATCAGCGACGCCAACGGGGTGATCCGTAACGGCTCCTTCAGCGGCGGTTCGCTGCTCGGCGGCAGTATCGACGTTCCGCTGACCGGGCTGGACCTGAGCGCCGGGACCTATACGCTGAGTTATACCGGCAGCGTACCGGGGCTGAGCGTGGGCACCATCACCATTACCCCAAGCGTCAACGGCACCACCTACTCGCTCAGCCAGTTCGACGCGACCAGTGGCCACACGGTTGACGGCAACATCTTCGACGGCACGGATTCCGCCGGGGCGATGGATCAGCTGCACTCGGTGGACACCCGCGTAAGCATTACCGGGTATAACGGCGTGACCACCACGCTGGATCCGTATACCGGCAGCACCACGGTGAACGTGGTGGGCCATTACGGCACGCTGGCGATTGGCGCGGACGGCCACTACACCTACACCCTCAATACCGGGGTGTCGCTCTCATCCATCACCTCGAAGGAGACCTTCAACTACACCCTGACCGATGCCAACGGGAAAACGGACAGCGCCACGCTGACCATCAATATGGCGCCGCAGTTCATCAGCTCTGAACATAACGACGTCATAACCGGTACGGCCTACGGCGATACGCTGATTTACCAGGTGCTGAACAGCACCGCAGGCAACGCCACGGCGGGGAACAGCACTGGCGATCACTGGACCAACTTCTCGCTGGCTCAGGGGGACAAAATCGACATCGGCGATCTGCTGGTGGGCTGGAACGGTAGTGCCTCAACGCTCGGTAATTATCTCCATGTTACTAATAGTAATGGCAATACCGTGATCTCCATCGACCGTGATGGGACAGGAACCACCTACGCTAATAGTGCACTCGTTACGCTTGATGGCGTTCAGACCACCTACGACGAGTTAGTCAACCAGCACCACATCGTTACCTGATAGCACCTGTAGTACCTGACCCGGGCGCACAGCGCCCGGGCATAAACAATAAAGCTGTACTTATTTTATTAGGGACATGACATGGGAATGAAGATGCCTTACTGGTGGCTCTCGTGCTGCCTGATCTCTGTACCCGCTCTCTGCGCGAACCCGGCGGCAACGATCAATACCGGACAACTTCGCGAAACGCAGGAACTCCCCTCACTGAATGGCCGCGTGGCGCCTGTCGCGGGCAATGCCGCCCCCGGCACGCTGCAGCTGAGCGACGCCGTTAACCGCGCCGTGACCTGGCACCCGGCGATTAGCGAAGCGGTGGGAAAACTCTACCAGCAGAGCGAAGAGGTGGACGTCGCGAAATCAAAATACTATCCACAGATTAATGCCGGTATGGACAACGGCTACAGCCATGACGGCGACGATAACGGCTTTACCCCGTCGCTGGTTCTTTCTCTCTCCCAGATGCTGTATGACTTTGGCAAAGTGGCAAGCCAGGTGCGTGCCGAAAGCGCCGGAGTGGCCCAGCAGCAGGCGAACGTGCTGGTGAGCATCGATACCATCGCCCATGATACCGCCATCGCCATGGTGCAGGTGCAAACCTGGCAACAGATGGTCGACACCGCCAAAGAGCAGCTCGACGCCCTCTCCTCGATTGGCAAGCTGACCCGCCAGCGTAACGACGAAGGGGCGACTTCGCTTTCTGACGTGGTACAGACCGATGCCCGCATCGAAGGGGCCCGCGCCCAGCTGATGCAGTACCAGGCCAGTCTGGACAGCGCCCGCGCCACGCTGATGAGTTTTCTCGGCTGGAATTCACTGAACGAGGTAGGAAACGATTTTCCGCAAAAGCTGGCCCGCAGCTGCGACGTCGCCGAGCCGGACGATCGTCTGGTTCCCGCGGTGTTAGCAGCATGGGCGCAGGCCAACGTCGCCCAGGCCAACCTTGACTATGCTGACGCGCAGATGACGCCCACCGTCTCGCTGGAGCCGGAGGTGCGCCATTACCTCAACGACCGCTACGCGGGAAACGAAACGCGGGATCGCACCCAGTACTCCGCGTGGGTGAAAGTGCAGATGCCGCTCTATCAGGGCGGCGGCCTCACCGCCCGGCGTAACGCCGCCGGACACGCGGTGGAAGCGGCGCAGTCCACCATCCAGCGCACCCGGCTTGAGGTGCGCCAGAAGCTGCTGGAGGCGCGCAGCCAGGTGATGAGCCTGCTCAGTACCCTGCAGATTCAGGGCCGCCAGGAGGCGCTCAGCGCCCGCACCCGCGAGCTGTACCAGCAGCAGTATCTTGACCTGGGCTCACGCCCGCTGCTCGACGTGCTCAACGCCGAGCAGGAGGTCTATCAGGCACGTTTCACCCAGCAGCAGACCCTCGGCCAGCTGCACCAGCTGCAGCTCAACTGCCTCTACAACACCGGGCAGCTGCGTCATGCGTTTGACCTTGATAACCGCACCATCCAGACCGTGGAGATCCAGCCATGAAGCAGCGTGAGATTCCGCAAGGTGAAAACATGACGGATGAAGCCCTGGTCCAGTGGGCGCAGGCTTTTGGCTTTGTCGCCACGCGCTACCGCGTCGCCTGCTCCCCAGGCGCCCTGCTGGCGGGCGCGCCGTGGCTAAAAGGCAAACCGATGGTACCCGCTCTTACTCAGCTTGCCCGTGAGGCGGGGCTGTCGTTTCAGCTGCTCACAGCCGATAAGGCGTCGCTCAACAGCTGGCGTCTGCCGGTAGTCGTGGCGCTGAACGACGGCAGGATCGGGGTGATCGAACACTTCGACGGCGACGATACGCTGGAGGTCAGCTTTTTCGACGACCAGACCTACACCAACAGGCTGTCGATGACGGGGATGTTGCCCGCCATCCGTCACGTTATCGCTCTCAGGCCGCTGGCGGCGCTGAAGGACAGCCGGGTGGACGCCTATATCTCGAAATACCGTCCGGACTGGCTCTACCGGCTGGTAATGCGCGACCTGCGCCCCTACAGCTGGGTGATGCTCGCCGCGCTGTTTATCAACGTGCTGTCGCTTTCGGGGATTGTCTTTTCCATGCAGGTATACGACCGGGTGATCCCCGCCCAGTCCTATCCGACGCTCTACGTCCTGACCATCGGGGTGCTCATTGCCACCCTGTTTGGCTTCGTGCTGCGCGTGGCGCGCGGGCACATTATGGATCTGCTGGGCAAGCGCTCGGATCTGCGCGTCTCGGACCGCGTATTCGGCCACGCCCTGCGGCTGCGCAACAGCGCGATTCCGCGCTCCACCGGCAGCTTTATCTCACAGCTGCGCGAGCTGGAGCAGATCCGCGAGATGGTGACCTCCTCCACCATCTCCACCATTGTCGATCTGCCCTTCTTCCTGCTGTTTGTTGTCGTGCTGGCGATCATCGCCCCGCAGCTGGCGTGGATCGCGCCGGTTGCCGCGGTGATCATGGTTTTGCCCGGCCTGCTGCTGCAGAAGAAGCTGGCGGCGCTGGCGAAGCAGTCGGCACATGAATCGACCCTGCGCAACGCGGTGCTGGTGGAGAGCGTGCAGGGGCTGGAGGACATCAAGCTGATGCAGGCGGAAAACCGCTTTTTGCAGCAGTGGAACAGCTATATCCAGATCACCGCAGAATCCGGCCTGCGCACCCGCGAGCTGACACAGAACCTGATCAGCTGGGGGATGACTATCCAGAGCCTGGTTTACGCTGCCGTGATCGTGGTCGGCGCACCGATGGTGATCGACGGCACCCTGACCACCGGTTCGGTGGTGGCCGCCTCAATGCTGGCCTCACGGATGATTGCCCCAATGGCGACGCTGTGCGGCGTGCTGGCCCGCTGGCAGCAGGTCAAAGCGGCAAAAGAGGGGCTGGACAGTATCATGCAGCTTCCCACCGAGAACCAGCGCGAAGAGACGCCGATCCGTCAGGACGTGCTGCGCGGGCACTATCTCTTTGAACAGGCGCAGTTCCGCTATCACCCGGAGGATCCGCGCATGGCGCTGCGCATCAACCGTCTGGAGATCAAACCGGGCGAAAAAGTGGCGATCCTCGGGCGCAACGGCGCCGGGAAATCGACCCTGCTGCAGGCGATGGCGGGCGGAATGGATCTGGCGGCCGGCGAACTGCGGCTCGACAACTTCAGCCTGCCGCATCTCGACGTCGCCGACGTGCGGCGCAACGTCGGCTTTATGACCCAGAACGCGCGGCTGTTTTACGGCACCCTGCGTGAAAACATCACCCTCGGCATGCCGCGCGCCACCGACGAAGAGATTTTCGAGGCGCTGGAGCTGACCGGCGCGGCGGGCTTTGTGCAGAAGCTGCCGAAGGGGCTCGACTACCCGATCATGGAAAACGGCGTGGGACTCTCCGGCGGGCAGCGCCAGTCGATTCTGCTGGCGCGCATGCTGCTGCGCGACCCGAATATCGTGCTGATGGATGAACCCACCGCGTCGCTGGACGAGCACACCGAGCGGGAGTTTATCCAGCGGCTGGGCGACTGGCTCGGCAACCGCACCCTGATCGTCGCCACCCATCGCGTACCGGTGCTGGAACTGGTCGAGCGGGTGGTGGTGCTCAAGGATGGCATGCTGGTGATGGATGCCCCGAAAGCGCAGGCGCTGAACAACAGTCGCATGCAACAACAGCAGGCAGCCGCCGCAAGGGAGTGGAAAAATGAAAATCAGTCAGCGTGACGTTGCGGCAATGGACGATCTGGATAACGCCCTCGACTCCGAAAGCGGCTACACCGGCGCGCGTCGGATCGTGATCTTTTCGTTGCTGATGTTTGTGGTGCTGGGGGTCTGGGCGTGGTTTGGCGTGCTGGACGAGGTATCCACCGGCTCCGGGAAGGTGATCCCCAGCTCGCGCGAGCAGGTATTACAGTCGCTGGACGGCGGGATCCTCACCGAGCTGAATGTCCACGAGGGCGATCAGGTGCAGGCCGGGCAGGTGCTGGCGCGCCTTGATCCTACCCGTTCCGAGTCGAACGTCGGAGAAAGCGCGGCGCGCTACCGCGCGTCTCTGGCTTCCAGCGCCCGCCTGTACGCCGAGGTGAACGATCTGCCGCTGAAGTTCCCCCCTTCGCTGGCGAAATGGCCGGATCTGATTGCCGACGAAACGCGGCTCTTCAACTCGCGGCGTGCGCAGCTGGAGGATACCCAGCGGGAGCTGCGCGCCGCGCTCGATCTCGCCAATAAAGAGCTGGCCATCACCCAGCGGCTGGTGAAAACCGGTGCCGCCAGCCACGTGGAGGTGCTGCGCCTGCAGCGGCAGAAAAGTGATCTGGAGCTGAAGCTCACCGACATGCGTTCGCAGTATTACGTGCAGGCGCGCGAGGCGCTTTCCAAAGCCAATGCGGAAGTCGATATGGTCGCGGCGGTTCTGAAAGGCCGTCAGGATTCCGTCACGCGGCTGACGGTGAAATCCCCGGTGCGCGGGATCGTGAAAAACATCAAGGTCACCACCATAGGCGGCGTGATCCCGCCCAACGGCGAGCTGATGGAGATTGTGCCGGTGGACGACCATCTGCTGATCGAAACCCGCCTCTCGCCGCGTGATATCGCGTTTATCCATCCGAACCAGGAAGCGCTGGTGAAGATCACGGCCTACGACTACGCCATTTACGGCGGGCTGCACGGCGTGGTCGAGACCATTTCCCCGGACACCATCCAGGACGAAGCCAAGCCGGAGGTGTTCTATTACCGGGTGTTTATCCGCACCAGCCAGGATTATCTGGTGAATAAGGCGGGCAGGCGCTTCTCGATTGTGCCTGGGATGATTGCGACGGTGGATATCAAGACTGGTGAGAAAACGGTGCTGGATTACATGATTAAACCGTTTAACCGGGCGAAAGAGGCGCTGAGGGAGCGGTGATGAAACACCTTACATCGTTTTCTGAAGCCGCCTCGCAGGGTTTCATTTCTCCAAAACAACCTTCTTTTTATTAGGGTTAACCGGGCGTATGTTTCTCCCACGCCAGCAAAATCTGGCGTCGGGATTGGCATCCCGGTTAAACTTAATGGCGGCGTAAGTGCTTGTTGCTCCGTGCGTCTGGCTACATTCCAATGGTGGGCTGGACGGGGGCGTCGCAAGACGCGCCGGTGTCCATTAAGGCCGGTAATGCCAACTCCGTTCAGTCCTGCCACCCGGGAAAATGGCATTTCTCTTGCAGTGTCTTAATCACTTAATGGAAACTGTCATATGACCACCAGCAACGCACTTTTCACGACCCCTTTCGACCACAATACCGACTTCACCGAACTTGCCGACAACTGCCAACGCTATTGCGAAGCGCTGGTGGAAGAGACCGATTCTGGATTGCCGGGTGACGGCTTCGCCTTACCCGGCCTACATTCCCGTAGGCCCGTGCAAGCGTAGCGCCGCCGGGCATTAAGCCGCATGCCAGCCGAAGTGGAATCCACCTCGGAGAATTTACTCTTAGTCATACATCCCGCTTCCTTTCAACCACCACTCAGGTAATATTACCCGCAGACAAAATGCACTTGCGCACAGTGCAAGAGTGCATTATCATTCATTTAGCTTCATGGACTGGAGCACTCCGGCATTATGATTAATCATTTTCGGGATCAATGGCTTGAGGATTTTTTTCTTTACGGAAGATCGAGCAACGTTATTCCTTCAAATCTGGAAACAGCGCTTGCAAGAAAGCTCGATATCATCAATGCAGCAACCTCGCACCGGGATTTGCTATCGCCACCGGGCAACATGTATGAAGCATTGAATCCTCCGTTGAAAGGCTATTTTTCAATCCGGGTCAACAAACAATACAGGCTCGTTTTTCGCTGGACTGCGGGTAAAGCAGACGATCTCTACCTCTCTCCACACAAGTACACGCAACACAAGTGAGGCATCATCTATGACACTTCAGCAGGCACTCCGCAAACCCACCACGCCGGGCGACGTGTTGCAGTACGAGTACCTTGAACCGCTCAATCTTAAAATCAGCGATCTGGCGGAGATGCTTAATGTCCACCGCAACTCCATCAGCGCATTGGTCAATAACAATCGCAAGCTTACTGCCGATATGGCAATAAAACTGGCAAAGGCCTTTGATACCACTATTGAATTTTGGCTGAATTTACAACTGAACGTCGATATCTGGGAAGCGCAATCTAACTCCAGGACGCAGGAGGAATTAAGCCGTATAAAGACCGTTGCAGAAGTCATGGCTAAAAGGAAATCTGGTCAGCCGGATGTCGCCTGATCCAGCCACGCGCATTACCTTCGCCCAAAAGGGACTTCTTTAACCGCCCACTGTCCCGGCGTTTTACCGGTCCATGCTCTGAAAACCTCAATAAATGCGCTGACGCTGCTGTAACCGCACGACAGCGCGATCCACCCCACCGGTTTTCCCGCCGCGAGCCACTCCATTGCCTGCATAACGCGCGCCAGCTGCCGCCAGTTGACGAAGTTCATGCCGGTCCCGGCACGAAACAGACGGTTGAACGTACGCACGCTCATCCCCGCCTGGCGGGCATGGTCCTCAACCGTCTGGTTATCATCGACGAACTGCAGCAGATGCCTGACCACGCGCTTCAGGCGCGAATCTGTCGGTACAGGCAGGTAATAACGGACCTGTGGTGCCAAGGCAAGTTCATCCAGCAGCAGAGCGAGCTTTCGCGGATCGCCTTCACTTCCTCCCGCGCTTACACGCGAAAAGAGCGCATGCGTGAGATCGTCGGGTTCGAAAAGCGCAGGCGCACCGGGAAGCGCAGCACACTGCTCAGGATCGAGGTAGATCGCGCAGCCTTCAACGGCGCTTTCCGCAAAGGCGGCGTGCTGCTGGCCGGGCGGGATCCAGCCGATATGTTTTGCCGGTACCACCGCACGCCCCTGCTGCGTCTCAATCACCAGCAGCCCTGTTTGAATGCGCCAGAGCTGGCCGGGATGATGGCTGTGCCACGGAGTACGATAGCCGCCGGGATGACTGAGTATCTCAGTGCTGAACATCGCATTTGACCGAAAATCGTTATTCATAGACGTATTACAGAAACTGCGCCTTCCTCTGTCAAGGATAATGGTGGCTCACCCACACAAGGAGTCATCATGCGTATTATCACATCCCTGCTCGCCCCTGCAGAAAACAGCGCACAGCGCGAGAACATGGCCTGCCTGCTGACGGGTCTCTTTACAGGCGAAATCGATCCGGTAGAGGTATTCACTGCCGACTACCAGCAGTTCACAGACGGCCATGCGCTTGATTATCAGGGTTTTGTACAGCACCTGAACCACGTTCGCGCGCAGATCCGCGAGATCGCATTCACCGTGGAGGAGATAAGCTGCCAGAACCACCTTCTGGCAGACCGCCATATCGTGACGGTGACCTATCCGGAGGGTCATCAGGCCGTACTGGAGGTGTATATGTTTGCGGCGCTGCGTGAAGGGAAAATCTGGCGGATCCATGAGGTCACGCGAGCCCTCAGCGGCAATGCATCAGACCGCGCGCTGGCCCACGCGACACAGTAACGTCACTCCGCCGGGTTCAGGGCGACGCTGTTATACACCCCGACATAGCGCACAAACTTGCCGATAAATACGCCCGCAAAGACGCCGCCGGAGACAATTGCCAGCGCGCTCATCGCGGGCTGCTGCAGGGTCTGGGGAGAGATGGCGCTCATGACGCCCAGCACATATTTCACCCCAAACGCCAGCATCATAAACGGTAGCGCCGTGTAATCAGCCTGACGGAACAGGGTGCGCGGCGCATCCGTACGCGTGACAACCGTCCGCTTAATCAGGACATACCCCAGCGCCGCGCCGATAACGATCCCTGCGAACCACAGTGCTACCGCCACAAAGGTCAGCTGGCGATAGACCACCAGATCGTAGATATCCCAGACAAGAAAGATCCCTGGAATGATGGCAAGCCGCTCCAGGGTCACGGTCGCGGGCTTGCGGGCTTTTATGCCGCGAGAGAGAAGGAAGAGAAACAGCACCCACACCCAGACGGGGGTGTGCGTCACAACACCGATCAGAAATTCAAACATGGAGATCACCATGAACGATCGCGGCTTTGCCGCCCTGAACGCCTGTTGCGCATAACGGCAGAACCACCGTTATGCGCAGGTCTCTTACAGCGATTTTTTCAGACGACGAACCGCCTCTTTCAGATCTTCATCCGTTGGCGTGACAAACGACATACGCAGCGTTGAAGGGTCTGGCTCATTGCAGTAGAAAAATTCGCCCGGTACAAAGACTACGCCATTACTTAACGTTTTTTCCAGCCAGCGGGTGGTGTTCATACCGTTGTTCATTTTCGCCCACAGGAACATGCCGCCCTTTGGCTTGTGGAACGACATTACATCGCCCAGCTCCGCCTCCAGTTCCGTGGCGAAGGTCTGGAATTTCTGACGATAGGCCTCACGGATCATTTTAATCTGATCCGGCAGACGGCCGGTTTTCAGGTATTCGTAGGTCATCAGCTGCGACAGAGTGCTGGTGTGCAGGTCGGTGGTTTGCTTCAGATTCACCACCGCGCGCTTCAGCCACTCCGGCACCAGCACCCAGCCTACGCGCGTGCCCGGCGCGAGAATTTTAGAGAAGGTGGAGGTATACACCACGTTCTCTTCGTTACCGATAGCTTTGGCATGGGCAAGTAACGGACGGAAGAGCTCATCGGTGTAGTTAATTTCGCTGTACGGATCGTCTTCGATGATCACGAAGTCATGGCGCTTCGAGAGTTCCACCAGCTTTTTACGACGCGCTTCAGAAAGCGTAACCCCGCCAGGGTTGCCGAAGGTCGGCACAATATAAACCGCTTTAATGGCTTTTTTGCTCACCAGCGCTTCGAGTTCGTCGACGATCATGCCGTCGCCATCAGTGCCTACGGATTCAAAATTCGCCTGCGCCAGGCCGAACACCTGCAGGGCAGCGAGATAGGTTGGGCGCTCGACAACGACGGTATCGCCGGGGTTAATCAACGCCCGCGCCAGCACGTCCAGGGACTGCTGCGAACCGGATGTCACTACCACGTCATCAGCTTTACAGGCAATGCCGCGCCCTTCACAGATGCGCTGAATTTCTTCGCGCAGTCCCGGCACGCCTTCGGTCAGACCGTACTGAAAGGCTTCGCCAAAATGCTGTGAGAGTACGGCATCCGCGGCCATTTTCAGGCCTTCGTGATCGAATAAGGCCGGGTTAGGGATCCCCCCGCCCAGCGATATAACGCCTGCCATTTTGCTATGTTTTAATAATTCACGGATGGCAGATGATTGCAGGCCCTGCGCACTGCTGGCGAGTTTATTCACAGACATTGTTTGCTTACCTTCTTTTTTTATAGTGTGCCCAATCTTAGCAGAATATGAGCGATAAATTCCGTAAGCTTAGGCAGCGGGCGTAAATCCTGGCGCCACAGCAGATGCACCGGCCTCGGCTGCGGGATGTAATTTTCCAGCACCCGCACCAGCCTGCCGCTTGCCAGCTCTTCCGCCACCAGCACTTCCGGCTGCAGCAACAGCCCCGCTCCGGCGCGTGCCGCCATCCGCAGCCCGTAACCGTCGTTGCATCTTAATACCGCATCCCGCTTCCAGCGCACCTCCCCTTCGACACCCGGTAGCCGCCACTCGTTGCGCTCAGTCCATACGCTGTGGGAGAGGCAAAGGTGATTCACCAGGTCGGCGGGCGTTTGTGGCGTGCCGTAGCGCGCCAGATAGTCCGGCGCGGCGCAGATCACCATCCGGTATGGGCAGAGATATTTCGCCACCAGATCGTCGTGATGAATATCCCCAATGCGAATGGCCAGATCGACACCCTCCTCCACCAGATCCACCATCCGGTTGGTCAGGTCCAGCTCCACGCGCACGTCCGGGTAGCGCTGCAAAAACGTTGCGGTCAGCGGGGCAATAACACAGCCCCCAAACGAGGTCGGTGCCGTCACGCGCAACGTACCGGCCGGTGCGGCGCGCAGACGCTCCACCGCGCTTTCGGCAATCGATACCTGCTCCAGCACCCGCTTTGCTTCGTCATAATAGACCCGTCCGGCGTCGGTCAAACTTTGCCGCCGCGTATTACGCTCCAGCAGACGGGTGCCGAGCTGCGATTCCAGCAATGCAATGTACTTCCCCACCATCACCGACGACATCTCCAGCCGGGATGCGGCACCGGTAAAGCTGCCGCTTTCCACGACCGCGATGAAGGTCTCCATGCCGCGAAGCTTATCCATATTCCAAACCTCTGGTTAGCAATCTTCTAACTTTAGCCCAGTTTATCCGGTTTTTAATTTATTAAAGAATGGAGGCTCACAACAGAAGGAGTCGGCTATGAAAATCGTCATTATTGGTGCCAGCGGTACAGTGGGTCGTGCGGTAAGTGAAGAGCTGAGTCGTCGCCACGAGGTGATCCGCGTGGGCCGCACGCAGGGTGACTATCAGGTGGATATTACCTCGCAGGCAAGCGTCCAGGCGCTGTTTGAAAAAATCGGCCCGGTGGATGCCATTGTCTCCGCCAGCGGCGGACTCTACTTTGGCCCACTGGCCACCATGAAGGACAGCGACTTCAATCAGGGTCTGCAGGATAAACTGCTCGGGCAGGTGCGCCTGGCGCTGACCGGCCAGCACTACCTGAACGAAGGCGGCTCGATCACCCTGATAAGCGGCATCGTGGCGCACGAGCCGATCGCTCAGGGCGTGAATGCCACCACGGTGAATGCGGCCCTGGAAGGGTTTGTGCGCGCCGCGGCCTGTGAGCTGCCGCGCGGGATCCGCATCAACCTGATTAGCCCGACGGTGCTCACCGAATCCGTCGAAACCTACGATGGCTTCTTCCCGGGCTTCGAAAGCGTGCCTGCCGCGACGGTGGCGCAAGCCTATCGCCGCAGCGTGGAAGGCGTGCAGAGCGGGCGGGTGTATAAGGTGGGCTACTGAGGCGCTGTGCACAGCAGTAAACTGCATTGTCGGGTGCGGCTGCGCCTTACCCGACCTACGATTCAAATGTAGGCCGGGTAAGCGCAGCGCCACCCGGCTCGCTTTTATCCCACCGAGCCCCAGACCAGATTGCCGTTATGGAAGGTCGCAGTACGCGGGGAAATGCGCGCTACGGCTTCGGCTGAACAGGAGGCGTCCACCAGCACAAAGCTGGCGTCGTCCTGCGCTTTTGGCCACACGCGCTCGCCTTTGTCGTTGAGCGGCAGCACGTCGCCGGTGGCAATACCTAATGCGCGAGAGAGTGTCTGCTCGTTCGGGCGGATGTAGAGCTGGGCATAAAGATTGGCTTTTTCCAGCATGTCCCCCAGACCGTATGGCGACCAGTGGTCGATCACGCTGTCGGTGCCCGTCATCACAAACACGCCTTTATCCCGCAGCTGCTTCAGCGGCATATGCAACGTGCCAATCGGTACGGTAGAGGCGATGGTCACCTGCTGCGCCGCCATGCGGGTGGCGATGTCATCCACCTGCTGTTCGTTAAGCGTCGCCAGCGCAAAGGCGTGACTGATGGTCAGTTTGCCCTTCAGCTCCGGCGTTTTTTCCACGGTTTCCACCATGTAATTCACTGCCGCCACGCCCGCCGGGCTGGTTTCATGCAGATGAATATCCACCCCTTTGTCGTAGTCCAGCGCAATCTGGAACATGGTGTCGAGGGATTTCTCCATCGCGCCGTCAACGTTGGTAGGGTCCAGCCCGCCCACGTAGTGCGCCCCGGCCTGCATCGCCTCACGCATCAGCTTTTCGGAATTTGACAGTAGCAGCCCGTGCTGTGGGAAAGCGACAATTTCACAGTCAAAGCCGGGCTTGCGGCGCGATAAAACCGCCTGCAGGTTTTCCAGATTCTTCAGGCCGGAGGTCGGCTCGATATTGCAGTGGCTGCGGGCGATGGTAGAGCCTTTCGACTGGATGAGGTCGATCAGCTTTTCCGCCCGCGCCTGGGTGTACGGCTGCAGCTCCGGCAGCAGCTTCTGCTCAAGACGGATCATGTCCTGAATGGTGGTGCCCGCCGGGCGGTTGAGCGACCGCCATGGTCCGCCGTAAAAGGTTTTATCCAGGTGGATGTGCATATCGCGCATTGCCGGAAGCATCAGCTTGCCGCCCGCGTCATAGTGCGGCAGCGAGGCGACCGCGTGGCTTTTATTGTCGCGCAGGGCGACGATCTTGCCGTCTTTAATCTCCAGCGTTTTCAGCTCGGTGCGGGTACTTGTCGCCACGCTGCCGCCAAAGTTGAACCCGGCTTCAAGCAGCACGTTGTCCAGATAGTAATGTTTCGCGGTGATGGTCATCGGTTTACCGGTCTCGCAGAGTGGCTTTGCGGAATCAGCAGCATACGCGACGGATCCGGTCGCGCCAAACAGCGCGCAGGCGGTGACCATTTTGCCACTCTGGCTAATGAATTCACGGCGGCTTTTATTCTCACTCATCTTATCTTCCTTCATTAACAATGTGGGTGCCGGTTTCCCCGCGCAGCGCGGCGGGCAGACAGTCCGGCGAGGTGATGATCACGCGCTTGCCGCCGTGGTGTAAAAACGCCAGCGAGGCGACAATTTTGGGCAGCATGCTGCCCGCCGGGAAATGCCCCTCTTCCATGTAGCGCATCATCTGCGCCACGTTGACGGTGTCCAGCGCCTGCTGGTTCGGCTTGCCGAAGTTGACGCACACCTTCTCCACCCCGGTGGTGATAACCAGCACGTCGGCGCGGATCTCGCGCGCCAGCAGCGCGGTGGAGAGATCTTTATCAATCACCGCATCCACGCTCTGGTAATCGCCCTGCGCCGAACGCACAACGGGGATCCCGCCGCCGCCCGCGCCGATCACCACAAAGCCTTTTTGCGTCAACGCCTTGATAGCCTCCGCTTCAACGATGCGCAGCGGCTGGGGGGACGCCACCACGCGGCGATAGCCCCGGCCTGAATCTTCAACAAAGTGCCAGTCCGGGTGCGCCTGCTGCAGTTCATCACGCTGCGCCTCACTGAAGAACGCGCCGATGGGTTTGGTCGGATGGCTGAAGCCGGGATCGTTTTTATCCACCTCCACCTGCGTGACGACCGTGACCGCTTTTTGCTCCCCGCGGGCGGCCAGGCGATTGTTGAGCGCCTGCTGGATCAGATAGCCGATTCCTCCCTGCGTGTCCGCCACGCAGTTCGCCAGCGGCGTCAGCGGCAGCCCTTCCCGCTCGTGGGCGATTTCGGCGCGGCGCAGATCCAGCCCGACCTGAGGTCCGTTACCGTGGGTCAGCACGATGTCATAGTCCGAGGCCAGCATTTCCAGCACAGACTCTGCCACCGCTTTTACCGCCTGCGCCTGATGCTCAACCGACTGGCTGGCGTTGTCTTTGATAATGCTGTTGCCGCCAATGGCGACGACCATAAGCTCTTTCATACGTTTTCCTTCACAATCGGGCCGGGTTCGACGCTCGCCGTTTCGCGGCTATCCAGTACATGCTTCACCACAAACATACCGCCCACCATCAGGTAGGCCGTCACGAACATCAGCGAACTGCCTTCGGCAAAGCCCACTACCGGGGCGTGGATGACGCCAAACAGCGCCAGCAGCGCGCCCCCCGTGGCAGCGACAGCCCCGCGCAGCGGTTTGTTGATGATGGCAAAGATGGCGATACAGCCCCAGAGCATACTGGCCAGCGGCGCGCCGTTGCCGAGATGCATCAGCCCTTCGTAGTAGATCCCTTTGCTGTGCAGCACGTCGGTGCCGATTTTCGCCGCACTTGTCCCTGCCGCGCCCATCACGCTGTTCATCATGGTCAGCGCCCAGTTGGCGATCCACGGGAACAGGCAGATGAAGATGACGGGGACCTCCACCTTCGGCGTTTCCCGCACCACCTGGTTGGCGGTGACGACGCCGATAAACACCAGAATCGGCACGATGGCGGTCATCGGAATGATGGCGAGCATAAACGCCCCCAGCCCGAACAGCGGCACGATGAACATGGTCACGCCGGAAGCCAGCGTGTAGCCGATGCTCGCCCCCATCGCTTTCCAGCCCGGATGGCCGACATAGACCGTGACCGGGAACGGATTGCCCATCAGGCAACCAAGCATCGACGCCAGACCGTTCGCCAGCATCACTTTACGCGTCGGGTATTCGTCCCCCGCCGCGTGGGCGCTTTCGATGTTCTCCAGGTCAAAGATATAGTTCGCCAGGCCCAGCGGAACTGCCGAGGCAAGATACGGCAGCGCGTGCGGCAGCCCCTGCAGGAACCCTTCCACATGCACCTGCGGCGGGTTAAAGCCGAACGATGACATCGAGGCTTTAATCGCCTCCGGGCTTTGCAGGCCGGAGATCCACGCCAGGGCCGTGCCGGCAATCAGCAGCAGCAGCCCTGTCGGGATGCGGGCAAAAATGGGCTTTTTACCGAACCAGTTGATGAAGATCAGCAGCAGGACGATGAACGACACGGTGGGCGCTTCGAACGCCTGCAGCATCGGGTTCATCGCCAGCAGCAGCAGGCCCAGGCCGGACAGGCACGACAGCAGCACGGTTCGCGGGATCATCTTGCGGATGGTTTCCCCTAAAAACGAACCGCCTGCCAGGATCATCGCCTCAACAAAACACCACACCAGACCAATCTGAATGGCAAACTCCGCATCGCCCGTTTGCTGATACACCGGCATCAGGACCAGGAAGGTCACGGTAAAAATTGACGGCGCGCTGGGGCCGGACGGCAGCGCGGTCACATCCGTGCGCCCGGTCTGGCGCGCCATCTGCATGCCGAACCATGCGTAGCAAATACTCGCCGCCAGCACCGCCAGCCCGAAGGCGGGCGCAATGCGTCCATAAACAATCTCCTTCGGGATGCCGACGACAAAAATGAGCAACCCCATCATGGTCAGCAAATTGGTCAGGTTGTTGGTCATCAACCCGAAATAGGCCGCCCAGTCACCTCTTTTCCACTCCAGTTTCATGTTTTTCATGGATGCATGCCTTATAAAAAGTAGCGATCGCGGAAGGTCAACAGCGCCTTTTCAAAACAGCTAAACGGCGGGTGTACAATGCCCGCCCCAATCATGCCGATGCCCGCGTCTTTGTGGGCAATGGCGGTGTTGATGACCGGCAGAATACCGCTGCCAGCGACTTTGGTGATGTCGATAGCGCTCGGGATGCCCATAAACGAGAGCAGCGGAATGGTGACGTTCGGGTTTTCGCCGAGGGTGATTTCACGCATCTGGCGGGAGAAGTCGATGGCTTCCTCCACCGTGCCACCCACGAGGGCGACAATCGCCGGGGCCGTTGCCATCGCAAAGCCGCCGATGCCGTAGGTTTCGGTAATTGCACTGTCGCCAATGTCCAGCCCGGAATCTTCCGGCTTATAGCCCGCAAACATAGGGCCAATCACCTGCTGCGCCGGGCCGGTGAACCACTGTCCCGGCAGGCCGGAGATGCGCAGACCAAACTCGTAGCCGTTACGCGCCATGGTGGTGACCACGGTGCTGTATTCAATGCCGTGGGCGGCATCCAGCGCGGCCTTACACATCGCCATCCACGTCGGGCCGGAGAAGTAGTCGCTGCTGGCGACAAACTCAAACACCTCGCGCTGCTGCTCAACCGGGTAGCCCGCCTGAATCAGCCCCGGCGTCAGCGCCTGGATCAGGAGCGTGGTGCCCGCGTTGTTGCGGTTGTGGCACTCATCGCCCATGTGCAGCGCCTGGGCCAGCATCAGGCGCAGGTCGATTTCACCGATAATCTTCATGGCGTCGCGCAGCATCGGGCCGAGCACGTCGCGCATCCAGTTCAGACGGTCGATCACGCTCTGGTCGTTGGCGCCCATGCGCAGGATCTTCGCCATCTGTTCGCTAAGGTTGGTGAACGCGCGGTTGCCATAGGTTTTGTTCTCAACGATGTGCATAAACATCGACGCGGAGGTGACGCCCGCCATGGAGCCCACGCAGTCGTGCTCGTGGCACGGCGAGAAGGTGATCTCCCCGGAGGCCGCCAGCCTGGCCGCGTCCTCCAGATCCGTCGCCAGCCCTTCAAACACCAGCGCGCCGGTGACGGCACCTTTCATCGCTCCGCACATGTTTTCCCAGGCCACAGGCGGACCAGCATGCAGGATGGTAGTGCGGGTCATCCCCGGCACAACGTTAATCGCCTGGTCATAGCCCACCAGCACCGGATGAGACTGAATGATGCGCTCAAGAGCGAGTTGGTTGGCGGCGGCGATCTTCTCCGCCAGCGGTTTTTGTGCCAGCTGGTCGAGCGCCTCAACAACCTGCATATTGCCCTGCCCCGGCGGCGTCCAGTCGAGCTGGGTGACGGGTACGTGCTGTTTTTTGAGATCGTCACTGAACATCGCGATGCCGACGTTAATCACGTCCAGCGGCTGGTTAAATAAGGTAGTCATTATGCTTTCTCCCCTTTGCAGACAAATTCACGGGCCAGTAATCCGGTGTTGGTACTGCTGCTGGCCCAGATGACGCCGGCATCGGTGAGCCGCTGGCACTGCTGCGCCAGCTGCTGCGGATCCTGATCGGTACCCAGCACGTAGCCGAGGATCTCCAGCGGACGGTTATCGGCTTTCGCAATGGCCTGCGCCTCTTTGATGGCGTCGAGCATCACCCCGACCGGATCCTCGTGCGCGCCGAAGCCCAGCACGAAGTCCATCACAATCACCCCCACTTCCGGATCGCGCGCTTCCTGCAGCAGGCGGCTGATGCGGTTGGTCGGGTCGATCATCGGGTGCGGCTTGCCGTTGGTGAAATCGTCATCGCCAAAATCGAGGAAGGTATGGGCCTGGCTGACGTTGATATCGCGCAGGCGCTTCGCCGGATCCGGCTGAATGTTGCTGTAGACGTCGTCGAATTTTTCCAGCGCCGCGAACATCGCTTCATCGCACAGGGTGCCGCCGCAGAACAGGCCGCGAATGTATTTCTGCTGCGGGGTCAGGCGGGCGCGCACCGCTTCAATCAGCGGCCAGTTGAGCGGGTGCAGGTCCAGAGACGATTTTTTGATGCCGGTGAGCAGGACGGCCTTCAGGGCCGCCTCTTTGGTGCCGCGCGCAAACTGCAGCCCGTCTTCATCTGCTGGCGGCTCATTGCGCCCAAGGAAACAGACGACAACGGGCTTGCGGCAGGCTCGCGCCCGGGCCAGCACTTTTTCGGCCACGGCGGGGGCCGGCGGCTTGGAGATCAACGCAATCACCTCTGTGCCCTCGTCGGCCTCCAGCATCCCGATGGCGTCGAGCATCATCAGGCCGCCGATCTTCTCGCTGAGATCGCGCCCGCCGGTGCCAATCAACTGCGATACGCCGCCGCCAAATTCATGGATGCGCACGCTCAGCTCCTGGCTGCCGGTACCGGATGCGCCGACAATCCCAATGGGCCCGCGGCGTACCGCGTTGGCGAAGCACAGCCCCGCGCCGTTGATAATGGCGGTGCCGCAGTCTGGCCCCATCATCAGCAAGCCTTTCTGGTGAGCCAGTTGCTTCAGCGCCAGCTCGTCGTCGAGCGACACGTTATCGGAGAACAGCATCACGTTAAGATCGTTTTCCAGCGCCTGACGCGCTTCACGGGCGGCAAAGGTTCCGTTGACCGAAATGACCGCAAGATTGGCATCAGGACGATGGGTTTTGGCGCTGGCAATCGTGGCGTAGCGTGCTTCATGAGCGCCCTGGCGTTCTTTACGCGTGAACAGCGCCTCAATCGCCGCCAGGGTTTCATCATTGGCCGCGTCGCCTTTAATCACGATCATCAGATCGCCGTTTTTAGCCTCATTTAATTCCGGCGTTAACAGTCCGAGGTTTTTTAAGACGCCTTTATTCATCTCCGTCGCCATGGCCACAAAGGCCTGCTCGACGCCCGGCAATTTATTGGCTTTGGTGGAAACGGACATTAATGAGACGGAGTCAAAATACGTGTTCTTTTTAATCACGATTTTCGTGGGCATTATTTTCTCCTGAGAGCGGATAAAAGGGGGCCGCCGTCGTGCGAAATACACGTCGGTAAAAATGCGTTTTTAATTACTGGCCAGCCGGAAAAGGCTGGCCGAATACGTTATGCGCCCGCCGCCAGCAGCAGGTCGGCTATCTCGTGGTAGCCTTTTTCCCGCGCCAGTTCGAGCGGCGTTTTGCCGTATTTGTCGGTCATATGCGGGTTCGCGCCGTGTTCCAGCAGCAGCTTCACAATCTCCTGCTGCTTCGCTCCGCCGTCATTTAATACGATGGCTTCCAGCAGCGGCGTCCAGCCGACAAAGTTGGTGTGGTTGACGTTAATATCGGTTTTTTCCAGCAGCTCACGCACAATGTCCACGTGCCCTTTTTCACTGGCAGGGGTAATGCCCACGCCGCCGAAGCGGGTCAGGCGGTCGAGGTCCGGGTTCGCGGGTAATATCAGCCGCAGGAGGGTGATATCGTTGGTCAGGCAGCTAATCAGGAAGGGGTTAAAACAGGTCTGGTCCTGTTTATCAATATCCGCGCCGGCATCAATTAATAAGGACACGCAGGAATAATGTTTGTTCAGGCTGGCAAGAATAATCGCGGTTCTTTTCTGACGGTTGGTGGCGTTAATATCCACGCCTTTCTCCAGACAGGCTTTTAGCGCGTCGGCATTGCCCTGCTCTGCCGCCAGCAGAAATTCAGTAACGAGTTCGTTCGCAGACATAAAGACTCCCGATGATGTGTTGCTGATGACCTGAGAATAGCAACAGCCCTTTCAGAAAAGAATCCGCTTAAAAATCATTCATCGACAGTCAATTCATTGTTGAGTTAAATTCAATAGTTCAGCTAAAACGTGCGTCTGTGCAACCTTTTCCTTATGGCTGGCCGCTTTTTATCGCCGCAGACGACATTGTTCTTATGCCTGATAAAGCCTTGCACGACGAGGCCTGTAGTAAATCATCAGAACTGTGACCGGCGTCAAATACCGTGTTGCGAGGCTGTTAAAATATGTTCAAAACTGATGGCAACCTGGAGCCGTAATATGAATTCGATCTTTACTGAAGAGAATTTGCTGGCCTTCACGACCGCGGCACGTTTCGGCAGCTTCAGCAAGGCGGCTGCCGAACTGGGCGTGACCACTTCGGCCATCAGTTACACCATTAAGCGGATGGAGACCGGACTGGACGTGGTGCTGTTTGTCCGCAACACGCGCAGCATTGAGCTGACCGAGTCCGGCTTTTACTTTTATCGCAAAGCGACCGACCTGCTGAATGATTTTCATGCCATCAAGCGCGGAATTGATACCATTTCTCAGGGCATCGAAGCGCGGGTGCGCATCTGTATTAATCAGCTGTTATACACCCCGCGCCATACCGCGCGGCTGCTGCAGGTGTTGAAAAAACAGTTTCCTACCTGCCAGATCACCGTCACCACCGAGGTGTATAACGGCGTCTGGGACTCGATCATTAATAACCAGGCCAATATCGCCATTGGTGCCCCGGACACGCTGCTCGACGGCGGCGGGATTGATTACACCGAGATCGGCGCCATCCGTTGGGTGTTTGCCATCGCGCCGGAACACCCGCTGGCCTTCGTCCCGGAACCGATAGCGGAGAGCCAGCTGCGCCTGTATCCCAACATCATGGTGGAAGATACGGCACATACCATTAACAAGAAGGTCGGCTGGCTGCTGCACGGACAGGAGGCGATTCTGGTGCCGGACTTTAATACCAAATGCCAGTGTCAGATCCTGGGGGAAGGGATAGGATTTTTGCCGGAATATATGGCGCGGGAAGCGGTGGAAGACGGGCTGTTGGTGACACGACGTATCAATAACCCGCGTCAGGACTCGCGCATGCTGCTCGCCACGCAGCATGCCGCAACCGGCCAGGTCACGCGCTGGATCAAACAACAGTTTGGCCCACAGGGCGTGCTGACCGGGATCTACAGCGACTTACTCTGGCGCGCTTAGCTTTTGCTTTGTACCCAAAACGCGTGAATGAGGCCGGGGAAGTAGCCCAGCAGCGTCAGAAGAATGTTGATGATAAACGCCCAGCCAAACCCTTTGCCCAACAGAACGCCCAGCGGCGGCAACAGGATGGTAAAAACAATACGCCAAAAACCCATAAAAACTCCGTGCAAGCTAATCCATTGAAAATAATAAAAGAACACCCTCTAAGCGTAGTCAGTTTATCGGTCTGCGCCAGTTCCATGCCTCGCTTTTACCCTCTTTTACGCTTTTGACACTGGCTTAATGCCCGCAATTACTTTAGCATTACCTTAATTAAGTAAATGCTAAATTATCATGACTGAACTCGAACAGCTTCAGGCCAGCGCAGAGCAGGCCGCCACCCTTTTAAAAGCGATGAGCAATCCACGCAGGCTGCTGATCCTCTGCACACTCTGTGGCGCGCCGGGGACCAGCGCAGGCGAACTGGCCCGCGCGACCGGCCTTAGCGCCTCTGCCACGTCGCAGCATCTGGCGCGTATGCGTGAAGAGGGTCTGATCGACAGCACCCGCGACGCGCAGCGCATTCTCTATTTCATTAAAAACGATGCGGTGCATCAGCTCATCAGCACCCTGAAAACCGTTTATTGTCCGTAAGGAGCCGCCATGTCACTTCCTCTGATTTCACCTCAACAGGCCAGCGCGCGCGTCGCAGAAGGGGCAAAACTGATTGATATCCGTGATGCCGACGAATACGCCCGCGAGCATATTCCTGTCGCCCAGTCCGTGCCGCTGGATACCTTGCCTGCAGGGCTTAAAGCCGGGGCCGGTGACACGATAATTTTCCACTGCCAGTCCGGTGCCCGGACCTCGGGCAATGCCGATCGCCTTGCCCGGGCAGCCTCGCCCGCTCAGGCCTTTGTGATCGAAGGGGGCATTCAGGGCTGGAAGCAGGCCGGGCTGCAGACCGTCGAAGACAGATCCCAGCCGCTGCCGCTGATGCGTCAGGTGCAGATTGCCGCCGGGCTGCTCATTCTTTGCGGCGTGGTGCTGGGCTATAGCGTCTCCGGCGGCTTTTTCCTGCTCAGCGGTTTTGTCGGAGCCGGGCTGCTGTTCGCCGGTGTGACGGGCTTTTGCGGTATGGCGAGACTGCTCAGGGTGATGCCCTGGAACCGGCGTACCTCGTAATCCGTCATCGGTGAAATACGCTGTACCCGACGTCCTGCGTGGGCTAAGGTGAAGATCGCTAAAACGATGAGGAGGTTCTATGTTTGCTGTCGGTGATTATGTACAACCGCGTCAGGGCGGGCCAAAACTGAAAGTGCTCGACGTGAAGGGGGATAGCATTGTGGCGGTGCAGGCCAGCAATGAAGAGGGTGAGAAATTTACCCTGAAAGCAGCAGAGGTCGTGCTGTATAGCGAAGAAGGTGATTTCGGCGTCTGCTAAACAGACATCCGGGCGGACGCTTCCGCCCGGCTCACGGATTAGATCAGAAAATCATCCAGTGATTTACCGTTAGCCAGCGCGCTGGCAATAGGCTTCGGCGTGCGGCCCTGACCGGTCCACGTTTTCTCTTCACCGTTCTGGTCAATAAAGCGATATTTCGCTTCACGCGGTTTACGTTTTTTCACCGTTTTACCCGCCAGCGCCCGTTCAGAGTTCAGCAGTTCGGTTGGAGAAATACCATCGGCTTTCATCAGTTCCAGCAGGGCATTAATTTTTTCCTGCTGCTCAGCGCGCTGCTGTTCTAATTCCGCCAGCTCACTACGTTTCTCTTCGGCAACGACCCTGACCTTTTCCAGCATTTCCTCAAGAACGTCCAGGGATAATTCACGCGCTATGGCGCGCAGAGTTCGGATATTATTAAGATTCTGTAACGTCAAAGACATATTATTTGAAAACCTTTTCTTTGGGGTAAATAGATAAATCACCGAAAGAATAATTCATTTCAGTGAAAATATCTACCCACGGGTCCGCTCTACCAATAATGCCAATACTTTATATGTCACCCTTTATATTATCATATTCGGTTTGCGGGTTATGTTTTCATTGACCTCTGAACCACTATAAATGGTCAACCTTAAGCAAAATTTCAGCATTCTGCGCCACCTGGAACGACACTTACACACACGTCAGCACCATCGCCAATAACACATTGTTTATAAACAAAAAACTATTAAGCGGGACAGATTATAACGAACCGGTCAAAAAACAATCATTTTTAGAGAATTTTGTGGACAAAACGCGATTAAATAAAAATTAATCACTAGTTGTTAGTTCAAACCCAGAGAGATACGCTATACATGTCAAACAAACCAACCTAAAGCACTATACGCTGCGGGAAAATCGTTTCTTTTGTGTTCTTCTCAAGGAGTTCAGCCATGTTCTCACCGCAATCACGCCTGCGCCATGCGGTAGCGGATACTTTCGCGATGGTTGTCTACTGTTCCGTCGTGAACATGCTGATTGAAATATTCCTCTCCGGAATGACCTTTGAGCAGTCACTTTCCTCTCGCCTGGTGGCGATCCCGGTCAATATTATTATTGCCTGGCCTTACGGTTTATACCGCGATGCGGTAATGCGTTTTGCGCGGCGACTCAGCCCCGCTGGCTGGGTGAAAAACCTGGCAGACGTTCTGGCGTATGTGACCTTCCAGTCTCCGGTTTACGTGGCCATTCTGCTGACGGTGGGGGCGGACTGGCACCAGATCGCGGCGGCGGTCAGCTCAAATATTGTGATTTCAATGCTGATGGGGGCGGTGTATGGCTATTTTCTCGACTACTGTCGCCGCCTGTTCAGGGTCAGCCAGTACAGCCAGGCAAAAGCGTAATGTGAAGCGACTGGCGAACGCCAGTCGCAAGTTTACTGTACGTCGCCAAACAGGCCTTTCAAAAACCGTTCCAGCGCCATACGCGAGCTGAAGCCATGCGGAATACCATAATGCTCATGCGTCTCGCCGCCTAAATAGAGCGGGAATTGCTGATAATGATCGCAGGTTTTAATATCCGAGGCTGGTTCAGCAAATGACAAACTTCTGTCTTTCAGCGTCGGGTGAATAATGAGAGCGGTACGTCCCATTCTTGCTTCACGATTAACGTAAACGTAATTCTCGCCACGGCGATAACCATACGCTTTTGGTGTCACCTCATCCATGGTGAATCCCTCTTTTTCAAGAACGCGCGCCACCTCATCAGGTCGTAAATACATATCTTTTCCTCGTTATCTTTTCCTGCCCGGCAACCTTACAGTATTCAGCATTAGCAGGGCTTTCAGAATAGTCCATAAACTGCCGGATAACGCGTGATGCGCTTCAGATATTAAATTTCTGAACTAAACTGAACGGGAACACAAGATTACGGAGGAACGTATGTTTAACAGACCGAACCGAAACGATATTAATGACGACGCGCAGGATATTCGTAATGATGTCAGCCAATTAGCGGATTCGCTGGAAGAGGTGCTGAAATCCTGGGGAAGTGGCGCGAAGGACGAAGCGGATGCGGCTAAACGTAAGGCTCAGTCTCTGCTCCGTGAAACCCGTGCGCGTCTGAACGGACGTACCCGTACGACTCAGGCGGCCTGCGATGCGGTCAGCTGCGCAACCACCTTCGTGCGCGAGAAACCGCTCTGCACGCTGGGCACGGTGGCGGCAGTCGGGATCTTCGTCGGAGCCCTGCTTAGCCTGCGTAAATAACGCCTTGTGAGTTGTTTTTCTGCCCCGGTGGCCAGCGGCTACCGGGGCTTTTCTTTGCCCGAACGCCTGAAAAACCCGTACAGTCCGCCCTGCCCCGCTGTGCTCATCACAGGGGCGATATCAATCTAAATTTCCCATATCTTGTATGGTTGAAAGTTAAGACAACTACATCTAGTATTCCTTTTAGCAAGAGACACACAACCTGACGCGATGATTCGCGCCGCTCTCTCATTTTAAATGGAAATACGAATCATGAGCATTATTATTTACACACGTAACGATTGTGTTCAGTGCCACGCCACAAAACGTGCGATGGAAAGCCGTGGGGTGGCTTTTGAAATGGTGAATATTGACCAGCAGCCCGAGGCCGCCGACACCCTGCGCGCGCAGGGGTTCCGTCAGCTTCCGGTCGTTGTCGCCGGGGAGCTTAGCTGGTCTGGTTTCCGCCCGGACATGATCAACCGCCTGAGCGCGCAGGCCGTCCGGGCATGAGTGGGCTGGTTTTCTTCTCCAGCAGCTCGGAAAACACGCTTCGTTTTATTGAGCGCGTCGGGCTGCCTGCGGTGCGCATTCCGCTCAACGAGCGGGAGCGCATCCGGGTAGAGGAACCGTACATTCTGGTAGTGCCGAGCTATGGCGGCGGCGGCACGGCGGGGGCCGTTCCCCGTCAGGTGATCCGCTTTCTCAACGATCCTCATAACCGCGGGCTGATCCGCGGCGTGATTGCGGCGGGCAACCGCAATTTCGGCGATGCCTTTGGCCGCGCCGGGGATGTCATCTCTCAAAAATGCGGCGTGCCGTATCTCTATCGCTTCGAGCTCATGGGGACACAACAGGACGTCGAAAACGTGCGTAAAGGAGTGAACGAATTTTGGCAACGACAACCGCAGAACGGGTAATTCAGGCGACGCCGGATTATCACGCATTAAACGCAATGCTTAACCTCTACGATCGTCAGGGGCGCATTCAGTTCGGGAAAGATCGCGAGGCGGTGGACGCCTTTTTTGCCGCCCATGTGCGGCCCAGCAGCGTGACCTTTGCGAGCCAGAATGAGCGCCTCGACTATCTGATCAAAGAGGGCTACTACGACGCACGCGTCCTGTCCCGCTATCAACGCCCCTTCGTTGTGAAGCTTTTTGAACGCGCGCACGCCAGCGGTTTTCGTTTCCAGACCTTCCTTGGTGCATGGAAGTACTACACCAGCTACACCCTGAAAACCTTTGACGGTAAACGCTACCTGGAAAGCTTTGAAGATCGCGTAGTGATGGTGGCGTTGACGCTGGCGCAGGGTGATGAAGCGCTGGCGCAACGGCTAAGCGATGAGATCCTCTCCGGGCGCTTCCAGCCCGCCACGCCAACCTTCCTCAACTGCGGCAAGGCCCAGCGCGGCGAGCTGGTCTCCTGCTTCCTGCTGCGCATTGAAGACAATATGGAGTCAATTGGCCGCGCGGTGAATTCAGCGCTACAGCTTTCCAAACGTGGCGGCGGCGTGGCGTTTTTGCTCTCTAACCTGCGTGAAGCCGGGGCGCCGATCAAGCGCATCGAAAACCAGTCCTCCGGGGTGATCCCGGTGATGAAGATGCTGGAAGATGCCTTCTCCTATGCCAACCAGCTTGGCGCGCGTCAGGGTGCAGGCGCGGTTTACCTGCATGCGCACCATCCGGATATTCTGCGGTTTCTGGATACCAAACGCGAAAACGCCGACGAAAAAATCCGTATCAAAACCCTGTCGCTGGGGGTGGTGATCCCGGATATCACCTTCCGGCTTGCCAAAGAGAATGCTGAGATGGCGCTCTTCTCGCCGTATGACATCGAGCGAATTTACGGCAAAGCCTTTGGCGATGTGGCCATCAGCGAGCGCTACGACGAACTGGTGGCCGACGATCGTATTCGCAAAAAATATATCAACGCCCGCGATTTCTTCCAGCGGCTTGCCGAAATTCAGTTTGAGTCCGGCTATCCGTACATCATGTACGAGGACACGGTGAACCGCGCCAACCCGATTGCCGGGCGCATCAACATGAGCAACCTGTGCTCGGAGATTTTGCAGGTCAACAGCGCGTCAACCTACGATGAGAACCTCGACTACGCGGAGATCGGCAAGGATATCTCCTGTAACCTCGGGTCGCTGAATATTGCCCATACCATGGATTCCCCCGACTTTGGCCGCACGGTGGAGACGGCCATTCGCGGCCTGACGGCGGTGTCGGACATGAGCCACATCCGCAGCGTGCCGTCCATTGAAGCAGGTAACGCCGCGTCGCACGCTATCGGCCTTGGGCAGATGAACCTGCACGGCTATCTGGCGCGGGAAGGCATTGCCTACGGCAGCCCGGAAGCGCTGGATTTCACCAATCTCTATTTTTACACCATCACCTGGCATGCGCTGCACACCTCGATGATGCTGGCGCGCGAGCGTAACCAGCGCTTCGCGGGCTTTGAGCACTCCCGCTACGCCAGCGGGGAGTATTTCAGCCAATACCTGGAAGGCGACTGGCAGCCGAAAACAGCGCGAGTGCGTGAGCTGTTTGCCCGCGCCGGGATCGTCCTGCCGACGCGCGAAATGTGGCAGCAGTTGCGAGATGACGTGATGCGTTACGGCATCTATAACCAGAACCTGCAGGCGGTGCCGCCAACCGGGTCTATCTCCTACATCAACCACGCCACGTCGAGCATTCACCCGATTGTGTCAAAAATAGAGATCCGCAAGGAAGGCAAAACCGGGCGCGTTTACTACCCTGCCCCGTTTATGACCAATGAGAACCTGGCGCTGTATCAGGACGCGTACGAGATCGGCCCGGAGAAAATCATCGATACCTACGCCGAGGCGACAAAACATGTGGATCAGGGGCTGTCGCTGACGCTCTTCTTCCCGGACACCGCCACCACGCGAGATATCAATAAAGCGCAGATCTACGCCTGGAAAAAAGGCATTAAAACGCTCTACTACATTCGCCTGCGCCAGCTTGCGCTGGAAGGCACCGAAATTGAAGGCTGCGTGTCCTGCGCGCTGTAAGGAGAAAGGATGAAACTGTCACGCGTGAGCGCCGTTAACTGGAACAAAATCCAGGACGACAAAGATCTGGAAGTGTGGAACCGGCTGACCAGCAACTTCTGGCTACCGGAAAAGGTCCCGCTCTCCAACGATATTCCGGCCTGGCAAACGCTAAGCCACGCCGAACAGCAGCTGACGATCCGCGTCTTTACCGGTCTGACGCTGCTGGACACCATCCAGAATACCGTCGGCGCACCCGCCCTGATGCATGATGCGCTGACGCCTCACGAAGAGGCGGTGATGTCCAACATCAGCTTTATGGAGGCGGTGCACGCCCGCTCCTACAGCTCGATATTCTCCACGCTGTGCCAGACCAAAGATGTGGATGCCGCGTACCGCTGGAGTGAGGAGAGCGAGTCATTGCAGCGCAAGGCCCGTCTGGTGCTGGACTATTATCAGGCTGATGAGCCGCTGAAGAAGAAAATCGCCAGCGTGTTCCTGGAATCTTTCCTCTTCTATTCCGGCTTCTGGCTGCCGATGTACTGGTCGAGCCGCGGCAAGCTGACCAACACCGCCGATTTGATTCGCCTTATCATCCGCGATGAAGCGGTACACGGGTATTACATCGGCTATAAATATCAGAAAGGACTTGAGAAAGTTAGCGAGACGAAGCGTGAGGAACTCAAAGGGTTTGCGCTCGATTTGCTGATGGATCTGTACGACAACGAGCTGAGCTATACCGAGGAACTGTACGCCGGTACCGGCTGGGAGGAGGACGTGAAGGCCTTCCTCTGCTACAACGCCAACAAGGCGCTGATGAACCTGGGGTACGACGCGATGTTCCCGCCGGAGATGGCGGAGGTCAACCCGGCGATTCTGTCCGCGCTGTCGCCCAACGCCGACGAAAACCACGATTTCTTCTCGGGATCTGGCTCATCGTACGTGATGGGTAAAGCGGTGGAAACGGAGGACGAAGACTGGGATTTTTAATGAACGCTAACGTTCGTTAATTTAATATAAACCCAACATTTTTCTCTCGAATATTTACAAAGCGACTACACTGTCATTTCCACGTCATATTCGCCTGAATCGTCATGTTCAGGCGAAATTCCCCGATGCCGCAGCAAAAAATTGAGAAAAATTCAAACCACGCTCAGCCCTTTACTCATGGGAAATTCAGCCGTTTCGCTGACCTGAAAATTCACGTCATAAGCAAACACAGGGTTGTCTCAGATTCTCAGTATGTTAGGGTTATGCCCGTTAACAATTTACCATGGTAATCATATCGACATAAACAAATAACAGGACACTCTCTATTGCATGGCAATTAAATTAGAAGTGAAAAATCTTTATAAGGTATTTGGCGAGCATCCACAGCGCGCATTCAAATATATTGAGAAAGGCCTTTCGAAAGAGCAAATTCTGGAAAAAACCGGGCTATCGCTTGGCGTGAAAAACGCCAGTCTGGCCATTGAAGAAGGCGAGATTTTTGTCATCATGGGATTATCCGGTTCGGGTAAATCCACTATGGTTCGCCTTCTCAATCGCCTGATTGAACCCACCCGCGGGCAGGTGCTGATTGACGGCGTGGATATCGCCAGAATATCCGACGCTGAGCTTCGCGAGGTGCGCAGAAAGAAGATTGCGATGGTGTTCCAGTCATTCGCGCTGATGCCGCACATGACGGTGCTGGATAATACCGCCTTTGGCATGGAATTAGCCGGTACGCCCGCTCAGGAACGTCAGGAAAAAGCCCTTGATGCGCTGCGTCAGGTCGGGCTGGAGAATTATGCCCATGCGTACCCGGATGAACTTTCCGGCGGCATGCGCCAGCGCGTAGGATTAGCCCGCGCATTAGCCATTAATCCGGATATTTTATTAATGGATGAAGCCTTCTCGGCCCTCGACCCATTAATTCGCACCGAGATGCAGGATGAGCTGGTAAAATTACAAGCGAAACATCAGCGCACCATTGTTTTTATTTCTCACGATCTGGATGAAGCCATGCGAATTGGCGACCGTATTGCCATTATGCAAAATGGTGAAGTGGTGCAGGTCGGCACGCCGGATGAAATTCTCAATAATCCGGCCAATGATTATGTGCGCACCTTCTTCCGCGGCGTGGATATTAGCCAGGTCTTTAGCGCCAAAGATATTGCCCGCAGAACGCCCAACGGCATTATCCGTAAAACGCCCGGTTTTGGCCCGCGCTCGGCCCTCAAGCTGCTGCAGGACGAAGACCGTGAATACGGTTATCTGGTTGAACGCGGCAATAAATTTGTTGGCGTTGTCTCCATCGACTCTCTGAAAACCGCCCTTGGCGAAAACCAGGGAATCGATGCGGCGTTAATTGACGCTCCGCTTGCCGTGGACGCCGAAACGCCGCTCAGCGAGTTGCTCTCTCACGTCGGCCAGGCGCCATGCGCCGTGCCGGTCGTGGGTGAGGAACAACAGTACGTCGGCATCATCTCAAAACGCATGTTGCTGCAGGCTTTAGATCGCGAGGGGGCAAACAATGACCGATCAATCTAACCCGTGGGGTACCACTGAAGCCGCGGACAGCGCGGCGCAAACTGCCGATGCGTGGGGCTCCACGCCAACCCCTGCCGACGGCGGTGGTGCGGCAGACTGGCTGAACAGCGCGCCCGCGCCTGCGCCAGAGCATTTCAATATTATGGATCCGTTCCACAAGACGCTGATCCCGCTGGACAGCTGGGTCACGGAGGGGATCGACTGGGTGGTCACTCACTTCCGACCGCTCTTCCAGGGGATCCGCATCCCGGTGGATTACATCCTTAACGGCTTCCAGCAGCTGATGCTGGGCATGCCAGCGCCGGTGGCGATTGTGCTGTTTTCCCTGATCGCCTGGCAGTTTGGCAGCGCGGGGATGGGGATCGCCACGCTGATCTCATTGATTGCGATCGGTGCCATCGGGGCCTGGTCGCAGGCGATGATCACTCTGGCGCTGGTGCTGACCGCCCTGCTCTTCTGCATTGTTATCGGCCTGCCGATGGGGATCTGGCTGGCGCGCAGTCCGAGGGCGGCGAAGATCATTCGTCCCCTGCTGGATGCGATGCAGACCACGCCGGCGTTCGTCTATCTGGTACCTATCGTCATGCTGTTCGGCATCGGCAACGTGCCGGGGGTCGTGGTGACCATTATCTTCGCCCTGCCGCCGATTATTCGTCTGACCATTCTGGGCATTAACCAGGTCCCTGCGGATCTGATCGAAGCGTCACGCTCGTTTGGCGCCAGCCCGCGTCAGATGCTGTTTAAGGTTCAGCTCCCGCTGGCAATGCCGACCATCATGGCAGGCGTTAACCAGACGCTGATGCTGGCGCTGTCGATGGTGGTGATTGCCTCGATGATTGCCGTTGGCGGTCTCGGTCAGATGGTGCTGCGCGGCATTGGCCGTCTCGACATGGGACTGGCTACCGTTGGTGGCGTCGGGATTGTGATCCTCGCCATTATTCTTGACCGCCTGACCCAGGCCGTCGGTCGTGATTCACGCAGTCGCGGCAACCGTCGCTGGTACACCACCGGCCCCGTCGGGTTACTCACCCGCCCATTCATTAAATAAGGAACAACGATGCGACAGAGCGTACTTTTTGCCACAGCGTTTGCCACCCTTGTCTCCACCAGCGCATTCGCCGCTGACCTGCCGGGTAAAGGCATTACCGTGCAGCCGGTGCAGAGCACCATTTCGGAAGAGAGCTTCCAGACCCTGCTGGTCAGCCGCGCGCTGGAGAAGCTGGGCTACACGGTTAACACGCCGAGCGAAGTGGATTACAACGTCGGCTACACCTCGATTGCCTCCGGTGATGCCACCTTTACCGCCGTAAACTGGCAGCCGCTGCACGACGATATGTATGCCGCCGCCGGTGGCGATAAGAAATTCTACCGCGAAGGCACTTTTGTAACCGGTGCGGCCCAGGGTTATCTGATCGACAAGAAAACCGCCGACCAGTATCACATCACCAATATTGCACAGCTGAAAGATCCGCAGATCGCGAAGCTGTTCGACACCAACGGCGACGGTAAAGCCGACATGATGGGCTGCTCGCCGGGCTGGGGCTGTGAAGCGGTGATTAACCACCAGAACAAAGCATTTGATCTGGCGAAAACGGTCGAGGTGAGCCACGGCAACTATTCGGCGATGATGGCCGACACCATCGCCCGCTTCAAAGAGGGCAAACCGGTGATCTATTACACCTGGACGCCATACTGGGTGAGCGACGTGCTGAAGCCGGGTAAAGACGTGGTGTGGTTGCAGGTGCCGTTCTCCTCCCTGCCGGGTGAGCAAAAGGATATCGACACTAAACTGCCGAACGGCATGAACTACGGTTTCCCGGTGAACACCATGCACATCGTCGCCAACAAAGCCTGGGCGGAAAAAAACCCGGCGGCGGCGAAGCTGTTCTCCGTGATGAAGCTGCCGCTGGCGGACATTAACGCCCAGAACGCAATGATGCATGCGGGCAAATCCTCTGAGGCGGATGTGAAAGGTCACGTGGACGGCTGGATCAAAGCCCACCAGCAGCAGTTTGACGGCTGGGTGAAAGAGGCGCTTGCGGCGCAGAAGTAAAAATACAGACCTGCCCCCCTCACCCGGCCCTCTCCCCAAAGGGGAGAGGGTGTATAAAGTCCCCTCTCCCCTTTGGGGAGAGGGCTAGGGTGAGGGGCCCAAACCGCACAATCCATCACGTAACAATCCTCCACTATTCACAATCATTAGCTATTATGGTTTCCGGAAAAATAATCACTTCACTAACGATTCCTGAAACTAATGACCAAAACAACTCAAGGGCTTAGCCCCGCACTCATCCTTTTAATGTCCGTGGCAACGGGTCTGGCGGTCGCCAGTAACTACTACGCGCAACCTCTTCTCGACACCATCGCCCGCGCGTTCAACCTTTCTGCCAGCTCCGCAGGCTTTATTGTTACGGCCGCGCAGCTCGGCTATGCCGCCGGGCTGCTGTTCCTGGTGCCGCTGGGCGATATGTTTGAACGCCGGATGCTGATTGTCTCAATGACCCTGCTGGCCGCCGGCGGGATGCTGATCACCGCCAGCAGCCAGTCGCTGACGATGATGATCGTCGGTACCGCGCTTACGGGGCTGTTCTCCGTGGTGGCACAAATTCTGGTGCCTCTCGCGGCGACCCTCGCCTCCCCGGAAAAACGCGGCAAGGTGGTGGGTACCATTATGAGCGGCCTGCTGCTGGGGATTTTGCTGGCGCGTACCGTTGCAGGACTGCTGGCAAGCCTCGGCGGCTGGCGCACCGTTTACTGGGTGGCGAGCGTCCTGATGGTCGTTATGGCACTGGCGCTGTGGCGCGGGCTGCCGAAGGTGAAGCAGGAGAACCATCTGAACTATCCGCAGCTGCTGGCCTCCGTGTTTAGCCTGTTCACGCAGGATAAACTTCTGCGCACCCGCGCCCTGCTCGGCTGTTTCACCTTCGCTAACTTCAGCATTCTGTGGACGTCGATGGCGTTTCTGCTTGCCGCCCCGCCGTTCAATTATTCCGAAGGAGTGATTGGTCTGTTCGGTCTGGCCGGTGCCGCTGGCGCGCTGGGCGCGCGTCCCGCGGGCGGGCTGGCCGACAAGGGCAAATCTCACCTGACCACCTCCGCAGGGCTGATTTTACTCCTGCTCTCCTGGGCGGCAATCTGGTACGGACACGTCTCGGTACTGGCGCTGATCGTCGGTATTCTGGTGCTCGATCTCACCGTGCAGGGCGTTCATATCACCAATCAGACCGTGATTTACCGCGTGAAGCCAGAGGCGCGTAACCGCCTCACGGCCGGATACATGACCAGCTACTTTATTGGCGGCGCAGCGGGTTCACTCATTTCCGCCTCGGCGTGGCAGCATGCCGGCTGGTCCGGCGTGTGTGGGATTGGCGCCATCGTTGCCGCACTCAACCTGGTGGTATGGTGGCGCGGTTACCATCGCCAGGAAGCAATTCATTAAGTTTTACATTGCGTTGGGCCTCTTAGGGTGTAAAGAGGCCCCTCAGTCTGTTAATGTAAACGTAATCATTTATCCCAGAAATTTTAATGTGGGTGACATATTTACAATCGGCATGAACAGTTCAGACCCCCGTCCTCACATCCTCTCTTCAGCGGGTTCACACCCTACCCTTTCTGTGCTCACCGGGTCACGGACTTACCCGGCGCTTTCTGATGGTGACATTAATTTGGCGGATATAACCGCACAAATAATTCATTTACATTATTTGTCACCGTCGTTACTATATCGGCTGTAATTAATGAGGTTATGCCCAAATGGATAGTTCGTTTACGCCCATTGAACAAATGCTTAAATTCCGCGCCAGTCGCCATGAGGACTTCCCGTACCAGGAAATCCTGCTGACTCGCCTGTGCATGCACATGCAGGGTAAGCTACTGGAAAACCGTAATAAAATGCTGAAAGCTCAAGGGATTAACGAGACGTTGTTTATGGCGTTGATTACGCTGGAGTCTCAGGAAAACCACAGTATTCAGCCTTCCGAATTGAGCTGCGCGCTGGGCTCCTCCCGTACCAATGCGACCCGTATTGCCGATGAGCTTGAAAAGCGTGGCTGGATTGAACGCCGTGAAAGCGACAACGATCGCCGCTGCCTGCATCTGCAACTGACCGACAAAGGTCACCAGTTCCTGCGTGAGGTGCTGCCACCTCAGCACAATTGCCTGCACAAACTGTGGTCCGCCCTCAGCGCTGCCGAGCGCGACCAGCTTGAGCATATCACTCGCAAGCTGCTCACCCGTCTGGACCAGATGGATGAAGACGGCGCCGTTCTTGAGGCGCTGCGCTAACGCGACGACACGCTCAACCATCCAGATTCATAAGAAAACCGACAGGCCAGCACGTCACACTGCTGGCCTTTCTGACAACAGGTCGGCTCAGCCGATGTGAAAATAAGAAGATCGTGGAGAACAACAATGAGCGCAAATGCGGAGAGCACTACCCCGCAGCAACCGGCCAATAAGAAAGGCAAACGTAAGAGCGCCCTTCTTCTGTTGACCTTGCTCTTTATCATTATTGCCGTGGCATATGGGATCTATTGGTTTTTAGTACTGCGTCATGCTGAGGAAACAGACGACGCGTACGTGGCAGGGAACCAGGTACAAATTATGGCGCAGGTGTCAGGCAGCGTGACGAAAGTCTGGGCTGACAATACCGACTTTGTGCAAAAAGGCGATGTGTTGGTGACCCTCGATCCGACCGACGCCCAGCAGGCATTTGAGAAAGCGAAGACCGCGCTGGCCTCCAGCGTCCGTCAGACCCGCCAGCTGATGATCAACAGCAAACAGCTGCAGGCCAACATCGACGTGCAGAAAACCGCACTCGCCCAGGCGCAGAGCGACCTGAACCGCCGCGTACCGCTCGGCAGCGCCAACCTGATTGGCCGTGAAGAGCTGCAGCACGCGCGTGACGCCGTTGCCAGCGCTCAGGCACAGCTGGATGTCGCCATTCAACAGTACAACGCCAACCAGGCGATGGTGCTGGGCACCAGCCTCGAAAACCAGCCAGCTGTACAGCAGGCCGCGACTGAAGTCCGCAACGCATGGCTTGCCCTGCAGCGTACCAAAATCGTCAGCCCGATGACCGGCTATGTCTCCCGCCGTTCCGTCCAGCCAGGGGCGCAGATTAGCCCTACCACCCCGCTGATGGCGGTCGTGCCGGCGGACAATCTGTGGGTTGATGCCAACTTTAAAGAGACGCAGCTCGCCCATATGCGTATCGGCCAGACCGCGACGGTTGTCAGCGACATCTATGGCGATGACGTGAAATACACCGGGAAAGTGGTTGGTCTGGATATGGGGACCGGCAGCGCCTTCTCCCTGCTGCCCGCGCAGAACGCCACCGGTAACTGGATCAAAGTGGTTCAGCGTCTTCCTGTGCGTATCGAACTGGATGCCAAACAGCTGGCGGATCACCCGCTGCGTATCGGCCTCTCCACGCTTGTGACGGTCGACACCGCCAACCGCGACGGTCAGATCCTGGCAAGCCAGGTGCGTAGCAGCCCGGCGTATGAGAGTAACGCCCGTGAAATTAGCCTCGATCCGGTCAACAAGCTGATCGATGACATCGTGAAGGCAAACGCCGGTTAATCCGAAGGTGAGCGTTATGCAACAGCAAAAGCCGCAAAAACCGCTGGAGGGCGCGCAGCTGGTCATTATGACCATTGCGCTGTCGCTGGCGACATTCATGCAGGTGCTGGACTCCACCATCGCAAACGTGGCCATCCCGACCATCGCCGGTAACCTTGGCTCGTCCCTGAGCCAGGGAACCTGGGTCATCACCTCGTTTGGGGTGGCGAACGCCATCTCCATTCCGATTACCGGCTGGCTGGCGAAGCGCGTCGGGGAAGTGAAGCTGTTCCTCTGGTCCACGGTGGCGTTTGTGCTGGCCTCCTGGGCCTGCGGCATGTCCAGCAGCCTGACGATGCTGATTTTCTTCCGCGTCATTCAGGGGATAGTCGCGGGGCCGCTGATCCCGCTCTCCCAGAGTTTGCTGTTGAGCAACTACCCTCCCGCAAAACGCTCCGTCGCGCTGGCGCTGTGGTCGATGACCGTTATCGTCGCGCCTATCTGCGGACCGATTCTGGGTGGCTACATCAGCGATAACTACCACTGGGGCTGGATCTTCTTTATCAACGTCCCGATTGGTGCCGTCGTGGTGCTGATGACGCTGCAATCCCTGCGCGGCCGTGAAACGCGTACCGAGCAGCGGCGTATCGACAGCATCGGTCTGGCGCTGCTGATCCTCGGCATCGGCAGTCTGCAGATCATGCTCGACCGTGGTAAAGAGCTCGACTGGTTCAACTCGCAGGAAATTATCATCCTGACCATTGTCGCGGTGGTGTCGCTGAGCTTCCTGATTGTCTGGGAGCTGACGGACGAAAACCCGATAGTCGATCTCTCGCTCTTTAAGTCGCGAAACTTCACCATCGGCTGTCTGTGTATCAGCCTCGCCTATATGCTCTACTTCGGCGCGATTGTTCTGCTTCCGCAGCTGTTGCAGGAGGTGTATGGCTATACCGCAACCTGGGCGGGTCTGGCGTCCGCACCGGTCGGGGTGATCCCGGTCCTGCTGTCACCGATTATTGGCCGCTTTGCCCACAAGCTCGACATGCGTCGGCTGGTGACCTTCAGCTTCATTATGTATGCGGTGTGCTTCTACTGGCGCGCGTATACCTTTGAGCCGGGAATGGACTTTGGTGCCTCTGCGTGGCCGCAGTTTATTCAGGGCTTCGCGGTTGCGTGCTTCTTTATGCCGCTGACCACCATCACGCTCTCCGGCCTGCCGCCTGAGCGTCTGGCAGCCGCGTCGAGCCTGTCGAACTTCACCCGTACGCTGGCGGGCTCCATCGGGACGTCGATCACCACCACCCTGTGGACAAACCGTGAATCGATGCACCACGCGCAGCTGACCGAAGCGGTGAATCCCTACAACCCGAATGCGCAGCAGATGTATAGCCAGCTTCAGGGAATGGGCATGACGGAGCAGCAGGCGTCCGGCTGGATTGCCCAGCAGATCACCAACCAGGGGCTGATTATCTCGGCTAACGAGATTTTCTGGATTTCGGCAGGGATCTTTATCGTCCTGCTGGGGCTGGTGTGGTTTGCCAGACCGCCGTTTGGTGCCGGTGGCGGGGGTGGCGGCGCGCATTAGTCCTCTGCGCGGGTTGCCGGGTAAGGCGTAGCCGCCACCCGGCAACCATCACCTCCCTGTCCAAAACGCGACAGCAATTGTCAGTTCCGATAAAGCAGCGCGCCTGAAATCCCTTCACGATAGTGAAAAGACAACAGGAGCGCATCATGCTGAACACACCCGCCGACAAATACCAGCCTTATCCCGCTATTTCCCTTCCTGACCGCCGCTGGCCGGAGCAACGCATTACCCGCGCGCCGCGCTGGCTCTCCACCGACTTACGCGACGGTAACCAGGCCCTTGCCGAGCCGATGGACAGCGCGCGCAAGCTGCAGTTCTGGGATCTGCTGCTGAGCTGCGGGTTTAAAGAGATCGAGGTCGCTTTCCCCTCCGCCTCGCAGACGGATTTCAACTTTGTCCGCCAGCTGATTGAAGAGAACCGCATTCCGGATGACGTCACGATTCAGGTGCTTACTCAGGCGCGGGAAGATCTCATCCATCGTACTTTTGAATCCCTGCGCGGCGCGAAGCAGGCCACCGTCCATCTGTATAACGCCACCGCTCCGCTGTTCCGCCGCCTGGTATTCGGCATGGAGAAAGGGCAAATCGTTGAGCTGGCGACGCGCGCCACGCGTCTCATCCGTAAGCTGTGCGAGGAAAATCCCGACACCCGCTGGCAGTACGAATACTCTCCGGAGACCTTCTGCTTTACCGAGCCGGAATTTGCGCTGGAGATTTGTGAAGCCGTGGCGGAGATCTGGCAGCCGTGCGACGAACGCCCGATGGTGATCAACTTACCCGCGACCGTCGAAGTGAGCACGCCGAACGTCTATGCCGACCAGATCGAGTATTTCTGTCGCCACTTTAGCCGCCGCCGCGATGTCTGCATCAGCGTGCATCCGCATAACGACCGCGGCACCGGCGTCGCCAGTGCCGAGCTGGCCGTGATGGCGGGCGCTGACCGCGTGGAGGGCTGCCTGTTCGGGAACGGGGAACGTACAGGCAACGTCTGCCTGGTGACGCTGGCGATGAATCTTTACAGCCAGGGTATTAGCCCGAATCTGGACTTTAGCGATATGAACCGGGTGGTGGAAGTGGTGGAAACCTGCAACCAGCTGCCGGTGCATCCGCGCCATCCGTGGGCTGGACGGCTGGCCTATACCGCCTTCTCCGGCTCGCACCAGGACGCCATCAAAAAAGGCTTTGATGCCCGCATGCCAGGCGACCGCTGGGAGATGCCCTACCTGCCCGTGGACCCGCAGGATATCGGCTGCACCTACGAAGCGGTGATCCGCGTTAACAGCCAGTCAGGGAAAAGCGGCAGCGCGTGGCTTATCGAGCAGAATCATGGTCTGAAATTACCCCGCGCCCTGCAGCAGGATTTCAGCCAGCACGTACAGCAGGAAACAGACCGTCACGGAAAAGAGATGACGCAAAACGCGCTGTGGCAGTTGTTCCGCACCCGCTACGGCCTGGTGGCAACGCCGCCGTTTGCGCTGCAATCCTATCGCAGCGATGGCCAGCAGGACGGCCAGCTGCGTTTGACGGCAAGCATCTATACGCAGGGGGGAACGCGCCAGCTCGAAGGTCAGGGTAACGGCCTGCTGTCCGCCGCCGCTCAGGGGTTAAGCCGCTGGGTCAACACGCCGTTCGTGATTAAGGATTATCACGAACATTCGTTAGGCGAACGCAGCGACAGCCGTTCGGTGGCGTACATTCGCTGCCTGTTTCAGGACGGCAGCAGCCGCTGGGGCGTGGGAATTGACAGCGACGTCTCGCGCGCCTCGCTTCAGGCACTTTTTAATGCAGTTAGCTGTCTTTGAAGTAGTCGCTGGGTGAAATACCCATCACCCGGCGGAACATGGCCGTGAAGGCGCTGTGACTGCCGTAACCCAGCTCCAGCGCCACCCGAAGCACCGGCTGGCCCTGCGCCAGCCGCACCAGCGCCTCCAGCAGGCGCGCCCGTCTCAGCCACTCACCGTAGCTTAATCCCGTCTGCTGCTGAAAATGGCGGTTCATTGTGCGCTCGCTCATGCCAAGCAGGCTCGCGGCTTGTGCACTGCTCCAGCTCTCCCCGGCGGTCTGGCGGATCTGCTGGCAAAGACGGCGTAGCGGTTCACTTTCCGGCTCCGGGAGATGAAACGGCAGTACCGGCATAAGGCGGATTTCATCGAGAATGAGCTCATACACGCGTTCGTCTCGGCTCCCCGGTGCGTAAGACTCGGGAAGCGAGAGCGCAGCGAGGATCAGTTCCCGCAGCAGCGGGGAGATCTGCACGATCTGGCAGGTGGCCGGGAGATCGGCCCGCGCCAGCGGATCGATAAACAGCGTGCGCGCCGCCACATCGCCGGTAATACGCAGCGAGTGACGGGTACCCGCCGGTAGCCAGACGCCGCGGCCCGGAGGGACAACCCAGCAGCCGGATGCGGTATCTACCCGTACCACGCCGCTCAGGGTATGCAGCAGTTGGGCGCAGTCATGCTCATGCCACGGCTCGCTGTCACCATGAACGTAATCATGGGCAAACGGCACAAGGGGACGATGGGTAAAGGAGAAGGTTAAGGTTGTGGTCATGCGATTAAACCACCCTCACCCTACCCTCTCCCGGTGGGAGAGGGAAAAGGTGCACTAGATGTGCAGTTCCTGCAGTTTTTCTTTTGGCAGGGCCAGCTCTTCGTTGCTGTTCACGCGGACATCACGCTCGATGATGTGACGCGCAATCTCCTGCGCTTCTTCCAGAGAGTGCATCTGGTAAGTCCCACACTGGTAAACGTTCAGCTCAGGGATCTGGCTCTGCTCTTTTACCTTCAGCACGTCCTGCATGGCCGCTTTCCAGGCATCTGCCACACGTTTCTCTTCAGGCTGGCCAATCAGGCTCATGTAGAAGCCGGTACGGCAGCCCATTGGAGAGATATCGATGATCTCAACGCCGTTGCCGTTCAGGTGGTCACGCATGAAGCCAGCGAACAGGTGTTCCAGCGTATGAATGCCTTTCTCCGGCATCACTTCTTTGTTTGGCACGCAGAAACGCAGATCGAAGACGGTGATCGTGTCGCCGTGCGGGGTGTGCATGGTCTTCGCCACGCGGACTGCAGGTGCTTCCATACGGGTATGGTCGACAGTAAAGCTATCTAATAACGGCATACGTCACCTCCGGTAGTGATTTTTTTTAAAATAAACTGAACTCTTCTACAGAATGCGCGTCTGAGTATATGAAAGACGCGCATTTGTTATCATCATCCCTGAATTCAGAGATGTATATTTTGGCCACAGCGATGTGGCCTTTTTCTTTTCTGCTTAAGCCTGCTTCGCCAGAAACGCCTCAAACGACTCCGTATCCGCCGCTTCAACCTCTTTCTGACGCACCACGGACGCATCGCGTTCCGCAACGAAATCCGCTTCGCTCAGGACTTCTAATGGCTCTTGCAACAGCATCTCACGGTATTCCGCCGCAAGCGAACGCCCGGTACCGCCAATGCCCTGATCAATCATAGAACGCAGAATGCGTGCTGAGAACGTCAGCTCCGGATTATCAAAGCATTCCACCAGCTGGTCGCAAATCTGTTGATACGCGTCGCCGCCCTCCATGCTGTCCATCGTCCGGGCAACACGCTTCAGGTCACGGAACAGATCTTTACCGACTTTCGTCAGCGGGAACTGCGCGGTTTCACAGCCGATACCCAGCGTCAGACCCGGTTTACGCCCTTCCAGAATCACACGGTTCCAGTTTGTACGGGTACAGAGCAGTTCGTCTGAACTCATTTCCGGCGCATCCGCCAGCACGCACCAGACCATAAACAGGTCCAGGAAGCGAACCTGCTGTTCATCAACGCCAATCGGTGAGAACGGGTTGATATCCAGCGAGCGCACTTCAATATATTCAATCCCACCGCGCTGCAGCGCATCCGACGGGGTTTCACCGCTGCGCGTCACGCGCTTAGGACGAATTGGCGCATACAGCTCGTTTTCAATCTGCAGGACGTTGCTGTTGATCTGCAGGCGCTTACCGTCTTTTTCGAGGCCGATTTTCTCGTACTCTTCCGACGGGGTTTTGATCGCCCGCTTCAATCCTGCCACATATTCGTGCAATTCGTTAAACGTAATACCGAGATTGCTTTGCGATTTATTGGTATAACCCAGATCGCTCAGACGCAGAGAAGTGGCATACGGGAGATAGTACATTCCACACTCGGTCTTCTCGAACGGCAGCGTCGTCGGTTTCCCCTGCAGGAACGACGAGCAGATGGCCGGCGACGCACCGAACAGATAAGGAATAACCCAGCCGAAGCGGTAATAGTTGCGGATCAGGCGGAAATAGCCCGCGGAGATCGCGTCCTTATCTGTTTCACCGCATTTCGCCTGCCAGAAAGCCATTGGCAGCGAGAAATTGTAGTGCACGCCCGAAATTGTCTGCATCAACGCGCCGTAGCGGTTTTTCAGCCCTTCACGGTAGAGCGTTTTCAGCCGGCCGATATTCGATGTGCCGTACTGTGCCAGCTCAATCTCCTGGCCCTGCTCGATATAACACGGCATGCTGAGAGGCCACATACGCTCGTCGCCCAGATTGCGCGCCGTGTAGCGATGGATATCGCGCATGATCGTCAGCATATGATCAATATCGCCTTCTACCGGGGTGATAAACTCCAGCAGTGCTTCAGCGAAATCGGTTGTGATCCATTTATGTGTCAGCGCCGAGCCTAACGCCTTCGGGTGACCCGTCGTCGCTAAACTACCGTCCGCGTTAACGCGCAGCGTTTCACGCTCAAGACCACGCTGAATACCCTTCAATGCCTGAGGGTGGTTTTCCAGCCAGGCCAGCGCCTGAGATACGTCCGGGATCAAATTGACCTCCCGCCTGTCAAAGTAATGTTACTCAGCATAATTGTAATGGTTGACGATTGAAGGTCGCGTATTCATTCCACCAATTAGTGCCACCACGTCATACCCTGCAGCGTTGCCCATGCCACAAGGACATAACGCACCGCTTTGCCAAGGCACAAAAAAAAGAGCACTGGTCCCCAGGAGATGCGCATCCATCCCGCCAGCAGACACAGTAAATCGCCTATTACAGGCATCCAGCTTAATAACAGCGTGGCAGCGCCATAGCGTTTTAGCCAGCCGACTGCCTTTTCCTGCCAGCGCGATGTCTCACGCAGCGGAAAGAAACGCCCAAGAATAACGTTAGTCAGCCCTCCAAGGCTATTACCCATTGTTGCTATTAACACCAGCAGCCAGGGCTGACTCACGCCGGACAACAGCATCGCCACCAGCACCACTTCCGAATTGCCCGGTAACAGCGTGGCGCTTAAGAAACTGCTGGCGAATAATGAGGCAAGTGACAGTGCGTCACTCACAGTAAGCGCACATCCACCGCAGCCATGCCGGCATCACGCGCGGCCTGAATACCGAAATCGGCATCTTCAAACACGACGCATTTTGCCGCCGGGACGCCCATTAATTCTGCGCAAAGCAGGAAGGTGTCCGGTGCGGGCTTATGATGTTTAACATGATCGGCGGCGACCACGGCAGAAAAATAGTGGCGCAGGCCAAGATGATTGAGTAAAGCTTCTGCAATCGCGCTTTCGCTGCCCGTGCCGACCGACATTGGGCGACGTCCGTGCCACGCTTTTACCACGTCAACCAGCGGCAGCGGGCGGACAGTATCTAAAAGCATGGCTTTTACCGCATCGGTTTTTTCGCGCGCGAGCAGGTGCGGGTCGAGATCGGCCTGATTCAGTTCAATCACGGCCTGCGCAATACGCCAGGTGGGCGATCCGTTAAGGGCAATCATCGCCTGAAGATCGAAACGCATGCCGTAGCGGCCCAGGACGTCAGTCCAGGCTTGACGATGCGTAGGTTCGGTATCCAGGAGAGTGCCATCCATATCGAAGATCAAACCGTCATACTGTGCGTACATCGTGCTCTCGCTAAACGATTAACAAAGCATTACTTTATCGTAAAAGGTGTTTTTTGTCGCTGACTGAGAGTGTGATTGCTGACGGAACGTCGAAGGAATAAACAAAGAAGGAGAAGATGGTGCATCCGGGAGGATTCGAACCTCCGACCGCTCGGTTCGTAGCCGAGTACTCTATCCAGCTGAGCTACGGATGCATCGGGATTTACTACTGTACTGCTCGATATTCATATCACTTCTAAAGCAATATGAAGTAATAGATGGTGCATCCGGGAGGATTCGAACCTCCGACCGCTCGGTTCGTAGCCGAGTACTCTATCCAGCTGAGCTACGGATGCAAAATGGCGGTGAGGCGGGGATTCGAACCCCGGATGCAGCTTTTGACCGCATACTCCCTTAGCAGGGGAGCGCCTTCAGCCTCTCGGCCACCTCACCACACAACGCCTCTTTCGAGTGCTTCGAGTGACTCGTTAAGAGCTTCTCGTCGCTGCGTGGCGCATATATTACTTTCTGGGACTTATAAGTCAAACAATTTTCCAAAAGCTTTTATCGTTTGCACAAATCACAGGCAATTCGCATGTAAAAGCCGCAAAGAGGGTGTTTTATAAGCGGATTTTGCAGGCATCTTCACATAAAACTGTGGCAGAAAAGGCAGTGCAGAGACGAGTAAAGGGTAACGGAGTGGTTAAAAAGAGAGCGGTTGAAATTAAACGGTAACTTTGAGCAGGAAAAATGACAGGAGGGTTGCGTCTCGCCCGACAGCGAGACGCGACAATATCAGTAACTGGACTGCTGGGATTTTTCAGCCTGGATACGCTGGTAGATCTCTTCACGGTGGACAGATACTTCTTTAGGAGCGTTAACACCAATACGTACCTGGTTACCCTTTACCCCTAAAACTGTCACGGTGACCTCATCCCCAATCATGAGGGTCTCACCAACTCGACGAGTCAGAATCAGCATTCTTTGCTCCTTGAAAGATTAAAAGAGTCGGGTCTCTTGTATCCCGGCATTATCCATCATATAACGCCAAAAAGTAAGCGATGACAAACACGTAAAGTGTAAGCAGTCACGGCATCACATTCTGTTAAACGTAAGTTTAGCCGATATACACAAACTCAACCTGACTTTATCGTTATCGATAGCACAGTGAACAAGACGCCATAACGTTACCGCTATGGCGTCTGCTTGTGCTTTGTAGTTATTACAGTTTCGCGCTTACCCAGCTTTCAACGCTGGCCAAAGCTTGCGGAAGTGCCGCCGCATCCGTACCACCGGCTTGCGCCATGTCCGGACGACCGCCACCTTTGCCGCCCACCTGCTGAGCGACCATACCAATCAGCTCCCCTGCTTTTACGCGGTCGGTCACATCCTTAGAGACGCCCGCAATCAGAGAAACCTTACCTTCTGCCACTGTCGCCAGCACGATAACGGTGGAACCAAGCTGGTTCTTGAGATCGTCGACCATAGTACGCAGCATCTTAGGCTCAACCCCCGCCAGATCGCTGACCAGCAGTTTAACGCCCTTAATGTCTACAGCCTTGCTGGAGAGGTTTGCACTCTCCTGCGCCGCAGCCTGCTCTTTCAGCTGCTGCAGCTCTTTTTCCAGCTGACGCGTGCGATCCAGTGCAACACGCACTTTCTCGCCCAGGTTCTGGCTATCGCCTTTCAGCAGCTGCGCGATGTCGTGCAGCTGATCGCTCTGCGCATGCAGGCTGGCAATCGCCCCTTCACCGGTCACCGCTTCAATACGACGCACACCTGCCGCCGTCCCCGACTCGGAAACAATGCGGAACAGGCCGATGTCACCGGTGCGGGAGGCGTGAGTACCACCGCACAGCTCAGTAGAGAAGTCGCCCATGCTCAACACGCGAACACGGTCGTCATATTTCTCACCAAACAGCGCCATCGCGCCTTTTTTCTTCGCCGCCTCGAGATCCATGATATGAGTTTCGATAGGCAGGTTACGACGGATCTGCGCGTTCACCAGATCTTCCACCGCACGGATTTCAGACGGTTTCATCGCTTCAAAATGCGAGAAGTCGAAACGCAGCACTTTGTCGTTAACCAGAGAACCTTTCTGTGCAACGTGGGTACCCAGCACCTCGCGCAGTGCAGCGTGCATCAGGTGGGTTGCAGAGTGGTTGAGACGAATGCGCGCGCGGCGAGCTTCATCAACGTTAGCCTGTACGCCCTCGCCCACTTTCAGAGAACCGGAAACCAGTTTGCCCTGGTGACCAATCGCCTGGCCGTATTTCTGGGTGTCGCTCACGCTGAAGCTGAAACCGTTGCCTTTCAGTTCGCCTTTATCGCCAACCTGACCGCCGGATTCCGCATAGAACGGGGTTTTGTCCAGAATGACAACCGCATCCTGACCTGCGCTGATGCTGTCTACGGCTTTGCCGTCAACAAACAGGGCGGTCACTTTACCGGTCAGTTCCAGCGCGTCGTAACCTTTGAATTCAGACGCGCTATCAACGCGGATCATTGCGTTGTAGTCTGCACCGAAACCGCTGGACTCACGCGCGCGACGACGCTGCTCTTCCATCGCCGCTTCGAAGCCCGCTTCGTCAACTTTGATGTTGCGCTCGCGGCAAACGTCTGCCGTCAGGTCAACCGGGAAGCCATAGGTGTCGTACAGACGGAAAGCGGTTTCGCCATCCAGTGTGTCGCCTTTCAGTTTCGCCAGCTCGTCGTCCAGCAGCGCCAGACCGCGCTCCAGTGTACGCGCAAACTGCTCTTCTTCGGTTTTCAGAACCTGCTCTACCTGCGCCTGCTGGCGTTTCAGCTCATCACCGGCAGCACCCATCACGCCAATCAGTGGCCCAACGAGTTTATAGAAGAAGGTGTCCTTCGCGCCCAGCATGTTACCGTGACGGATGGCGCGACGAATGATACGACGCAGCACGTAGCCACGGTTTTCATTCGACGGGATAACACCGTCGGCGATCAGGAACGCACAGGAACGGATATGGTCGGCGATAACGCGCAGCGATTTGTTGTTCAGATCGGTCGCGCCGGTGACGTCCGCAACGGCTTTGATCAGAGTGCTGAACAGGTCAATCTCGTAGTTGGAGTTAACGTGCTGCAGAACCGCGGCAATACGCTCCAGGCCCATACCGGTATCAACGGAAGGCTTCGGCAGCGGCTCCATGGTACCGTCGGCCTGACGGTTGAACTGCATGAAGACGATGTTCCAGATCTCGATGTAGCGATCGCCGTCTTCTTCCGGGCTGCCTGGAGGACCGCCCCAGATGTGGTCGCCGTGATCGTAGAAGATCTCGGTGCACGGACCGCAAGGACCGGTATCCCCCATTTGCCAGAAGTTGTCCGACGCGTATGGCGCGCCTTTGTTATCACCGATGCGAATAATACGCTCGCGCGGGATCCCGACTTCTTTTTCCCAGATTTCATAGGCTTCGTCATCGGTTTCATAGACGGTAACCCACAGACGCTCTTTCGGCAGGTTGAACCAGTTTTCACCGGTCAGCAGTTCCCACGCGTATTGAATGGCATCGTGTTTGAAGTAGTCGCCGAAGCTGAAGTTACCCAGCATTTCGAAGAACGTGTGGTGACGCGCGGTGTAACCGACGTTTTCCAGGTCGTTGTGTTTACCGCCCGCACGCACGCAACGCTGTGAGGTTGTGGCGCGGGAATAATTACGCTTATCGAGACCAAGGAACACATCCTTGAACTGGTTCATCCCGGCGTTGGTAAACAGCAGAGTCGGATCGTTGTTCGGTACCAGGGAGCTGCTGGCAACAACCTGGTGTCCCTTACTATGGAAAAAATCGAGAAACGCCTGACGGATCTCAGCGGTGCTCTTGCTCATAATTATCCTGAAATCAAGCTAACGAAATGTCGTAGCAGGTCTGTATCGGTAAACCCCTGGACAGGCCAGCTACTGGAAAAAGTGGGAATAAGATAAGTTTTCTTTAGTGGGAAGTAAAATCCCGCATGCGTTCAATCGGCAAAATTACGCCAGATATCCTGAATATCTTCCATCAGGAAGCCGCGGTAGAGCAAAAAGCGCTGGATTTTAACTTTTTCTGAAAATCCGTGCGGCAGGGGTTCACCGTACTTGCGGATCGCCTGCTCTTTTGCCAGCGCACACCAGTCGGTGTCGCATTCACGCATCGCTTTTTCAATGGACTCACGGGAAACGCCTTTCTGGTTTAGCTCCTGGCGAATGCGCGCCGGTCCATATCCTTTGCGGCCTCGGCTGGCGAGAAACCGGGAAGCGAAACGATCATCATCCAGATAGTGGTGCTCGTAACACCAGGCAATCACCCGATCATAATCTTCCGCGGTGGCATCAATCTCTTCCGGCCCGTTTTTACCCATCACCGGCGCCGACAGTTTTCGGCGCAGCTCCTGTTCACTGTGGTCACGGACAGCAAGAATGCGTACCGCTCGGTCCAGTAAGCGTGCATATGCGGGTCGGCGGGTCGTCGGTTCACTCATAAAAAACCTGCTGATTCAGAAATGCAAAAAGGGCCGCATCAGCAGCCCTTCATTGTTAAACGAAAGAATTAAAAGTCTTCGTTGGTTTCTTCAGCATCCGCGCTATCCACCGCGAAGTCTGGAGTAGCATCCTGATTATTCAGCAGAAGCTCACGCACTTTCTTCTCAATCTCTTTCGCCGCAGCCGGGTTCTCTTTCAGCCAGGCGATCGCATTCGCTTTACCCTGACCAATTTTGTCACCGTTGTAGCTGTACCAGGCACCTGCTTTTTCGATCAGCTTCTCTTTCACACCCAGGTCAACCAGCTCGCCGAAGAAGTTAATCCCTTCGCCGTAGAGGATCTGGAATTCAGCCTGTTTGAACGGCGCTGCAATTTTGTTCTTCACAACCTTCACGCGGGTTTCGCTCCCGACAACGTTCTCGCCCTCTTTCACCGCACCGATACGGCGGATATCCAGACGGACAGAGGCGTAGAATTTCAGGGCGTTACCACCGGTGGTAGTTTCCGGGTTACCGAACATCACACCAATTTTCATACGGATCTGGTTGATGAAGATCAGCAGCGTATTGGACTGCTTCAGGTTACCGGCCAGCTTACGCATCGCCTGGCTCATCATACGTGCCGCGAGGCCCATGTGAGAGTCGCCGATTTCGCCTTCGATTTCCGCTTTTGGCGTCAGTGCTGCCACGGAGTCGACCACGATAACGTCAACCGCACCGGAGCGCGCCAGCGCGTCACAAATTTCCAGCGCCTGTTCACCGGTGTCCGGCTGAGAACAGAGCAGGTTGTCGATATCCACGCCCAGCTTACGTGCATAAACCGGATCCAGCGCGTGCTCGGCATCGATGAACGCACAGGTTTTACCTTCGCGCTGAGCGGCGGCAATGACCTGCAGCGTCAGGGTGGTTTTACCGGAGGATTCTGGCCCGTAGATTTCTACGATACGGCCCATTGGCAGGCCGCCCGCGCCCAGCGCGATATCCAGAGAAAGCGAACCGGTGGAGATCGTTTCCACATCCATGGTACGGTCTTCACCCAGGCGCATGATGGAGCCTTTACCGAATTGCTTTTCGATCTGGCCCAGTGCTGCCGCCAACGCTTTCTGTTTGTTTTCGTCGATAGCCATTATTACTCCTGTCATGCCGGGAGAAGCGACTGTGCTTCACCGTGGATTTCTGTTCTGTTGGTGCAATTATACTGTATGGTCATACAGTATCAAGTATTTTGTAGAAATTGTTGCCAGAGCGTTTTTAACGCATAAACGGTGGCCTGACGACGCACGCTTTCGCGATCGCCGCTAAAGCACTCCCGGCGGGTGATCCCTTCGCCTTTGGCGCTGGCAAACCCAAACCAGACGGTGCCGACAGGCTTCACGTCGCTGCCGCCGTCCGGACCCGCGATGCCGCTAATGGAGATCGCGTAATCGGCCCGTGCCTCTTTGAGCGCGCCAATCGCCATCTCGATCACCACCGGTTCGCTGACCGCGCCATGCTGTTCAAGGGTGGATTCCCGCACGCCAATCATCTGTGCTTTTGCTTCGTTACTGTAGGTCACAAAGCCACGTTCAAACCAGGCAGAACTGCCGGCAATATCGGTAATCGCTTTGGCAACCCAGCCGCCCGTACAGGACTCAGCGGTGGTGACGGTCGCCCCACGTTGCTTAAGCGCCAGGCCCACTATCTCGCTCAGCTGCATCAATTCATGGTCAGTCATTCTCGCTCCAGGCATCAGAAAAACGTGCTGCACAAGATAGCACTTTCTCGTCAGATATGGGGATGCACTTCCGGTTTTACGAGGGGGCTTCAGAAAATAGCCGGTGCGGGCGCACCGGCAAGCGAAAGATTATTTCATGCTGTTGGCGAGGATATTCACATTGTGGCGAAACGCCTTAACGTAGGTATCCGCCACGCCGCCTTTGGAGGACAGCGCTTCCGGGTAAAGTTCGCCCCCCGGCTGTGCCCCTGTCGCCGACGCAATCTGCTTCACCAGCCGCGGGTCAAGCTGATTTTCCATAAACCAGGTCTTCACCCCGTCGGCTTTGATCTGATTGATAATTTCCGCAACCTGCGCCGCGCTCGCTTCACTCTCAGAAGAGAGCCCCTGCGGTGCCATAAATGTCACGCCGTAGGCGCGGCCAAAATAACCAAAAGCGTCGTGGCTGGTCAGCACCTTACGCTTCGCCTGCGGGATCTGGCTGAACTGCGCTTTGGCCCAGCTGTCCAGCTGGTTAAGCTGCGCGATATACCTTTTTCCGGACGCTTCCAGCGCGGCTTTGTCTTGCGGATCGGCGTTTACCAGCCCGTTCAGAATATTTTGCGCATACAGTGCGCCATTCGCCGCGCTGTTCCACGCATGCGGATCGGTCACGGTTTTGCCCTCTTCTTCCAGGGTGTGTGTTTTGACACCTGCTGACGCCACCACCAGTTGGCCCTTAAATCCGGAGGCCTTCACCAGACGGTCAATCCAGCCCTCCAGACCCAGACCGTTCACCACCACCACATCCGCCTTGCTCAGCGCCGCGCTGTCTTTCGGTGAGGGTTCGAAGGTATGCGGATCGCCGTCCGGCCCAACCAGCGTGGTCACATTCACCCGATCGCCGCCCACCTCCTGCGTGATATCCCCCAGTATCGAAAAGCTGGCGACTACATTCAGGGTTTTCGCCATCACCCCCTGCGACATCATCCCCAGCGCGAGCGCCACCATTAATCCTGTACGTTTCATCATTTCCCCTTACGTTAAAAAAGCGTACGCAGGCTGCCCGCGAGCCTGCTTCGCGTACCAAATAAGACAGAAATCAGGAACAGTGCGCTGGCCGTCAGCACGATGGACGGCCCGGCGGGCAGACTCACCGCCCAGGAGAGGCTTAGCCCCAGCCACGCGCAAAAAATGCCGCTAACGCCCGCCATCAGGAGTAGCCCTGGCAGCGTGCGCACCCAGCAGCGTGCCGCCACCGCCGGCAGCATCATCAGCCCGACAGCCATCAGCGTGCCAAGCACCTGAAATCCGGCCACCAGGTTAAGCACCAGCAGCGCCAAAAACAGTCCGTGCAGCAGGCCTGGCAGCCAGCGGGAGTTTACCTGCAGCCAGGCGGTATCAAACGCCTCGGACACCAGCCCGCGATAGAAAACCGCCAGCGCCAGCAGCGTGAACATGCAAACGCCTGCCACAAACAGCGCGGCGTCGTTATCCACCGCCAGAATGGAGCCAAACAGCAGGTGCAGCAGATCGACATTCGAGCCTCGCAGCGATACCAGCGTCACGCCCAGCGCCAGAGAGCCAAGATAGAACCCCGCAAAGCTGGCATCCTCTTTAAGCGGCGTACGACGGCTGACCAGCCCGGCCACCAGCGCGACGGCAATCCCGGCAATAAATCCGCCGATACTCATTGCAAGCAGTGACATGCCGTTCAGCAGATAGCCCACGGCAACGCCGGGCAATATGGCGTGTGAAAGGGCATCGCCCATCAGGCTCATCCGGCGCAGCTGCAGAAACACGCCGAGCGCGGTGGTACTGACAGAAAGCGCCAGACAAACCACCAGCGCGCGACGCATAAAGCCGTACTCGATAAACGGCTGAAAAAAAAGATGCCAGATCATGCCACCCTCACCCGCTCGGTCTTCCATTGGGGAATGTCAGCGTCCAGCCTTAACGTCTGCGGGAAGTGGCGCGACACGCGCTCGCTGTCGTGCAGTACCGCAAGCAGCGTTTGACCCTGCATATACATCTCCAGCATCAGATCCATCAGTACATTGCAGGTGGCTTCATCGACCCCGGTAAAGGGCTCATCGAGCATCACCAGCGGTGCCTGCTGTACCAGGATGCGGGCAAACAGCATGCGCTGAAACTGACCGCCGGAGAGCTCATCGATAGTGGATAACGCCATGGATTCGAGCCCCACGCGTTCCAGCGCGCGGGCAATACGCAAGCGTTTTTCCCGACGGAGAGCGGAAAATAGCGAAATACCCGGCCAGCAGCCCATGCTGACGACATCCTGTACGGTCACGGGAAATTGTGCCTCCAGCGCGTGACGCTGCGCCAGCCAGCCAATGACCGGGCGCTTTCCCTGCCAGCGGAAGCTGCCGTTTACGGGGGGAATAAACCCGGCGAGCGTTTTCAGCAGCGTGGATTTCCCGCAGCCGTTAGCGCCGATAATGGCGGTCATGCTTCCCCGCTCAATCAAGCCGGAGAGCGCACGCGTGACTGGTATACGGTCATAACCCGCAATCAGTTCATCCATCACAATCATGGCAATGCCACCGCCCAGCGCACAGCCAGGCCGATAAAGAGAACAAGCACCAGCGCCAGCAAAAGCCGAACGGGCGCAGAGAGAGAAAAAAGGGACGTTGACATCTCGACACCATAATTAATGTTATAACATAACAATAATCAAAGGTGACTGAGATGTAAATGGCGCGTTTGAAACGGGAGTGTGGCGAAATGTTTCTGCAAAACGCCCCTCTCCCTTGGGAGAGGGGCAGGGTATCAGGCCGCACCGTGCGCGCAGCCATGCCGGGTGGCGGCGTTGCCTTACCCGGCCTACCCGTCAGAGCGAATTACTGACTAAACGGCGACGCTGCCGGCACGCGGGCCTGGGATACCGCCAGACCCAGCTGCCATACAGCCATCGCATAGTGGGTGCTGTGGTTATAGCGGGTAATGGTGTAGAAGTTCGGCATGCCGTACCAGTACTGATAGCCCGTTCCCACGTCCAGGCGCAGCAGGCTCACCTGATCAACATTGCCCAGCGGCTGCGTTGGCGTTAAGCCCGCCGCCGTCAGCTGTGCGACGCTGTATTTGGTTTTGAAGCCGTTTTCCAGGCCAAACGCCTCGCCGTTTGCCTGTACGGCAACCTGACCACCCGGCGTCCAGCCATGCGCTTTGAAGTAGTTCGCCACGCTGCCGATGGCATCCACCGGATCCCACAGGTTGATATGACCATCCCCGTTAAAGTCGACGGCATACTGTTTATAGGAGGACGGCATAAACTGGCCGTAGCCCATCGCACCGGCAAACGATCCTTTCAGTTCGAGCGGGTCGTCCTGTTCGTTACGCGCCATCAGCAGGAAGGTTTCCAGCTCGGAAGAGAAATACTCCGCACGGCGCGGATAGTTAAAGGAGAGCGTCGCCAGCGCATCCAGAATGCGGGTTTTCCCCATCACGCGACCCCAGCGGGTTTCCACGCCGATAATCCCGACGATGATTTCAGGCGGTACGCCGTACACCTGCCAGGCGCGGTTGAGCGCATCTTCATACTGATTCCAGAACACCACGCCGTTTTGCACGTTGTCCGGGGTAATAAACTGTTTGCGATAGCGCAGCCACGCACCGTTTGGCCCGCTCGGCACCTGGGCCGTCGGCGCCTGCCTGTCCATCAGGCGCAGCACGTAGTCCAGACGCTTGGCCTGCGACAAAATTTCGTGCAGCTGCTGTCTGTCAAAGCCGTGTTTGCTCACCATTTTATCGATGAACTGCTCGGCCGCCGGGTTGTTCGCGAAGTCGCCGCCCATCTGCATCATATTGTGCTGCGGCTCCAGCAGGAATCCTCCGGAAGGCGCGCCCGCCGTTTGCTGAACGGCTTCGGTCTTAGGTTTGCTACTACAGGCAGACAGCAGAATAAGCGCAGGCAACAGCGCTGCATAACGACGCTTGAACATGAGACATCCATTTTACGGGTTCGATAAGAACCCAGTATGGTAAAGCATCCGCAACACCTCAAGGAAGCAGTACACACCTCCCCCACGCAAATCCGCCCTTTTTTCCACCGAAAATCCCTCCCCTCATCGATTAACTTTCAAAATAATCCATTTTTCTTTCATTGTGAGATCTGATTAACACTTTAAAACCTTTCAAAGTGATTATTATTAGTCGCGGTAATACAAAAACAAAAGCCCAGAGGAGAGAAGAATGATAGAAACCATCACCCACGGCGCCGAGTGGTTCATCGGGCTGTTTCAGAAAGGCGGAGAAGTGTTCACCGGCATGGTGACCGGGATCCTGCCCCTGCTGATCAGCCTGCTGGTGATCATGAACGCGCTGATAAACTTTATCGGCCAGCAGCGCATTGAACGTTTCGCCCAGCGCTGCGCCGGGAACCCGCTGTCCCGCTACCTGGTGTTACCTTTCATCGGCACTTTCGTGTTCTGCAACCCGATGACCTTAAGCCTCGGTCGCTTTATGCCAGAAAAGTACAAGCCGAGTTATTACGCTGCCGCTTCCTACAGCTGCCATTCCATGAACGGCCTGTTCCCGCACATCAACCCCGGCGAGCTTTTTGTTTATCTCGGGATCGCCAGCGGTCTCACCACCCTTGGCCTGCCGCTCGGCCCGCTGGCGGTGAGCTATCTGCTGGTTGGTCTGGTGACCAACTTCTTCCGCGGCTGGGTGACGGACCTCACCACCGCCATTTTCGAGAAAAAAATGGGCATCCAGCTTGAACAGAAAGTCCAGCTTTCAGGAGCCACAGCATGAACCGGATCCGCATTGAGAAAGGCACAGGCGGCTGGGGCGGCCCGCTGGAGTTCGACGCCACCGAAGGCAAAAAAATCGTCTACATCACCGCGGGCACGCGCCCGGCGATCGTCGACAAGCTGCATGAACTGACCGGCTGGGAATCGGTCGATGGCTTCAAAGAGGGCGAACCGCCGGAAGCGGAAATCGGCGTGGCGGTGATCGACTGCGGCGGCACGCTGCGCTGCGGCATCTATCCGAAGCGTCGCATTCCAACGGTGAACATTCACTCCACCGGAAAATCAGGCCCACTGGCGCAGTACATCCTTGAAGACATTTATGTGTCGGGTGTGAAGGAGGACAACATCACTCTGGTGAATGGCACTCCCGCGCCGCAAAAAGCGGCCCCGCGCGATTACGACACCAGCAAGAAGATCACCGAGCAGAGCGATGGCCTGCTGGCAAAGGTCGGGATGGGCATGGGGTCCGCCGTGGCGGTGCTGTTCCAGTCCGGGCGCGACACCATCGACACGGTGCTGAAAACCATCCTGCCGTTTATGGCATTCGTCTCGGCGCTGATCGGCATCATCATGGCGTCTGGTCTGGGTGACTGGATTGCCCACGGCCTTGCCCCGCTCGCCAGCCATCCGCTCGGGCTGGTCACGCTGGCGCTGATCTGCTCCTTCCCGCTGCTGTCGCCGTTCCTCGGCCCGGGCGCGGTGATTGCCCAGGTCATCGGCGTGCTGATTGGCGTGCAGATTGGCCTGGGCAATATTCCCCCGCACCTCGCCCTGCCCGCCCTGTTTGCCATTAACGCTCAGGCGGCGTGCGACTTCATCCCCGTTGGGCTGTCGCTGGCCGAAGCGCGCCAGGACACCGTGCGCGTGGGCGTGCCGTCCGTGCTGGTCAGCCGCTTCCTGACGGGCGCTCCGACGGTGCTGATTGCCTGGTTTGTCTCTGGCTTTATTTATCAATAAGAGGTTTTTGCAATGACCGTGATTTACCAGACCACCATTACCCGCATCGGCCAGAGCGCAGCCGATGCATTAAGCGACCAGATGCTGATCACCTTCCGCGAAGGCGCGCCTGCGGATATCGAAGAGTTTTGTTTTATTCACTGCCACGGCGAGCTGAAGGGCGAGCTGAAGGCCGGTAGCCAGCTGGAGCTGGGCGAGGCGCGCTATGCCGTGACCGCCGTCGGCGACGTGGCTGAGCAAAACCTGCGCGAGCTGGGCCACATCACCCTGCGCTTTGATGGTCAGCCGCAGGCGGAATATCCCGGCACGGTTCACGTCGATGGTCCGGTTCCGCAGGCTGTCACCCCAGGCTGCACGTTAAAATTTGTTGCGTAATTAAGGAGATAGACATGAGTCAGGTTGCCGTTGTCATTGGTGGGGGACAAACCTTAGGCGAGTTCCTCTGCCGTGGGCTTGCCGCAGAAGGTTACCGCGTGGCGGTAGTGGACATTCAGAGTGAAAAAGCCGCCCGCGTGGCGGATAGCATCAATACCGAGTTTGGCGAAGGAATGGCGTACGGCTTTGGTGCCGACGCCACCAGCGAGCAGAGCGTGATGGCGCTGGCCCGCGGCGTGGATGAAATTTTTGGTCGTACCGACCTGCTGGTCTACAGCGCGGGAATCGCAAAAGCCGCGTTTATCAGCGATTTCGAACTGGGGGATTTTGACCGCTCGCTGCAGGTCAATCTGGTGGGCTATTTCCTCTGCGCCCGCGAGTTTTCCCGTCTGATGATCCGCGACGGCATTCAGGGGCGCATCATTCAGATCAACTCCAAATCAGGGAAAGTGGGCAGTAAGCACAACTCCGGCTACAGCGCGGCGAAGTTTGGCGGCGTGGGGCTGACGCAGTCCCTGGCGCTGGATCTGGCCGAATACGGGATCACCGTTCACTCGCTGATGCTGGGCAACCTGCTGAAATCGCCGATGTTCCAGTCCCTGCTGCCGCAGTACGCCACCAAGCTTGGCATCAAAGAGGAAGAGGTGGAGCAGTATTACATCGATAAAGTGCCGCTGAAGCGCGGGTGCGATTATCAGGACGTGCTGAACATGCTGCTGTTTTACGCCAGCCCGAAAGCCTCGTACTGCACCGGGCAGTCGATTAACGTCACCGGCGGACAGGTGATGTTCTGATCGAGCGGGCGGATGCCCTCACCCTAACCCTCTCCCACAGGGAGAGGGAATACAACAAGGAGCCGATATGGTCACCGCACTCATCACCGTCGCCGCCCTCGCCTGGATCTGCCAGATGGCGTTTGGCGGCTGGCAGATCCACCAGTTTAACCGCGCGTTTGACGCCCTGTGCCAGAAAGGTCGCGTGGGCGTCGGGCGGTCCGGCGGACGTTTCAAACCGCGGGTCGTCGTCGCGGTTGCGCTGGATGAAAACAATAACATCTGCGATTCCCTGATCATGCGCGGGATGACCGTCTTTGCGCGGCCGGTGAAAATCCAGGCAATCAACGGCATTTCGTTGCAGGAATTGCGGCCTGATGTGATCTTTCCCCATGATCCACTCTGTCAGAATGCACTATCATTAGCGCTTAATCTGAAACATGGATAATTTCGTTGTGAAAGCTATAGCCTTGCGAAATTATCATTTCGCAACCTAAGGAACGAAGCGCCTATGAAACCTCGTCAGCGGCAGGCGGCCATTCTCGAGTATCTGCAAAAGCAGGGAAAATGCTCGGTAGACGATCTGGCCCACTACTTTGACACCACCGGCACGACAATACGCAAAGACCTGGTATTGCTCGAAAATTCTGGCGCCGTCATTCGAACCTACGGCGGCGTGGTGCTCAATAAAGACGAAGCCGACCCGCCCATCGATCACAAAACGCTGATCAACACCCACCAGAAGGCGCTGATTGCCGAAGCGGCGGTGAAATTTATCCACGATGGCGACTCCATTATCCTCGACGCCGGCAGCACCGTGCTGCAGATGATCCACCTGCTCAGCCGCTTTAATAACATCACCGTGATGACTAACAGTCTGCACATCGTCAACGCCCTGTCAGAGTTTGACAGCGAGCAGACCATCCTGATGCCCGGTGGCACCTTCCGTAAAAAATCCGCGTCGTTTCACGGGCAACTGGCCGAGAACGCCTTCGACCACTTCAGCTTCGATAAACTATTTATGGGGACCGACGGCATCGACCTGAACGCGGGCGTCACCACCTTCAACGAGGTGTTCAACGTCAGCAAAGCGATGTGTAACGCCGCGCGGGAAGTGATTTTAATGGCGGACTCGTCGAAGTTTGGCCGTAAAAGCCCCAACATTGTCTGCAGCCTGGAAAGCGTCGACAAACTGATTACCGACGCAGGTATCGACCCGGCGTTCAAAAAAGCGCTGGAAGAGAAAGGCATCGACGTGATCGTAACCGGAGAGAAAGATGAGTGATTTTCTGTTAAACGCTGGCCGCCAGACCCTGATGCTGGAACTGCAGGAAGCCAGCCGCCTGCCGGAGCGTCTGGGCGATGAGTTTGTGCGCGCGGCCAACACCATTATCCAGTGCGAAGGAAAGGTGATTGTCTCCGGGATCGGCAAATCCGGCCATATCGGCAAGAAGATTGCCGCGACCCTGGCCAGCACCGGGACACCGGCGTTCTTCGTGCATCCGGCAGAAGCGCTGCACGGCGATCTGGGGATGATCGAAAGCCGCGACGTGATGCTGTTTATCTCTTACTCCGGTTCAGCCAAAGAGCTGGATCTCATCATTCCGCGCCTGCAGGAAAAGGCGGTCGCTCTGCTGGCGATGACCGGAAAATCCCGCTCGCCGCTGGCGCTGGCCGCCAAAGCGACGCTGGATATTTCCGTGGAGCGCGAAGCCTGTCCGATGCATCTCGCCCCCACTTCCAGTACCGTTAACACGCTGATGATGGGCGACGCGCTGGCAATGGCGGTAATGCAGGCGCGCGGCTTTAACGAAGAAGATTTTGCCCGTTCGCATCCGGCGGGCGCGCTCGGCGCACGACTGCTCAATAAAGTGCACCATCTGATGCGCACCGACGATGCCATTCCGCAGGTTAAGCTCGATACCAGCGTTATGGACGCGATGCTGGAACTCAGCCGCACCGGCCTGGGCCTGGTGGCGGTGTGTGACAACGAGGACTTTGTGAAGGGCGTCTTTACCGACGGGGACCTTAGGCGCTGGCTGGTGGGTGGCGGCAAGCTGGAATCCCAGGTGTCAGAAGCGATGACCCGGGGCGGGCTAACGCTGAACGCTGAGAGCCGCGCTATTGAGGCCAAAGAGAGCCTGATGAAACGCAAAATCACCGCCGCGCCGGTGGTGGATGACGCCGGCAAACTGTGCGGCGCCATCAACCTGCAGGATTTCTACCAGGCCGGGATTATCTAACGCTTCAGTCCATGGCGCTTCGCCAGTCGGTGTCGGCTGGCGACGTCCATCTCAGGAGCCCGCTTTCTTTTACGCATTTTATTCATGAAGTAAATACATATTAGGTAAATCATTATTAATCCCTTATTTATTCTGTCCATAACGGTTTAAATGCGGAACAGGTGTAAAACATCAACCTGTTTTATTCCCTGATTCCGGCTTAGTCTGATTATTAATTACTCAGCCGGAGACCTCCCATGGCGACTTTCACTAAAGAACTACACTATCTTTCAACCTATTTTAAGCAGGTTAAAAAATCAGAGCATATATTGTTTCGCTGGCTCTACCTGAGCCCGGAGGCGCGCATTGAACGTCTGCGCGAACTGATGATGCCCGTGAGCGCCCCTAAAAAATGAGTGCGCCCAAAGCTTACAGGCCGGGTATGCCCCGCGCAACCCGGCAAAAACCGGAACAAATAATTCAATTCATCATTGTTTATTTAAATATAAATTAGCTGAACAAATATAATTAAATTAATTTATGCTGCATCACAATTTCATCCATCCTGCTTTCGCATTAAAATAAAAACTGTTATTTTTCGATGTGAATTAAGTTTTACTGGAACCCACTCTCATGAATGCATTTAGTTATTTGCAGCGTCTGGGTAAAGCCCTGATGTTGCCCATCGCCACGCTACCTGTGGCGGCGATCTTATTACGTCTCGGTCAGCCCGATGTTTTTAATATTCCCTTTATTGCCAGTGCGGGGGGCGGTATTTTCGACAGCTTACCGCTACTTTTTGCCCTTGGCATCGCCATTGGTCTGGCTAAAGACAACGCGGGCGCGGCCGCCCTTGCCGGTGCCGTCGGCTTCCTGGTGCTGACCAAAGCCACGGCGGTCATTAACGCATCCATTAACATGTCCTTCTTCGCAGGGATTATTGCTGGCGTGGTCGCAGGCCACTGCTATAACCGCTTCTCGAATACCAAACTGCCGGACTTCCTCGCCTTCTTTGCGGGCAAGCGACTGGTCCCGATCGTAACCGGGCTTATCTGCCTGTTCATCGCCTGGGTGTGCGGCTACGTCTGGCCTTCCGTGCAGCACGGGATTGATACCTTCAGCCTGCTCGTTTCCCGCAGCGGCGAACCGGGCTGGTTTATCTATGGGGTGCTCAACCGCGCGTTGATTCCGTTTGGCCTGCACTACATTCTGCACTCCGTCTTCTGGTTTAGCCTCGGCGACTGTCTGAAGGTCACCTATGACGCCGCGAGTGCGGTACATAACATCTGCCTCGCACCGGATGTGGTGAAAGGTCTGGTGGTCGGCGGTGCCGTACCGGGCATCGAGGGGTCCTCTGTCACGCAGATTGCCACCGACCTGACCCGTGGCGACCTTAACCGCTTCTTCGCAGGTGACCCGCATGCCGGCGTTTACATGGCCTGGGCATATCCGATCTTTATGGGCGGTCTGCCGGGTGCTGCGCTGGCGATGTATTTTGCCGCGCCGAAAGCCCGCCGTTCAGCCGTAGGCGGGATGCTGCTCTCTGTAGCGCTGACGGCCTTCCTGACCGGCATCACCGAACCGATTGAGTTCTCCTTCCTGTTCCTCGCACCGGCCCTGTATGCCCTGCATGCAGTCCTTGCGGGTGTCAGCATGGTGGTCGCCAACAGCCTCGGTGTGCTGCACGGCTTTGGTTTCTCAGCCGGGTTGATCGACTTTGTGCTTAACTGGGGACTTGCCACGAAGCCGTGGATCTTAATCCCGCTGATTGTGCTGTTCTTCGCGATCTATTTTGTCGTGTTCACCTTCGCGATCCGCGTCTTTAAGCTGAAAACGCCGGGACGCGAGGAGGAGGACACCATCACGGGTGGGTCTGACGATCAAAACGAGGCCATTGCCCGGTACATCGTGGCGTTGGGCGGTAAAGAAAACCTGAAGAGTGTCGACGCCTGCATTACCCGCTTGCGCCTGACGCTGGTGGATAACAGCGTGCTGGATGAACCGGCGCTGAAAGCGCTGGGTGCCAAAGGTATTCTGAAAATGGGTACCCAGAATGCGCAGGTCATACTCGGCCCTCAGGCTGAAAGCATTGCTCTGAAGATTCGGGCACAGACAGAAGCCTGACGCTGAGCGTTCCTGTTCCCTCTCCACACAGGAGAGGGAATAAAACCGGAACACTTCACCTATCCAGACCTTATTTATTCCGCAAAACACCCTACACTCTCAACATCCCCTATCGTCACCGGAATGTCGCTATGCGCCAGCTTCAGAAAATCCGTCAGTATCAACGGCTTTATCAGCATTACGGTGCTGCGCCAAAGCCGACCACCATCGCGGAAGTGGCAGAGGTGGCAGTGTGCAGCGAACGCCACGCGCGCACCCTGCTGCGCCAGCTCGCACAGAGCGGCTGGCTAAGCTGGAACGCCCAGCCGGGTCGCGGGCATCGGGCCATCCTGCATTGCCTGGCGACCACCAGCGAACTGAGTGCGCCGCTGATGCACGCCTGTCTGGAGAAAGGGGATTACCAGAGCGCGCTGCAGCTGGCAGACGGTGATCCGGCCAGCCTGCATCACATCATTACCCCGTTTTTAGGCGGAAAATGGCTAAAACATCAGCCAACGCTGCGCATACCCTGGTACCGCGCCCTCACGTCGCTTGATCCGTCTCTTCAGCGCCGCCGTGCCGAACAGCATATTATCTGCGCGGTTCACGCGGGGCTGACGCGCTACGCGCCCGGCCACCCGCAGCCGGTAGCGGATTTAGCCCACCACTGGGAAATTGATGATGACAAACTGCGCTGGCGCTTCTACCTGCGCAGCGGCGCGCACTGGCATAACGGGCAGGCCATCAGTGATGAAGATATTCTCAGCGCGCTGCACCAGCTGCTGGCCGACCCGGCCCGCAGCGCAGGGCTCGCGCACGTTACTCAGGTATCGCTTGTCGCCCCCTGGTGTCTGGAGATCGCACTCACCGCACCCGATGCCATGCTGGCCCATCGTCTGGCGCATCACGCCTGTCGCCTGCCGCATCCGCAACAGCCGGGTATTGGCGCAGGTCCCTTTGCTATCGCCCATCATCATTCGCACTACCTGCGCCTTGAGCGCCAGCCGTGGTACTTTGCGGCGCACCCGCTGCTGCATGCGATCGAGTTCTGGCGAACCCGCAGCGAGACGGAAAAAACCGCCTGGATCACCGTAGGGAAAGGCGAAAATGCCCGGGGGTCCGTTACCTCCATCAGCAGTGGCTTTGCCTGGCTGATGCTCAACGTCGGGTTGCCGCAGCCGCTGGCGGCCTGGCTGCGTCAGGAAATTCAGCAGATTAATCAGCAGAACATCCACCGGGATGATGTCGACACCCGCACGGAAATTCTTCCCGGCATCACGACCCCCGTATTTCCGGAAGCGTCCGGGGTGGCGCTTCCCGCCACCCTGTCGCTGGTTTGCTATCACACGCCTGAGCTGTGCGAGCTTGCCAGCATGCTGCAAACACGCCTGAAAAAGCGCGGCTGCGAGCTGATCATCCACAGGAAAGATCGTGAGGCGTGGCATGTCCCCGATGCGCTGACGCAGGCGGATATCTTACTGGGGGATTATCTGGCGGGGGAATTGCCGGTCTTTGCGCTGGCAGAGTGGTTTACTGAAGAGCCTGCCTGGGCCACCGCCCTGGGGCAGGGTCCGTGGCAAAAAGCGAAGCAGACCCTGATGCGCTATTGCGAAAGCGAGGAGAGCCTGCAAACAGCGCTGCCGTCTTTCTTCCAGTCCTTACTTGAAAGCGGCGCCTGCACGCCGCTGTTCCACTACCGCTATCGTCTTAATACCCTGGAAAACGTGCAGGACATTGTGCTGACCGCCAGCGGCTGGCTCGATTTTACCCGCGCCTGGCTGCCGCCAGCTCAGGAACGTACCACCAGCGCGTCGTAGCCGCGCCAGCGGTAGTTGACCATCGAGATCAGCCAGCAGGCGACAAACAGCCCGACGACCACAAACCCGGCGTTGCCCAGGTTGTCGTTCACCGCGCCAATCACATCCCAGACGCCGCCGCTGAGGTCAAATTTGTCCATCAGCAGACCCAACGCTTCCAGCCCGCCGATAAACAGCGCCACCACCACGGAGGTGCCGGTGATGGTCATGTTGTAGTAAAGCTTGCGCTGTGGCTTGTTAAACGCCCATCCGTAGGCCCCCACCATCAGCAAATTGTCGAGAGTATCCACCAGCGCCATGCCGCTGGCGAAGAGCGCCGGGAAGACCATGATGGACCACACCGACATGCCGTTTGAGGCGCTGGCGGCAGAAATACCCAGCACGCCAATCTCGGTAGCGGTATCAAACCCCAGGCCAAACAGAAAACCGACCAGGTACATCTGCCAGCTTTTGTTGACCAGACGGAACGTCGCGCCGAACAGCCAGTTCATCACCCCGCCCTGCGCCGGAAGCGCAATCTCCCCCTGCACGGGCTTGCCGTTTTTCAGCGCCTGGAAACTGCGCCATACGCCGCGCAGGATCACCATATTCACCAGCGCCATTGCCAGCAGGAAGGTCGCCGACACCGCCGTGCCAATCAGGCTGCCGGTCTCGTGAAACCACGCCATATTCTTCTGAAATGCCGTGGCGGTCGCGGCAATCGCAATGGAGGCAAGCACCACAATGGTAGAGTGCCCCAGCGAGAACCAGGCCCCGACGCCGGACGGGCGTTTTCCCTGCTGCATCATCTTACGCGTCACGGTATCGATGGCCGCAATGTGGTCGGCATCCACCGCATGACGCAGTCCGTAGCACCAGGCCAGCAGGCTTGCCGCCATCAGCGCCGTGCTGTCGCTGAAGGTGTGCCATGCCCATCCCCAGGCCAGCAGGTTTGCCATTACCAGAGCCAGCAGCAGAAGCGCGGCGCGAGGTTCATTGCGTAAGAGTCGTAACATTTTAAATCCTTTGTGAACATGACCGGGCAGCGGCGACCACCGCCTGCCCGAAGGAGATCGCTCCGTCACCTGCGGGCAGGCGCGAAGGAAAAAGAAGCGTAAAGTCAGAAAGATAATGACGCAGACGCGCGCGCAGCAGACGGTTATGCAACACGCCGCCGCTGAAACACACCGTGGTCAGCGACAAGCGCCGGGCATGGAACGCGGCGAGCTCCGCCAGCCCTTTTGCCAGCGCGTCGTGAAACGCCCAGGCGCGCGCGCTGGGTTCCGCTTGCCACGCCAGCCATTGCTGCCAGAACAGGGAGAGATTACCCACCGACAGCGTGACCGGATGCACAGCGCCTTCGCACTGCGACGCCAGGGCTTCGAGCCGACAGGCGGCTTCCCCTTCCCAGGATTGGGTTTCGATACCCAGTGCGCAGGCGATGGCGTCAAACAGGCGACCGCACGACGACGCCCGCGGCGCATTGATGCCGCGCAGGATAGCCTTTGCCAGCAGCGGCCAGTTCTGGCGTTGTACCGCACGCGTTTCCGGGTAATGCTGCCAGTCAGGGACAAACGCCAGACAGTGGGCGAGGAGATTTCGCCACGGCTGCCGGGCCGCGAGATCGCCACCCGGTAGCGCCACGGCCGGCAGCCCCCCCAGACGTTCGCAGGTAAGATAGTTCACCCGCAGGCACTCTCCGCCCCACAGCTCACCGTTTTCACCCATGCCGATCCCGTCCAGCGTCAGGGCGATAGCGTCTCCGCCAACGAGCGGCCAGCCGTTTTCGGCCAGGCACGCCGCTGCGTGGGCGTGATGGTGATGCACATTTTCAAGAGGCAATGCCTGCGCTTGCGCCCACTGGCGAGCACGGTATCCCGGATGGGCATCGCACACGACGCGCTCCGGCTGAAAGGCGTAAATGCCCTGCATCACCGACAGCGCTGAACGCCATTGCGCTTCCACACCGTCGTCACTGAGATCGCCAAAATGCTGACTCAGCACCGCCTGGTTTCCGCGCACCAGGCAGAAGGTGTTTTTCATATCCGCCCCGGTGCATATCATGGCGGGAATATTTTCGAACCCGGCAGGTAACGTGATGGCATCCGGCACAAAACCACGCGCGCGGCGCAGCATCACACCGTCCCGATCCATCACTGAATCGTCCATCCGTTGCAGGATGTCACGGTTATGCAGCAGGAAGCCGTCCGCGATGTCGCTGAGCTCATCCAGTGCCTGCTGGTTGGTGAGGGCAGGCGGTCTGCCGCTGAGATTGCCGGAGGTCATCACCAGCGGGCGCTGGCAGTCCATCATCAGAAGATGCTGCAGCGGGTTCGCAGGAAGCATGATGCCCACGGTGTCCAGACCCGGCGCGATACCTTCCGGGAAGGCGGGCAGCCATGCTGTTGGCGTGAGCACGATGGGTGCGGCGGGCGAACATAACAACGTCTGAACCGGCTCAGGTAACCCATCCGCGTTCGGGATCATCACTGCCAGCGGTTTTCCTGGCCGCTGTTTGCGTGCCCGCAGCCTCGCCACCGCCCGCGGGTTGAGTGCATCACAGGCGAGGTGAAAGCCCCCCAGACCTTTGATGGCGACAATACCGCCGTTTTTCAGCATCTGCACCGCCGCGCGCAGCGCAGCCTCACGGGCAGCAGTAACCTCCCCTGCCCGCCACTCAAGCGCGGGACCACAGTCCGGGCAGGCGACCGGCTGGGCGTGAAAACGTCGGTCCGCGGGATGGCGATACTCCGCCTCACACGGCGGGCAGAGCGGGAATGGCGCCATTGCCGTGGCCGGACGGTCATAGGGCATGGCGCGAATAATGGTGAAACGCGGGCCACAGTGGGTACAGTTGATAAACGGGTAGCGGTAACGGCGCTCGTGCGGATCGTTCATCTCCGCCAGACAGGCGGGACACGTGGCAGCATCCGGTACAATCTGGGTGTCCATCATCCCACCCGCGCTGTGGCGGATGGTGAACGCCTCCGGCACATGCGTCCAGGTGAAGGGCTGCGTGTCGATACTGTCGATGCGTGCCAGCGGCGGGCAGTCCTGGCGCAGCCTCGCGGTGAAATGCCCCCCATTACCCGCGAGGCGCACCAGCACGCCCTCTCCGTCGTTGCAGACATCGCCGGTCAACTGCAGTGCCTGCGCAAGCTGCCAGACGAAGGGACGGAACCCCACGCCCTGCACCTTGCCACGCACCCGCAGCTGGATGCCGTTACCGCTCATAACGACTCAGAACAACAGCGATGACGACGTGTCGAACGCCGCGCGGCGGCGCTTCTCGGCGCTCATCTGCTCAAGCTTATCGCGATCCACGCAGACCAGCGCGTGGGTCGGGCAGGCTTCCATACAGGCAGGGCCAGCTTCGCGGTGGTAGCAGAGGTCACATTTATTGGCTTCGGCTTTCTCCGCCCGCACGTTCAGTCCCATGCCGCTGTTACGCACGACCGGACGAACCACCACTTCCATCGCGCCATACGGGCAGGCAACCACGCAGGTTTTGCAGCCAATACAGCGCTCCTGCATCACATGCACAAACCCTTTTTCACGCGTGATCGCCCCGTTCGGGCAGACGTTGGCGCACGGCGCATCTTCGCACTGACGGCAGATAGCGGCGGTGGAAATATTCACGCCTTTAATGACGTGGATGCGCGGTAAAAACGTCTCAGGGGTGAGCGACGCGCAATCCTGATCCGCCTGATGGGAAACCACGCACGCCACTTCGCAGGTACGGCAACCAATACACTTACTGGCATCGGCCATAATAAAACGGTTCATCTGCTTCTCCAGCATTACAGTTATGCGCGGAGATATTCATAAACCGTGCCAATTATTAAAGCTTTGATTTATCGCAATTTTATAATCGACACTGGGGCTGTCATCGTCATTTGTGACGATGACAGCTGTCGACATCAGCGATGCGGGCCGTCAATAACCGAGTCACGCAGGACCAGCTCACCGGAGAAGGTTTGCTGATATTTAAACTCACCGCCGTCGAGCATGAAGATCAGGCGGCTGATGGTCTCTTTAATCATCTCCGTCACCGGGACGCGCACGCTGGAGAGCGACGGCACGATGTAAGGGGCTATCGCCACATCGTCGAAACCGATCACCGACACCGCCTCCGGTGTCGCAACGCCGCTGTCGTGCAACTGCTTCATGGCACCGATTGCCATATCGTCATTACTCGCCACCAGCGCGGTAAAACGTTCACCGCGCGCAAGCAGTTCGGCCACCGCCGCCGCGCCGCTTGCCGGGTTCCACTTCCCCTGCGCAATCAGCCCTTCGCGCAGCGGAATGCCGTGCTGCGCCAGGGCGTCCTTGTAGCCGGAGAGACGCTCAACCCCGGTGGGGGAGTCCAGCGAGCCGGTGATAAACGCAATCTCCCGGTGCCCTTTCGCAATCAGCTGCGCCACCGCATCCTGGCTCGAGGCTTTATGATCGGACCAGACGCAGTGGCTGCTGTTTTTCCGCAGGCGGCGGTTGAGCACCATAATGGGCTGCTCGCACTTCTCGACGATCTCATCCATCTCTTCCACGCTCAGGAAACGCGGATAGATAATCACCGCGTCGCAGCGCATATCGAGCAGGTACTGGATCGCTTCGCGCTCCTCATCAGCGCTGTGCTTGCCGTCGGCGAGGATCAGCTGCCGCCCTTTTTCTTCGGTCATGCGCGCGGCGTGAAACAGCAGTTCGCTGAAGTAGACGCCGTGATACAAGGTGTTGGTCACCACCAGCCCCAGCGTCTGGGTACGTTTGGTCGCCAGGTTGCGCGCCAGTAAATTCGGGCGATAGCCGCTCTCTTCAATGGCCTGAAACACCCGGTCTTTGGTCTCCTGGCTGACGTAGCCATTTCCCGACAGCACCCGGGACACCGTGGCCTTCGAAACGCCTGCCCGCTTCGCCACTTCAAGCATCGTGGTCATGTTGTTATTCCGTCTGAATCTGATGGACCGCAGTGTACTGCACTGCGGAAAAATTGTCGCAGCGGCAAAATCACGCTTTCAGCACGTCATTGCGATCTGCATCACGAAACAAAAATATGGTCAAAAAGCGATCTTGTTTCATCCATAAAAACTCATGATGATTATGTGGAACCGGTTTCCTACATTTCTCACAACGATAACAGGATCTCATCCGATGGCCAAAAATTACGCAGCGCTGGCGAACGACGTGGTCAGCGCGCTAGGCGGTAAAGAGAACATCGTCGCCCTCACCCACTGCATGACGCGTCTGCGCTTCGTTCTGAAAGACGAAAGCCTTATCGACGCGGCGCGCCTGAAAAGCATCAGCGGCGTGCTCGGCGTCGTGCGCAACGACAACCAGTGCCAGGTGATCATTGGCAATACCGTCTCTCAGGCGTATCGCGAGGTGGTGAGCCTGCTGCCGACGGACCTGCTGCCCGAGGTACCGGAAGGGCCGCAGAAGTTGACGTTGCGCCGCATTGGCGCCGGGATCCTCGACGCGCTGATCGGCACCATGTCCCCACTGATCCCGGCGATCATCGGCGGTTCGATGGTTAAACTGCTGGCGATGATCCTTGAGATGACCGGCGTGCTGCCAAAAGGCGCACCGACGCTCACCATTTTGACCGTCATCGGCGACGGCGCGTTCTTCTTCCTGCCGCTGATGGTGGCGGCCTCGGCGGCGGTGAAATTCAAGACCAACATGTCGCTGGCGATTGCCATTGCCGGTGTGCTGGTCCACCCGAGCTTTATCGAGCTGATGGCGAAAGCCGCGCAGGGTGAACACGTTGAGTTCGCCTTTATTCCGGTGACCGCGGTGAAATACACCTACACCGTTATTCCGGCGCTGGTGATGACCTGGTGCCTGTCGTACATCGAACGCTGGGTGGATCGCATCACCCCGGCGGTGACCAAAAACTTCCTGAAGCCGATGCTGATCGTGCTGATTGCCGCCCCGCTCGCCATCGTGCTGATTGGCCCGCTGGGGATCTGGATCGGTAGCGCCATCTCCGCGCTGGTCTACACCATTCACGGTTACCTGGGCTGGCTCTCCGTGGCGATCATGGGCGCATTGTGGCCGCTGCTGGTAATGACCGGGATGCACCGCGTGTTTACCCCAACCATCATCCAGACCATTGCCGAAACGGGCAAAGAAGGGATGGTCATGCCGTCAGAGATCGGCGCCAACCTGTCGCTCGGTGGTTCGTCGCTGGCAGTGGCGTGGAAAACTAAAAACCCGGAACTGCGCCAGACGGCGCTGGCGGCGGCGGCCTCTGCCATTATGGCGGGGATCTCTGAACCGGCCCTGTACGGCGTCGCTATCCGTCTGAAACGCCCGCTGATTGCCAGCCTGATAAGCGGCTTTATCTGCGGCGCAGTGGCCGGTATCGCCGGGCTTGCCAGCCACTCAATGGCCGCGCCGGGGCTGTTTACCAGCGTGCAGTTCTTTGACCCGGCAAACCCGATGACCATCGTCTGGGTGTTTGGCGTGATGGGTCTGGCAGTGGTCCTGTCGTTTGTTCTGACCCTGCTTTTAGGGTTTGAGGATATCCCGGTCGAAGACGACGCCGAAAAAGCGCGTGCCCTGCAGAGCGCACCGGTACCGAACAACGCAGCAAAAGCATAAATTGAAAGCGAGGTAAAAATGTCTGTTTTTCCACAAGGATTTTTATGGGGCGGCGCGCTTGCCGCCAACCAGAGTGAAGGGGCTTACCGTGAAGGCGGCAAGGGACTGACCACGGTCGATATGATCCCCCACGGCGCGAATCGCCTGGCGGTAAAGCTCGGTAAGGAAAAGCGTTTTTCGCTGCGTGACGACGAGTTCTACCCGAGCCACGAGGCGATAGATTTTTACCATCGCTATAAAGAAGACATCGCCCTGATGGCGGAAATGGGCTTTACGGTGTTCCGCACCTCGATTGCCTGGAGCCGCCTCTACCCGAACGGCGACGAACCGCTGCCCAATAAAGAGGGCATTGCCTTCTACCGCGCGGTGTTTGAAGAGTGCAAAAAGTACAACATCGAGCCGCTGGTGACCCTCTGCCACTTCGACGTGCCGATGCACCTGGTAACGGAGTATGGATCCTGGCGCAACCGCAAGATGGTGGATTTCTTCGCCCGCTACGCCCGCACCTGCTTTGAAGAGTTTAACGGGCTGGTGAAATACTGGCTGACCTTCAACGAAATCAACATCATGCTGCACAGCCCGTTCTCCGGTGCGGGGCTGGTGTTTGAAGAAGGTGAAAACGAAGACCAGGTGAAATACCAGGCCGCGCACCACGAGCTGGTGGCAAGCGCGCTGGCGACCAAAATCGCCCATGAGGTGAACCCGGAAAACCAGGTCGGCTGCATGCTGGCGGGTGGGAACTTCTACCCTTACTCCTGCAAGCCGGAAGACGTGTGGATGGCACTGGAGAAAGACCGCGAGAACCTGTTCTTTATCGACGTGCAGGCGCGCGGCCGCTATCCGGCCTACTCTGCCCGCGTGTTCCGCGAAAAAGGGGTGGTGATTGTTAAAGATCCGGGCGATGACGAACTGCTGAAAAACACCGTCGATTTTGTCTCGTTCAGCTATTACGCCTCGCGCTGCGCGTCGGCAGACATGAACGCGGGCAACACCAGCGCGGCGAACATCGTGAAATCCCTGCGCAACCCGCACATTGAGGTGAGCGAATGGGGCTGGGGCATCGACCCACTCGGCCTGCGCATCACCATGAACATGATGTACGACCGCTACCAGAAGCCGCTGTTCCTGGTGGAAAACGGCCTCGGAGCGAAAGACGTCATTGATGAAAACGGCGAGATTAACGACGACTACCGCATCAGCTATCTGCGCGAGCATATCCGCGCGATGGGCGACGCGATTGAGGACGGCGTGCCGCTGATGGGTTACACCACCTGGGGCTGCATTGACCTGGTGTCGGCCTCAACGGGGGAGATGAGCAAGCGCTACGGGTTTGTCTACGTCGACCGCGACGATGCCGGCAACGGCACGCTGGACAGAAAGCGCAAAAAATCGTTCTGGTGGTATAAGAAGGTGATTGCGAGTAACGGGGCGGATCTGGCGTAGCATGTTTTGCCGGGTGGCGGCTTCGCCTTACCCGGCCTACAAAACCGTAGGCCCGGTAAGCGTAGCGCCACCGGGCGCTGATCAGAGCCGGGAAAATCCTCCGTCCCCCACCCACCCGGCAAGCCGTGAATACACCACGCTCACCGCCTCTTTCACTGGCGGCGTCATCGGGTAATAAAACCCGACAATGTCCGGCTGAATGCCCAGAAACAGCACCTCCCCCACGTCGTCCTTGATCTGATCCACCAGGTAATTCAGCGGCATATTGTGGGTGGTCATCATAAACATCTCTGCGATATCGTCCGGGTCAATCAGGCGGATCTCGCCGGGATTGAGCCCCATATCGGTGGCATCGACGATTAACAGTCTCTCCGGGCGCAGCTCGCGAATGGCGACCACGTCGTTTTCCGGCGCGCTGCCGCCGTCTATCACCACCCAGTTGCCCTGCGGGTTCGCGGCGCACATCTCCGCCAGCAGCGGGCCCGCGCCGTCGTCGCCCATCATGCTGTTGCCGACACACAGTAAAACGTCAGTCACGTAATCTCCTCACCATCAGGTAGATGGCGCTCTCCTGATGAATATCATGCAGCATGCCGAGCAGCGTTTTACTCCATGCCTGCTGCCCGGGGGTTTGCCTGCTCAGCGCCGCGTCAAAGGCGTTGGCGAGCATCGCAATGTGGTTGGCGTCGATGACGATCTCACCGTACTTCGGCACGCCTTCCATTTTGCGCCGCGCCGGACTGCCCTCCTCCAGCGTGGCAATCCACGCCAGATAGTCAGACCACGGGCAGCTCAGCGCCGCTTCCAGGCAGTCAATCACCCCGAGGTGATGCCCAATCGCCAGGCTGTAATAGACCACCTGCTGCGCCGCATCCGGCGTGGCATCGTTCTCATCAATAAACTTACGGCTCAGCTGACTGAACACCACCGTTTCACTCATCGGATACGTGCCTCATCCACTACGCTGTTCAGGTTCGCCACAATCTCATTAAGACGCGGATCGTTTTCCGCCTCCAGCCAGCGTGCGACCTGATGCTCGCCCTGGCTCAGCAGGCGCAGATAATCGTCGGCAATCTGGCGGCCATAGCGATAGCCCGCCAGCCTGCGCGCCGTGCGGTCGACCTTCACCCGCAGCGGCTGCACCATGTCCGGGTGCAGAATGGCCGCAGGCTGGTTGTCGATCTCGCCCGGCTCGCGGGCGTGGATTTTCTGCTCCAGCAGGCCAAGCGCCATCGCAAAGCCATACAGCGTTGCGGCAGGCGTCGGCGGGCAGCCCGGAATGTAGACATCCACCGGCACGATTTTGTCGGTACCGCCCCACACACAGTAGAGGTCATGGAAGATACCGCCGCTGTTGCCGCAGGCCCCGTACGAGATGCAGATTTTCGGATCCGGCGCGGACTGCCAGGCCCGCAGCGCCGGCGAGCGCATGGCGCGGGTCACCGCCCCGGTAAACAGCAGGATGTCCGCATGACGCGGAGAAGGCACCACTTTGATGCCGAAACGCTCGGCGTCAAACAGCGGTGACAGGGTGGCGAAGATCTCAATCTCGCAGCCGTTGCAGCCGCCGCAGTCCACGCGGTAGACGTAGGCCGAGCGTTTGATTTTTTTCAGCAGCGACGCCTTCATCAGGCCGATAGATTCGTCCACCGTCATTGGCACCGGGATGCCGTTCGCGTCGCGCGGGCCGAGTAAATTGTCCATCAGCTGGCCTCTCTCATATGGCGGGTAATATCAATGCGGTCGGACGGCAGCAGGCATTTCTGCCGCTTACAGTCCGGACAGGTTTCAAAGCTTTCCCGATGATGCTCCGCGCGGGCGTCACCGTTGTGCTGCAGCAGCGCGATGGCGTAGTCGATCTCTTTTTGCACGGCGAACGGACGCCTGCAGACGCGGCAGTGGCACAGGGCAAAGCGCGACTGCTGGAGAAAATCTTCTTTCTTCCATACCGCCAGCTCGTATTCCTGCGACAGACGAATGGCGACCGTCGGGCAGACCTCTTCGCAGCGGCCGCAGAAGATGCAGCGCCCGAGGTTAAACTGCCAGGCCAGCTCGCCGGTTTGAAGATCCGTTTCCACCGTTAAGGCATTCGAGGGACAGGCGTTGACGCAGGCCGCGCAGCCGATGCACTGCTGCGGGTTATGCTCCGGCTTGCCGCGAAAGTTTTTATCGACCGGCATCGGCTCCAGCGGATAGCGGCTGGTTTGCACACCGGTTTTGATCACTTTTTTGATAAAGGTAAACATGGCGAGTCCTTATTTCAGCGGCGAGTTCTTACGCTCGATGCTGTAGCGCTCAAGCTCTTTGTACGGCACCACCTGGCTTTTCTTCTTGCGCACGTCCACCACGGTCATGCGGTCGGTGCAGGAGTAGCATGGATCGAGGCTGCCGATGATCAGCGGTGCATCAGAAACGGTGTTGCCACGCAGCATGTAGCGCAGGGTTGGCCAGTTAGCGTAGGTCGCCGCACGGCAGCGCCAGCGGTAGAGCTTCTGGTTGTCGCCGGTCATGCTCCAGTGGATGTCATCCCCGCGCGGCGCTTCGGCAAAGCCCAACGCGAAGCGATTCGGAATATAGGTGAACCCCTCCACCATCAGCGGGCCGCCCGGCAGGTTATCGAGCCCAAAGTCGATCATATTCAGCGCGGTAAACACCTCGTTGATACGCACCTTCAGGCGGGAGATGACGTCGCAGCCCTGCTCGCTGTGCACGGTCATCGGCAGCAGACCGTAGCCGACGAACGGGTGATCGGCGCGGGTATCGCGGGCGTGGCCGCTGGCGCGCACCATCGGGCCGACGTTGCTAAAATCGCGGGCTATTTCCGGGTCAAGACGGCCGATGCCCACGGTGCGCTGCTCGATATTGGGCGTGCTGAGCAGCATATCCACCAGCTCCTGCACGTCCCGGCGCATCTGCTGCGCCAGCTGACGGGTCTGGATCATGTCGTTTTTGAGCAGGTCACGGCGGATCCCCCCGATCAGGTTCAGGCCGTAGGTTTTACGCGCCCCGGTAAGGATCTCCGCCATCTTCATCGACGCTTCGCGCACGCGGAAGAACTGCATAAACCCAGAGTCAAAGCCGACGAAGTGGCAGGCCAGGCCGAGGTTCAGCAGGTGGGAGTGCAGGCGTTCCACCTCCAGCAAAATGGCGCGGATCATTTGCGCGCGCTCCGGCACCACAATCCCCATGCCGTTCTCCACCGAAGTGGTGTAGGCGGTGCTGTGGGCGAAGCCGCAGATGCCGCACACGCGGTCAGAAAGAAACGTGACTTCGTTGTAGCCCATGCGGGTTTCCGCCAGCTTTTCCATACCGCGATGGACGTAGAACAGGCGGTAGTCGGCGTCGATAATGTTTTCGCCGTCAACGAACAGGCGGAAGTGGCCCGGCTCATCGGAGGTGACATGCAGCGGGCCGATCGGCACCACGTTGTTCTTCTTGCTGCCCAGCTCGTTGATAAATTCGTAGGTTTCGCTGTCGGTGGTCGGCGCCGGGCGCTGACGGTAGTCCATGCTGTCTTTGCGCAGGGGATAAAGTTCATCCGGCCAGTCGTCCGGCAGCACCAGGCGGCGCTCATCCGGCAGGCCGACCGGCACCAGGCCGTACATGTCGCGCACTTCGCGCTCGCCCCAGACGGCGGCAGGTACGCGCGGGGTGACGGACGGGTATTCCGGTTTATTTGGATCGACTTCCACGCGCACGGTGAGCCAGCACTTCTCCCCCTGCTCCATCGACATCACGTAGTACACAGCGTAATTGCCGCACAGCTGACGCTCGTCGTTACCGAACAGCACCGACAGCCAGCCGCCCTGCTGGTAGTAGAGAAACTCCACCACTTCCGGCAGAGAGTTCACTTTTACGGTGATGGTTATCTGGTCTTTGGTTTGCCTGGACTCCTCCAGCACCACGCCGGGGAAAGCCTGATGCAACGCGGCGAGATACTGCTGACCTTTCTTTTCTTCAGACATAAAAACTCTCTTTAATCACGCCACCAGCAAGGAGACGAACGCTAAAAATGCAAAACCAAAACCGGCCCAGGTGATGCGCGACGTTTCCACAAAACGCAGGCGCGCCATGCTGTTTTCAAACAGGGCAATCACCAGCACGCCGACCAGCAGCTTGAGGGCGGCCACCACCACGGCCAGTACCAGACTGCCCGCGGAGAAGTGCGTCATCTGCCCCCACGGGAAGAAGACGCCGACAAACATCTGCAGCACCACCAGCTGTTTGAGGCTGATGCCCCACTTCAGCACCGCGAAGCCGTAGCCGCTGTATTCGGTGAGTGGCCCTTCCTGCAGTTCCTGCTCCGCTTCGGCCAGATCGAACGGCAGCTTGCCCATCTCGATAAACGTGGCGAACGCGCAGGCGCAGAGCGCCAGCAACAGCGGAATGGAGCGGGCAAGCGGCCAGTGGTAAACGGTGTGGGTGATAAAGCTGATATGGGTTGAACCCGCGACCTGCGCGGCGACCCACAGTCCCAGCAGCAGGATCGGCTCAACCAGCACGCCCAGCATCGCCTCGCGGCTGGCACCGATGCCGGTAAACGGGCTCCCGGTGTCGAGACCCGCAATCGCGAAGAAGAAGCGGGCGATGGCGAAGAGGTAGATCAGCGTAATCAGATCACCGAGCGCAGGCAGGGGCGAGCCCACTGTCACCACCGGCAGCGCGGTGGCGATGGTCAGCATCACGCCCACCATCACAAACGGCGTCAGGCGGAAGACCCAGCCTGCGGCATCCGGGGCGACGCTCTGACGCGAGAGCAGTTTGAAGAGATCGCGGTATTCCTGAAGCACGCCAGGCCCGCGACGGTTGTGCATCCGGGCGCGCGCCACGCGGCTCACCCCGGAAAGCAGCGGCGCAGCGGCGAACAGCACCAGCGCCTGAAGAATTGCCAGTAACAGACTCATGTCAGGCTCCTCGTGAAATCACAATCACCACCAGCACCGCCAGTTCGATGACCGCCAGACGGCGGAACAGCACAGGCGCGGCGGCACTCTGCCAGCCCGGCACCCACTGCCCCGGGTTCAGCCAGTGGCGCAGCTTCAGCACGGCGGCGAAGTTCTCTTTCACCGGCATGGCGAAACCGTGAGCGGTAATCACCATCGACTGTTCGTGTTCATAGCCGCAGGCCCACGCAGTCCCGCGCGAGCGGGAGACCAGTCGGTCGCGTTTGAAGAACAGCATCAGGATGAACGGCAGCAGCGGTGCGCCAATCAGCAGCAGCGCGACCATTGGCTGGGAAACGGTGGTATTTGCCACGGTCAGCGGCAGCGGAATGGCATTACCCAGCAGCGGCAGCAGCCACGGCGCGGCCACGCCGCCCGCGATGCAGCACAGCGCCAGCGCAACCACGCTTGTCCCCATCAGTACCGGTGCGCAGCAGGCGTTTTCCGCCTCACGCGTACGCGGCGCGCCGAGGAAGGTGACGCCGTAAACTTTCGCCATGCACATCACTGCCAGCGCCCCGGTAATCGCCAGCCCGACCGCCAGCAGCGGCCCTAGCAGACGGGCGATAAACGCCTCGCTCTGGCCGAGCGCGAAGAAGGACTGGTAGATAACCCACTCCCCGGCAAAGCCGTTCAGCGGCGGCAGCGCGGCCATCGCCATCAGCCCGACCAGCATGGCGAGAGATATCACCGGCATTTTTTTGCCAATGCCACCGAGCTTTTCGATGTCGCGATGACCGGTGCGGAACCAGACGCATCCCGCCCCCAGGAACAGGGTGCTTTTAAACAGGCTATGGTTGACGAGGTGATACAGACCGCCGATAAACCCGGCGGTAATCAGCGCCGGTTGATTGAGCGCCAGACCTGTCACGCCCGCGCCAAGACCGAGCAGGATGATGCCGATATTTTCAAGGGTGTGATACGCCAGAAGACGCTGAATATTGTGCTCCATCAGCGCGTACAGCCCACCGACAAAGGCGGTAACCATACCGGCGAGAAGCAACACCACGCCCCACCACAGCGGCGGCTGGCCGCCGGTCAGGGTGATCGTCAGAATGCCGAACAGCCCGACTTTCATCACGACCGTGGAAAAGAGCGCAGCGGCGGGCGCTGAGGCATTCGCATGCGCCTGCGGCACCCAGCCGTGCAGCGGGATGATCCCGGCCAGCAGGCCAAAGCCCCCCACGCCCAGCAGCCAGACGTCGCTGCCCAGCGGCTGACCGTTAAGCGCCGCGAAGTCCAGCGTGCCGAAGCGTTGCCACACCCGCCAGCAGGCCAGCGCCAGCAGCAGCGTCCCGAGACGTCCCAGCGCAAACCACAGTTTGCCGGAGGTACTGCACCCCGTCAGGAAGACGCCGCAGAGCGCCATGATCTCCGCCATCACCACCAGCGCGCCGAGGTTGCTGGCGGTAACGGTGCAGACCGCCGTCGCCATCAGCAGATTAATCAGCAGGCCGTTGGCCCTGGTGTTTTGATGGCGGTGCCAGTCGATATTGAACAGGCTGATAAACAGCCCGCACAGGCCAAACGTCACCAGCCAGATGGCGTTCAGCGGCGTGATCGCAACGGTCTGACGGATGAGCGGCATGAGCGTGTCCACGGTGTGTCCGTCGAGCACAACCATCCCGCCTGCCACCAGCGTCATCAGGCTGCCGACCGCCCCGCCAATCCCGGCGACCCAGCCGCTCAGGGTTTTATGGAATGACAGAAGCCACGCCAGAACCGCGGCGGCCGCAAAGTACGCTACCGCGCTGGTCATCATCATCGCCGCGTTCATTTCGCCCCCTCGTTAAGCGTCTGTAGCAGAGAAAGGTCGCCAAAATCACTGTTGATGGTCAGCTCGCGTTTACGCTTGCGGGTACGGGCGATGTCGCGAATATTAACCAGAATCAACGCGTTGGTTGGACAGGTGCGCACGCAGGCCGGGCCTTGTTCATCAAAGCTGCACAGGTCGCACTTCACCGCAACGGCGCGGATGCCGGGCACCCAGTCCAGCAGCGTGCTGACGCGTGCCGGAGCAGGCGGCGCGGGCGGGGCTTTTGGCGAGTTGGCATTCGCCGGAATATGCAGCGGGCGGCTGCCGGAAAATTCAATCGCGCCGAACGGACAGGCAATGCCGCACAGCTTGCAGCTTACGCAAAGGCTTTCGTTCAGCTGGACAGCGCCGTCCACGCGGGTGATAGCATTTACGGGACAGACACCCGCACAAGGGGCATCTTCACAGTGATGGCAGAGCTGCGGGGCAGACTCTTTTTCATTACGCATGACGTGCAGGCGCGGCATGGACTGCAGCCCATGCAGGCGATGCGTTTCCGAACACGCCGCCTCACAGGTTCGACAGCCAATACAGACCGTCGAGTCAGCAATTACAAAACGGTTCACCGGGTCATCCTCTGGTGATAGTCATTTTTGACGAAAAACTGTCTTGTCGACACTTTTCGACACACAGGGGTCAGGCCACGTTCGCTGAGGCATTTCCGTCCATCAGCTGCTTCAGGTTGACCGGGAGATCGTGTTCAACGGCGGCGTACAGGCTGTTATAAACCGGGGCGATTTTTTCCAGATAGTGCTCCAGCACCTGCTGGCGATCGCGGTTGCTGACGTGGCCGTCCACCATGCCGTCGGCCATCAGCTGTGCTTTCGCAATACACTGTTTTTCGCCGTCTTTTGTCTCAAGGTGGTACTCAATGGTGTGGCTGTTGAAGTTATCCGCCAGGGTGACATTGATGATGAAATGGCCGAAGAGGACAAAGCGCATGTCCCCCTGCGCCGCACAGCTCATCGCATGGTGAAGACGCGCTTTCGAGAGGGTGATGCCCTGAACCAGAGAGTTGCAGTAAAGATGCCACTGGTCCTGTAACTGCTGATGACGCTGCGCGATGTAATCTGCTTTTTCGCTGATTTCCCAAATAGTCATAAAAGGTATCCGTTTAATGGAGATAGCGGCTGTTAAGCAGATTCCATGCCAGTTTTTATCCAACTGATTTTTAATAGTTTTAATTAAAAACTGGCTGTCAATTTTGCGGTGTCGACGTGTCATTTCGACAGCGTTGACATCGACACGCCTTAACAAAAACCAAGATGGCATTGTTATTGCATTCAATGGCGCAATTCATTGAGGAGGCGTCATGCACGAAATCACCCTCTGCCAGCGGGCTCTGGAACTTATCGAACAGCAGGCTGTGCAAAACCACGCAAAACGCGTCACCGGCGTCTGGCTGAAGGTCGGGGCGTTTTCCTGCGTCGAAACCAGCGCCCTGACCTTCTGTTTTGAACTGGTGTGCCGCGGCACGCTGGCGGAAGGCTGCGAACTGCATATTGAAGAGCAGCAGGCGGAGTGCTGGTGCGAGCAGTGTCAGCAGTACGTCACCCTGCTGTCGTCGAAGGTACAGCGCTGTCCGCAGTGTCAGAGCACCTTTCTTCGCATCGTGGCGGATGACGGCATGCAGATCCAACGCCTCGAAATCGAGAAGGAGTAAGTATGTGTAGTACCTGCGGTTGCGCCGAAGGCAACCTGTATATAGAAGGGGATGAACATCACCCCCACTCCGCGTTTCGCTCCGCGCCCTTTGCACCTGCCCCACGCCCTTCTGCGGCATTGACCGGGATCGCTTTCTCCCCGCAACGATCCGATGCGGGCGATCTTCACTACGGCCACGGCGAAGCGGGTACCCACGCGCCGGGCATCAGCCAGCGTCAGATGCTGGAGGTGGAAATCAACGTCCTGGACAAGAATAACCAGATCGCCAACCGTAACCGTGCCCGCTTCGCCGCCCGCAGACAGCTGGTGCTGAACCTGGTCTCCAGCCCCGGCTCCGGCAAAACCACGCTGCTCACGGAAACGCTCAACCGCCTGAACGGGCGCGTCTCCTGTGCGGTGATTGAAGGCGATCAGCAAACCGTTAACGACGCGGCGCGCATTCGCGAAACCGGTACCCCGGCGATCCAGGTGAATACCGGCAAGGGCTGCCATCTCGATGCGCAGATGATCGCCGACGCCGCCCCGCGCCTGCCGCTTGAAGATAACGGCATCCTGTTTATTGAAAACGTCGGTAACCTGGTTTGCCCGGCGAGCTTCGACCTGGGCGAACGGCACAAAGTCGCGGTGCTTTCGGTGACCGAAGGCGAAGACAAGCCGCTGAAGTACCCGCATATGTTTGCCGCCGCCTCCATCATGCTGCTCAACAAAGTCGACCTGCTGCCGTACCTGAACTTCGACGTGGATAAATGCCTGTCCTGGGCCCGCGAGGTGAACCCGGATATTGAGATCCTGCTGGTCTCCGCTACCCGCGGCGACGGCATGGACAGCTGGTTACACTGGCTGGAGAACGAACGATGTGCATAGGCGTACCGGGACAGATTTATGCCATTGACGGTAATCAGGCCAAAGTCGAGGTCTGCGGCATCCTGCGCGACGTCGACCTGACGCTGGTGGGCAGCAGCGATGAAACCGGCGTCTCGCGTCTCGGCCAGTGGGTGCTGGTCCACGTGGGGTTCGCCATGAGCGTGATTAACGAAACGGAAGCCCGCGACACGCTGGAGGCGCTGCAGAACATGTTCGACGTGGAGCCGGACGTGGGGGCGCTGCTGTATGGCGAGGAGCGATAATCATGCGTTATGTGGATGAATACCGCGCGCCCGAGCAGGTGCTACAGCTTATCGGGCATCTGAAAACGCGTGCGGCGCTGCTGGACTACACGGCGGAAAACCCGCTGCGGATCATGGAGGTGTGCGGCGGACATACGCACGCCATTTTCAAATTTGGCCTCGACCAGCTGCTGCCGGAGAACATCGAGTTTATCCATGGCCCCGGCTGTCCGGTCTGCGTGCTGCCGATGGGGCGCATCGACAGCTGTATCGAGATTGCCAGCCGGCCCGACGTCATTTTCTGCACCTTTGGCGACGCGATGCGCGTTCCGGGAAAAAACGGCTCGCTGCTGCAGGCAAAAGCACGCGGAGCCGACATTCGGATCGTCTATTCGCCGATGGATGCCCTGACGCTGGCAGCGGATAACCCCACGCGCAAAATCGTGTTTTTTGGCCTGGGGTTTGAAACCACCATGCCCGCCACCGCCATTACGCTGCAGCAGGCGAAAGCGCGCAGCGTCGATAACTTTTTCTTCTTCTGCCAGCACATCACGCTCATCCCCACGCTACGCAGCCTGCTGGAAGCGCCGGGAAACGGGATTGACGCCTTCCTGGCGCCGGGCCATGTCAGCATGGTGATTGGCACAGATGCCTACGGTTTTATCGCTGAACAGTACAATCGTCCGTTAGTGGTCGCTGGTTTCGAACCTCTTGATCTACTGCAAGGTGTCACCATGCTGGTTGAGCAGAAAATAGCGGCCCTGAGTACCGTGGAAAACCAGTACCGCCGCGTGGTGCCGGATGCAGGAAATGAACGGGCACAGCAGGCGATAGCCGACGTGTTTTGCGTCGAAGGCGACAGCGAATGGCGTGGCCTGGGGCTGATTGCCGAATCCGGCGTGCGCCTGACACCGGCCTATCGCGCGCTCGACGCCGAAGCGCATTTCCGCCCGCAGCCGCAGCAGGTTTGCGACGATCCGCGGGCCCGCTGCGGCGAGGTGCTCACCGGTAAATGCAAGCCTCATCATTGCCCGCTATACGGCAACACCTGTAACCCGCAAACGGCGTTTGGCGCGCTGATGGTCTCCTCCGAAGGGGCGTGTGCCGCGTGGTATCAGTATCGCAACCAGGAGAGTGAAGCATGAAGACGGTTGAAATGGCGCACGGCAGCGGCGGACAGGCGATGCAGCAGCTGATTAACCGGCTGTTTATGGAGGCCTTCAGCAACCCCTGGCTCGCCGAGCAGGAAGACCAGGCGCGCATTGACCTCGCGACCCTCACCGCGCAGGGCGACAGGCTGGCGTTCTCCACCGACAGCTACGTGATTGACCCGCTGTTCTTCCCGGGCGGCGATATCGGCAAGCTCGCTGTCTGCGGCACGGCGAACGACATCGCCGTCAGCGGCGCCATTCCGCGCTACCTCTCCTGCGGATTTATCCTCGAAGAGGGGTTACCGATGGAGACGCTCACGGCGGTGGTCAACAGTATGGCGCAGACCGCCCGCGAGGCAGGGATAGCTATCGTCACCGGCGATACCAAAGTGGTGCAGCGCGGCGCGGCCGACAAGCTGTTTATCAACACCGCCGGCATCGGGGCGATCCCCGCCGATATTCACTGGGGCGCGCAGCGCCTCAGCACGGGCGACGTGCTGATCGTGACCGGCACGCTGGGCTGCCACGGCGCGACCATCCTCAACCTGCGCGAAGGTCTGGGGCTGGACGGCGAACTGCGCAGCGACTGCGCGGTGCTGACCCCGCTGATCCAGACGCTGCGTGCAGTTCCCGGCGTGAAAGCGCTGCGGGACGCCACACGCGGCGGCGTGAATGCCGTGGTCCATGAATTTGCGGCAAGCTGCGGATGCGGGATTGAACTCACCGAGCGCAGCCTGCCCATAACGCCCGCCGTTCGCGGTCTGTGTGAGCTGCTGGGGCTTGACCCGCTCAACTTTGCCAACGAAGGCAAGCTGGTGATTGGCGTTGAACGCGCTTCTGCACCCGCCGTTCTGGAACAGCTGCGGGCACATCCGTTTGGAAAAGAGGCGGCGATAATTGGTGAAGTGGTTGAGCGCAAAGGGGTGCGCCTGACCGGGCTGTATGGCGTGAAACGGACGCTGGATTTGCCGCACGCGGAACCCTTACCCCGAATTTGCTAGGCCGCGCCATAAGCGGCCAGCGTGGAATTTTTGCTCGTTTCTACTGGAAAGCACTATGCCATATACACCGATGAGCGATCTTGGACAGCAGGGGCTGTTTGACATCACGCGCACACTTTTACAGCAGCCCGATCTCGGCGCGCTGAGCGATGCCCTGACGCGTCTGGTCAGGCAATCAGCGCTGGCCGACAGCGCCGCGATTGTGCTCTGGCATAGCGGAACGCATCGCGCGAGCTACTACGCAACGCGTGATAATGGCAAAACGTTTGAATACGAGGATGAAACGTATCTGGCGCATGGCCCGGTGCGCCGCATTCTCTCCCGGCCTGAAGCGCTGCACTGCAACTTTGAGGCGTTCCGACAGGCGTGGCCGCGGCTGGCGGAAAGCAATCTGTATCAGCCCTTCGGGCATTACTGCATGTTGCCGCTGGCGGCAGAGGGCCAGATTTTTGGCGGCTGCGAGTTTATCCGCACCACCGACCAGCCGTGGAGCGAGGCGGAATACGAGCGCCTGCATACCTTCACCCAGATTGTGGCCGTCGTCGCGGAGCAGATCCAAAGCCGCGTAAACAATAACGTCGATTACGACCTGCTGAGCCGCGAGCGCGACAACTTTCGTATTCTGGTCGCCATCACCAACGCCGTGCTCTCCAGGCTCGATATGGATGAGCTGGTCAGCGAGGTGTCAAAAGAGATCCACCACTATTTCAAAATCGACGCTATCAGTATTGCGCTGCGGGGGCACCGTAAGGGCAAGCTGAACATCTACTCCACCCACTATCTGGATGAGGCTAACCCTGCCCATGAGCAGAGTGAAGTGGACGAAGCCGGTACGCTTTCTGAGCGGGTCTTTAAAAGCAAAGAGATCCTCCTGCTCAACCTGAACGAGCAGGATACGGTGGCACCCTACGAGCGGATGCTGTTTAACACCTGGGGCAACAAAATCCAGACCCTGTGCCTGCTGCCGCTGATGTCCGGCGACACCATGCTCGGCGTGCTGAAGCTGGCGCAGTGTGAGGAGGGAGTATTTACCACCGCCAACCTGAAGCTGCTGCGTCAGATCGCCGAGCGTATTTCCATTGCCCTGGATAACGCCCTCGCCTATCAGGAGATTCATCGCCTGAAAGAGCGGCTGGTGGATGAGAACCTCGCCCTGACCGAACAGCTCAACAACGTGGACAGCGAGTTTGGTGAAATCATCGGGCGCAGCGATGCGATGTACAGCGTGCTCAAGCAGGTGGAGATGGTGGCGCAAAGCGACAGCACGGTGCTGATTCTGGGCGAAACCGGCACGGGTAAAGAGCTGATAGCCCGCGCCATTCACAACTTGAGCAACCGCAACAGCCGACGGATGGTGAAGATGAACTGCGCCGCCATGCCGGCGGGGCTGCTGGAAAGCGATCTGTTCGGTCACGAACGCGGCGCGTTCACCGGGGCCAGCAGCCAGCGTCTGGGCCGCTTTGAACTGGCCGACAAGAGCTCGCTGTTCCTCGACGAAGTGGGCGATATGCCGCTGGAGCTACAGCCAAAGCTGCTGCGCGTCCTGCAGGAGCAGGAGTTTGAGCGCCTGGGCAGCAACAAGCTTATCCAGACTGACGTGCGGCTGATTGCCGCCACCAACCGAGACCTGAAAAAAATGGTCGCCGACCGCGAGTTTCGCAGCGATCTCTACTATCGCCTGAACGTGTTCCCGATCTGCCTGCCGCCGCTGCGCGAACGTCCGGAAGATATCCCCCTGCTGGTCAAAGCGTTTACCGCGAAGATTGCCCGCCGGATGGGGCGCAACATCGACAGTATTCCTGCCGAGACGTTACGCACCCTCTCTTCGATGGAATGGCCCGGCAACGTGCGCGAGCTGGAAAACGTCATCGAACGTGCGGTGCTGCTGACGCGCGGCAACGTGCTGCAACTCTCACTGCCTGAAGTGACGCTACCTGACGTAACCGCGCCCGCCGCCGAGACGGCAAAAGAGGGAGAAGATGAATATCAGCTCATTATGCGCGTTCTGAAAGAGACCAACGGCGTGGTCGCCGGACCGAAAGGTGCCGCCCAGCGACTGGGGTTAAAACGCACCACCCTGCTGTCGCGCATGAAGCGTCTTGGGATCGATAAAGAGAGCCTGGTCTAACGCCTTATCCCGGCGGTGTTTTCTGACACCGCCTTTTGTCACCCTGCGCAATTGTCCCTCATTGACACAAAATCGTTTCCTCTGTATAAAATTCCGCCTTAATAATGAGTTTCATTTGCATCAATAACAATATTAATCAAGGGTAGCGTTTCATGAAGAAGGTCATCTGCGCGTTAGGCCTGGCGGTTGCGTCGGTCAGTTCTGCTCTGGCAACCACATATCCTCTGACCATTGAAAACTGTGGCTATAAAGAGACATTCACTAAAGCGCCGGAACGCGTCGTGGCCCTGGGTCAGAATACCGTCGAAATTTTGCTCCTGCTGGGCCTGGAAGACAAAGTGAAGGCCAGCGCCTTCTGGCCGACCAAAGTGCTGCCGCAGCTGGCGGAACAGAACGCGAAAATTAAAACCCTGACGGTAGAAATTCCTACGCTTGAATCTGTTCTCGCACAAAATCCTGACTTTGTCCCCGCGCAGACTCCCCTGCTGCTGGGGCCTGAAAGTAAGGTTGCCAAACGCGACGATCTGATGACCCTGGGCGTGAACAGCTACGTGTCCCCGGGCATGTGCGCGACCAAAAAAGCCACCGGCGATATGTACGGCAGCCGCCAGAAACTGTGGGATATGACCTATCTCTATCAGGAGATTGAGGATTTCGCCAAAATCTTTAACGTGGAAGATCGCGGTCAGGCCGTGATTGCCGATTTCAAAAAACGTGAGGCTGACCTGCGCCAGGAATTCAGTAAAAACAAAAAAGATCTCTCCTTTGTTTTCTGGTTCTCAAGCTCCTCCCCTTCTGCGGACGCCTACGTCGGCGGTAAAAATAGCCCTTCCGGATTTATTTCCAGCCTGCTGGGCGGCCATAACGCCATCACCTCCGAGACCGAATGGCCAACCGTGGGCTGGGAAAGCATTATTGCCGCTAATCCGGATGTCATTGTGGTCTCAAGCCTCGACCGCAACCGCTGGGCGCTGGATAACGCGGAAGAAAAAATCAAATTCCTCAAAAGCGATCCGGCAGTCAGCCAGCTGGACGCGGTGAAAAAGGGTCATATCGTGGTGATGGACGGCCAGGCGATGAACCCGACGATCCGCACGATTTACGGGGCTCAGCAGGTTGGCGAACAGCTCAGAAAACTGGGGCTGAACTGATGACCACCGCCGTCCTTCAGGCCAGGCAGAGCCTGGTTCTGACGACCTCGTGTTTGCTTGCCTTTGTCCTGCTATTTCTGGTTATCGCGCTGAGCGTCAGTGTCGGTGAGCTGTCTATTCCGCTGCAGAACGTCTTTTATGCCATCAGCAATAAGATGGGGTTCACCGGGGTTCCGCTCAACCGAATCTATGAGAGCGTCATCTGGGACTTTCGCCTGAGCCGCGCGCTGGTTGCAGCCTGCTGCGGCGCGGGGCTGGCCATCTGCGGCGCCGTATTGCAGAGCCTGCTGAAGAACGCGCTGGCGGAGCCATACGTGCTGGGCGTATCCGCCGGCGCGTCGACTGGCGCGGTCTCCGTGGTGGTGTTGGGGATCGGCACCGGCGCGGTGTCGCTTTCTGCGGGTGCCTTTGCCGGGGCGTTCGCCGCCTTTGCGTTTGTCGCGTTTCTGACCAACGGCGCGCGTGGCGGAAATGAACGAACCATTCTGGCGGGCGTTGCCGCCTCGCAGCTTTTCAACGCCATTACCGCCTACACCATCAGCACTTCCGCCAGCGCCCAGCAGGCGCGTGACGTGATGTTCTGGCTGCTGGGCAGTTTCAGCGGCGTGCGCTGGCCCGAATTCCAGCTTGCACTGGTGGTGGTACTGATTGGGTTAGCCGTGTGCCTCTACTATTCCCGGGCGCTGGATGCCTTTACGTTCGGCGATGACGCCGCGGCGTCGCTGGGCATCGCCGTCCCGTGGGTACGTCTGGTGCTCTTTACCACCACCGCACTGATCACCGCGACCATCGTCAGCATGGCGGGATCAATCGGCTTTGTCGGGCTGGTAGTGCCGCACGTCATGCGTTTCCTGTTCGGGCCGCTGCATCGTACATTGCTGATCGCCAGCGCGCTGGCAGGGGCGATCCTGATGGTGCTGGCGGACATCGCCTCGCGCATGCTGATCGCCCCGCAAAGCCTGCCCGTCGGCGTTGTGACCGCGCTGGTTGGCGTTCCGTTCTTTGCCGTGATTATCTACCGCTCAAGGAATAAGTGATGAGTATCTGCGCTGAACATATTACCTGGAAGGTGGGTAAAAAAGTCATCGTTAATGACGTTTCGCTGACGGTGTCTCGCGGGGAAACGGTCGGCTTGCTTGGCCCCAACGGCTGCGGTAAATCATCGCTTCTGCGCATTCTGGCTGGTCTGCGCCGCCCGGACTGCGGCAGCGTTACCCTGGACGGTCAGGACATCGCCCGCATCGCCAAAAAACAGCTTGCCCGCCGGGTAGCCTTCGTTGAACAGCACGGGATGACCGACGCGAACATGCGCGTGCGCGACGTGGTGAAGCTCGGGCGTATTCCGCACCACTCCGCTTTTTCCAACTGGAGCAGGCATGATGACGAAACCGTCACCGCCGCACTGCAACGGGTGGATATGCTGGATAAAAGCGATCAGGGCTGGCTGAGCCTCTCTGGCGGCGAGCGCCAGCGCGTCCATATTGCCCGCGCCCTGGCCCAGACCCCGACGGAAATCCTGCTCGATGAACCGACCAACCACCTGGATATTCATCATCAGATGCAGCTGATGCAGTTGATCAGCGAATTACCGGTCACCAGCATTGTCGCCATCCACGATCTCAACCACGCCTCGATGTTTTGTGACTCGCTGATAGTGATGCAGAACGGGCAAATTGTGGCCACGGGAACGCCGCAGGAGATCCTCTCCGAGGCGCTGCTCTGGGATGTATTTCGGGTAAAAACCAAAATTGAGATCTCGCCGTTCCATGGCAAAAAGCATATCCACTTTATCGTTTAGGGGCGAGTGAACGACGATGCCCCTTCGCCCTGCCACCGCGCTCTGGCCGTCCGTTTTACTGGGCAGCCAGTTTGTTTTTAACATTGGCTTTTACGCCGTTGTCCCCTTCCTGGCGATATTCCTGCGCGACGATATGCTGCTCTCCGGCGGGCTGATCGGGCTGATCCTGGGGCTACGCACGTTCTCCCAGCAGGGGATGTTTATCGTCGGGGGCGCGCTCTCGGACCGCTTTGGCGCGAAAGTCGTGATCCTGAGCGGGTGTGTTATCCGCGTCGCGGGCTATCTGCTGCTGGCGTTCGGGGAATCGCTGTGGCCGATTATTCTGGGCGCGTGTCTGACAGGCGTGGGCGGCGCGCTGTTTTCTCCGTCTATTGAGGCATTGCTGGCGAAAGCAGGCACGCACAGCGAGGCGAAAGGTAAACGAAGCCGGGCGGAGTGGTTCGCGCTCTTTGCGGTTTGCGGGGAACTCGGTGCCGTACTGGGCCCGGTTGCTGGCGCCCTGCTAACCGGCCTGGGCTTTCGTCAGGTGGCTCTCGCGGGGGCAGGCGTCTTTATCGTTGCGCTGGTGGTGCTCTATTTTTGCCTGCCCGCGTCACGCCACGCCGCGCAGACGCTAAAGCTCGTTCCCTGGTGGACGACATTCCGCCAGCCGCGCTTTGTCGCCTTTATCATTGCCTACAGTTCGTGGCTTTTAAGCTATAACCAGCTCTATCTGGCGCTGCCGGTAGAGATCCAGCGCTCTGGCGGTAACGAGAAAGATCTCGGCCCGCTTTTTATGCTGGCCTCCGTTCTGATCATCACCTTACAGCTGCCGCTGGCGCGTTTCGCCCGGCGTGTAGGCGCTGTGAGGATCCTGCCGGTGGGCTTTTTGCTGCTCTCCGCCGCCTTTGCAAGCGTGGCAATGTTTGCGTCGACGGCACCGCCAGAGGGCTGGCTGCGCCTGCTGCCGTCGGTCTGTTTTGTGACGCTGCTGACGCTGGGACAGATGCTGCTGGTACCCTCGGCAAAGGATCTGATACCGAGGTTTGCCGAGGAGTCCACGCTGGGGGCACATTATGGCGCACTCGCCACCGCTGGCGGCATTGCGGTACTGGCAGGAAACTTGTTGTTTGGTAGCCTGCTGGATCGCGCGCTGGTGCCCTCAACGCAGGCAATGCATCCCTGGCTGCTGCTGGCCCTTTTCCCACTCTGCAGCGCGCTGGCCCTGAACGTGATTTGCCGCCCGCTGAGACGCTGAACCGGTCACTTTTTCGGGCGATACTTTTCAGGCAGCTCCGGCACGGGACGACGGTCATCAATCAGATGACGAACGGTCAGGATCGGGTGACGCCATAACATACGCGGGCCAGCCCAGCGCATAATCTGCTTCATCTCTTCCCGTTTTGCAGGCTGGTAGCAGTGCACCGGACACTGTTTGCAGGCAGGCTTTTCTTCACCAAATACGCATTTATCCAGACGCTTATCGGCGTAGGCATTCAGCGCCTGATAATGCCCTTCGTCCTGAGACGCGTCAGGACAGTGTTTTTCATACAGGGCGATCATTCTGGCGATCGTCTTTTTTTCGCGAGAAATTCGTTTACCAGACATAGCGGCTCACTGGTTAATAACATGCATTCATAATACCTTTTAATGCCTCTTTTTTCAGTTGTTGCATGTCATTTTCTGAACCCGCCTTCCACTTTTAAGCCTCCATCAGCCACGCTTTACTGGTATTTTATACAGGTATTAAGAGCCCAGCTGCCGTCGTTATGGAGGATGTATGCAAGAGATCGCCACCACTAAACACTATCGCCGCTTAAAAGTCGGTTATTTCAGAAAACGTCACGAAGACCGGAAAACCAAAATTCCGACACGTTACAGCGTACATGCGGCGTTGAGCTTAAAAGGCGACTGGCTTGAACAGGCAGGTTTTACCACCCACTCGCAGGTGCGTGTAGGGGTCGAACAGGGGAAAATCGTTATTGAGTTACTGAACCCTGGCGAAGCATAGCGTCACACGTAAGCCAGCGTAACCTCCTGATGATACCAAAGCGGTATCATCAGCGAGAGCAGAAGAAAATAGGACGCTTTCCTACGGTAAATAGAAAACCTCTGGGCCCTTGTTTCAGGATTGAATAGTTTAACTTATGGTTCGGGTAAATAAAGAAATCAGGCAACACGTCGCCGAGAACGTTATCTGGCAGCGATTCGTCATTCACATCATGGATCTTTACCGACGTAAAATGGAAGGAATCTTTGTTTTCCGTCCAGACATAGGACACATCTCTTCGGATAACTGCCGTCGGCTTATCATTTTTAAAATACGTACCGCTGACCGCTACCACACCGGTCTGCTGCTGCATGGTATACATAAAGTCCAGGGTAAGGTTTGCACGAACATCTTCATGAAAAACAACGATAGAGACGGAACAGGCTTCCGTATTATGTTTTTTTTCTAAGTGATAATGGTAAAGCCATGACGCCAGCGCGCCAACGACAAACAGTAAGAGACACATTATCGCAGTTGACCTTTTAGTCACTGATTGTACCCCCTGAAATAAAGCGTAACGCAACCGGCATCTTCTTCTTGTTCATAAGGTTTTCTGCAAATAAGTACCGACAGTGCCGGAGCAGTACTGGATGAGGAGAAGTAGACCCACGGATATTTTTTACAATCGAGCCCCGTTTGCAGGATAATTTTTTTATAACGCGTAAAGTTTCCGATACTTTTAATATCGTCGTTTCGCGAGAAAAAATGACACCCGTTTTCTGTGCTGTTTATTGTGTAATCTTTAAAAAAATCTTTCTTTGAGTAGTCATGCACGGCCAGATGGAGAATAAAATACCCCACCCCAAAAGAGAGGACCATAAGTAATAGCGAAACATAGCGACGATATTGATAACGCGGCGCCTTAGCACTCACCTGTGCGACAGCGGTTTCAGCGATGCTCTCTTTCGACACGGTGACAGGAGGCGCTTCTGATACCACGCTTTCAGGCGCGTTTACTGATTCGGCCACGTCGTTTTCAATGCGGGCAACGCTGACGCCTTTTTCAATCTGGAAACCTTTTCTCGGGACCGTGGCCACCAGCGTATCGTCTGTTTCTCCCGTTGAGCGTAGCCCGCGCCGGATAATGGAGATATTCTGATAAAGCGTATTGGCAGGAACTAACATCCCGTCCTCACCCCAGACTTTATCAAAGAACGTCTTTTGGTGGACCACTTCCGGGGAAGATTCAAGCAGAAGAACCAGACACCGACTGGCTGGCGTTGTGAGAATTACGCTTAACTCAGGGCGGGTCAAAGAGACAAGTAAGTTTTTCTCTGGACAGAATTTAATATTATCGTTAATTATCCAGAACATAGAATACTCACTATACAGTAAACAGATTCAAAAACTGTTGATATAGATGGCAATTATACTCTGTGAATAATCCTTGTCAAAGCAGCCAGTTAGCGCATTAGTACCGGTACTTCATTAAAATAAAAAGGATTATCTCAGGAAAAAAGACCGGCCAGTCATCCTGCACGATTACGCTTCTTAAACGGAAACAGAAATTTACCCGAGTATCTTCGGTGAATTTCATCGTGTTCCCTGTTTTTGGTTTTTATCGCGTCTCAGGCCATGCTGCGCTCCACAACCCCAGAACGGCTGACAATAATGTCTGATTGATTGCGTCTATGTTACACCTTCTCTGTTAGCTGCCCGAGTAAATTTGTGGCGCTTTACTCGCAACGATAATACTCGCGCAATACTCTGATATTTTTTTGGGGGTACGCCCGTCAAAGGCGGCATTATTCATATGGATTACAACGTTGAAGGATTTTACGTTGGCTACCGTTGGCACGCCCGTACTCAGCAGCCGCCATTGTCTCCATTCAGTCACGGACTAAGTTTCACAACCTTCAGTTACGGGGATCTGCAGGTAGCATCAGACGGGAAAACACTCACTGCATCATTCAGGGTTACAAATACAGTAAATTGCGCGGGCGCAGACGTGCCGCTGCTCTTTGTCGAGCCGGCTGACCATCGGTACCCGTGCGTCACACGCCCGGAAGCGATGCTATGTGCGAACTGCGTGAAATGCATTTAAGGTCAAGTAGTGATGCAAAATGAAGAAATATAAAATAGCCTATGAGCACAGCAGCAACGGTGAAAAACAGAACGATGAAACCCTGATGGATTCTGATCACGAACCCACCAGGGAAGAGCTGGAGCATGCGTTCAGCCGGGACACGCTGAGATTTCATCACCAAGGGCTGTCCACCAGGATGATCATTTCGGTGGTTACAGTGAAGTGATATGTGTGGCACCTTTGTTCAGACATACAGGCGCAACCGATAAAACAATCGTATCGTTAAGCTTTATTATCGAAAAGCTTCAAAACTCAATGAAGGCATCATTATCGAAGTAATATTTGAACGCTTGAAAAAGCTGCTCTTCGCTTGGAGTACCTAACTGTTCCTGGGCGCTATCAACAATATCTTCAATAGTGGCATTGTCCAACGTTTCAAGCCAACCATCTTGCTTCGCTTGTACTGGAAGATGATTGTCAGAACCCGGTTCGTTATCACTCCCATCTGTAGAAAAAATTCCTTCAGTGTCTAACGACCAGTTTTCGCTATCAGGTGGCAGGAAAAGCCAGCCTTCCGGATTTGCTTGCGGATTCGTGAGTAACTCTCTAATCGTGATTAACGGCATATATCCTCCTGAATTTAACTACAGTTTGTACCAGACTGAAGCTTTTTAAAACCGCCTTGCCCACTCGGGTGCAGGCTCTGCTGCACAGGCCCGCCAGCCTTATGTTGTGGCCTGGGAACTAATTCAATTTTGCTTGGATCTTGTGCATTATGATGCCAAGTATGTTTCGGTGGACTTGTATCTTTAAATGCCCCCTTGGCACCAGGTTGTACATGCGACACTACCTCAGGAGGCAACTTGCTACCCAGCTCAGGATGTTCCTTAATAGTATTATAAAGTTGTTCATTAGCATTTTGAAAATGTACACGACGAGAAGCATCATGTAGATCTTCCGGGATATTAGTTTGGTACCAGACGCTGTAATTCGGGCTGCTTAATGGACGACCACTCAAGTCATTCCCAGAGAGATCTACTCCTGCCAGCCCCCATGGATCAACCCACCCAAGTGGGTTCGGCGCATACTGGTACAGGTTCCACCCACCACTTAACCCAATCGGGTCCTGAACGATGAACCGTCCGATCTGTGGGTCGTAGTAACGGAACAGGTTGTAGTGCAGCCCTGTTTCGCTGTCTGCATACTGCCCGGCATAACGCAGGGGCTGGTGCGCCAGGGCTATGTTCTTAGCTACCCGCGTGAAGCCATCTGTCTGGTAGCGCACCTCACCGAAGCTGCCGTACTGCCCGCTCCAGCGGATGCTGCCGTTTTCGTCCGTCACTTCGAGCGGCGCGCCGTTGAGGTCGGTGCTGAACCAGTAGATCTCCCCGTCCGTATCGTCCTGCAGGTGGTCAACCCGCGCCAGCGGGCTCCAGGCCTCGTTCGGGTCATAGATATACGTGCTGCACTGCCCGCCGTCATGCTGCTCCTGCAACAGGCGGTAACTCTGCCAGAGAAAACGCATTTCACTGATGCCGTGCCCGGTGGTGACTGTCTTGCGGATGCGCCTGCCGAGCGCGTCATAATGGTAGTGCGCTTCAAAGCGTCCCTGCGGCCCCGTTCCGCGCGCGGACAGAAGCCGGTTTTCCGCATCATAGGTATAGTGCTGTTCATACAACCCGCTGCGCCTGCGCGTCAGGTTGCCCCAGGCATCGTACTGCATAAACAGGTTCTGCCAGTGCTGCAGGCGGTTATCGGTAACCGGCTCGTCGTTCGCGGCCAGGTTATCAGCGGCGTCATAGGCAAAGAGCGCACTGCTGTTGCCCTGCCGGGACTCATAATGCTTCAGCAGGCGGCCTTCAGCGTCGTAGCCGTAATTCACCTCCCCGCGCAGGGTATCGCTGACGCCCGCCAGTTCGCCGCGCCCGGTATAGCGGTACAGGCGATCCAGTATAGCCTGCTCCGGCAGGGCCACCTCTGTGATAAATGTGCTGCGCTGCGCGGTACGTCTGCCGAGGCTGTCATAGCTGCGGGACTGTTCGCGCGCGCCCTGGGTACGACTCACTTCCCGGTGCAGACGGTCGCGGGTGAATTCGGTGACAAGCTGCGACCCGAAGCGGATGGCGCTGACGTGACCGGAGCCGTAGTGCAGCCAGGAGAGCTGCTGCCCGCCGGGGAGGGTCAGATTTGTCAGATTGCCCAGTGCATCCCATTCGTAGCTGAGTTCGCCGTTAACACCAGACTCATTTACCAGGCGACCTGACGCATCGCGGGTAAAGTCGATTTCATCACCCTCAATGCCCAGCGCAACACCTTCGGCAGTCGGGGTGCGCCGGATACGGGTGAGCTGACCGTTCAGGTCGTGGTCATAACGGTATTCCGCATTGCGCGTAGTACGCCCGGTAAGCAGGCCACTTTCATCGTAACTGAAGGTTCGTATACGCCGGGCGATGCCGCCATCACCGGCAGGCCTGCCGTTTTCATGCAGTTCGCAGAGGAATCCACGGCTGTCCCATATCATCTGGCGCGACGTGTCGTCCGGGCGGGTTTCGCTGAGCGGACGGCCTGCGGCGTCGTATGTAAAGCGGTATTCTCCGCGATTGCCGTTTTCGAGTCTGAGCAGGTTGCCGCGCGGGTCGTAATGCCAGCGCCGGGTGCGCCCGATGCGGTCGGTGACACTCACCGGCAGGCCGAGCGGGTTATAGTCCCAGCGCACCTCGCTCTCCAGCGGGTCGCGCCAGGCGGCAAGCTGACCGCGTGCATTCCAGTGTAATGTTTCGCGGCTGCCGTCCGGGCGGATAACAGCAGAAAGTTGCCCGGCGCTGTTCCATACACGGCGGGTGACATTACCCTCTGCATCTTCACTCGACAGAAGTTGCCCGAGGCGGTCGTATGTATAGCAAGAGACACTGCCGGAACAGTCGGTGCGGCTTGTCAGCAGTCCCTGACCGTTCCATGCCAGACGCACCACCCCGCCTGTCGCATCGGTGATACTGTCCGGTAAAGGTTCTTCATCGTCCGGGTAGTGGTAAGTGGTGCGGTTGCCTTCGGTGTTGGTTTCAGAAAGCAGTCGTCCCTGCAGGTCATACAGGCTCTGCTCTGACGTGCCGTCCGGCCAGACCGTGCGGGTGAGGCGATCGGTGAGGCGGTACCAGTAATATTCCGTCCGCCGTCCTGCCGGGTCCGTCTCCTGGATCATGCGCCCGTACCTGTCCCACCGGCTCTGGCGCATGGCACCGCCCGGCAGAATGACGTCACACAGCTCGCCGTCGCGGTAAATAAAGGCTGTCTTGCGGCCATCGAAGTCGGTGAAGGCGGCGACGTTGTCATCGTCATCAATCAGCCAGTGCGCCTGCGCCCCGTCGTCACGGATGGCCCGGCGGGTGCCGTTGTCAAAATCATACTCAAAAGTCAGCTGCTCGCCGCCGCTGTGGCGGAAAGCCGTCACGCGCGGCAGACCGGCAATCTCCTGCCAGCGGTATTCGCTCACCAGGCCGTTTGCATCCTCGTGGGCACGCATCAGGCCATCCTGCCAGCGGAAACGCCTGCGCACGCTGCCGCCCCGGCCGGTCACTGAGACCAGCTGGCGCTGTTCGTCATAAGCATAACTGACCAGGCAGATGTCATCATCCAGCCAGGCACCGGTGAGCCTGTCGTCGTCATAGCGGCAGACCACGCGCTGCCCGGCGCTGTCCGTCAGGGCATGCAGGGTGAGGTTATCGTTCCACTCGAAGAGGATATCGTTGCCGCAGGGTCCGGAGATGCGCTGCAGCAGGGAGGGTTTATCGAACTCAAGCGGGGCGTAGTGCCAGCGTTCGCCGCTGATATCATACACAGACCAGGTATCGTCCTGATGGTGCTCAAGCCAGCGCTTTTCGGCTTCGCAGTAGGTCCGGTAACCCTTCGGCACCTTCGGAAAGGAGACATAATCCCCGGTCGGGGCCCGCCACACCAGGCCCTCCTGGTAACGCTCCAGACGGGTCTCCCAGAAGAGATTCCAGCCGCGACCGAGCACGCTGTCGCCCGGGTTACCGCTGCGCCAGTAACGCTGCCAGCGCACCGGCAGACGCGACGGCAGGACGAAGTCCAGCTCGTCGTCGCCGCTGAGAAACTTCTGCCCACTGATGATATCCACCGGGCGGGCAATAATTCCTCCCGCCGCGATGGCAGTCAGCATCGCGCCGAAGCGGCAGGCGATGCGGCCGATTTTGCTGATACCCGGCAGTTTCGACAACAGCTTACCCACCGCGCCGACCTTTCCGGCCGCGCCACCCCAGCCGCCAGCCAGCCCGGCAAACAGCAGGGTCAGGTCTGATATTTTGTAGAGCACTTCGGGGACTTCCGGGGTTATCGACAGAGTCTGTTCCGGGTCGCCACCAATACGAACGTTGCCGGAGCCGGTCATCACCTTCGCATCGCAAGTGGTGCGGTCCCCGATACGGGCAGCAGGCAGGCCATTAATGTAAACACGTGAGGAGCCTTCCGCCATCTGCTGCGAACCGTCGTCGTCGCACGCCACCATGCTGTCCGTGGCAATAGCGGCGGGCTTACCGTTGATAAAGACGTCAGGAGAGCCAGTGGTGATGACGCCTTTCTTCGTCATGTTCGCTGCCATACCTTCGGCAATGCCGTCGCGCACGCCGGTCGCCACCTCCCCGGCGAGAAAACCGACTGCGAGGCTGGCACCGATAAGCAGCACACCGATGCCAAAACAGGAGGCACCGATGCCTGCGACCATCAGCGCACCGGCCGCGATGCCGCCGAGTGCCGCAATCGCGCCGCCGACAAGGGTACCAAGGATCATCCCGGCCAGCGCGCCGGAATGGCCTATATCATCACCGACACGCGCGGCTTCAAACATAACAATATTCCTTATCGTTAAGCGTGGGGACGAAAGCTTCTGAGCAGGTCATCAAACAGGCAGCTATCCCTTTCGGTAAGCTTTTCTGCTGACGACATGGTAAAAACAAGAATATGCGCACCCTGCGTATTGAAAACGGCCTGCTGCTGCCAGATGCGCTTACCCTCGCGCAGAAAAGTGGCGTGCACACTTTCACCCAGTAAAAGATTATCGCCCAGCATCACGGCACTGCGTTCACTCTGCTTCCAGCCTTTCAGGTGCTTTTGCATCAGAGCCAGCTGGCGATCCGTGTATGCCGTCAGGTTCTCGCCCTGGTCGAGCGTATCGCGGGCAATATTGAAGGAGGGCACCTGAGTGTCCCGGCAGGTAAAAACGTTGACCGTACGGTCCAGATAGCCTTCAGGGAGCCTGACCTGCCCCTCACTGAAGTGAGTAATTTCATTTTGATCTGACATTAAGCGGATCCCACCACAAGTTTCAGAAATATGACTATCGTATACTCCGAACACACTCCTCAAAAGAAACAACTTGTGAGAATGAGCAAGTATATTTGATGGAGTGTTTACCCCCGAGACGATGAATTCTATCTTTTCTTCACGGGCTGACAACTCCTGCATCTGAGGGGCGTGTGCAGCGCCATGGCGGTCCCTGTTGATGCGGTGCCGAAGGTTGTCGCAATGGCTAGCGCAGCGGTTGGGACGAATGCCTCCATGCCCTCACCTGTGGCAACTCCTGCCGCAGCGGTGCCTTTACCCACATGGGATACACGGTACTCGCTTCAAGTTTTTAAACCACATCGTCAATCTCGGCTTTCAGTTCGCTCCACTGACCTGCCCCCGCTAATTAATACAGCGCTCAGTTAGTAATGGAGTGCCCCCGAGCCCGTAGACAAATCTGCCCTATAGTTTGAGCATAGGAGGAGTCTATGGGCACACCACGTTTTACCCCTGAATTTAAGGAAGAGGCTGTCCGCCAAATCACCGAGCGGGGCTATTCCATCGCTGAAGTATCTGAACGACTCGGCGTTTCGGCGCACAGTCTTTATAAATGGCTCCGCGCTGTTAAGCCTGACAACAATGGGCAACAGGCACAGGACTTACTGGATGCCAGAACAGAAATTCTCAGGCTGAAAGCGCAGCTTAAACACACTGAGGAAGAACGGGATATTCTGAAAAAGGCAGCGCGGTACTTTGCAAGGGAGCCCGACTGAAGTACCGCTTTATCAACGATCACCGTGAAATCTGGTCGATCGTTACAATGTGTCGGGTTCTCAAGGTTGCCCGTGCCGGATTTTATGTCTGGCTCCATAACCCTGTATCTGCCGGAGAAAAGGATAACCAGCGACTGCTGGCGCTCATCCGCGACTCCTATACGCTGAGTGGTGGGGTTTATGGTTATCGCCGAATTCACGGCGATCTTCGTGAAATTGGTGAAGTGTGCAGCAGAAACCGGGTCGCCAAAATCATGAGGAAAAACAGGATACAGGCCATACATGGTTATAAAGTGCCACGCGGGACCCGGGAACGGCCGTCATTGATAGCGCCTAACCGCGTACAGCGTGAATTTACTGTAGTGAAGCCCAATCAGGTCTGGGTTACAGATATTACCTATAGTGTGCCCGGAGTTCAGGGTGAGCATGGATGCTCAAATGAACCACGAGTCTGTCTGGAATATTGAACCGGTAACTCACGATGAGGAGCCCAACAATCCCACCGGGTGTGACGGTGGAGAACCTGAGCGGCAGTGACCTGCGGCATGCCTGCAGGGTGATGTAACCCGCTGACAACGGGGATTGAGGCGAGATCACTAAGCCGAGATGATCCTCAAGGTTGAGTACTGAAAGGCTGAAGAACATGAACCCGTTAATCCGCCTCTGTGGGTTGAAAACGTCACCACGGCCTACGTGATCTGACAGGCCGTGCAGAAGGCACCGACAATGACAGATATGCAATGTCGGACGAAAGTGTTTTGACATGTATGCGAAACACCGGGACAGCAACGCCTATCACACTCGCGTTGCTGACTTCTGCCAACTTGCAGCAAGCAAGGATAAAGAGTGCGACGGGCAGCCTCCTCAGTATGTTTGAGTCCAGACAGGTAAACCGGGGAAGGTCAGCGACGGATGTTAAGGAGGCATGGCTCCGATGACGCGCTGGCTGGCGGAGCTTCCGTAGTAGTCCGCGATGGGGAAAACCCATTACATGGCGAAGGGGAGCAGTTTAGATGTGTTTGCGGTGAGAACTAACTGACCTAATGAGGTGAAGACCTTTGATAATCAGCGAAATGCAACGCAAGCTTGCCACATGGGCAGCCACCGATCCGTCCCGACGGATTGAACGGCTGCTCCGTCTGATAACACGACCAGAATGGCTGGCTGAAGCGGCACGGATCACACTTTCATCAAAGGGGGCACATACTCCCGGCATTGATGGTGTGAATAAAGCAACGCTGCAGCCCAGACTGGCTGTTGAGCTGCAAATCCTCAGGGATGAACTTCTCTCAGGTCATTACCAGCCCTTGCCTGCCAGACGGGTTTACATCCCGAAAAGCAACGGCAAACTGCGACCACTGGGTATCCCCGCGTTGCGGGATCGTATTGTTCAGCGGGCCATGCTGATGGCGATGGAGCCGATATGGGAGAGTGATTTTCATACGCTCTCGTATGGCTTCCGGCCTGAACGCAGTGTCCACCACGCGATCCGCACGGTGAAATTACAGCTCACCGACTGTGGAGAAACCCGGGGACGCTGGGTGATTGAAGGTGATTTGTCCAGCTACTTTGACACTGTACACCATCGACTGCTGATGAAAGTCGTACGCCGCAGGATCAGTGACGCACGTTTCATGGCTCTGCTGTGGAACACCATCAAAGCAGGACATATCGATGTTGGCCTCTTTCGCGCTGCCAGTGAGGGTGTGCCACAGGGCGGCGTAATATCGCCGGTATTGTCGAATATCATGCTCAATGAGTTCGATCAGCACCTGCATAAACGCTACCTGAGCGGGAAGGCCAGAAAGGATCGCTGGTACTGGAATCACAGTATCCAGCGGGGCCGGAGTACTGCAGTCAGGGAAAACTGGCAATGGAAACCTGCCGTTGCTTACTGTCGCTATGCCGATGATTTTGTACTTATCGTCAAAGGCACCAGAGCACAGGCGGAAGCCATCAGGGAGGAGTGTCGTGGCGTGCTTGAAGACAGCTTGAAACTCAGGCTGAACATGGACAAGACCAGAATCACCCATGTAAACGACGGTTTTATCTTTCTGGGTCACAAGATCATCCGCAAACGCAGTCGTTACTGCGATATGCGGGTGGTGTCGACGATCCCGAAGGAGAAAGCCAGAAACTTCGCCGCATCGCTGACGGCATTGTTATCGGGCAATTACAGTGAAAGCAAAGTCGATATGGTTGAGACCCTCAACCGGAAACTGAAGGGCTGGGCCATGTTCTATCAGTTCGTTGATTTTAAGGCCAAAGTCTTCAGTTATATTGACCGAGTGGTGTTCTGGAAGCTGGCTCACTGGCTGGCCCGCAAATACCGTACCGGTATTGCATCCCTGATGAGGTGGTGGTGTAAATCGCCGAAACCAGGTCAGAGCAAAACGTGGGTTTTATTTGGTAAAACCAATAACGGCAAGCTCTGCGGTGAAGTGCTGTACCGGTTGGTGGGGCAAGGCAAGAAGCTGTTCCGCTGGCGACTGCCCGAAGGTAACCCTTACCTGAGGACGGAAACCAGAAACACGTATACATCGCGCTACACTGAAGTGGCAATGGCGTTCGCCAGCGTTTAAATGGAGAGCCGGATGCGCTGAAAGGTGCACGTCCGGTTCGGAGAGGAGAGGCAGGGAAATAGTCCGACTACGCCCTGCCTCTTACTCTACTCCGCACCTGGCAGGGCTGGCTGTATCTGGCAGTGGTCATCGCTCTCTTCGCCCGTAATGTGGTGGGCTGGTCGATGAAACCAACACTTTCGCGCGAGCTGGCACTGGATGCGTTGTTGATGGCGGTCTGGCGGCGTAAGCCTTCAGAAAACGTCATTGTGCACAGCGATCAGGGTAGTCAGTATGGCAGTGATGACTGGCAGCGGTTCTGCCGGGCCAACAATCTGGCGCCAAGCATGAGCCGTCGCGGAAACTGCTGGGATAATGCAGTGGCAGAATCGTTCTTCAGTTCACTCAAAAAAGAGCGCATCAGGAAGCGGATATATAAAACCCGGGAAATGGCCCGGGCGGATATCTTCGATTACATTGAAGTGTTCTACAACCGTAACCGACGCCACAGCCATCTCGGTGGCGTCAGCCCGGAGGCCTTCGAAAAGGCCTCGCCGAGAGGACAGAAACTGTCTACCGGAGCGTGGTCACTCCAGCTCAAGGTGACCATATATTCATAGACTATCTTTCTGACGGTGCTGGTGATTGGCAACTATATGATAATGAATTAATTACATCATTAAACAGCTTAAAAACAAAACCTATCAAGCTGGTTTTAAATAACGAAGGTTTAGACCCAATGAAAATAGAGGAGATAAACAATGAAAAGTTACCAAGTATTGAGGAGAGTATGGCAGATGGGAAAAATCAATCCTATAAAATAATAAAATCTTCAAAAAGCCAGTTAACATTGGAATGTTATAAACGAAATCGGAAGCAATTTCAATTTTGATATGCAAAAAACAAAATAGAAATGATGGCGATCTGGAATCGCCATCATTTTTCAACCTTGATAGTCTTCAGCCTCGATACCACAATAAGTTATCATGTTTGTTATTAACGGTATATCATTACAATTCTGCTTGAAAGACCTGCCATAACTATTGTTTCTTATTTTACAACGAGTCATTAATACTTCTTCAATGGCTCTTGAAAATGCCACAAAGACTGTTTTTTGATTTTCTATTTGCTCTTCTTCTTTACCAAAATAGGCACCAGGTTCAAGACCCACAACGATGACCTTCCTGAACTCTAACCCTTTACTTTTATGGATGGTCATAAGAGGTATCGTTTTATTGCCAAGTAATAAATCAATGGCTTCTGATGTGTTTTCTTTTACATCTAACTTATCGAGGTGGCGAGAAAGTAATTCTATGCTATATTCTAAACCATTCCCACTCATATACTGCGGAAAGTAAGACTTTATTTTATCGACACCAAATATACTTAATAATGAATATAAATAATCGACAATTTCTTCTTTAATTACCCGATGAGATTTAATAAACTGGCTAAGTTCTTTTTCTAACCGTGTAACATCACCTCTTTTACTTACTCCTCTTATATTACATAGAAGCTCCATTGTAGTGGCCCAGCTTTCTATGGATTTTCTATTACAGACAAACATTAGCATTTGTAAAAGTAACTGTACTACAGCTTCATTTAAAAGATCCTGATACTCGTTCTCAAGGCGACATTGTATTTTCAAATATTGCAATGCTGAAATGATATCGTCTGTATATTGTTTAGCCGGGTTTCTTAGCAGTATACATATATCTCTTTCATTTACCCCTTCAGCAATCCATTGCTGGATACATAATGCTATATATGCCCCTTCAATACTACTTTCGTCAAATTGTAGTAACTTAGCTGAACCTTCATTTTCAATCAACATCATATCAGGCTTTATATCAGCATGATTCATGAAAGCTTCCATCATGCGTTGATAATTTATGAGGTTTTTTAATGACCTTCTATTGCTAACTAATTCATTAGGTTGTTCGACTCCAAAATCCTTTTTAAACACATCAAAAGCATTGTGCATTGCACCTGCCCAACCCATTATTCTTTGTTTTGTATCACCGACTGCTGTTATTTTTATTTTTTTACCCAAGAATATGCTCTTAAAAATCTCATATTGCCTATATGTTGTGTCCTGAAACTCATCGATAAAAGCATAGTCATATGTTGAATTTATAGCATTAGATAAATATTGATTCCTACTAATAATATAATTAGCAAGAAAATTAATCATCTTAAATGAAAGCCTTGATTTTGGTTTTAATAAGTGTAACCACACAAACCGTCTTATCCTGCCATCAACAGAATGTTCTAATGCTTTATCATAAGGAGTTACTATATAATTCTCTTCAAAATTATAAGGTTGTAATTTATTTAATTCTTCAGATGTTAATCCTTCAAAGCCTACGGCCTCTCTTTTAATTTCTTCAACTAAGTCATTATTATTTGGAAAGATTATTTCATAGTCATTTGATGGACGATAAGATTCCGGAATAGTGCTTTTAAAGCGATCAACAATACTTTTACAGAATGCATCAAATGTTGTTGATTCAAATTTGTGTCTATATTTTGAATCAAGCCGTGAGTTTACTCTATCTTGAAGATTTTTGGCCGCATCCTTTTTGAAAGATAATGCAATTATTTTTTTGCTTCTACACTTTCCTGTTTCAATTAAAAAACATGCTTTCTGTGCTAACAATTCTGTTTTACCTGCTCCAGGGCCAGCAAGAACGAGATTATGTTCTGCACTGTTTCTTATTACCCTCATAGCTTCTTCTTCAACTTCTTGAATGTCTTTAAGAACCCAATCATCATCTTTTATTATTGTCATTAGAGAAGCCCCCTCACTTTTTCGATCAAATTTTTCAATACATCTGGTGCATTATTTTTCAATGAATCGTTATCGAGTTTCTTCAAAACATAGTTATGAGAGAGAGGTTTACCTCTGCCAAGGAATAAATATCGATACCAATAATATTCCTCATGATCCTCAAAAGAATCGATATCTATATCTTCAGCATCTTTCTTCAATACTGAAGCGATAGCATTTTTTGTTTTATCAATATACTGAGCATCAGTTTTTGGGAGGATTTTTGGGCCACCATTATCAGGAATAAAAGAATGGTAGCTTGTTGGGAATGAATTTAACATTATCCAATCTAAATCATATGGATATGAAAAATAAACATTGTAGGTTTCGAAAAAATCTATCCATGACTTTTCATCTTTCTCGTTTTCTTTCCATTCATGCATTCCATTAAGTTCTTTTAAAGTGAGTTTGCCTCCTTCTGTTTGAAGTACTATATCTTCATCACATCCGACTTTAAGCAATTGGTTAATGATATATTTTATTCTTCCCCATCCACCGCCGCCTCTTCTGAAATCGTAATCAAGAAGAGTTACATGAGGAATTGAAAGCTCATTTAAAAGTTTCCAGAAATGATTAACATATCGCCCACCTAATGGCGCAAATGTTATTAATGAAGTATCAAGTTCAATTCCATTTACTTGTGCTATTTTCGGTATAACAATCTCTTCGCTGTCACCTTCACCAAGAATGACAACTTTTGCAAAATAAATTTCCGGATATGCTTTTACAGCTTCCTTAACATATGTGAAAGTATCAACATTGTCTGCATCATCTTCATCATCGCTTGGTAATAATATTTCCTTGACAACTGTGTTTTTATTATCATTAAGCCGGAAATATCTTATATTATCAGGTTCGACCCGATTAAGTAAAGATGGTGCATGTGTTGTCAAAACAACTTGTGCTCGATCATTTTCTGATATCTCTTCACACAGCTTAACTATTCTTCCTAAGTATTGTGGTGAAAGGTGGTTTTCGGGTTCTTCTATTAATATTATCGTTAAATTTGGAGGGTCTAATGCTTCTACTGATATCGATAATTGTTTGCCATCAGAATTTATTATCTCATCTTCAATATCAAATGCAGATTTAACTAAAGATAAATAAAATAATGATTTCATACCATCACTCAATCTTTCAGTTGGCAATGGTTGAGTATCTGGACTTGGTAAAAACACAGTGTCGATATGTTTTAATACATCTTCAATACCATTTACTACTGGCTTAATTTGGAGTTCTTCGAAGTAACCACCAGTGAAAAGGGATTTCCAATTTCTGCCTAATGAAGATGTTATTGTCTGGACTCCGACTTCTTCTTGGAACTGATTTCCGATTGAAACAGCAACCTCAGCAACTGTTGCCCCCATTTGTTCAGACCATTCGACTGCATTTATCAGACGGTGCATGATGGTTCCGGCTGTTTGCTTCAGTTGTTGGGCCGGATCTCGGTAAGCAGGGACATAGTGGACATGAATTTTTGATCTTTCATATGCCGTTATATTTTTTTCAGACTCCCCTATTTCCCATACCAGATCGCTTTCTATATCGCCTTCAGCAAGATTAGTCTTTGTCCATTTTGCTTTTAATTTTGCTATACAGAATGGGATCTCTCCTGCTTCACTTGAAATTAAATGCTTAAAGAAATCTGCAACCGAATCGTCCTCACCGTCTTTTAGGTCTGCAAATTCGAATTTTACACGAACTGATAGATCTCTTTCATCTTGAGTATCGATTTCATCTCCAGGAGGAACATAAAAATCATCAACTTGAATAATTCTATCGGAGCTTTTGACACCAAACATCCTTGTCAATGCGAGGAGAACAGCCGTTTTACCTGTTCCATTCCCTCCAATTAAGCTGGTGAATGAATTTATATTTATAGTTTGCCCTACATTATCAAAGCTCTTAAAGCCTTTGATCTCCATTTGTGTAATTTTCATTATCACCTCAATTGCTGTTTTAAAAAATTATAATCACTAATTATTTCTGCATTTGTAATGATTTCTTGTGAGCACAGCTTAAAACATTCTAAAAATATATTTTTATTATCGTTATCTTCCCAATGTTTTTTCAACGCTTCTTCAATTGAAATCCAAATAACTTGCAAGTCGTTATTAGATATTTGGATTGTTAAAACTGTTTCTTCCACACAGAGTATATGCCCTAAGATGACATCATCGTATATGTCAGTATCTGAATCTCTAACTCCTAACCTTTTTATTTTCCTTTTTTGGATGATTTTATTTTTAACAATAAAAGGATGTTCTTCTATAAAATCGGTCAATGATGTAAAAGCCAAGCCACGAACCTGAGCACCATGCATTGAACTACTTACTTTATGGATATCTCTCCAAACTCGCAGATCACCTAATACATAGAGAACCCGCTGATTTCTCGCTTTCGTATCTTCTGCTTGGTATTGGATATAAGGTGGCCCTCCCCCATTTTGTCTATATCGGGCAAGGGTTTTGATGCTTATGCCAAGAAAGACAGAAGCAAGCTCACTATTTACAGTGGCAGAATCAGGCATTTGACCAAATAGTTTCCATACCTCTGAATACTCCCGCAAAACTTCCACCACACTCATCTTCACTCCCTCGTTTCAGGTAATGGAGGATACTTAGCCGAAGCAAGTAACACATTGTATAATTTAGGAGCAGTCATAAGCATATGCAACTCAATCCTTTGTAATGCTTCAAAAATCCGTTCTTGATCAGGTTCTGCATACCTTTCTGTTGGATCTGTTGTATTTCTGTGATTGAGCAGTCTCTTAACGACGGCATATGAAACAAGTTCTTCAGCAACCCTACCAAATGTCCTTCGTAGATCATGCATACCAAGCTTCAGGATTCCCGCCTCTTGGCAGATATATTCCCTTAGACTTTTACTATCGGAATAGTGACCAACTTTACTTCGAGAAGAACGGGCCGGGAAAACCCACTTCTGTTTGTCCTTCCGGGTTACCGTATCGTTTACTATGTCTCTTCTATCTTCCAAAATTCTTTTGACAGCATCACAAATCGGAAGCTCGTGATCGTTTCGATTCTTAGTGTCGTAAAAACGGATAGTTCTGTTACTCAGGTCAACATAGCTTGTCGTTTTAGCTTCTTCCTTTGTAAGAGACTCTCGCCAACACAGAGAAGCTGTTTCTTCCTTACGAGCACCTAAGAGAACGGTAAGTAGCAGATAATCGCACCCAAGCCGGTTGAAGCTTCTCTTGTTGAACAATGCAGTCAAGAACCGACCAAGTGTATCCTTTGGTGATAAGGGGTTTCTGACACCTTTTGCCCGATAACTATCTTCAAGCTCAGAACGTGTCCTAAACTTTTTCTGTACCTTTAAGATACTGAAAGGGTTGTAAGATAGAGAAGGTTGTCGTTGCTGGGTCTGAGCATTCCCAGCTTCAATCTCTATTGCGTGTTTTACAGCAACATTCGCCCACCTAAAGGTCTGTTCCGCTGCTGTTCTGGCTCTTGAAGCAATCTCATCAAACTTCCGAAGAATTTCATTACCAGTAAGATCTTTAACTCGCAAACCAGCCCACTCAGAAAGCCTGTTTTCTGCTTTATCTAATACCGCCAAGGTGTTGGGTTTAGCTGGTTTCGCTCTACCCTGCAGATGCTGGCGGTATTGTGCAAACACTTCACTGATAGTGAGTTCAGAAGCATCGGACTCCCGTTTTATCTTGTTAGGGTTCCTTTTGGTCAACTTCATGGTTTTAACTAAATTGCGAGCAACCTCGCGGGCTTGATCGATGTTAGCGAAATCAGAGACATTGCCAATTGTAGACCTGATAACCTCCGATGGAGATTTTCCCCCTGTCTTAGGGCGATTGCCAGGAGAAGACACTCGTCGCTGAACGATATAGGTCTTTTTCGTTGCACTGATTTTGACACCGAAGCCGACTGGTGAATCACGATGGCTGTCAGTGATAAGATAAGGTTTTCTGTCTATGTTGGGTAAGTACACTACTCGCCCATCTTGATCGAGACTTGGTTTGACGTCGATAGATAACTTATTGATTATAATCGACTGATTGAGTGTCATTTTCATCGATGTATACCAGCAGTTCAAGTGTGTATACGAGATAGTAGCTAGAATACTTCTGGTATACAAATTTAACAATTCACATGGGTTTTTAAGGGTTTCACATGGGGCCACCTGAGTACCCAAAAGACTTAAAAAACGAGTAAAATCAATATGAATGAGTCTATTGACAAGGATCTATTAGACCACACGCCAATGATGCAGCAGTATCTGAAGCTGAAAGCACAGCATCCGGAAATCCTGCTGTTTTACCGTATGGGCGATTTTTACGAGCTGTTTTATGACGATGCTAAGCGTGCATCGCAGTTGCTCGACATCTCGCTGACCAAACGTGGTGCATCGGCGGGTGAGCCCATTCCTATGGCAGGTATCCCCCATCACGCGGTAGAAAATTACCTTGCGAAGCTGGTGAATCAGGGGGAGTCCGTCGCCATTTGCGAACAGATCGGCGATCCCGCGACGTCCAAAGGTCCGGTGGAACGCAAAGTCGTGCGTATCGTCACGCCAGGCACCATCAGTGATGAAGCTCTGCTGCAGGAGCGTCAGGATAATTTGCTTGCCGCACTGTGGCAGGACGGAAAAGGCTTTGGCTACGCGACGCTCGACATCAGCTCCGGACGTTTTCGTCTGAGTGAACCGGCTGACCGTGAAACGATGGCTGCTGAACTACAGCGCACCAATCCGGCAGAATTGCTCTATGCCGAAGATTTTACCGAAATGGCGCTCATTGAAGGCCGCCGCGGGTTACGCCGTCGTCCGCTGTGGGAGTTTGAAATTGATACCGCGCGCCAGCAGCTGAATCTGCAGTTTGGCACCCGCGATCTGATTGGCTTTGGTGTCGAAAATGCCCCACGCGGGCTGTGTGCGGCAGGTTGCCTCCTGCAGTACGTGAAAGATACCCAGCGCACCGCCCTGCCGCATATCCGCTCGATCACCATGGAGCGCCAGCAGGACAGCATCATCATGGATGCCGCCACGCGCCGTAATCTGGAGATCACCCAGAACCTGGCGGGGGGCGTCGAAAATACGCTTGCCTCGGTCCTCGACAGTACGGTGACCCCCATGGGCAGCCGCATGCTGAAACGCTGGCTGCACATGCCGATTCGCGATACCGGAACGCTTGTTTGCCGTCAGCAGACGATTGCCGCGTTGCAGGATCGCTATACCGAGATACAGCCCGTCCTGCGCCAGGTGGGCGACCTGGAGCGTATCCTGGCCCGTCTGGCTCTGCGGACCGCGCGTCCACGCGATCTCGCGCGGATGCGTCACGCATTCCAGCAACTGCCAGAGCTGCGTGCTCAGTTGAGTGACGTTGACAGCGAGCCGGTACAGAAACTCCGCGACACCATGGGCGAATTTACCGAGCTTCGCGAGCTGCTCGAACGCGCCATTATCGATGCGCCGCCGGTACTTGTTCGTGATGGCGGCGTGATTGCCCCTGGCTACAATGCGGAGCTGGACGAATGGCGCGCGCTGGCCGACGGCGCGACGGACTATCTTGATAAACTGGAAATCCGCGAGCGCGAACGTCTTGGACTCGACACCCTGAAGGTCGGCTATAACGCGGTACACGGTTACTATATTCAGATCAGCCGCGGGCAGAGCCATCTGGCACCGATTCATTACGTGCGTCGCCAGACGCTCAAAAACGCTGAACGCTATATTATTCCTGAGCTGAAAGAGTACGAAGACAAAGTCCTCACCTCCAAAGGCAAAGCGCTGGCGCTGGAAAAACAGCTGTATGACGAGCTGTTCGACATGCTAATGCCGCATCTGGCCGACCTGCAGTTAAGCGCCAGTGCGCTGGCAGAGCTGGACGTGCTGGTGAACCTGGCTGAGCGCGCTGAAACGCTGAACTATACCTGCCCAACCTTTACCGACAAACCCGGCATTCGGATTACCGAAGGCCGTCACCCGGTGGTTGAGCGAGTGCTGAATGAACCGTTCATCGCCAACCCGCTGAGCCTGTCACCGCAGCGAAGAATGCTGATCATTACCGGTCCGAACATGGGCGGTAAGAGTACCTATATGCGCCAGACGGCGCTGATTGCCCTGCTCGCCTATATTGGTAGCTACGTTCCGGCGCAAAAAGTGGAGATTGGCCCCATCGACCGGATCTTTACCCGCGTGGGTGCAGCGGACGATCTGGCGAGCGGTCGCTCAACCTTTATGGTCGAGATGACCGAAACGGCTAACATTCTGCATAACGCGACGGAGCACAGCCTGGTGCTGATGGACGAAGTGGGACGCGGAACATCAACCTATGATGGTCTGTCGCTGGCCTGGGCCTGCGCGGAAAGTCTCGCGAATAAAATCAAAGCCATGACGCTGTTCGCTACCCACTATTTCGAGCTGACGCAGCTGCCGGAAAAAATGGAAGGGGTGGCTAACGTTCACCTTGATGCGCTGGAGCATGGCGACACCATCGCCTTCATGCATACGGTGCAGGATGGCGCGGCGAGCAAGAGCTATGGCCTGGCCGTCGCGGCGCTGGCAGGGGTACCGAAAGAAGTGATCAAGCGCGCACGTCAGAAGCTGCGTGAGCTGGAAAGCCTGTCACCCAACGCGGCGGCGACGCAAATTGATGGCACGCAGATGTCGCTGCTGGCGCCTGCGGAAGAGACGTCACCGGCGGTGGAAGCCCTAGAGAATCTCGACCCCGACTCCCTGACGCCGCGCCAGGCGCTGGAGTGGATTTATCGGTTGAAGAGTCTGGTTTAGTTCTCTGCGGTATTTGCCCGGTAGCGATGCGCTTACCGGGCTTTTTTTTACAACAACGGCGGGATCGTTGGCACCTGCGGTGCCTCATCAATATCCTTCTGCGTCATACGAAACGCTTCCGGATAGTGCTCGCGGCTGGTACGACGCAGCGGTTCGGTATCGCGCCAGGTATACAGACAATGCTGGCACTGATAAACCGTCCAGACCCCTTTCACCGGTGAGGTTGCCATCACTTCAATATGTTCATCGGCACAACGTGGACAAATCATCTTTTCCTCCTTATTGACGTGCTGCCAGCATGGCGGTCAGTTTTTCAGCCCAGGCTTTGGTTTCAGGAAGATCCTGTACCGGCTGGCTATAATGGCCACGGTTGTCCGGTGCCACAGGCGTGGTGGCATCGATAATCAGTTTGTCGGTAATGCCTGCCGGGCTGGAGCCCGGATCGAGTTCAAGTACCGACATATTCGGCAGTTGCACCAGATCCCCTGCCGGGTTTACTTTCGACGACAGCGCCCACATCACCTGCGGGAGGTTGAACGGATCGACATCCTCATCCACCATAATCACCATCTTCACGTAGCCCAGACCGTGCGGCGTGGTCATAGCGCGTAAACCGACCGCGCGGGCAAAGCCGCCGTAACGTTTTTTGGTGGAGATAATCGCCAGCAGACCGTGGGTATACATCGCGTTCACCGCCTGCACTTCCGGGAATTCTGCTTTCAGCTGCTGGTAGAGCGGCACACAGGTGGCCGGCCCCATCAGATAGTCAATCTCGGTCCACGGCATGCCAAGGTAGAGAGATTCGAAAATCGGTTTGGTGCGGTAAGAGACCTTATCAATTCGCACTACCGTCATGTTACGCCCGCCGGAATAGTGCCCGGTAAACTCACCGAACGGCCCTTCGATTTCACGTTTACGGCCCTCAATCACCCCTTCCAGGATCACTTCAGAGCCCCACGGCACATCAAAGCCGGTCAGCGGCGCGGTGGCTATCGGGTACGGGCTTTCACGCAGCGCACCCGCCATTTCATACTCGGATTGATCGTATTTCAGCGGCGTCGCGCCCATCAGAGTGATAATGGGATCGTTGCCGAGCGTAATCGCCACCGGCAGATCTTCACCGCGCTCTTCCGCTTTGTGCAAATGCAGGGCGATATCGTGCATCGGTACCGGCTGCAGGCCAAGCTTACGCTTGCCCTTCACTTCCATGCGGTAGATCCCGACGTTCTGCTTGCCGAAATTATCCGGGTCAAGCGGATCGCGCGAGACGACGCACGCTTTGTCGAGATAGAAACCACCGTCACCGTCGTTCAGGCGAAACAGCGGCAGAATATCAAACAGGTTAATGTCCTCACCGTCGACCGTATTCTGCGCCCAGGCCGGATTAGCCCGCCGTTCAGGCGTGACGGGGAATTTATCCCAGCGACGAATAAACTCGTCGATCTGTTTTTTCACCGGCGTATTGGCCGGAAGCCCCATTGAGATGGCATGGTTCTGCCAGGAGCCTATCGTGTTCATCACCACCCGGGCATCGGTGAAGCCGCGAATGTTATCGAACCACAACGCCGGCGCGCCGTCACCGATGCGTCCCGTCGCGTTGGCTGCCGCCGCCAGATCTGGCTCAGCGTTCACCTCTTCCTCAATTTTCAGCAGTTGCCCTTGCTCATCGAGCGCCTGCAGGAAGCTTCTCAAATCATCAAATGCCATCTTTATTCTCCTGTGAAAAATGTTTCGCTTCGCGTAACCCGTTCCAGCGGCGCGCCTTTTTATGCTCCAGACCAAACTGGTCAAGCACGCGCGTCACGATATGCCAGGTAATGTCATCGGCGGTTTGCGGATGGTTGTAATACGCAGGCATAGGCGGCACCATCGCCACACCCATGCGGGAAAGTGCGAGCATGTTCTCCAGATGAATGGTGCTGAGCGGCGTTTCACGGGGAACCAGCACCAGCTTGCGCCCCTCTTTCAGCACCACATCGGCCGCACGGCCCACCAGCCCTTCGGCGTAACCGGCACGGATGCCCGCCAGCGTTTTCATGCTGCAGGGAATGACGATCATGCCGTCGGTGCGAAACGAACCGGAGGAGATGGTCGCGGCCTGGTCCGCCGGGCTGTGGACCACGTCAGCCAGAGCAGCGACATCCTGCGCGGTGCAGGACGTTTCCAGCTCAATGGTGGTTTTTGCCCACTTCGACATCACCAGGTGGGTCTCCACCTCCGGCATTTCCCGCAGCGCCTGCAGCAGCGCCACGCCCAGCGGAGCCCCCGTTGCCCCCGTCATTCCCACGATCAATCTCATTCAGCACCTCAACATTTTGTTCGTATACGAACATTATAGATAAACTACTCCCGGATCGTTTTTCTGACAAGATCGTTCGTACACGATCACACGAATTGCTAAAAGTTGCTGCGTTAAAATCCATAGCAATAGCGGCTATGATAGAGGGAGATTTTTTCCGTCGGAGTGTTCATGGAACTAAGACAAGAGGCGTTCCACCTGTTACGTCAGCTTTTTCAACAGCATACCGCGCAGTGGCAACATGCCTTACCGGAACTGACCAAGCCGCAATATGCGGTGATGCGCTCAATTGCTGAGCATCCGGGTATTGAACAGGTGGCATTGACTGAAGTGGCGGTCAGCACGAAAGCGACTCTGGCGGAAATGCTGAGCCGCATGGAGGCGCGCGGGCTGGTCAAACGCGAGCACGACCCGGCAGATAAGCGCCGCCGCTTTGTCTTCCTGACACCAGAAGGTGAAGCCCTGCTTGCAGGCTGTAAACCGGTGGGCAACGCGGTGGATGAAGCGTTTTTAGGACGTTTAACCGAGAATGAGCGCAAGCAGTTCACGGCAATGATCAGCAAAATGATGGCTAAGGAATAGCCATGACCCCATGAAAACGCACACCGGTCAACCGCGGTGCTCAATCAACCAGAAAAGAAAAAGGCCCGTCTCACGACGGGCCTTTTTTGACGAAAGGTTGCTTATTCGCGGAACAGCGCTTCGATATTCAGACCTTGCCCCTGCAGGATTTCACGCAGACGGCGCAGACCTTCAACCTGAATCTGACGAACACGTTCACGGGTCAGGCCAATTTCACGGCCGACATCTTCCAGTGTCGCAGCTTCATACCCCAGCAAACCGAAACGACGTGCCAGCACTTCACGCTGTTTGGCGTTCAGTTCGAACAGCCATTTGACGATGCTCTGCTTCATGTCATCGTCCTGCGTGGTGTCTTCCGGGCCGTTGTCTTTTTCATCAGCCAGGATGTCCAGCAGCGCTTTTTCGGAGTCGCCACCCAGTGGGGTGTCAACGGAGGTAATGCGCTCGTTGAGACGCAGCATACGGCTTACGTCATCAACCGGTTTATCGAGTTGTTCGGCAATTTCTTCTGCGCTTGGCTCGTGGTCCAGTTTATGGGACAACTCGCGCGCGGTGCGCAGATACACGTTCAACTCTTTGACGATGTGAATCGGCAGGCGGATCGTACGGGTCTGGTTCATAATAGCCCGTTCGATGGTCTGACGAATCCACCAGGTCGCGTAGGTTGAGAAACGGAACCCGCGTTCCGGGTCAAACTTCTCAACTGCGCGGATGAGACCTAAGTTGCCCTCTTCAATCAGATCCAGCAGAGCCAGACCACGATTGCCGTAACGGCGGGCAATTTTCACGACCAGTCGCAGGTTACTTTCAATCATGCGACGACGCGAGGCCACATCACCACGCAAAGCACGACGTGCGAAATAGACTTCTTCTTCGGCCGTTAGCAGTGGGGAGTAACCAATCTCCCCAAGGTAAAGCTGAGTCGCGTCCAGCACACGCTGTGTGGCGCCCTGCGATAACAGCTCTTCTTCAGCCAAATCGTTATCACTGGGTTCCTCTTCTACTAAGGCTTTTTCGTCAAAAGCCTCTACTCCGTTCTCATCAAATTCCGCGTCTTCATTTAAATCATGAACTTTCAGCGTATTCTGACTCATAAGGTGGCTCCTACCCGTGATCCCTGGACGAGACACCCTGGCTGGCATGCCCCGTCAAATTATCGCTGCGGCAAGTACTGCAGCGGGTTTACGGATTTCCCCTTGTAACGAATTTCAAAATGCAAGCGTGTAGAACTGGTTCCGGTGCTACCCATGGTAGCGATTTTTTGCCCCGCCTTAACTTCTTGTTGTTCCCGGACCAGCATTGTGTCGTTATGGGCGTAGGCACTCAGGTAATCATCGTTGTGTTTGATGATGATAAGATTACCGTAACCGCGCAGAGCGTTACCGGCATACACAACGCGTCCGTCTGCGGTCGCGATGATAGCCTGTCCTTTACTCCCTGCGATATCGATCCCTTTATTTCCTCCTTCGGAGGAAGAGAAGTTTTCGATAACCTTGCCGTCAGTTGGCCAGCGCCATGCAGAGATTGGCGAACTGGATGTCATACTGCTGGCAGTCGGTTCAGTAGAGCTAACCACAGGTGCCGTTACCGGTGCTGTGACAACAGTCGCAGTCCCTTTATTATTCGGCAACATTTTGTTAGCAGTCTGATCACCTGAATCCTCAGAATACGTAATTACAGGTTGTGAAGCAACCACCGTGGTGGATTTTTGTGCAGGCTTAACGCTGTTATTTTGCGCGGTCACGTCGGCTGCGGAAACGGTGTTGCCAGGCGTAAGCGGCGTACCCGTTGCATTGCCAACCTGCAGCGTTTGCCCGACTTCCAGACCGTATGGGGCCTGCACGTTATTGCGCTGGGCGAGGTCACGGAAATCGTTCCCGGTGATCCAGGCAATATAGAACAACGTGTCGCCACGCTTCACGGTATAGGTGCTGCCACCGGTATAACTGCCTTTCGGAATGTTCCCATACTGGCGGTTATAGACTATGCGGCCATTTTGGGTCTGAACAGGTTGTTCAACTGGCTGAACCTGCATTGGCTGTGTAACAGGATGTTGCACAGGCTGAATTTGTGGTGTTTGCTGCGGTGCAGCAGTGCCCATTTTAGGCGGCGGCGTGATTAACATTCCGCTGGACGTGTTACCGGAGCCGCTGTTTCCGCCGACGGAACTGACGGGCGCAGGCGCGTTATTAGAACTTGTGCAGCCTGCCAGCCAGAGCGAAACCAGTGATAATGCCGCAACACGGCTGATGGTGAATTTAGGGCTTCCCGCGCTCATTTATCCCCCAGGAATGTGTTAACTACCAGTGACTTAAAATTTACCGTGATGGCACGAATCTTTCGCGCCACACCATACGCTGAATTTGCCTTAATAACCCTGGATAATTCCGAGTCTCAGGCTAACTCCCCCTTTACCAGAGGCACAAAGCGCACGGCTTCCACGGTATCGATAATAAACTCGCCGCCGCGGCGACGAACGCGCTTCAGAAGCTGCTGCTCGTCCCCGACGGGCAGAACAAGAATGCCCCCCTCATCCAGCTGCGACAACAGTGCCACAGGTATTTCAGGTGGGGCCGCCGTCACGATGATGGCGTCAAACGGGGCGCGAGCCTGCCAACCCTGCCATCCATCACCGTGTCGTGTCGAAACATTATGTAAATCAAGTTGTTTCAGGCGGCGACGCGCCTGCCACTGTAAACCTTTAATCCGCTCAACGGAGCAGACATGATGTACCAGATGCGCCAGGATCGCGGTCTGATACCCCGACCCGGTACCGATCTCCAGCACGCGGGAGTTGGGCGTGAGCTCCAGCAGCTCCGTCATCCGCGCTACCATATAAGGCTGAGAAATCGTCTGGCCCTGCCCGATGGGCAGCGCCACGTTTTCCCACGCTTTGTGTTCAAACGCCTCGTCGACAAATTTCTCACGCGGAACCCGGGCGAGCGCGTCAAGCACGTGCTCGTCGCGGATCCCCTGCGCGCGGAGTTGCTCCAGAAGAGTTTGTACACGTTTGTTTACCATTGCGCGTTCACTCCTGCGCGATCCAGCCAGCCCGACACTACATCATGCGCGCTATACGCGGTTAAATCTACGTGCAACGGCGTCACCGAAACATAGCCTTCATCCACAGCGGCAAAGTCGGTATCCGGGCCCGCATCGCACTTCTCGCCGGGAGGACCAATCCAGTAAAGCGTGTTGCCGCGCGGATCCTGCTGCGGGATCACCTGATCGGCCGGATGCCGGCTTCCGCACCGGGTGACGCGAATGCCTTTAATCTCACTCAGGGGCAGATCCGGCACGTTGATATTGAGGATGCGTCCGGTGCGCAACGGCTCGCGGCTGAGGGCCCGCAGGATCGAACAGGTCACCACGGCGGCGGTATCGTAATGGGTGTGGCCGTTTAACGAGACCGCCAGCGCCGGAAAACCGAGGTGACGCCCTTCCATCGCAGCCGCCACGGTACCGGAGTAAATCACGTCATCGCCAAGGTTGGGCCCGGCATTAATGCCGGAGACGACAATATCCGGACGCGGCCGCATCAGCGCGTTCACGCCCAGAAAAACGCAGTCGGTTGGCGTGCCCATCTGCACGGCAATATCGCCATTTTCAAAGCTAAAGGTGCGAAGCGACGACTCCAGCGTCAGCGAGTTAGACGCTCCACTGCGGTTACGATCGGGAGCCACGACCTGCACATCCGCGAATTCGCGGAGGTGTTTCGCCAGCGTCTGAATGCCTGGCGCGTGGATCCCGTCATCGTTACTCAGCAATATTCGCATAATCACCCGACGTGTTGATAAGTTCCCTGACAACACTGGTGGCAAAGCTACCTGCCGGCAGCCAGAAACGTAACTCGACGGTCACGTCATCCCACCAGTTCCAGCTTAACTGCTGCGGATAAAGCAGCATCGCGCGGCGTGCTGCGTCGACTTTTTCCCGCACCAGCAAGGATTGTAATGCCTGCGCATCCGCAACGGCAGACTGCTCCGCCGTCAGGGCTTCGCCCTGGGTTCCCCAGTCGCCTGTACCGGGCAACGCGGCGGTAATCATCAGCGCTTTGGCGTCCACGCGCGACTGTACATCGGCCATCTCTTCGGCCGTTGCCACAAACCAGCTTCCGCGTCCCGCTAATTGTAGCGCATCGCCAACAACAACTTGATTCGCGTCCGGTTTTTTCAGCCTTTCGCTCACAATCTGATTAAACAACGCACTGCGGGCCGCCGACAACCAAAAACTGCGTTTATTCCTGTCACGAACCGGCGCATCGCTTTGCGCCCAGCGCAATGCGCCCTGCAGGTTACTGCCGCCGATCCCAAAACGCTGCGCGCCAAAGTAGTTCGGCACGCCCTGCGCGCTGATGGCATTCAGGCGTTTCTCCACGTCATCGCGGTCGGTCACTTCACGCAGCACCAGCGTAAAGTCGTTACCTTTCAACGCCCCCAGACGCAGTTTGCGCTTGTGACGGGCATATTCCAGTACCTTACAGCCCTCAAGTTCAAATTTGCTTAAATCTGGCATCGCATTGCCGGGAACGCGGGCGCAGAGCCACTGTTCGGTGACGGCGTGTTTATCTTTCTGACCAGCAAAGCTCACTTCGCGGGCATGAATTTTGAGGAATTTTGCCAGAGCGTCGGCCACAAAACGGGTGTTGCAGCCATTTTTAAGAATGCGCACCAGGATATGTTCACCTTCGCCATCCGGCTCAAAGCCCAGATCCTCCACCACGAGGAAGTCTTCAGGGCTGGCTTTCAGCACCCCGTGCCCCTGCGGTTTACCGTGCAGGTAGGTCAGGTTGTCGAAATCTGTCATTTGCTCGCCTTCACCAGCAGCGCCACGGCTTCACAGGCAATGCCTTCACCGCGGCCGGTAAAGCCCAGCTTTTCGGTGGTCGTCGCTTTGACGTTGACGTCATCCATATGGCAGCCCAGATCTTCAGCAATAAACACGCGCATCTGCGGAATATGCGGCAGCATTTTCGGTGCCTGAGCAATAATCGTGACGTCAACGTTGCCGAGGGTGTAGCCTTTCGCCTGGATGCGGCGCCACGCTTCGCGCAGCAGCTCGCGGCTGTCCGCCCCTTTAAAGGCCGGGTCGGTGTCCGGGAACAGTTTGCCAATATCGCCCAGCGCCGCAGCGCCCAGTAAGGCGTCGGTAAGCGCATGCAGCGCCACGTCACCATCAGAATGCGCCAGCAGCCCTTTTTCATAAGGAATGCGCACGCCGCCAATGATAATTGGGCCTTCTCCGCCAAAGGCGTGTACATCAAAACCGTGTCCAATTCGCATTATGCCTTCTCCTGATGGGTCGAACGGGTAAGATAGAATTCCGCGAGCTGTAAATCTTCCGGACGCGTCACTTTTATATTATCAGCACGTCCTTCAACCAGCGTTGGGTGGAAACCGCAATACTCCAGCGCCGAGGCCTCGTCCGTAATGGTCGCCCCTTCATTCAGCGCTCGCGTTAAGCAGTCATGGAGTAATTCGCGGGGGAAAAATTGTGGCGTCAGCGCGTGCCATAAATCGACGCGCTCAACGGTGTGGGCGATAGCCGCTTTGCCCGGCTCGGCACGCTTCATGGTGTCACGCACAGGGGCAGCGAGAATGCCACCCACCCGACTGGTTTCACTCAACGCCAGCAGGCGAGCGAGATCGTCCTGATGCAGACACGGACGCGCCGCGTCATGCACCAGCACCCACGGCGCGTTTCCGGCAGCCTGAATACCTGCCAGCACGGAATCGGCGCGCTCGGCACCGCCATCGACAACGGTAATCTGTGGGTGATTGGCCAGCGGTAACTGCGCGAAGCGCGCATCGCCCGGGCTGATGGCGATGATCACCCGCGTCACCCGTGGGTGCGCCAGCAGCGCCGCCACGGCGTGCTCGAGGATCGTTTTATCGCCAATAGAGAGGTATTGCTTGGGACATTCTGTCTGCATGCGCCGGCCAAAACCTGCGGCCGGCACCACGGCGCATACGTCCGAAAAAGTTACTGCCATGTCGTAATCCTGGGCCTGATTATCGATTGTTTTGTGCTGAGCCCTGATTGCGTTTAGACGCATCCGGAACCAGACGATAAAAGGTTTCGCCCGGCTTAGTCATACTGAGTTCATTGCGTGCGCGTTCTTCAATCGCCTCTTGCCCGCCATTGAGGTCATCAATTTCAGCGAAGAGTTGATCGTTTCGCGCCTTAAGTTTGGCGTTTGTTGCCTGCTGAGCCGCGACGTCATCACTCACCCGGCTATAGTCGTGCAGTCCGTTCTTACCGAACCACAGCGAATATTGCAGCCAGATTAGCAAAGCCAGCAACAGCAGCGTTAGTTTACCCATCCTGCCCCCTGAAAAACGGCATCCTCATCCCAAGACTTCCCCAGAGCACAACGCCGGGGTAACAGAGATGCCGCAACATCGCGGGCAAATGTACCACATTTTTTCCGCAGAATCGTCCTGCACAATATCGCCACACAGTTGGTTACGGTTTGAATTATGGCTGAAGTTAGCCCATGAGCCACAAAAATAACAGGCCAAACATCAGAACCACCGTCACAATCGTGATCGCGGTGCTGTACAGGAGGCGGCCATTGAGCAGCGAGTGCAGCGCAATGCCGACAACCACCGCCACGGGCATTAACGCCAGGAAGAAAGGCCAGGTGTAGAGAAAGAAGAACAGCGTGTTACCGCCGTAGATGAGAAACGGAATGCCAAGCGCCAGCAACCATGAGACGAAGCCAATGATGGCCCCAGGAAATGACCAGGTCGTCTCGTCGTCGGTCGCCAGCGGCTCCGACCCGGTGGTGATGATGTAATTTTCACTGTTGCGCATAGCTAATCCTGTGACCGTGACTCATCGTTCGGGAAGACAGCTCCCGAACGATACCGTCTCAGGATCTGATAATATCGTCCCGTCTGAGCAGGTCTAATAATTGGCTTACTAAATTTGTTACCAATTGTTGACCTTCCAGGTGGATTTCAGGCGATTCAGGCGCTTCGTAGACCGCGTCAATGCCGGTGAAGTTGCGCAGTTCACCGGCACGGGCTTTTTTGTACAGCCCTTTCGGATCGCGCGCTTCGCAAACCTCCAGCGGGGTGTCGACAAACACTTCGATAAAGCGATCCTGACCCACACGTTCGCGCACCATCTGGCGCTCGGCGCGGTGCGGTGAGATAAACGCCGTCAGCACCACCAGCCCGGCGTCCGCCATCAGGCTGGCGACCTCCCCGACCCGGCGGATGTTCTCTTTACGATCGTCATCGCTGAACCCCAAATCGCTGCACAGCCCGTGGCGCACGTTGTCGCCATCCAGCAGGTAGGTGCTTACTCCCTGCTGATGCAACGCCTCTTCCAGCGCCCCGGCGACCGTGGATTTACCGGAGCCAGAGAGCCCGGTAAACCACAGCACAACCCCACGGTGGCCGTGGAGCTGTTCGCGCTGGGCGACGGTGACCGGATGAGGATGCCAGACGACGTTCTCATCATGGGCGGCCATTACTTACCTCCCAGCAAATCGCGTGCGCCCCAGTGCGGGAAGTGCTTACGCACCAGCGCGTTCAGCTCCAGCTCAAAGGCGCTGAATTCCGAGGCCACGCTCGCCTGCTCGTTTGGCTCGCGCACCATTCCCGCACCGACGGTGACGTTCGTCAAGCGGTCGATAAAGATCAGCCCGCCCGTCACCGGGTTCTGCTGATACGGATCCAGCACCAGCGGTTCGTCGAAGGTCAGATCGACCAGACCAATGCCGTTCAGCGGCAGCTCGGTGACCTCGCGCTGGGTCAGGTTGTTGATGTCCACCTGGAACTGAATGCCATCCACGCGGGCGCGGGTTTTCTTGCCGGCAATTTTGATGTCATAGCTCTGACCCGCGGTCAGGGGCTGCTCCGCCATCCATACCACGTCCACGGAAGCACCCTGCACGGCCGCCAGCGTTTCCTGGGCATCCACCAGCAGGTCTCCGCGACTGATATCAATCTCGTCTTTCAGCACCAGCGTTACCGCTTCACCAGCACCCGCTTCCTGCAGGTCACCGTCAAAGGTAACGATACGGGCAATGGTTGATTCCACACCGGATGGCAGCACCTTGACGCGTTGCCCCACCTTCACGACCCCCGAAGCGAGGGTACCGGAGAACCCGCGGAAATCGAGGTTCGGACGGTTGACGTACTGCACCGGGAAGCGCATCGGCTGGGTGTCGACCACGCGCTGGATCTCAACGGTCTCCAGCACTTCCAGCAGCGTCGGGCCGCTGTACCACGGCATGTTCGCGCTCTGGGAGGCGACATTATCCCCTTCCAGCGCCGAGAGCGGCACAAAGCGAATGTCGAGGTTGCCCGGCAGCTGTTCAGCAAAGGTCAGGTAGCTCTGGCGGATCGCGTCGAACGTCTCTTCGCTGAAGCTCACCAGATCCATCTTATTGATGGCCACCACCAGGTGTTTGATCCCCAGCAGCGTGGAGATAAAGCTGTGGCGACGGGTCTGATCCAGCACGCCTTTACGGGCGTCGATCAGCAGGATCGCCAGATCACAGGTCGACGCACCGGTCGCCATATTGCGGGTGTACTGCTCGTGCCCCGGGGTGTCGGCGATAATAAATTTGCGCTTCTCGGTGGAGAAATAACGATAGGCCACGTCGATGGTGATGCCCTGCTCGCGCTCCGCCTGCAGGCCATCCACCAGCAGCGCCAGGTCGAGTTTTTCGCCCTGGGTACCGTGACGCTTACTGTCGTTATGCAGGGAAGAGAGCTGATCTTCATAAATCTGGCGCGTATCGTGCAGCAGGCGGCCAATCAGGGTACTTTTCCCGTCATCCACGCTGCCGCAGGTCAGAAAACGAAGCAGGCTTTTATGTTGTTGCGCGTGCAGATACGCTTCCACGCCGCCTTCTTTGGCAATTTGTTGAGCAATAGTGGTGTTCATGGCGGCTCCTTAGAAATAACCCTGACGTTTCTTCAGCTCCATCGAGCCTGCCTGGTCGCGGTCGATCACGCGCCCCTGTCGCTCGCTGGTGGTCGACACCAGCATCTCTTCGATGATCTCCGGCAGCGTCTGCGCGCTGGATTCCACCGCGCCGGTCAGCGGCCAGCAGCCCAGGGTACGGAAACGCACCATCTGTTTTTTGATCACTTCCCCCGGCTGCAGGTCGATGCGATCGTCGTCGATCATCATCAGCATGCCGTCGCGCTCCAGCACCGGGCGTTCAGCCGCCAGATACAGCGGAACGATCTCGATATTTTCCAGATAGATGTACTGCCAGATATCCAGCTCGGTCCAGTTGGAGAGCGGGAAGACGCGAATGCTTTCGCCTTTATTGATCTGACCGTTGTAGTTGTGCCACAGCTCCGGACGCTGGTTTTTGGGGTCCCAGCGGTGGAAGCGGTCGCGGAAGGAGTAAATGCGCTCTTTGGCGCGGGATTTCTCTTCGTCACGGCGCGCGCCGCCGAAGGCCGCATCAAAACCGTATTTATTCAGCGCCTGCTTCAGCCCCTCGGTTTTCATGATATCGGTGTGTTTGGCGCTGCCGTGCACGAACGGGTTAATGCCCATCGCCACCCCTTCCGGGTTTTTATGCACCAGCAGCTCACAGCCGTAGGCTTTCGCGGTACGGTCGCGGAACTCATACATCTCGCGGAATTTCCAGCCGGTATCCACGTGCAGGAGCGGGAACGGCAGCGTACCCGGATAAAACGCTTTACGCGCCAGATGCAGCATGACGCTGGAATCTTTACCGATGGAGTACATCATCACCGGGTTAGAAAACTCGGCGGCCACTTCGCGGATAATATGGATACTTTCCGCTTCAAGCTGTCGCAGGTGAGTAAGACGTTTTTGGTCCATAACCGTTCCTTAAGCCAAATTTATGACAGAAGCGCCGAAGCCTTCTGTGTCGGTTGTGTGCTGAAACCAGGCGAGCGTACTGTGCAGTTGCACCACTTCCCCAACCACGATCAGGGCGGGCATCGGGGCGTCTTTCGCCAGGGTTGCGAGTTCCTGAAGTGTGCCGACAGCAACGTGCTGATCGACGCGCGTACCGCGGGAAATCACGGCGACTGGCGTCGTCGCCTCACGGCCGTGCTGAATAAGCTGTTCGCTGATGTCCGCCGCCTTCATGGTGCCCATGTAGATAGCCAGCGTCTGTCGGCTCTGGGCGAGGTGCGACCAGTCAAACGGCGTGCTGTCCGCCTTGTAATGGCCGGTCACAAAGGTCACGCTCTGGGCGTAATCGCGATGCGTGAGCGGAATACCGGCGTAGGCCGTTACCGCAGAGGCCGCCGTGATGCCTGGCACCACCTGGAACGGCACGCCCGCTTCGGCTGCCGCCTGCAGCTCTTCGCCGCCGCGACCGAAAATAAACGGATCGCCGCCTTTCAGGCGCACCACGGTCTTGCCCGCTCTGGCGGCCGCAATCAGCATCTGGTTGGTGTCATGCTGGGGAACAGAGTGCTCGCCTGCCCGTTTGCCGACGCAGATTTGCTCCGCATCACGACGGATCAGTTCGCGCACGCCGTCGGTGACCAGATGGTCATAGAACACCACGTCCGCATCCTGCAGTACCTGCAGGCCACGCAGCGTCAGGAGTCCTGCATCACCTGGTCCGGCCCCCACCAGAATGATTTCCCCGCCCGTGCTGCCGGGGCTATCCAGTTCGTCTTCAAGAATTTTTTGTGCCGCCGTCTCATTACCGGCATGCATCAGGCTGGCAAAGCGGCCGCGAAACACGCGCTCCCAGAAGCGACGGCGTTCCGTCACGCTGGTCAGGCGGGTTTTCAGATGGTTGCGCCAATAGCTGGCTTTCTCCGCCATTCGTCCAAGGCTGGTTGGCAGCAGCGCTTCGATTTTTTCACGCAGCACGCGCGCCAGCACCGGTGCGGTGCCGCCGGAAGAGATAGCCACCAGCAGCGGCGATCGGTCGACGATTGAGGGAAAGATAAACGAGCACAGAGGCTGGTCGTCGACCACGTTCACCAGGCGGTAACGCGCCTGCGCGGCCTCGGAGATCCGCCGGTTGAGTTCGCGATTTTCCGTTGCCGCAATCACCAGCACCACGCTGTCGATCTGTGATTCGTCAAAATCTGCCTCTGCGACGGTCTGCACCTGCGCGCCCGCACGCTGCAGAAACGCGATTTTGCGATCGGCAATGTCACCGGTACCAACAACCAGCACCGGTTTCTCTTTAATCGCGGCAAATAAGGGCAGATAGTCCACAAGCAACAACTCACTCACAACAAGGAATAGAGGGACTATAGGGGGCGGCTTAGACCGAATGAAATTACGAATTGGAATGAGTAGTTACTCAATGGAATAACGCAATGAAAAAGCAAATATCAAAAAGTGCTTAACACGCGAAATTTCGGGCATTTAAGAGCAATTCAAATTGTGTATGGGCGATCACAGTTTCATACTAGGCGGGTTAAAATTTTGCTCTGTTTTTTAAGGACTCCCTATGTTTTCCGCAACGCGCCACCGTATCGCTGCCCTGGCGCTCGGCGTTTGCTTTATCCTTCCGGCTCAGGCAAAAAATCAACCGTATGGTGAAATCGCCAATATGCAGGCGCGGCATATTGCTACCGTCTTTCCCGGACGCATGACCGGCTCTCCGGCGGAAATGCTCTCCGCCGACTATATTCGTCAGCAGTTTGCCGATATGGGTTACCAGAGTGATATCCGTTCGTTTCACAGCCGCTACGTTTATACCTCCAGAAATAAAACCAAAAACTGGCATAACGTGACCGGCAGTACGGTTATCGCGGCGCATGAAGGTCGCGCGGCTGAGCAGATCATTATTATGGCGCACCTTGATACCTACGCCCCGCTGAGTGACGCGGATTCGGATAACAACCTCGGTGGGCTGACGCTGCAGGGCATGGACGATAACGCCGCAGGCCTGGGCGTGATGCTTGAACTGGCCGAGCGGATGAAAGACATCCCGACAAAATATGGGATTCGCTTTGTGGCGACCAGCGGCGAAGAGGAAGGCAAGCTTGGCGCTGAGAATCTCCTTAAGCGCATGAGTGCAGAAGAGAAGAAAAATACGCTGCTGGTGATTAACCTCGATAATTTAATCGTCGGCGATAAGCTCTATTTCAATAGCGGACAGAGTACGCCAGGTACCGTGCGGAAACTGACCCGTGATCGGGCGCTGGCGATTGCCCGCAGCCACGGCGTTTATGCCACGACCAATCCTGGCGGGAACGCCAGCTATCCGCGAGGAACGGGCTGCTGTAACGACGGCGAAGTGTTCGATAAGGCCGGCATTCCGGTACTGTATGTGGAAGCGACAAACTGGTCGCTGGGCAAGAAAGATGGCTATCAGCAGCGGGCTAAATCGAAAGCCTTCCCGAACGGGACAAGCTGGCATAACGTGATGCTGGATAATCAACAGCACATTGATAGCGCCCTGCCGCAGCGTATAGAGCACCGCAGCCGGGATGTGGTAAAAGTGATGCTGCCGCTGGTGAAGGAGCTGGCGAAAGCGGGGAAAGCCTGAGGTTTTTGAACGCCGTGCGGCCTGATGCCCTCACCCCAACCCTCTCCCACAGGGAGAGGGAGTCAATGAAATTACCCTTCGTGCAACCCGCACTCGCGCTTCAGCCCAAAGAATCGCGTCTCTTCTTCTGCCATTCCCGGTTCCCATTTGCGCGTGGTGTGGGTGTCTCCCACTGACAGGTAGCCCTGATCCCACAGCGGATGGTACTTCAGCCCGTGTTTTTGCAGGTACTGGTACACCGTCCGGTTATCCCAGTCGATGATCGGCAGCACTTTAAACACCCCGCGCTGAACCGCCAGCACCGGCAGCGTGGCGCGGCTGCCGGACTGCTCACGGCGCAGCCCCGCAAACCACGTCTGCGCGTTCAGCTCTTTCAGCGCCCGGTTCATCGGCTCAACCTTGTTGATCTCATTGTATTTCTCAATGCCCTCAACGCCCTGTTCCCACAGCTTGCCGTAGCGCGCTTCCTGCCAGGCCGCGCTTTCAGCCGCGCGGTAGACTTTCAGGTTCAGCCTGAGCTTGTCCGTCAGCTCGTCAATAAACTGGTAGGTTTCCGGGAACAGGTAGCCGGTATCGGTGAGGATCACCGGAATGTCCGGGCGGATCTGATTCACCAGATGCAAACTGACCGCCGCCTGAATACCAAAGCTCGACGACAGCACGTAGTCTCCCGGCAGGTTTTCCAGCGCCCACGCCACACGCCCTTCGGCGTCGAGCTTCTCCAGCTGAGCGTTGGTTTCAGCAAGTGCCAGAATGCGTTCGACTTTTGGCAATGCGTTAAGCGCGTTTAGATCGAGTACGGACATAAGAACCTCGTTTGCCTGTTTTGCCGGGCGGCACTGCGTTTGCCCGGCCTACAAAACCCGTAGGCCCGGTAAGCGAAGCGCCACCGGGCAAAGGATGGGTTACTCCCAGAAATCCCTGGCGGGATCGAGCACCGGGCGAATGATGCCCGCACGCACCGTAAAGTCGCCGAAGCCTTCACCCGCTTCGCGCTCTTTCGCCCAGCGCCCGACAAGCTCGTCGATGGAATCAAGAATTTCCGGCTCGGTGATGTTCTCGCGGAACATACGCGGAATACGCGTGCCGATACGGTTACCGCCCAAATGCAGGTTGTAGCGCCCCGGCGCTTTCCCCACCAGGCCCAGCTCGGCGAGCATCGCACGACCGCAGCCATTCGGGCAGCCGGTGACGCGCATAACAATATGCTCGTCCGGAATGCCGTGTTTTTCCAGAATCGCTTCCACTTTGTCAGTGAAGGACGGCAGGAAACGTTCCGCTTCGGCCATCGCCAGCGGGCAGGTCGGGAATGACACGCAGGCCATCGAATTTTCACGCTGTGGCTTCACCGCATCCATCAAGGAATGTTCACGCGCCAGCTTCTCGATCTTCGCTTTCTGGCTTTCCGGCACGCCGGCAATGATCAGGTTCTGGTTAGCCGTAATGCGGAACTCACCTTTATGGATCTTCGCGATTTCCAGCAGACCGGTTTTCAGCGGACGCCCCGGATAGTCCAGAATACGGCCGTTTTCGATAAACAGCGTCAGATGCCATTTATTGTCGATGCCTTTAACCCAGCCGATACGATCGCCGCGACCGGTGAACTCGTAAGGGCGAATCGGCTCAAATTTGATGCCCGCGCGACGCTCCACTTCCGCTTTGAACGTCTCCACGCCCACGCGCTCCAGGGTGTATTTGGTTTTCGCGTTTTTACGGTCGGTACGGTTACCCCAGTCGCGCTGGGTCGTAACCACCGCTTCTGCCACGGCCAGCGTATGCTCGAGCGGCAGGAAGCCGAACTCGCTCGCGGTGCGGGCGTAGGTTTTCTTGTTACCGTGTTCGATGGACAGGCCGCCGCCCACCAGCAGGTTAAAGCCCACCAGCTTGCCGTTTTCGGCAATCGCCACGAAGTTCATGTCGTTGGCGTGCAGATCAATATCGTTCTGCGGCGGGATCACTACCGTGGTTTTGAACTTACGCGGCAGGTAGGTCTGACCGAGGATCGGCTCTTCGTCCGTGGTCGCGACTTTTTCCTGATCTAGCCAGATCTCTGCATACGCGCGGGTACGCGGCAGCAGATGTTCAGAGATCTTCTTCGCCCACTCGTACGCTTCGGCATGCAGCTCGGACTCATACGGGTTAGAGGTGCAGAGCACGTTACGGTTCATGTCGTTAGCGGTTGCCAGCGCGTCCAGCCCGACGGAGTGCAGCATCTGGTGCACCGGCTTCACGTTCTTCTTCAGAATACCGTGGAACTGGAAGGTCTGACGGTTGGTCAGACGGATGCTGCCGTAGATCGTGTTTTCACCGGCAAACTTGTCGATGGCCTGCCACTGTTTGGTAGTGATTACCCCACCCGGCAGACGGCAGCGCAGTAGCATCGCATGACGCGGCTCCAGCTTCTGTTCCGCACGTTCGGCACGAATATCACGGTCATCCTGCTGGTACATGCCGTGGAAACGGATCAGCAGGAAGTTGTCGCCTTTGAAACCGCCGGTGAGACCGTCATTCAGATCTTCAGCAATGGTGCCGCGCAGGTAGTTGCTTTCCAGCTTCATGCGCTCGGCGTCTGTCAGTTTACCTTCGACCACCAGTGGCCCTGGATGTTTTTCGCTCATTAGTAGACATCTCGCTGATAACGGCGCTCAACGCGCAGCTCACTTAAAAATTCATCCGCCGCTTCGGCATCCATACCGCCGAACTCGGCAATCACTTCCAGCAATGTCTGCTCAACGTCTTTCGCCATGCGATTGGCATCGCCGCAGACATAAATGTGGGCACCGTCATTGATCCAGCGCCACAGCTCTGCGCCCTGTTCGCGCAGTTTGTCTTGTACGTATACTTTTTCTTTCTGATCGCGAGACCAGGCCAGATCGATGCGGGTCAGTACGCCTTCTTTGACATAGCGCTGCCACTCCACCTGGTAGAGGAAATCTTCCGTAAAGTGCGGGTTCCCGAAGAACAGCCAGTTTTTACCCGGCGCACCGTCTGCCGCACGCTGCTGCATAAAGGCGCGGAACGGCGCAATACCGGTCCCCGGGCCAATCATAATGACCGGCGTTTCCGGGTTCGCCGGCAGGCGGAAGTTGTCGTTGTGCTCGATAAAGACGCGCACTTCGCCCTCTTCTTCTACGCGGTCAGCCAGGAAGCCCGATGCTCCACCCGTACGGGCGCGGCCTTCGATGTCGTAGCGCACCACGCCCACGGTGATATGCACTTCGCTCTCCACCTCGGCCTGAGACGAGGCAATGGAGTACAGGCGTGGGGTCAGCGGACGCAGCAGGCCGACCAGCGCACCGGCATCCAGCTGCGCCGGAGAGAAACGCACCATATCGACAATCGGCGTCGTCGCCGCGTAATGCTGCAGCTTCGCTTTGTCACCCACCAGCGGCAGCAGGGATTCGCTGCGGGTTAAGGTGGCGTAATTTTCGACGATGTTCGGCGTGTTGACCGTCAGCTCGAAATGCCACTGCAATGCTTCAGAGAGAGGCAGCGTTTTGCCTTCCACAGTGACCGGCTCGTCGCCTTTCAGCCACAGCAGCTCAACAAGCTCTTTCACCAGCGCCGGATCGTTCTGATACCAGACCCCCAGCGCATCGCCAGGCTGGTAGCGCAGGCCAGAGTCACCGAGATCGATTTCGATATGGCGCACGTCTTTTTCAGAATCGCGGCCGGTAATTTTCTGGTTCACCGACAGGCTCGCGGTCAGCGGCGCCTCTTTGGTGTAGGGACTGGTGTGGATGTCGTTGACCGCCCCCGTCGCGGTGAACGCCGCCTGCGCCGACGTCGCTTTTGGCACGCGGGCTTTCAGCACCTCAACGATACGGGCACGCCATTCCGCTGCGGCGGTCTGGTATTCGACATCTGCGTCAACGCGGTCCAGCAGGCGCTCCGCGCCGAGCTCCGCCAGCTTACTGTCGAAATCTTTCCCGGACTGGCAGAAGAATTCATAGGAGGTATCGCCCAGGCCAAATACGGCAAACGCCGTGCCATCCAGTTTTGGAGCTTTTTTCGAGAACAGGAACTTATGCAGCGCCACCGCTTCTTCAGCGGGTTCACCTTCACCCTGGGTAGAGGCGACAACCACCAGCAGTTTTTCCGACGCGATTTGCTTAAATTTATAATCCCCGGCGGTGACCAGGTTCACGTTCAGTTTGGCGGCCAGCAGGTCGTCACGCAGTGCTTCAGCCACGCGGCGGGCATTGCCTGTTTGCGAAGCGGAAATCAGGGTAATGGCCGGAATTTCAACGGCCGTTGCCGGTGCCCCCGCCACAGCGCCAGGCTGCTGATTGAGCATTCCCCAGAAATAACCGGAGACCCAGGCAAGCTGAGTGGGAGAAAAGTCAGAGGTGGCAGCCTGAAGACGCGCCAGTTGCTCCGGGTTCAGGGGAAGCAAATTTGAAGGTGGGGCCTGTGTTGTCATGCGTCGTTATGTTCCAGTAGCAAAGCGGAATTTATGCAAAAAGACCAAACTAGAGATAAGGTTAACGGCGAGGATAATAACAATTAAAGAAGGGATGGAAATAATAAATAACCAAATGGACTAACCTGTTTTAGTTATCATTCTTAGCGATAAAACCGATTAAGTAACTTTTTGAAATTGTTAAATAAAAACCATATAAAACCGCTGTTAATGCAAGCTCAGGCTTCAGAGCCGTTTTAGTTAATGCGAAAAATTGTGCTTTCCGGTACTATGCGGCGGTTTTTTCCGCATTACTGAGAGCGATCATGTCCACCACACTGTTTAAAGATTTCACCTTCGAAGCTGCCCACCACCTCCCGCATGTTCCTGCAGGACACAAATGCGGCCGACTGCACGGGCATTCGTTTATGGTGCGTCTTGAGATCACCGGTGAAGTTGATCCGCATACCGGTTGGATCATGGATTTTGCCGAGCTGAAGGCTGCATTCAAACCGACTTACGATCGTCTGGATCACTACTACCTGAACGATATCCCGGGTCTTGAAAACCCGACCAGCGAAGTGCTGGCGAAATGGATTTGGGATCAGATGAAACCGCTGGTTCCGCTGCTGAGCGCGGTGATGATCAAAGAGACCTGTACGGCAGGCTGCGTGTATCGCGGCGAGTGATGCTTGCCGGGTGGCGGCTTCGCCTTACCCGACCTACAAACGCCTCGAACCGCAGGCCCGGTAAGCGCTAGCGCCACCGGGCTTTTTTTCAGGCGATATTCAGATATTTGTGCGTCTGCATCGACAGGCGCCAGTTGCGCGCAATGCAGGTTTCAATGCACAGGCGCGTCGCGTCCTCTTTCTGGCTGATAGGCTGCAGGGCGATCACCCGCTGCTTTTCGTCCGTCAGCGTCGCCAGCAGTTCATCCAGCGCTTCGATATCACGCACGCGTCCCACCGGATGCTTAATCTCATCCGCGCGCTCCAGCGCCTGAGACAGCACATCGTATCCGCCGCGCATATTCACTTTCGGCGAGACCGTCACCCAGGTGGTATGCGAGCAACGCACTTCATGGGTGCCGCTGGTTTCAATCTGGCAGCTGTAGCCGTTTTTTTCGAGCAGCTCGGTCAGTGGGGTCAGATCGTGAATGCAGGGTTCGCCGCCGGTGATCACCACGTGGCGCGCTGTCCAGCCCTGACGACCAATGATGGCCAGCAGATCTTCTGAACTGCCCGCGCCCCACTTATCGCTCTCTTTGGTTTTCGCCAGAATGCTAAACAGCGACACTTCCCGATCTGCGAGCTTATCCCACGTATGTTTGGTATCACACCAGGCACAGCCAACCGGGCATCCCTGTAAACGGATAAAGATAGCGGGAACGCCGGTAAAGTAACCCTCGCCTTGCAGGGTCTGGAACATCTCGTTAATCGGGTACTGCATAGTCATCTCAGTAAAGGGGATAAACGATAAGTATCGCAGATCCCCGCCGGATGGTCATGCTCCATCGGTGCTTTGCGCGTCAATCGCCGCCATAAACCGTTCGGTAATTTGCTGTGGACGGGTGATCGCGCCGCCGACGACAACCGTATGCGCGCCCAGCGCCAGACACCTGGCCGCACGCTCGGGCGTATCCACGTTGCCTTCAGCCACCACGGGAATCGTGACGGCCGCCAGCACCGCCTTGAGGAACGCACAGTCATTTTCCGGAAGAGCATGGCCCGCGGTGTCCGCCGTATAGCCATAAAGCGTGGTGCCGACGCAATCAAAACCTAACGCCTGCGCCGTTACGGCTTCCTCTGTTGAGGAAATATCTGCCATCATCACTACCGTGGGGTAGCGTGCGCGGATACGCGTGACCAGGGCTTCCAGCGATTCACCGCCGGGGCGTGCCCGCGCCGTCGCATCAAGCGCGATGATCTCCGGAGAGACGGTCATAAGTTCATCCACCTCTTTCATCGTCGCGGTGATAAACACCTCGCTGTCGGCATAATCCCGCTTGATGATGCCGATAACCGGCAACGACACCTGCTGCTTAATGGCCACGATATCCACTACGCTGTTGGCGCGTATGGCGGCGGCTCCGCCCTGCGCCGCTGCCAGCGCCATTCGCGACATAATAAACGGGCTATGCAGGGGTTCGTTTTCCAGCGCCTGACAGGAGACAACCAGTTTTCCCTTCAGGATATCCAGTACAGTTTTCATTACGATAAGATCTCTTCCACTTCGTTTTTGATAATCGTGACGTGCGGGCCATAGATGACCTGAACACCGTTTCCGCGCACGATAACGCCGCGCGCGCCGGTGGCTTTCAGCGCCGCGTCATTCACTTTGCTGCCGTCTTTTACCGTGACGCGAAGACGCGTGGCACAGCAGTCCACCTCTTCCAGATTGTCTTTTCCGCCTAATCCGGCAATCACCGCCGCGGCGCGATCGCTTTGCGGGAGAGTCACCTCGTCAGACATCGTCTCCTTTTCACGGCCCGGCGTGGCAAAATCAAAGCGGTTAATCAGGTAGCGGAACGTGAAGTAGTAGAGGAAGAACCACGGCACGCCGACCAGCGGAACGAACATCCAGTGGGTTTTGGCCTCCCCCTGCAAAATGCCGAACAGCACGAAGTCGATAAAACCGCCGGAGAAGGTTTGCCCGATGGTGATATGCAGCATGTGCGCCAGCATAAATGCCAGCCCGTCAAACAGCGCATGGATGACGTACAGCACCGGTGCGATAAACAGGAAGGAGAACTCGATGGGCTCGGTGATCCCGGTCAGGAACGAGGTCAACGCCGCTGAAAGTAACAGCCCGGCAACGCGTTTTTTATTCTCGGGTTTTGCCGTGTGGTACATCGCCAGACACGCTCCGAGCAGGCCAAACATCATCGTAATAAAGCGCCCGGACATGAAGCGTGACGTACCTTCATAGAACTGACGCGTCGCAGGGTCGGCCAGCTGGGCGAAGAAAATTCGCTGTGTGCCTTCAACAAGGTGACCGTTGACCATCTCACTGCCGCCGAGCGCGGTGGTCCAGAACGGCAGATAGAAGATGTGGTGCAGCCCAAACGGGCCCAGCATGCGTAGAATAAAGCCGTACAGCAGCGTCCCCAGATAACCGGTGGCATCCACCAGCCCGCCCAGACCAAAAATCAGTTTCTGAAAATGCGGCCAGACCACGGTCATTGCGGCCCCGACGAGGATCGCCGTCAGGGAGCTGATAATGGGAACAAAACGTGAGCCGCCAAAGAACCCGAGAAACTGCGGAAGCGCAATCTTATTAAATCGATGATGCAGCGCGCAGGTTACCAGGCCAATCACCACGCCGCCAAACACGCCGGTTTCCAGCGTCTGAATGCCCAGCGTCATGCCCTGTCCCACGGCTCCCGGGTTCTCGTGCGCCAGCTTGCCGGTGAGGATCAGCAGCGCGTTGATGGTGGCATTCATCACCAGAAATGCGAGTAACGCCGCCAGCCCAGCCGTACCCTTATCACTTTTGGCCAGCCCGACGGCCACCCCAACGGCAAACAGCACCGGGAGGTTCGCAAAGACGATTGAACCTGCGCTGCTCATGATGGTGAAAATCGCCTGTAGCCAGCCCACATCTAAAAATGGATAAGCCGTCAGCGTATTAGGATTCGATAGCGCGCCGCCTATTCCCAGCAGCAGACCCGCCGCAGGCAACACGGCGATGGGCAACATGAAGGATTTGCCAAAGCGCTGCGCTTTTTCAAACCATCCGCCCGAAGAAGCCCCACTGAACATTTGCATCATTTTTTCATCCCCCTTTTTATAGATGAAAATTTTTACCATATTAATATTTATTAGTGAAAATTATCATCATAAACCAGGAGCCCGATCATACTTTTTCGAAATGACTGGCATCTTTCCCCCGCTTTCCGCCACACTAGGCGCAGAGAAACGCATTAAGGACGTGGCATGTCGGATCATGAAAACCTGCTGCTGAAGCTCCGCCAGGAGGCTTCCGGGTACAGCCCAACACAACAGAAACTCGGTGAGTTTGTCCTCAGCGATCCAGCCCGGGTGCTCTACCTGACGATCACCGAGCTGGCCCGCGAAAGCCATACCAGCGAGGCCAGCGTCACGCGTCTTTGCCGCACGCTGGGCTGCAAGGGCTATAACGAATTTAAGATGGCGCTTGCGCTGGATATTCAGCAGGGCCAGCCCGCGCGTCAGGCCGGGGACGAAATTGATAACGTCGTGGAGGAATCGGTGCAGGCTTTGCAGGATACCGCCCGACTCCTCGACCGCGCGCTGCTGGAAAAGGCCGCGCTGGCGCTGCATCAGGCACAGTCCGTGCAGATTTACGGCGTTGCGGCCAGCGCCATACTCGGGGAGTATCTGCACTATAAGCTGCTGCGGCTGGGCAAACCGGCGCAGCTGTTTAGCGATATGCACCGCGCGGCCATGAATGCGACCACGCTTTCAAAAGAGACCCTGGTGGTGGCCATCTCAAGCTCCGGTTCAACGCGGGATTTGCTTCACGTGGTGAAACTGGCCCGCAAGCGCGGCGTTACGGTGCTGGCGCTCAGCAATACGCCACGTAGCCCGCTGGCATCACTGAGCGATATGCAGCTGGTAGCCGCCAAACCGGAGGGACCACTGAGCGCAGGCGCGCTCAATGCTAAGGTTGGGGTTATGCTGCTGGTTGAGCTGCTGACCACATCCATGATTGCGCTGGACAGTCATTACGGGGACGTTAGCCAGCAAACCGCCAGCGCCACGCTTCCTCTGTTACTCTGAAAACCCTTCGCAGGCTAAATAAAATAGCCTGCGGTTAATATCATCTGATTTGCGTTAAGCTCTATTTAAATGATTTATCCGGTAAATGTTTGGTGTAACAAAGTATTTTATTAATTACATTTTGAATTATGCTTAACACGCTAACAAAACCATTCAAAATACTTTAAAATCAAACAATTAAAATATAATAATTAATAAATTGAATTTTTGCCCCACCTGCAATGTCCAATATCTCCACCTGATTTCCTTTCCTTAAAATAAGCTTAAGAGGCCGTCGGTTTCGGCGTTTTATTATTTAAATGCCGTTTACTTTTGCACGCCTACAATCCGCCTCATCAATCATAATGAGACGGTATTAATGAAGATGTTAATGATTACAGGCGTGACGGGGTTTCTGGGCGGTGCAGTACTGGAAAAAGTGCTAACCGGCGATCAATCCGTGAAACTGCTTTTGCTCGCGCGAGCCGGCGATGCGCAGAGCGGGCTGGAGCGGGTGCTGGAGAACATGCGCAAGTTTAACGTTCCCGAAGATAAACTGGCCTCCCTGAGCGTGGAGAATATCCTTATTGGCGATCTCAGCCAGCCGGAAGCCTTCCTGAACGATCCGCGTCTGGATCAGGTCACACATGTCGTTAACTGTGCGGCCGTTGCCTCATTTGGAAATAACCCGCTGATCTGGAAAGTCAACGTAGAAGGTACCCTGGCGCTGGCGAGCCGCATGGAGCAGGTTTCAACGCTACAGCGTTTCCTCCACGTCGGCACGGCAATGTCATGCACGCCTGAGCAGGATTCCCTGGTCGCCGAAAGCGCTGAATTCAGAGAGAATGCTGAACACCTGGTGGAATACACCTGGTCGAAGTCAACCATCGAACAGCTGATGCGCCAGGCGTGTCCAGACCTGCCGCTGCTGATTGCCCGTCCGTCCATCGTTGTTGGCCATACCCGCCACGGCTGCACGCCATCGAGCAGCATTTTCTGGGTCTTTAGCATGGGTCTGATGCTGCAGAAGTTTATGTGCTCCATGGAAGACCGAATCGACGTTGTTCCGGTGGACTACTGCGCCGATGCGCTGTTGATGCTGCTTCACAGCAATGCTCGTCCGGGGGAAGTGGTGCATATTTCGGCGGGTGAAGAGAACAGCGTTCGCTTTGCGGATATTGATAATGCGATGGCGCAGGCGCTGGAGAAAGCCCCCGTGGGTGATAAATATGCGCAGGTCAGCTACGAAACGCTGGTCAGAATGCGCCGCGAGCTGAAGGACATTTTTGGCCCGTGCAATGAACGTCTGATGCTTAAAGCCATGCGGTTATACGGTGCGTTCGCCACGCTTAACGTTCGCTTTAGCAACGACAAGCTGCTGAGCATGGGGATGCCGAAGCCACCCCGGTTTACGGATTATATCGCCCGCTGCGTGCAAACCACCCGGGGGCTGAGCATACCGGAACAAATGGCGGTCGACTTCAAATAGACAAAAAAAATGCCAGTCATTCGACTGGCATTTTCATTTTAAGGCTTAAGCAATTATGCCTGGCCTTTGATCTCTTTACGGCCGTTGTATGGTGCTTTTTCGCCCAGCGCTTCTTCGATACGAATCAGCTGGTTGTATTTAGCAACACGGTCAGAACGGCTCATAGAACCGGTTTTGATCTGGCCTGCAGCAGTACCCACAGCCAGGTCGGCAATGGTAGCGTCTTCAGTTTCGCCAGAACGGTGGGAGATAACAGCGGTGTAGCCAGCGTCTTTCGCCATTTTGATCGCAGCCAGGGTTTCGGTCAGAGAACCGATCTGGTTGAATTTGATCAGGATGGAGTTAACGATGCCTTTCTCGATGCCTTCTTTCAGGATCTTGGTGTTGGTTACGAACAGGTCGTCACCAACCAGCTGGATTTTGTCGCCCAGTACTTTGGTCTGGTATGCGAAACCAGTCCAGTCAGACTCGTCCAGACCGTCTTCGATAGACACGATTGGGTACTGTTTGGTCAGGTCTTCCAGGAAGTGAGTGAACTCTTCGGAGGTGAACGCTTTGTTACCTTCGCCAGCCAGAACGTATTTACCGTCTTTGTAGAATTCAGATGCTGCACAGTCCATCGCCAGGGTGATGTCTTTGCCCAGCTCGTAGCCCGCTGCTTTTACCGCTTCTGCGATAACAGCCAGAGCTTCTGCGTTAGAACCCAGGTTTGGCGCATAGCCACCTTCGTCACCGACAGCGGTGTTCATGCCTTTCGCTTTCAGCACTTTCGCCAGGTTGTGGAATACTTCAGAACCCATACGAACCGCTTCTTTCAGGGATTTCGCGCCAACTGGCTGAATCATGAATTCCTGAATATCAACGTTGTTGTCTGCGTGCTCACCACCGTTGATGATGTTCATCATTGGTACAGGCATGGAGTATTTGCCTGGGGTGCCGTTCAGTTCAGCGATGTGCTCGAACAGTGGCATACCTTTCGCTGCTGCAGCCGCTTTGGCGTTCGCCAGGGAAACCGCCAGAATGGCGTTTGCACCGAAGTTAGATTTGTTTTCAGTACCGTCCAGATCGATCATGATCTTGTCGATGCCAGCCTGGTCTTTGGCATCTTTGCCAATGATTGCCTGAGCAATCGGACCGTTTACAGCGCCAACCGCTTTCAGTACGCCTTTACCCAGGAAGCGAGATTTGTCGCCATCGCGCAGTTCCAGCGCTTCGCGGGAACCGGTAGAAGCACCTGATGGAGCAGCGGCCATACCAACGAAACCACCTTCCAGGTGAACTTCGGCTTCAACGGTCGGGTTACCACGGGAGTCGATGATTTCACGACCGATGACTTTAACGATTTTGGACATTAGATTTTCCTCAGTACAAGTTAAACTAAAACTCCAGACAAACAACGCGTACCCAGGGTACGCGTTGCCGTTCTAACTTTTTTTACTTCGCCTGACGCTTCTGGTAGTCGCTGGCGGCTTTCACGAAGCCTGCAAACAGCGGATGCCCGTCGCGTGGCGTTGAAGTAAATTCCGGGTGGAACTGGCAGGCAACAAACCACGGATGATTTGGCACTTCGATGATCTCGACTAACTGATCATCCCCGGAGCGGCCCGCAACACGCAGACCCGCAGCTTCAATTTGTTTCAACAACATGTTGTTGACTTCATAGCGGTGACGATGGCGCTCGGTGATGACCGGCTCGCCATACAGCTTGCGAACCACGCTATCGTCAGTCAGCTGGCACGCCTGTGCGCCAAGACGCATGGTGCCACCCAGATCGCTCTTCTCGGTACGGACTTCGACGTTACCTTCTTCGTCACGCCATTCAGTGATAAGCGCCACCACAGGGTACTTACAGTCTGGCACAAATTCCGTAGAGTTCGCGTTTTCCATTCCCGCTACGTTGCGCGCAAATTCGATCAGCGCAACCTGCATACCCAGACAGATGCCGAGGTAAGGAATATTGTTTTCACGCGCATAGCGCGCGGTGGCGATCTTGCCTTCTACACCACGGTAGCCGAAGCCGCCAGGGATTAGGATAGCATCCAGATCTTTCAGGATTTCAACGCCACGCGTTTCAACATCCTGTGAATCAATCAGCTTGATGTTCACGGAGACACGGTTCTTCAAACCACCGTGCTTCAGCGCTTCAATCACTGACTTATAGGCATCCGGCAGCTCGATGTACTTGCCGACCATACCGATAGTCACTTCGCCTGCCGGATTGGCTTCTTCGTAAATAACCTGTTCCCATTCAGACAGATTAGCTTCCGGACAGTTCAAGCTGAATCGTTTACAAATATAATCGTCCAGGCCCTGCGATTTCAACAGGCCCGGGATTTTATAAATGGAATCGACATCTTTCATTGAAATAACGGCTTTTTCTGGCACGTTACAGAACAATGCAATTTTCGCACGTTCGTTCGCCGGAACCGCACGGTCAGAACGGCAAACCAGGATGTCTGGCTGAATACCAATGGAGAGCAGTTCTTTTACAGAGTGCTGCGTCGGCTTGGTTTTCACTTCACCTGCAGCGGCCATGTAAGGCACCAGGGTCAGGTGCATGAACAGCGCGTGTTCACGGCCAATGTCTACCGCCAGCTGACGAATCGCTTCCAGGAACGGCAGGGATTCGATGTCACCCACGGTCCCGCCGATTTCAACCAGTACTACGTCGTGGCCTTCGCCACCCGCCACAATGCGTTCTTTGATAGCGTTAGTGATGTGCGGAATAACCTGAACGGTGGCACCCAGGTAGTCACCACGGCGCTCTTTACGCAGAACGTCGGAGTAAATACGGCCCGTCGTGAAGTTGTTACGACGGGTCATTTTGGTGCGGATGAAACGCTCGTAGTGGCCAAGATCCAGATCGGTTTCAGCGCCGTCTTCAGTAACGAACACTTCCCCGTGTTGGATTGGGCTCATGGTGCCCGGATCGACGTTGATGTACGGATCCAGTTTCATCATGGTCACATTGAGGCCACGGGCTTCAAGAATGGCTGCGAGGGAGGCTGCGGCAATGCCTTTACCCAGAGAGGATACGACCCCGCCGGTCACAAAAATATAGTTCGTTGTCATGCTGAACCTGAGAAGTTAGGGTGAAACGATGGAATAACCAGGACGGGAAAGTAGTATACCCGAACACGGCGAGCGCCACAAACTTTCATTCTCCGTCTCCATTCCAAGCCATGACAAACATAAGGAGTGAGAAAATAGCCCCTTTTGGGTAAATGTTTTTGACGCAAATCAAGCGCTTGTCATTTAAAAAATCACACAAATTGCGCTTGATCGCAAAATTCCGTTAGAGATCAGATTCCTGGCGTTTTACTTCCTGCCAGACTTCTTCCATGGCTTCGAGGTCAATTCCGCTCATTTCCAGGCCCCGCGAGGCCACAATCCGCTCGACTTCGCGAAAGCGTCGTTCGAATTTTATGTTCGCTTTTTGCAGGGCGGTTTCCGCTTTTACACCCAGGTGGCGCGAAAGGTTGACGGTCGCAAACAGCAGGTCGCCCATCTCCTCTTCGAGCTTTGCTTCATCCACCACCGCCTGCTGCGCTTCGTGCATCACTTCGTCAATCTCTTCGTGCACTTTGTCCAGCACCGGGCCAAGCGAGGTCCAGTCAAAACCGACGGCGGAGCAGCGTTTTTGAATTTTATGCGCGCGCATCAGCGCGGGCAGGCTCATTGGGATGTCATCCAGCGCAGAGTGCTGGGATTTTTCTGCCCGTTCGGCGCTTTTGATTTGCTCCCAGCGGGCCAGGACTTCGCTGCTGTTCCCTGCCGTGGCGTCACCGAAAATATGGGGATGACGGCGCTCCAGCTTGTCGCTGATGGCGGCGCAGATATCGTCAAAGTTAAAGCGCCCTTCTTCCTGCGCCATTTGCGCATAGAACACCACCTGGAACAGTAGATCGCCCAGCTCGCCGCGCAGGTCGTCAAAATCTTCACGGGAAATGGCGTCCAGTACCTCGTAGGTCTCTTCAAGGGTGTACGGAGCGATGGTGGCGAAAGTCTGCTCTTTGTCCCACGGGCAGCCGTTTTCCGGGTCGCGCAGGCGTTTCATGATGCCGAGCAGGCGGTCGATTTGAGTCATAATCTGTTCCATTAAAAAACAAGCCGGGTGGCGGCAAAGCCTTACCCGGCCTACATAAGAAAGTGCAGTTAACCGCCGTGCAGACGACGCGCGTCAATCACATCCGGCACCTGGTTCAGTTTACCGAGCACGCGGCCCAGCACCTGCAGGTTGTAGATTTCGATGGTCATATCAATGGTGGCAAGCTGCTCGCGGGTATCGCTGCGGCTGGCAACACCCAGCACGTTGACCTTCTCGTTGGCAAGAATGGTGGTAATGTCGCGCAGCAGACCACTACGGTCGTTCGCGGTGACGCGAACCACCAGCGAGTAACCGGCGGAATAGCTCTCGCCCCAGACCGCTTCCACAATGCGCTCCGGTGCGTGAGACTGCAGCTCGGCAAGCTGATCGCAGTCGGAACGGTGAATCGAGATCCCGCGCCCCTGAGTGATAAAGCCGACGATATCGTCACCCGGAATAGGCTGGCAGCAGCGGGCAATGTGGTGCATCAGATTGCCCACGCCCTCGACCACCACGCGACCGTTGTCTTTGCTGCGCTGCTGCGGCGCATAGGTTTTCTGCTGCAGCTGCTTCAGCGCCGCCGCGTCCTGCTCTTCCGCGCTTGGCTTATTAAACTGCGCCTGCAGGAAGTTCACCATCTGATTCAGACGGATATCACCGCCGCCAATGGCCGCTAACAGCTCATCAAGCTCGTTGAAGTTGTAGCGCGGCAGCAGGAATTTCTCCGCCTCTTTCAGGCTTATCCCGATGTGCTCCAGCTCGTCGTCAAGGATCTGGCGACCGGCAAGGATATTCTTGTCACGATCCTGTTTACGGAACCAGGCGTGAATCTTCGAGCGCCCGCGGCTGGTGGTGACATACCCCAGGTTTGGGTTAAGCCAGTCCCGGCTCGGGTTGGGCTGCTTCTGGGTAATGATTTCAATCTGATCACCCATCTGCAGCTGATAGGTGAACGGTACGATGCGTCCGCCAATTTTGGCCCCGATGCAGCGGTGCCCCACATCGCTGTGGATGTGGTAGGCAAAATCGAGCGGCGTAGAGCCGGCCGGCAGGTCGACAACGTCCCCTTTCGGGGTAAAGACATACACCCGGTCGTCAAAGACCTGGCTGCGCACTTCGTCGAGCATCTCGCCGGAGTCGGCCATCTCTTCCTGCCACGCAATCAGCTTACGCAACCAGGCAATGCGGTCTTCGTGACCAGAACGCGCCCCGCCGGAGGTGCCTTCTTTGTACTTCCAGTGCGCGGCGACGCCCAGCTCAGCGTCTTCGTGCATCTGTTTGGTGCGGATCTGAATCTCGACCGTTTTCCCACCCGGACCAAGCACAACAGTATGGATAGACTGGTAGCCGTTCGGTTTGGGGTTGGCGACGTAGTCATCGAACTCGTCCGGCAGATGGCGGAAGTGAGTGTGCACTATCCCCAGCGCGGCGTAGCAGTCCTGCAGACGCTCCGCCACGATACGTACGGCGCGCACGTCAAACAGCTCGTCAAAGGCGAGGTGTTTCTTCTGCATTTTGCGCCAGATGCTATAGATGTGCTTAGGACGGCCGTAGACTTCGGCGCGCACGTTCTCTTCTTTCATCGCCTGGCGTAAACCGCCGACAAAATCCTCAATATAGTGCTCGCGGTCGATACGGCGCTCGTGCAGGAGTTTGGCAATGCGTTTGTATTCCGCCGGGTGCAGGTAACGGAAGCAGTAGTCTTCCAGCTCCCATTTGAGCTGACCAATCCCTAAGCGGTTCGCCAGCGGTGCATAGATGTTGGTACACTCTTTGGCCGCCAGCACGCGCTCGTCTTCAGGCGCATCCTTGACCTCGCGCAGGTGGGCAATACGCTCGGCGAGCTTGATGACCACGCAGCGGAAATCATCCACCATGGCCAGCAGCATCCGGCGGACGTTATCGACCTGTTCTGAGGAGACGGAGTCAGTATGTGCGGCTTTAAGCTGGCGGATGGCCGCCATATCGCGCACGCCGTGGATCAGCGCGACAACGGATTTTCCTACGCTGTCGCGCAGCACCTCTTCGGTGACCACGTCCGCATCGGCAAGGGGGAAGAGCAGCGCGGCCTGCAGCGTTTCGATGTCCATGTTCAACATGGACAAAATTTCAACCATCTCCACGCCGCGCCACAGCAGAAGATCGGCGTCAGGATGCCCCTGCGTGGTGCGCAGACAATAGGCCCAGGTTTCGGTTAAGCGTTCACACGACTGCTGGCTGGAAATTCCCAGACTTGCGATCCATTTTTGTGGGTCAAATTCCCCAGCTTTATTGAGATGTGCACTTCTTACCGCAACCATTGTCCTCTCCTTTAGGGACCTGGGCCTGTCGAAGTCGACAAGCCAAACTCATTATATATGCTCGAACAACACCATGGATTCCAGATGCCCAGTGTGCGGGAACATGTCCATCATTGCCAGACGCTGAATCTGGTAACCCGCGCTGACTAATGCCTCGCTATCTCGGGCAAGCGTTGCCGGGTTACAGGAAACATAGACCACACGCTTTGGCGCGAGTTTAATAATATGCTGCATTACGCCCGGCGCACCTGCACGCGCCGGGTCGAGAAGAATTTTATCAAAGCCCTGCTTAGCCCACGGCTGTTGAGTGACATCTTCCTCAAGATTTTGATGAAAGAATGTCACATTTTGCAAGCCGTTCTGTTGTGCGTTCTCCCGCCCTTTCGCCACCAGCGCCTCGACACCTTCGACGCCCACGACGCTGGCCGCGTTGCGGGCCAGCGGCAGGGTGAAGTTGCCCATTCCGCAGAACAGGTCAAGCACCCGATCGCTTTTCTGAACATCCAGCCACGCCAGCGCTTTCTCGACCATCTGCTGGTTAACGCCATCATTCACCTGAATGAAATCCCGTGGACTGAACGTTAAGCGTAGCCCGTTTGACGCATACCAGGGTGCATCACCGGTAACCTGCTCAAGTATCTCGCTTTGTGGTGCAAGGAAAAGCGCCAGGTCGTGGGAATGCGAAAAGCGTTCCAGTTTTTCGCGGTCTTTTTTCGACAACGGCGCCGTATGGCGCAGCACCATCAGCGGGCCATTGTTTGCCATAACCAGTTCAACATGCCCGAGGTGACGAACGCCGTCCAGCCCGGAGAGGCAGGTACGCACGTCCGGCAGCAATGCCTCAAGTTGGGGCACCAAAATGGGGCACTGCTTCACATCAACGATGTCGCTGGATCCGGCCTTGCGAAACCCCATCTCCAGATGCGCCGTTTTTGGCTGATAGCTCAGACTCAGGCGTGCACGGCGGCGGTAGCCCCATGGCTCACCGGCAATGACCTCGTTCACTTCATGTTTAAGCAGACGCGCCAGGGCGTTGCTTTTACTTTTTTGCTGTAATTCTGTGCTCGCATGCTGTTGCTGGCAGCCGCCACAGACGCCAAAATGCGCACAGCGAGGCTTCACACGCTCGGGGCTGTCGTTGAGACGACGCTTAACCTGCCCCCGTGCGAACTGACGTTTATCTTCCGTCAGCGTAATTTCTGCTCGTTCTGTTGGCAGTAAACCTGTTATAAACAGAGCCTTACCATTGTGACGCGCCACACCCTGGCCAAACGGATCCAGGTCCGTGGCTTCAACGGTTATGATTTGACGCGTCGTCACGCGTCGCTTTGCAGAGTAGAATTGCGCCATCGCCGGGAATTTTCTCAAATAAACATAATGACCTTAATTGTCCCATAACGGAACGCCATGACCAACTACAGCCTGCGCGCGCGCATGATGATTTTGATCCTCGCCCCCACCGTTCTCATCGGTTTGCTGCTGAGTATCTTTTTCGTGGTGCACCGCTATAACGATTTGCAGCGACAACTGGAAGATGCAGGCGCCAGCATCATCGAACCGCTTGCCGTCTCCAGCGAGTACGGCATGAACCTGCAAAATCGCGAATCCATTGGTCAGTTAATCAGCGTGCTCCACCGCCGGCACTCAGACATCGTACGCGCCATTTCCGTTTACGACGAACACAACCGGCTGTTTGTCACCTCGAATTTTCATCTTGATCCGGCGGCCCTGAAGATCCCGGACGGTACGCCCTTCCCGCGCCATCTCACCGTTTTGCGGCGCGGCGATATCATGATCCTGCGTACGCCCATCGTGTCGGAAAGCTATTCCCCGGATGAGTCCGCGCAATCCGATGCCAAATCCAGCGATAACATGCTGGGATATGTGGCGCTGGAGCTGGATCTCAAGTCGGTCCGGCTACAGCAGTACAAAGAAATTTTCATCTCTGGCGTGATGATGCTGTTCTGCATCGGCATTGCGCTGATCTTCGGCTGGCGCCTGATGCGCGATGTGACGGGGCCTATCCGTAACATGGTCAACACGGTTGACCGCATCCGCCGGGGACAGCTCGACAGCCGGGTGGAAGGCTTTATGCTGGGCGAGTTGGATATGCTGAAAAACGGCATCAACTCGATGGCGATGTCGCTGGCGGCGTATCACGAAGAGATGCAGCATAACGTGGATCAGGCCACGTCCGACCTGCGCGAAACGCTGGAGCAGATGGAGATCCAGAACGTTGAGCTGGATCTGGCGAAAAAGCGTGCGCAGGAAGCGGCACGTATTAAATCAGAATTCCTTGCGAATATGTCGCACGAGCTACGTACGCCGCTCAATGGCGTGATCGGCTTTACCCGCCTGACCCTGAAAAGCGAGCTGAACCCGACTCAGCGCGATCACCTGCACACTATTGAACGCTCGGCCAACAACCTGCTGGCAATCATCAACGACGTGCTGGACTTCTCCAAGCTGGAAGCGGGCAAGCTTATCCTGGAGAGTATTCCTTTCCCGCTGCGCAGCACGCTTGATGAAGTGGTGACGCTGCTCGCGCACTCGTCCCACGATAAAGGCCTTGAGCTGACGCTGAACATTAAAAACGACGTGCCGGATAACGTCATTGGCGATCCACTGCGCCTGCAGCAGGTCATTACCAACCTTGTCGGGAATGCCATTAAGTTCACCGAAAGCGGCAACATCGACATCCTGGTCGAAAAGCGCTCTATCAGCAGCAACAAGGTGCAGATTGAAGTTCAGATCCGCGATACGGGCATCGGTATTCCGGAGCGGGATCAGTCGCGTCTGTTCCAGGCGTTCCGACAGGCGGATGCCAGTATCTCCCGCCGTCATGGCGGTACTGGCCTGGGTCTGGTGATCACGCAACGACTGGTGAACGAGATGGGGGGCGATATCTCTTTCCACAGCCAGCCGAACCGCGGCTCAACCTTCTGGTTCCATATCAATCTGGATCTCAACCCGAATGTGCTGACCGATGGCCCGGTGACGGACTGCCTGAAAGGGAAGCGTCTGGCCTACGTTGAGCCGAACGCGGCGGCAGCGCAGTGTGCGCTCGATATTTTAAGCACCACGCCGCTGGAGGTGATCTACAGCCCCACCTTCTCCGCCCTTGCCGTTGAGCACTACGACATTCTGCTGATGGGCATCCCGGTCACCTTTACCGGCGAACTGACCATGCAGCAGGAGCGGCTGGCGAAAGCCGCGTCGATGACTGACTATCTGCTGCTGGCGCTGCCTTGCCATGCCCAGCTTAATGCCGAAGAGTTGAAAAATGACGGCGCTGCCGCGTGTCTGCTGAAGCCGCTCACCTCGACCCGCCTGCTGCCTGCGCTTACGGAGTATTGCCGTCTTAGCCAGCATGCCCTTCCGCTGATTGACGAAGAGCAAAAATTGCCGATGAGCGTGATGGCGGTAGATGATAATCCGGCCAACCTGAAGCTCATTGGCGCACTGCTTGAAGACCAGGTACAGCATGTTGAGCTGTGTACCAGCGGCGCGCAGGCGGTTGAACAGGCTAAGCAGATGCAGTTCGATTTAATCCTGATGGATATTCAGATGCCGGGCATGGATGGCATTCGTGCCTGCGAGCTGATCCACCAGCTGCCGCACCAGCAGCAAACCCCGGTGATTGCGGTCACCGCCCATGCGATGGCCGGCCAGAAAGAGAAGCTGCTGAGCGCCGGGATGAACGATTACCTGGCGAAGCCAATCGATGAAGAGAAACTTCACAACCTGCTGTTACGCTATCAGCCGGGTCATATTGGTGGGACGTACACGGTGTCCAGTGAGCCGGTTGAGCTCAGCGTCAATCAGAACGCGACGTTTGACTGGCAGCTTGCGCTGCGCCAGGCGGCAGGGAAACCCGATTTAGCCCGCGAAATGCTGCAAATGCTGGTCGCGTTTCTGCCGGAAATTCGCAACAAGGTTGAAGAGCAACTGGTGGGTGAAAACCCGGAAGAGCTGCTGGAAGCGATCCACAAGCTGCACGGCAGCTGCGGCTACAGCGGCGTGCCGCGGCTGAAAAACCTCTGCCAGTTGCTGGAGCAGCAGCTGCGTGCAGGAACCCCGGAATCAGAGCTTGAACCGGAGTTCCTGGAGTTACTGGATGAAATGGATAATGTGACGCGGGAAGCGATGAAGGTGTTAGGGAACTGAGGTAAAAGCCCGGTGGCGCTGCGCTTACCGGGCCTACAGGTGCACTAACGTAGGCCGGGTAAGGCGAAGCCGCCACCCGGCAATTACAGCTAAAATGCCTGCCCCACTTTCAGCACCGCCGCGATATTCCTTGCGGCCATCCTGACGTTCTCGCTGGCATTTTCCAGCGCGTCTTCCAGCGAGCAGATGCTGTAGATCACGCTGAACACCGCATCAATGCCGTGATCGTGTACTACGCCAACGTCCGCCGTCAGGCTCCCTGCGATGCCGATGACGGGTTTGTTAAAGCGTTTCGCCACTTTCGCCACGCCCACCGGGACTTTGCCGTGGATCGTCTGGCTGTCAATACGCCCTTCCCCGGTGATCACCAGATCCGCATCGGCCACCTGATCGGCCAGATGTAGCGCATCGGTCACAATCTCAATACCCTGGCGCAACTGCGCGCCGCAAAAGGCGTACAGTGCGGCGCCCATGCCACCCGCCGCGCCACCACCTGCCAGGTTCAGCACGTCGATATCCAGATCCCGGGCAATGACTCGCGCATACTGAGCAAGCGCGTTGTCCAGGGTGACAATCATTTCGGGTGTGGCCCCCTTTTGCGGACCAAATATGGCTGACGCCCCCTCCTTTCCGGTCAGGGGATTGGTGACATCGCAGGCGACCTCAATCCGGCACTCCACCAGACGTTGATCCAGACCACTCAGGTCGATTCGCGCGAGTTTTCCCAGCTCGCGCCCGCCCAGGCCAAGGGACTCTCCACTGGCGTCCAGCAGTTTTGCGCCCAGCGCCTGCACCATTCCGGCTCCGCCGTCATTGGTCGCGCTTCCCCCGATCCCGATGATGATATGCTTAACGCCCGCATCCAGAGCGTGGCGGATAAGTTCCCCCGTGCCCCAGGAGGTCGTTTTCAGCGGATCGCGCTGTGCAGGCGCAACCAGCTCCAGACCGCTTGCCGCCGCCATTTCAATAAAGGCGCTTTGCTCGTCACCGGAGATCCCGTAAAACCCTTCCACACGCTCGCCCAGGGGACCGGTCACCGGAACATGCACCATTCGTCCCTGCGTTGCCGCGATCATCGCCTCAACCGTGCCTTCGCCACCGTCCGCAACCGGCAGCTTGACGTAAACCGCCTCGGGAAAGATCTCGCGGAAACCACGCTCTATCGCTGTCGCGACCTCGAGCGCACTTAAACTTTCCTTATACGAGTCCGGTGCGATAACAATTTTCATAAGCCATCCTTACGCATAGTCGTTACGTTAAGCATACACCACGTAAAGAACCGCTCATGGGAGCGGTCCCATTGCGTTTATCGTACCATGCACGGACGTTTATTGTCGAATGCCCAGTCTGGGATCAGGTACTGCATCGCCATCGCGTCGTCGCGGGCGCCCAGACCGTGTTTCTGATACAGCTCGTGGGCCTTCATGACCTGGTCCATATCCAGCTCGACGCCTAACCCCGGCGTGGAAGGCACCTGCACCATGCCACCTTTGATCTCAAACGGCGCTTTGGTCAGGCGCTGATTTCCTTCCTGCCAGATCCAGTGCGTATCGATAGCGGTGATCGTGCCCGGTGCGGCGGCGGCTACGTGGGTGAACATCGCCAGCGACACATCGAAGTGATTGTTGGAGTGCGAGCCCCAGGTCAGGCCAAACTCATGGCACATCTGCGCCACGCGAACCGACCCCTGCATTGTCCAGAAGTGCGGGTCCGCCAGTGGAATGTCGACAGACTGCAGTGACAGGGTGTGTCCCATCTGACGCCAGTCGGTGGCAATCATGTTGGTCGCGGTCGGCAGCCCCGTGGCACGACGGAACTCGGCCATCACTTCCCGGCCAGAGAAACCCTGTTCAGCCCCGCACGGATCCTCCGCATAGGCCAGCACGCCCTTCAGCTGCTTGCCGATGGCGATCGCTTCATTAAGCGACCAGGCACCATTCGGATCCAGCGTCACGCGCGCCTGCGGGAAACGTTTTGCCAGAGCAGTGATGGCTTGCGCCTCTTCCTCCCCGGCCAGCACGCCGCCCTTCAGTTTGAAATCGTTGAAGCCATATTTTTCGTACGCGGCTTCCGCCAGACGCACCACCGCGTCCGGGGTCATCGCCTCGTCGTGGCGGAGCCGGTACCAGTCGCATTTGTCATCCGGCTGGCTCTGATAGGGCAGAGGCGTCAGCTTGCGGTCGCCGACAAAGAACAGATAGCCCAGCATTTCCACTTCGCTGCGCTGCTGACCCTCGCCCAACAGCGAGGCAACGTTAACCCCCAGATGCTGGCCCAGCAGATCCAGCATCGCGGCTTCAATGCCGGTCACCACGTGAATGGTGGTGCGCAGATCGAACGTCTGCAGACCACGACCTCCGGCATCGCGGTCGGCAAAGGTGTTGCGCACGGTATTGAGAACATTTTTGTACTCACCCAGCGTTTTGCCCACCACCAGCGGGATGGCCTCTTCCAGCGTTTTGCGGATCTTCTCCCCGCCCGGAATTTCCCCCACGCCGGTGTGGCCAGCATTGTCTTTGATGATCACAATATTGCGGGTAAAGAATGGCGCATGTGCGCCGCTCAGGTTCATCAACATGCTGTCATGGCCCGCAACCGGTATGATCTGCATGGCGGTGACGACAGGGGTAGAAAAAGTACTCATCGTTCAATCCTTTTATCAGTGACGTCCGAAAACAGGGCGCTTACGGTCAAATGTCCAGCCGGGAATAAGGTACTGCATTGGGCCCGCGTCGTTACGCGCGCCGCCCGGCAATTTTTTATACGCCTCATGGGCTTTGTGGATCTGATCCCAGTCAGGCTCCACGCCCAGGCCCGGCGCATCCGGTACGGCAATCTTGCCCTGTTTGATTTCCAGCGGATTTTTCGTCAGGCGGGCTTCTCCCTCCTGCCAAATCCAGTGGGTGTCGATGGCGGTCGGGTTACCCGGCGCCGCCGCGCCAACGTGGGTAAACATCGCCAGCGAAATATCGAAGTGGTTGTTCGAGTGACAGCCCCAGGTCAGGTCCCACTCATCGCACAGCTGCGCCACGCGCACCGCGCCTGAAAGCGTCCAGAAGTGGGGGTCCGCCAGCGGAATATCGACGGCGTTCAGCATCACCGCATGCCCCATTTCCCGCCAGTTGGTGGCGATCATATTGGTCGCCACCGGCAGCCCGGTGGCACGACGAAACTCGGCCATCACTTCACGGCCCGAGAAGCCCTGCTCCGCTCCGCAAGGATCTTCCGCATAGGTCAGGACTTCCTGCAGCCCTTTGCACAGACTAATCGCTTCCTCCAGCAGCCATGCGCCGTTCGGGTCAACGGTGATGCGAGCCTCCGGAAAACGCTTTTTCAGCGCCCGGGCCGTTTCAATCTCCTGCTCGCCGGGCAGCACGCCGCCCTTCAGTTTGAAATCCTTAAAGCCGTAGCGATCTTGCGCGGCCTCGGCCAGACGCACCACGGCCTCCCCGGAGAGCGCCTCCTGGTGGCGCAGGTGATACCAGTCATGGTCGCCCGTGGATCGCGCCAGGTAAGGGAGATCGGTTTTATTGCGATCGCCCACGTAGAACAGATAGCCCAGCACCGTCACCGCATCCCGCTGTTTACCCGGCCCCAGCAGCTCGCAAACCGGGACATTCAGCGCCTGGCCCAGCAGATCGAGCAGCGCGGCCTCCAGTGCGGCAACCGCGTTGACGCGCAGTTCGAACGTCCAGGCGCCTTTCCCGAACGTGTCAAAGTCTGCCGACTGATTGCCCTTATGCACCCGCTGAACCAGCTTATTCAGACGGCCTACCTGCTGGCCCACCACCTGCGGGATGGCATCGACCAGCGTCTGGTAAATGACCTCACCGCCAGGGGCTTCACCCACGCCGGTATGCCCTGCGCTGTCTTTCAGCACCACGATATTACGGGTAAACCAGGCGTTATGGGCACCGCCAATATTGAGCAGCATGCTGTCCTGGCCAGCCACAGGGATAACCTTCATCTCCGTGACGATTGGGCTCGATTGCGTTGTCATCAGCTACGCTCCGCAACAGGTTTAAGCTCGACGCGTTTGATATCGCCTACCAGCACCAGATAGCTCAGCACCGCGACCAGCGCATGCACCCCCACATAAATCAGCGCACCGTTGAAAGATCCGGTCGTGCCGACGATGTAACCGATAGCAATTGGCGTAACAATCCCGGAGATATTGCCGAACATATTGAACAGACCGCCGCTCAGGCCGCTGATCTCCTTCGGTGCCGTATCCGCCATCACCGCCCAGCCGAGCGCGCCGATGCCTTTGCCGAAGAAGGCCATCGCCATAAAGCCGATAATCATCCATTCCGCATTCACATAGTTACAGAACACCATGGTCATGGAGAGCAGCATACCGAGCACAATCGGCGTTTTACGCGCGATGTTCAGTGAACCCGTGCGGCGCATCAGCCAGTCAGAGATCACCCCGCCGAGCACGCCCCCTACGAAACCGCAGATTGCCGGGACCGAGGCAACAAATCCCGCCTTCAGAATCGACATGCCGCGGGCCTGCACCAGGTACACCGGGAACCAGGTGATGAAAAAGTAGGTTAAGGCGTTAATGCAGTACTGACCCAGATAGATCCCGATCATCATCCTGGAGCCAACGAGCTGTTTGATCTGCGCCCATTTCTGGCTGAACGGGACTTTCGCCGTCGCGGCTTTTTGATCCATATTGATCAGCGCGCCACCTTCTGCGATGTACTCCAGCTCTTTTTTATTCACGCCAGGGTGCTGGCTGGGTTCGTGGATCACTTTCAGCCAGACAAAGCTGATGATGATCCCCAGTCCGCCCATAAAGAAGAACACGTGCGACCAGCCCACCTCATGCGTCAGCCAGCCCATAATGGGGGCAAAGATCACCGTGGCGAAGTACTGTGCAGAGTTAAAAATCGCCACCGCCGTTCCCCTCTCCTGCGCCGGGAACCAGGCGGCCACAATGCGGCTGTTGCCGGGGAAAGAAGGGGCTTCCGCTAAGCCCACCAGGAAGCGCAGCGTGAAGAGTGCGACGATGATGCCAAAACCGCTGAACACATCGACGAATCCCTGTAACAGCGTGAAGGCAGACCAGATGAAAATGGACCAGAAATAGACCCGTTTCGAGCCAAAACGGTCCAGCAGCCAGCCGCCTGGAATCTGGCCTATGACGTAGGCCCATGAGAACGCAGAGAAAACGTAACCCATGCCCACGGGATCAAGGCCGATGTCTTTCGCCATTTCCGAGCCGGCAATCGACAGCGTGGCGCGGTCACCATAGTTAAAGGATGTGACGATAAACAGCATCACCACTATCCAGTAGCGGGCATTGGTGCGCTTTTCAGCGCGGCTCGCTGCGTGGCTTAATGTACTCATTGTTGCACTCCTGAAACATAGCTTTCGCCAGGTTCATTCTGTACAGCACCGGTAGGGTAATCAGAATGAGATTTATGTTTTGTCGTTTTGGTACGGCCTGCAGCCGTTTTATTGTGACCGGAAAAGTATATGAAGGAGTGACACATTCTCTCACCGTGCAAAAACACAGTATTAAAGGGTGTGAGGGAGGTTGTTTAGGGCATAAGCCCAGAGGAGTGGAAGGTGGTTCACGGAAATGGCGTTTGGTGCGGGGTGTAATGCCGGGTGGCGGCTACGCCTGACCCGGCCAGGAAAACCCGTCGGCCCGCGCAAGCGAAGCGCCGCCGGGCAGAGTGTTATTTGAGAAGTGAGGCCCAGTTCTCCACCCACGGGTTTGATTCACTTTCGGGTTCTGGGTGTTCGCCCGCGTCAATCATCAGCATCTCGCCAACGCGCTGGGCGCTCTGCTCCTGGAGGAGCGCATCGAACTGCTTGCCGCCGCCGCAGAAGTTGGCGTACGAGCTGTCGCCGAGGGCAATGATGCCGTAGTGAACGTCAGGCTGATAGCCCAGCTGGTCTTTAATGCCCTGGAACAGCGGCACGATACTGTCCGGCAGATCACCCTGCCCGGTGGTGGAGGTCACCACCAGAATGTATTTATCTTTATACTTTTCCCAGTCCGCCAGCGCCGGGTCTTCATAGACCGTGGCTTTATGGCCCTTGCCTGCCAGAATCGCCTCAGCCTCTTCCGCGACCAGCAGCGAGTTGCCGTACATTGTGCCGACAAAAATGCCTACTTCAGCCATGATATTTTCCCTTTTTGAATACGCTTATTGTTCATCCTGAACGTTGCCTGATACAAACTCAACCCTTTCATTTTCGGGGAGTTGTCCCAGCCAGCCAAACTGTGACAGCGCCTGCATCCAGACGTCATCCAGCCCCGCGCGGATAGTCAGCGGTTCGCCGGTAAACGGGTGCGTCAGGCTGAGCTCGCTGGCGTGTAACATCAAACGGTTGCAGCCAAAATGTTCGGCCGCGCTGCGATTCTGGCGCAAATCACCGTGTTTGCTGTCACCAATAATCGGATGACGCAGATGCTTCAGGTGTCGGCGAAGCTGGTGTTTACGCCCGGTTTTCGGCAAAAGCTCCACCAGGCTGTAACGCGTGGAGGGAAATTTGCCGGTGGCGACCGGCATGTCGGTGGTCGCCATACCGCGATAATCCGTCACGGCAGGCTGCGGGCCCTTATCCTCGCGGGCAAATTTATCGGCGATTTTGTCCAGTTCCTCCACCAGCGGATAGTCCAGGGTGGCGGAGTCAGTCAGCCAGCCACGGACGATGGCGTGGTAGCGTTTCTGGATCTGGTGCTGTTCGAACTGCTGCGCCAGCAGACGCCCTGCTTCGCTGGAAAGCCCCATCAGCAGCACGCCGGAGGTCGGCCTGTCGAGACGATGGGCAGTAAACACATGCTGACCAATCTGGTCGCGCACGGTTTGCATCACCACCACTTTCTCGTCGCGATCCAGCCAGCTTCGGTGCACCAGCCAGCCTGACGGTTTATTCACCGCCACCAGCCATTCATCCTGATAGAGGATCTCAAGCGTCATGCATCTTCACCGGCAAACAGGGCATCCAGTTTTTCCAGTTCGACCAGCATCACGTCGCGCGCAGGATGCGTCGCCTCCAGCGCCATTTCATAATAGGGAGAAACAGCAAACGCCTGCGGCAACGGGTGTCCGCCCTCAAGCAACGCGTGCATTCGCGGAAGTAAAACCCACTGGAGCCACTCGAACGGTGCCAGCGTATCCAGGCAGAAGGGCTGGGTGCTCGCGAACGCTTCTGGCTGCGGCGCGGTCTCCTGCCACAGCTGATGTTGGCGCAAAAGGGCTTCGATGGCGTGCAACTGAGCACGAACGCTATCGTAATGCGTCATAGTAACCTCAACTGAAAAAGTGAACGGCGCGCAGCATAGCATTGCGGAAGTCAGAAATAAAAAAAGGGAGCACTGTAAAAACAGTGCTCCCGGTTCGTTTCGCAGCATTCCAGCTACAATTCGTGCTCCCTGCTCATCCGTGACAACTTTTCCTGAAGCCCGAAGGCCTGGTCATCCGTAAACCGATGCATCCTGCACACATCTTCCTGACGTGTCTGTTTCATCCTGAAACGTCCTGGCCTTCCTGACCCACCGACCATCCTGACCGGTTCTCGTTCTCCTTCCTGGAGGTGTCCCTTACGCTTCCTGCGTTATCCACTTGCTTCATCCTGAAGCCTTCCTGCAGCGCCATCCTGACGTGTCCTGTGTAAGAAACGTCATCATCCTGATGTTCGTTTCTTGTGTCGGCGTCCTGTCGACGGAGATAGAATCCGCTATTCCGCTTCGTCTTACAACCCACCCTGTCAGGCGTGTAAGCCGTAAGAAACCGCGAAATCCGAAGCGATGATCCAGTAATTCGTTGAAATACAGCGTGATATTAATCTTAATTGAATAAGGCAATACTGAATGATCCAGCGATCTCTCACAAACCTTGTAAGAGATCTCTCACACGCGGTGTAGCATCATGGATTACAGAAGCGGCTCAAGTCGGGTAAGGAAATCCGCAAGAGAGGGGGCGAGAGTCTCGCGATTGCGGGTGCCGATGGTCTCTTTAACCACTTCTCCGGACAGGTTACAGACGGAGATAACATCCAGTTCGCTGTCGAGTGTGGCGATAAAGAGCGTCGGAGAAAGCTTAAGGCGTTTTTGCGTGACCAGATGACCAATCAGGTTTTCCTGAACACGCTGCAGATCGTCTTCGCTCCAGGTCTGCAACAGCGTCAGCGTCATGTCCGCAAAGCGCGCAGGCATATCCCCTGCAAACTGCGTGGCATAAAACGCATGAACTGCTGGTTGTACCACAATGTCCATTGCGCGTTCAACCGCATTTACATTTTGCTCGCCGGTATTGGGCTTCGGCTGCCAGATCACGTAATCATCGGGCGAAGAGATAATGCATGGTGAGGGTACACCGTATAAATCAGCACTTTGCGGCCATGTACCGTGCTTTTCATGCCAGGCATCGCAATAGCGGGTTGTGAAGGTAGTCAGGGCATTTGCAGTTTCGATGTCCACCGATTTCTCTCTTCTTGTCAGACAGGATAAACTCAGGGCATAAGTGTACCTGTAAAGTGGCTATGAAACATGTCTTACGAAAATCATCAGGCGTTAACCGGCTTAACGCTGGGTAAATCGACCGACTACCGCGATACCTACGATGCCAGCCTGCTGCAGGGCGTACCGCGCAGCCTGAATCGCGATCCGCTGGGTCTGCATGCGGACGCGCTGCCGTTTGTCGGCGGGGATATCTGGACGCTGTACGAACTCTCGTGGCTCAACGCCCGTGGGCTACCGCAGGTGGCGGTGGGCCACGTTGAGCTGGATTACGCCAGCCAGAATCTGGTGGAATCCAAAAGCTTCAAGCTCTATCTCAACAGCTTTAACCAGACCAGATTCAACAGCTGGGACGACGTTCAGCACACGCTGGAACGTGATTTAAGCGCCTGTGCGCAGGGCAAGGTGAGCGTTTCACTGTATCGCCTGCACGAGCTGGAAGGGCAGCCGATTGCCCACTTCAACGGGACCTGCATCGACGATCAGGACATCGAGGTGGAGAACTATGAATTCAGCGCCGACTACCTCGAAAACGCGACAAGCGGAAAGGTGGTCGACGAGACGCTGGTCAGCCATCTGCTGAAATCCAACTGCCTGATTACCCACCAGCCGGACTGGGGTTCGGTGCAGATCCAGTACCGCGGCCCGAAAATCGACCGGGAAAAGCTGCTGCGCTATCTGGTGTCGTTCCGCCATCACAACGAATTCCACGAGCAGTGCGTGGAGCGTATCTTCAGCGACATCCAGCGTTTCTGCCAGCCAGAAAAACTGAGCGTGTATGCGCGCTACACCCGCCGTGGTGGTCTGGACATTAACCCGTGGCGGACCAATACCGATTTTGTGCCTGCGACGGGCCGGCTGGTGCGTCAGTAAGATAATTATTTTCACAATATGCGCGGTTTGTTCCGCGCTTTAGGTTGTGAAACGTCACGCGCCAGGGCTATTGTAATCAACAGGGAAAGACGATAATCGTCCCGTAAGGAGCTCACTTGATTACACATATTAGCCCACTTGGCTCAATGGATATGTTGTCGCAGCTGGAAGTGGACATGCTTAAACGCACGGCCAGCAGCGATCTTTATCAACTGTTTCGTAACTGTTCACTTGCCGTACTGAACTCCGGAAGCCTGACAGATAACAGTAAAGAACTGCTGTCCCGCTTCGAAAGCTTTGATATCAACGTGCTGCGCCGCGAGCGTGGTGTGAAGCTTGAAGTCATCAACCCGCCGGAAGAGGCCTTCGTCGACGGACGTATCATTCGTTCACTTCAGGCTAACCTGTTTGCCGTGCTGCGCGACATCCTGTTTGTTAACGGGCAGATCCACAACGCCGGCCGCTTCCAGCATCTCGACCTGGAAAGCTCAGTCCATATCACCAACCTGGTGTTCTCCATTTTGCGCAACGCCCGTGCCCTGCACGTTGGCGAAGCACCCAATATGGTCGTCTGCTGGGGCGGCCACTCTATTAACGAAACCGAATATCTCTATGCCCGTCGGGTGGGAACACAGCTCGGCCTGCGTGAGCTGAATATCTGTACCGGTTGCGGTCCGGGCGCCATGGAAGCGCCAATGAAAGGTGCCGCGGTGGGGCATGCTCAGCAGCGTTACAAAGAGGGACGCTTTATCGGCATGACCGAGCCGTCAATCATCGCCGCTGAGCCACCTAACCCACTGGTTAACGAGCTGATTATCATGCCGGATATCGAGAAACGTCTTGAGGCGTTTGTCCGTATCGCCCACGGCATTATCATCTTCCCGGGCGGCGTGGGAACGGCGGAAGAGCTGCTCTATCTGCTGGGGATCCTGATGAACCCGGCCAACAAAGATCAGGTGCTGCCGCTGATCCTGACCGGGCCAAAAGAGAGCGCCGACTACTTCCGCGTGCTGGACGAGTTTATCGTGCATACGCTGGGCGAAACCGCGCGCCGCCACTATCGCATCATCATTGATGATGCCGCGGAAGTGGCGCGTCAGATGAAAAAAGCGATGCCGCTGGTGAAAGAAAACCGCCGTGATACCGGGGACGCCTACAGCTTTAACTGGTCAATCCGCATTGCGCCGGACCTGCAGATCCCGTTCGAGCCAACGCATGAGAATATGGCAAACCTGAAACTGTATCCGGATCAGCCGGTGGAAGTGCTGGCGGCCGACTTGCGTCGTGCCTTCTCCGGCATTGTGGCGGGTAACGTTAAAGAGGTAGGTATCCGCGCTATCGAGCAGTATGGTCCGTACAAGATCCACGGCGATCCGGAAATGATGCGCCGCATGGACGACATGCTGCAGGGCTTTGTTGCGCAGCACCGCATGAAGCTGCCGGGCTCAGCCTACATTCCTTGCTACGAAATCTGCACATAACGCTTAGCAGCGTCTCACCAAAGCCGGGTCGCCCTGTCGCGTATCCCGGCTTTTTTTATTACCGAAGCAATTCATATATATCCCTTATGTGATTTACAAAGTTTTCACATACGCAAACGATTACTTCGTTTTTGCGACCGTAAATTATCAGCCTTAATCCAAATTACCTGCCAGAAAATCCTAAAAACCTGTTTCTTTACAGCTAAAGACACCTATATCACGGGTCGGTCTTTCAGCCCACATGTCGTTGGTGGTAGCCTTCGCGCCCGTAAATTCTCTTTGATGTTTTTTTAACAGATAAATGGTCTAAAGATGCCCACATCATAAGTGGATTATTGCATTTGGGATCAGGATCACTGATAGATTCATAACTAGAATGTATCTTTCCGCCCGCCAATAGTTACGGGTGAAAATTATTAAAAAACCGTCACTGAACGAATTTCATATTACCGTCAGGCACTTTTTCATCGGATTTGACTAAAAACCTGACAATTCGCTTCCTCCAGGAGATACAGATGGAAACCACTCAAACCAGCACCGTTGCTTCGATTGAATCCCGAAGTGGTTGGCGCAAAACGGATACCATGTGGATGCTTGGCCTTTACGGCACAGCAATCGGCGCTGGTGTACTGTTCCTTCCTATCAACGCAGGCGTCGGCGGTCTGATCCCGCTGATCATTATGGCAATCATTGCTTTCCCGATGACCTTCTTCGCACACCGCGGACTGACCCGCTTCGTGCTGTCCGGTAAAAATCCGGGTGAAGACATCACTGAAGTGGTTGAAGAACATTTCGGCGTGGGTGCAGGTAAACTGATTACCCTGCTCTACTTCTTCGCGATTTACCCTATCCTGCTGGTCTACAGCGTGGCGATCACCAACACCGTTGAAAGCTTCATGACGCACCAGCTGCACATGACGCCACCACCACGTGCGATTCTGTCTCTGATCCTGATTGTGGGCATGATGACCATTGTGCGCTTTGGTGAGCAGATGATTGTTAAAGCGATGAGCGTGCTGGTGTTCCCGTTTGTGGCTGCGCTGATGTTACTGGCCTGCTACCTGATCCCACAGTGGAACGGTGCCGCGCTGGAAACCCTGTCCCTGAGCAGCGCATCTGCAACCGGTAACGGTCTGCTGATGACCCTGTGGCTGGCAATCCCGGTAATGGTCTTCTCCTTCAACCACTCTCCAATCATCTCTTCTTTCGCTGTGGCGAAACGTGAAGAGTACGGTAATGGTGCTGAGAAGAAGTGCTCCAGCATTCTGGCACGCGCTCACATCATGATGGTGCTGACCGTTATGTTCTTCGTATTCAGCTGCGTACTGAGCCTCTCCCCGGCGGATCTGGCGGCAGCGAAAGAGCAGAACATCTCTATTCTGTCTTACCTGGCAAACCACTTTAACGCACCGCTGATTGCGTGGATGGCACCGATCATCGCGATGATCGCCATCACCAAATCCTTCCTCGGCCACTACCTGGGCGCACGTGAAGGCTTCAACGGTATGGTGATTAAATCTCTGCGCGGTAAAGGCAAGAGCATTGAAATCAGCAAGCTGAACAAAATCACTGCGCTGTTCATGCTGGTGACCACCTGGGCTGTTGCCACCCTGAACCCAAGCATCCTGGGCATGATTGAAACCCTGGGCGGCCCGGTTATCGCGATGATTCTGTTCCTGATGCCGATGTACGCGATTCAGAAAGTCCCTGCTATGCGTAAATACAGCGGTCATGTGAGCAACGTCTTTGTGGTTATCATGGGGCTTATCGCTATCTCTGCGATCTTCTACTCCCTGTACACCATGTTCTGATTATCACCCGCGCCGTCCCTGGACGGCGCACTCCTTCCTCTCTGACTGAAAGCAATGGACGCATCATGATTAGCGTATTCGATATCTTCAAAATCGGTATTGGTCCTTCCAGCTCTCACACCGTCGGACCGATGAAAGCCGGTAAGCAGTTCACGGATGACTTGATTGCACGCGGCATTCTGCACGACGTCACCCGCGTGGTTGTCGATGTGTACGGCTCGCTTTCCCTGACCGGGAAAGGTCACCATACCGATATCGCCATTATCATGGGCCTGGCGGGAAACCTGCCGGATACCGTTGATATTGATGCGATCCCTGGCTTCATCCAGGACGTTAACACCCACGGTCGCCTGCTGCTGGCAAACGGCGAACACGAAGTGGAATTCCCGGTTGATCGCTGCATGAATTTCCATGCCGACAACCTGTCGCTGCACGAAAACGGTATGCGTATTACCGCACTGGCAGGCGATAACGCGGTATACAGCCAGACTTACTACTCTATCGGCGGCGGTTTTATCGTCGACGAAGACCACTTTGGTCAAACCAGTACCTCCTCTGTCGAGGTGCCGTATCCGTACAAAACGGCGGCGGATCTCCAGCGTCACTGCCAGGAGACGGGACTTTCCCTCTCCGGTCTGATGATGAAAAACGAGCTGGCCCTGCACAGTAAAGAAGAGCTGGAACAGCACTTTGCAAACGTCTGGGAAGTGATGCGCGGCGGTATTGAGCGCGGGATCACCACCGAAGGCGTCCTGCCGGGCAAGCTTCGCGTACCGCGTCGTGCCGCCGCGCTGCGTCGTATGCTGGTGAGCACCGACAAAACGACCACGGACCCGATGGCCGTCGTGGACTGGATCAACATGTTCGCTCTGGCGGTAAACGAAGAGAACGCTGCCGGGGGCCGGGTGGTCACTGCGCCGACCAACGGTGCCTGCGGCATTGTTCCGGCGGTGCTGGCGTACTACGACAAGTTTATCCGTGAAGTGAACGCGAACTCTCTGGCGCGCTACCTGCTGGTCGCCAGTGCGATTGGTTCCCTGTACAAGATGAACGCCTCGATTTCCGGCGCGGAAGTGGGCTGCCAGGGTGAAGTTGGCGTGGCGTGCTCCATGGCTGCGGCAGGTCTGGCAGAGCTGCTGGGCGCAAGCCCGGCGCAGGTATGCATTGCGGCCGAAATCGGCATGGAACACAACCTGGGGCTGACCTGTGACCCGGTTGCCGGACAGGTACAGGTTCCGTGCATCGAGCGTAACGCGATCGCCTCCGTGAAGGCGGTTAACGCGGCGCGTATGGCGCTGCGCCGCACCAGCGAGCCGCGTGTCTGTCTCGATAAGGTTATCGAAACCATGTATGAAACCGGTAAAGATATGAACGCCAAATACCGCGAAACCTCGCGCGGGGGCCTGGCGATGAAGATCGTGACCTGCGATTAAGCCTCTCAGGAAGCCTCGTTTTGCGAGGCTTCTTCCTGTTTTCCCCACCATTCATAGTTTCATGCTGCTGACAGTGTTACCCTTCCTGCATTAGATAGAAGGGAGATTATCTGTGGCTGTTCATTTGCTCATCGTCGACGCGCTCAACCTGATTCGCCGGATCCACGCGGTGCAAGGCACGCCCTGTAAGGACACCTGTCTGCATGCGCTGGAGCAACTCATTCGCCACAGCGAACCGACGCATGTCGTGGCGGTGTTTGATGACGAAGCACGCAACAGCGGCTGGCGACACCAGCGTTTACCGGACTATAAAGCCGGACGCGCCCCCATGCCGGACGATTTGCATGCAGAAATGCCGATGATCCGCTCGGCATTCGAGCAGCGTGGTGTGCCCTGTTGGGGTGCTGAGGGCAATGAAGCTGACGATCTGGCGGCTACGCTGGCGGTGAAGGTTGCCAGCGCCGGGCATCAGGCGACGATCGTCTCAACCGATAAAGGCTACTGCCAGTTGCTCTCTCCCACTATCCGCATCCGCGATTACTTCCAGAAACGCTGGCTCGACGCCCCGTTTATTGCCAGTGAATTTGGCGTCTCGCCAGAGCAACTGCCTGACTACTGGGGTCTGGCAGGAATAAGTAGCTCGAAGGTACCGGGTGTGGCGGGCATAGGGCCAAAGAGTGCCGCCCAGCTGCTGACGGATTTTCAGAGCCTGGAAGGTATTTACGCCCGTCTGGACGAAGTGCCAGAAAAATGGCGCAAGAAGCTGGAAGCGCACAAAGAGATGGCGTTTATCTGCCGGGAAGTGGCAACGCTACAGACGGATTTGCAGCTGGACGGGAATTTGCAGCAGTTGAGGTTAGAGCGTTAACGCCCCCTCACCCTAACCCTCTCCCCATAGGGGAGAGGGGATCGCTCGGTGCTGTCTTTTCTCCCTCGCCCCTTCGGGGAGAGGGCCGGGGTGAGGGAGAACTACCGCTCGTCGCGACGCCCGCCCACAGCCGCCCACCAGCGACGAATATGCACCGTCACCTCTTCACGGTCGTGATACAACTGACGCGCCTGGATTTCCACGTTAATGCCGTGTTCATCCAGCTGTTCCTGAATATAGGCCAGGTTCTGCGACACCTCTTCGTAGCGCTTTTTCATCGGCAGCTTGAGGTTGAAAATCGTCTCGCGACACCAGCCGTTCACCAGCCAGGAGGCCATCAGCGCGGCCACTTTTGCCGGTTTCTCAACCATGTCGCACACCATCCAGGAGATGTTGTTACGGGTCGGGCGATAGCGGAAGCCATCTTCACGCAGCCAGGTAACCTGTCCGGTATCCATCAGGCTTTGCGCCATCGGGCCGTTATCGACAGAAGAGACCCACATATTGCGTTTCACCAGTTGATAGGTCCAGCCACCCGGGCATGCACCAAGATCGACGGCGTACATACCGTTTGCCAGACGCTCATCCCACTCATCCGCCGGAATAAAGACATGGAACGCCTCTTCCAGTTTCAGGGTGGATCGGCTCGGCGCATCGGCAGGGAACTTAAGGCGCGGGATCCCCATAAAGAACGGGGAGTTATTGTTGGTGTAGGAGTAACCTGTATAGCAGCAGCCCGGCGCAATAAAGAAGATATGCACCACCGGGCGCTTCGGCGTTTCGTAGTTCGTCAGCACACCCGCATCGCGCAGTGCCGCGCGCAGCGGCACGGTAAATTTGCGGCAGAACTTCATCAGCTCTTTGCTTTCGTTGGTATCCGCGACTTCAACGCGCAGATCGCCCCCCTTCTCCACCACACCCTGCAGCATGCCGACAATCGGCGTGATGCGGTCTTCCGGCGGAAGATCTTTGAGCAACTCACCCGCAACAAACATCTGGCGAGCGAAGATCAATGAGCTGAACGGCAGCTCGCGCGCCAGCTTATCGGCATCTTCAGGCTGATAGCATTCGAATACCACATACCCCGCGTTCTCTTTCACGCGGGCAAAGCCGAAGACGTCGCGCTTCGCCGCTTTATCGGTAATTTCCGCGGCGCACTCTTTCTCAAACCCCGGGCGACAATATAAAACAACCTTATTCATGAACAACGCCCTTGCGTTTCAGACGGATAGCTCCGATAAACATTAATACCCAACCCGCCAGGAAGCTGACGCCGCCGACAGGTGTAACAAACGCCCACAGGCGTAAATGCGAAAGCGCCAGACAGTAAAGGCTGCCGCTGAAAAGCACCGTACCCAGCGCCAGGAAGACGCTGCTCCAGTAAAACCAGATGCTGATACGGCGCTGCATCGCCACCGCCAGCCCAAAAATCGCCAGCGTATGGAACGCCTGATATTCAAGGCCGGTCTGGATCCAGCCCATCTCCACTGCGCCCAACGACTTGCTTAATACGTGTGCGCCAAAAGCGCCCAGTGCAACAAAAATAAAGCCACTCACCGCGGCAAAAATCAGCATGAATCGGCTGGTCATGTTTAAGTCCTGAATTGATGCGTGCCCGGCACACAAACGTTATTGTTCATACCTGAAGCGGAATTTTTCTTGCTCACTTGCCGCTTTCGCCAGTATCCACTGCCGGAAGGCGGCTATTTTACCCAGTTCTGCCTGACTGTCATGACAAACCAGATAAAACGCATTCTTGCTGACCAGTACATCATTAAAAGGACAAACCAGGCGGCCTGCCTCAATTTCGGACTGCGCCATGACGTTGTTCGCTAACGCCACGCCCTGCCCGTGAATGGCAGCCTGTAACACCATTGCGCTGTGGCTAAAAATGGGTCCCTGCTGCACGTTTATATGAGTAAGACCTAATTGACGGGTATAAGTTTGCCAGTCCCGGCGAGAAGCATCGTGCAAAAGCGTATGCTGAGCCAGGTCAGCGGGTGACTTCAGCGCCTTGTCGCCCGTTAACAGCAAGGGAGAACAGACCGGCAGGAGATATTCTGCGTATAATTTCTCGACACGCAAGCCCGGCCAGTTACCGCGCCCATAAAAAATGGCAACGTCCACATCATCGGCCAGTTTGTCTTCCTGGCGATCCACCGCCTGGATTCGAACGTCGATCCCCGGATAAGCTGAGTTAAAGCTTGAGAGTCTGGGCACCAGCCATTGAATGGCAAAACTGGGCAATAAACTGACAGTCAGGGCACCTTTTGCACTGCGCGCCTGAAGCTTACGCGTGGCTTCCGTAAGCTGGGAAAAAATCTCTTTAATATCCTGAAAATAGCTCTGCCCCTCTTCGGTCAACAGCAGCGAACGGTTGCGTCGACGAAACAGCTTAAGGCCCAGAAAATCCTCCAGAGACTTGATTTGGTGACTTACTGCGGCCTGTGTCACAAAAAGCTCATCTGCTGCGCGGGTGAAGCTCAGGTGACGTGCTGCTGCATCAAAAACACGTAATGCATTGAGGGGTGGCAATCGCTTTGACATGGTTATCTGGCTTAGATGTTAACGGATTTTAACAAACAGGAAACAACGTTTAACCTATTAGTTTTTTTTATCTGAGCCATTATAATTTGTCCGTTGAGGAACTACCAGCAAATACCTATAGTGGCGGCACTTCCTGAGCCGGAACGAAGAGCTTTTTTCGGAATGCGTGTTCTGAAGGGCTTTTGGCTTACGGTTGTGATGTTGTGTTGTTGTGTTTGCAATTGGTCTGCGATTCAGACCACGGTAGCAACGCTACCAATTTTTCACTTCCTGTACATTTACCCTGTCTGTCCATAGTGATTAATGTAGCACCGCCAACTTGCGGTGCTTTTTTTTCGCCTGCGATCGGTTAATGCTCGATCTCTTTCATCTCTTTCACGTCCGTGCGGTTGATCTGCTGCTTGTTCCCGTTAGCATCTTTGTATGAAATCATCCCGGTATCGTTATCGGTTGTCGGTTTCCCTTCCGAAACAATGGAACGACCATCATTGGTGTGCATCACGTAGTTATTACCGGAACAGGCGCTCAGGGCAAAAGTAAACGCACAGGCAGAGATGATTGCAGCTGTCTTATTCATGATTATTCTCCTTTAGCAATTAATGCTATTCAAACCTCGATTTATAACAGGCTAAAACATCCGCCTAACACTATTTAGCATAACCTGCTTTTTGAGGGCCATCCGGATAAGCAGACAATTCTGATAGATATCAACCTCCTTGCCCTGCCGCGGAAATTGCGCGACGATCGCAGTATTGAAATGAGGAATCCCATGAACGCTTTCAGCCCTGCGCAGTTCCGCGCCCAGTTCCCGGCGCTGGCCGATGCTGGTATTTATCTAGATAGCGCCGCCACCGCCCTTAAGCCACAAGCGGTGATTGAGGCGACGCAGCAGTTCTACAGCCTGAGTGCCGGCAATGTGCATCGCAGCCAGTTTGCCGAAGCGCAGCGGTTAACCGCGCGCTATGAAGCCGCGCGCGATCAGGTCGCACACCTGATTAATGCCGAAAGCGGGAAAAACATCGTCTGGACGCGCGGCACAACCGAAGCCATCAATATGGTGGCCCAGTGCTACGCGCGCCCGCTGCTTCAGCCGGGCGATGAGATTATCGTCAGTGAGGCGGAGCATCACGCCAACCTGGTACCGTGGCTGATGGTCGCCGGGCAAACGGGTGCACGCGTGGTAAAACTCCCGCTGGGTTCAGATCTTCTGCCCGACCTGGCCCTTCTACCAGAGCTTATCACCCCCCGCAGCCGCATTCTGGCGCTTGGACAGATGTCAAACGTCACCGGCGGTTGCCCTGACCTGGCGCAGGCGATTCGCATCGCGCATGCCAGCGGCATGGTCGTGATGGTCGACGGCGCGCAGGGCGTGGTGCATTTCCCCGCCGACGTGCAGGCGCTGGATATCGACTTTTATGCCTTCTCAGGGCATAAGCTCTACGGGCCAACCGGTATTGGGGTGTTGTACGGTAAGCCAGAACTGCTGGCAAAAATGACGCCGTGGCTCGGTGGCGGCAAGATGATTACGGAAGTGACCTTCGAGGGCTTTAACACGCAGGAGGTCCCTTACCGCCTGGAAGCGGGTACACCAAACGTGGCGGGCGTCATTGGCCTGAGCGCCGCACTCGAGTGGCTCGCTGAAACCGACATTGTTCAGGCTGAAAGCTGGAGCCGTGGACTGGCGACGCTGGCGGAGGAAGAACTCAAAAAGCGCCCGGGTTTCCGCTCGTTCCGCGTGCAGGATTCGAGCCTGCTCGCCTTTGATTTCGCGGGTGTACACCATAGCGATATGGTGACGCTGCTGGCCGGGTATGGCATTGCCCTGCGTGCCGGGCAGCACTGCGCCCAGCCGCTTCTGGCGGCACTTGGCGTAAGCGGTACGCTGCGCGCCTCGTTTGCGCCCTATAATACGCAAAGCGACGTCGACGCGCTGGTTGCCGCCGTCGACCGCGCCCTTGAAATACTGGTGGATTAATGACTCGCGCACATTTAGCCGGACATCCGTTTGGCACCGTAATCACAGAAGAGACGTTAAAGCAGACCTTCGCCCCGCTTTCACAGTGGGAGGATAAATATCGCCAGCTGATCCTGCTCGGTAAGCAATTACCGCCCCTCTCTGACGAACTCAAAGCGCAGGCAAAAGAGATCGCAGGCTGTGAGAATCGCGTCTGGCTGGGCGTGAGCGTCTCCGACGGGAAGCTGCATTTCTTTGGCGACAGCGAAGGACGTATTGTACGCGGGCTGCTGGCGGTACTGTTAACCGCCATCGAGGGAAAAAGCGCGGCGGAGCTGCTGACGCATTCTCCGCTGGCGCTCTTTGATGAGCTGGGACTGCGAGCACAGCTTAGCGCCTCGCGCGGTCAGGGTCTTATCGCGCTGAGCGAAGCCGTGCAGGATGCCGCACGTCAGGTTCAGGCCTGACGTTCCGCCTTCGCCATCATCTTCTTCAGGGCGTGAGACACCGCCACAAAGCCAAAGGAGGCGGTCACCATGGTGGCCGCGCCAAAACCTGAGGCGCAATCCATCCGTTTTGGCCCTTCCGCCGTGCTTTTCATCGCGCAGACTGAGCCGTCCGCCTGCGGGTACACCAGCGCTTCAGTCGAGAATACGCAGTCAACGCCCAGCTTGCCCTTGCTGTTCTTCACCACGTTGAAGTCGCTCTTCAGCCGTTCACGCAATTTGGCGGCCAGCGGATCCTGAATGGTTTTCGCCAGGTCGGCCACCTGAATCTGCGTCGGATCGATTTGCCCGCCCGCGCCGCCGGTCGTCACCAGGGGAACCTTGTAACGACGACAGTAGGCGATCAGCGCCGCTTTTGGACGCACGCTGTCGATGGCGTCAATCACATAGCTGTAGCCTTTACTCATGTATTCAGCGACGTTATCTGCCGTCACAAAATCATCAATCACCGTTACCCGACATTCCGGGTTGATCAGGCGGATACGTTCTGCCATGACCTCCGATTTTGCCAGACCGACGCTATCACGCAGGGCATGGATTTGACGGTTGGTGTTGGTAACGCATACGTCATCCATATCAATCAGCGTGATTGCGCCAATACCGGTTCTCGCCAGCGCTTCTGCCGCCCACGAGCCCACACCACCAATGCCCACGACGCAGACGTGCGCATCCGCAAACAGCTGCAGGGCTTTTTCACCATAGAGACGTGCCGTACCGCCAAAACGCTGGCGCCAGGCATCGCTGATTACCACAGACATAAAACCTCAGATGTAAAAAGGGTGAGGTTTTTCCTCACCCTGAACAGTAATCCGTATTCCGCTCAGAATACCACAATCAGCCGCTGAATACGTTTCCGGCGCCAGGTGCGGCCTTCAGCACCCATACGCGCCCGTAATGGTTATACCAGCCTGCACGGTGGCCAGCATCCGGGCCAATGCCCTGATAGATATCGAAGTGCTGGCCTTTAATCGCCCCGCCGACATCCAGCGCGACCATCAGACGCAGCTCATACTGCCCGTTGAATTTGCCATTGTTGTCCAGCAGCGGGACTTCCGCCAGCAGCGTGGTGCCCGCAGGAATAATGGAACGATCCGATGCCACCGACGCCCGGCCAATCAGCGGGACGGCGCTCGCCCCTTTCACCGGAGCAAAGTTCTGCGGTTTGAAGAAGACAAACGACGGGTTCTGCTCCAGCAGCTCACGCACTTCGGCTTCACTGTGTTTTTCGCCCCACTCGCGGATCGCCTGCATCGACATGTCTTCTTTCTTCACTTCGCCGCGGTCGATCAGCACCTTACCGATACTGCGATAGGCGTGGCCGTTTTTGCCGGAATAGCTGAAGAAGTTAAGCGGCGAACCATCGCCAAAATCAATATAACCGCTGCCCTGGACGTCCATGATAAAGTTGTCCATCAGGGAGTTGCTGTAGGCCAGAACGTAGTTTTCGCTCAGCGCACCGGCGTAAATCTCAGCGCGCGACGGCAGACGTCCTCGTTTTGGCGGCATACGATAAATAGGATACTGGAACTCACCCTGGCGCGTGTGTCGCGCCTGAATCACAGGCGTGTAATACCCGGTGAACTGGACGTTGCCGTAGTTATCCGCCCCTTCCATCTGCCAGGCATCGATACCAAACTGGCGCATATTGCGTGTATCACCGCCTGCACGCAGCCAGTCCTGGACCGCGTTATACACACTGCTCTGGGCGCCATACAGACGCGGCGACGCGTTGCGGATCTGGTAAACCTGCTCAGAAAAATCGCCGGCGTTAATCGGTGCGCCAACGGCATCAGGTTGATTAACTAACGAGAAAGGCTGGGATAACTTCCCGTCTTTATACTGTTGACCGCGATCGGTCGGTTTAGAAGAGCAGGCGGCAAGAATGGCTACCATTGCGCCCGTCATCAGATACTTCGCCCAACGTCCTTTCATTATATCTCGTCTTTAAGTTGCCCATTTCCGCGTGATGAAGATAACAAACCGCCAGGGCTAATGAAATGCGAACGCGTGCCCTTTGGCAAATTCTGAGCAAAAAATAGTCCAAATGTCGCAATACCGTTCAATTTACATACAAAGTTAATGATTTATGTAAAAAAGGGGTTGCATCACAAAGCTATCCGAGTATAGTGCGCATCCACGGACGCGGGGTGGAGCAGCCTGGTAGCTCGTCGGGCTCATAACCCGAAGGTCGTCGGTTCAAATCCGGCCCCCGCAACCAATACAATGTGAAGAAG
>NZ_KQ087598.1:3857448-4307492 GCF_001030225.1 Enterobacter sp. BIDMC92
TATAAGCAGTACGGTGACGCGGGGTGGAGCAGCCTGGTAGCTCGTCGGGCTCATAACCCGAAGGTCGTCGGTTCAAATCCGGCCCCCGCAACCAACACTTCTAAAACAATAAACACCCTTAAGGGTGTTTTTTTGTTTTTGTCGTTTGTGAATTTGCCGGGCGAGCCCCCGGCGTCCACACTATCCGCGTCGCGCCAGCGTCGCCCCGTCAGAGAAATACGCCCGGATCCCTGCCAGAATCGACTCCGCTACCTCTTGCTGGAATTTGGCCGTTTTGAGCTTACGCTCCTCTTCCACGTTACTGATAAATGCCGTTTCGACCAGAATAGACGGAATATCCGGCGCCTTCAGTACCGCAAACCCGGCCTGCTCAACGCTGTTTTTATGCAGCTTGTTGATGTTACCCAGCTTACCCAGCACCGCTTTACCAAACTTCAGGCTGTCGTTGATGGTCAGCGACTGCACCATGTCGAACATGGTGTGGTCGACGTAGCGGTCGCCGCTTTTACTCACGCCACCAATCAGGTCCGAGGCGTTCTGGGTGTCCGCAAGGTATCGCGCCGCGGTACTGGTCGCACCTTTGGTGGACAGCGCAAACACCGACGAGCCGCTTGGCTGACGGCTGGTAAAGGCGTCCGCATGGATCGACACGAACAAATCCGCGCGCTGCTTCTGCGCTTTCGCCACCCTGACCTTCAGCGGGATAAACACATCCTCATTACGCGTCATGTAGGCGCGCATATTGCCTTCTTTATCAATCAACGCCTTCAGACGACGGGCGATTTGCAGCACCACGTCTTTTTCACGCGTGCGATATTTCCCCACCGCGCCGGAGTCTTCGCCGCCGTGGCCAGGATCGAGCATGATCACAATCGGGCGATCGCGCCCTGCTTTTCCTGGCTGCGGGCCGCTTTGCGCAGGAGGGACCTGTTTCTCAAGGTTGCCCTGGTTGTAGTCTTCCAGCAGCGCCAGCAGGGGATCCTGAATATCCGTCGCATTCGCCGGGTAGAGATCCATCACCAGACGCTCTTTGAACGTGGCTACAGGCGCAAGGGCAAACAGCTGCGGCTTCACGTTCTGCTTCAGCTCAAACACCATGCGCACGGTTTGCGGATCAAACTGCCCCACGCGCGCCGATTTAATAAACGGATCGTCGCCGCGGATCTGTGCCGCCATCCCCTTCAACACGGAGTTGAGGTTAACACCTTCGAGATCCACCACCACACGTTCAGGGTTACTGAGGGCAAATTGCTTATATTTCAGTACGCGATTGGATTCGACCGTCACGCGCGTATAGGTCGATGACGGCCAGACGCGCACCGCCACGACCTGACTGGTGGCGGCAAGACCGACCTGACTGACGCTAAGCAACCACATTGCCCCGGCCCCTTTTAACAAACGGCGGCGGCTTATTGCTGAATTGGATCCCGACATGCTTCTCCCGAGCAAGAACACTGATTGATATACAAAATGTCCAGATTGACCGAAAACTTTAACGAATGACGCATAAACTGTCATCTATAAAAGGGTAAACAATCCTGTGCTAACGCACGGATTACTTATTATTTTCTATGGGTCGCGGGAAATTTACGCTTGCACACGCGGCCACAATCGAATAAAAATACAGAAATTACGAATAAACATTCATTAAGGGTTGTGCCATGGTGAAGGAGCGTAGAACCGAACTGGTCCAGGGATTCCGCCATTCTGTTCCCTATATCAACGCCCATCGGGGAAAAACGTTTGTCATCATGCTTGGCGGCGAAGCCATTGAGCATGAAAATTTTTCCAGCATCGTCAATGACATTGGCCTGCTGCACAGCCTCGGGATCCGCCTGGTGGTGGTCTATGGCGCACGTCCGCAGATCGATGCCAACCTGGCCGCTCATCACCACGAGCCGATTTATCACAAACACACCCGCGTAACGGATGCGAAAACCCTTGAACTGGTGAAACAGGCCGCTGGCCTGCTGCAGCTGGATATTACGGCTCGCCTGTCGATGAGCCTGAACAACACGCCGCTGCAGGGCGCGCATATCAACGTCGTGAGCGGCAACTTTATCATTGCCCAGCCGCTCGGCGTGGACGATGGCGTCGATTACTGCCACAGCGGACGCATTCGTCGTATTGATGAAGAAGCCATTCACCGCCAGCTCGACAGCGGTGCCATCGTACTGATGGGTCCGGTGGCGGTTTCCGTGACCGGTGAAAGCTTTAACCTCACTTCAGAAGAGATTGCCACGCAGCTGGCGATCAAGCTGAAGGCGGAAAAAATGATTGGGTTTTGCTCCTCCCAGGGGGTCGTGAACGATGAAGGGGTTATCGTGCCAGAGCTCTTCCCGAATGAAGCCCAGGCCCGCGTGGAAGCGCTGGAAGCAGAAGGCGATTACCACTCCGGGACCGTGCGTTTTCTGCGTGGCGCCGTGAAAGCCTGCCGCAGCGGCGTGCGCCGTAGCCACCTGATCAGCTATCAGGAAGACGGTGCCCTGCTGCAGGAGCTGTTCTCCCGCGACGGTATCGGCACCCAGATTGTGATGGAGAGTGCGGAGCAGATCCGCCGCGCCACCATTAACGATATCGGCGGCATTCTGGAGCTGATCCGCCCCCTCGAACAGCAGGGGATTCTGGTGCGTCGTTCGCGCGAGCAGCTGGAGATGGAGATCGACAAATTCACCATTATTCAGCGTGATAACCTGACCATTGCCTGCGCCGCGCTCTATCCGTTCCCGGAAGAGAAGATCGGCGAAATGGCCTGCGTGGCGGTGCATCCTGACTACCGCAGCTCTTCACGCGGTGAAATGCTGCTTGAGCGCGTGGCAGCACAGGCGCGCCAGATGGGCCTGAGCAAGCTGTTTGTGCTGACAACGCGCAGCATTCACTGGTTCCAGGAGCGTGGGTTTACGCCGGTGGATATTGATTCGCTGCCGGAAACGAAGAAAGAGATGTACAACTATCAGCGGCGCTCAAAAGTGCTGATGGCGGATCTGGGGTGAGACGACGCCCTCACCGTCCGGCGAGGGCTTTTGTTTACAGAGACTCAAATATCGCGCTCAGCCCGCTTCGACGTTCCGTGCGGGTGGCAATCGCCTGCATCAGCACGCGTTCATCGGTATACAGCGACAGGCGCTGATGCGCGCGTGTAATGGCGGTATAGATCAGCTCGCGGGTAATGACGGGTGATAGCTGCGTGGGCAGGATCAGCGCCGCATGGTTAAACTCAGAGCCCTGGGATTTATGCACCGTCATCGCCCATGCGGTTTCATGCTCAGGCAAACGGCTCGGCTGGAAAGACTTCACGCTACCGTCCGGCATCTGGAACCAGACGCGCAGCCCCTGGCCGCGATCGAGCGCAATTCCAATATCCCCGTTAAACAACCCCAGCGCACTGTCGTTGCGGGAGATCATAACCGGTCTTCCTTCATACCAGCGCGAATGCGGGGTACGGTGTATTTTACGCTTTTGCGCCAGCAGCTGTTCCAGCCTGTCGTTCAGGCCGCTGACGCCAAAGGGCCCTTCCCTCAGCGCACAGAGCAACTGATATTCACCAAACGCGGCAATCACCTGCTCCGGTGTGCGTTGCTGCTGTACGCCCGTCAGGAAATGCTGATACCCCAGCAGAGCATCATCAAGCATCGCCTGATACTCCTCCCCGTTTTGCAGCGATTTTTTCTCAATATCCGTAAAGGTGCCGTCAAAGACCGCACAGGTGGTGTGACGGTCCCCGCGGTTCACGGCCGCCGCAAGCTGGCCAATGCCGGAGTCGCTGCCGAAACGATAGCTCTTTTGCAGCAGACACAGGCTGTCGCGCAGAGCCCCCGCAAGGGAATGGTTTTCAGAGGCGAGCGAACATCCCGTCAGACGCGCCAACTCCTGCGCGCGTTCCGCGGTATACCCCAGGCTGGCATAGGTGCAGATATCGCCGAGTACAGCCCCGGCCTCCACGGAGGCAAGCTGGTCACGATCGCCGAGAAAAATGACGCGTGCATGAGGCGGTAGCGCATCAATCAAACGCGACATCATCGTCAGGTCAATCATCGACGCTTCATCCACCACCAGCACATCCAGATGCAGGGGGTTACCAGCATGATAACGCAGCCGCTGGCTACCCGGCTGCGCGCCAAGCAGCCGGTGTAGCGTGCTGGCTTCGTTGGGGAAAAGCGCGAGCTGCTCGCCGGTAAGGGGTAATTTTTGCAGCGCCCCGCCTAACGACTCCGTCAGACGCGCCGCCGCTTTACCGGTAGGGGCCGCCAGGCGAATACGGCACTTTTGCTCACCCGAGAGCTGAATCAGCGCAGCAAGCAGCTTTGCCACGGTGGTCGTTTTCCCGGTGCCCGGGCCACCAGATATCACCGAGATCCGTCGCGTTAACGCCACGGCGGCCGCCACTTTCTGCCAGTCTGTTTCGTTCTCAGAGGTAAACAGCGTATCCAGCACCTGCCGAAGCTGCGCTTCATCGCAGGGAAGCGGGGCGTTCGTCTCACTAAAGAAGCGCGCCACCGTCAGCTCGTTGCGCCAGAGTCGGTTAAGATACAAACGCTCGCCGGTGAGGATCATCGGCGTACCGGTATCGGTTCCGCTCACGGCAGGCGAACTGAGTAATATCGCTTCCCAATCCACGGTGTCACCCAGCAGAGCGAAACAGGCCTGTAAAGCCGGGGGCATTTTCTCGTCTACCACCAGACGCGACAGCGGCAGACAGACGTGCCCTTCCCCCGCGTCTTTGCTCAGAATGGCGGCGGCGAGCATCACGGCTGGCTCTTCGCCCGCCACCATCATAGCAAACTGCACATCAAGGTGGCGCAGTAATCGTTGTTCAACCGCGTCCAGCAGTAGCGCCTGCATTGTCATGCCACCTCCTCCGTGCCTGCAGCAAACAGGTTATCCATTTTTTCAATCAGTTCCGCAGCCGGACGCGTGCTGAAGACACCGGAACGCAGGTCGTTAGCATCCACGCCGCGCAGGAACAGGTAAATCACGCCGCCAAAATGGTCTTCGTAGCGATAATCAGCAATGCGATGACGCAGATAACGGTGCAGCGCCAGGGTATAAAGCTGGTACTGCAGATCGTAGCGATGCATTTGCATGGCCGACGCCATCGCCTGTTGGGTATAGGCTTCGCTGTTTTCGCCCAGCCAGTTCGATTTGTAATCCAGCAGGTAATAGCGCCCCTGATGGCGGAAAACCAGGTCGATAAAGCCTTTTAACATCCCCTGCACCTGGCGGAAGTTCAGCGGCGGACACCCGGCGGATAGCGGATCGTACTCGCGGATCAGCCCATCGAGCGCCTCGGCCCTGAGCGGGCTGGCGATGGGGAGATAAAACTCCATCTCGACCTGCTTATCTCTGGCAGTCAGCTGGCTGAGGGAGACCCCCTGCGTGGTGAGCGGCGCGTGTAAAACCGCGTGGATCCAGTCACGCAAAACCGGCTGCCATTGTGCGTCGTAGCCGCCGCTCTGTAACATCTTCAGCACCCACTCTTCGGAAACCGGCTGCGTGAAATCGAGCTCTTCGAACAGGCTGTGCAAAAACGTGCCCGGAGAGGCGCCGCGCGGGAACTGGTGCGGCGTAAGCACCGGCTCAACGAGTACACTACCGGTTCCTGCCGCGTCCACGTCCAGTTTTGGCATCAGATCCAGCGCAACACTCTGTCCGTGCTGCTGTAAACCGGAGTAGCTGGTGACGCGCCAGTCGTCAGCAATCGGGCGTATCACCTGGCGGGCATGCAGATCTGACTCACGCGGCTCCGGCATTTGCCAGCGGTCATTATCCGGTTGTGCCGGAATATGCAGGGCAACATGCTCCCCGCAAAGTGATTCGAGACACTGCCGTAACCCCGCAGCGTCTTTGGGTTCGCCGTGCTGAATTAAGCGCCCCAGCGCGCTCAGGTGAAAATCGCTCTCCCCGGTCTTTTCACCGCGACGACGGAACAGAGGGGCAACGCCCAGACTGCAGTGCCAGACCGAACGGGTCAGTGCCACGTACAGCAGGCGTAAATCTTCCGCCAGACGTTCGGCTTCTGCCAGCTCAACGCTGGATTCCGCGTTGCTGAGATCGAGCACCGCCTCGAACGACTCGCGATCGTGGTAAAAGGCCTGATCCTGCACGCGGTAATTGGCGATAAACGGCAACCAGACCAGCGGATACTCAAGCCCTTTCGATTTGTGAATGGTGACGATCTGCACCAGGTGTTTATCACTCTCAAGACGCATCTGCTGGCTGGACGAATTGCTGTTCGGGTCGGCAATCTGCTGTGCCAGCCAGCGCACCAGAGCATGCTCGCTCTCCAGCTGCGTGCCCGCCTCCTGCAGGAGTTCGCTGATATGTAAAATATCGGTCAACCGGCGCTCGCCGCCCGCGGTTGCCAGTATATTCTCCGCAATGTGACGCTGTGCCATCAGCTCACGCACCATGGCCATCACGCCGCGCTTTTGCCATTTCTCCCGGTAGCGAACAAACTCTTCCACCACCGCATCCCATGCGGACTCGTCATTGTTGAGCGCATCGATATCACGGGCATTCAGCCCGAGCATCGCGCTGGCTAATGCGCTGCGCAGTGTGCTTTCCCGCTCCGGGGCCAGCACGGCCTGCAGCAGCCATAGCATCTCCTGCGCTTCCAGCGTTTCAAAGACGCTGTCACGGTTTGAGAGGTAGACGGACGGAATACTCAGCAGGGTCAGGGCATCCCGAATAAGCGCGGCCTCCTGACGGCTACGCACCAGCACCGTGATATCCGATGCTTTTACGGGGAGTGCATCCTGGCCTTTCCAGAGCACCGCCTCGCCGCGAGCCCCCGCACTGAGCCAGTCACGGATCTGCGCGGCACAATGCTGTGCCATGGCGTTTTGATAGTCGGCGACGCCACACCCTTCACCGTCCAGCAGCCAGAAGCGCATGGCAGGCTGCGTCTCGCCGTTGAACTCAAAGCGCAACGAGGCATTTTTCTCAGCAAATTTTACCGGCTGGAACGGGATCTCCCGGAACATAAACGCCGTATCCATGCGGCTGAACAGCGCATTCACGCTTTCCACCATCCCGGGAGACGAACGCCAGTTGGTATCCAGGGTGTAGTGCGCCTCAACTTCGCTGCGGGCCTTCATGTAGGTGAAAATGTCCGCACCGCGGAAGGCGTAGATAGCCTGTTTAGGATCGCCGATTAACAACAGCGCGGTGCCGGGCTGCTGGCGCCAGATACGGCGGAAAATGCGGTATTGTTGAGGGTCGGTATCCTGAAATTCGTCAATCATCGCCACCGGGAAACGGGTGCGGATCGCGGCGGCAAGCGCTTCGCCATTTTCACTGCACAAAGCCGCATCAAGGCGGCTCAGCATATCGTCAAATCCCAGTTCCCCCCGGCGGCGTTTCTCACGGGCGACGGCTTCGCGAATTTCCGTCATGGCACGGGTTATCATCAGATCGTTGAGCGTTAAGGGCTCAGCCAGCAGGGTTTCAATCGCCACAAACAGGGGATGTTCAGGCACAATACCGTCGGGTTTGGTGCGCTCGACGAGGAAACGCCGGGAGAATTTCTCCAGCGCGTCCGGGAGCAGGTAGCCCCGCGTCTCTTCCTGTGCCCAGGCGTTGATCTTGTCGATCCATTTCCCCTGATTGCCGCGGTTGAATTTGCGGCGGTCGATCCCGGAGTTTTCAATAATGGCGTCAATCTCGCCGACTGATTCAATCCATTTTTGTTTGATGTCGACAATTCGCGCGATGATTTTTTCATGGCGTGACGCCAGGGTTTCATCCGCTGGCGGCGGAGATTTGATAACCGGCGCTTCCCCCTGAAGATAACGATCGATCGCGCGCAGCAGCGCCTCAGGGCCTTTCCACAATGCATGTACCGCTTCGGCGATATCGCGCTGTAGCGGGTAGCAGTGGCGACGCCAGAAGTCCGCGCAGGCCTGATAGCGAAGTACGGTTTCATCTTCAATGAGCTGTTGTTCAAACAGCATGCCGGATTCAAACGCATTCAGGCTCAGCATGCGCTGGCAAAAACCGTGAATGGTGAAGACGGAGGCTTCATCCATCTGCCGTTCGGCAAGTAGCAGCCACTCTGCGGCCTGTTGCCTGTCGGCAATCTCTTCCAGAAGACTGGCATAAAGGGGGTTATCCGTGCTCTGACGCAGGCAGGCGATGCGCAGCTCGTGGATATTGGCGCGAATACGGCCACGCAGCTCTGCTGTGGCGGCTTCGGTGAAGGTCACCACCAGCAGCTCTTCCACGCTCAGCGGGCGGGGAAAAGCGGCGTTGCCGCCGAGCCCTAACAGCAGACGCAAATAGAGCGCGGCGATGGTGAAGGTTTTTCCCGTTCCCGCTGAGGCTTCAATCAATCGTTCACCCTGAAGAGGTAAACGTAAGGGATTAAGGGGCTCAGCGGTGTCGGTCATTCTTTCTTACTCCAGGGCATAGATTGCTGCAGCGCGCTGACGCTCTTCCAGACTTTCCAGCCTTGCGGGTTTACGTACTCCGTTTTCCCGTTCTGGCTACCAGAAACCTGAGACAGGATGGTCATTCCCTGCGGTTTAATCACCGCCTGATGGAAGAAATCGGCAACCTTTTGCGGCGTCAGCTGTTTTATCTCGGCCACTACTTTATCACGCGAATCAAATTTCAGATTACCGCGATCAAAATCTTTGCTCAGCTGTGAGGCTTCTTCACCCAACGTCTGCGGCGGCTGCATCACCTGCGCAATGACGGCCTGCTGGATCTGGGCGAACTCTTCCGGCTTCATGGCGCGCAGTTTTGCTTCCACCTGCGGGAAGAAAGCCTGGTAACGCTGCCAGAGATATGCCGGTTGCTTATCGCTGCTCTGCAGCAGGAAACCCAGCCCCCACTGGCGGCCCACGTTCATGGAGAAAGCAAACACCGCGTAGCCGAGCTGCTCTTCCGTGCGTAACTGGTTATAGAACCACGGTTGAATAATTTGGCCCAGCACGGCACTCTGCGCCGAACTGGCGAATTCATCGTAGCCAGTTGGCACAAATACCGCGGCCAGGGCGGAATCCGTGCTGTTACCCGCTTTTTCAAATATTACATTCTGCTTTTTCTCAACCAGCACATCCTGGTTGCGGCACCACTCATCGCCTTTAGAGCCGAGCTGAGTGCGAACATTCTGCGCCAGGGTTTTGGCCTGATCCTCGCTCATATTGCCCACAATCAGGAACTCCGGGCGCGTGTTGGTTTTCAGCGCGTCACGGTAAGCCAGCACGTCTTTTAAGGTGATCGAAGGCAACAGCGCGCGGCGATCCTCGCGCTGGAAATAAGGAACCTGCGATAACATTTGCGCTGGCATAAGCGCCAGATCGTAAGCTTTGCCCTTCTCCGCAGAATCCATCATCTGCGCATACCACGATTTGGCCTGTTCAAACTGTTCTTCCGTCGGCGTATAGCTGAAATAGCCCTCCAGCAGCGCCTGGAACAGCTGAGGTAGACGCTGGGTATAGCCATTTGCATTGAGCATCAAACCGTTGTTGGCGTTGGTGGAGAAGCTGATGCCGCCCACGGCCGCCTGGTTGCTAAGCTGATCGAGCGCAATCCCGGCAAGATAGTCATTGAGCGCGAACATCACCTGATTTTTGGCGCTGTTCATCGCTTTCGGGTTACGCAGCACCACGCTGACGTCGGCCTTTGGCTCGCTTGCGAAATAGCGGCTGGGGGTATACACCACGCGCAGCGTCGGCTCATCAATGATAAGTGCCGGATGCGGATAGTCCTTCGCGGTTTTGATCAACGAGAAATCATCCGGGATATAGGGATTCAGTTCCGGCAGTTTTAACGCGATCTCTCCCGCCTTCTTTTGCCAGTCGGCAAAGGTCTGGGCGCTGATTTTATCCACCTGATAAGGGGCATCGACAAAGTAAGCCGTTTTGTTATGCGGCTCATCCGGGCTGATGTACCAGATGCGGGCATTCTCCGGGGTCATCATCGCCAGACGGGCTTTGACCGCCTCAGGGTTGTACTGGTCGGCAATGTTCACCGCGTCGAGGGTGTGTTCCACCGGCACGCGGATCATGGTATCGGCCAGCCACTCCACATAATCCATGTCGCGGGTTATCGATGGGTAACGGAAATCAAGATCCAGCACGTGCGCCAGTTCATCAAAGTAGCGCTTGTCGACGCCTTTTTCACGCAGCAGAGAGAGGTAGCTGAAGATTGCAGCCACCACTTCATCGCGGTGTGCCTGACCTTTGTCGGTCAGGGTTGCGGATATCGCCAGCACGCCGCTGTTCCCGTTAACCACCGGATCGGAGTCGGCGCGGATACCTTCCGCCAGCCCCTGTTTCTGCAGCCAGTCAGAGAGCGTATCCGGGCTACGGTTACCGATGAGATAAGTCACCAGCTCGTCGGTTTTACTGCGAAACTGTGCCGTGTTGTTGTCAATGCGAAATTCAACGCGTAACACTTTGCGCGGCAGCGCAGGCACGTAGTGGATCACGATGCCTTTTTGCGCATCCGTGACCACCGGAACATCTATTTGCGGCCGGTCGATATTTTTATTCGGCACCCGACCAAACGTTTTCGCCGCCATGCCCGCCAGCTCTGGCAACGGTTTATTGCTGTAGATAACCGCTTTCATCAGATTGGCGGAGTAGTATTTATCGCGAAACGCGTGCAGCGCATCCAGAACCGGGCTGTTCGGTTTGTCGCTCAATGTCTCCAGGTTACCGCCGGAGAAGCGAGAACCCGGATGCGCAGGGTTGATGGTTTCGGCGCTCACCTGAGCCATGCGCATACCGTCTCGCGTGCGGGCCAGGGTCAGTTCGGCATTCACCGCATTGCGTTCACGATCGGCGTATTTTTTATCCAGCAACGGGGCGGCGATGGCATCAGCAAGGCGATCGACCGCCCCTTCCAGCGCATCGTTCTCGACTTCGAGATAGAAGGCCGTGCGGTACGGGGCGGTACTGGCATTATGGCTGCCGCCATGCATTTTCAGAAATTCGGACAGGCTATCTGGCTGCGGGTATTTTTTTGACCCCATCAGCGTCATATGTTCCAGATAGTGTGCAAGCCCGGGGTGGGATTCAGGATCTTCTAGCGACCCAACCGGCACCACCAGTGCCGAGAGGGATTTTACCGCCTGCGGGTCGGAAACCAGCAGCACGGTCATGCCGTTATCAAGGCGGATGGCCTGATACTGACGGGTATCTTTTTCACTCTTACGGATAGTTTCCTGAACGGGTTGCCAACCGGAGTCTGCCTGAGTGACAGGTGCCCAAAGGGCGACAAACAAAACCAACGCTTTAAACAAGGTGCTGCCAGGCATTACGACCTCTTTATCACGGCTACATCATTAACAAACTGCGTGCTGGACACGCCAACATCTCTTTCTTTGGGTACATCAGTCCGTGATAAGAAGTGCATCATAAATGAACACCCCTGACTGCGCAATTTTTATACAGCACTCAGGACTGATTAAATCTGAACAACGGTAACAAATAGCGTTGCGCCTCTTCCTTGATCGCCTCAAAGTACTCGGGTTCAAGCGCGCGCCATAAGCGCTGATACCAGACATCTTCCCCTTCGCCCCGCATCATCATGTTTCCTTCGTAGGCCTGCATAAACTTACTGCGCGCCTTCTGCAGTGACGCCTCATCCGTTAACATCGCATCATTCTGCGCGTCATAACAGGCTTTTATCCAGGCACCACCACTTTCCGGCAGGAGCAGGAGCGGTTTGTTCATTCCCTGACGGTAGCCCTCAATGTACAAAGACAGGTATTGTAAGGCCTGCTCCGCCTCCATCGGCGGGAAACGCCATTCGCCCTCTTTGCGCACAAAAATGCGGCTTTCGCCTTTATGGCCATCCGCACTATAGACAAGATGTTCCAGCCAGAGTTGCAATCCCTGCGAAACGCTCAGCATTGAGGGCCGCCAGCGCAGCAGACCATCTGGCTGAACCTGTGTTAACCAGCCCGTAAGCTGCACACCATTACAGTTGAGGTCGATTTCAATACTCTTCCCGGGCTGTCGGCACGCTCTGACGCGCTCTGCCAGAGCGGTCATCTCCTGACACTGCGCCTCCCAGACGATCTCCCCGAACGCACCATAAGGCAGTTGCCCTGCCGCACGGTAGCGGCGGTAAAGTTTGTCCGCATCTTCCTCTTCAACCAGCGCATTCAGCAGTTGCAGGTTTAACTGATAGCGCTCCAGCCCTTCCAGGGTAAAGGGTTCTGCATCAGGAATTTCGCTCTCTTCAGAGCGGAAGTTGACCTGTAATCGTTGCTGGAAGAAAGCGCGCACCGGATGCGCCCAAAACCGCTGAAGCTGTTCGACGGTCAGGGTATCAATCGGTAGCGGGTCAAGTTCCTGAATGAAATCGGTATGCGCGCTCCCCTCTTTTTTGGCCGCCGGCAGCCACTCCTGGGCATAGCTCTGGCGCTCGCTGGCAACGTAATTCACCGGATCAAACGGCATGCGGCTGTGGTGACAGGTGATATGCGCTTTCACCCGCTGCTCGCTCTCATCACAGTTGCGCTCTTCATCCCCCGGCAGGTAGTGGCTCTGGCCGATATAATCCACCAGCTCCTGCACCAGAACCGAAGGGAAACGCTCGCTGTTGTCCTGAATGGAACGGCCGATATAGCTGATATAGAGCTTACTCTGGGCGGAAATGAGTGCTTCCAGGAAGAGATAGCGGTCATCATCTCGGCGGCTACGGTCGCCCCGTTTTGGGTCTGCGCTCATCAAATCGAACCCCAGCGGCGCCAGCGCGCGCGGATAGACGCCGTCATTCATGCCAAGCAGGCAAACCACTTTAAACGGGATAGAACGCATTGGCATCAGGGTACAGATATTGATCGGACCCGCCAGGAAACGCTGACTAATTCGCTCCTGATCAAGCCGCTGCGTCAACTCATCCCGCAGCAGCGACAACGGAATCGCCTCGTGATAGTGGGAATTTACCCCCTCGTCGATGATAGCCTGCCACTGCGTTTCAATGAGGGCCATCGCCGCTTCGGTATCGCTGTCTGGCAGGAAGAAATCATTGAGCAGTGCCCGGCAAACCGGGAGCCACTCTTCAAGCGGGCGCGGCTGCATCAGTGCGTGTCGCCAGCGGTTAAGCTGCATCAGTAGTGACGCCAAATGTCCCACCAGTTCCGCAATCAAGCCGCTGGACTCATCGTAAGGCAGAACCTCGTTCCACTCGCCCTGGCTGCTTTCCATGGCGTAGCCCAACAGCATACGCGTCAGGCCAAATCGCCACGTGTGCTGCCCGGTTGGGGGAAGTTCAAACTCCTGGACGTTATCATCGTCAATCCCCCAGCGCACGCCAGACTCGTTAACCCACTGGCGAAGGTAACGTAACCCCTCTTCATTGATGTTGAAGCGTGCAGCCAGCACGGGCACATCCAGTAAGGCAAGGACATCTTCGGAGATAAACCGACTATCTGGCAGCGACAGCAACGTGATAAATGCCTGTAACGCCGGATGAGATTGACGGGCGCGACGGTCCGAGATGGCGTAAGGCAGGTACCGCTCGCCCGTCGCACTGCCAAACACGGCCTGAATGAAGGGACTGTAGCTGTCGATATCCGCCACCATCACCACGATATCGCGCGGCGTCAGCTCGGGATCCGCCTGCAGCATCGCCAGCAGCTGGTCGTGAAGCACTTCGACTTCACGCTGTGGGCTATGACAAACGTGGATCGTCATGCTGCGATCGTCAGGATCCAGCTTTCGTTTCCTGTCGCTGCGTTCAAACTCGTCCGCCGTCACGCCCATAACGGCGCGGTTTTCCAGATCCAGAATATCTGACTGAATATGATGCAGCAGGCTGTCCGGAGAGATTTCAACGAAGGCATCCACATCGCCTTCGCCTGATGACGTGATGTCGGAGAGCATATGGATGTAATCACGCCCCAGCTTCCCCCAGGAGGCAAGAAGCGGATTGGGCAGGTTCTGAATACCGTGTTCATCGAAAAGCTGCGCGGCGGAGGCACTGTCCTTAAACAGGGGGACGGTACGCTCTTCAAAAAGGCGTCGCCTCTGGCGGCTCACCAGTCGAGAAAGCCAGCGACCATCCTGAATATCGCCCCAGTACTGGCGACAGGGGTTAGTAAAGAGAATATGAATGTCGATATGTTTACCCAGCGCATTCAGCGCTTGCAGGTAAACCGGTGGCAACGCCGAAATACCGCAGATAAACACACGGGAAGGCAGTCGCGGCGGTCGTTCATTGCTGTTTTGCAGAACAGAGATAAACCGCTGATAGAGGTTGGCACGGTGCCACTTAGGCTGGCCAAGTTTCTCCGTATGTTCCACCAGCGCTTTCCACAAGGGAGCCTGCCAGACCTGCGCCTCCGGCAACCCCTCTACCTGCTCACCCGCTTCCCAGCGGGCCAGCCACTCCGGACGGTAGACCAGATACTGGTCATAAAGGTCGGCGGTGCGCGACGCCAGCTGGAACAGCTTGCGTTTATCGGTATCGTCATTGAGGTAGTGGCGCAGCATGGCAAATTCATCGTGCTGCAGCATTTCTGGCAGCAGCGCCATCAGTTTCCAGCTCATGCCTTGCTTGTTGAAGGCGCTTTGCTCCGGAATGTCCGGCAATACGCGGACAAACATCTCCCAGATAAAACTCGCGGGCAGCGGGAAATCAATATTGGCGGCAATGCCAAACTTACGCGAAAGCGACATTTGCAGCCACTGTGCCATACCGGTGCTCTGCACCAGCACCATTTCAGGCTCAAAAGGATCGTCAAGCCGCTCGCGCTCAACGATAAATTCCATCAGTGCTTCCAGCACATCCAGACGATTTGAGTGGTAGACCCTTAACATAGACGCTCCCGACTACTGGCTAACCGGGCAATGCAGACGCGTTAACTCACCGCGCCGCCCCAGAGGAGAAATTAGTGTAACCGTGATGCTGACACATCCGGCGAGCGTTGTCTGCCCCCGACTGGCCTGCCAGCCTGCGGGGAGACTCTTTGTTGAGAGCTGTGTCTGATTCCAGGCATGGTGCCAAAGCTGGCGATACTGGTTAAACACGACAAACCGCGCCGCCAGCGCCCGATGATAACCCGCCAGTGCCGTCACGATCATCACCAGCAACATCATCGCCAGCAGAACCTCCACCATGCTAAACCCCTTTTCTCTGTTCACGGCAGCTGGCATAACGCACTCTCCTGTAGTGGACAAAAATCACTCCAGCCATGCGGCGAAAAGTGGATTTTCCCGTCGATGACCTCTCCTGCGCGCCAGAGCAGCAGGTCATTGCCGCCGGCAATCAGTAGCACATGCGCTTCACCCAGCGGACGCAAACACACCTGCGAGGAGAATACCTTTTTGCACTGAACCTGTGGCGCTGATGACCAACGCTGAACGCGTCCCCACTCAAGCGCGGACTGCACAGACGCCTGTTGCTGGAGCGACCGGCTCTCTCCCGCGACGAGCGTACTAAAGGTCACGAGCTGCTGGTTAAGGCCGGTAAGGATCAGAGTACCGAGCACCAGCAAAAGCAGTACCAGAGCCAGCGAAGAGATTCCGCGTTGACGCCTCACAGGTTGTACCCCGTGACCGTGTACAGCGCCTGCCAGGGCTCACCCTGTTCCCCCTGACGAAGAGCAGCCAGTTCAATATTCAGCTCTGGGGCAAAACCGGCGCGATCGGCTTTACTCACCGCAAAGTGCGTGATCGCCAGACTTTCCGGGTCCGTGAGCTTTTCCCATCCCTTCCCTTCGCACGACGTTGCCCCTCTCAGGGTTTCCAGCGCCCCCGATTCCAGGCGAAAACCGGTGCTGTCATTTTCTGACCCTGTGCTATCCCATTTGCCGTTACTGTTGGCGTCCCAACGCACAATGACACAGCGTCCTTGCCTGCCGATTAACAGCCCTTGTCCCTGACAGTTTCCCGCGCAGTATCCCGCACGCTGAAGCTGTTTGCCGATCGCAAACAGGTGCTGCCAGACCTCTTCCTCCCGCTCTCGTTGCCCGGATTGCAGTAGTACCGCCCGCTGCAGGCCGGGTAAGAAACGCGATGCGCTTATCAGTAAAAGGCTGCTTACCGCCGTGGCAATCAGCACTTCAGTCAGTGAAAAACCGCGCTGCCTCATCGACATGGACTTCCCTCTGAGACCTTACACATCCTGATGCGCCCTCCATTGGAGACAATGATCAGCCATTCTCCAGCCTGGCTTTGAACGCGTATCCGCCCTGCCCACGCTGTATTCCGTAATCCATAGAACCCTAGCGAGGGCGTTACCTCACTCACCTTCACGTCAGGCCAGAGCGGAATCAGTACAAAGGGGCTACCTTTCTCGCAGGCCTGCACGACAGAACTCATCAGACAGCTTTTTTCGCCCACCCGCTGAAGAGTAATCTGGTGGTCGCGGTTATGCCGGTTGGCATGGTTGCGCAGAAACACCAGGTAATCTCGCACCTGACTGGCGGTCTGCCACAGACGCTGCTGCCGTTGCCAGCTGTCCCAGCCATACAGACCTGAAGCGCTGAGGACAACCACAAGCGAAATGGCGACCAGCGTTTCGATAAGCGTAAAACCGTTCTCTTTGTTCATACCGGGAGTGTGGCGAAGCGCCGTTGACATGACGAGCAACGAATGATCGTTTTACGAGGCGTTATCCGCAGGATCAGGAGAGTTGCAGCGTGTTGCACGCTTTCTGGATAGCGCGTCGGGAAAGGGGATAATGGCGAAAAAAAACCGGCGCTCTAAAGCACCGGTTGTGTCACGCTTTAACCCATCAGATAGCGACGGGCGCTTTGATGCCTGGGTGCGGGTCGTAACCTTCAATCTCAAAATCTTCAAAGCGGTAATCGAAGATTGACGCCGGTTTGCGTTTGATAATCAGCTTCGGCAGCGCACGCGGTTCGCGCGTCAGCTGAAGATGTGTCTGTTCCATATGGTTACTGTAGAGATGGGTGTCCCCACCGGTCCAGACAAAATCACCCACTTCCAGGTCGCACTGCTGCGCCATCATGTGAACGAGCAGCGCATAGCTGGCGATGTTAAACGGCAGGCCGAGGAACACATCACAGGAGCGCTGGTAGAGCTGGCAGGAAAGCTTGCCGTCTGCGACATAGAACTGGAAGAACGCGTGGCACGGTGCCAGCGCCATTTTATCCAGCTCGCCCACGTTCCAGGCGGAAACGATGATGCGGCGCGAGTCCGGGTCGTTCTTCAACTGGTTCATCACGGTGGTGATCTGGTCGATATGGCGGCCATCAGGCGTTGGCCATGCGCGCCACTGCTTGCCGTAGACCGGGCCCAGGTTGCCGTTCTCATCTGCCCATTCGTCCCAGATGGTGACGTTATTTTCGTGCAGATACGCAACGTTGGTATCGCCTTGCAGGAACCAGAGCAGTTCATGAATGATCGAGCGCAGGTGGCAGCGCTTCGTCGTCACCAGGGGGAAGCCTTCCTGCAGATTGAAGCGCATCTGGTGGCCAAAAATGGAGAGCGTACCGGTACCGGTGCGGTCGTTTTTCGGCGTGCCCTCGTCGAGCACTTTTTTCATCAATTCAAGATACTGTTTCATGGTTCCTCAGGAAAGTTGTTGCTGTGGACGACGACGATACGCCCAAATCATCATAATGGCACCCGCGACAATCATCGGAATGGAGAGGATTTGCCCCATGCTGATGTACTGTACCCACTCGCCGGTAAACTGCGCATCCGGCTGACGGAAGAACTCGACGATGATACGGAATGCGCCATAGCCAATCAGGAACAGACCGGACACGGCCCCCATTGGACGTGGCTTGCGGATAAACAGGTTCAGGATGATAAACAGCACCACGCCTTCCAGCGCCAGCTCGTACAGCTGAGACATATGGCGCGGCAGAACGCCGTAGGTATCGAAAATGGACTGCCACTCCGGGTGTGATGGCAGCAGGGCGATATCTTCCGCACGCGAGCCCGGGAACAGCATGGTAAAGGACACGCTCGGATCGACACGTCCCCACAGCTCACCGTTGATGAAGTTACCCAGACGGCCAGCGCCCAGCCCAAACGGGATCAGCGGTGCGATAAAATCGGAAACCTGGAAGAAGTTGCGTTTGGTGCGTTTGGCAAAAATCACCATCACCAGGATCACCCCAATCAGGCCGCCATGGAAGGACATGCCGCCGTCCCAGACGCGGAACAGATAGAGCGGATCGTTCAGGAATACCGGGAAATTATAGAACAGTACATACCCAATACGGCCGCCGAGGAACACGCCGAGGAAGCCCGCATACAGCAGGTTTTCAACTTCGTTTTTGGTCCAGCCGCTGCCCGGACGGCTGGCACGACGGCCAGCGAGCCACATGGCAAAAATGAAGCCCACCAGGTACATCAGACCGTACCAGTGAAGCGAAACAGGTCCTACTGAGAAAATGACCGGATCAAATTCCGGAAAATGCAGATAACCACTGTTCATCTGTCACCACAAGATGTTGTTATTCCGCTGAAAGTGGACAGCGGTAGAAATGCGATTCTGCCGTAAGCAGAGGCTCCAAAGTTGCGAATCATAGCATAAGGCGGGCGCGGAGGATGCGCCAGAGATGTAAAAGATGTGTATAGGATTTTATGCGCGCAGGTGCCCTCTCCCACAGAGAGAGGGCGAAAGGCGATTAGCGGCCGCCGCGGATCAGACCGCCCATGCCGCGTCGTTCCATAAACGCGGCGACCTGGTGGCGAACCTCGGTTGCCAGTTGCGCTTCAAGACTGCGTTCAGCCAGCTCGCGGGCATCGTTGATATCGATATGGCGCAACAGATACTTCACGCGTGCGACGGCCCGGCCGTTCATCGACAGATGGCGGTATCCCAGACCAATCAGGATCGCGACGCACATCGAATCCCCTGCCATTTCACCACACAAGCGTAAATCAATACCGTACTGCTCCGCTTCCCGGGCGATCATCGCCAGCGCACGAATGATCGCCGGATGCAGGCTATCGTAGATACTGGCGACGCGGGTATTATTACGGTCGACAGCCAGAATATATTGCGTCAGGTCGTTCGTGCCGACGGAGATAAAATCAACCCGGTTTGCCAGCTGCGGCAGCATAAAGACCATGGAAGGCACTTCGAGCATCACCCCAATCCGCGGTTTCGGGATCGCATAGCCAATCATCTCTTCCACTTCACGGCCTGCGCGTTCAATCAGCCGTCGCGCTTCGTCGATCTCATCAATGCTGGTGACCATCGGCAACAGAATGCTGAGGTTACCCGTCGCCGCATTGGCGCGAAGCATCGCGCGCACCTGGATCAGGAAGATCTCAGGCTGATCGAGCGTAATGCGGATCCCACGCCAGCCCAGGCACGGGTTTTCCTCACTGATCGGCATATAAGGCAGCTGTTTATCCGCCCCGACATCCAGCGTACGCAGGGTGACCGGTTTGTCGTTAAACATCTGCAGCATGCCCTGATACTGCGCCACCTGCTCCTCTTCGGAGGGGAAACCGCTCTGCAGCATGAACGGGATCTCAGTGCGGTACAGGCCAATACCGTCGATGCGGCTGCCAAGCTTTTCTTCGTGCTCAGGGCTTAAACCGGCATTGAGCATCACTTTGATCCGCTCACCGCTTTTAAGCTGTGCGGGCAGGTTAACGTCATCTTCTGCCAGCTTGCTTAATTCATTCTCTTCGCTGATAAGACGCTGGTATTCCTGGAGCAGAACCGGCTCAGGATCGACCAGCAGCTCTCCGCGATAGCCGTCCACCACCAGCGTCCGTCGATGCAGAACCGACGGCTGGATATCCGCCCCCATAACGGTCGGAATACCCAGCGCGCGCACCATAATAGCGGCATGGGAGTTAGCGGCCCCATCGCGCACCACGACACCGGCCAGCCTGTCCTGGGGCAGTTCAGCCAGCGTCGTTGCCGAGAGTTCATCGGCGACCAGAATAAACCGTTTTGGCCAGGCATTCGGCCCCTGAATGGTGTCATCAAGGTGGAACAGCAGCCGTTGTCCGAGGGCCCGTAGATCCCCGGCCCGCTCTTTCAGGTAACCGTCAGTCAGCGCCGCAAATTGCTCGGCAAATTTTTCGATAACCTTCTTAACTGCCCACTCCGCGACCGAGCCTTTATCCACCTCCGCAAAAAGCTCACGGCGCAGACGCGCATCGGAGAGAAGGTGCGAATAGAGGTCAAAAATGGCCGCCGTCTCTTTCTGCGCGCCTGCGGCAAAACGTTTGCTGTAGCGGCGAAATTCATTCGCCGCCTCTTCCAGCGCGGCGGTAAGGCGCTCGCGCTCAAGCGCTTCATCAAGCGTTGAGGCTTCGTAAACCTGCTCCATCAACGGCAGCGTGGCGTCCATCCAGCCTTCAGCAATCGCCACCCCTGGCGAGGCCGGAAGGGCACGAATGCGCGTATGGCGGTACTGACCAAAGAGCGCGGCAAGCTGAGACTGAGAGAGGATGGCCGCCATCTGCGTAGCCAGCGTCACGAGGAAAGACTCTTCGCTTTCATCGTACTGACGTAGCTCGCGCTGCTGGACAACCAGCACGCCGAGCAGCTGACGACGCTGGATAATCGGCACACCGAGGAAAGCGCGGAAGCGCTCTTCTTTTACGGAAGGAATGTATTTGAAGCTGGGGTGTTTTTGCGCATCAGCAAGGTTGATGGGTTCAGCCAGCCGTCCAACCAGACCCACAATACCTTCATCAAATGCGAGGGTTACAGTGCGCCCACGTGGTTTTTTCAAACCACGGGTTGCCATCAGGTAATAGCAGCGTCGATCGTGGTCGGCCAGATACACCGAACAGACCTCGGTCTCCATCGCAAGACAGATGTCAGTGACCAGAATATTCAGCGCCTCGTTCAGACGCGGCGCACTGGCCACCTTCTCGACTATTTCTCGCAAGCGGGTGAGCATGATTTGCGTAGCTTAACCTCTTTTACGTCGCCAGGCAGGTGCGCTCTGCGGCTTAGGCGGGATCTCCTGAAGCTGCATCACCACACTTGCAAACTCTTTCATCACCCTACGGTAAACATCGCGTTTAAATGACACGACCTGACGAACAGGATACCAATAGCTCACCCAGCGCCAGCCATCAAACTCCGGCGTACTGCTGGTCTGCATATTGATGTCTGAATCGTTACCCACCAACTGCAACAGAAACCATTTCTGTTTCTGGCCGATACAAACCGGCTTTGTGTCCCAACGCACCAAACGTTTCGGTAACTTGTAACGCAACCAGTTGCGGGTCGAAGCCAGGATACGAACATCTTTCCGGCTTAAACCGACCTCTTCAAAAAGCTCCCGGTACATCGCTTGTTCTGGGGACTCTCCCGGATTGATCCCGCCTTGCGGGAACTGCCAGGAGTGCTGACCATACCGCCGGGCCCACATTACCTGGCCCTGACGATTACAAATTACTATTCCTACGTTCGGGCGGTAGCCATCGTCATCAATCACCGGACTACCCCAAACTAAACCTTATATATGAATGATTGTTTCACACTACAAGGAGGCGGTAAACCACTCTCTTACAGGCCTGCAACCTAATAACATTTGAATAACTCACAAATAAGTGCTGAGTTATAAACAGATGTGATGCAGCGAGGGGAATTTTATTCACCTTTTCTGTGGATATAGTTGTGAAGAAGTGTCTGATTACCGATGAACAACCTTTATCACCGCCGGTCTCCCTCTTATGCCACCTTAGTATAATTTCTTTATTTACAGCTAGTTAAATGCAGATCGGTAAACAAAAAGCAGAATAGCGTGACGATCATCACATCAGAGATCGTTGTGCTGATGAAAGATCGAACAGCGTCGGTTTTATCCACAGATTGTGCCAATAAGTTAGTCACAATTTGTGTGAAAATTCGATTTTCATCGCACGTCAAGGCTGTAAATTGAAACAGTAGTCAGGGTTATGCCCAGTTATCCCATTTTTCTGTGGATAACATGGTGTAAGATCCTGTTCATTGTCAGTGACCAGATTTGAACAACCGCTTTTCCGCCCACGGTGAAACGATTTCAACGCGACAAAATATCCAATAAATCATAGACATGTCATATTGGTACAGAAAAAGTTAAACTCTATCCACAGGGGACAATTTCTTCGTTTATTTTTTAATCAAAAGGTTACCATCATGCATCCGCTTACACCCTTGCATTCACCGCCCTCCAGCGAGAGCCTGTTGCTACAACAGGCCCAGCGCCTGGCAGGCTTTTCGCTTGGCGAGCTGGCCGCAATGGCAGGGCTCCCGATCCCGAAGGATCAGAAACGGGATAAAGGCTGGATCGGCATGCTGCTCGAGCTCTGGCTGGGTGCCAGCGCAGGGAGTAAACCTGAGCAAGATTTTGCCGCCCTTGGCGTGGAGTTAAAAACCATTCCCATAGACCGTCAGGGGAAGCCGCTTGAAACCACGTTTGTCTGCGTTGCGCCATTAACCGGCAATACCGGCGTAACGTGGGAAACCAGCCATGTTCGCCATAAGCTGAAGCGCGTCCTGTGGGTACCGGTTGAAGGCGAGCGGGCGATCCCGCTGGCCGATCGTCGCATTGGCGCCCCGCTGCTCTGGAGCCCAACTGATGATGAGGAGCACCAGCTGCGTCTGGACTGGGAGGAGCTGATGGACATGATTGTGCTTGGGCAGGTCGAGCGCATTACTGCCCGACACGGAGAAGTGTTACAGCTGCGTCCGAAAGCGGCGAACAGCAAAGCGCTCACTGAGGCCATCGGCGCACACGGTGAACCCATACTGACCCTGCCGCGCGGTTTTTATCTCAAAAAGAATTTTACCGGCGCGCTGCTGGCACGCCATTTCCTGCTTAACACATAGTTTTTTACTTATTTTGAGAGCTCTCAAACATAATCACCTGGTTTTTAAGATTTTACCGCTTTCTCCATTCGCCATATCGGGTTAATACTAGACTATGATTTGATACGAGCCAGATGAGGACAATAACGATGAAAAAATGGGCAGTGTTAGTTTCAGCAGTCGGTTTAGCCTTTGCCGTATCGGGTTGTAGCAGCGATTACGTCATGGCAACAAAAGACGGTCGAATGATCCTGACTGACGGCAAACCCGAAGTCGATGATGATACCGGTCTGGTCAGCTACCGCGACCAGGAAGGCAATAAAATGCAGATCAATCGCGACGAAGTCTCGCAAATTATCGAGCGATAAACAGAGAGAGGTCAGTAGCTTGCTGGCCTTTTTGATTTTTTTCTTCCCCTTTTGCTTCCCCTCTGCCATGTTTATATTCCTTTGTCGGGAACACCCTGACGCGGTCTATATGTCTCATGAGGAAGCCGGCTATGCATTATCACCGTATCCCCCACAGCGCTCTCGAAATTAGCCAACTGGGGTTGGGCACGATGACATTTGGTGAACAAAACAGCGAAGCCGATGCCCATGCACAACTCGATTATGCCGTCAGCCAGGGCATTAACCTGATTGATGTCGCAGAGATGTACCCTGTTCCCCCCCGTCCGGAAACGCAGGGACTTACCGAAACGTATGTAGGTAACTGGCTGGCAAAACACGGTAACCGTGAAAAGCTGGTGATCGCCTCAAAAGTCAGTGGCCCGGCGCGCAACAACGATACCGGGATCCGCCCGAATCAGATCCTCGATCGCAAAAATATCCGCGCCGCGCTGGATGCCAGCCTGAAGCGTCTGCAGACCGACTACCTCGATCTGTACCAGGTACACTGGCCACAGCGCCCCACTAACTGCTTTGGTAAGCTTGGCTACAGCTGGAATGAAAGCGCCCCTGCCGTGACGCTGCTGGAAACACTGGAAGCGCTGGCCGAGTGCCAGCGCGCGGGGAAAATCCGCTACATTGGCGTCTCTAACGAAACGGCCTTTGGGGTGATGCGCTATCTGCATCTGGCGGATAAACACGATCTGCCGCGCATCGTCACCATCCAGAACCCGTACAGCCTGCTTAACCGCAGCTATGAAGTGGGTCTGGCCGAAGTGACGCAGTATGAAGAGGTGGAACTGCTCGCCTATTCCTGCCTCGGTTTCGGCACGCTGACGGGGAAATACCTGAACGGGGCGAAACCGGCCGGGGCGCGTAACACTCTCTTTAGCCGCTTTACCCGCTACAGCGGCGAGCAGACGCAGAAAGCCGTTGCCGCCTATGTGGATATCGCAAAGCGTCACGGTCTTGACCCTGCGCAGATGGCGCTTGCCTTCGTGCGTCGTCAGCAGTTTGTTGCCAGCACCCTGCTGGGCGCGACCACCCTGGAGCAGTTGAAAACCAACATTGAGAGTTTCCATCTGAACCTGAGTGAAGAGGTGTTAGCGGAGATTGAGGCGGTGCATCAGGTATACACATACCCTGCACCGTAATAAAAGCAAAACGGCAACGCACGTTGCCGTTTTTAGGGTTTGCTCCCTCTCCCTGTGGGAGAAGGCCGGGATGAGGGCATCAGGCCGCACTGATCAACGGCGACGCTGCCAAAGCCATAATGCGGCAATCGCAATCGCAAACAGCCCGCCAAACCCGACGCCAATCCCCACCACCGGCACGCCCACTTTTACTGCCAGTGAATAAAGCCCCAGCATCAACAGCATCGCCAGGTTTTCACCCAGGTTTTGTACCGCGATGGCATTTCCCGCCCCGACGGTCTGCTTGCCCCGTTCCTGCAGTAACGCATTGAGCGGCACCACGAAGAAGCCCCCGAGAATACCAATCAGGATCAGGAGCGCATAAGCAGGCAATAACGCATGCTGCAGCGAGAAAATAAGCACCACCACGCCAATAAGGATCCCTGCCGGCATGCAGCGCGCTACCGTCTCAAGCGTGACCAGCTTCGCCGCCGCGCCTGCCCCAACCACAATCCCGATAGCCACCATCGCATTCAGATAGGTTGGCGTCGCGTTGTCGGTGATCCCCAGCGCCACTGGCACCCACAGTACCAGCAGGAAGCGCAGCGTAACGCCTGCGCCCCAGAACATACTGGTGCCCATCAAGGAGAAACGGGTTTCACCGTTACGCCACAGCACACGACAGGCAGTAAAGAAGCTGCCGGTCATTGGCTTAAAGCGCCAGGACTGGCCCGGGCGAGCCACCGGCAGCTTCGGAATAAACAGGTTAGCGACGACCGCCCCGCCATACACCACTGCACACACGCCCAGGGCCGCCAGAACATGCCAGTCGGCCAGGACGCCGCCCGCGACGGAGCCGAGCAGGATAGCGGCAATCGTTGAGGACTCCATCAGGCCATTGGCTTTGACCAGCTTATCCCCCGTGGTCAGCTCTCCGAGGATGCCATACTTCGCCGGGGAGTAGGCGGCAGCACCGATGCCCACCAGCGTATAGCCAACAAACGGATTGAAGCCAAAACAGATACTGGCTGCGCCCAGCAGCTTGAGTCCGTTGGCAAACATCATCACCCGACCTTTGGGGAAGCTGTCCGCCACCTGTCCGACGAAGGGAGCAAATATAATGTAAGCGCCCACAAACACCATCTGCAGAATCGGCTGGCTCCAGTCGGGATAAAACTCGGCCTTCAGCAGCGCCAGCGTGGCAAACAACAGCGCGTTATCGCCAAACGCAGAGAGAAACTGCGCGGCAATGACCGCCAGCATGCCTTTCGATCTGAGCGAGGTGTTAGTGTGTACTGACTCACGCATTTTGCTGTTCCGCCTCTTCAACCATGCCTTTCAGGGTCACGAAATCGGGCTTCCCGCTTCCCAGCACCGGGAGCTGCTTCAGGTAGCGAATATCGCGCGGTACCGCCAGCTCAGGAATACCATGTTCACGCGCATAGCTGAGTAACCTGTCGCGCTTAAGCTCACTGTCGGTTGTAAACAGCACCAGCGCCTCACCTTTGCTGGCATCGCTCTTCACGACTGTAGCGTGCATCTTCTCGGCGGACACGGCGGTCGCCAGTTGCTCAACCATTTCCAGAGAGACCATTTCACCGGCAATTTTGGCGAAGCGTTTTGCACGTCCCTGGATCTGTACAAAGCCTTGTTCATCAAAGCGGACAATATCACCAGTGTCGTACCAGCCGGTTTCTACCTCGCCGTTGACGTTCTCCGCCGTCGGCGCTTCCAGCACGCCTGGGTTTTCCACGCGCAGATACCCGTTCATCACGTTTGGCCCTTTGAGCTGCAGACGGCCGCCGTCCTCTATGCCCGGCACCGCCAGCAGACGCGCGTCCATCCCCGGCAGAATGCGGCCAACCGTTCCCGGTTTCGCCGCCATCGGCACGTTAATCGAGACCACGGGCGCACACTCGGTCACGCCATAGCCTTCGAGAATGCGCAGACCAAACTTGTCCTGCCAGATCTGACGCGTGCTCTCCTGCAGTTTTTCTGCGCCAGCCACCACATACCGCACGCGATAGAAGTCATACGGATTGGCAAAACGCGCATAGTTACCCAGGAAGGTTGAAGTCCCGAACAACACGGTGCAGTTACGGTCATACACCAGCTCCGGCACAATGCGGTAATGCAGCGGGCTGGGATAGAGGAACACTTCAGCGCCGGTCAGCAGCGGCGTAAACAGCCCGACCGTCAGGCCAAAGGAGTGGAACAGCGGCAGCGCCGACATAAACCGGTCGTTCGCGGTAAAGTCGGCAATGCTTTTGATCTGCTCAACGTTTGCCAGAATGCTCTTGTGGCTGTGGACAACGCCTTTTGGGTTGCCTTCAGAACCCGATGTGAAGAGGATAATCGCGTCATCTTCCGGCTGCTGTTTGACCTGGGCCAGACGCGGCATCAGCAGATGCGCAAAAATCCACAGCTTGTCGCCGGTGGTCACGTCCGCTTTCAGATCTTCCAGGAAGACCCAGCGCACCTGCGTGAGTTGCTCGGGAAGATGCCAGAGCTTGCCTTTGTCCAGGAACTGACGGGAGGTAAAGACGGTATTAATCTGAGCGGCGGTGATGGCGCTGGTCAGCCCCTTCACACCCGCCGTGTAGTTCATCATCGCCGGAATACGGCCCCGTGAAACCGCGCCAAAAATCACCGCCGCGCTGATGCCCGCGTTAGGCAGCATCAGGCCAATCTTTTCGCCCTTTTTGCTGTATTTATCCAGTATGCGGCCCACGAACAGGGTCTTGGTCAGCAGTTTGCGATAGGTATCCGGGGTAAAGTTGATGTCTTCGATACAGTTTTTCTTCGCGCCATAGCGGTACTGCGCAGAAAGCAGGGATTCGTACAGCGTTTCGCGCGGACGAACGGCCATACGCGCTTCCATCATGATCTGATGCAGCATCTCCCCGGCGATCTTACGGCGATCGCGGGCACGCGGCGCGTCGGGCATCGGGAGCGACGTTGGCGGCAGAATATGCAGCGTGATGGTGGGGAACAGACGCTGCTTCACCAGCCCTTTCAGACGACTGAAATGGGTCAGCTCCGCCCCTTCAATGCGCAGCGGCACCACGGTCGCTTTTGACTTCGCCGCGACAAACCCCGCACCGTCGTAGATCTTCATCAGCGATCCGGTCACTGAGATACGCCCTTCCGGGAAAATGACCACCGGGCGCCCCTGCTCTACCAGACGGACCAGATGTTTAATCATCATCGGCTTTGTCGGGTCGAGCGGCACAAAATCAATCAACGGCGTGAGCCAGCGCATGTACCACTGCTGGCTAATGGATGTATAGACCGCAAACACCGGACGCACGGGCAAAAACAGTGCCAGCAGAATGCCATCGATAAAGGAAACGTGATTTGGTGTGATTAAAACGCGTTCACCGCGAAGCGCCTGGGCATCGCCCGTGACGCGGATGCGAAAGAGGATACGGAAAAGTGTACGGAAGAACCCAAATAGCATCTCAACTCCCTTTGCCAGCCAGTGTGAAGGGTTGATAGTAAATGGTGGCAGATTACACGAGAAGTGATACGGGAGCGACAGCAAAAATGGAGGCGAAAAAAAACCTGCGCATCCGCGCAGGTTGGTGCAAGAGATGAGTACGAAACCGTACTAAGAATTCTCACCAATCAATACCTCTGGGATCTCGACTTTAGCAATCTCTTTCACGTCCTCGCCATCTGACAATCGCAACAGCCTGAGGCAAAGTGTAACTAAAGGTTCAGAATGACATTCTTCAGACATGACTGCGCGTGTAACGATTACACCGCCAGGGTTGTTCTGCGTCACGTTTGTGGAGAGCGGGGATCCGCTCCCCTTGAATGCGCGGCGCTTTTCCGCAACACTATTTGGTGTGTAAACGCTTACCCCCAATAAGAAGGTATTGAATGGCGACAATAAAGGATGTGGCCCGTCTGGCAGGTGTCTCGGTAGCCACCGTCTCGCGTGTGATTAACGACTCCCCAAAAGCCAGTGACGCATCGCGCCAGGCGGTACAAAACGCCATGGAATCTCTGAACTATCATCCCAATGCCAATGCCCGCGCGCTCGCCCAGCAGGCCACAGAAACCATTGGTCTGGTAGTGGGAGATGTTTCTGACCCCTTTTTCGGTGCCATGGTAAAAGCGGTTGAACAGGTTTCTTATCAGACAGGCAATTTTTTACTGATCGGCAATGGCTATCATAATGAGCAAAAAGAACGCCAGGCCATCGAGCAGCTGATCCGCCACCGCTGCGCGGCGCTGGTGGTTCACGCCAAAATGATCCCGGATGCCGAACTGATTCATCTGATGAAGCAGATCCCCGGGATGGTAATCATCAACCGTATTATTCCCGGCTTCGAAAAACGCTGCGTGGCGCTCGACGATCGCTACGGTGCCTGGCTTGCTACCCGTCACCTGATCCAACAGGGCCACACCCGGATTGGCTATCTCTGCTCAAATCACCCGATTTCTGATGCTGAAGACCGTCTGCAAGGCTACTACGATGCCCTGCGCGAAAACGGTCTGCCGTGTAATGACCGGCTGGTAGCCTACGGTGAACCGGATGAGAGCGGCGGCGAACAGGCGATGACCGAACTGCTGGGTCGCGGCCGAAACTTTACGGCAGTGGCCAGCTATAACGACTCCATGGCCGCAGGGGCGATGGGGGTGTTGAATGACAACGGGATTGAGGTGCCGGCAGAAATCTCACTGATTGGCTTTGATGATGTGCTGGTCTCCCGTTACGTCCGCCCGCGCCTGACTACCGTACGTTACCCGATCATCACGATGGCAACGCAGGCCGCGGAGCTGGCGTTAGCGCTGGCCGAGCAACGCCAGCCGCCGGATATTACCCATCTCTTCAGCCCAACCTTAGTGCGCCGTCACTCCGTCGCGTCGCCTGCGGAAGCGCAGAGCGAATAACGGTAAAGGTGTACCGTCTTATCCGGGTACTCCAGCGCATCGCCAATGTACTGCCAGCCGTAACGTTCATAGAAGTCACGGCAGGCAGACCACAGATGGAGCGTCTCATACCCCGCCTGCGCGGCGCAGGAAATAACATGTTGCTGAAGCTGCCCCGCCAGCCCTTTGCCGCGCGCCGCGTCGTCAACGTACAGCGCCGCCAGCCATGGAAAGAGATCCTGTCGGGTGATGAGATCACAGCGCCAGAGCCCCACCGTGCCCACAAGCCGTTCGTCTTCCAGGGCAATAAAGGTCAGCGGTAATGCCCCCGGCGTCTGGCTATGCTCCACGATGCTGTGGAAAAATTCCCGTGGAAGCCCCTCGCCAAAAGCCTGCCAGATCCAGTCGGTCACCTGCTGCGCATACTGCGGCGCATGATAAAGCGGAAGGATGACACTCTTTTTCACGTTTCACCTGAGTTTTTCAATGAATATGCAGGCCTGACGACTCCCGCTCGGTTTGTCGATTATCTTATCAGAATCGTTTTACTGCCGGCAGGCAAGGATGTCGGCTGACGAATCGTTACCGAAAAGCGTGATCGTGGCAGAGTTTTTGCCCTTTCCGCATCGCTTATACGCCGTGAGGTCTGTGTTAAACTGCAGACCAATACGTGGAATCAGGAATGTAGAATGGCAACAATGCTGGATGTCTCACTGCGTGCGGGCGTGTCGAAGGCCACGGTATCGCGCGTGCTGAACGGCACAGGTCAGGTTAAAGAGAGTACGCGCCAGCAGGTGTTTGCGGCGATGGAAGAGCTGGGCTATCGCCCGAACTTTCTCGCGCGTTCCCTGGCAAACCAGACCAGCAACAGCATTGGTCTGGTGGTCTCGACCTTCGATGGCTTTTACTTTGGCCGCCTTCTGCAACAGGCGTCGCGGCAGACCGAAACCCACGGGAAACAGCTGATCGTCACCGATGGCCACGACGCGCCGGAACAGGAAGAACAGGCGGTGCAGATGCTGGCCGATCGCCAGTGTGATGCCATCGTGCTTTACACGCGCTATATGAGTGAAAAAGCGATCATCAAGCTGATGAATACCGTACAAACGCCGCTGGTGGTCATTAACCGTGAAGTGAGCCAGGCGCCGGATCGCTGCGTTTTCTTCGAACAGCAGGATGCCGCGTTTAAGGCCGTGGATTACCTGATCAATCAGGGCCACCGGGAAATCGCCTGTATCACCGTCCCAATCCACACCCCCACCGGGAAAGCGAGGCTGATGGGCTACCGCAAGGCGCTGGAAAAGCACGGTATTCGTCTGGACGAGCGTCGGATTAAATACGGCGACGCGGGCATGACGCAGGGATATGAGCTGTGCAAAGAGCTGATTGCCGAAGGTGTGTCGTTCAGCGCCCTGTTTGCCTGTAACGATGATATGGCGCTGGGTGCGTCCAAAGCGCTGCATCAGGCGGGACTGAAGATCCCGCAGGATATTTCCCTGTTCGGCTTTGACGATGCCCCCAGCGCGAAATGGCTGGAGCCTGCGCTGTCATCGGTCTATCTGCCCATCGACAGTATGATAATCACCGCCATCGATCAGGCGATCCGGCTGGCAAAAAACCAGCCGGTCGATGCGATCCCGCCGTTTACCGGCACGCTGGTCTTACGCGATTCGGTCACCACCGGGCCCTACTTTACTCAGACGAGTTCCAGCGCCAGCAGTTCCTGAATAGTCTGGCGGCGGCGGATCAGCCGCGCCTTGCCGTTATCAAACAGCACTTCCGGCAGCAGCGGGCGGCTGTTGTAGTTAGAGGACATCGACGCCCCGTAGGCACCGGTATCATGCAGTACCAGATAATCACCCGGTTTAACCTCTGGCAGCGCGCGGGTTTCCACTTTACCTCCCTCCTGCTGAGTAAATACGTCACCCGATTCGCACAGCGGCCCTGCAACGACGGTCTCAACGCGAGGCGCCTGCGTTAAATCGCGGCCGTCGGCAGCCAGTGCGGTAATGTGATGATAGCTGCCGTACATGGACGGACGCATCAGATCGTTAAAGCCCGCGTCAATCAACACGAAGTGACGAGAGCCCATCTCTTTCACGCTGCGCACCTGCGACACCAGCACGCCGGCTTCCGCCACCAGGAAACGACCCGGCTCAATTTCCAGTTTCACCGCGTGGCCCAGATGCGCGGCAATTTGGTCACGCGCGGCGCTCCACAGGCCGTAATAGTGATCGGTATCGATCGCCTCTTCGCCTTCACGATAAGGAATGGAGAGACCACCACCGGCGGAGATCGCCTCCAGATCCTGCCCGAAGTCCACCACCTGGCGCACCATTGCGCCGCACACCTGCTCCAGATGACCATAATCCACACCAGAGCCAATGTGCATATGAATGCCCACCAGCTTCAGGTTGTAACGCTGCAGCACCTCCAGCGCAGCAGGCATATCGGCATACCAGATCCCGTGTTTGCTATTTTCACCGCCGGTGTTGGTTTTTTGGCTGTGACCATGGCCAAAGCCCGGGTTCACGCGCAGCCAGACGCGATGGCCAGGAGAAACCTGACCCAGCTGCTCCAGCATATCCACAGACCCGGCATTCACCGGGATCTGCAGTTCGTGCACGCGCGCCAGGGTGGCATCGTCGATGACATCGGCGGTAAAGACGATCGCATCGCTGTCAGCTTTTGGATCAAAACCCGCCGCCAGCGCGCGCTCGATTTCCCCCAGTGACACGGAGTCAACTTTTACCCCCTGCTCGCGCATCAGACGCAGGATATGAATATTGGAACAGGCCTTCTGGGCAAAACGCACCACGTCAAACTGATGCAGGGCGGCGATCTTTTCGCGAACGATCTGCGCGTCATAAACCCACACCGGGCAGCCAAACTCGGCAGGCAGGCGCAGCAGGTTGTCAGCATTTAAATCGGTATCAGTCTGGTTGAGCGGGCGTGGCATGGTCATCTCCGGGTCATCAAATTTTTTATGATTACGCCACAGCGCAAAGAGAATAAAAAATATCGTTTTATCCCGAGTCTATGCAAAAATGATATGGATAACCCTCAGCCTTCAGGTGCCCCATGCCCGCCGTCAACTTACGCCAGATTGAGATTTTTCACGCCGTGATGACCACCGGTAACCTCACCGAAGCCGCGCAGATGCTGCATACCTCACAGCCGACAGTCAGCCGCGAGCTGGCGCGCTTCGAGAAAGTGCTGGGGCTAAAGCTGTTTGAGCGCACCCGGGGAAGGCTGCACCCAACAGTGCAGGGGTTACGTTTGTTCGAAGAAGTGCAGCGTTCCTGGTACGGGCTGGACAGAATAGTGAGTGCGGCAGAAAGCCTGCGCGAGTTTCGTCAGGGCGAATTGTCGATTGTCTGCCTGCCGGTCTTTTCGCAATCCTTTTTGCCGACGCTGCTACAGCCTTTTCTGACGCGCTATCCTGAAGTCAGCCTCACTATCGTGCCGCAGGAATCCCCGCTGCTGGAAGAGTGGCTTTCGGCGCAACGTCATGATTTAGGACTCACCGAAACCCTCTCTACCCCCGCGGGAACAGAACGCATGGAATTACTCTCTTTAGATGAAGTGTGCGTTCTCCCGGCCGGACATCCGCTTGCCGGAAAGAGCGTGCTCACACCCGAGGATTTTCACGGGGAAAACTACATTAGTCTGTCGCAGACCGACAGTTACCGACAGCTCCTGGATACGCTGTTTGCCGAGCATCAGGTAAAACGGCGAATGGTCGTGGAGACGCACAGCGCAGCCTCAATCTGTGCAATGGTGCGGGCAGGCGTCGGCGTCGCGGTCGTTAACCCGCTGACGGCGCTGGACTATGCCGGAAGCGGGATCGTTATCCGCCGCTTCAGCATTTCCGTTCCGTTCACCGTGAGCCTGATCCGTCCGCTGCACCGCCCGTCTTCCGCACTGGTAGATGCGTTCACCGAACACTTAGTGGCGCACGCGCGCCAGGTAGCGCTTCGCTTACCTGATCGACAAGCGCCATTATGAGAGCATAAACGCTACGGCATCCGCTGCGTGAATGGCGGCGGTATCAAATACCGGAACAGGGCTTCGCTCAACCGGCACCAGCAGGCCGATCTCCGTGCAGCCGAAGATCACCCCTTCAGCCCCCTGCTGCGCCAGCTTTTCAATCACGCTGACGTAATACGCCCGGGATGACTCGCTGAAGGTACCGAGGCAGAGTTCGTCAAAGATGATCTGGTTGATACGCGCCCGGTCATGCTCATCAGGGATCAGGCTTTCGATGCCGAACTCACTGTGCAAACGCCCACGATAAAAATCCTGTTCCATGGTGTAGCGCGTACCCAGCAGCGCCACGCGGCGTATACCGGATGCCGCAATCGCACGCCCGGTGGCATCAGCGATATGCAGGAACGGCAGCGGGCAGCGATCCTCAATGTGCGACGCCACTTTGTGCATAGTGTTGGTACAGAGCAAGATCCCTTCGGCGCCGGCACGCTCCAGCCCCAGCGCCGCCTGGGCCAGGATCTCCCCGGCTTTATCCCATTCTCCGCTCGACTGGCACGCTTCTATTTCATGAAAATCCACGCTGTGCAGCAGCAGACTCGCGGAATGCAGACCACCCAGACGCTGCTTTATTCCTTCGTTAATCAGGCGGTAATAAGGGATTGTCGATTCCCAGCTCATTCCACCTATCAGGCCGATCGTTTTCATCATCCCTCCTTATTATCCAGGATCTTTTTTAACACAACCGGCAGCCATAAAAAAAGGCGCTGAAGTCAGCGCCTTTTTAATCTGCAGAGGTTATTCCGTCACCGGCTCTGGCAGAGGATTACGGGTGAGCATCGCCTCACGCAGTAAAACGCTACCGCAGGCAAACAGCCCACCCAGGATTGCCGACAGAAGGACAATCAGGGCTTTACCCGGGCCATCTTTTTTCACCGGCATGGACGGTGAAAGCTGGTACCTGAAGGGCTCAAGTTTGACGTCGGCAAAGGAGAGTTTTTTCAGCTGTGCCAGGTAGTATTCCCGGTTCTGGAAATCCGCATTCAGCTCGGTCACGTCCTTCAGATTTTTTTCAATCTGCAGTTTTTGCGCAATGCCGTCAGCGCCGAGCGCAACGGAGTAATCAGGGTCATCTTTTACTGCCTGCCCGTTACTGTAGACCGGCTTCTTAATACCTGCGGCATTCGCCACGGCCAGCGAATAATTCAGTCGCTGCAGGTTGGTATTATGAATATTGGTCAGACGAACACGGTCCAGTTCCAGCTGCTGTTCAACGGCTTTCGTTTTCAGGGTTATCTGGCTACGGATATTCTGAATCGTCTCTTTTTCGACAATCGCGGTAATGTAATTGATATAGCCTTCCAGCACGGTTTGCGCATCGCCTGCTGTTGGTGCCGTGAAGCTCAATGTCCAGGAGACATACGGCATTTTATCCGCATCTTTAACCTGAGTGTCATTCACCGCTTTCATTCGTTCTGAGATATTGACTATTGCACGATGCAGCTCAAGCGCATCCACCTCAGTACCTTCCAGCTGCGACGTCACGTAAGGAGAGGTTTTCATGTACTCTTCGAGCAATGACTGCGACTGAAACTTTTTAATAAACAGATCAAAGACTTCCGGGCGGGAAATTTTCGCATCCACGTCAAGGACCTGTAATGCAACCAGCATCTGGCGCAACGGGTTCCACTGCGACTGCTCTGCCTGCGTGATCACGGCTTTACTGGTCCATTTCTGCGGCAGTAAAAATGAAACGGCCAGGCCTACCAGCGTGAAAGCAAGCGTCACGGCGATGATGCGTTTTTTCGCCGCCAGCAGCACTTCAACCAGACCCAAAAGATCTATCTCTTTAGCGTGTACAACCGGGGTGGCATAACGGGGAAAATCAAGATCTGTGCTTTTTTTGATATCCATCTCAGACATAGGCATTTTTCTTTTTAGGATTCGGCTTAATTTGCGCAAATAACAGCGGTGGTCGGATGATACATTATCCTAAGAATTATCTTAAGCTCAAATCCCTTAATTTATCCCCCCCTGCCAGAGTTGGTAGTGAGTTTCATTACGTTATTATTGTCATAACGCTGAATCATTCCAACTCCGGCATCGTCTGAAGCGTTTATACAGGCAATACGATCACACCCCGATATTGCGCAATTTCTCTCCTGCCATCAGCTTGCGCTCGATATGTTCCAGCGTTACGCCTTTCGTTTCCGGGATCAGCCAGAACGTGACGCCGATAAACACCACGTTCAGCACGGTATAGAGCCAGAACGTTCCCGCGGCGCCAATAGCGTCCAGCAGCGTCAGGAACGTCGCGCCGATGATCATGTTGGACACCCAGTTGGTGGTGGTCGAGCAGGTGATACCAAAGTCACGGCATTTGAGCGGCTGAATTTCGGAGCACAGGATCCACACCACGGGCGCGGCGCTCATCGCGTATCCTGCAATACACATCATCGTCATGCCGACAGAAAGCCAGGAAAGGCCACTTGAGGCGGTGCCGTTATCAAACTGCATCAGACAGTAGCCGAGGATCAGCGTACCGAGCGCCATCACGCTGAAGCCAATTTTCAGCGCCGGTTTACGTCCGGCTTTATCCACGGTGAATACGGCAATAAAGGTGGCGAACATGAAGGTCAGCCCGACCACCAGGGTGGCGATCATCTGCTGTTCCGTGGTGGTGAACCCGGCCATTTTGAAAATGCGTGGCGCGTAGTACATGATGATGTTCATGCCGGTAAATTGCTGCATCGCCTGCAGCAACATGCCGAGGAAGACCGCGCGGCGCACGTTGCGGTTGATCTTAAACAACGCCCAGCCTCCCTGCTTCAGCTTCAGGCTTTCGCGGATTTCATTGAGCTCTTCACGCGCTTTTTCTGAGGTGTCGCGCAGCATACGCAACACCTCTTCCGCCTCCACGTGGCGCCCTTTTTGCGCCAGCCAGCGCGGACTGTTTGGCAGGAAAATCACCAGCACGATCAGCACCAGCGCCGGTAAGGCCAGCACGCCGAGCATTGCGCGCCAGTTGCCGCTGTAGCTGAAGTAAGTGTCAGAGAGGAACGCCAGCACAATACCCAGGGTGACCATCAGCTGGTACATGCTGATCATCTTCCCGCGGACATTCTCACTCGCCATTTCGGAGAGATAAAGTGGGGCCGTGTAGGAGGCAATCCCCACCGCCACCCCCAGCAGCACGCGGGAGAGCAGCAACACCTCCACGTGCGTGGCAAATGCGGAGCCAATGGAACCCGCGACAAACAGAACCGCCCCGACCATCAGGCTGTATTTGCGCCCCAGACGAAACGAGAGCCAGCCGTTGAACAACGCGCCGATAGCCGCGCCAAGCATCATGCTGCTCACCACCCACTCCTGCAGACGGCTGCTCAGGGTAAAGTGATCGGTAATAAACGGTAAGGCGCCGGCAATCACGCCGATATCCAGTCCGAATAATAAGCCCGCCACGGCGGCGGCCACAGAGACAAACTGGTTCATGCGGCGTGTATCCCGCAGCGCAGCGGGCATAAGGGTAGAGTCATTTATTGATGTCATAGTTTCCTGCCTGAACAGTAAATGCGTTAAGTGAAATTACGAGATAGCGAGAAAAAGTGTCAGGTGGGAAAAGGTGAAGATATGGATTATTTCGCTACGACATAGCGATCTGTGATGGACATTACAATTTCAATTAATGCTGAATAATCGCATTGTTTTACTAATACATTAATTTTCCAGCAATAAAAGTGTGATGATGGTCATTTATGACTTTTTAGTATGGATTTTTCGTGTTTATCGATATGGACGTTGACAATTTTTGAGCAAAAAAAACCTCCGCCCGAAGGCAGAGGTGTTTGCCAGAAGCCGCTTATCGCGCCAGCCAGCCGCCATCCACCGCCACGGTGTAGCCGTTGATATAGTCCGATGCCGACGAGGCCAGAAACACGACCGGCCCCATCAGATCACCCGGAAGCCCCCAGCGCCCCGCCGGAATGCGGTCGAGAATTTCCGCGCTACGCTGCTCGTCGGCGCGCAACTGCTGCGTGTTGTTGGTTGCCATGTAACCCGGTGCAATCGCATTCACATTGATATTATGCTTCGCCCATTCGTTTGCCAGCAGGCGGGTCACACCCATCACGGCACTTTTGGACGCAGTGTAAGACGGTACGCGAATACCGCCCTGGAACGAGAGCATAGAGGCGATATTAACGATCTTGCCGCCGTTCCCCTGCGCAATAAAGTGTTTTGCCGCCGCCTGGGACATGAAAAATACGCTCTTGATGTTCAAATCCATCACGTCGTCCCAGTCGCGCTCGCTGAAGTTAATCGCATCTTCGCGGCGAATCAGCCCGGCATTGTTCACCAGGATGTCGATATGACCGAATTCCGCCACCGCGCGATCCAGCAGTTCAGGAATGGCGTCAATTTTACGCAGGTCAGCGGTCAGGCTCAGGAAACGGCGGCCCAGGGCCGTCACGCGCTCGATGGTTTCCGTTGGCTCGACGAGATTAATCCCGACGATATCGCAGCCCGCTTCCGCCAGCCCTAACGCCATCCCCTGACCCAGACCGGTGTCACACCCGGAGACCACGGCCACTTTACCCTGCAGAGAGAATGCATCCAGAATCATGTTTGTTCCTTACTCGTTCAGAGCCTGTCACGCACAGGCAGGTTGATACTTCACTGCCCGCGACTAGCGCAGATCGCTGACCGCAACATGGTCCATATCATCAAAGACCTGGTTTTCACCCACCATTCCCCAGATAAAGGTATAGGCTTTCGTCCCGACGCCGGAGTGAATGGACCAGCTCGGCGAAATGACCGCCTGCTCATTGTGCATCACGATATGGCGCGTTTCCTGGGGTTGTCCCATCATATGGAACACACAGGCGTCCTCCTCCATGTTGAAATAGAAGTAGACCTCCATCCGGCGCTCGTGGGTATGGCACGGCATGGTGTTCCACAGGTTGCCCGGCGCCAGCTCGGTCAACCCCATGCTGAGCTGGCAGGTCTCCAGCACGTCAGGAACGAAGTATTTGTTGATGGTGCGGCGGTTGCTGGTGAGGTTATCGCCAAGCGTTACCGGGGCGACATCCGCCGGAGTCACTTTTTTGGTTGGACAGGTGTAATGTGCCGGCGCGCAGTTATAGTAAAACTTCGCCGGTTTGCCGCCGTCGATGCTGGCAAAGAGCACCTCTTTTGCACCTTTCCCCACGTACAGCGCCTCGCGATGGCCAATCTCATAGCACTGGCCGTCGACGGTGATGGTGCCCGGCCCGCCGATGTTAATGACCCCCAGCTCGCGACGCTTCAGAAAATAGCTTACGCCCAGCTGTTTACCGACCTCACCGCCCACGGAGACGGTTTGCGTGACGGGCATAATCCCGCCCACAATAATGCGGTCGATATGGCTGTAAACCATGGTGTAGTTATCAGCCTCGAACACCTGCCCGACTAAAAACGCATTGCGCAACCCCTGAGTATCCAGCGTTTTGGCGTGCGCACTGTGGATGCTTTCTCTGACGTCCACGGTAACCTCCAGATGTGGTCATGCCCGAAGGCGGAAAATAAACGAAACAATGTTTCGTTTTTCATCATGAGCACATACTATCGGCATAAAGTGGGCTTTTCAATTACAATTAAAACAGCGTTTCATTTTTTTATTTTGTTTATAACGAAAATGACGCCCGGATCACGATACGCGGCCAGGCAACAAGCAGTAGGATAAAAAAAACCTCCCGCAGGAGGTTTTATTCGATGAACCAGGTTTAGCGTTCGATGGCCAGCGCCACCCCTTGCCCACCGCCGATACAGAGGGTGGCAATCCCTTTACGGGCGTTGCGCTTTTTCATTTCGTGGACCAGCGAAACCAGGATCCGGCACCCGGAGGCGCCGATAGGATGCCCCAGCGCGATCGCCCCACCGTTAACGTTAACCCGCAGCGGATCCCACTCCAGCATTTTGCCAACCGAGATGGCCTGCGCGGCAAAAGCTTCGTTCACCTCAATCAGATCAACGTCAGAAAGCTGCCACCCTGCGCGATCGAGACAGCGACGGGTCGCATAGACCGGCGCGATCCCCATTAACGCAGGATCAACCCCCACGCTGGCGAAGGCTTTAATGCGGGCCAGCACGGGGAGATCGAGCTCAAGGGCTTTGCTTTCGCTCATCATCATGACGGCGGCAGCGCCGTCGTTAATGGAAGAGGCATTCCCCGCCGTCACCGAGCCCTGCGTTTCAAAAGCAGGATTCAGCCTCGCCAGGCCTTCAGCACTGGCGTCGGTGCGCGGCTGTTCATCGGTATCCACGACGATAACGTCGCCATTCTGACGCCGGGTGCTGACCGGTACAATTTCGTCGCGAAAACGACCGGAGTCGATCGCCGCGCGCGCTTTTTGCTGCGAGCTGAGCGCATACGCATCCTGCAATTCACGGCTGATGCCATACTCGCGCGCCAGGTTTTCCGCCGTCACGCCCATATGGTAATCATTAAAGGCATCCCACAGCCCGTCATGCACCAGGCTGTCGAGCAGCTGGCTATTGCCCAACTGTGCGCCGGTACGGCTGTCGGTCAGTACATGCGGCGCACGGCTCATGTTCTCTTGCCCGCCAGCAATAACCACATCCGCTTCACCACACTGAATGGCCTGCGTCGCGAGATGCAGCGCTTTTAATCCTGATCCACAGACGTCGTTGATGGTAATGGCGGAGACGGTATTGGGCAGTCCGCCTTTCAGCGCCGCCTGCCGTGCAGGGTTTTGTCCGGCGCCGGCCGTGAGCACCTGACCGAGGATCACCTCGTCCACTTCATGTGCTGCGATCCCGCTGCGTTCCACCAGCGCTTTCACCACCACGCTCCCCAGGTCAACCGCCGAATGACGCGCCAGCGCTCCCTGAAAACAGCCGATAGCTGTACGCAACGCACCCACTATTACGACATCTTTCATCACGACCTCTGTGTTAAATGACATGACGATAGTAGAGGATTGTTACTGGCAATTATCTTAATTGTTTAAAAATAGTGAGTTTAATCACAAGGATCAGCGCGCATCCTGCAGATACTGCCGCAGCCAGCGTCCGGCCACGCCGGGAGGGGATCGTTTATTCCACAGCAGATCGATGCCGATCGCCCGCGGCCAGCCTGGCACGTTGAGCTGTACCAGGGATTTCGCGGCGGCAAACTCATCCACCAGCGCGCAGGGCAACACGCACCAGCCAAATCCCTGTACCGCCATACTCAAGAGTAACAGGTAATTCGGTGCTGACCAGACGGGCCCGCGGGCGATCTCAGCCTCGCGTTCAAGATAGGTGCTCAGCCGCAGCTCCCGCCAGCCGTGCAGCTCGTCATGCTGAACGTCATCCTGCCCCGCCAGCGGGTGCGTGGTGGCAACATAGATCGCCATCCGGGTCTGCATCGGCAGGCGGGTAGCGCCGATATCGGTGGGGTAGCTGTCCCGGGCTTCCGTCAGTCCCACCTGAGCCCGCTCCTTTTGCAGCAGATCGATCACGTCCTCCTCCTCGCCAATCAGACATTCGAATTCCGTATGGGGAAAGCGGGCGTCAAACTGCTTCATCATCTCTTCCAGCACGTCCGGGTTGAGGGTATCGGAAAGGACAAACGTCAGACGCGCCTCGGTTTGCGCCGTTAATGACACCGCCAGCTCGTCCAGCCGCGTGCTGGCGGCGAGAATGGCCTGCACATAGCCCAGCACTTGTTCCCCCTGGGCCGTTAACACCGGCTGGCGCGCCGAGCGGTCAAACAGCTCGAATCCCAGATCGGCTTCAAGATTTGCAATGGACGTGCTGATCGTCGACTGGCTTTTACGCAGCCGGCGAGCGGCCGCCGAAAAAGAGCCCGCCGCAACGGTCTCGACAAAGGCGGTAAGGGCTTCAGGTGAATAGCGCATAACCTATCTAATTTTACGATGGATACTATCTTTAATATATCAGCTTTAGCGATAAAAATAGGCAGCATCAACGCCCATACCGGCGAATTAATGAGGTCTATAACTATGCAACATCAGGATGCACTCCAACGTAAACTGCCGGAGCGGATCTTTCATGCTGTCTGTTTCGAAGGGATCGCGACGGCGATCCTCGCCCCCACCGCGGCCTGGCTTATGCAGCGTTCCGTGGTGGAGATGGGTGGGTTGACCATTATTCTGGCCACCACGGCTATGCTCTGGAACATTATCTATAACGTCGGCTTCGACCGTTTCTGGCCGGTTCAGCGCGTCACACGTACAGCAAAAGTACGTACGCTGCATGCGCTGGGCTTCGAATGCGGGTTTATTGTGATTGGCGTATCGATTGTCGCCGCCGTGCTGGGGGTCACGCTGCTTCAGGCATTCACACTGGAAATAGGTTTCTTCCTGTTCTTCCTGCCGTACACCGTGTTCTATAACTGGGCGTACGATTGCCTTCGCGAAAAATTTCTTAAGCGCCGCCAGCAGCGACGCGCTCTGGCAGGCTAAATCTCCTCTGGCCGGACGTCCGTTCCGGCCTGACCACTTCGAAGCAACTGCGCTCTCCATGCATAACTATGGTAAATTGCACTCCATTCCGATGGTTTGATAGTTGATACGTTGCTCTAATGTCGAAAATTTGGTCAAAAGATGAGACTCTCTGGAGTTTCGCTCTCTACGGCACGGCCGTGGGCGCAGGAACGCTGTTCTTGCCCATTCAGCTGGGCTCCGCAGGCGCTATTGTCCTGTTTATTACCGCCCTCGTGGCCTACCCCTTAACCTACTGGCCGCACCGGGCGCTGGCGCAATTTATCCTGTCGTCAAAAACAAAGGGCAATGAAGGGATCACCGGCGCCGTCTCGCACTACTACGGCAGGAAGATTGGCAATCTGATCACCACGCTCTATTTCATCGCCTTCTTTGTGGTGGTGCAGATTTATGCGGTGGCCATCACCAACTCGCTGACGGAACAGCTGGCGAAACACCTGACGGTAGACACCACCGTTCGCGTGCTGGTCAGCCTGGGCGTGGTACTGGTGCTTAATCTGATCTTCCTGATGGGACGGCATATCACGATAAAAGTGATGGGCTTCCTCGTGTTTCCGCTGATTGCCTATTTCCTGTTTGTCTCGCTCTATCTGATTGGCAGCTGGCAGCCCTCGCTGCTGACCAGCCAGATGACCGTCGATCGCCATACGCTGCATCAGGTATGGATTTCGATTCCGGTGATGGTGTTTGCGTTCAGCCATACCCCGATTATCTCGACGTTTGCCGTTGACCGTCGCGAGAAGTTTGCCGATGGCGCGATGGATAAATGCAAGAAGATCATGAAGGTGGCATATCTGATTATCTGCCTGAGCGTGCTGTTCTTTGTCTTCAGCTGCCTGCTCTCTATCCCGCCGTCGTATATTGTGACCGCCAAAGCGCAAGGGGTGACTATCCTGTCAGCGCTGTCGATGATGCCGTCGTCACCGGCATGGCTCGGTATTTCCGGGATTATTGTGGCGATTATTGCGATGTCGAAATCGTTCCTCGGCACCTATTTTGGGGTGATTGAAGGGGCGACGGAGATCGTGAGGTCGTCGCTCAACCAGGTGGGTGTGAAAAAGAGCCGCGCCTTTAACCGCGCAGTTTCTATTATGGGGGTGTCGTTCATCACCTTTGCCGTCTGCTGCATTAACCCGAACGCCATTTCGATGATTTACGCCATCAGCGGCCCGCTAATCGCCATGATCCTGTTTATCATGCCGACGCTGTCGACGTATCTGATCCCCTCCCTGAAACAGTACCGTTCCATTGGCAACCTGCTGACGCTTATCGTCGGCGTGCTGTGCGTGTCGGTGATGTTTGTGGGCTAATCCCCTTTCCTGCCCGGCGCGATGCCGGGCAGGCCATTCAGTCCCGGCCTGCTGCTTACAGCGGAAAAGGCCTGTCCTGCACCACCGTTTTCATGACAAGCGTTGAGCGAAGATGCTGCACGCCGGGCATGGCGGAGAGCTTCTCGTCGTAGAGCTTCTGGAAAGCGGAAAGGTCGCGGGTCACGACGTGCATCAGATAATCAGGATCGCCAAATAAGCGCTGGGCCAGCACGATCTGCGGGATCTCCTCCACCGCCTCTTCAAACGCACTGACCGCCTTGCGGTCACCCTCTTTCAGCGTCGCGAACACTATCGCCAGGAAATTAAATCCCATTTTGGCGGGGTCGAGGCTGGCACGGTATCCCGTTATAGCCCCGCTTTGCTCCAGCGCCCGCACGCGACGATGGCACGGCGAGAGGCTCAGATTAACCCGCTCAGCCAGTTCGGTAAGCGACAGGCGGCCGTCAGACTGCAGCTCAGCAAGAATTTTTCGATCAATGCTATCCATATGGAAGATTTTCTCAATTTCACCGTGTTATGAGCATAACATTGAAAGCCTATTTCGCAGGGTTAACGATATTCTTTTTCGCAACGTTTAACGCACTGCGGGAGTATTTCAGGACGATGGAAATGAGTATTGTGGCCGGCTTTTGGGTGGTTTCTTTTCTGCTCATCATGACCCCGGGGGCCGACTGGGCCTACGCTATCAGCGCCGGGATCAACGGCCGCCGCGTGGTCCCGGCGGTGATGGGGCTAATGTCCGGGCATCTGCTAGCCACATTGATTGTGGTGGCTGGCGTGGGGGTATTGATTGCTCAACATCCGCTGGCGTTAGCCGGGCTGACCGTGGCGGGAGCCCTGTATCTGCTGTGGCTTGGCATAACGTTATGGCGTCACCCTGCCGCACCGGAAAAGGCCACCCAACATGCGGGTAACTGGACGCAGTGGGCGGTGAAAGGACTCTGCATTAGCGGCCTAAACCCGAAGGTTTTTTTGCTGTTCCTGGCCCTGCTTCCGCAATTTACAGATCCAACCGGAAGCTGGTCGATAGCGATGCAGATGTCTGCGCTTGGGATGATGCATCTTATCACCTGTACCCTGGTCTACCTGCTGGTGGGGTATGGTTCGAAAGCGGTGCTGGCGACCCGGCCACAGGCGGCGCGTCTGGTGAGCAGGGCATCGGGAGGGTTGATGGTGCTGATAGCGCTGGTATTGCTGTTTGAGCAGGTGAGATAACTGTCTTTTTTTGCCAGGTGGCGCTGCGCTTACCCGGCCTACATTTACAGCGATATCAATTAATTGCACAATTCATTGTAGGCCCGTGCAAGCGTAGCGCCGCCGGGCGAAACTCACGAATCGCACGTTGTCAGCAGTCTGAAATAACACCAGCTATCGCCGGTGTTATTTACGCCCGAATATCGTCATATTCCCGCGTTTTATCAAACTCATGTTTCGCGAACGGGCACAGCGGAATAATTTTACGGTTCTCACCGCGCATCTTCTCCACCACTTTCGCCACCAGCTGTTTACCGACGCCCTGCCCTTTCAGGCTCTCATCCACATCGGTATGCTCGATAATGCTCAGGTGCTCGCCGGTCGGCACGAAGACAATCTCTGCGACCTGATTCCCGTTCGCATCGTTCACGTAAAACTTGTTATGGCCTTCAAGAATATCCATGGTTCCTCGCTTATTTCTGGCGATACTTCAGGGCACCGCTCGGGCAGGTATCAATCACGCGTACAACCGTTTCAACGTCCACTTCATCAGGAATGATCCACGGCTTACGTTTCAGATTAAACAGCTTTGCGCTCCCACGCACGCAGTTACCGGAGTGTTTGCAGATCCCGGTGTTGAAGTAGACGTCAATTTTCTCGCCGGTATAGGCCCGGTAGCCCGCATCCAGTAGTTCTTTATCCATGACATTGCCTCTGTAATTATTATCGTGCTGAATGAAGAATAGCCTGACGGGATCCTTGTGGCTATAACGCCGAAAACGAAAAGCCAGGTCACAACTCTTTTCTCGCCAGATTGCGTCCGCTATTTGCACATGTCAGGCTCGGCAAATGTCACTTTTACAACACTGTCGCAGGTTGAATGAAACGCAGACTCTCTTTTCAGGTAAAGCTGTTTTTAGCGCTGGTGTGCTTCTCCTGCCTGCTGTTAGTTCTGCTGGGAACCATCCTGTTTCATTTTATTGACCGACAGCTTCATCACGATCTCGGCCAGCGCGCCCGGGTTCAGGCCAGCCAGATTGCGCTGATGCCGGGTCTGGCAGACAAGGTGGCCACCAGAGATATTCCGGGCATCGCCCGGCTGATTCAGCCGCTGCGTGCCGAAAGCGATGCCAGCTATATTGTGATTGGCGATACCCGCGAGCAGCACCTCTACCATTCGGAATCTCCGGAGCGCATTAATTTACCGATGATCGGTGGGGATAACGCGGAGGTATTAAAGGGCAAAACCATCATTTCCGTGCGTCAGGGTGGGATTGGCGTGTCGCTGCGCAGTAAAGCGCCCATTTTCAACGCCCAGCATCAGGTCATCGGCATTGTCTCGGTCGGCTATCTGACGTCGTATATTGCCAACATTAACGCCCGCATTTTGTGGCAGTCCGGGTTATACGGCGTTGCGCTTCTGCTGTTGCTGTTTATGTTCTCCTGGCTGTTTACCCGCAATTTAAAAAAACAGATGTTCCGGCTGGAGCCGAAAGATATCGCTCAGCTGGTTTTGCAGCAGCGGGCGCTATTAGAAGCCATGTATGAAGGGGTATTTGCCGTCAATGAAGAGAAGCAGCTGATTTTAATTAACCGCGCCGCCCGCGAAATGCTGGATATTCGTCAAAGTGAGAAAGACCTTATCGGCAAACCGCTGGAAGACGTTCTGCAGACATCTCCGGGCTTTTTATCCCAGCGTTACGCCTCGGTGAGCGCTGGCCGCCACGACCAGATTGCCGTGCTGAACCAGCGGGAGGTGATCGTCAACCGCGTCGCCATTGAGGTCGAGCCCGGCGTTGAAAGCGGATGGGTGTATAGCTTTCGCGACAAAAACGACATCAACACCCTCAGCAGCCAGCTTAGTCAGATCAAACGCTATGCGGATAACCTGCGCATTATGCGTCACGAACAGCTGAACTGGACCGCCACGCTGGTGGGCTTGCTGCAGATGAAACACTATGATGAGGCGATCCGTTACATCCAGGTGCAGTCAGAAGGCGCGCAGCGCGTGCTGGACTTTGTCTCTGCCCGTTTTGTCTCCCCGGCGCTGTGCGGGCTGCTGCTGGGTAAATATGTCAGCGCGCGCGAAAAAGGCATAGAACTGCAGTTTGATCCCGCCTGCCAGCTCACCCGCATGCCTGCCGCGCTGAGTGAAACGGAGCTGATGTCCATTATTGGTAATCTACTGGATAACGCCGTGGATGCGACCCTCAACGCACCGGTCCACGCCCCGGTAGAACTCTACATCTCTGACCGTAACCAGGAGCTGCTGATCGAGGTGGCCGACAGAGGCTGCGGCGTGGACGATGCGCTAAAACCGCATATTTTCCGCCAGGGGTTCAGCAGCAAGCCGGAACGTGAAAACGACATTGTGGGCACCGAGCACGGTATTGGCCTGTTCCTGGTGGCAGGCTATATCGATAAGGTGGGCGGCAGTATTGAGATTGCCGATAACACGCCGCAGGGCACGATTTTTTCTGTGTTTATTCCGAATGGACAACAGCATGACCCGACCACTTGATGTTGTGATAGTTGAAGATGAGCCGCACCTGGCGGAGCTGCATCGCGAGTATATCGAGCAGAATTTTCATTTGCGCGTGATGGGCATCGCCGCGTCAATCGAACAGGCGCACAGCCTGATCCGTCAATATCAGCCGCGGCTTATCCTGCTGGATAACTATCTCCCGGACGGCAAGGGGGTGGAGTTAATCGATAACCCGCTGCTGAAAAGCTATGAATGCTCGGTGATCTTCATCACCGCCGCCAGCGATATGCAAACCTGCAGCCACGCCATGCGCAGCGGCGCGTTTGACTACCTGATAAAACCCGTTTTTTTCCAGCGTCTGCACGCTTCGCTGGAGCGCTTTATGCGCTTCATCCACACCGTGCAGCAGGTGAAGGTGGTCGACCAGCATGCGCTGGATCGCCTGTTTAACCTGCCGGCCGCGGAGTCCTCACCTGCGCCGTCCACGAAGGGCATTGAACCCCAGACGCTGGAGCGGATAAAACGTCTGTTCGCCGACCATCCCGACAGTGCGATGTCGGTTGAAGAGGTGGTGGAAAACGTGGGGATCAGTAAAACCACGGGGCGCCGCTACCTTGAATACTGCGTGGAGAGCGGGTTGATCAACATCGAAATGCTGTATGGCAATATTGGTCATCCGCGCAGGTTATACCGCAAAGCTCCCGACAAACCGTAATCCGCAACCGTTCGTTGGCTAACGTTCGCGGATTTTATGGTGTTAATTGCTGAAACGACGGCGACAATCACACTTCGGAATCATTATCCGCTCCCCCCTATTGTGGGGAGAGCCCGATACGCTATGTTGACAATTAGTTCCTCAAATGTAACTAAAAGGTTAACTATAATGTCGAACACGTTCCGAATTTCTCTGCTTACCGCTACTGTACTGTTCTCTGCTTCTGCACTGTCCGCCCTGCCGCAGGGCTATCCTGCTGAGTATCAAAAAGTGGTCGATGCCGCCACGAAAGAGGGCAAGGTTGTCATTTATTCCACCACCGACATCAAAGCCGCCGGACCGCTGATCCAGGGCTTCGAACAAACCTACCCGGGCATCAAAGTCGAATACAACGACATGAACAGCACCGAGTTGTACAACCGTTTCATCAGCGAACAGGCCTCAGGCGGCGTGAGCGGCGACGTGGTCTGGAGCTCCTCGATGGACACCGGGCTGAAGCTCGCCACCGACTACGCCATGGAGTACAAATCCCCGGAACAGAGCCAACTGCCGAAATGGGCGGTCTGGAAAGATAAGGCCTACGGCACCACCTATGAGCCGGTGGTCTTTATCTACAACAAGCGCCTGATCCCGGCGGGCGACGTGCCGGATTCGCACGCCGCGCTGGCGAAGCTTATCGCCAGCCAGACGGACAAATTCAAGAACAAAGTCACCACCTATGACATCGAAAAATCGGGTCTGGGCTTTATGCTCTCGGTGCAGGATCACAACGCCGATCCAAACTACTTTAAGACCCTGGCCGACGTCGCCAAAGGGGGCTTATCGGTGCAGTCGTCTACCGGCACCATGATGGAGCGTGTCTCCTCCGGTGAAAACCTGATCGGCTTTAATATCCTTGGATCCTATGCTGAAGCGCGTGCGAAGAACGATCCGTCGCTCGGCATCGCCTATCCGAAGGATTACACCCTGGTGCTGTCGCGCGTGTCGTTCATCAGCCAGCAGTCGCAAAACAGCAATGCGGCCAAACTGTGGCTCGACTACGTGCTCTCTGAAAAAGGGCAAAGCATTCTGGCCAATCAGGCGGACATTCCGTCCATTCGTAACGATATCGAAGGGAAAAATGATATCGACGGCCTGACCAAAATCCTCGGCAACGCGCTGAAGCCGATCCCGGTTGATGAAACGCTGCTGGAATACCTGCAGCCGAAAAAACGCCTGGAGTACATCAAAGAGTGGCGTACCGCCGCCGGCAAATAAGCGTCTGAGCGCGGCGCAAGCCGCCGCGCTCCCTTATCGACCTGAGTTCGTTTTTCTGGGCTGCAATACCAGGGATACCCCATGAATACATTACGCAGAAAGTGGCAAAGCCTGCCGCGCGGCATCGTCGTGCTGATAACCGCTCTGGTTATCTATACGCCGCTGTCGTTTATCGTGATACAGAGCTTCCTGTCCGCCCCCTTCTTTTCGCCGTCAAAAGAGTGGAGCTTTGAATCATTTGATTTTATTTTCACTGACCCTGATTTTTATAAAGCCCTGAAGAGTGGCTTTATTCTGGCTTTCGGGCTGGTGTTTATCTCTATCCCGCTGGGCGGCGTGCTGGCCTTTTTGATGGTGCGTACCGACCTGCCCGGCCGCCGATTGATTGAACCGCTGATCCTGGTTCCGATTTTCGTTTCACCAATGGTGCTGGGCTTTGGCTACGTGGTGGCCGCCGGTCCGGTGGGCTTTCTCTCCCAGTGGGCTGAAGCACTGATTGGCTTTGTGCCGTGGAATATCTACGACATGTCGAGCATTGTGGTCATTGCCGGCCTGACGCACGTCCCGCACGCTTATCTGTACATCTCGTCAGCGCTGCGCAGCGTAGGCTCCGATGTGGAAGAGGCCGCACGCACCGCGGGCGCGTCGCCCTGGCAGGTGATGACCTCCGTCAGCCTGCCGATGGTGCGCCCGTCAGTGCTGTACGCCACCGTGCTGCTGTTCTTCCTCGGGCTGGAAGTGTTCGGCCTGATGCTGGTCCTCGGCGACCCGGAAGGCAACATGGTGCTGGCGACCTATCTATACAAGCTGACGAACAAGATGGGTACCCCCTCCTATAACCTGATGGCAGCGGTTGCCGTGGTGCTGATCTGTATCACCATCCCGCTGGTGATGCTCCAGCGACGCCTGATGCGTACCGCCAACCGCTTCGTCACCATGAAGGGCAAGGCCTCGCAGGCCCGCGCGCTCCCGCTGGGTAAATGGCGCTGGGTAGCCGGCGCGGTGATTGCCTTCTGGCTTACCGTGACCATCGGCGTTCCGCTGCTCGGCGTGGTATTGCGCGCGTTTATCTCCAACTGGGGCGTGGGCGTTTCGCTGTGGGATGAGCTTTCGCTGAACACCTTCCGCACCATCTGGGCGCAGCCCAACCTGCTGCGCGCCATCATCAACTCCATGGCGATCGGGGTGATTGGCGGTGCGCTGGCGGTAGTCTGCTATCTGTTTGTCGGTATTGCGATGCACCGTAAGCCGGACAACACCACGCGTTTCCTCGATTACAGCGTGCTGGTACCGCGCGCGGTGCCCGGCCTGCTGGCGGGCCTGGCCTTCCTGTGGGTGTTCCTGTTCCTGCCGATGTGGCTCGATAACTCCCTCAAATCAGGCTGGCTTTCCGGTTTTGCCTGGACTGACTGGATGCGCGAAAACGTCATCGTCTGGCTGCGTTCGCTGCGCAGCACCATTTTCAGCGTCTGGCTGGCCTATACCGTGGTGTGGATGGCCTACGGGCTGAGGCTCATCTCTTCCACGCTGCTGCAGGTGGGGCCGGAGCTTGAAGAGGCGGCGCGCAGCACCGGGGCGACGCGCGGGCAGATCACCCGCCACGTCACCATTCCGCTCTCCCGCTACGGTCTTATCGGTTCGTGGCTGCTGATGTTCCTGATCTTTGAACGCGAATACTCAACGGGTGTGTACCTGCTTTCACCCGGCACGGAGACCATCGGCTCGATGCTGGTTTCCCTCTGGGCCGCAGGCGCCATTGATATCGTGGCGGCGCTCTCTTTCATTAACATCCTGCTGGTCGTGGTAGGTCTGGGCATTGCCCTTCGTTTCGGAGTGAAAATACATGATTGAATTAGCGGTTGACGATCTGCACTTAACCTACGGCGACAATCCTGTTTTAAAAGGTGTCTCCATGAACCTGAAGCGCGGCGAAGTGGTCTCCCTGCTGGGTCCTTCCGGCAGCGGCAAAACCACCCTGCTGCGCGCCGTCGCGGGTCTGGAAAAACCGACCCAGGGCTCGATTGTCATTGGTAAAAATAAAGTTTACGACGGCACGCCGCGCAGTGAGGTCCCGGCGGAAGAGCGTAACCTGGGGCTGGTGTTCCAGTCCTACGCCCTGTGGCCGCACAAAACCGTGTTTGAAAACGTCGCCTATCCGCTCAAGCTGCGCAAAGTCCCGGCCAAAGAGATCCAGCAGCGCGTGCAGGACGTGCTGGACCAGCTTGGTCTGGGCCATCTTGGCAAACGTCACCCGCACCAGCTTTCCGGTGGGCAGCAGCAGCGCGTGGCGATTGGCCGGGCGCTGGTCTACAACCCGCCAGTGATTTTGCTGGACGAGCCGCTTTCCAACCTCGACGCCAAGCTGCGCGAAGAGGCCCGCGTGTTCCTGCGCGAGCTGATTATCAAGCTCGGGCTATCGGCGCTGATGGTGACGCACGACCAGAACGAAGCAATGTCCATTTCCGACCGCATCCTGCTGCTGAACAACGGCAAAATTGAGCAACAGGGTACGCCGCAGGAGATGTACGGCTCGCCGAAAACGCTATTTACCGCCGAATTTATGGGCAGCAACAATCGCCTGCACGGCAAGGTCACTGAAGTGCGCGACGGCAGAGCACGCATCGAGGGGAAAGGTTGGGTGCTGTGGGGCCAGGCCGGTGAAGGGGTGCAGAGCGGTGATGAAGCCACAGCGGTGATCCGCGTCGAGCGCGTCGCGGTGGTCGAGGGGCCAGGGGAAAACCAGCTTGAGCTGCCGCTGCTCACCAGCATGTATCTCGGCGACCGCTGGGAGTACCTGTTCCGTACGGCGGGGGATGACTTTGTGATCCGCGCGTACGGGCATGAGGTGCGGGATCCGCAGCACTGTCATCTTTCGTTGCCGGAGAGGCATGTGTGGGTGTTTCCGAAAGGGTGACAAAAAGGCTGCGGATGCAGCCTTTTTTAGTGGGCGCCTGGCAATGGATACACCAATTTTAGTAGAATTATCATAGCGAACTTGCATTTTTCATGCTCAGAATTACCACGCTAATGATAAGAGTGGAAATTACTTTGAAGTGATGAAAGATATTATTTAATCCTCTAATAAATATTTCTTTCAGGATTTTATCCTTTTTATTAAAGACATATTGCGAGCACGTTTCCTTTTGGTTAATTATTTATTTGTTCCGGAACGAATTAAACACAACATACAACATCATATATTTAAGGAATGAAAAAATGAAAAAAGTTGATACTGCAAAACTGCTGAAAATCAAATCCCCTCTGTCTGGCTGGTCTTTCAGCAAGTAACAGCTGAGGCGTTGATTTGAAATAGATCACGCTCATTCGGGCGTGATTTTTTTTGGGAGCTTGCTATGTTTAATATCGTTTCGCCTGATTATGATCATCAAGCCGCGCGGTTGTTTTTTGAAAACAGCCTTCACGCCTCGGTAGATTACCTGATCGATTTTTATGAGCTCAGGGATGTAAAGAAATCACCCGCTCTGACGTGGCAAATGTGCGCAGCGCATTATCTTGCCGCCAAATCGGCTGAATCCGAGGAGCATGAAGCTGCGGTTAAATATCTGCGTTATATCGAGTCAATTCCTGCAGCAAATGACATTGTGGTATCCCCGCTCAGTTCAGCAGATAATTCCTTCGATAAAGAGATGATTCTGAAGATTATCCGCGATGACAAAGAATTGGGGTTTGGCTTTTGTGATGATCCGGTACTGGCAGCAACCGAGTCTGAGAAAGTCTATAAAGCGCTTGATGTCATTCGGGAGAATGTGCCCGAGGCTTACAGCGAAATTAAAACGTATATTCATGCGATCCATCTCACGCAGGAGACAGATGACGGCTCACGCTTTATGCGTTCCGGAACAAATTTTTATATGTGGGGAATGATGTTTGCGTATGCGAATGAAGAGCATACCGTGCCTTATTATGTTGACATCCTTGCTCACGAATGCGGTCATACCGCACTGAATATTATCAACGCTTTCGATGAACTGGTCCTGAACGATCCAAGCGCCACATTTGTCGCCCCCCTGCGTGTTGATAACAGACCGATGATCGGTATCTTTCACGCCCTGTTTGTCCTGTCCAGAATTTGTTATGTCTTTGACAGGATCATTCAGAAGGGCACGAGCGAGTATGTTGATGAGTGCAAAGAACGTTTCCGTCAGGCTTTCAAAAAGCTGACCGACACGCATCAGATTGTTAAGGAACATGGACAGTTCACGCAAATCGGTCAGGCTATTTATAACGATATCTGCACACGTTGGGATCTGAAATAATTAATATGGCACCCTATGGTGCCATACAAAAAATGGAGCAGGAAATATGAGCATGTACGGACATCTTTTTGAACGTCAAAGTCGACACATTAACCTCTGTTTTCTTTTTAACTCCATCGGTTCGACGCTTCTTATGCCCCTCGCGCTGCTTTATCTTGCGGGGACCAGCCTGAGCGCAAAAGAGATCCTATATTTAGGCACCATGAAATTCTGGTCTTTTTCACTGTCCTATTTTTTAGTTATTCCATTGGTCAGTCGATTTGATGTGAAAAAGATGATTGTCTTTTCTTTGTTCTTTAAGTTACTGTCACTGGCCGTGTTATTTACCGGACAGACTTTTATGGTTTGTATGATTGTGATGCTGACAAATGGTCTGGCGTCATCTTTTTTCTCAACCGCATCTAAAATATATGTCCGCGCAACATCGAAAAATATCAGCGAAAGCTTCTCTGCGAGGATGACACTCAGTAACGCCGGGGCCGCTATCTCTCCAATGGTTATCAGCGCATTGGTATTTTTCGCCGTGCCGTTTCGCCCAGCCCTGCTCATTCTAATCGCTTTATTTACTATGGGTGTGCTGGTCGCCACTGGCCTCAAACCGTGCCAGCGGGTTCCCACCCCGGAGGTAAGCGCAACAGGATTGACCGGTCTGTTCAGTAAGGAAACCGCGACGGTTGCCACACTGAGCATTGTTTTCGCCATGCTTTATTACACATTTGAAACAATCGTTCCCCTGGAGTTGGTACAAAGCGATCTGAAAAGCCTGATTGGGCCAGTAATGCTGTTTAATACTGGCGTGATTATTCTGGGTCAAATACCTGTCTATAAATATTTCACGGAAAAATTTGGCGTGGTAAATGCGCTGTTAATTGCCACAGCGCTCTGCATTGTGCTGTTTATCCCGTGGTTCCTGCAGTGGGCTAAACTGAGCGGGCTGCTGCTTATCGTCGTGGGCGTCACGTTTCTGGAGATGTTTTACGGTGCGGGGATCGATACGGTGATTGCATCTGCCGACTCGGACAAAAAAATTGCCCTTCTGGATGGTGTATCAAGTGTGGCACTTTCTGCCGGGGCCGCATTGGCTGCAGCAATTTATGGCGACCCGGTTATGTTTATCCCATTCGTCATGACACTGTTTGTACTGAGCTTCTTTTTTGTTCGAGGCGAGAAAACTGGCCTGATCAGGCCATGAATACGCGGGCATTCTCTTTCTAAGCGTTGATACTGAAATGTGGAATAGCCCTGAGCGCAGCCTCAGGCGATTAAAGCCGATATCTTTTTTAAGTTGCTGACAGAGGGGCTCTATTAGGCTTCTCCATAAGGCGAGAGATCGGGAGCGGAGAAGGGAATTCCCCGCTCCATGCTAAAAACGCGGCATAGCGCTTTACTACGTGTTTGAGTCACATATTGCTGCTTTGCTTACGGAAAGCCCTTTGATTAATTGTGGTCTCGCGGAACAATTCCGTTTACTTTAATCTCTATTAACAAGGAACTGCCGAGTGGCAACCAACGGAGATGATACTTTGAGAACGGTTGAGATACTGCAATACACACTGCACAAAGGCACCGGAGCAGCTTTTCACGCCATCATGCAGGAAATCAGTGTCCCCCTTCACCAACGCCACAAGATCGATGTTGTTGCGTTTGGTAACTCGCTGCATGACCCGGATTGCTACTACCTTATCCGCGCCTTTGATAGTGCTGAAAGCATGGCTACGGTTCTTGAAACTTTTTACGCAAGTGCTGACTGGCGTAACGGTCCACGTGAAGACATTATTCGTAGCATCGAAACCAGCATTAAAACAGTGATGAATCTGCCATCAGAAAGCGTGGAAGGACTGAGGGGATAATGGAAGCCGCACAATTTTTGGGGTTTAGCTCAAAAAATGGGTTAGCTTTTATAATGCGGTGACTCTGGGGGCGAGTGTCTATAACATCTTCGGCTTAGCAAGGAAACCTGGGGCCTGGCAATTATTTCGTTGGTTGCCGCGTAATTACTACCGGAAAGTTGACACAATGAGCAAGCCCACGCTAACGATGAAAATCGCTGGATATGGTGTCAAAGCGAAAGTGATTTTTGAGTTTCTGCAACTGATAACAGTTGATTAAGATTCATTCACCCTGCAGAATCGCCAGGATTTATAAGCAAGCACAGGCGGTTGTATAAAAATTGCAACCGCTGCTCCACAAGAAAGGCCAATAGCACCAGAGAAAACACTCTGCTCAGATGCGAATATCAACAGAAAAATGAATACAGCAAGGCAACCTGATACAACCCACACAGCGAGAATAAAACGCCTGGCCAAGTCCCTGATGGCATTCCCCAACGTTCCACCATAGATTTCAACGTTGCTTTTTATCTTCTGCAAATCCGATGGAGTAAACCCTGAACGTAACAAAGCTTCATCAGTCACTTTCATATCGTCTTGTCCCTGATCCCTCAGAAGTGTTTTCTCAATCGTTGATTGTGCAAGCAATCATAATGATGAACCTTACAGCAATCCAGCCGAAACTTTTCGGCAGACTGCATCTCCCCTTTCTTATCTTCTGGATGGTGCTAAGGAATTGCGTCGATTTAAAGTTAACGACCCATGATGTGACGTTTATGCTATTTATCAGATTCCAGACAATAGCAGCCGTAAAGCCCCATTAGTGGTACACACAGCAAGCGGAGCGTAGCGCTGGCAGAGCGTAGCGTTGGCAGAGCCGAAGAGCTACCGGGGCATATTTCAGCAAACGCCTTACGCTGAATTGCTTGAACTTTCCCGCTAACAATATCGGCAAACCAAAAGTCAAACGTCCAACCAGCTTGCTCAAGCTCCAACCTCTGGTTCTCCGTATCTTGCTGAGTGGTAGAGACACGCCCGTAGCCGAAAATGGAGTTCGACATACTGGCGCTTCCCTGCGTCTTACTTTTTGTAGTAGCCCATGTCCGGCCTGATTTTAGTTTTGGGATTAATCTCAGACTATCAATCATGCCGGGTCGGTTCAACCAATAGCGGACATTCAGTTATTCAGTTCCTTTGTTAGTTCTGCTTCACTAGTAGCAGCATCATAGCGCAGATAAAATAGATCACTATTCATCTGTTCAGGCTTCGTCCATATCTCCGCCTCCCTCGATCCGCCTCTCTGTCTGGTATAGCCCAACTTAGTCAAATAAGCCCTCAACGGCTCAACACCAGATACCCCCCTAAAAATGATCGTGTTTGAGGGGGCGTATCCATCGCCGGGGTGCGATTCAAAGTAATAATCGTTCGATATACGCGGAGCCTTTTCAATATCTTTATCAGTCAGGGAGTGATAATTGAAAAAATCATTTTCAGTGTATGTGGTCGCTTCATTGATACCGGATGCAATAAAATAGACAAATAACCAGCAAAGGATAACAACCGTAATTAATACCAAGACGCTCCATTTAAATAATTTACGAATCATCACTTCACCTTTGTGTAACCAAGTGACATTCCATTGTCTGTAATAACTTTGACAATACCAGAGGTAAAATCATCCCACGGCCTCAGCCATGTCATAAAATGCGGCAGGTTCACCGTATACGGCTGGTGACGCACACACGGATCGTCCGGGTCAGGGAACAGAATCGGACGGAAACCATGATTTTTATGGGAACCAATAGCACCGTAATGATCCCAGCGACGAACAGCGGCATCATAACTGACGGGTTTAAGGCGGTAGCCGTACCGTCCTGGCATAATAGCTCGATGGAATCCGAACAGATCAGAAACCAAGTCTTCACCACTAAAGCCACTATCAGTGTACCAAGAGAAAGCTCGCAGGCTTTGCAAGCCTTCAAATCGAGCTGCTGTATTCATCATCATCGCCAGCATGATTCTGTTAATATCCTCGGTACTCCGGCCACGTTTAATCTCCCAGCGGGAGAACTTGCCTACGCCGAATTGTGAATTGAATTTCACAAAGTGCATATCCTGCCGATACATCACTATGTAGGAAGGCTTACCGCTACGCTCCCCCGCGATAAACTGGCTTTTAAGCTCCATGATATCACTACCCCGAGCATGCCCCATGTCAACCCAGCCAAGCACCTCAGTATAAATGATCCCCCTGCGCAAAACGTCAAACTGCGCCCCATCCTTTATCTCCGCTCTGGTGCTCATCCTTCCATCTCCTTGAAAGATCTATGTTGCCAATGTTATAGCCTATTTTTAAGCCAGTCCAGACGGTAGGAAAAGCAAGCCTAATGCCCGATTGGTGATACAACATCAAGCGGAACGCAGCGACATCATCAGGGTTATGTCAGACAGCGGGGTTTATCAGGGCGCTCGTGTATCGCTAAGGAACCGTGAGCCAGACGGAGACAGAGCCTGCATATCGCTCGCAGGTACGAAAAAACTGTTTATTCCCTGCAACGTCATCTCGACGGGTGGCATAAGGGAGCATCGGGCAAAATGTGCCTCGCTGTAAGTTTCAGGGAATCATGCCGGATGTGCGGCTTTCAGTTCATGATGGGCTATCGCGGTATGACCAGTGGAACGACCGCCAGCGCTTTACTAAACTCCCTGTTCACCGTTCAACAAATCGCGACAACTTTCAGGGTAAATAGCAGTACTTTGGTCACATTACCTTAGAGATAAATCATTGATTTATAAGGCTTTTAATGGGCTGGAGCGGGCGAAGGGAATCGAACCCTCGTATAGAGCTTGGGAAGCTCTCGTTCTACCATTGAACTACGCCCGCTTTGAGGTGCGTAAGGCATTATAGACCTTACGCTTCTTCATACAAGCCTCTTCACAACTAACCGGCGATTAAATAATCACTTAGCACTTCGGTTTGCCGCCGGGCGCAGGAAGATAACGCTGCGGATCGATGGCCGTCGCCTTATAGCGGATCTGGAAATGCAGCTTCACCGTGTCCGTGCCTGTGCTGCCCATGGTGGCGATCTTCTGCCCTGCCTTCACGTTCTGTCCGTTGTTGACCAGCATCGTGTCGTTGTGCGCATAAGCCGTGATGTAGTCTTCGCCATGCTTAATCATGATCAGGTTACCGTAGCCGCGCAGCTGGTTACCGACGTAAACCACCTTTCCGGCACCGGAGGCATAAACCGGCGTACCGCGTGCAGCAGCGATATCAATACCTTTGTTACCGCCTTCAGCAAGGGAGTACGGCAGCACCACTTTACCGCTGGCCGGCCAGATCCAGCAGCGTTGACCGACCGGCGGCCAGGAAGACTGCGGCACCGCGTAAGACGGCGTCACTTTCGCGGTTTTGCCCTTCGAGGAGGATTTTTTGCCTGCGGACGAACCGCCAGAAACCTTCAGCTTCTGCCCCACCTCGATAGTGTAAGGCGGAGAGAGATTATTGAGCCGTGCCAGATCCTTCACGCTGGTCCCGGTCGCACGCGAAATGCGATACAGCGTATCCCCGCGCTTAACGGTATAGACCGAACCGGTATAGCTACCCGTATCCGACGATTTGCTTCCTGAACAGCCTGCCAGTAATAGCGTCAGCGTCAGACAAAAAATGGCGGTGATGGGTTTTCTCATCAGGCTTCCTGCAAACAAAACAGATCCTCGGTCAGCGTGAATGGCGCCCTATAATACCAGCCAGAAGTGTGAAGGGTCAGCCCTTTTCCGCTCCTGGAGACAAACCGTTCGTATAAGAATGCCGTATAATGCTGCTCTGCTGATGGTGCAGAACCATCCGCATCGTTGGCACTGGAGCAGGAATGAGTATTCAAGAACACGTTATTTTGGTAAACGACCAGGGAAAGGTGATTGGCACTCAGGAAAAGTACGCCGCGCACACGACCCAAACCCCTCTGCATCTGGCGTTCTCCTCCTGGTTGTTTAACGACAACGGTGAATGTCTGGTAACCCGGCGTGCGTTAAGCAAAAAAGCCTGGCCGGGCGTCTGGACGAACTCCGTCTGCGGGCATCCGCAATCGGGTGAAGAGACGCAAGAGGCCATTATCCGACGCTGCCGCTATGAGATCGGCGCTGAAATTACCGATATTACCCCCGTGGCGTCCGAGTTTCGTTACCGTGAAACCGATCCTTCCGGGATCGTTGAAAACGAGATTTGCCCGGTATTCGCAGCACGCATCACCAGCGAACTGCGGATTAACCACGATGAAGTGATGGCGTTCGAGTGGGTTACGCTGGAGTCGTTATTCCACGCCCTCGATGCCGCGCCCTGGAGCTTTAGCCCGTGGATGGTGCTGGAAGCGACGGCCGCGCGAGACGCCCTCAGAGCGTTCGCCGCGCAATAAAAAAGCCCCTTTCGGGGCTTTTTTTACGTCGGTTCGACTTATTTCACCGGGCGCATCGCCGGGAACAGGATCACGTCACGGATGGTGTGGCTGTTGGTAAACAGCATCACCATGCGGTCGATACCAATCCCCAGACCCGCCGTTGGTGGCAGACCGTGCTCCAGCGCGGTCACGTAGTCTTCGTCGAAGAACATCGCTTCGTCGTCGCCTGCCGCTTTCGCATCAACCTGGTCCTGGAAACGCTGAGCCTGGTCTTCCGCATCGTTCAGCTCGCTAAAGCCGTTGCCGATTTCACGGCCGCCGATGAAGAATTCAAAGCGGTCAGTGATCTCCGGGTTCTGGTCATTACGACGCGCCAGCGGAGAAACTTCAGCCGGATACTCGGTGATGAAGGTCGGCTGAATCAGGTGCGCTTCGGCCACTTCTTCGAAGATCTCAGTTACGATACGACCCAGACCCCAGCTCTTCTCAACCTTGATACCGATGCTTTCGGCGATCGCTTTTGCAGAATCGAAGTTATCCAGATCCGCCATGTTGGTTTCCGGACGGTATTTCTTGATCGCTTCGCGCATGGTCAGTTTTTCGAACGGCTTGCCGAAGTCGAAGACTTCTTCACCGTAAGGGACCTGGGTGGTGCCCAGAATATCCTGCGCCAGCGTACGGAACAGGGATTCGGTGAGCTCGATCAGGTCTTTATAATCTGCATACGCCATATAGAGTTCCATCATGGTGAACTCTGGGTTATGACGAACGGAGATACCTTCGTTACGGAAGTTACGGTTGATCTCGAACACGCGGTCAAAACCACCGACCACCAGACGCTTCAGGTACAGTTCCGGCGCGATACGCAGGTACATGTCCAGGTCCAGGGCGTTGTGATGGGTGATGAACGGACGCGCAGACGCGCCGCCTGGGATCACCTGCATCATCGGGGTTTCCACTTCCATAAAGTCGCGGTTAACCATGAACTGGCGAATACCGGCCATGATCTGGGAGCGAATTTTAAAGGTCTTGCGGGATTCATCGTTAGAGATGAGATCCAGGTAGCGCTGACGATAGCGCGCTTCCTGATCCTGCAGGCCGTGGAATTTGTCCGGCAGCGGGCGCAAGGCTTTGGTCAGCAGACGCAACTCGGTGCAGTGGATAGACAGTTCACCGGTTTTGGTTTTGAACAGTTTACCTTTCGCGCCCAGGATATCGCCCAGGTCCCACTTCTTGAACTGCTCGTTGTAGATACCTTCCGGCAGATCGTCACGGGACACGTACAGCTGAATACGGCCGCCAACGTCCTGCAGAGTTACGAAGGAGGCTTTACCCATGATACGACGGGTCATCATGCGGCCTGCAACGGCCACTTCGATGTTCAGCGCTTCCAGCTCTTCGTTCTCTTTCGCGTCGAAGTCAGCGTGCAGTTGGTCTGAGGTATGGTCACGACGAAAATCGTTCGGGAACGGCACGCCCTGCTCACGCAGCGCTGCCAGCTTCTCGCGGCGGGTTTTCAGTTCGTTGTTAAGATCGACTACCGCGTCAGCGCCCTGTGCTTGTTGTTCAGACATGTTGGTTCCTCATAACCCTGCTTTCAAACTTGCTTCGATAAATTGGTCCAGGCTGCCGTCCAGCACCGCCTGCGTGTTGCGGGTTTCAACCCCGGTACGCAGGTCTTTGATGCGGGAGTCATCAAGGACGTAAGAACGGATCTGGCTGCCCCAGCCGATGTCAGACTTGTTATCTTCCATCGCCTGTTTCTCAGCATTTTTCTTCTGCATCTCCAGCTCATAAAGCTTCGCTTTCATCTGCTTCATGGCCTGGTCTTTGTTCTTATGCTGGGAACGGTCGTTCTGGCATTGCGTGACCAGCCCGGTTGGAATGTGGGTAATACGTACCGCAGATTCCGTACGGTTAACGTGCTGTCCGCCCGCGCCGGATGCGCGGTAAACGTCGATACGCAGGTCCGCCGGGTTGATTTCGATATCGATGTCTTCATCCACTTCCGGGTAAACAAACGCGGAACTGAAGGAGGTATGCCGACGGCCACCGGAGTCGAACGGGCTCTTACGCACCAGACGGTGAACGCCGGTTTCGGTACGCAGCCAGCCGTAGGCGTAATCGCCAATGATCTTGATGGTGACGGACTTAATGCCAGCCACTTCACCTTCAGACTCTTCGATAATTTCGGTTTTGAAACCGCGCGCTTCAGCCCAGCGCAGATACATACGCATCAGCATACTGGCCCAGTCCTGCGCTTCGGTACCGCCAGAACCTGCCTGAATATCGAGATAGCAGTCAGCGCTGTCGTATTCGCCGGAGAACATACGACGGAATTCAAGCTGCGCCAGCTTCTCTTCCAGCACGTCGAGTTCTGCCACGGCTTCGTTAAAGGTTTCTTCGTCGTCGGCTTCTACAGCCAGCTCCAGCAAACCGGAAACATCTTCCAGCCCCTGAGCCATTTGATCCAGCGTATCTACGATAGCTTCGAGAGAGGAACGCTCTTTACCCAGCGCCTGTGCGCGTTCAGGTTCGTTCCAGACGTCCGGCTGTTCCAGCTCGGCGTTTACTTCTTCAAGACGCTCTTTCTTGGCATCGTAGTCAAAGATACCCCCTAAGAACGTCAGAGCGCTCCGTGAGGTCCTGAATACGGTTTTTTACCGGATTAATTTCAAACATGGTCTGTTTTCTTTTATGGACTAGTCAAAATGCGGTGATAAGAGCGGGATTGTACCGAATCCACGCCCTTTTTTATAGAGATTACTGCCGCTAAATTGGCCAGATATTGTCGATGATGATCTGAAGGGAGCGGTTACCGCGAAACTCGTTGATATCCAGTTTGTACGCCAGTTCAACCTCGCGCACGCCATTATCCGGCCATATCGACGTGTCCACGTTGAAGGCAATGCCGTCCAGCAGCGGCCCGCCGCCGACCGGTTCAACCATCACTTTAAGATGACGCTCGCCGACGATACGCTGCTGCAGCAGACGGAAACGGCCGTCGAACAACGGTTCCGGGAACATCTGCCCCCAGGGACCCGCATCGCGGAGCATTTGCGCCACCTCCATCGTCATCTCCAGCGGTGAGAGCTCGCCATCGGACACCACTTCTCCCTGCAACAGGGCCGGGTCAATCCAGTCGGTGACCAGCTCACCAAACAGACGCTGAAACTCGTCGAACTTCGCCTCTTCAAGGGACAAACCCGCCGCCATCGCATGGCCGCCGAACTTGATCATCAGACCCGGGTAGAGCGTATCGAGCCGCTCCAGCGCGTCGCGCATGTGCAGACCCTGAATCGAGCGGCCGGAGCCTTTCAGCGTGCCGTCGCCCGCAGGTGCAAAGGCAATCACCGGCCGGTGGAAACGCTCTTTAATGCGTGACGCCAGAATGCCGACCACGCCCTGATGCCACTCGGGATGGTACATCGCCAGGCCACCCGGCAAGGTATCGCCGCTGCGCTCGAGCTTTTCACACAGGGTCAGCGCTTCGGCCTGCATCCCCTGCTCAATCTCTTTACGGGTCTGGTTCAGGGCATCCAGCTCGTTGGCCAGCACGCGCGCTTCACCGATGTTGTCGCACAGCAACAGCGCGACCCCGACGGACATATCGTCCAGTCGTCCGGCAGCGTTCAGGCGCGGCCCGAGGGCAAAGCCGAGATCGCTTGCCGCCAGCTTGAGCGGGTCGCGGTTGGCAATCTCCAGCAGCGCCTTGATCCCAGGACGGCACTTGCCTGCCCGGATACGGCTTAAGCCCTGCCAGGTCAGGATACGGTTATTGGTATCGAGCGGGACCACGTCCGCGACGGTACCCAGCGCCACCAGGTCGAGATATTCGGCCAGGTTCGGTACGGCAATCCCGCGGGATTCAAACCAGCCTTTATCACGCAGCAGCGTGCGCAGCGCCAGCATCAGATAAAACGCCACGCCTACGCCCGCGAGAGATTTGGAGGGAAATTCACAGTCGCGCAGGTTTGGGTTAACGATCGCTTCTGCCTCAGGCAGCGTTTCGCCCGGCAGGTGGTGATCGGTGACCAGCACCGGGATCCCCAACTGATGGGCATGATCGACCCCCGCATGGGAGGAGATGCCGTTATCCACGGTCATGATCATCTGCGCACCGCGGGCGTGGGCCTGATCGACCACTTCCGGGCTGAGGCCGTAGCCGTCTTCAAAACGGTTCGGCACCAGATAGGTGACGTTATCGCAGCCCAGCGCGCGCAGGCTGAGTACGCTCAGCGCGGTGCTGGTGGCGCCGTCGGCATCGAAATCCCCTACCACCACAATCCGCGTGCCTTCGCGCAGCGCGTCGTACAGCATCTCGGTCGCTTTTTCGATACCGTTCAGCTGCTGCCAGGGCAGCATCCCTTTCACGCTGCGTTCAAGATCCTCAGCGCGTCGCACGCCGCGGCTGGCATAGAGGCGCTTCAGCAGCGGTGAGAGATCGTCTGGCAAATCAACCGGTTCAACCGCCTCGCGGCGGCGCAATTTTATGGGGGCTTTCACGCGGATTATTTACCACCAAACTGTTTCTGGTGGGCGTCGAGAAATTCTTTCATCTCTTTCGGTCCCTGATAGCCCGGAACAACGTAACCGTTGCTCAGCACAATCGCAGGCGTACCGTTCACGCCAAACTGCACACCCAGCGCGTAGTGGTTAGCAATGTCGATGTCGCAGGACGCAGGCTTAACCTCTTTCCCACTCATCGCATCATCAAACGCTTTGTTGCGGTCTTTCGCACACCAGATAGCCTTCATGTCCTTCTCCGGCTGGCTCTGCACGCCTGCACGCGGGAAAGCCAGGTAACGCACGGTAATGCCCAGCGCGTTGTAGTCTTTCATCTCTTCATGCAGCTTGTGGCAGTAGCCGCAGGTGATGTCGGTGAAGACGGTAATAACGTGTTTTTCCTGCGCCGCTTTATATACGATCATCTCTTTTTCGAGCGCGTTCAGGTTTTTCATCAGCAGCTGGTTGGTGACGTTGACCGGCTGCGCGCCGCTCACATCGTAAAGCGGGCCCTGAATCATATGTTTGCCGTCTTCGGTGACGTACAGCACGCCGCTGTTGGTCAGCACCGTTTTCAGGCCGGCAACCGGGGCTGGCTGAATATCGCTACTGGTGACGCCAAGCTTCGCCAGCGACTGTTTAATGGCGGCGTCATCCGCATGGGCGAAACCGGTAAATGAGGCTGCCAGCAGGGTGAACAGCGCGAAAGACTTTTTCATAGTTGATCCTGTTACAATTCGTCGGCACTCACGCACGAGGGTGGTGCTGTTGGTGTAGCTGCCGCAGGCGTTCCGTCGCGACATGGGTGTAAATTTGCGTCGTGGAAAGATCGCTGTGTCCCAGCAGCATCTGCACCACGCGCAGATCGGCGCCATGGTTCAGCAAATGCGTCGCAAAGGCGTGACGCAATACGTGCGGCGACAGCTTTTCACTGTCGATACCCGCCAGTGTGGCGTAATGCTTGATGCGATGCCAGAACGTTTGCCGCGTCATCTGCTGGGCGCGCTGGCTCGGGAACAGGACGTCGATAGACGCACCGTTGAGCAACCACGGACGGCCGTGCTCCAGGTACGTTTCCAGCCAGTACACCGCCTCTTCACCCAGCGGTACCAGCCGTTCCTTGTTACCTTTACCTATTACGCGCACCACGCCCTGACGCAGGCTGATATCGCTCATCGTCAGGCCGACCAGTTCCGAAACGCGCAAGCCGGTAGCATACAATAGCTCAAGCATGGCTTTATCGCGTAACTCCAGCGGCAGGTCAACTGCCGGTGACTGTAATAATCTCTCAACTTGTGCTTCGCTGAGATCTTTCGGCAGCCGCTGCGGGAGTTTCGGCGATGCCAGCAGCGCACTGGGATCGTCTTCGCGGATCTTCTCCCGGTAAAGGTGCTGGAACAGCCGACGCATGGCGCTGAGCAAACGTGCGGAACTGGTGGCTTTGTAGCCCCCCGCGATACGTTCCCCGAGCAGCGCCTGCAGGTCGTCACTTTGCGCGCTCGCAAGGGATAACCCCCGGTGCGCCAGCCACTCCACCAGCATGGTGAGATCGCGACGGTAGGCACTGAGGGTATTCTCGGCCAGATTTTTCTCCAGCCACAGTGCATCGAGAAACTGTTCGATCAGTGCGAGATCCTTTTCCACGTCAGCCCCTTTGATTCTGCAGTCAGGCCATTATGCCTGATTGTGACCGGTTTCTGGTACACTACGCGCAAAGTCAACGCAAGAATTGAGATAGTTACGCGATGAATATTGGTCTGTTCTATGGTTCCAGCACCTGCTACACCGAAATGGCGGCAGAAAAAATTCGCGACATCATTGGCCCGGAACTGGTGACGTTGCATAACCTGAAAGATGACGCGGTCGCGCTGATGGAACAGTACGATGTACTGATCCTCGGCATCCCAACCTGGGATTTCGGTGAAATACAGGAGGACTGGGAAGCCATCTGGGATCAGCTCGATTCAGTCAATCTCGACGGCAAAATCGTTGCCATGTACGGCATGGGGGATCAGCTGGGTTACGGGGAGTGGTTCCTGGATGCCCTGGGCATGCTGCATGATAAGCTGGCGCCGAAAGGGGTGTCGTTCATCGGCTACTGGCCAACCGAAGGTTACGAGTTCACCAGTAAAAAACCGATTATTGCCGACGGCGAGCTGTTTGTCGGGCTCGCGCTGGATGAAACCAACCAGTACGATCTCAGCGATGAACGCCTGCAAACCTGGTGCGAGCAGATTCTTGACGAAATGGCGGAAAAGTTTAGCTAACGCGCATTACCCCTGTGTCGTCTGTTGCAACAGCATACGGCGCAGGTCTCGCCACTCGGCCGCATCCATACTGTCAGCGGCCAGCCACAGATGCTGGCAACGTCCGCCTTCTACCTTGCGTAACCGTAACATCATGCCGGTATTGAGCATCCAGGGCATACCGAGGATATCCCACTCTGTTCCCTGCCAGCGCAGGCGGGAATCCATCAGTAATTTGATCTCTCCCTGACGGGCATTGATGCGACGCTGGCTGCGTACGCTGTCAAATACAACAAACGACAGTAGCAGCAGCCACAGCGGCGTGTAGCTCAGCGGCCATGGCATCAGCAGCACAATGGCCGCAACCAGGCCGTGGAGCAATAACGACATCCACTGCGAGCGCCATGAGACGCGAAGATCAGATTGCCACAGGACCACGTTCCCGATTCCGTGTTTGAATTAATTGCACCATCCGTTGCAACTCGGTGTCGGCGGGTTTGCCGTGGTTCATCAGCCAGTTGAATAAATCCGGATCGTCAGACTCAAGCAGGCGAACAAACAGATGCTTATCCTCATCGCTTAAGCTGTCATACTCATATTCAAAGAAAGGCATGATGGAAATATCAAGCTCACGCATGCCGCGACGACACGCCCAGTGGATACGGGCCTTGTTGTTAATATCCATGTTCAGTTTCCTGCATTACGTTTGGCACAGTCGGCGCCCCGTTCAGTGTTCTTTATTTCTCTACGGGGACACTCGTTAGTGTAACGTGTTTTTGACCGTTTCTTTACTGGAATATTGCGTTCAACGAGTCAGCTTCCAGAATAAACCCTACGAAGACAGCGGATTACACTATTTTGCGTGGCGCTACGCATAAGCGGTTTAAGGCACAAATGGCCTGTTGAAAGCGCTTGCATTGCCTGCAGGCTCTTTTACCATTAGGCATTATCAAAGCGTTAAGCAATTCAGGATATCGTTATGGCATTTACACCATTTTCTCCTCGCCAGCCCGCCGCCTCTGCGCGTCTGCCGCTGACGCTTATTTCTCTTGATGACTGGGCGCTGGCAACCCTCACCGGTGCCGACGCCGAAAAATACCTGCAGGGCCAGGTGACAGCCGACGTCAGCCAGATGACCGAACACCAGCACCTGCTGGCGGCGCACTGCGACCCAAAAGGCAAGATGTGGAGCAACCTGCGTCTGTTCCGCCGTCAGGACGGCTTTGCCTTTATTGAGCGTCGCAGCCTGCGTGATGCACAGCTCAAAGAGCTGAAAAAGTACGCCGTCTTTTCCAAAGTCACTATCGCCCCGGACGATGAACATGTCCTGCTGGGCGTGGCCGGCTTCCAGGCACGTGCGGCGCTGAAAAACCTGTTCAGTGAACTGCCGGATGCAGAAAAGCAGGTGGTCAGCGAAGGCGCGACGTCCATTCTGTGGTTTGAACACCCGGCGGAGCGTTTCCTGTTAGTCACGGATGCCACAACGGCCGAGCGCGTGACCGAGGCGCTGCGCGGCGAAGCGCAGCTCAACAACAGCCAGCAGTGGCTGGCGCTGAATATCGAAGCGGGCCTGCCGGTTATTGACGCGGCCAACAGCGCGCAGTTTATTCCTCAGGCCACCAACCTGCAGGCGCTGGGCGGCATCAGCTTTAAAAAAGGCTGTTACACCGGCCAGGAGATGGTCGCGCGGGCAAAATTCCGCGGGGCAAACAAACGTGCGCTGTGGACGCTGGCAGGTCACGCCAGCCGCGTACCGGAAGCCGGTGAAGATCTCGAGCTGAAGATGGGTGATAACTGGCGCCGTACCGGCACCGTGTTAGCCGCCGTACAACTGGATGACGGACGTCTTCTGGTGCAGGCGGTGATGAATAACGACATGGAAGCCGACAGCGTGTTCCGCGTGCGTGACGACGCGAATACGCTGAGCATTGAGCCGCTGCCGTATTCTCTTGAAGAGTGATGCTGTATCGCCCGGTGGCGCTGCGCTTACCGGGCCTACAGATCCCGTAGGTCGGGTAAGGCGAAGCCGCCACCCGACAAAAAACTACACCTGCCCCACATACAAATAAATCGCCAGAAAATGGCACACGCTGCCCCCCAGCACAAAGCCGTGCCAGATGGCATGGTTGTAGGGGATACGTTTGCAGACGTAGAAAATCACACCGAGCGAGTACACCACACCACCTAAGGCCAGCAGGGTCACGCCTCCTACCGCCAGTTTGACGGCAAGCTGATACACCACAATCAGCGACAGCCAACCCATCGTCAGATAAGTCACCAGCGACAGCACCTTGAAGCGGTGCGCGATGGTCAGCTTAAACAGGATCCCCAGCAGCGCCAGGCTCCAGATAACAATCATCAGGCCGCGCGACAGCGGTGAGTTGAGCCCCACCAGCAGAAACGGCGTATAGGTACCTGCAATAAGAAGATAGATAGCGCAGTGGTCAAATTTCTTAAGCCACATCTTGGCCCGCTGATGCGGGATAGCGTGATACAGCGTCGAGGCCAGGAACAACAGGATCATGCTCCCGCCATACAGGCTGTAGCTGGTAATGGCCATCGCGCTGGCGTTGGTATCCACCGCCTGTACCAGCAATAACACTAAACCGACAATCCCAAACACCAGGCCAATGCCGTGGCTGATGCTGTTGGCTATCTCCTCAGCCAGCGAATATCCCTGTGCGATTAATGGTCTACTCACCATACAAAACTCCGGGAAAACAAAAGATGATTATTCATCGCATCACTATGCTAACTGAGAATGATTCCAGTGAACACCTGTTAGCTAAAATAATTTCATTTCAGAATTTATACCTAAAAATCATAGGCATAAATAAATTTTTCACCTAACATTTGTTCACATAAAAATTTAATCATTATGAATCAAAGGTATAAAAATGGATCGTGCCGTCTGGCTGCATGTTATGATGGGGAGATAAGGTCTGAATGAGAGTTATGCCATTGTGAGTATGTTCACCCACTCCGTCATTGCCAGTCTCAATAACCTTGAGATGATGGTCTATAACTATGTCATTAAAAACCGTGACAAAGTGATGTACATGACCATCCGCGAGCTGGCGGATGCGGCGGGTGTCTCCACCACCACGATCCTGCGCTTTTGCCGCAAACTCAACTGCGAAGGCTATTCGGAGTTTCGCGTGCGCTTTAAGCTCTATTTAGAGCAAAATGAGCCCCAACAGGCGAATTTCGGTGCCAGCGAAATTATCAGCTTTTTTAAGAGCGTGAATAACGAAGAGTTCGATGCGTTACTGGATGATGCAGTCGATATTATTTTATCTTCAGAGCGAATTATATTTGTCGGTGCAGGTACATCAGGATCGCTGGCGAAATATGGCGCACGTTTCTTCTCAAATATTGGAAAATTCAGCAACCATATCGACGACCCTTATTTCCCGGTGACCAATGACATGGCGAAAAATGCACTTGCCATTGTCCTTTCCGTCTCAGGTGAGACCGAAGAGATCCTGCGCTTCGCCAGCCAGTTCAGCCTGCACCACTGTAAGGTGCTCTCCATTACCAGCCACGAGCACTCGCGTCTGGCAAAACTGGCGGACTTTAATCTCTCCTGGCATGTCCCCCAGACGCGTATTGCGGGCGTTTACGATATTACCACGCAAATTCCCGTCATCTATATTCTGGAATCTCTCGGCCGTAAACTGGCGAAGAAACTGACAGAATAAAACATCCTGTTTTTTTGATGTAACAAATCACATTGAGTGCAAATTGTTATATCGTGACATTTAATTCCGCTTTGCTAGACTCGATGCCAGTAAGCCATTTATTGAGAATAGCAGCGATGAAAAAATTAACCTTACCAAAAGATTTTTTATGGGGTGGTGCCGTTGCCGCTCACCAGGTGGAAGGCGGCTGGAATAAAGGCGGTAAAGGGCCGAGCATTTGTGATGTTCTGACCGGCGGCGCACACGGTGTGCCGCGGGAGATCACCCAGGAGGTGGTGCCGGATAAATACTATCCCAATCATGAGGCCATCGACTTCCATGGCCACTATAAAGAAGACATCAAGCTGTTCGCCGAGATGGGCTTCAAATGTTTCCGCACCTCCATCGCCTGGACGCGCATCTTCCCGAAAGGTGATGAAACGCAGCCCAACGAAGAAGGGCTGAAGTTTTACGACGACATGTTCGATGAGCTGCTGAAATACAACATCGAACCGGTGATCACCCTCTCCCACTTCGAAATGCCGCTGCACCTGGTGCAGGAGTACGGCAGCTGGACCAACCGTAAAGTGGTCGATTTCTTTGTGCGCTTCGCGGAAGTGGTTTTTGAGCGCTACAAAAACAAGGTCAAATACTGGATGACCTTCAACGAAATCAACAACCAGCGTAACTGGCGTGCACCGCTGTTCGGCTATTGCTGCTCCGGTGTGGTTTATACCGATCACGACAACCCGGAAGAGACCATGTACCAGGTGCTGCATCACCAGTTTGTGGCCAGCGCCCTGGCGGTAAAAGCCGCGCGCCGTATCAACCCGGCGATGAAAGTCGGCTGCATGCTGGCCATGGTGGCACTCTATCCCTTCTCCTGCAAACCGGAAGACGTGATGTTCGCCCAGGAATCGATGCGCGAGCGCTATGTCTTTACCGACGTCCAGCTTCGCGGTTACTACCCGTCTTACGTGCTGAATGAGTGGGAGCGTCGTGGCTTCTCCATCAGGATGGAGCCAGGTGACGAGCAGATCCTGCGTGAAGGTACCTGCGACTACTTAGGCTTCAGCTACTACATGACCAACGCGGTCAAAGCGGAAGGCGGCACCGGAGATGCGATTTCGGGCTTTGAAGGCAGCGTGCCAAACCCGCACGTCAAGGCCTCCGACTGGGGCTGGCAGATTGATCCGGTGGGCCTGCGCTATTCGCTGTGCGAACTGTACGAGCGTTACCAGAAGCCGCTGTTTATCGTGGAAAACGGCTTCGGCGCTTACGATAAAGTCGAAGAAGACGGCAGCATCAACGACGACTATCGCATCGACTACCTGCGCGCTCACGTGGAAGAGATGATCAAAGCCGTGACCCATGATGGCGTGGATCTGATGGGCTACACGCCGTGGGGCTGTATCGACTGCGTGTCGTTCACCACCGGCCAGTACAGCAAGCGCTACGGCTTTATCTATGTGAACAAACACGACGACGGTACGGGCGACATGTCGCGCTCCCGTAAGAAAAGCTTCGAGTGGTATAAAGGCGTGATTGCCAGCAACGGCGAGAAACTCTAACTCCGTAACGCCGGGCGGCGCTACGATTGATCCCCTCTCCCCTTTGGGGTGTACGGTCCGGGGACATGGTAGACAGGTGTTCGGGGACATGGTGAACACTTTTTAACATCCTTTACCCATGGTGATCGACTTTTTCTTCAGGTCGATCACCCCCACTTTCGTGCTGTACCACCACACTTCATAGCAGCCATCCTCCTGCGTCTCCTTCAGTCCGACCCGCTCTCCCCTGAACGCTTTACCCGCGCTCAGACTTACCCCTTTAACGCTCAGCTTTCCGCTGATATCCACTTTCCTGACCATCACGCCCTCGTCGTATTCCGGGGGCGTTGTGTTGCCGCTGTACCGTCGCGATGACGGCTGATACCGCGAGCCCGGTACCGCCATATCCAGCGCCTCATGCGGGCGTTCAAGGTTATAGACCGTCCGCCAGTGGTCGAAGGCGCGCTGCAGTTCACCGCTGTCCGCGAACCACTTCCCCTGCAGCACTTCCGCCTTCAGGCTGCGGTGAAAACGCTCCAGCTTGCCCTGCGTCTGCGGATGATACGGCCGGGAGTGCCCCACCCGGATACCCTGGCGCATCAGCCACAGCTCCAGTGCCGTCCAGGTGCCGGTGGTGTCTCCCCACGGTGAGCCGTTATCCATCGTCATCCTGTCCGGCAGGCCGTAGCGTTCAAACACGCTGACCAGCTGCTGCTGCACGGTCTCTCGACGTTCATCGTTACAGTGCACCAGGCACAGGGAAAAACGGGAGTGGTCGTCCAGCAAAGTGAGCGGATGGCAGCGGCCACCGCCAAAGGGAAAGTGGCCCTTAAAATCCATCTGCCAGAGCCGGTTGGGCGCGTCATGTTCGAACCGTCCCGTGGCGGGAATGCCCGGTGAAGTGCCCGGCAGCAGGCCGTGACGGGCCATCAGGGTATGAACGGTGCTGAAGGCGGGCATGGTGTGCCCCTGGTCTTCCAGCCAGCGTTTAATCTTGCGGGCTCCCCAGCGTTGATGACGGTCATGGGCCATGCGCAGCAGGGCAGTGATGTCGTCAGATGAGCGGTTCGGGGAATGGTGCGGTATGCGCGGGCGGTCCTGAAGGCCGGAGGCCCCTTCCTCCGCCCAGCGACGAAGCCACTTGTAGCCGGTGGCAGGTGAAATGCCGAAGCGACGGCAGAGGGAACGGATGTTCGCCCCGTCCTGCGAGGCGAACAAAACAAACTCGGTACGTAATGACATGGTATCTCTCGCATCCCAGGGCATAAGCGACTCCATAAACGGATTCTTATGCCTTAGTTGTAAGTGTCTACCATGTCCCCGAACAAGCGTTCACTATGTCCCCGGACCGTACATGGGGAGAGGGTTAGGGTGAGGGGGTTATTTCCCGCCCGCCAACTCTATAAAACTCCCCGTCACGTACGACGCCTTCTCGCTCAGCAGCCAGATAATCGCCTGGGCCACCTCTTCCGGTTGCCCGCCGCGCTGCATCGGCAGTAACGATTTCACCCGGTCCACGCGGCCCGGTTCCCCGCCTGAGGCATGGATATCGGTATAAATCAGCCCCGGTCGTACACAGTTTACGCGAATACCCTGCGCCGCTACCTCCAGCGCTAAGCCGGTGGTCAGAGAGTCAACCGCTCCCTTGGACGCGGCATAATCCACATATTCGCCAGGCGCACCGAGTCGGGACGCCGCTGACGAGACATTCACTATCGCCCCGCCCTTGCCGCCATGTTTAAAAGACATGCGCTTGACCGCCTCCCGGCAGCAGAGGAAGTAACCCGTGACGTTAGTTGCAAGTACGCGGTTAATGCGCTCTGCGGACAAATTCTCGATAGTCGATTGTTCAAACAGGATCCCCGCATTATTGACCAGCGCGGTAAGCGGCTCGCCATCACGATCGAGGCTGTCAAACATCGCCAGCACCTGAGCTTCATCGCTGATGTCGGCGCGAACGGCAAAGGCTTTCCCTCCGGCATTGACAATCTGGTTGATAACGTCCGTCGCGGCCTTGATGTTGTGATGATAATTTACCGCCACGGTATAGCCTTCGCGTGCCAGCTGCAGCGCGGTGGCTTTCCCAATGCCGCGGCTCGCGCCGGTCACAAGTGCAATGCCCATTATCTTCTCCCAATAAAAAAGCCGGGTGGCGGCTTCGCCTTACCCGGCTTACATGACTTCACCCGCGCGATTACTGGTATTCGCTCATCGGTACGCAGGAGCAGAACAGGTTACGGTCGCCGTACACATCATCCAGACGCTTCACGGTCGGCCAGTATTTGTTTGCCACACCTGCCGGGAAGACCGCCAGCTCGCGGGAATAGCCGTGGTTCCACTCGTCCACCATTTCGTGCTGGGTGTGCGGGGCATTAACCAGCGGGTTATCTTCCAGCGTCCACTCGCCGTCCTGCACGCGATCGATCTCCATGCGGATGGCCAGCATCGCGTCGATAAAGCGGTCCAGCTCGGCTTTGCTCTCGGACTCCGTTGGCTCCACCATCAGCGTGCCCGCTACCGGGAACGACATGGTTGGCGCGTGGAAGCCGTAGTCGATCAGGCGCTTGGCGATATCCAGCTCGCTGATGCCGGTCTGCTCTTTCAGCGGACGAATATCGAGGATGCACTCGTGCGCCACGCGACCGTCACGGCCGGTATAGAGGACCGGGAAGGCCGACTTCAGTCGAGTCGCAATGTAGTTGGCATTCAGGATCGCCACCTGGCTTGCTTTTTTCAGCCCTTCCGCGCCCATCATGCGGATATACATCCAGCTGATTGGCAGGATAGAAGCGCTGCCGAACGGTGCCGCAGAGACCGCACCCTGACGGGTCAGCATGCCTTCGATCTGCACGACGCTGTGGCCTGGGACAAACGGCGCCAGGTGCGCTTTCACACCGATTGGCCCCATGCCCGGACCGCCACCGCCGTGCGGGATGCAGAAGGTCTTGTGCAGGTTCAGGTGCGACACGTCCGCGCCGATAAAGCCCGGAGAAGTAATACCTACCTGAGCATTCATGTTCGCGCCGTCGAGGTATACCTGACCGCCGAACTGATGCACCACTTCGCACACTTCACGGATGGTCTCTTCGTACACGCCGTGGGTGGACGGATAGGTCACCATGATGCAGGAGAGCTTGTCGCCTGCCTGCTCGGCTTTCGCACGCAGGTCGGCCAAATCGATGTTGCCGTTCTTATCGCACGCCACGACCACCACTTCCATGCCCGCCATCTGAGCGGAGGCCGGGTTGGTGCCATGCGCGGAGCTTGGGATCAGGCAGATATCGCGGTGCCCTTCGTTACGGCTTTCATGGTAATGACGGATGGCCAGCAGGCCCGCGTATTCACCCTGCGCGCCGGAGTTCGGCTGCATGCAGAGCGCGTCGTAACCGGTCAGCTTCACCAGCCAGTCGGAAAGCTGATTGATCATCATATGATAGCCTTCCGCCTGCTCTGGCGGGCAGAACGGGTGCAGCTCGGCAAACTCAGGCCAGGTGATTGGGATCATCTCTGCCGCGGCGTTCAGCTTCATGGTGCATGAGCCCAGCGGGATCATCGCCTGATTCAGCGCCAAATCTTTGCGTTCCAGAGAGTGCATGTAACGCATCATCTCGGTTTCGCTGTGGTAGCGGTTAAAGACCGGGTGCGTCAGGATCGCGTCATTACGCAGCATGCTGTCCTGAATGGAGCGGCTGTCGAGCGCAACCTCTTTGTCGAGCGCGTCAATGTCCAGACCGTGCGCATCACCCAGCAGCACGTTAAACAGGTTGAGAATATCGTCGCGGGTGGTGCTTTCATCCAGCGTAATGCCGACGGCGTTGTGGATGTCGCTGCGCAGGTTAATCTCTGCGGCATTCGCGCGAACCAGCACTGCCGCTTTATCCGCCACGTCCACACACAGCGTGTCGAAGTAGTGGGCATGGCGCAGTTTGAGGCCTTTCTGCTGCAGGCCGCAGGCCAGAATATCGGCCAGACGGTGAATGCGGCTGGCAATGCGTTTCAGACCAGCCGGGCCGTGGAACACGGCGTACAGGCTGGCGATGTTGGCCAGCAGCACCTGCGAGGTACAGATGTTGGAGTTCGCTTTCTCGCGGCGGATATGCTGCTCGCGAGTCTGCATCGCCATGCGCAGCGCGGTGTTACCGGCAGCATCTTTTGAGACGCCGATAATACGGCCAGGCATGGAGCGTTTGAATTCATCTTTCGCGCCGAAGAACGCCGCATGTGGGCCACCGTAGCCCATCGGTACGCCGAAGCGCTGTGCAGAGCCGAAGACAATATCCGCCCCCTGTTTACCCGGGGCCGTCAGCAGCACCAGCGCCATAAAATCGGCGGCGACGCTGACCACCACTTTACGGGATTTCAGCTCGGCAATCAGTGCGCCGTAGTCGTGAACTTCACCGGTGGTTCCCACCTGCTGCAGCAGCACGCCGAAGACGTCCTGGTGATCCAGCACTTTATCAGCGTCGTCGACAATCACGTCAAAGCCGAAAGTTTCCGCTCGGGTACGCACCACGTCCAGCGTCTGCGGATGCACGTCCGCCGCCACGAAGAAACGGTTAGCATTTTTCAGCTTGCTGACGCGCTTCGCCATCGCCATGGCTTCGGCAGCCGCGGTAGCTTCATCCAGCAAAGACGCGGAAGCGATGTCCATTCCGGTCAGATCCAGCGTCACCTGCTGGAAGTTCAGCAGCGCTTCCAGGCGACCCTGAGAGACTTCTGGCTGATACGGGGTATAGGCGGTATACCAGCCCGGGTTTTCCAGCATGTTGCGCAGGATGACCGGCGGCAACTGCACGTTGGTGTAGCCCATGCCAATGTAAGACTTAAAGCGCTTGTTGAGGCCGGCGATAGCCTTCAGCTCCGCCAGTGCGGCGAACTCCGTGGTGGCTTCACCCACCTGCGGCGGTGTGGCAAGCTGGATGTCTTTTGGCACAATCTGGCCGATCAGTGCGTCTAATGAATCCGCGCCAACCGTCTTCAGCATCTCCTGCTGTTGCTGAGCATCCGGCCCAATGTGACGTTCAATGAAGGCGCCACGGTTTTCAAGCTGGCTTAAAGTCTGTGTCATGAGCGATGGTTCCTGAAACGTGCAGTGAATGTGTTTTCTCCCTCTCCCACAGGGAGAGGGATAATGGCTTACTCGTCTTCTAACAGGGCTTCGTACGCGGTCGCATCCAGCAGCGCGGCAACCTGCGATTCGTCGCTGGCTTTGATTTTGAAGATCCAGCCTTCGCCATAAGGCTCGCTGTTGACCAGCTCCGGGGAGTCGTTCAGCGCGTCGTTGACAGCGACAATTTCACCGCTTACCGGTGCGTAGATGTCTGATGCCGCTTTGACGGACTCCGCCACGGCGCAGTCGTCGCCCGCGCTGACGGTTGCGCCGACTTCAGGCAGGTCAACAAACACCATGTCGCCCAGCAGCTCTTGCGCATGCTCGGTGATCCCGACGGTGTAAGTGCCGTCCGCCTCTTTGCGCAGCCACTCGTGTTCTTTGCTGTATTTCAGTTCTGCTGGCACATTGCTCATTGAAGTTCTCCTGATAAAAATAGTTAGGCGACCGGCTTACCGGCGCGAACAAAAATCGGTTTGGTCACGTTGACCGGCATTTCGCGGTTGCGGATTTGCACCACCGCCGTTTCGCCAATGCCTGCCGGCACACGTGCCAGTGCAATACTGTAGCCCAGCGTCGGGGAGAAGGTTCCGCTGGTGATCACGCCTTCGCGAGGATTGCCATCAGCATCGGTAAAACGCACCGGCAGCTCGCCGCGCAGTACGCCTTTTTCCTTCATCACCAGGCCAACCAGCTGTTCAGTGCCCTTCTCGCGCTGCATCTCCAGCGCTTCACGGCCAATAAAGTCACGGTCAGCCGGTTCCCATGCGATGGTCCAGCCCATGTTAGCGGCCAGCGGAGAGACGCCTTCATCCATCTCCTGACCGTAGAGGTTCATGCCTGCCTCCAGGCGCAGCGTATCGCGCGCGCCAAGGCCAGCCGGCTTCACGCCCGCTTCCACCAGCGCACGCCAGAAATCAGCGGCCTTCTCGTTCGGCATCGCAATTTCGTAGCCTGCTTCGCCGGTGTAGCCGGTGGTGGCGATAAACAGATCGCCCGCCTGCACGCCGAAGAACGGCTTCATGCCTTCAGTGGCTTTACGCTGCTCATCGTTGAACAGAGACGCGGCTTTCGCCTGCGCGTTCGGCCCCTGCACGGCAATCAGTGACAGATCGTCACGGACGGTGATGTCGATGGCATACGGTTCGGCGTGTTGGGTGATCCAGGAGAGGTCTTTTTCGCGGGTGGCGGAGTTTACAACGAGGCGGAAGAAATCTTCGGTGAAGTAATAAACGATAAGGTCGTCAATCACGCCGCCAGAGGCATTCAGCATGCCGGTATAGAGCGCTTTACCCGGCGTTTTTAGTTTGGCGACGTCGTTTGCCAGCAGATAACGCAAAAACTCCCGGGTGCGGCTACCGTGCAGATCGACAATCGTCATATGGGACACGTCGAACATACCGGCATCGGTGCGCACCGCGTGGTGCTCATCAATCTGCGAGCCGTAGTGCAGCGGCATCATCCAGCCGTGGAAGTCCACCATGCGGGCGCCGCATAACACGTGCTGTTCGTACAAAGGAGTCTGTTGAGCCATCTTGTCCTCGTTGAAAAATTCACCGTGAAACCCGGTATCGGCCCCGTTATCAGGCCCGACGCAAACGTTCTCTTTTACCTGAACTTACCACCGAAACCGGCGGTTAACCATAAGGTAAAACGGGTCATCACATTAGCTTATGACCAAAAAACGCTGAAAAGCCTACAGAGTTATTCACTGGAAAAATGCGATTAACCCCGCACAAAATTAACATCGCGCTAACAGGATTTAGCACATGGTGATATTTCATGCGGAAAAACGGGCTGAATTTCCGTAACCCGAAAAACGCGGCATTAGATTATCTAATGCGAAAAATGGCGTGAAATTAGAATATTTCAAACGAGGAAATTTCCCCGGCGCAGAGGCCGGGAAAATAAAGTGTGACGGGGGTCTAAATTAGCGTAGCCAGTCCGGCAGGTCGTTCAGACCCATCGCCTGACGAAGGAGTTGGGGTTTAACACCCGGAAGGGTATCGGCAAGCTTGAGGCCAATGTCGCGCAGCAGTTTTTTCGCCGGATTGGCCCCGGCAAACAGTTCGCGGAAGCCCTGCATGCCCGCCAGCATCACCGCCGCGCTGTGCTTGCGGCTGCGTTCATAGCGACGCAGATAGAGATGCTGACCGATATCTTTCCCTTCGCGATGCAAACGACGCAGCTCTTCTACCAGCTCCGCCGCGTCCATAAAGCCAAGGTTAACCCCCTGCCCGGCCAGCGGATGAATGGTATGCGCTGCATCCCCCACCAGCGCCAGACGGTGCGCCGCAAACTGGCGCGCGTAACGGCCAGTTAGCGGGAACACCTGCCGCTCGCTCTCAAGCGTGCACAGGCCAAGGCGGTTATCAAACGCCACGCACAGCGCCCGGTTAAAGGCGTCCGGCGTCGCCTCATGCATCTGCCGGGCTTTCTCCGGCACCAGCGACCAGACAATCGAGCACAGGTGCGGATCGGCAAGCGGCAGGAACGCCAGTATGCCGTCGTTGTGGAAAATCTGCCGCGCCACGCCGCCGTGCGGCTCTTCGGTGCGGATCGTCGCGACCAGCGCGTGATGACGGTAATCCCAGAAGGTCAGCGGGATATCGGCTTTATTACGCAGCCAGGAGTTCGCCCCGTCAGCCCCCACCACCAGACGCGCGGTCAGCATGTCGCCGCTCTGCAGGGTGATAAACGCCTCGTTTTCCCCCCACGCCACCTGCTGGATTTGCGCGGGTGCCATCAGGGTGACATCGCTACAGGACTGCGCTTTTTGCCACAGCGCATGATGAATAACGGCATTCTCAATAATGTGGCCAAGGTGGCTATAGCCCATGCTTTCATCATCAAAAGCAATATGGCCAAAGCTGTCTTTGTCCCACACTTCCATGCCGTGATAGCAGCTGGCGCGCTGCGCCACGATATCCGGCCAGACGCCAAGGTGCGTCAGCAGCTTTTCGCTGGCCGCATTGATTGCCGAGACGCGCAGTTCCGGCGGCGCATCCTGGGCTACCGGCTGGGGCTGCTTTTGTTCCAGCACCGCCACGCGCAGGCCGCTGCCCTGTAAACCACAGGCCAGCGCCAGTCCAACCATACCGCCGCCAACGATAGCGACATCAACATTTTGCACGGTGATAACTCCTTAACGCGCGACCCAACCAAGAGTCCGCTGCGCCAGCACGTCACGTGCCGGTATGAATAGTTCCATCGCCATCAGCCCGAGGTTGCGGCCCGCAACCAGCGGTGCCCAGCGATTGGCAAACAGATGAACCAGGCCATCGGTGACACCGATTGTCGCCTCTTTATCCGCCTGGCGTCGTTTCTGGTAATGGCTGAGCACCTGATATGCGCCACAGTCTTTTTGCTCGCCCCACGCCTGCGAAAGCGTTTCTGCCAGACTCATCACGTCGCGTAACCCAAGGTTGAAACCTTGCCCCGCAATGGGGTGCAGCGTCTGCGCGGCATTACCGACCAGCGCCAGACGATGGGAGATGGACTGCGACGCGGTGGTTAATGAAAGAGGATATACCGTCCGCTTGCCGGCATGGGTAATGCGCCCCAGCCGCCAGCCAAACGCCTTTTGCAGCTCGGTACAAAAACGTTCGTCTGACCAGGCCTTAACCTCTTCCGCCTTATCCTGCGGGTGACACCAGACCAGCGAACAGCGACCGTTCGACATCGGCAGCATCGCCAGCGGACCATGCTGCGTAAAGCGTTCAAAAGCCCTGCCGTTGTGTTCTGCAGCCGTTGAGACGTTGGCGATAACCGCCACCTGCCCGTAAGGCTGCTGGCGCCACTCCACGCCACACTGGGTGCCGAGCGCCGAGCGCGAACCGTCTGCGGCGACCAGCAGTTGGCCATCCAGCACGGTGCCGTTTTCCAGCGTCACGCTGACCGACGCTTCACTGCGGCTTACGCTTGCCACGCGCGCCGGACAATGCAGCGTCACGCCCGGCGCATCCTGAAGCAGGCGGAACAGACGTAAACCCACATCGTGTAGCTCAACGACCTGACCCAGGGCATCAATACGGTAATCCTGCGCCTCCAGCGTGACAAAGCCAGCATGGCCGCGATCGCTAACGTGAACGGTACCGATCGCCGTGGCACGGTCGGCTATCGCCTGCCAGATACCAATACGCGCAAGCTGCTGACAGGTTCCCTGCGCCAGCGCAATGGCGCGGGCATCAAAACCGGGGTGATTCGACGCCTCTGGCGCAACGGCTTCCACCAGGTGCACCGGAAGCTGGCCCTGCGTCAAATGCGAAATGGCCAGCGCCAGCGTGGCCCCGGTCATGCCGCCGCCCACGATGATCACGCTCATGCGCGCGCCGCTGCCATCAGCGCCTCGATATCGTCAGCGTTTTTCACGACACTCGCGGTCAGGTTTTCATTACCGGTTTCGGTAATAACGATGTCGTCTTCAATACGAATGCCAATCCCGCGGTATTCTTCAGGCACGTCGGCATCCGGCGCGATATATAACCCCGGCTCCACGGTTAATACCATGCCCGGCTCCAGCACGCGCGAACGGTCGGCGCCATACGCACCAACGTCATGGACATCCAGCCCCAGCCAGTGGCTCAGGCCGTGCATGAAGTACGGTCGATGCGCATTTTCAGCAATCAGGGTCTCCACATCCCCTTTCAGGATCCCGAGCCTGACCAGACCGGTAATCATGATGCGTACCACTTCGCCGGTCACTTCCTGCATAGAGGTCCCCGGGCGATACAGGTTGAGCGCCGTCTCAAGGGATTCCAGCACGATGTCGTAAATAGCGCGCTGTGCCGGTGAAAATTTACCGTTCACCGGGAAGGTGCGGGTGATATCCCCCGCGTAGCCCTGATATTCGCAACCAGCATCGATAAGCACCAGATCGCCATCGCGCAGCGCACTTTCGTTTTCGGTGTAGTGCAGAATGCAGCCGTTTTCCCCGCCGCCAACAATGGTGTTGTAAGAGGGATAACGCGCGCCGTGACGGTTAAATTCGTGGTGAATTTCGCCTTCCAGCTGATATTCGAACATCCCGGGACGGCACTTCTCCATGGCGCGGGTGTGCGCCAGGGCGCTGATTTCGCCCGCACGGCGCATCACGTTCAGCTCTTCTTCAGATTTGAACAGACGCATCTCATGCACCACCGGACGCCAGTCCGTGAGAGTAGCGGGCGCGGAGAGGTTCTGCCGCGAGCCTTTGCGCAGCTTATCCAGCGCGGTGAAAACAATCTCATCGGCGTATGCATATTCGCCCTGCGCGTGATAGAGCACGTCGAGGCCGTTAAGCAGCTGGTAAAGCTGCTGGTTGATTTCACTAAACGCCAGCGCACGATCAACGCCCAGTTTTTCCGGTGCGGCCTCCTGCCCCAGGCGGCGGCCAAACCAGATTTCGGCCGTCAGATCGCGCACGCGGTTAAAAATCACGCTGTGGTTGTGAGTGTCATTGCTCTTAATCAGCACCAGTACCGCTTCCGGCTCGTTAAAGCCGGTGAAGTACCAGAAATCGCTGCTCTGGCGATAGGGATATTCGCTGTCGGCGCTGCGCGTCACTTCGGGCGCAGCGAAAATCAGCGCGGCGCTGCCCGGCTGCATTTTTGCCAGCAGCGCCTGACGGCGGCGCGAATACTCTTGACTCGAGATAACCATGACACCCTCCTGTGCGTTATTTTTCTTAATGTAAGGTTGGCTTGCGGACTTCCGGCGCGGTCGGCTGTGAGCGCGTAAAGTTGTCATGGCACAGCAGTGCCGCCACGCGCACGTACTCAATGATCTCTTCGAGAGACATTTCCAGCTCTTCCTGGTCTTCGTCCTCATCGTAGCCAAGCTGGGCGATGTTGCGCAGATCGTCGATCGCTTCACCCGCTTCGCCGGTTACTTTGTCCAGTTTAGGCTGCGTGACGCCCAGACCCAGCAGATAATGATTTACCCAACCCGCCAGCGCATCGGCGCGATCGAACACGCTGACGTCGTCGCCTTCAGGCAGATAAAGCTGAAAAAGGAAGCCATCGTCTTCCAGCGAATCGCTGATGGCGGCATGCATTTTACGCAGCGCTTCCGCCAGCTCGTGACCAAACGCCAGCCCTTCATTCGTGAGGTCGTGGATCAGCGGCTGCCATGAGCTGTCGCTGTTTCCGCCGCACAGCATGCCACTGATCAGACCGTGCATTTCGGCAGGGGTTAAACCGACTCCCTGCTGGTTCAGTAACTGGTTTAAATCCTTGTAACCAGGCATTTCGTTCTGTATAGACATGCGCATTCGTCATCATTGGGGGGAAGTTTCATGATATGCTACCACTTTGGACCCTGGTGATACCAGAAAAGGGCTTGTATCTTCACATCAGGGTAGCTATAGTGTCGCCCCTTCGCAGCCCCCGGGGCATCAGGCGAAGGCAGCGCAGTCAATCAGCAGGAAGGTGGCATGTCTGCACAACCCGTCGATCTCCAGATTTTTGGCCGTTCACTGCGAGTGAATTGTCCGCCTGAACAAAGGGATGCTTTGAATCAGGCTGCGGACGATTTGAATCAGCGGTTGCAAGATCTAAAAGAACGCACTAGAGTCACAAATACTGAGCAGCTGGTTTTCATCGCCGCGTTGAACATCAGCTATGAACTGACTCAGGAAAAAGCGAAAACCCGCGACTACGCGGCAAGCATGGAGCAGCGCATTAAAATGCTCCAGCAGACCATTGAACAGGCATTGCTTGATCAGGGTCGCAATCCCGAAAGACCGGGACCAAAGTTTGAATAACACTTCTCAGTTGACTATGGTAGAGTAACTGTGAAGACAAAATTTCTCTGAGATGTTCGCAAGCGGGCCAGTCCCCTGAGCCGATATTTCATACCACAAGAATGTGGCGCTCCATGGTTGGTGAGCATGCTCGGTCCGTCCGAGAAGCCTTAAAACTATGACGACACATTCACCTTGAACCAAGGGTTCAAGGGTTACAGCCTGCGGCGGCATCTCGGAGATTCCCTCTCTTTTCTTCTACCGACTACCATGACTCAATTCCCTGAAGTTTCTGCCTCACGCCAGGATATTCGTCAGCTCATTCGTCAACGCCGTCGTGCGTTAACTCCAGAACAGCAAGCGCATTTTGCGCAGCAGGCCGCCGCTCGCATGATGGCGTATCCCCCTGTTGTGATGGCGCATACGGTCGCACTGTTTCTGTCGTTTGATGGCGAACTGGATACCCAACCGCTCATCGAGCAACTCTGGCGAGCCGGGAAGAAGGTCTATCTGCCGGTGCTGCATCCGTTTAGCAAAGGAAACCTGCTGTTTCTGCACTACCACCCGCACAGCGAGCTGGTGGTGAATCGTCTGAAAATCACTGAACCCAAACTCGACGTGCGCGATGTGCTGCCGCTTGCCGAACTGGATGTGCTGGTCACGCCGCTGGTGGCGTTTGACGAACAGGGTCAGCGTTTGGGCATGGGCGGCGGTTTTTACGACCGGACGCTGCAAAACTGGCAGCAATACGGTTTACAGCCGGTGGGTTACGCGCATGATTGTCAGGCGGTGGAATCTTTGCCGGTTGAGAAGTGGGATGTGCCGTTGCCGGCGATAATAACGCCCAGTAAAACCTGGACCTGGTAGAATAAAGCCGGGTGGCGCTTACGCTTACCCGGCCTACATAAATTCTCGAACTTTGTAGGTCGGGTAAGCGTTAGCGCCACCCGACACACAGCCCGCACTATCAGTAAAGAAGACGTGCGCGAATCGTCCCTGGAATTGCCTTCATGCTCTGCAGCGCTTTCTCGGCAACGTCTTCATCCGCTTCGATATCAATAACCACGTAGCCCATCTGCGAATTGGTTTGCAGATACTGCGCAGCGATGTTGACGCTCTGCTCAGCAAAGATCTGGTTGATGGCAGTCAGCACGCCTGGACGGTTTTCGTGAATGTGCAGCAGACGACGGCCGCCGTGCAGCGGCAGAGACACTTCCGGGAAGTTAACGGCGGAGAGCGTCGAGCCATTGTCGGAGTATTTGCTCAGTTTACCCGCCACTTCCAGACCGATGTTCTCCTGCGCTTCCTGAGTCGAACCGCCGATGTGCGGCGTCAGGATCACGTTGTCGAACTCGCACAGCGGAGAGTTAAACGGATCGCTGTTGGTCGCAGGCTCAGTCGGGAAGACGTCAATCGCGGCACCTGCCAGATGTTTGCGTTTTAGCGCATCACACAGGGCTGGAATGTCGACAACTGTACCGCGCGCGGCGTTGATCAGCAGTGAACCCGGCTTCATCAGCGCCAGCTCTTCCGCACCCATCATGTTTTTGGTAGAGGCGTTTTCCGGCACATGCAGGCTGACCACATCGCTCATGTTCAGCAGGTCGGAGAGATGTTGAACCTGAGTGGCGTTCCCCAGAGGCAGTTTGCTTTCAATGTCATAAAAGTAAACGTGCATCCCCAGAGATTCCGCCAGAATCCCGAGTTGAGTACCGATGTGGCCATAACCAATGATACCCAGTTTCTTACCACGGGCTTCGTATGAACCTGTAGCCAGTTTGTTCCAGACGCCACGGTGCGCTTTGGCGTTAGCCTCCGGGATACCGCGCAGCAACAGCAGCAATTCGCCAATCACTAACTCCGCCACGGAACGGGTGTTGGAGAAAGGTGCGTTGAATACAGGAATACCGCGCTTAGCGGCGGCGTTCAGATCAACCTGGTTGGTACCGATGCAGAAACAACCGATGGCAACCAGCTTTTCCGCCGCGGCAATCACATCTTCAGTCAGGTGGGTACGGGATCGCAGGCCAATGAAGTGAGCATCCCGGATGGCTACTTTCAGCTCTTCGGTATCCAGCGCGCCTTTATGGAATTCGATGTTGGTGTAACCTGCCGCACGAAGGCTATCGAGTGCTTTCTGATGCACACCCTCGACCAGCAGGAATTTAATCTTGTCTTTCTCCAGTGATACCTTTGCCATTTACCCGACCCTGTATTTTATCTGAACTGATGTTGTGCTGGATTGAAATCCGCTCTAGCCAACATATCAAAAAAAACTATTGCAGCAATATGAACGTTTGCGTCAGCACTCTGAAGAAAAGTCATACAGGGCAAAATGACAGAGGAAAATGCTGCGGAATTTTACGTACGTGGCAGGATCGGCAAACGAGGCGTAAAAACGTGACACAAGTCACCGAATTTAGCTTTTCAAAAATTTTTTAGCGGGGGGTGAGCGCCCCCCGTCAGATCATTTTACGATGGTTTTCACACCGTCAGCCGTACCAATCAGCGCCACGTCCGCGCCACGGTTGGCAAATAACCCTACAGTGACAACGCCCGGAATGCCATTGATGGCGTTTTCCAGCGCAATCGCGTCGAGAATTTCCAGTCCGTGAACGTCGAGGATCACGTTGCCGTTATCGGTCACTACGCCCTGACGATATTCCGGACGTCCGCCCAGTTTGACCAGTTCACGCGCCACGGCGCTGCGTGCCATCGGGATCACTTCAACCGGCAGCGGGAATTTACCCAGAATATCGACCTGCTTGGACGCATCAGCGATGCAGATGAACTTATCCGCAACGGAGGCGATGATTTTTTCACGGGTCAGCGCCGCGCCGCCGCCTTTGATCATCTGCATATGGCCGTTGATCTCATCCGCGCCATCAACGTAAATGCCCAGACGATCAACTTCGTTCAGATCGAAAACGGTAATGCCGAGGCTTTTCAGCTTTTCCGTGGAAGCATCAGAGCTGGACACAGCCCCTTCAATCTGCCCTTTCATCGTGCCCAGCGCATCGATAAAGTGCGCCGCCGTCGACCCGGTACCAACACCGACAATGGTGCCCGGTTGTACGTACTGGAGAGCGGCCCATCCTACTGCTTTTTTCAGTTCATCCTGCGTCATGATCGTTTTGCCTGTGGTGTGAAAACTCAGGGCGCATTATAGAACACGTCGAATGGAATTCGTCTGCCACGAAGGGAAAATTGTGTCATAGTGCAGAATAAGCAAAATTAAGGAGCCAGCCAGAGCAATGAAACGTCCGGACTACAGAACACTACAGGCACTTGATGCAGTTATTCGTGAACGAGGTTTTGAGCGCGCGGCGCAAAAGCTTTGCATCACGCAGTCCGCCGTATCGCAGCGTATCAAACAGCTCGAAAATATGTTCGGCCAGCCACTGCTGGTGCGTACCGTGCCGCCTCGCCCAACGGAGCAAGGACAAAAACTCCTCGCCCTGCTGCGTCAGGTTGAGCTGCTGGAAGATGAGTGGCTGGGTGACGAACAAACGGGCTCTACGCCGCTGCTGCTCTCTCTGGCGGTTAACGCCGACAGTCTGGCAACCTGGCTGCTGCCGGCCCTTGCGCCGGTATTGGCGGACTCCCCTATCCGCCTGAATTTGCAGGTTGAAGATGAAACCCGTACCCAGGAGCGCCTGCGTCGTGGTGAAGTGGTTGGGGCGGTCAGTATTCAGCCTCAGGCGCTACCGAGCTGTCTTGTCGATCAGCTGGGTGCGCTGGATTACCTGTTTGTTGGTTCAAAAGCCTTTGCCGAGCGCTATTTCCCCAACGGCGTGACCCGCGCCGCGCTGCTGAAAGCGCCTGCCGTGGCGTTCGACCATCTGGACGATATGCATCAGGCGTTCCTGCAGCAAAACTTTGACCTGCCGCCGGGCAGCGTGCCGTGTCATATCGTTAACTCGTCGGAAGCCTTCGTGCAGCTGGCGCGTCAGGGCACGACCTGCTGCATGATCCCGCATCTGCAGATTGAGAAAGAGTTGAAAAGCGGTGAGCTGATTGATTTGACGCCGGGGCTGTATCAGCGCCGGATGCTCTACTGGCACCGTTTTGCGCCAGAAAGCCGCATGATGCGCAACGTCACCGACGCGCTGCTGGCCTACGGGCATAAGGTGTTGCGACAGGATTAAAAGAAAAGCCGGGTGGCGGCTACGCCTTACCCGGCCTGTTGATTATTGTGCAGGTTTCGGCTGTGCTGCAACGGGTTCCAGCTGGAACACCACATCAACCTGATCGTCAAACTGGATCGTCGGCTGCTCGTAAGTTTCCTGAGCGGATACCGGCGCCGCATCGGCTTTCATCATTCGCACCATTGGGCTTGGCTGGTAGTTAGAGACGTGGTAACGCACGCTGTATACCGGGCCGAGCTTGCTGTTAAAGCCGGCAGCCAGCTGCTGTGCCTGGTGCATTGCGTCATCAATTGCCGCTTTACGTGCCTGGTCTTTGTATTTCTCCGGTTGCGCAACGCCCAGTGACACGGAACGAATTTCATTCAGGCCCGCCTTCAGCGCACCATCCAGCAAGGCGTTCAGCTTATCCAGCTGACGGACGGTCACTTCAACGGTACGAACGGCACGGTAACCTTTCAGGATACTTTTGCCATTCTGGTAGTCGTAATCGGGTTGAGTGCGCAGGTTAGCGGAGTTGATATCTTTTTTACCGACACCGTTCTGCTCAAGGAAAGAGAGGTATTGCGCAACGCGATCGTCAGCCTGCTTTTTGGCAGACGCCGCATCTTTCGCGGCCACATTCACTTCAATTGCCAGCGTTGCAACATCGGGTACCGCATCCACGCTTGCGGTGCCTGACGTGACGATGTGCGGACCATCCGGCAGTTCACTTGCCTGCACCGACACCGCACCTAAACTTACTAATGCCGCCAGGGCCATCACCTTAAACTTCACTGTCATTCCTCCATGTTGCAAAGAGTGCCCCAACAACAGGGCGCATGCCAGCAAGCTTAGCGCGTCTTGTTCAGTTGTCCATAAGACAAGGCTTAGTTGAACAATTGCTGGACATGGTGAATCCCCTCTTTTGCCAGCTGAAAGGCGATAAACCACATCACCACGCCCACCAGCGTGTTGATGATCCGCTGCGCTTTGGCCGTACGCAGACGAGGGGCCAGCCAGGCCGCCAGAATCGCGAGTCCGAAGAACCAGAGGAAAGAGGCGCTTACCGTACCGAGCGCAAACCAGCGTTTAGGTTCAACGTCCAGCTGTCCGCCCAGGCTGCCCAGCACCACGAAGGTATCAAGATAAACATGCGGGTTAAGCCAGGTCACCGCCAGCATGGTGACGATAATCTTCCATCGCCCCTGTTTCATCACTTCAGCGCTTGCCAGTTCGAGGTTGCTGCTCATGGCCGTTTTCAGCGCGCCGAAACCATACCAGAGCAGGAACGCCACGCCGCCCCAGGTAACCAGCGCCAGCAGCCAGGGAGACTGCATCAGCAGTGCGCTACCGCCAAAAATGCCGGCACAGATCAGCAGTAAATCGCTTACCGCGCACAGCAGGGCAATCATCAGATGATACTGGCGGCGGATGCCCTGGTTCATCACAAACGCATTTTGTGGACCGAGGGGAAGGATCATGGCCGCACCCAATGCAAGCCCTTGAAAGTAATACGATAACATGACGAGATTCTCACTGTATTGTCCTGGAAGCAGACTATACTGCGCGAATCACATTAGAGGAAATTGATAATATTAATTGGGGATTAGCGGGGCTTATAAAAGTAAAGCCCGGTGGCGCGAGCGCGTACCGGGCCTGAGGATGTTATTCTGCTTCTTTGACTTTTTTGACGTTGACGTCCATCTGCGGGTACGGGAAGCTGATGCCGTTGGCGTCGAAGTCGCGCTTAATACGCTCCAGCACGTCCCAGTAGACATTTTGCAGATCGCTACTCTTGCTCCAGATACGCACCACAAAGTTAATAGATGATGCCCCCAGTTCGTTCAGACGAACGGTCTGCTCTTTGTCTTTCAGAATGCGATCGTCTGAGGCAATGATGTTGCTAATCAGCGTCTTCACCTGATCGATATCGGAGTCATACGCCACACTGATAATCAGCTCGTTACGACGCACCGGTTCACGGGAGAAGTTAATGATATTGCCTGCAATGATTTTCCCGTTCGGCACGACCACGATGCGGCCATCAACGGTACGCAGTGTCGTTGAGAAAATCTGCACCTGCAGCACGGTTCCGGCAATACCGCCAAGGTCAACGTATTCACCTGAGCGGAACGGGCGGAAGGTTACCAGCAAGACACCTGCCGCCAGGTTCGCCAGCGAGCCCTGCAGTGCCAGACCAATAGCCAGGCCGGCGGCACCGAGCACTGCGATGACGGATGCCGTCTGTACGCCCACGCGCCCCAGGGCTGCAATCAGCGTAAAGGCGATAATGCCGTAGCGCACCAGTGCGGAGAGGAAATCAGCGACCGTAGCGTCAATATGACGAGCCAGCATCACTCGGTTAACCGCATTCGAGACAATACGCGCCACGATCATCCCGACGATAATGATGGCGATCGCCGCGACAATGTTCACGGCATAGCTCAGCAGCAGTGCCTGGTTGCGCACCAACCAGTTACCGGCGGTATTGATGCTGTCTACAACATCGAGTTGTTCCATTTATTCTTCCTTTTGTTAAACCCAAACATAAAATCCATCCCCCGTGGAGACAGGCAGGTCAGTAAAGGGTAAACAAAAAGCACCGGATTTGCCAAACAGATCACAAAAACCAGCCCGACAGGCTATTGAAAAAGCATAAAAAAAGGCCCGCATTTGCGGGCCTTCTGATGCTGTTAGCAGCTCACATTACAGAACGTCGATCGCGTTCAGTTCTTTGAAAGCCTGCTCCAGACGGGTCACCATGGACGTCTGCGCTGCGCGCAGCCATACGCGTGGATCGTAGTATTTCTTGTTCGGCTGGTCTTCGCCTTTCGGGTTGCCCAGCTGGCCCTGCAGGTAAGCTTCGTTCGCTTTGTAGTACTGCAGAATACCGTCCCAGGTTGCCCACTGGGTGTCGGTATCGATGTTCATTTTCACTACGCCGTAGCTTACGGAGTCTTTGATTTCCTGAGCAGAAGAACCGGAACCGCCGTGGAAGACGAAGTTCAGGCTGTTGTGCGGCAGGTTGTGTTTCTTGGACACGTATTCCTGAGAGTCACGCAGGATGGTCGGGGTCAGAACCACGTTACCTGGTTTGTAAACGCCGTGTACGTTACCGAAGGACGCTGCAATGGTGAAGCGTGGGCTGATTTTGCTCAGCTCGGTGTAAGCGTAATCAACGTCTTCTGGCTGAGTGTACAGGGCAGAAGCGTCCATGTGGCTGTTGTCCACGCCGTCTTCTTCACCACCGGTGCAACCCAGTTCGATTTCCAGGGTCATGTCCATTTTGGCCATGCGCGCCAGGTATTTAGAGCAGATTTCGATGTTTTCGTGCAGTGACTCTTCAGACAGGTCGATCATGTGAGAAGAGAACAGTGGCTTACCGGTTGCCGCGAAGTGTTTTTCACCCGCGTCCAGCAGACCGTCGATCCACGGCAGCAGTTTCTTCGCGCAGTGGTCAGTGTGCAGGATAACAGGAACACCGTAGTGTTCAGCCATCTGGTGTACGTGGTGCGCACCAGAGATCGCGCCCAGGATAGCAGCACCCTGAGGAATGTCAGTTTTCACGCCTTTACCCGCGATAAACGCAGCACCGCCGTTAGAGAACTGAACGATAACCGGCGCTTTAACTTTTGCAGCGGTTTCCAGTACGGCGTTGATGGAGTCGGTACCCACGCAGTTAACTGCTGGCAGAGCGAAGTTGTTTTCTTTAGCTACCTGGAACACTTTCTGTACGTCATCACCAGTGATCACGCCAGGTTTTACGAAATCAAAAATTTTAGACATGTTGCTTAGTCCTGTATCTTCGGCCGTTAGAAAAGGTGCGAGCTCTTAAAAGCGCGCTGAAAATTGGGCAGGTTTCCCTGCCCCTGAATGGCTTACTTCTTAGCGCGCTCTTCGAGCATTGCTACTGCTGGCAGTACTTTACCTTCCACGAATTCGAGGAATGCACCGCCACCAGTGGAGATGTAGGAGATCTTGTCAGCGATACCGAACAGGTCGATTGCTGCCAGGGTGTCACCGCCGCCTGCGATAGAGAACGCTTCGCTGTCTGCGATAGCGTTAGCAACGATTTCAGTACCTTTACGGAAGTTCGGGAATTCGAACACGCCAACAGGACCGTTCCACAGGATAGTTTTTGCGTTCTTCAGGATTTCAGCCAGTTTCTGTGCAGAAACGTCGCCCAGGTCCAGAATCTGCTCTTCATCTTTGATGTCGTTTACAGATTTCAGGGTCGCTGTCGCAGTTTCAGAGAACTCGGTTGCGACGCGAACATCCGTTGGAACCGGGATATCGCAGGTGCCCAGCAGGCGTTTAGCTTCGTCAACCAGGTCTGCTTCGTACAGGGATTTACCGACGTTGTGGCCCTGAGCGGCAACGAAGGTGTTCGCGATACCACCGCCAACGATCAGCTGGTCAGCGATTTTAGACAGGGAATCCAGAACGGTCAGTTTGGTAGACACTTTAGAACCACCCACGATAGCCACCATTGGGCGAGCGGGTTCTTTCAGTGCTTTACCCAGTGCTTCCAGTTCGTCAGCCAGCAGAGGACCGGCACACGCAACGTCTGCAAATTTACCGATACCGTGGGTAGACGCCTGCGCACGGTGAGCCGTACCGAAAGCATCCATCACGAATACGTCGCACAGTGCAGCGTATTTTTTGGACAGGGTTTCGTCGTCTTTCTTCTCGCCTTTGTTGAAGCGAACGTTTTCCAGAACCACCAGTTCACCGGCAGCAACTTCAACGCCGTCCAGATAATCTTTTACCAGGCGAACCGGGTTGGACAGTTTGTCTTTCAGGTAATTAACAACTGGCAGCAGAGAGAACTCTTCGTTGTACTCGCCTTCGGTTGGACGACCCAGGTGGGAGGTAACCATCACTTTCGCGCCCTGCTTCAGAGCCAGTTCGATGGTTGGCAGTGATGCACGGATACGCGCGTCACTGGTCACTTTGCCATCTTTAACCGGTACGTTCAGATCAGCACGGATGAAAACGCGTTTACCAGCCAGATCCAGATCGGTCATCTTAATTACAGACATGGTGAATCCTCTCGTTGATTCTTAAAGTTTTGCAGACGCACGATGCGTCTTACCTGAAACCTTGAGCGGCCATTGCTAACGTAGTGTCGAGCATTCGGTTAGCAAAGCCCCATTCGTTATCACACCAGACCAGCGTCTTGATAAGGTGTGCGCCACTGACGCGCGTTTGAGTACCATCAACGATGGCGCTGTGCGGGTCGTGGTTAAAATCCACTGAGACCAACGGTAATTCCGTATAGTCAACTATACCATGAAATGCCCCCTGTGCCGCTTTTTGCAGCAACTGGTTGACTTCACAGGCTTTTACCGGTTTTTTCACCGTGACGCTCAGGTCGATGGCGGTGACGTTGATCGTCGGAACACGCACGGCAATCGCTTCAAAGCGGTCATTAAACTGCGGAAAAATTCGGGTGATCCCTGCCGCCAGTTTGGTATCCACCGGAATGATTGACTGGCTCGCTGCACGCGTGCGCCGTAAATCCGGGTGGTAAGCGTCAATTACCTGTTGATCGTGCATGGCGGAGTGAATCGTGGTCACGGTACCGGATTCAATGCCATACGCATCGTCTAACAGTTTGATGACCGGAATAATGCAGTTAGTGGTACAGGAGGCGTTGGAGACAATGCGGTGTTCAGCTTGCAGCTCATGCTGGTTGACGCCAAACACGACGGTCGCGTCGAGGTCGTTACTGCCGGGATGGGAGAACAGGACTTTTTTCGCACCTGCCGCGAGATGCGCTTCGCCATGTTCGCGGTTGCCATACACACCGGTACAGTCAAGCACCACATCCACACCCAGTTCGCGCCAGGGTAGCCCGGAAATGCTGCTCTCATGCAGCACACGAATAGCGTCGTCACCCACATAGAGCTGATCTCTGTCCTGGCGTACATCCCAGGCAAAGCGTCCGTGGCTGGTGTCATATTTCAATAAATGCGCCATGCCCGTAGCATCCGCCAGTTCATTGATTGCCACCACGGTTATTTCCGCCCGACGTCCGGATTCATACAGAGCACGAACCACATTACGCCCGATGCGACCGAAGCCATTAATCGCTACGCGTACGGTCATAGATCTCCTGCAAAGCACTCCCTGGGTTTGAGGTGGCTGAAAGAGTAATCCAGCTACGCCCGAAGGGGAATCCTTGCTGTCACAAACTGCGATTGATTGGTCAATTGTCGAACATTTAATCGACTGAAACGCTTCAGCAAGAATAAGCGAAACGAGGAATAAAAGGAATGTCTGTCCAGATGAATAAGCAAGCTATATGACTTGCGTCACATTTTAGGTGGAATAATGACGCAAAAAAAGCCGGGTGGCGCGCTAGCGCTTACCCGGCCTACTTTCGAGCCAATTGTAGACCCGGTAAGCGTAGCGCCACCGGGCAAAACGGCGATTACAGCAGTTCTTTCGCTTTCGCGACAACGTTCTCAACGGTGAAGCCGAACTCTTCGAACAGCTGTTCTGCCGGAGCAGATTCACCGAAAGTGGTCATACCGACGATGGCGCCGTTCAGGCCCACATATTTGAACCAGTAGTCAGCGATACCCGCTTCCACTGCCACACGCGCGGTTACCGCTTTAGGCAGAACGGATTCACGGTAAGCAGCATCCTGTTTGTCGAACGCATCGGTAGACGGCATGGATACCACGCGCGCTTTCACGCCTTCGGCAGTCAGTTTGTCCCAAGCGGCGACAGCCAGTTCCACTTCAGAACCGGTTGCGATGAAGATCAGCTCAGGCTGGCCTGCGCAATCTTTCAGCACATAACCACCGCGCGCGATGTTCGCCAGCTGCTCTGGCGTACGATCCTGCTGAGCCAGGTTCTGACGGGAGAGGATCAGCGCGGTTGGGCCGTCCTGACGCTCAACACCATATTTCCACGCCACAGCGGACTCAACCTGGTCACATGGACGCCATGTGCTCATGTTCGGGGTCACACGCAGGGAAGCCACCTGCTCTACCGGCTGGTGAGTTGGACCGTCTTCGCCCAGACCGATGGAGTCGTGGGTATAAACCATCACCTGACGCTGTTTCATCAGCGCAGCCATACGCACGGCGTTACGTGCATATTCCACGAACATCAGGAAGGTAGAGGTGTACGGCAGGAAACCACCGTGCAGCGCGATACCGTTCGCGATAGCCGTCATACCGAATTCACGTACACCGTAATGGATGTAGTTACCGGCAGTATCTTCGTTGATTGGCTTAGAGCCAGACCACAGGGTCAGGTTAGACGGTGCCAGGTCAGCGGAGCCGCCCAGGAATTCCGGAAGCAGAGGACCGAACGCTTCGATCGCGTTCTGAGACGCTTTACGGCTGGCGATTTTGGATGGGTTCGCCTGCAGTTTAGCAATGAACTCGTTCGCTTTCGCGTCGAAGTCAGACGGCATGTCGCCTTTCATACGACGGGTGAATTCAGCCGCTTCCTGCGGGAAGGCTTTCGCGTACGCAGCAAACTTCTCGTTCCATGCCGCTTCTTTGGCCTGACCTGCTTCTTTTGCATCCCACTGCGCATAAATGTCAGAAGGGATTTCGAATGCAGGGTGTTTCCAGCCCAGCGCTTCACGGGTCAGCGCGATTTCCGCGTCGCCCAGTGGCGCACCGTGGGAGTCGTGAGTACCCGCTTTGTTCGGTGAACCAAAGCCAATGATGGTTTTGCACATCAGCAGGGATGGTTTGTCAGTGACTGCGCGCGCTTCTTCAACCGCACGTTTAATCGAGTCAGCATCATGGCCATCAACGCCACGCACCACGTGCCAGCCGTAGGCTTCGAAACGTTTAGCGGTGTCATCAGTGAACCAGCCTTCAACGTGACCGTCGATGGAGATGCCGTTGTCGTCATAGAACGCAACCAGTTTGCCCAGCTTCAGGGTACCTGCCAGAGAGCACACTTCGTGAGAAATGCCTTCCATCATGCAGCCGTCACCCATGAACGCATAGGTGAAGTGGTCAACGATGTCATGACCAGGACGGTTGAACTGCGCCGCCAGGGTTTTCTCAGCAATCGCCATACCCACTGCGTTAGCAATACCCTGACCCAGTGGGCCGGTGGTGGTTTCTACGCCAGCGGTGTAACCCACTTCCGGATGACCTGGTGTTTTGGAGTGCAGCTGACGGAAGTTTTTCAGCTCTTCGATAGGCAGATCGTAGCCTGTGAGATGCAGCAGGCTATAAATCAGCATCGAGCCGTGGCCGTTAGACAGTACGAAACGGTCGCGGTCAGCCCATGACGGGTTCTGCGGGTTGTGGTTCAGGAAATCACGCCACAGGACTTCGGCGATATCAGCCATACCCATAGGGGCCCCTGGGTGGCCGGATTTGGCTTTCTGTACTGCGTCCATGCTCAGCGCACGAATAGCATTAGCAAGCTCTTTACGTGAGGACATTTTAACTCCAGATCGGACTGTTAAAGGCCATGCCCTTGACGACAGCGCGTTTTGGGCTACGCCGGAAAAAAGTGCCAACAATGTAACCCAAGCGGCATGCCATGTACATGGACCATTCTTTTGCAGCTTAAGAAATCTCTGGATCATGCTCGCATGTTGCGCAATCTGCTCGCCCGGCTTCGTCGATATTCCTTATACTTAGCCCGAGTCCGGCTTCGCTGCCGGTGCACTTTTCAGATTTTATTCAGATTAACGAGTACGGAAACAACCTCATGAAAATGCGTGCAATAGTGCTGGCCCTGGGTACAACGCTCCTGCTGAGCGGCTGTCAGAATATGGATTCTAACGGTCTGATGACGTCAGGCGCAGAAGCCTTTCAGGCCTATTCCCTGAGCGATGCGCAGGTTAAAGCGCTGAGCGACCAGGCCTGTAAAGATATGGACGGAAAAGCCACCCTCGCGCCGGCTAACAGTACCTACACGCAGCGTCTGAATAAGATTGCTTCCGCGCTGGGCGATAACATCAACGGCCAGCCGGTGAATTACAAGGTTTACATGGCGAAAGACGTGAACGCCTTCGCCATGGCGAACGGCTGTATCCGCGTCTATAGCGGGCTGATGGACATGATGACCGACAATGAAGTTGAAGCGGTCATCGGCCATGAGATGGGCCACGTTGCGCTCGGTCACGTGAAGAAAGGGATGCAGGTTGCCCTGGGCACTAATGCCATTCGCGCAGCGGCGGCCTCAGCGGGCGGTATCGTTGGCAGCCTGTCACAGTCACAGCTGGGCGATGTCGGTGAAAAACTGGTTAACTCCCAGTTCTCACAGCGCCAGGAGTCCGAAGCAGATGACTACTCCTATGATCTGTTGCGCAAACGCGGGATTAATCCTTCCGGTTTAGCCACCAGCTTTGAAAAACTGGCCAAACTGGAAGCGGGACGCCAAAGCTCCATGTTTGACGATCATCCGGCCTCAGAAGAACGCGCGCAGCATATTCGCGACCGTATGGCAGCAGACGGAATTAAATAATTTTGGAAGGAGGCAAATTTGCCTCCTTTTTATTTCGCATGAATTGTTAACTTAATCGCACGTATCGGTAACGCCCCCGGAAGCCCCGCCAAATCAGTCTTTTCTATTGAAATCTTTGGTCACATAATTATTGCAAACGTTAACCTTTCCGGTAATTATCACGTCCGCAGTCATTAAAATTAATATATCCATACAGAGACGTTCCCTCCGTGAAAAAAGAATTATCATTAGTTGCTTTAAGCTTATTTGCCGCATTACCCGCCGCTGCAAGCCAGCAATCCGACAGCCAGGGTTTTATTGACGACAGCCATTTGAACCTGTTTTTACGTAATGCGTATATCAGCCGTGATTACCATCAGGGCCAGCAGGATAAAGCCGAATGGGGCCAGGGCATCATCGCGACCTTTGAATCCGGCTATACCGAAGGCGTGGTGGGCTTTGGGGTCGATGGCATCGCCCAATACGGCGTGCGTCTGGACGGTGGTCGCGGCAGGAGCGGCGCGGGTGGCATTGACTTCTTTAAACAGGAAGACGACGGCCGGGCGAAATCCGATCTGGCAAAGTTTGGTGCAACCGCAAAAATGCGCTTTTCAAACACCGTCCTGAGCTACGGTAATCAGCGCCCTGAGCTGCCCATCGTTAATGCCGACAGCTCCCGCCTGCTGTTTGAAAGCTATACCGGCACCATGCTGACCTCAAAAGAGATCGACGGTCTGGAAATCAACGCCGGTTACTTCACCGACGAGCAGCGTAAAAGCGACGATCGCCACGACAGCGGACTGAAGAGCCTCTCCTTCGGCGGCGCGAGCTACCAGTTCAACGACCAGTTCAGCGGCGCGCTGTACGCCTCGCATAATGAAGAGGTGATGAACAAGCAGTATCTGGGCATGAACTTCAAACAGCCGTTCAGCACCGGACAACAGCTGGTGCTCGACTTCAACGGGTATAACTCACGTCTGGATCAGAGTTACGCTGACAGCCTCAATACGGGCCGCAGCAACACCATCTGGAGCCTGGCGGCAAGTTATATCTGGGATATTCACACGTTTAAAGTGGCGTACCAGCAGAGCAGCGGCAGCACCGGCTACAACTACGGCGGCTACCGCGACCAGGGCGGCGTGGGTGACGGTGGCAACACCATCTGGCTGGCGAACTCCTACTGGTCAGATTTCAACGGTGAAGACGAACGTTCATGGCAGGCTTCTTACGGTCTGGACTTCGCGGGTCTCGGCCTGCCGGGTCTGAGCTGGACCACCGCCTACGTGCGTGGTGACAACATCAAAACGTCTGAAACCAGCAACGGCAAAGAGCACGAGTGGTTTAACCAGATCCAGTACCAGGTGCAGGATGGTCCGGCGAAGGATCTTAAACTCAAACTGCGTTACTCCGTCCTGCGCGTCTCCAGCAACGCCAGCGATTACAACGTCGGTGGGGACGAGATCCGCGCTTACGTGGAGTATCCGTTTAACGTGTTCTGATGAAAAAAAACCTCTCCGCGGAGAGGTTTTTTTACGCCACGAGGGGCTAGCTTATTCGCCTTTTTTCGCTGCCTGGATGTAGAGCATTTCCAGCGCCAGAGTCGCTGCAGCCAGCGCAGTGATCTCGGACTGGTCATAGGCTGGGGCCACTTCCACCACGTCCATCCCGACAATGTTCAGATCCTTCAGGCCGCGCACCAGTTTAATCGCACGGTCAGAGGTCAGGCCGCCGATCACCGGCGTACCGGTACCCGGCGCAAATGCCGGATCCAGGCAGTCGATGTCGAAGGTCAGATAGACAGGCATATCACCCACGATCTGTTTCACCTGCGCGATAATGTCATCCACGCCGCGATCGTTAACCTGGCAAGCATCCAGCACGGTGAAGCCGTTGTCTTTGTCGAACTCGGTACGGATACCAATCTGCACGGAGTGGTTCGGGTCGATCAGACCTTCGTTTGGCGCGGTGAAGAACATGGTGCCGTGGTCGAACTCGCAGCCGTTCGCGTAGGTGTCGGTATGCGCATCGAAGTGCACCAGCGCCATTTTACCGAAGTGCTTCGCGTGGGCGCGCAGCAGCGGCAGGGTCACGAAGTGGTCGCCGCCGAAGGAGAGCATGCGCTTACCGGCAGCCAGCAGCTTCTCGGCATGGGCCTGCAGCTTCTCGCTCATCTCACGCGCGTCACCGAAGGCGTACACCAGGTCACCGCAGTCCACCACGTTCAGGCGCTCACGCATGTCGAAGTTCCACGGGAAGCGGTTATGCTCCCAGGCCAGGTTAGTGGAAACCTGACGGATTGCTGCCGGGCCGTGACGACCACCCGCGCGACCAGAAGTGGCCATATCGAACGGCACACCGGTGATGACCCAGTCAGCGTCGCTGTCGTACGGCTGGAAGTTCATTGGAAGGCGTAAAAAACCAAACGCGTTAGATACCAGAGAGTTATCGTACTGATGACCTAAAGTGCTCATGTCCTGACCTCATTCAAAGTCTATGTAAAAAAAATCCCCTCCGCGTCGTTAAACCCGACGAGGAAGGGATTGATTCGTAAATCGCTAATTGGGGCGAATTATCGCCGGTAATGCATACGGGTTCAAGTGAGTATAGCACTCTGCCGGATGACGGCTTCGCCTTATCCGGCCTACGACTGTAGGCCCGGTAAGCGCAGCGCCACCGGGCATCAGCGACTACTCGTCTTCCAGATACGTATACCCGTACAGACCCGCTTCAAACTCTTCCAGGAACTGCTGCTGCAGCGCATCGTCCAGACCGGTGTTTTTCACCTGATCGCGGAACTGGGTCAGCAGCGTTTTCGGATCCAACTGCACATATTCCAGCATGTCCGCCACGGTGTCCCCTTCGTCGGACAGCTCAACTTCCACGCTGCCGTCAGGGAAGACAAACACGTCAACCGCTTCGGTATCACCGAACAGGTTGTGCATGTTGCCGAGGATCTCCTGATACGCCCCGACCATAAAGAAGCCCAGCATTGGCGGGTTCTCCGGGTCATATTCCGGCATTGGCATCGTCGTGGCGATACCGTCGCCATCTACGTAGTGGTCGATAGCGCCGTCAGAGTCGCAGGTAATATCCAGCAGCACCGCACGACGTTCCGGAGCATGATTCAGCCCTTCCAGCGGCAGAACCGGGAACAGCTGATCGATACCCCAGGCATCCGGCATCGACTGGAACAGCGAGAAGTTGACGTAAATCTTGTCCGCCATACGTTCCTGCAGCTCGTCGATAATCGGACGGTGCGCACGGTTGCTCGGATCGAGCTGCTTCTGCACTTCGTGGCACATGTTGAGATAGAGCTGCTCTGCCCACGCACGCTCCTGCAGGCTAAAGGTGCCTGAAGAGTAGCCGACGTGGATATCGTGCAGATCCATCTGGCTGTCGTGCAGCCATTCGCGCAGGGAACGACGCGTGCCCGGCTCGTGCATCTCCTGCCAGGTTTCCCACATGCTTTGCAGGGAACGCGGAGCATCCTCTGCCGGCGGCGTCGCTTCGGTGGTTTCGCTGCGCTCAACGCCAATGATATTCGAGACCAGCACGGTATGGTGCGCCGTAACGGCACGTCCGGATTCGGTGATCACCGTCGGGTGCGGCAGGCCATGCTCTTCACAGGCATCGCCAATCGCCCAGATAATGTTGTTGGCGTATTCGTTCAGGCCGTAGTTCACGGAGCAGTCGGACTGCGAGCGGGTACCTTCATAGTCCACGCCCAGGCCGCCGCCCACGTCAAAGCACTGAATATTGACGCCAAGCTTATGCAGCTCAACGTAGAAACGCGCTGATTCACGCACGCCGGTGGCGATATCGCGAATGTTGGCCATCTGCGAGCCGAGGTGGAAGTGCAGCAGCTGAATGCTGTCCAGACGACCGCGCTCGCGGAGAATTTCTACCAGCTGCAGCACCTGGTTGGCCGCCAGGCCGAACTTGGATTTTTCGCCACCGGACGACTGCCATTTACCGGACCCCTGGGACGCCAGACGCGCACGCACGCCAAGACGAGGCACCACGTTCAGACGCTCGGCCTCTTCCAGCACGATCGCGATTTCGGTCATCTTCTCGATAACCAGATAGACCTTGTGGCCCATCTTCTCGCCAATCAGCGCCAGACGAATATATTCACGGTCCTTATAACCGTTACAGACGATCACCGAACGGGTCATGCCCGCATGCGCCAGCACGGCCATCAGCTCTGCCTTGGAGCCCGCTTCCAGACCCAGCGGTTCACCGGAGTGGATCAGGGATTCAATCACGCGGCGGTGCTGGTTCACCTTGATCGGGTAAACCAGGAAGTAGTCGCCTTTATAGCCGTAAGATTCACGCGCACGCTTGAACGCGGCGTTAATCGAACGCAGACGGTGTTGCAGGATCTGCGGGAAGCAGAACAGTGCAGGCAAACGCTGGCCCTGTGCTTCGCGGGCTTTTACCAGTTTGGCAAGATCCACGCGCGCTTCAGGGACGTCGGGATCCGGGCAAACGCTAATGTGGCCCAGTTCGTTGACGTCGTAGTAGTTATTGCCCCACCAGGCAATATTGTAAGTGCGCAGCATCTTGCTGGCTTCCTGGGAGCTCATCGCAACCTCCTGCATAGAACGTAGTACACCCTGTTCGCCCGCTGACGAAGGCGAAAAAGAAGACATGTCGTCAGACATAGCGAACCTCAACTCTTTGTATTAAGTGTAAAACAGTTGACTACTATCGCAGCGTTATACGGCGATAACAACCCATAAACGGCTCCGTTTCCCAGCAGAGTATGCTGAAATCCAGACCGTGCGACCGGTTTCTTATTCATATCATTGTAAAACACGTATCCGAACTCTGTATGACAAGGTTCGGCGAAACCACGAGAAAACTCTTGTATTAACAAGAGCGCCCTTGTTCAGTTTTCACAAAGCGTGACCGGCCCTGGAATCCTGAGAAGCGCCGAGATGGGTATAACATCGGCAGGTTTGCAGACTAGAAATGCGGGTTGCGGGAATCAAATGCGCGCCAGAACGGCTGCGCTGAATTAGCGAAAAACGATGGTTCATTATCTCGTATCACCTCCACGGCCGCCTCTGCTGAAACGGACCACAAGCCAAAGCTAAAAGTTCACTGCTTAACCCGGCTGGAAGTGGCGACACGATGAATCCATCGAGCGCTTTTTTGGTTATCCTAAATAATTCGAGTTTCAGGAAGGCGGCGACGCAGCGAATCCCCGGGAGCTTACAAAAGTAAGTGACTGGGGTGAGCGAGGAAGCCAACGCACATGAAACTTGAAGTATGACGGATATGAGCCGCGCGCCGCGTTTTATACCGAGAAGGGGGCTAAAAAGCAAAACAAAAATGCGCGTGTTGCCAGTGCCGTCAGGAAAAATTTCCAGCGCTGTTTTCAACTCAGTGAGAGGTGAGTCAAAAAAAACTGGAAATCGGGCGAAGAAGTGACCTAAAATAGCCATCCAGATGTTAATCCATCTATACTGATTAACACTCATACTGCCAGTGTCAAAAACCTGCAGGCCTTGGTAGAATTATCTCCTTTGGCTATTCCACACAGCAGCTTGAGCTAACCAAATTCCTCTTAGGTGAAATAAAACATGGCAAAACACCTGTTTACGTCCGAGTCCGTATCAGAAGGACATCCTGATAAAATTGCTGACCAAATCTCCGATGCGGTGCTGGATGCGATCCTGGCCCAGGATCCAAAAGCGCGCGTAGCGTGTGAAACCTATGTCAAAACCGGCATGGTTCTGGTTGGCGGTGAGATCACCACCAGCGCATGGGTTGATATCGAAGAGATCACCCGTAACACGGTGCGTGAGATCGGTTATGTGCATTCTGATATGGGCTTTGATGCCAACTCCTGCGCGGTACTGAGCGCGATTGGCAAACAGTCTCCAGACATCAACCAGGGCGTTGACCGTGCCGATCCGCTGGAACAGGGTGCGGGCGACCAGGGCCTGATGTTCGGCTATGCAACCAACGAAACCGACGTGCTGATGCCAGCACCTGTCACCTACGCACACCGTCTGGTGCAGCGCCAGGCTGAAGTACGTAAAAACGGTACCCTGCCGTGGCTACGTCCGGATGCGAAAAGCCAGGTGACCTTCCAGTACGACGACGGCAAAATCGTCGGCATTGACGCGGTGGTTCTCTCTACCCAGCATTCAGAAGAGATCGATCAGAAATCCCTGCAGGAAGCAGTGATGGAAGAGATCATCAAACCTGTTCTGCCAACTGAATGGCTGAGCAGCGCAACCAAATTCTTCATCAACCCAACCGGACGCTTTGTGATCGGCGGCCCAATGGGTGACTGCGGTCTGACCGGCCGTAAAATCATCGTTGATACCTACGGCGGCATGGCGCGTCACGGCGGCGGTGCGTTCTCCGGTAAAGACCCGTCCAAAGTGGACCGTTCTGCGGCGTATGCGGCGCGTTATGTGGCGAAAAACATCGTTGCTGCCGGCCTGGCTGACCGCTGTGAGATTCAGGTTTCCTATGCTATCGGCGTGGCGGAACCAACCTCCATCATGGTTGAAACCTTTGGTACTGAGAAAGTGCCTTCAGAACAGCTGACCCTGCTGGTGCGCGAGTTCTTCGACCTGCGTCCATACGGCCTGATTCAGATGCTGGATCTGCTGCACCCTATCTACAAAGAAACCGCTGCATACGGTCACTTTGGTCGCGAACATTTCCCATGGGAAAAAACCGACAAAGCCGCCCTGCTGCGTGAAGCTGCCGGTCTGAAATAATCGACTGACATCTCTTTTAAAAGGCCAGCCTTCGGGCTGGCCTTTTTTTGTCGGGTGGCGGCTGAAAGGCGCACTATTTGGAACCGATTACACCGCAACGGAAGCCTTCCGCTTTCAGAATATTCTCTTTGCATGATCGCCTTTCTTCTGCTGTTACATCCCCTTTCAGTTAAGTCTGAAATGTGCTCTTTCGCGATGCACATCACCTCATTTACCTCTATATTTTCAAAGCCTTAATTTTATTTACGGTTGCACATTAGTGTAACCGATTACACCAATGTGATTAATCTCACATATTTTTACGGGTCGCTCACCTACCCTTAATATCAATAAAACTGATAACCCAACTGGAGGGCATAATGCCTGACAATAAAAAACAGGGGCGTACGTCCAACAAGGCGATGACTTTCTTCGTCTGTTTCCTCGCCGCCCTGGCAGGATTACTTTTTGGCCTGGATATCGGCGTAATTGCCGGTGCATTACCCTTTATCACTGAAGAGTTCCAGATCAGCGCTCACACCCAGGAGTGGGTGGTCAGCTCCATGATGTTTGGTGCTGCCGTCGGGGCCGTCGGTAGCGGCTGGCTCTCCTTCAAACTTGGACGTAAAAAGAGTCTGATGATCGGCGCGATCCTGTTCGTTGCCGGTTCACTCTTCTCTGCTGCTGCGCCTAACGTTGAAGTGCTGCTGGTTTCCCGCGTGCTGCTCGGTCTGGCCGTGGGGGTGGCGTCCTACACCGCACCGCTTTACCTGTCTGAAATCGCGCCGGAAAAGATCCGCGGCAGCATGATCTCGATGTACCAGCTGATGATTACCATCGGTATTTTGGGCGCATACCTTTCCGATACCGCGTTTAGCTACAGCGGCGCATGGCGCTGGATGCTCGGCGTGATCATTATCCCTGCGGTTCTGCTGCTGATTGGCGTCTTCTTCCTGCCGGACAGCCCGCGCTGGTTTGCCGCTAAGCGCCGTTTCGTCGATGCCGAGCGCGTGCTGCTTCGCCTGCGTGATACCAGCGCAGAGGCGAAGAACGAACTGGAAGAGATCCGCGAAAGCCTGAAGGTTAAACAGTCTGGCTGGGCGCTGTTCAAAGAGAACAGTAACTTCCGCCGTGCGGTCTTCCTCGGCGTGCTGTTGCAGGTCATGCAGCAGTTCACCGGGATGAACGTCATCATGTACTACGCGCCAAAAATCTTTGAGCTGGCGGGTTACACCAACACCACCGAGCAGATGTGGGGGACCGTCATCGTGGGTCTGACCAACGTGCTGGCGACCTTTATCGCCATCGGCCTGGTGGACCGCTGGGGACGTAAGCCAACCCTGACGCTGGGCTTCCTGGTGATGGCGGCCGGCATGGGTGTCCTCGGGACCATGATGCACGTAGGCATTCACTCACCAACCGCGCAGTACTTTGCGGTAGGCATGCTGCTGATGTTTATCGTCGGGTTTGCGATGAGCGCCGGTCCGCTGATTTGGGTACTCTGCTCCGAAATTCAGCCGCTGAAAGGGCGTGATTTTGGTATCACCTGCTCTACCGCAACGAACTGGATTGCCAACATGATCGTCGGCGCAACGTTCCTGACCATGCTCAACACCCTGGGTAACGCCAACACCTTCTGGGTTTACGCCGGTCTGAACATCTTCTTTATTGTGCTGACCATCTGGCTGGTTCCAGAAACCAAACATGTGTCCCTGGAACATATTGAACGTAACCTGATGAAAGGTCGTCCTCTGCGCGAAATCGGCGCCCACGATTAATCCTCACACGGGAGGTGCCCCTTGCACCTCCCCGCTTCGCGCTTTATGCTCTGCCCCTATGAAAGCTCCCCGTCTCCCCATTGCCATCCAGCAAGCCGTTATGCGCAGCCTGCGGGAAAAACTTGCCCAGGCGAACCTGAAGCTCGGTCGCAACTATCCTGAACCTAAGATCGTGTATCAGCAGCGTGGCACCGCGGCCGGTACCGCCTGGCTTGAGTCTTATGAGATCCGCCTTAACCCGGTTCTGATGATGGAAAATCAGCAGGCGTTTATCGATGAAGTGGTACCGCATGAGCTGGCGCACCTGCTGGTGTGGAAGCACTTTGGGCGCGTCGCCCCCCACGGGAAAGAGTGGAAGTGGATGATGGAGGCGGTGCTCGGCGTTCCGGCGCGCCGGACCCATCAGTTCGAGCTGGAATCAGTACGCCGCAATACCTTCCCCTACCGCTGCCAGTGTCAGCAGCACCAGCTTACCGTCCGTCGCCATAATCGCGTGGTGCGCGGCGAAGCGACCTACCGCTGCGTGAAATGCGGTGAACCGCTGGTTGCGGAATAATCACCTGAACTTTCAGGAACTTTCCTGATCTGACTGATTGCATACAGGAACAACATTCGTTACGTTGCGGGCTCGTTTTGACACGGAGTGTAAGATGTCCCGTAATGTTTCTCTCGCGGTCGCCTTTTTGACGACGGCGCTCTCAGGCCACGCGCTGGCCGACGGTATCACCAGTTTCTCTCAGGCCAAAGCGGCCGGTGTAAAGGTTAATGCTGACGTGCCGGGCGATTTCTACTGCGGCTGTAAAATTAACTGGCAGGGTAAAAAAGGGGTCGTTGACCTTGAGTCTTGCGGATATAAGGTGCGTAAAAACGAAAACCGCGCCAGCCGTATTGAATGGGAACATGTCGTTCCGGCATGGCAGTTTGGTCACCAGCGCCAGTGCTGGCAGGATGGCGGACGTAAAAACTGCGCCAAAGATCCGGTTTATCGCCAGATGGAAAGCGATATGCATAACCTGCAGCCCGCTGTGGGTGAAGTGAATGGCGACCGCGGCAATTTCATGTACAGCCAGTGGAACGGTGGCGAAGGCCAGTACGGCCAGTGTGGAATGAAGGTTGATTTCAAAGAGAAAGTCGCCGAGCCTCCTGCCCGCGCGCGCGGCAGTATTGCCCGCACCTACTTCTATATGCGTGACCGTTACAACCTCAACCTTTCCCGCCAGCAGACGCAGCTGTTCAACGCCTGGGACAAGCAATACCCGGTGACGGAGTGGGAATGCCAGCGCGACGAACGCATCGCCAGGGTTCAGGGGAATCATAACCCTTACGTCCAGCGGGCTTGCCAGGCGCAAAAGAGCTAACCTACACTAGCGGCAATTTGCTTACATCGTATGACACACGGAATTTCTGACTATGCGCATTCCCCGCATTTACCATCCTGAACTGATTACCGCAGGCCGAGAAATCGCCCTGTCTGATGACGCCGCCAACCACGTTGGTCGCGTGCTGCGCATGGGCGCAGGTCAGGCCATTCAGCTGTTCGATGGCTCAAACCAGGTTTTCGACGCACAAATTACGCGGTCCGATAAAAAAAGCGTGCACGTTAACGTGCTGCATGGCGAGGTGGATGATCGCGAATCACCGCTGCACATTCATCTGGGCCAGGTGATGTCGCGCGGGGAAAAGATGGAGTTCACCATTCAGAAATCGATTGAACTCGGTGTAAGCCTCATTACGCCACTTTTTTCTGAGCGCTGTGGCGTTAAACTGGATGCGGAACGTCTGAACAAGAAGATCCAGCAGTGGCAGAAAATTGCCATTGCGGCTTGTGAACAGTGCGGCCGCAACCGTATTCCGGAGATCCGCCCGGCGATGGATCTGGAGGCGTGGTGTGCAGAAGAGGACGGTGGGCGGAAGCTCAATCTTCATCCGCGCGCCAGCGCCAGCATCAATACGCTGCCCTTGCCCGTCGAGCGCGTACGCCTGCTGATTGGCCCCGAAGGTGGGCTTTCGGCGGATGAAATCGCGATGACGGCACGTTACCAGTTTACTGATATTCTGTTGGGACCTCGCGTTCTGCGCACTGAGACAACGGCACTCACGGCCATTACCGCGCTACAGGTACGGTTTGGCGATCTGGGTTGACGCATATTGGAGAGAAAGATGATCAAGCTCGGCATCGTGATGGACCCCATCGCAAACATTAACATCAAGAAAGATTCCAGCTTCGCTATGCTGCTGGAAGCGCAGCGTCGCGGCTATGAACTCCACTATATGGAGATGAACGATCTTTACCTGATCAACGGTGAAGCCCGGGCGCGCACCCGCATCGTTAACGTCGAGCAGAACTACGACAAATGGTACGAATTCGGCACAGAGCAGGACATCGCGCTTGCCGATCTCAACGTCATTCTGATGCGTAAAGATCCGCCATTCGACACCGAGTATATCTACTGCACCTATATCCTTGAACGTGCAGAAGAGAAAGGGACGCTGATCGTCAACAAACCGCAGAGCCTGCGCGACTGTAATGAAAAACTCTACACCGCCTGGTTCTCTGACCTGACGCCTGAAACGCTGGTGACCCGCAGCAAAACCCAGTTGAAGGAATTCTGGCAGAAACACGGTGATATCATCATGAAGCCGCTGGACGGCATGGGCGGCGCGTCGATTTTCCGCGTGAAAGAAGGCGATCCGAACATTGGCGTGATTGCCGAAACCCTGACCGAGCTGGGCACCCGTTACTGCATGGCGCAGAACTATATTCCGGCGATCAAAGACGGCGACAAACGCGTGCTGGTGGTGGATGGCGAACCGGTTCCTTACTGCCTTGCACGCATCCCGCAGGGTGGCGAAACCCGCGGTAACCTGGCCGCAGGTGGCCGCGGCGAGCCGCGCCCGCTGACCGAAAGCGACTGGGAAATTGCCCGCCGCGTCGGTCCAACCCTTAAGGCTAAGGGGCTTATCTTCGTTGGCCTGGATATCATCGGCGATCGTCTGACGGAAGTGAACGTCACCAGCCCGACCTGCATTCGTGAAATTGAAGCGGAATTCCCGGTCTCGATCACCGGAATGCTGATGGACGCCATCGAAAAACGCCTGCAGAAATAACCCACCAATGAGTGACAGCGCCCGGGTTTCTCCGCATACTGGTCGCTGTCGCTTTTTAAACCAGGAAACAGTACCTCTGACAATGAATTTACAGCATCACTTTCTTATTGCCATGCCTGCTCTCCAGGACCCGATTTTTCGCCGCGCAGTGGTGTATATCTGTGAATACAATGAAGACGGCGCGATGGGCATTATCATCAACAAACCGCTTGAAAATCTTCAGGTTGAAGGGATTCTGGACAAGCTGAAAATTCCGGCTGAAGCGCGCTTGCCGGAAATCCGGCTGGATAAACCCGTGATGCTGGGTGGACCTCTTGCAGAAGATCGCGGTTTTATTCTTCATACGCCGCCGGTATTCGCTTCCAGTATTCGCATTTCGGATAACACCGTCATCACTACCTCGCGCGACGTGCTTGAAACGCTGGGCACCGCTGAGCAGCCTTCAGAAGTGCTGGTGGCGCTGGGCTATTCCTCGTGGGAAAAAGGCCAGCTTGAGCAAGAGATCCTCGATAACGCCTGGCTCACCGCCCCTGCGGACATGAATATCCTGTTTAAAACCCCTATCGCCGATCGCTGGCGTGACGCGGCGAAACTGATTGGCATTGATATTCTGACCATGCCTGGCGTAGCGGGGCACGCCTGATGAGCGGAACACTTCTGGCCTTTGATTTTGGCACCAAAAGCATTGGCGTCGCCGTGGGTCAGCGCATTACCGGTACCGCACGTCCGCTGACGGCCCTTAAGGCCAACGACGGCACGCCAGACTGGAATCTCATTGAACGTCTGCTCAAAGAGTGGCAGCCGGATGACGTGATTGTTGGGCTGCCGCTCAACATGGATGGCACAGAACAGCCGCTTACCGCCAGGGCGCGTAAATTTGCCAATAAAATTCATGGCCGCTTTGGTGTTTCCGTAAAGCTTCACGACGAGCGTCTCAGCACAGTCGAAGCGCGTGCGGGTCTGTTTGAACACGGCGGCTTCCGGGCGCTCAACAAAGGCAGCGTGGACTCCGCTTCTGCCGTCATCATCCTCGAAAGCTATTTCGAACAGGGCTTCTGAGCAAGGGGCCTATAGCCGCCCCTGCGCCCGTCTCTCCGCCAGGCTCTGGTCAAAGTTCTGCATGCCCGCCTGCTGACCGGTTTGAATGATGCCGGGCAGTTGCCACGTTTTTCCTTCGCGAATCAGATTCGCCGCCGCAGCGGTATTCACCAGCAGTTCATACAGCGCGACGCGTCCATCCTGGAGATCGGGAACCAGCCTCTGCGCCAGCACCGCCCGCAGGCTGCCGGCCAGCTGATTGCGAACCGGATCTTTCTCCTGCGCCGGAAACGTATCCACCAGCCGTTCAATCGCCTGCGATGCCCCGCGCGTATGCAGCGTCGCCAGCACCAGATGCCCGGTTTCGGCCGCCGTCAGCGCCAGGCGGATTGTCTCGCTGTCGCGCAGCTCTCCCAGCAGGATCACGTCCGGATCCTCGCGTAACGCACCGCGCAGCGCTTCAGCAAATGACGGCGTGTGCTGGCCTATCTCCCGCTGTTGTATCAGGCAGCGTTCACTCTGGTAGATAAACTCCACCGGGTCTTCAAGCGTGAGGATATGGCCGTCGGTATGATGGTTGAGAAAATCGACCATCGCAGCGAGCGTAGTGGATTTGCCGCTACCGGTTGCCCCCGTCACCAGAATCAACCCGGCATCATTGGATAACAGTTCCGAAGTGGCCCGCGGCACGCCCAACGAAGCGAGTTGCGGACAGGTTCGCGGCAACAGCCGCAGCGTTACGGAAACACCTCTCATCTGCCTGAAGGCACTGCCGCGCAGGCGCTGGCCCCCCGCTACCGTCACCGCAAAATCCACCTGCCCGTTTGCCCACCATATTCCCTGCTGCTCGTCGTTGAGCCACGCTTTTAGCAATGCTTCAACGTCCGGAGGCGGAAACGGTGCCGGCTCAAGACGGCCTGTTCTGCGCCAGCGGGGTGGCGAATCACTGCACAGGTGTAGATCGGAGACGTTATGCTTTACACTAAGGGCCACAATTTCTTCCACATCCATAGACTACTCCTCGGAAAATGAACGACATTGCGCATAACCTGGCACAGGTCCGGGACAAAATCTCAACCGCCGCAACGCGTTGCGGCCGTGCTTCAGAAGAAATTACGTTACTTGCAGTCAGCAAAACGAAGCCTGCGAGCGCCATCGCAGAAGCCATTGATGCAGGCCAGCGAGCGTTTGGTGAAAACTACGTTCAGGAAGGCGTGGACAAAATTCGCTATTTCCAGCAACAGGGGAATACGTCTCTGCAGTGGCACTTTATTGGTCCCCTGCAGTCGAACAAAAGCCGTCTGGTGGCAGAGCACTTCGACTGGTGCCACACCATTGACCGTCTGCGCATTGCGACCCGCCTGAATGACCAGCGTCCGGCAGAGTTGCCTGCGCTTAACGTGCTGATTCAGGTCAACATCAGCGATGAAAACAGCAAGTCTGGCATTGCGCTCGGTGAAGTAGATGCGCTGGCGGCAGAGGTGGCCGCCCTGCCGCGCTTAACCCTGCGCGGGCTGATGGCCATTCCGGCCCCTGAGTCAAGTTATGAAAGGCAGTTTGCCGTGGCACAGCAAATGGCTGTAGCATTTGAGGCGCTTAAAGCGCGCTATGACACGGTAGACACGCTTTCTCTGGGCATGTCGGATGATATGGAAGCCGCCATCGCGGCAGGCAGCACTATGGTGCGCATCGGTACAGCCATTTTCGGTGCGCGCGACTACACCCAATAATAAGGAAACCTGAGGAACGCCATGAAGACGTTGACTTTCCTGCTCTCAACGGTCATTGAGCTGTATACGATGGCGCTTTTGCTACGCGTCTGGATGCAGTGGGCCCGCTGTGATTTTTACAACCCGTTCTCGCAGTTTGTCGTGAAAATCACGCAACCTGTTGTCGGACCGCTGCGCCGTATTATCCCGGCAATGGGTCCCATCGACAGCGCGTCTTTGCTGGTGGCGTTTATTCTGAGCGTTATCAAAGCAATCGTGCTGTTTATGGTCATTACCTTCCAGCCGATCATCTGGATTGCAGCCGTCCTGATCCTGATTAAAACCATCGGTCTGCTGATCTTCTGGGTGCTGCTGGTGATGGCCATCATGAGCTGGGTCAGCCAGGGACGTAGCCCGGTGGAGTACGCCTTGATTCAGCTGGCCGAACCGCTGCTGCGTCCGATCCGTAACCTGCTTCCGTCTATGGGCGGTATCGATTTTTCTCCGATGATCCTCGTTCTGCTGCTTTATGTGGTCAACATGGGGATCGCCGAGCTGTTACAGTCCACGGGCGATATGCTGCTGCCGGGGCTGTGGATGGCGCTATGAGTGCAGTAAGCACCTGCGCTGACGGGCTGGTTTTAAGGCTGTATATTCAGCCGAAAGCCAGCCGTGACACTATTGTTGGACTGCATGGCGACGAGTTAAAAGTCGCCATCACTGCCCCGCCCGTTGACGGCCAGGCGAACGCGCATCTGACCAAATATCTGGCAAAACAGTTTCGCGTGGCTAAAAGCCAGGTCATCATTGAAAAAGGCGAACTGGGGCGGCATAAACAGGTAAAAATCCTAAACCCGCAATCTATCCCGACGGAAGTCGCGGCTTTGACAGAACAGGACTAAACCATGCAGAAAGTTGTTCTCGCGACCGGTAATGCCGGTAAAGTGCGCGAGCTGGCCTCGCTATTACATGATTTTGGGCTGGATGTGGTCGCCCAGACCGAGCTCGGCGTGGATTCCGCCGACGAGACGGGGCTGACGTTTATCGAAAACGCGATCCTGAAAGCACGCCATGCCGCACAGATTACGGGCCTGCCCGCAATCGCTGACGACTCCGGTCTGGCGGTCGATTTTCTCGGCGGCGCGCCGGGGATCTACTCTGCACGCTATTCCGGCGTGGACGCGACCGACCAGCAGAATCTGGAAAAGCTGCTTGTCGCGCTGAAAGACGTGCCGGACGAGCAGCGTACCGCGCAGTTCCACTGCGTGCTGGTCTATATGCGTCATGCGGAAGACCCGACCCCCATCGTCTGCCACGGCAGCTGGCCGGGAGTGATTACCCGCGAAGCGGCAGGTAACGGCGGTTTTGGTTACGATCCTATTTTCTTTGTCCCGTCCGAGGGCAAGACCGCTGCGGAACTGACCCGCGAAGAGAAAAGCGCGATTTCCCACCGCGGACGCGCCCTGAAACTGTTACTGGAAGCACTGCGTAATGGCTAATCTGCCACCTCTGAGTCTTTATATTCACATCCCGTGGTGCGTGCAGAAATGCCCGTACTGTGATTTCAACTCGCACGCGCTGAAGGGCGAAGTGCCGCACGATGACTACGTTGCGCATCTGCTGGCCGATCTGGACGCCGATGTCGTGTACGCACAGGGACGTGAAGTTAAGACCATTTTCATTGGTGGCGGTACGCCGAGCCTGCTGTCAGGCCCGGCGATGCAAACGCTGCTGGACGGCGTGCGTGCGCGCCTGAACCTGGCAGCGGATGCTGAAATTACGATGGAAGCCAACCCCGGCACCGTTGAGGCCGACCGTTTTGTCGAGTATCAGCGTGCAGGCGTGAACCGCATCTCCATCGGTGTGCAGAGCTTTAGCGAGCCGAAACTGAAACGCCTGGGGCGCATTCACGGCCCGGAAGAGGCGAAGCGTGCGGCAACGCTGGCGACGGGGCTTAATCTTCGCAGCTTCAACCTGGATTTGATGCACGGCCTCCCGGACCAGTCGCTGGACGAGGCGCTGGACGACCTGCGCCAGGCGATTGAACTGAACCCACCACACCTTTCGTGGTACCAGCTCACCATCGAGCCCAACACGCTGTTTGGTTCGCGCCCGCCAGTCCTGCCGGACGACGACGCCCTGTGGGATATCTTCGAGCAGGGCCACAGGCTTTTGACTGCCGCAGGCTATCAGCAGTATGAAACGTCCGCCTATGCGAAACCGGGCTATCAGTGTCAGCACAACCTGAACTACTGGCGGTTTGGCGACTATCTGGGGATTGGCTGCGGCGCGCACGGTAAAGTGACTTTCCCGGACGGGCGCATTCTGCGCACGGCGAAGACCCGCCACCCGCGTGGCTATATGGAAGGCCGTTACCTGGAACGTCAGCATGATGTCGAGGCGGTGGATAAACCGTTTGAGTTCTTTATGAACCGCTTCCGCCTGCTGGAAGCCGCACCGCGTGCGGAATTTTCGCGTTACACCGGGCTGCCGGAGTCAGTGATTCGTCCACAGATTGACGAAGCGCTGGCGAAGGGGTATCTCACGGAATGTGAGGAATACTGGCAGATCACCGAGCACGGCAAACTGTTCTTAAACTCCCTTCTTGAGCTGTTCCTCGCCGAAGAATCTGAAGGCTGATTCAGGATTTTGCATCCCGCGCTGCCGGCTGAGGGAGAGGCTGGCAGAGTGTGGGGATGGACAAATCAAAACAACTCCGCAAACACATGACGCCCGAAGAGTTACGCCTCTGGTATTTACTCAGGGGACGCCGCTTCTTTGGCTATAAGTTTCGCCGCCAGATGCCGATTGGTGCGTATATCGTAGATTTTGCCTGCTTTAAGGCGAAACTGATCATTGAGCTGGATGGTGGACAACATCAGAACAACGAAATGTATGATTCACGTCGTGCTGAATTTTTGAATGCGAACGGCTGGGAAATACTACGGTTCTGGAATAATGAATTCAGGACAAACGAGGAGGAGGTGTTGATGGCTATATTGCAACGACTGCGCTGCCTGATGCCCTCACCCTAACCCTCTCCCACAGGGAGAGGGAACGATTACACCCTCTCCCATGGGGAGAGGGCCGGGGTGAGGGGCCCAGCGCGCAGAGATCTTACTTCAACGTCCCCACCAGCGCCTTCCGGCTATCTTCCAGCGATACAACGCGTTTACACACGTCTTTGCCGAACTTCTGGAAATCATCTTCCTGGTTCTTCCACTCATTCTGAATGGAGGTCTGCAGGCCGCCCAGACTGCCCAGCACGCCCTGAAGTGGGTTACCGCCGCCTTTCAGTACCGCTTTGGCGCCCATCTCGTTAATGCTGTCCTGCAGGATACCGCCCATCGCCTGGTTCACCAGCTGCTGCCCGTCAGCGCGGACCTGATCAATCGCCTTGTAGTGGAACGTCAGGCCGTCGGTACGCGTCTCGATAATCCGGTTCATCTGCTCTTTCAACTGCTTATCGAGCTTCGTCAGGCGGGTGCGCATATTGCTGCTCTCCCCCACCTCTTTGGTGATGATCTTATCCAGCGCCACGCGGCTTTTCTCAACGCGCGTCAGCGCGCCTTCGTTAATCCATGGCAGCGCGGTACGCAAATCGGCCTGGTAGTCTTTCGCCTGCTCACGCTGTGCCGCAGTCAGGTTGTACTGTTTGCCGTTAAAGGTGACGTTCCCTTCCGGCGTAATCACCAGATTGCCGTTCTCGCCTTTGACCTGCACGGTTTGCGGGCTTAACACCACGTCATCACGCGGGGTGACGCTACATTTATACTCCGCATGGGCGGTGAATCCGGTTGCCATCAAAGCAGCAGCCAGCAACGTTTTGCGCATCTTAAACACTCCCTCAGACAAAATGGGCCAGCTAATGCTGGCCCTTTACTACTTTATTAGTCCCACCAAACGTCGAAAAGTTCGCTGACGCGAACATCTTCCAGCTTGTGGTCTTCAAGCCATTTACGTACCAGGGCCTGATGTTCTTCGGTGCATTTACCCACTTCCTGGGTGCAGATCAGACCTTCCCACGCCAGATAGCCGCTACCATCGAAGGCCAGTTTGTTTGGCTCGATCACCTCGTTGATGAACGCATCAACGTCCTGATCGATCTGCTCAACGCTGGTGCCTTCCGGGAAACGCCAGGCAACGGAGAAGCCCACTTCCTGGAATTCTTCGATGTGCATCTTTTTACGCAGACGACGGCTACGATTCTTTGCCATTATTTCACCCTCTCGAACATTAAGTCCCATACACCGTGACCAAGACGATGGCCACGCTGTTCAAATTTCGTTACCGGACGCGATTCCGGACGCGGTACATAGTCGTTGCTCGCCGACTGGTTTTTGTAACCGTCCAGCGATGACATCACTTCCAGCATATGTTCCGCATAAGGTTCCCAGTCGGTCGCCATATGGAAGACACCGCCCAGCTTGAGCTTACTTTTTACCAGCTCAGCAAACGGCGCCTGAACGATACGGCGTTTATTATGACGTGCTTTGTGCCACGGGTCAGGGAAAAAGAGCTGAACCATGGTTAAAGAATTGTCAGGAATCATTTTGTGCAGCACTTCCACTGCGTCATGACACATCACGCGCAGGTTCTCAACGCCCTCTTCATGGGCCGTAGCCAGACACGCGCCCACACCCGGGGAGTGCACTTCAATGCCGAGGAAGTTCTGCTCCGGGCGGGCTTTGGCCATGGCCACCAGCGAGGCGCCCATACCGAAACCAATTTCCAGGGTTACCGGCGCGTCGCGGCCAAACAGCTCGCTAAAATCCAGAGGCTGCTCGCTGAACTCAACGCCCATCACCGGCCAGTAGTTGTCCAGCGCATGTTGCTGCCCTTTCGTCAGGCGACCCTGACGGCGGACAAAGCTGCGAATACGGCGCAGCGGGCGACCGTTTTCATCAAATTCCGGTGAAATGACGTCGTTTTTCATAAAAGAGTTGTCTGCTTGTGAGAATGTTCGGGAAACGGGCATTATCCAAAGTTAAGGCTTCTATGCAAGCATGGGAAAGATCCGGTTTACAGCAGATTGACGCTGTGCTGCAATCGGCGTCCCTGATTATACGAATCGATGACCATGCAAGCCTCTCAATTTTCAGCCCAGGTGCTGGACTGGTACGACAAATACGGGCGTAAAACCCTGCCCTGGCAAATTGAAAAAACGCCTTACAAAGTATGGCTCTCCGAAGTGATGTTGCAACAAACGCAGGTCGCGACGGTGATTCCTTACTTTGAGCGTTTTATGGCGCGCTTCCCGACGGTGACCGATCTGGCTAACGCTCCGCTGGACGAGGTGCTGCACCTGTGGACCGGGCTTGGCTACTACGCCCGCGCGCGTAACCTGCACAAAGCAGCACAGCAGGTCGCGACGCGCCACAACGGACGCTTCCCGGAAACCTTTGACGAGGTAGCGGATTTACCCGGCGTCGGACGTTCAACCGCCGGCGCCATTCTCTCCCTCTCTTTAGGCAAGCATTTTCCGATCCTCGACGGCAACGTGAAGCGCGTGCTGGCACGCTGCTATGCCGTCGACGGCTGGCCGGGAAAGAAGGATGTTGAAAAACGTCTTTGGGAAATAAGTGAAGAGGTCACCCCGGCAAACGGCGTCGAGCGATTCAACCAGGCGATGATGGATCTTGGCGCGATGGTCTGCACGCGCTCAAAACCGAAATGCGAACTCTGCCCGGTGAATAATCTCTGCGTGGCGTACGCCAACCAGTCGTGGGCACAGTATCCCGGTAAGAAACCCAAACAGACGCTGCCGGAACGCACCGGCTATATGCTGCTGATGCAGCACGGCGATGAAGTGTTCCTGGCCCAACGTCCACCGAGCGGTCTGTGGGGTGGTCTATACTGCTTCCCACAGTTTGAAGATGAAGACTTGCTGCGTGAATGGCTTAAAAAGCGCGGGATTGCTGCCGATAACCTGACGCAGCTGACCGCGTTTCGCCACACCTTCAGCCATTTCCATCTGGATATTGTGCCGATGTGGCTTCCCGTGTCCTCCTTCGCCTCGTGCATGGATGAAGGCACCGCTCTCTGGTATAACTTAGCGCAACCGCCATCAGTCGGGCTGGCGGCTCCCGTGGAGCGCCTGTTACAGCAATTACGTGCCGGTGCAATGGTTTAGCATCGGCTAAAAAAGAGGAATGAGTATGGCCAGAACGATTTTTTGTACTTTCCTGCAGCGTGACGCTGAAGGCCAGGATTTCCAGCTTTATCCGGGCGACCTGGGTAAACGCATTTATAACGAGATTTCCAAAGAAGCCTGGGGGCAGTGGCAGAAAAAGCAGACCATGCTGATCAACGAGAAGAAACTCAGCATGATGAACCCGGAACACCGCAAACTGCTGGAGCAGGAGATGGTGAGCTTCCTGTTCGAAGGTAAAGACGTGCACATCGAAGGCTATACGCCACCGGAAAAATAATATCGAGCGGCTGTTGCCCGGCGGCGCTACGCTTGCACGGGCCTACGGTTTCGTAGGCCGGGTAAGCGCAGCGCCACCCGGCGAAAGCAACGACTAAGCAAACACAACACGCACTCCCGGAATGATGAAAAAACTTTTAGCGCTAGCCCTTGTTGCGCCGTTGCTTGTCTCGTGTTCGTCAAAAAAAGGTGATGAGTACAACGAAGCCTGGATCAAGGACACCAACGGTTTTGATATTTTGATGGGTCAGTTTGCCCATAACATCGAGAATATATGGGGATTTAACGAAGTTCTTATTGCCGGACCTAAGGACTACGTTAAGTACACCGACGCCTATCTGACCCGTAGCCACATCAACTTTGATGAGGGTACGATCACGATTGAAACCATTGCCGGCACAGACCCTGCCGCTCGGCTCCGTCAGGCAATCATCAAAACCCTGCTGATGGGTGACGATCCGGGCTCAATCGATCTCTACTCCGATGCCGACGACATCACGATATCCAAAGAGCCGTTCCTGTACGGTCAGGTCGTCGATCAGACCGGCCAGCCCATTCGCTGGGAAGGCCGCGCCACGAAATTTGCCGACTACCTGCTGCAGACGCGCCTGAAAAGCCGCTCGAACGGCCTGAAGATTATCTATAGCGTCACCATCAACCTTGTTCCGAACCACCTCGACAAGCGTGCGCATAAGTACTTAGGCATGGTGCGTCAGGCCTCACGCAAGTACGGCGTGGATGAGTCGCTGATCCTGGCGATTATGCAGACCGAATCGTCGTTTAACCCTTACGCGGTGAGCCGTTCCGACGCCCTGGGGCTGATGCAGGTTGTACAGCACAGCGCCGGTAAAGACGTCTTCCGCGCGCAGGGGAAATCCGGAACGCCGAGCCGCAGCTATCTGTTCGATCCGCAGAGCAACATTGATACCGGCACCGCCTATCTGGCGATGCTGAACAATGTCTACCTGGGCGGGATTGATAACCCGACCTCGCGCCGCTACGCGGTGATCACCGCCTATAACGGCGGTGCGGGCAGCGTGCTACGTGTCTTCTCGAATGACAAAGTGCAGGCCGCAAACATCATCAACAGCATGGCGCCGGGAGATGTCTACGCAACCCTGACCACCCGCCATCCGTCCGCGGAATCCCGTCGTTATCTGTATAAAGTGAATACGGCGCAGAAGAACTACCGTCGTCGATAGAACCCCCCCCCTCACCCTGCCCTCTCCCCAAAGGGGAGAGGGTGTTCAAGTTCCCTCTCCCCTTTGGGGAGAGGGTTAGGGTGAGGGGACATCAGGCCGCACCTAATCCCTCACCCATACGAAAATGTTATTTGCATCACAATCCAAACTGCAAATTAATGTGGATTGCATTTTTTTGCGGGAGGTAACAAAACATATCGTTGCCAACTGATAGAATTGCATCAAATAACAACCCTGAATGTTCCTATAACAACATATCTCCCGCTCACTTGTGAGGAAAGTAACATGAACCTTAAGCTGCAGCTTAAAATATTGTCGTTTCTGCAGTTCTGCCTGTGGGGTAGCTGGCTGACTACACTCGGCTCCTATATGTTTGTGACGCTCAAGTTCGATGGTGCGTCAATCGGTGCCGTATACAGTTCGCTCGGTATTGCGGCGGTCTTCATGCCAACGCTGCTGGGGATCGTGGCGGATAAATGGCTGAGTGCCAAATGGCTGTACATGCTTTGCCACCTGGTGGGCGCGGGGACGCTGTTTATGGCAGCCCAGGTGACCACACCGGGGGCGATGTTCATGGTGATCCTGCTTAACTCGCTGGCCTACATGCCAACGCTTGGGTTGATCAACACCATCTCCTACTATCGCCTGAAATCCGCGGATATGGACATCGTGACCGATTTCCCGCCAATCCGTATCTGGGGCACTATCGGCTTTATCATGGCGATGTGGGGCGTGAGCTTCGCGGGCTTCGAACTGAGCCATATGCAGCTTTACATCGGCGCTGCACTCTCCGTGCTGCTGGCGCTGTTCACCCTGACGCTGCCAACCATTCCGGTCTCTAACCAGCAGAAAAACCAGAGCTGGAGCACCATGCTCGGCCTGGACGCCTTCGCGCTGTTTAAAAACAAACGCATGGCGATCTTCTTTATCTTCTCCATGCTGCTGGGCGCGGAACTGCAGATCACCAACATGTTCGGCAACACCTTCCTGCACAGCTTCGATAACAACCCGCTGTTCTCCGGCAGCTTTATCGTTGAACATGCGTCGGTGATGATGTCCATCTCGCAGATCTCTGAGACGCTGTTCATCCTGACCATTCCGTTCTTCCTGAGCCGCTACGGCATCAAGAACGTCATGCTGATCAGTATCGCGGCATGGATGTTGCGCTTCGGTCTCTTCGCCTATGGCGACCCAAGCCCGTTCGGTACCGTGCTGCTGGTTCTGTCGATGATTGTTTACGGCTGCGCCTTCGACTTCTTCAACATCTCGGGTTCCGTGTTTGTGGAAAAAGAGGTGAAACCTGAAATCCGCGCCAGTGCACAGGGTATGTTCCTGATGATGACCAACGGCTTCGGCTGTATTCTGGGCGGCGTGGTGAGCGGCAAAGTGGTTGAGATGTACACCACCAACGGCATCACCAACTGGCAGCCGGTGTGGCTGATCTTCGCCGCGTACTCACTGGTGCTGTTCTTCGCGTTTATCGTGCTGTTCAAGTACAAACACGTTCGCGTGCCGAATGGTGCGCAGCCAGTCGCGCATTGATTGTTGTGCCCGGTGGCGCTAACGCTTACCGGGCCTACAAAAACACCGTTCGTAAGCCGGGCAAGGCGAAGCCGCCACCCGGCTATTTTATTGCAGCAAGCACCCACCCCACCGACAGTAAATCCGCGCTGCCTCCGGGACTCAGGTTCCGTTCAATCAATGCGTTATCCATTCTGAGCAACGCCTCGCGGTCCCAGCCTGCAGCCAGCAGTTTCCGCGCATAACCCTGAACGAAGCGTAGCCCCTCAATGCCGCCGCGCGACACCAGATTGCTGTCCTGATTGACTGACATCAGGCGTAACAGCAGGTCGTGAAGTGAATGCCCGCTCCACTGCGCCAGCGCCTTACGCACCGTAGCAAAACCGCTTTCGGCCTCTCCGCGCGCGCCGGTTAAGCCATACAGGTGATACTGCCGCTCGCCCGCCGTCGCCTGCCCGCTGCGTGCGGCCAGCTCCCGCGAGACCAGCCCGCTGCAGAGGTTACTAACCTCACAACAGAGGCTGTCTGCGGAAACCCTTTTCACACGCCCGGCAGCAAAGCACAGCAAACCGAGGGCAAAAATACCGCCTTTGTGGGTGTTCACCCCGTTCGTTGCGGCATACATCGCCTGCTCGCAGGCCATCCCCATCGGGCGGAGAACCCGTAACTGTTCGTCAGCGGGTTTATCGGCATGCGCGCTGCCCAGTTCAGCAAAGCGCGAAAACCACGGCGTAATCGCCGCAATGCTGCGGACAAACAGCGCGTGGTTCATATCGCGATGGGCGCCGTTATTGAGTTTGTCCACCAGCCCCGGCTTGGGCGTCAGCTCCAGCTCCTGCCACAACGCCGCTTCGGCAAGCGCGGGCACGTCAGCCGGGCGCAGTTTAGTCGCGAGCAAACCAGTCATCGATCATCTTCTCCACGCGAGCCACAACCTGCTCCACTGGATGCGCGCGCGAACGGGAACAGGCATGCGCCGGCTCGTCGCAGATCAGGCAGCGTCTGAGATTCGTCCCCAGCGACTGTCGCCCGACGTGGCCGTGCTGAGGGCAGATCACATCCAGATCCCACAGCCTGCCGAGCGGATGCGTCTGCTCCAGTTCCGCACAGTGCGCTTTGATTTCTGCCGCCGGATGGGCCACGCACCACAGGGCTTCCGGCCCGGTCGGGAGCCACAGTACCTGGCGGTCCAGCACCTGCCAGCGGTTTTCCCACAGCAGCTGGTCGCACATATGCAGCGCCACGCCCATGGTGTTGCGATAGCGCAGGCTGTCTTTGGCCTCCCCTGGCGTCACCAGGGTGAGGGAAATGACCGGTTGTTGATAGTGCTCAAGCATGTCAGCCTGACGCCCTGCGCGGCGCTCTTTCGCCGCCAGCAGTTCGTCCAGGCTGACACCCGCCCGCACGGGTGTCGCTGAAATCATACGTCCTCCTTCACCTGTCGCACGGTGTCGATCACGCTGCCGTCGCGGTAGCGGATCACCCCGACGATTTTGTCGGTAAACGCGATTGGTTTGGGGACGCCAGTCAGGGAGATCGCCCGCTCGTACAGCGCAGTGATGTCCACAACCTTGAGCCCCGCCTTCAGCAGCCGCTCGCGGATCTCCGGGCGCGCCGGGTTGACCGCAATACCGTGATCGGTAACCAGTACGTCAATGCTCTCCCCCGGCGTGAGGCGCGTGGTAACCCGCTTCACCACCGTCGGAATGCGGCTACGCAGCAGCGGCGCAACGACGATGGTCAGGTTCGCCGCGGCGGCCACGTCGCAGTGTCCGCCGGACGCGCCGCGCATTACGCCGTCAGAGCCGGTGATGACGTTGACGTTGAAATCGACGTCAATTTCCAGGGCGCTGAGGATCACCACGTCAAGCTGGTCGCAGCTTGCCGCCTTACTGCCAGGGTTGGCGTAGACGTTGGTGGAGATCTCCACGTGGTTCGGGTTGCGCGCCAGCGAGGCCGCCGCCTGGCCGTCAAAGCACTGGGTATCGAGCAGCTTTTCAATAAGCCCCTTTTCATGCAGATCCACCAGGCTGCCGGTGATGCCGCCGAGCGCAAAGCGTGCCTTCACGCCGCTGCGCTCCATCTTCTCTTCCATAAAGCGGGTGCAGGCGGTGGCCGCCGCGCCGGAGCCGGTCTGCATCGAGAAGCCCGGTTTGAAATAGCCGGAGTGCTCAATGACGTCCGCCGCATAGCGGGCAATCATCAGCTCGCGCGGGTTGCTGGTGACGCGCGCTGCGCCGACGCTGATTTTCGCCGGATCGCCCACGCTCTCAACCTGCACGATGTAGTCCACCTGGTCCTGCACCAGGCTGGCGGGCATATTGGGGAACGGCACCAGTTCTTCAGTCAGCAGCACCACCTTGTGGGCAAAGTGCGCGTCCACCATGGCGTAGCCCAGCGAGCCGCAGCACGATTTGCCGTGCGTGCCGTTGGCGTTGCCAAACTCATCGCTGCACGGCACGCCAAGAAACGCCACGTCGATATTCAGCTCGCCGTCCTGGAGCAGTTTCACCCGCCCGCCGTGGGAGTGAATTTGCACCGGCTCGTCCATCAGCCCGTGGGAGATGGCCTCTGCCAGCCTGCCGCGCATCCCGGAGGTGTAAATCCGGGTGATCACCCCGCTTTCAATGTGCTCAATCAGCGCGTCGTTGCAGGTCATCAGCGAGCTGGAGGCCAGGGTCAGGTTTTTGAAGCCCATCCGCGCCAGCAGCGCCACTACAGTGTTAATCACCCGGTCGCCTTCACGAAACGCGTGGTGGAAGGAGATGGTCATCCCGTCCTGCAGACCGCAGCGCTTAACCGCCTCTTCGACAGAGGCGCACAGTTTGCGGTTGTGCTTCGCGTCGCTGTCCGCCAGCCACGGCGTCGCGCTGTGGGCGGTATCAAACGGTTTTAAGTCCCGCAGATGGGGAAAATTGACATGGAGAAGTTCAGTCTGATTCATTATCTCATCCTTACCGACGCACGCCGGAGGCCGCCGCGCGCTCCAGCACCACCTGCGCGTGGTTAATAATTGGTGCATCCACCATTTTGCCGTTGAGCGACACCACGCCCAGGCCGTTACGCTCGCCCTCTTCTGCCGCTTCAACCACCCTTTTGGCGTGATCCACCTCTTCCTGGGTCGGGGCATAGGCGTTATGCAGGAGATCGATCTGGCGCGGGTTGATCAGCGATTTACCGTTAAAGCCCATCTTGCGGATCAGATCGACCTCGCGCAGGAACCCGGCCTCGTCGTTAACGTCTGACCACACCACGTCGAAGGCGTCGATGCCTGCGGCACGCGCGGCGTGCAGCACGGCACAACGGGCGTAGAACAGCTCGGTGCCGTCGCCGCGTTCAGTCTGCATGTCCATGACATAGTCAAAGGCGGCCAGCGCGATGCCGATTAAGCGCGGCGAGCTGCGGGCAATCGCCACGGCGTTAATCACGCCAACGGCCGACTCAATCGCCGCCATCACGCGGGTAGAACCAACCTCGCGACCACACTCTTGCTCAATGCGCACCAGGTGGCCTTCCAGCTCATAGATGTCATCCGGCGTATCGGTTTTCGGCAGACGGATCACGTCCACGCCGGCCCGTACGGCGGCCTCCAGATCCAGCAGGCCAAACGGCGTGCTCAGCGGGTTAATGCGCACCACGGTTTCGATATCCTGATACATCGGATGCTGCAGCGCATGAAACACCAGCATGCGTGCGGTGTCTTTCTCGCGCAGGGCAACGGCGTCTTCCAGGTCAAACATGATGGAGTCCGGGCGGTAGATAAACGCGGTGGAGAGCATGGCGGCGTTGGCACCCGGGAGGAACAGCATGCTGCGGCGGAGTTTGCTCATTTCAGCGCCCCCCAGTTGATGGCCTGTTCATCGGCGGCACGCATCAGCGCGCTTTGCAGGCGGGCGCGGATCACACAGTCCAGCGCCCCTTTGTCTTCAATAATGATGAGTCCCTGGTGCACGTTCATGGCGCGCAATGTGTCGTTGACCACCTGGCGAATTTGCTCGCCAAACTGCTTAATCACTTCGCTGTGGATGACTACCTCCAGCTCGCCGTGAGCGGGAGCGATTTTCACCATCAGGTCGCTGGACTCCTGCGTTCCGGCCAGCGCCTCCCTTACAATTTTCATGATAAATTCCTGGTAGTTAAGCGACTTCCGCACTCGCCCGATAGTGTGTTTCGAGGTGCGCGAAGGTGGAGTCCGGGACAATCTCCCGGATCCGGGAAAACTGCTGTGTCTTTAGTAAGCGGCGCACTTCGGACGCTGAAATGGCGTTACCGGTGGCCTTGATGCGCGGCATTTCCACCACCTCGATATGCGAGGCCAGCAGGTCGTGCAGCGTCTGGTTGTACTGGCGGGTGATGTCGCAAAACGGCTCCGAGCCGATGAAGCGGTGCGTGATGCCCAGCGCCGGGGCAATGAAATCCCGGAAGATCAGCACATCGATTTCGCTCCACGCCTGCTGCACTTTGCCGGTCTCCTTCAGGAAGTAGGCCGGAAACGTGGCGCGGGAGATGATGTACTGCGAGCCTTCATGCACCACCACGTTCGGCAGATGCGCCACACCCGCGCGCACCATCTCAAGACGCGCGCTGAACGGGAAAAACGAGGCATCTTCACGCACCACGAACAGATGCAGGGCATCACACTGCATAGCCGCCTGTTCCACCAGATGGCGGTGGCCGAGAGTGAACGGATTGGCGTTCATAACAATGGCGCCAATTTTCTCCCCGCTCTTGCGGTTCGCGCGCAGAGAACGGCAATAACGATCAATCCCCTGCGGGGTGTTCTCCATCAGTACCGCGTTGTTCCCGCTCTCGGCAATCGGCCAGAAACCGCTGCGGGCGAAACGCGCCTTGTTGCACGGACGGGTGCAGAGGAAGAGGTGAAAATGGCCGCGCTCCAGCGCCGCATTTTGCACCTCCGCCAGCAGCCGTGCGCTGAGGTTCTCGCCGCGAAGTTGCTCGTTGACCGCCACGCATTTGATGACGTTGGCGGCAAGCCCTGCGCAACCCACCAGCTGCGGGCCGGACCAGGCTTCGACAAACAGCGTGATGTCGTTGTCCAGGCCCAGGCCGCTGTCCGCCAGCAGGTAACGGATCTGGCTTAAGCGTTCCGGGTGCTTCGCCACCAGCGTGTGGCGAAAATCGATGGGTTGCGAGTGCATGTTACCGCCTTACTCAGTGTGCTGCCGTGAGCCCGACGGCTGGCGCTTCCACGATCACGTTACTCAGATGACCGATATGCTCGATCTCCACCTCAATGCGATCGCCCTCTTTCATAAACAGCGGCGGGTTACGCTTTTTACCCACTCCGCCCGGGGATCCGGTGATGATCACGTCACCCGGGCTCAAGCGGGTAAAGGTGCTGATGTACTCGATAAGCTCGGCGACTTTGTGGATCATGCTGCTGGTATTGTCTTCCTGCACCATACGACCGTTCAGCCAGGTGCGGATCGCAAGCTGGTGCGGGTCCGGGATCTCATCCGCCGTCGCCATCCACGGGCCAAACGCGCCGGTTTTGCGCCAGTTTTTACCGGCGGTAAACCAGGTGTGCTGCCAGTCACGGGCGGAACCGTCCATGTAGCAGCTGTAGCCCGCCACGTGGCGCAGGGCGTCGTCGCGGCGGATATTCTCCCCGCCTTTACCGATGATCACCGCCAGCTCGCCTTCGTAGTCGAATTCGCTGGAGTGGCGCGGCTTCAGCACCGGCTCGTTGTGGCCGGTCTGGGAATCCGGGAAGCGGACAAACAGCGTTGGAGCCGGGTTATGCTGGTCAAACTCCTTGCGCTTGTCGGCGTAGTTCATGCCCACGCAGAGGATTTTTTCCGGCTGCTCAATCACCGGTAAGAAGGTGATGGCGCTCATCGGCACGTCCACTGCGTCATTCAGGTAACGGGTGGCCAGTGCCAGCCCGTTGCCCTGCAGCAGCGCTTTAAGGTCGCTGTAGCGGTCGCCCAGACGGCGACCTAAATCAATCACGCCGTCGGCCTGCACGATGCCGTAGCTGCGTTTTCCCTGGTATAAAAAGCTTGCGAGTTTCATTGTTCTTTCCTGAAAACTTAAACGAGGAAGTTGCCCAGAATCAGCAGTGAGACAGAGACGTTAATCGCGCCGCCAATTCGGGTAGCAATCTGGGCGAACGGCATCAGGCTCATGCGGTTGCCTGCGGTCAGGATCGCCACGTCGCCGGTTCCGCCCTGGCCGCTCTGGCAGCATGAGACGATGGCGACATCAATCGGGTGCATACCAATCTTTTTGCCGACGAAGAACCCGGTCGCCACTAGCGCGGAGACGGTGCTGATGATCACCAGCAGGTTGGTCAGCGTGAAGGCCGCCACCAGTTCATGCCACGGGGTGATGGCCACGCCAACGGCAAAGAGAATCGGGTAGGTCACGGAGGTCTGGAAGAACTTGTACACCACCTGCGAGCCTTCCAGCAGACGTGGAGAAGCGCCGTTGCAGAGCTTCACCAGCACCGCCATAAACAGCATGCCCACTGGCGCAGGCAGGCCAATCAGCTTGTGGCCGAGCATGCCCAGCATGTAGAGCAGCACCGCCAGCAGCGCGCCGGAGGCGATAGTGGTCACGTCCGCTTTACCGGAGAACGCGGGCTGAGAGACGGTGGCATCCGCATTCGCGCGGTTCGGCATCAGCTGGCCTTCACCGGTCAGGTGCGGATAGCGTTTGCCGAGCTGGTTCAGGCACCCGGAGATAATGATTGCCGTCAGACCGCCGAGCATCACCATCGGCAGCACGCGTCCGAGCGCAACGCCCTGGTCCATATGCAGCAGGGTGGCATAGCCGATGGAAAGCGGGATCGCCCCTTCTCCTACGCCGCCCGCCATAATCGGCAGAATGATGAAGAAGAAGATCTGGAACGGCTCAAGACCCAGCGCCAGGCCGACGCCCATCCCCACCAGCATGCCGACGATTTCGCCGCACAGCATCGGGAAGAAGATGCGCAGGAAGCCCTGAATCAGCACCGTGCGGTTCATGCTCATTATGCTGCCAACGATGATGCAGCAGATGTAGAGATAGAGAATGTTGGTGGATTTGTAGAACTTAGTGGTGGACTCGACCACCACGTCCGGCAGCAGGCCGTAGTAGACCAGCGCGGAAGGGATAAAGGTGGCGCAAATCGCCGCCGCACCGAGCTTGCCGACAACCGGCAGGCGTTTGCCAAACTCACCGCAGGCAAAGCCGAAGAAGGCCAGCGTCGCCACCATCACCACGATATCACTCGGCAATTTTCCGCCCAGGCAATCAATTGCAATCAGCGCACCCGCCAGAACGAACAGCGGCAGAGGAATAATCCCAATTTTCCAGGTATCCATAATATGCCACCAGCGCTCTTTGAGCGAAGGTCGCTGAATTTCAATCGGGTCGTGGGTAACAGAGAAAGAATCGTCAGTTGTGCTCATAATAAGCCCCTTGGTTATTTTGTGCGTTCAGCTTAGAGTCACAAAGGCTTACTTTATGTGAGGGAAGGCATATTAAAAGCGAAGTTTTAATGGCCGCTATGGTTTTAATGGTTTCTTTTATTTACTGTGATTTATACCGTATTTATTCCCGTGGTTTTTATGGTTTCTTTTCCGAATTGAACAAACAAATAACATTTATTGCGGCAGCCTGAAGTCTGCCCTCCTTCAAGGCTATGCTTTTACAGCCCCTGCTGTGCAAGGGATCACAAGTTTTCGGCAAAGCGGGCATCCGCACGAAAAAAGATGATATATTGGCGATCTTTGTCGCTACCTCGCGTGATAGTTATGAAAGTCTCTTTCCAGATTAAGCTGTTTATTTCGCTGGTTGCCTTTTTCTCAGTACTTTTTACCTTACTGGGCGGATATTATTATGTCGATGTTGGTAAACAGCTTTATCAGGAAATGAGCGCGCGCGCCAAAATACAGGCTGAAGAGATAGCACTTATTCCGACATTACGTGATGAAGTTGAACAAAAGAATATCAACGCCATTCATGATTTTATGCAGAAGATTTCTGCGCTTAGTGACGCCAGCTTTATTGTGATTGGTGATAATAAGGGGCTGCACCTTTTTCACTCCGTCTTTGCCGACAGAGTGGGGACCACGCTGGTCGGCGGTGACAATGAAGCCGTTTTACAGGGGAAAAGTATCACCACGATCCGCAAAGGCGGGCTGGGCATTTCGCTGCGCAGTAAAGCGCCCATCTTTAACAATGCCGGACAGGTGGTCGGTATTGTTTCGGTAGGCTATCTCACCAGCTATCTGGATACCATTACCGTCAGTAAGGTAGTCAATATCCTGATTGCCGCCGTGCTGCTGCTGATCGCCCTCTTTGTTTTCTCCTGGTTCTTTACCCGCAGCATTAAGAAGCAGATCTTCTCCCTCGAGCCGCGAGAGATCGGTCTGCTGGTGCGCCAGCAGAAGGCGATGATGGAGTCCATCTACGAAGGCGTGATCGCCATTGATAACGAACGACGCATAGAGGTGATCAACCAGGCGGCGCGCAAGCTGCTGGGTCTGAGCCAGCCGGCCCGGGAACTGCGCGGGCAGCTGATAAGCCAGGTGATTGAGCCGGTGCCGTTCTTCGACACGCAAACTATGCTGGCGAAAGATACCCATGACGAGATTTGCCGTTTTAACGACCTCACGGTCATTGCCAGCCGGGTACACATCATGCTTGAGGGGGCGCTGCAGGGCTGGGTGATCACCTTCCGCGATCGCAACGAGATCGACTCGCTGAGCGCCCAGCTCAGCCAGGTCAAACGCTATGTCGATAATCTGCGCATCATGCGCCACGAGCAACTGAACCGGATGACCACCCTCTCCGGGCTGCTGCATATGGGCCGCTATGAGGAGGCTATTGGCTACATTCAGGCGCAATCGGAACATGCCCAGGAGCTGCTGGACTTTATCTCGTCGCGCTTCAGCTCCCCGACGCTGTGCGGCCTGCTGCTGGGGAAAGCCGCCCGCGCACGGGAGAAAGGGGTCGAGCTCAGTTTCGACCCGGCCTGTCGGCTGGACAAACCGTTCCTGCCGCTGGGGGAACAAGAGCTGATTTCGATTATTGGCAACCTGCTGGATAACGCCATCGAAGCGACGCAACGGTCGCCGCTTCCCCACGCGCCGGTGGAGGTGCTGATCAAACTCAGCGAACAGGAGCTGATCGTTGAAGTGGCCGACCAGGGCGTTGGCATTACCCCTGCGATCCGTGACAGGATCTTTGAGCGCGGCATCACCACCAAAACACGCGGCGATCATGGGATTGGCCTGTATCTGATTGAAAGCTATGTCACACAGGCAGGCGGCACAATTGAAGTTGCCGATAACACGCCGCGCGGCGCCATTTTCTCACTGTTTATCCCTGCGACTGGAGCCGCCCGGCAACTGGAAGACACCGACTATGCAACATGAACTTATCGACGTACTGATTGTTGAAGACGAGAACGAGCTGGCGCAGCTGCACGCGGAGCTGATAGGTAAGCATCCGCGTCTGAGGCTGGTGGGCATTGCCTCGTCACTGGCTGCGGCCCAGGCTGAGCTTGAAAGTAAACAGCCACAGCTGGTGCTGCTGGATAACTATCTGCCTGACGGCAAAGGGATCTCGCTTATCACTAACCCCATGCTGGCGCGCGCCAACTGCTCGGTGATTTTTATTACGGCCGCCAGTGATATGGACACCTGCAGCCAGGCGATCCGCAACGGCGCGTTCGACTATATTCTTAAACCGGTCTCCTGGAAGCGGCTCAGCCAGTCGCTGGAGCGGTTTGTGCAGTTTGCCGAACAGCAGCGCGTCTGGAAGATTGTCGACCAGCAGAACGTCGATTCGCTCTATCAGCTACAGGCGAAAAACTACCGTCAGGACAACGGCAGCAAAGGCATTGAGGAAAATACGCTGGCGCGGGTGCAGTCGCTGTTTAACGCCCGGGCAACGCACTGCTTTACCGTGGATGAGGTCGTGAGCGAGACGGGGCTGAGTAAAACCACCACCCGACGCTATCTGGAGCATTGCGTGGAGGCGGGTTTTCTGACGGTGGAGATGCTGTACGGCAAGATTGGGCATCCGAGGAGGATGTACAAGCGTAGTGCGGCTTAATACCCCTCACCCCGGCCCTCTCCCCATGTACAGTCCGGGGACATGGTAGACAGGTGTTCGGGGACATGGTGAACACTTTTTAACATCCTTTACCCATGGTGATCGACTTTTTCTTCAGGTCGATCACCCCCACTTTCGTGCTGTACCACCACACTTCATAGCAGCCATCCTCCTGCGTCTCCTTCAGTCCGACCCGCTCTCCCCTGAACGCTTTACCCGCGCTCAGACTTACCCCTTTCACGCTCAGCTTTCCGCTGATATCCACTTTCCTGACCATCACGCCCTCGTCGTATTCCGGGAGCGTTGTGTTGCCGCTGTACCGTCGCGATGACGGCTGATACCGCGAGCCCGGTACCGCCATATCCAGCGCCTCATGCGGGCGTTCAAGGTTATAGACCGTCCGCCAGTGGTCGAAGGCGCGCTGCAGTTCACCGCTGTCCGCGAACCACTTCCCCTGCAGCACTTCCGCCTTCAGGCTGCGGTGAAAACGCTCCAGCTTGCCCTGCGTCTGCGGATGATACGGCCGGGAGTGCCCCACCCGGATACCCTGGCGCATCAGCCACAGCTCCAGCGCCGTCCAGGTGCCGGTGGTGTCTCCCCACGGTGAGCCGTTATCCATCGTCATCCTGTCCGGCAGGCCGTAGCGTTCAAACACGCTGACCAGCTGCTGCTGCACGGTCTCACGACGTTCATCGTTACAGTGCACCAGGCACAGGGAAAAACGGGAGTGGTCGTCCAGCAGGGTGAGCGGATGGCAGCGGCCACCGCCAAAGGGAAAGTGGCCCTTAAAATCCATCTGCCAGAGCCGGTTGGGCGCGTCATGTTCGAACCGTCCCGTGGCGGGAATGCCCGGTGAAGTGCCCGGCAGCAGGCCGTGACGGGCCATCAGGGTATGAACGGTGCTGAAGGCGGGCATGGTGTGCCCCTGGTCTTCCAGCCAGCGCTTAATCTTGCGGGCTCCCCAGCGTTGATGACGGTCATGGGCCATGCGCAGCAGGGCAGTAATGTCGTCAGATGAGCGGTTCGGGGAATGGTGCGGTATGCGCGGGCGGTCCTGAAGGCCGGAGGCCCCTTCCTCCGTCCAGCGACGAAGCCACTTGTAGCCGGTGGCAGGTGAAATGCCGAAGCGACGGCAGAGGGAACGGATGTTCGCTCCGTCCTGCGAGGCGAACAAAACAAACTCGGTACGTAATGACATGGTATCTCTCGCATCCCAGGGCATAAGCGACTCCATAAACGGGTTCTTATGCCTTAGTTGTAAGTGTCTACCATGTCCCCGAACAAGCGTTCACTATGTCCCCGGACCGTACACCCCAAAGGGGCGAGGGTGAAAAGACGGCTCCGTGCAATCCCCTCTCCCCTTTGGGGAGAGGGTTAGGGTGAGGGGGACTACTTCAATACATACCCATACAGCCGCTTAATCCCGTCGGCATCCTTCTCGCTGTAGACCCCCTGCAGCTCCGGCGAGAAGCCCGGCAGCAGGTTGATGCCCTCCTCCAGCGCCAGGAAGTAACGCTGCACCGCCCCGCCCCAGACTTCACCCGGCACCACGCACAGCACGCCCGGCGGATAAGGCAACGCCCCTTCAGCAGCGATCCGCCCCTCAGCATCCCGAATACGCACCAGCTCCACGTTCCCGCGAATATACGCCTGATTGGCATCCTGCGGGTTCATCACCACCTCCGGCAGGCTCTCCTTGCGGAACATCGCCTTCTGCAGATCTTTCACGTCAAAGCTGACGTAGAGATCGTGCATCTCCTGACATAACTGGCGGAGCGTATAGTCCCGGTAGCGCACCGGGTATTTCTGGAAGATAGTCGGCAGCACGTCCGCCAGCGGCGTATCGTCTTCAATATGCTGTTCAAACTGCCCCAGCATCGCCACCAGCTGAGCCAGCTTGTCGCTGCTTTCAGCAGGCGTCAGCAGGAACAGGATCGAGTTAAGGTCGCACTTCTCCGGCACAATGCCGTTTTCGCGCAGATAGTGCGCCAGAATCGTCGCCGGAATACCGAAATCCGTATATTCCCCCGTTTCGGCATCAATGCCCGGCGTGGTCAGCAGCAGCTTGCACGGGTCGACAAAGTACTGCTCGCGGGCATAGCCCTCAAACCCGTGCCATTTAGCACCGGGCTCAAAGCTGAAGAAGCGAAGCTCGCTGGCGATGGCGTGGGTGGGATGATCCTGCCACGGCCGCCCTGCCACCACCGGTGGGATAAACGGTTTGATCATATGGCAATTGGCAATGATCGCCTTACGCGCCTCAATGCCCAGCTCAACGCACTCCGCCCACAGCCTGCGCCCGCTTTCCCCTTCGTGGATTTTCGCGTTCACATCCAGCGCCGCGAACAGCGGATAGAAAGGGCTGGTGGAAGCATGCAGCATAAACGCATTGTTAAGACGCTTGTGCGGGCAGAAACGCGCCTGACCGCGGATGTGGTTATCCTTTTTATGGATCTGCGAAGTTTGCGAGAACCCGGCCTGCTGTTTATGCACCGACTGGGTCACAAAGATGCCCGGATCGTTCTCGTTCAGTTCCAGCAATAGCGGGGACGTCTCCGCCATCATCGGGATAAACTGCTCGTAGCCCACCCATGCGGAGTCAAAGAGAATGTAATCGCACAGATGGCCGATCTTGTCGATCACCTGACGGGCGTTGTAGATCGTCCCGTCGTAGGTGCCAAGCTGAATGATCGCCAGGCGGAATGGCCGTGCTTCGTCGGCCTTTTCCGGCGCCGTCTCGCGAATCAGCTCCCGGAGATACGCCTCGTCAAAGCAGTGCTCGTCAATTCCGCCAATAAAGCCAAACGGGTTACGCGCGGCCTCAAGATACACCGGCGTGGCGCCCGCCTGGATCAGCGCCCCGTGGTGGTTGGATTTATGGTTGTTACGGTCAAACAGCACCAGATCGCCACGGGTGAGCAGTGCGTTAGTCACCACCTTGTTGGCCGCCGACGTACCGTTCAGCACAAAGTAGGTTTTATCCGCGTTGAACACCTTTGCCGCAAACTTTTGCGCATGCTTGGCGGACCCTTCGTGGATCAGCAGATCGCCCAGCTTCACGTCGGCATTGCACATGTCGGCGCGGAAGACGTTCTCACCGAAGAAATCATAGAACTGCCGCCCGGCCGGGTGTTTTTTGAAAAAGGCGCCGTGCTGGTGACCCGGACAAGCAAAGGTGCTGTTGCCCATTTCCACATACTGACTCAGGGTGTCGAAAAACGGCGGCAATAGCGTCTCTTCGTAACGGCTGGCTGCGGTCTCCAGCTCCAGAAACTCCTGAGCTTTACCCGAGATGACCGCGCTGACGCCGTCGGGCGCTTCCGTGGGCTCCTGCGAGAAAATGAACACCGGCAGCTGAAATCCCGTGCGTTTCAGTAGCGCAAGAATGCCGCTGCGACTGTCTGTCGTCGTCAGGACGACGGCGGCCACATCGGTGAAATCCGTGTTATCCAGCGTCACCTTTTCGCGGTGCGTAGACACAGTAGAGAGCAGCTCGCGGCTGACGGCGATTTTCATGGTTTTCATAAGCGCAGTTACCCTCACCGAACGGTGAGACAGGAGGAGAAAATTCGCGCAATAATGTCACCTTTTATTTTTAGCTGCAACAAGCAATCCTTATGCATTTAATCACCCAATGCTTACGGCCGGAAAGCAGAAGCATGTCATAATCATGCAATACCAATGAGTAAGTAACAGGAGTTAAGCGTGGTTATCGGGCCATTTATCAACGCCGGCGCCGTATTGCTGGGCGGCGTACTCGGCGCAGTGCTGAGCCAGCGGTTACCGGAGCGTATTCGCACCTCTATGCCCTCCATATTCGGCCTGGCGTCGCTAGGGATCGGTATTCTTTTAGTCATCAAATGCGCCAATCTGCCCGTGATGGTGCTGGCCACCCTGCTCGGCGCGCTCATTGGTGAGTTCTGTTATCTGGAAAAAGGCATTAACAGCGCAGTCAGTAAAGCCAAAAACCTGATTGCCCGGCCGGGCAAAGCGAAGCACGGCACGCATGAGTCCTTTATTCAGAACTATGTCGCCATCATTATTCTGTTTTGCGCCAGCGGCACGGGGATTTTCGGTTCGATGCAGGAAGGGATGACCGGTGACCCGAGCATCTTAATTGCGAAGGCGTTTCTCGATTTCTTCACCGCCACCATTTTCGCCACCACCCTTGGCGTCGCAGTGGCGGCGATTTGCGTCCCGATGCTGCTTATCCAGCTGGCACTCGCCACCTGCGCCACCTTGATTCTCCCGCTGACCACGCCAGAGATGATGGCAGATTTCACCGCCGTCGGTGGCCTGCTGCTGCTGGCGACAGGCTTGCGCATTTGCGGGATCAAGATGTTTGCCGTGGTCAACATGCTACCGGCACTGCTGCTCGCCATGCCGCTCTCTGCGCTCTGGACGCACTTTTTCGCCTAAAGATGCGGCGAAATGGCGAGAGATTGCGCAGTCTGTAACGAAAACAACATTTTTCGTTGACGACAGAGGGCAGATCGGGTTTAATGCGCCCCGTTGCCCGGATAGCTCAGTCGGTAGAGCAGGGGATTGAAAATCCCCGTGTCCTTGGTTCGATTCCGAGTCCGGGCACCACTTATTTTGAACCCTCGCTTAGGCGGGGGTTTTTGCTTTCTGAATCAGCAATTTTTGTTTTATCAGTAGTTAACGCCCTTATCTTTCCTCCGGCCCCGCTTCCCGGTGGTGCAACATGGGCATTATGATAAAGCCTACCAAAGACCGAAACGGTACCTTCTACATCCGAAAAGTGTTTCCTCAGGCGCTACGTTTAGGGTCACACTCGGAGACAATCTGTTGTCCGTCAGCGACCCGTCCCAGAATTAGTCAGCATTTTACGATAACGCCAGGATTTATAGCCAAGTTTTGCTGGCGTTATATACCAAATAAAAGGGAGTAAAATCAATAATGTGAGCGCAAGGTTAAGACTTGTATCCCTGGAGGCAAGTAAAAGAGTTAAAGCCAGTATGATGAAGGCAATAATCGTTATCCACTTCATTGCTTTAAAACGATTGGACAGATCATGAGTTACGCTATCCAACGAACCACCGTAATTCTCAATATTGTTTTTTAGCTTTTGAAGATCTCGTTTACTAAAACCTGATTTTAAAAGTGCTTCTTCGCTGACCATTCCGTTATCCGCCCCATAACCCACCGAAATTTTTGATTAAATTTATATTTATATTAAATAGTTGAAGATATCTATACCCTCGAAAACTGACATTATTGCCCACTTCAGAGCTTCACTGCTGCTGTTATCTATTTCCATATCCACGACACCCCGACCACTGCGTCAGCAGCGCATGCAGTTTAGCCGGTTCGAGAGGCTTGCGAAGCACCAGGTACCCCTCCTGCTCCGCTTCCAGCAGAACCGGTGAATTAAATTCGCCGCTGACTATCGCGCCGCTCATATCCGGGAGACGTTCAAAAAGCGCTTTCAGGATATCGAAGCCGCTTTCGCCGGATCGCAGGCGCTGGTCGCACAGCACGGCAAACGGCGTGAAGCCGTCGTCGATAATGGCGAACGCTTCTTCAGCAGAGGCCGCACAGCGCACGTTGATTCCCCAGATGCTCATCAGGCTCTCCCAGGCAGACGTTACCAGCGGATCGTCATCGACGACCAGGCAGGAACCGTGCAGCAGCGCATAGCGTACCGGCGTGGCAGTGTTGTCACAGGTGGGCGAAATATCCGGCGCGATGTCTTCGCCAGTATATTGGGTGAAGCGCATCCAGAAGCGTGAGCCTTTACCTTCAATGGATTGCATCCCGTACTTCACCTTCATCAGCTTGGCACAACGGGCCACTACGGCCAGTCCCAGCCCGTGTCCGGCGCTGTCGATCTTCCATGCCAGCTCGGGACGGTAGTAAGGCGAGAAGATTTTGCCCTTCTCGTCATCGGCGATACCGACCCCCGTGTCCCACACCTCCACCATACACTCCTCGCCGCGTGGTCGGATGGCGACCAGCACGCCGCCCTGGAGCGTGTAGCGAAGGGCGTTTTGAATCAGGTTAATCAGAGATTGTCGCACCAGCAGCGGATCGCCCAGCACGTAGATGCGGCGTTTGGGCCGCCGGGTACATAGCCTAAGTGCGCGGCTGTTGGCCTCTTCGCGAAACAGCGTGATGACCGAGTCGAGCAGAGCACCGATATCCACTTTGCCAGGGGCAGAAAGTACATTCCCGGATTCTATTTTGCTGAGATCGAGCAGAGAATTGAGCATCAAATGTACCGAGCGAACGCTCTGCTGCAGGTCAAGAAGCTGTGGCATCAGGCTAACGTCCCGGTTTCGGTGGAGAATGGCCTCGATCAAAAAGCCCATCGCGTGCACGGGCTGGCGCAGATCGTGGCTGGCGGTGGTCAGAAATTGATTTTTATCCAGCAGCGCCTGCTCCGCATCCTCTTTGGCCTGACGAAACTGTTCCGCCAGCCGTGAGCTTTTTTCCTCAAGCAACGCTTGCTGAATAAAGAATGCATGTGACGTTAACGCATGGCGGTAAATCGCGAAGCCGTAAAGCAGATTCAGCATAAGCACAATAAACATCAGCTCATCCAGCCGCCAGATAATACCGAGGTTCAGCATCCCCCAGGAGGCGAAGAAAAACCGCGTAAAGGTGCTGATGACAGGCGTCAGATGCGTCGCATTGGCGGCGACGATGGCGGCGATGCTGATATTCAGCAGCAGGAAAAAGTCAAAGTTCTGCGTCTGCGGGGTAATTAAATAGAGTGATGAGATTCCCAGCCCGTGAATAAAGGCGATATTATTAATACGCGGAAGCCAGCGTCTCAGGACGTCTTTTTCAACGTCTTCTTTCGCTTCGCGCTGATAACGTCGGTGCAATATTCTTATCGCCACAGCACATAGCAGATAAATGATTATCCAGGTAATCGTTGGACCAAGGTCGTCCCCAAGCATATAAATCCAGATGGCGAAAGGAATACCGACAAAGGGCACCGCGCTAAAGCTGAACACCAACCGTAAAAAGGTGTTGTTTAGCAAACGGATCTGCGCTGGAGCGGAGATCCCATCGTTCTGTAAACTCTGAAAAAACCTCATTCCGACGGTTCCTGCTTGCCATGCAGTAGTGTAATGGCCTCGACCCGGCTATTAACGCCTATCTTTTTCAAAATATTACTAATATGTTCTTTTACTGTGGGCTCGGAAATTGAAAGTTGCGCGGCGATTCTTTTATTTGGCAGACCACGCATAATCATATTTAACACGTCAATTTGCCGCGGCGTTAAGTTAAATTTACTTAATTTCTCATTATTCGACTCGATGGAAAGTTCGTTTCCCTCAGGAAACCATGTCAGATTATCGGTGAGTGCGAAAACGGCCCGTGAGAACATTTCAGGCGGCTCGCTTTTTAATACAAAACCGTGCCCCCCGGCGGTATGAACTTTCCGCCAGATAGCATTATTGTCATCCCCACTGACCACCAGGAGTCGTACCTGTGGGTAAAGTTGTTTTATTTCCTTGAGTAAACTCAAGGCCGTTCCGGACGAGAGCCAAAAATCGATTACCAGCAAGCGTGGTGGGCCATTGTCCCTAATTTGTCGGTAGCAATCATCCTCATTCGTCACCACATACGCCTGCTTAAACTGGCAGTGTGTAATCAGAAAATTGGCGATGCCGCTTGCTACCAATGGATGGTCATCAACGACCAACGCATAATTCTGTCCCAAAGGGTCCTCCTTTTACCTTCGCATATCTAAGAGTACGGATGAATTATTTTCTACCCACCCTACTTTAGGAGGGTTTTTTCGATTAGGAAAGGGAAATATATTATTTGCTGATTTGGGTAACTGTAAACATAAATACAATCAGTGAAATTAACTGATTGGATATAAAGGGTAATTTATGAGAAAACCACTAATCTTTTTAACCGTTACGTTGATGCTAGCCGGTTGTTCCACGCTAAAAACCGATCAGGCTATTCCACTCCTGCAGGCGGAGACCGCTAAAATGCTGGGGCTGGGCTCATCGGATGAAATAACGGTGACTAACGTTAATGGCGCCCAGCCAGACGCACTGGGAGGACAAAAACTCTCTTATCGCGCGACGACGGAAAAAGGGCGTATTTTCGATTGTTCATCGATGATGATGCCAGGGATTTTAGGATCCGCACCGACGCTGAGCGCGCCAACCTGTACACCTGTTGTCACCCATAAATAATTAACACCACATTAAAAGGCGTACTGAAATAACGCCTTTTACGTTATCTGACGTATCTGAGTTTTCATATAAAAACGATTTTCCCGACATCACGCTAATGAGTACGGAGATAGCCCGTGAATAACTCTACATCGCATTCTTTAGCGGTTAAGACACCGCTTTCCAGACTTTACCTCGCTCTATTTTCCGCGCCGCTGTTACTGCTTTCACCTGCTGATTTCGCGCGTGCAGCCGATGCTATTTTTGATGGTGACTCGCGTATTACCGAAACGCTGGGTTACACCGGAGATGTTTACGTAGGACGTAATCAACGCGGAAACCTGCTGATCGATAATGGCAAAATCACCGCCTATAACATCAATATCGGTCGGCTGTTCGACGGCCAAATTTATGAAAGCGTGGTCACGGTCCGTGGGCCAAATGCGGAGCTAAACGCGGTGAACGATCAATACGTCCTGCACGGCGACCTGAATCTTGGCCTGGGCACCCTTCGAGTCGAAGAGGGCGCGCTGGCAAGCGCTAAGGAGATCGTTGTCGGCACCACGCGTGGCTATGACAGTCACCTTATCGCCACGGGTGCTGGCTCTCGCGTGACCAGTAATTTTCTTAGCGTAGGCACCGATCTGGGCGCACGCTCCACGCTGGCGATTGAAGACGGTGCGGCGCTCAATACCGCCTACGATGCGCGCATCGGCAATGGAACCGGGCCGGATGAAACCGACACGCTGAGCCCAAAAGCCACCGTTACGGGGAGCGGCTCACAGTGGAATGTTGGCCGTACGTTGACGCTTAATGGCGACCTGGACGTACTGAACGGCGGAGCGGTTAACGTTGGCGGCGTGCAGGTGGCTGGCGTCTCCGGGGCAAGGAAAACCGCTGAGCTGGTTATTGCGGGCAAAGACTCACGTTTTACCAGCGAGAGCAGCGTTAGCGTGGGCGATTATGGCAACGGCGTGCTGTCGGTTATTGACGACGGTTCATTTTCCGCTGGCAGCAATGCGCTGATCGTGGGGACATCGGGTTCCGGTTCGAACCGGGGTGCGCTAATTATCGGCAGCCGCGGCAACATGGACACCGGCACGGGTATAACTGAACCAACGCTTGGTAAGGCGGGCGGTGCGGGTGCCCTCGATACGAAGACGGCAATCAGCCTGCGTGGCGGGCTGTTCGGCAGCTATGTCTACTTCAACCATACCGACGAAAATTACGTCTTCAGCAACACGATGAGCGGCGAAGGTGAGGTGATCAATACCTCCGGACAGACAACGCTGAACGGCGATCTTTCAGCCCTTCAGGCGAACGTGACCGCGCGCGGAGGCAAAGTCATTATTGCCAGCAACATCAACACCCAGGCAGAAGACGATATCTTTGACATTCAGACCCTTAGCGCCGAGAACGGCGGCACGCTGATCCTCAACGCGACGGCGGGTTCAGACGTCAGCAATGGACTGGGTTACAGCAGCGCCGCGTCAATCAAGGCCGGCGGCACGCTGGGCGGCAACGGCACGCTGGGCCAGACCGAGATCCTGTCCGGTGGGCATATCTCACCAGGGGATGGCGATATCGGCACGCTGACGCTGAAACGCTATCTGAATTTTGTGGGCGAGTCCTTCTATGACGTCGATATCGCAGGAGATGGCCGCAGCGACCAGCTGCTGGTATCGGGCAAAACGACTATCAGCGATCTGGCTAAAGTACAGGTCACCGCGCTGGACCCGCAAACCAGTTACAAAACGGGCCAAAGCTATCGCATATTAACCTCGGACGGGGGAATTGACGGTCAGTTCGCCGGAGCGATTTCCAAATCTGCCTTCCTGGACGTGGCGCTCAGGCAGGGCACCAACGCCGTCGATCTGACCATCGCCCAGAAAGAGACTGGAGGCGAGAATCCTGGAGGCGAAAACCCGGGTGGTGAGAACCCGGGAGGAGAAAACCCAGGAGGTGAGAATCCAGGAGGTGAGAATCCAGGAGGAGAAAACCCAGGAGGCGAAAACCCGGGCGGTGAGAATCCTGGCGGTGAAAACCCCGGCAGCGGCAAGCCGGGGATTTTCCAGACCGTGGCCAAAAGCAGCAACCAGTGGAACACTGCCGGCGCGCTCTCCACGCTGACGCAAAGCGGCCCGTCGCTGGCATTGTATAACTCGCTACTGGTGCTGAGCGCACCGGAAGCACGCGAGGCGTTTAACCAGCTATCCGGTGAAGTTTATCCGTCAATGCAGTCCAACCTGATTGCCGGCAGCACGCAGGTGTTTAATGTGTTAAACCAGCGGATGCAGCGCGCGTTTGATAACGACACCCTGCCGATACCACCGTTAGCGATGTCGCTGGTGCAGCAGCCGGAGCCGCAAAACAATGGCGTCTGGGGCCAGACCTTCAGCTCCTGGAGCCGAAACAGCGGCGATGGTAACGTAGGCAAGCTGGACGGCAACACCACCGGCTTCCTGCTGGGGGCAGATCGCAAGCTGGCGGACCATAACGTGCGTGTCGGTGGCTACTTCGGCTATAGCCGGGGGGATTACGACGTCGACAGCCGTCGTTCCTCAACGGATACCGACAACTACCACCTTGGCCTGTATGCGGCTGGCCAACAGGATGCGTTCTCCCTTCGTGGCGCGCTGGGTTACACCTGGCACAAGATTGAAGGCGAGCGCAATGTGGATTTCAGCGGCTTCTCGGATCGGCTGAAGTCGGATTACGACGCCAACTCGCTGCTGGCGTTCACCGAAGCGGGCTACCGTTTCGGCCAGCCAGAGATGAATGTCGAACCCTTTATTAATTTTTCCTGGATCCGACTGCATACCGACAGCTTCAGGGAAGACGGCGGTGCCGCCGCGCTGAGCGTACGTAATGAAACGATGAACACCTTCTATTCCACCCTCGGGGTGCGCGGCGTGACCGAGTTGCCGAAGAACGTTAACCTCTATGGTTCGCTGGGCTGGCAGCACGCCTATGGCGATAAGAATACGTCTTCGCGCATGGCGTTTGCGGGCAGCGACGCGTTCATTACTCAGGGACAAGCCGTGGATGAGGACGTGATGGTGGGTGATATCGGCGTGAGCGTACAACTGTCGCGGGCTGCGACGCTGGATGTGGGGTATCAGGGACAATACGGTGCGGATACCCGCGTCAACTCGGTTAACGCGAATCTGCGCTGGTCGTTCTGAATCATTTCCCTTTAAAGAACCCGCCCTTGAGGCGGGTTTTTGCTTTTGGATTTCGGCAACGTTAGGGATCGTTCCCACCTGCGTCCAGCAGTTTGTTTTTAAAGATAAACAAACACGCCTCATTAAAGTTCTCAGCCCCCAGCCGTTCCGAGAGCGCCGTGCGTTTGCGGTAGAGGCTTTTAACCGACATCCCCAGCTCGCTTGCCACCTCCTCCATCGACATGCCTGCCCGCAGCAACCGCAACATGATCGCTTCGTGCATGCTTAGCCGCAGGTTAAGCAGCCACTTCGTGGTCAGACGCCTGCCCTTCATATTCAGCACCAGATTAAACAGCGAGGCCATATCCGCCGCGGTGTGCGACATGTTGGTAAACAATTTCATACTGAGCAGATTCTCCTCGCGATGGCGCATATCGAGCATAACGCAGCAGATCGTTTTTTTCGTTCTGGCCGGATGGCGTATCAGGTAATCATATAAACGGAGCGGAGAACGACTATCAATCAATACAGAATATTCATCTGCACCGTTATCAAATATGTTTCTGTCAACCGAGTCGAGCAGGATAATATCCGGGAAAAATAGCCTCATCCCCCTGACAAGGTAGCGATCCTGAGTCACTAACACTATTGAAGTTGCCACTAACAATCCCTTTTAGATTAAAGCAAGAACGATCCTGCGGAAAGAAAACCGCCTTCGTTTTATAGCGCTGTCATATTAACGATAAATGTATTCTGGCTTTGGACATCCCTCAATTCAGACATTGATGAGTGAGACTTCCTGTAGACTCTCATTCAATGGCTGCCATTAATTATAAATAAAAAACAATCGCAGAAAAGTCACTTCTCTGAACATTAAGAATTTTTGTCATGAAACTTCCCAAACATGCACCAGAAACTACTTTAATTGACGCAGATAATCGGCATTAAAAATATAAACATTCTTGTCACAATAAAAATAAATGAATTTAATTTCAAATAGTTAGAATTAACCAACCCCTTCCAAATAATCGCTAAAACCGGCTCATCCCAGAATTATCTCAAAACAGCATAGCCGCTTTTCAGCATATTTATCCGGCAAGATATCAGGTGTACATTATCTTCCATCCCATCGACTGAGATAAGGATCCATAATTACCTTTAAGTAAGTACCCCGTAACATCACTGCATTCAGATTTAATGTTCTCATTTATGGCCTTTAACGCTGAGTTTAAAGGCGGCCGTGTTATGCAATGGATTCATGATAAACAAATGGCAAATAGATATGGAAAGTTCACTTCGCTTCAATACGTTATTCTTTTATCGCATCCCAACATTATTGTTCCTGTTATTACTCTTTCCTGTTCTGGTTCAGGCTACGGGATCCGTTTATGAGCAAGAGATTCAGCAGGCGCGTAACGGTAATTACACACCGTTTCTCGATTATGTTCAGCGTTATCAGCAACAGCATGCCCTGACGCCTGAGAACGTTGCGGACTGGCTACAGGTAGCAGGATGGGCAGGTCGCGATGACGAGGTGATTCAGGTCTGGCGGCGTTATGGTATTTATATGCCGCTTCCCGCCCGGGGCGTTGCGGCCGTCGCGCAGTCCAGGCGAAATCAGAAAGCGTGGCAGCCCGCGTTATCGCTCTGGAATGAAGCGCGTAGCCTTGCTCCAGAGAATGACGATTACCGTATCGGCTACATCAAAACCCTTGCCGATGCCCGCATGGATACCCTTGCGCTGCAGGAAGCCCGGCAGCTGGTGGCTGAAAATCCCTCGCAGGCCCATCTTCAGACGCTCGCGTATGTCTGGTTAATGCAGGGAAAAAACAGCGATCGGCTTTTAGCGGACACGCGCGCGTTGAATATCGCGCCAGAGAATAACGCGCTGCAGAGAGACTTCATCGACGCGCTTACGGATAACCGGGTGAATACCCCCGCGCTTCAACGTTCACAACGGGTGGCGCTGACTCCGGCGCAGCGTCGCCGTCTTGAGCTGAATGCCGCTGCCGAAACCGTTCGCCTTGCTGATGTGCCCGCCAGGACAGAAAAAGAGCGCCTGCTTCTTGCGCAACATGCACTGAATCGTTACGACACCCTGTTTGCTCGCTGGCAAAACGATCCTCAGGCGGCGGACGACATTATCCTTGCCCGTATCGACAGGCTTGGTGCGCTGTATGCGCATGGCGATTATCCGCAGGTCATCCGCGAGTATCAGGCGCTGACGGCCGCACAGCATCCGGTCCCGGGCTGGGCAATCGGCTGGGTTATCTCCGCGTATCTGCAGGAGAAAAACGCCGCTGCCGCCTTTTCACTTCTGCAACGCTATCCACAATATGCGTCCGATCCGCAGGACGAGGAGCATGCGCTGTTCTATGCCTGGCTGGATACCGGGCAGTATCAGGCCGCCCGCCAGTATGCTGAGCGCCAGACCCGCAACGTCCCCTGGAGTCGTTACGATTTCGGTTCCCCTACCCCTCAGCCGAACGATCGATGGCTTACCGGACAGTCGCTGCGCTTTAACTATTTACTGGCGACCCACGCCGAGCCGGAAGCCGAAAAGCTGGCTCAGCGTATGGCCGCAACGGCGCCCGGCAACCAGGGATTACAGATTGACTATGCCTCCCTGCTTCAGGCCCGGGGTCTGCCGCGCGCAGCCGAGCGGAAGCTGAAAATGGCGGAGGCGCTCGAACCGTCGAATCTGGAGCTTGAACTGCAGCAGGCCTACGTCGCGATGGATCTGCAGGAGTGGCGACAGATGGACTTACTGGCCGACGACGTGCTTGCCCGCGCACCCGTCGATCGCAGCGCCCGGCGTCTGGACAGGCTCAGAGCGGTCCACCACCTGTCCGAGCTGCGTCTCAATGCGGGAAAAGGCTTGCACTCCGATAACCCCGTTAGCGGTACCCACGACATGAACTGGGACGCCACGCTCTATGGTCCGCCGATGGCAGATAACTGGCGGCTGTTTGCGGGCACCCGCTACGCAGAGGGTAATTTCGATGAAGGCAAAGGTTCCAGCCGTCATTTGTCGGGCGGCGTCGAATGGCGGCCTCGTGACCTCCAGCTCGAAGCCGAACTCTCCGGAAACCGCTATCACGGGGCCAACAAGCCCGGGGCTCGCCTCTCAACCACCTACAGCCTCACGGATAACTGGCAGGTCAGCGGCAGCCTCGAACGCCTGTCCCGCACCACGCCTCTGCGGGCGTTACGCAACGGGATCAGTGCTAACCGGGGTGAAGGCGGCGTGCGCTGGTATCAAAACGAGCGGCGTGAGTACCAGTTCAGCGCCGCCGTCAGTCACTTTTCAGACCATAACCGCCGACAGGAATACACCCTCACGGGGAAAGAGCGTCTCTGGCAGGCGCCGTCCCTGACGCTGGATCTCGAACCGGAGATCGCCGCCAGTAAAAACAGCCAGCGGAACACGCTCTATTACAACCCGGCGCGGGACCTGTCCGTGACGGCTGCCCTGTCCGTCGATCATGAGATGTATCGCCATTACGACACCCTCTGGAGCCAGCAGATCGTGGCGGGAGGCGGCAGGTACTGGCAGAAAAATCAGTCCGCCGGGGCCATCACCCTGGTGGGTTATGGACAACGCATCCAGTGGAACAACGTCATTGATACCGGCGTGATGCTGAACTGGGATAAACGCCCTTACGACGGCAAGCGCGAGAGCAATCTCTCCGTCACGTTTGATGCGACTTTACGCTTTTAAGGATGAATATGCTGAATACACGTCTTTCCGTGAGCCTGCTCCTCTTCGGCTGGCTCTGCCTGAGCGCGAGCGCCTGTGCACAGGCTTTCTCATTTATTGCCCCCAAAGCGCGACCGCAGCTGGAGGCGAGCAAACCCTGGCCGACGAACCAGTTTCTGGTCCTGGCCTACCACGACGTAGAAGATGATGCCGCCGATCAGCGCTACCTCTCCGTTCGCACCAGCGCGCTGAACGAGCAGATTAGCTGGCTTGTGCACAACGGCTATCACGCCATCAGCGTGCAGGACATTCTGGATGCCCATGACGGGAAAAAAACGCTGCCGCCGAAAGCCGTATTACTCAGTTTTGACGACGGCTACAGCAGTTTTTACACCCGCGTCTGGCCGCTGCTTCAGGCATGGAACGTTCCTGCGCTGTGGGCGCCGGTGGGCAGCTGGGTGGATACGCCGGCAGATCAAAAGGTTAACTTCGGCGGCCTGATGACGCCCCGCGATCGCTTCGCGACGTGGGACATGGTGCGCGAGCTCAGCCACTCCCCGCTGATTGAGATCGGCTCGCATACCTGGGCCTCGCACTACGGCATTCCGGCCAACCCGCAGGGCAGCCGCGAACCGGCGATCGCCAATCGCTTTTATGATAACGCAACGGGCCGCTATGAAACGGACCTTGAGTTCAGCCAGCGGATCGGCGATGACGTGCGCAAAGTCACCGAAAAAATCACCCAGGTGACCGGCAAAGCTCCGCGTGCCTGGGTCTGGCCCTATGGCGCCGCCAACGGCACGTCGCTCGGGATTGCCAAAAAACAGGGCTATCAGCTGGCCTTTACCCTTGAGGACGGGCTGGGTGACGTGCGCAATCTCGGCAGCATTCCCCGTCTGCTGATCGCCGGGAATCCCTCGCTCAAAGCCTTTGCCAGCACGGTTAGCCAGGTTCAGGAGCCTGAACCGGTGCGCGTCATGCATGTCGATCTCGACTACGTTTACGATCCCGACCCGGCTCAGCAAACCCAAAATATCAACCGGCTGATCCAGCGGGTTTACGACATGAAAATCAGCCATGTTTTCCTGCAGGCGTTTGCCGATCCGCAGGGCGATGGCAGGATCAAGGCGCTCTATTTCCCCAACCGACGGCTTCCGGTCCGGGCCGATCTGTTTAATTTTGTCTCCTGGCAGCTGCAAACCCGCGCGGGGGTAAAAGTCTTCGCATGGATGCCGGTACTCTCGTTCGATCTCTCCCCTTCCCTGCCGCGCGTCCAGCGCCGGGATCGGCAAACCGGCCGGTTAAGCGACGCCACCGAGCCTTATATCCGGCTCTCCCCGTGGGATCCGCAGGTGCGTCAGCAGGTGACGGACATCTATGAGGATCTGGCCCGCTATGCCAGCTTCAATGGGATCCTGTTTCATGACGATGCGGTACTGACGGACGTGGACGACGCCGGACAGGCGGCCTCGCAGAACCCCCCGCGCCAGAAAAGCCGGCTTCTGATCGGTTTCACTCACGCCCTCGGCCTAGCGGTGAAGCACATTCGCGGTCCGCAGATACAAACCGCCCGTAATCTGTTTGCCTTACCCATCCTGCAGCCCGAAAGCGAGGCGTGGTTTGCGCAGAATCTCGATGACTTTCTGGCGGAGTATGACTGGACGGTGCCGATGGCCATGCCGTTGATGGAGTCCGTCCCGGTAGACGAAAGCGATGCCTGGCTGACGCGTCTGGTTAAGGCCGTCGCCGAACGCCCCGGCGCGCGCAATAAAACCATTTTTGAGCTGCAGGCCAGGGACTGGGGGCAGAAACCGCCCCGTGCCGTTTCCGATAGCCAGCTTGTGGCGTGGATGCAGGTGCTCCAGCTGAACGGCATTAAAAACTACGGCTACTACCCCGACGACTTTCTCAATAACCAACCTGATATTTCCCGTATCAGGCCTGAATTTTCATCGTACTGGTACCCTGACAATGACTGATCGCCTTATCGCCTTCTCTATTTTATGTCTGGTATTCGGGTTGCCGTTAGGCGTGGCCGCCCTCTTTACCGGCGAACTGATTCTGGATTTTGTCTTCTTCTGGCCGCTGTTTATGTCCGTGCTCTGGATAACCGGCGGGCTCTATTTCTGGTTTCAGCTTGAACGACACTGGTCATGGGATCACGACACACCGGCCCCCACGCTCGCCGGCGAGCCGCTCATTTCCATTCTGATCCCCTGTTTCAATGAGGAAAGGAACGCCAGAGAGACCATCAGCGCCGCGCTGGCTCAGCGGTATGAGAACATAGAAGTGATCGCCATTAACGACGGCTCGTCTGACAACACTGCGCAGGTGCTGCAGGAGCTGGCGCTGGAACAGCCGCGCCTGCGGGTGATCAACCTCGCGGAAAATCAGGGCAAAGCGCTGGCGCTCAAAGCCGGGGCGGCGGCGGCCCGGGGCGATCTGCTGGTCTGTATTGACGGCGACGCGCTGCTCGATCGCGATACCGCGGCTTATCTGGTGGCGCCGCTGATCCAGTACCCCCATGTCGGGGCGGTGACCGGCAACCCGCGTATTCGCACGCGCTCCACGCTGATTGGCCGCATACAGGTGGGCGAGTTCTCCTCCATCATTGGGCTCATCAAGCGGACGCAGCGGATTTACGGTCGGGTCTTTACCGTCTCCGGCGTCATCGCCGCCTTTCGCCGGCAGGCGCTGGCGGATGTCGGGTACTGGAGCCCGGACATGATCACCGAGGACATCGACATCAGCTGGAAGCTTCAGCTTCGCCACTGGGATATTTTTTTCGAGCCGCGCGCGCTGTGCTGGATCCTGATGCCGGAGACGCTAAAAGGCCTGTGGAAACAGCGTCTGCGCTGGGCCCAGGGCGGTGCTGAGGTGTTTCTGGTCAACCTGCGTAAGATCGTGCGCTGGGAGCACCACCGCATGTGGCCGCTGTTTATGGAGTACGCGCTGTCAACGCTGTGGGCCTTCGCCTACGCGCTGACGGTGCTGCTGTTCGTCTTCAGCCATGTCGCCCCGCTTCCCGCGAACCTGACCGTCGAGAGCCTCTTTCCCCCGGCGTTTACCGGGCTGCTGCTGGGGGTCATGTGCCTGCTGCAATTCCTGGTCAGCCTGTACATCGAGCGGCGCTATGAGCGAAACGTGGCCAGCGCGCTTTTCTGGGTGATTTGGTTCCCGATGGTGTACTGGATGATTGGCCTGTTCACTACCCTCGTCGCCTTTCCAAAAGTGATGCTTAAACGCCAGCGTGCCCGCGCGCGCTGGATCAGTCCGGACCGGGGAAAAGGAAGCCTGCAATGAACGAAAATACCTTAATTTTGACTGAACATCGGCTCTTGCCACGTCTTTTTGATGCCGCGTTAACGCTGGTCGCGTGGGGAGGGTTTTTCTTTTTCCTGTACGCCCGACTCTGGATGCAGCTAACCGATGAGAGCGACTACCGCTGGGGCGCGATCGTTGCGTCCTTTAATACGGTGCTGATCTATTTACTGTTCGCCGCGCTCAACGGCTGGCTGCTGATTTTGTGGTATCAGTACAACCGCCGCCGGGCTCAGGTGAGACGGCGTCAGCCGGGTTATTTGCCGGAGGAGGAGCTTGCCCGCAGCTTTAATGTCTCACCGCAGATCATCTCTGAGATGAGCCAGTACAACCTGCTGACGGTCTATCATGACCAGATTGGCCGGATTATTGATTTGAAGGTCAGCGGGCAGCAGGAAGAGGAAGAATAATAACAACAAGCCCCGCAGGATACCCTGCAGACTGAGCCACCCTGGCACGTTCACAGGCCATGTCGTTGCAGAGTAGCAAGGAACATAAAGTGAACGGAATGACCACCAGAGCCGTATGTTCCCCCTCACCCCAACCCTCTCCCTCAATGGAGAGGGAGTCGTCCGTGCAGGTAATATTTTATAGTGAGTCCCTTACCACAATCAGCGGCTCAATATCACTCTCTTTTTTCACCACCAGCGAGTCATCACCGCGCAGACAGGTTCCGCCGTAGTTTCCGCCCACGGTAAAGGTGCAAACCTGAATATGCTTGCCATCAACGTTTGGCAGGCACCACAGCTGCTGATAGATATTTTTGCGGTCAACAAACTTGCCGCTGGATTTGTCCAGCAGTTCATCCTCAGCGCTGATCAGATCGATATTGCTGCCGCAGCGCCCGGCGATGGGCTTAACGGCATAGCCGGTCTGTTTCAGCAGGTCGTTAACCTCAAAATCAGTATCGAGCAGGTAGCGGTGGTTCGGGAACAGTTGCCACAGCACCGGGAGGATCGCCTTATTGCCGGGGATCACCGTCCACAGCGGTTCGAAGACCAGCACTTCCGGGCGCAGCAGGACGTCAATCAGCCGTACTTCCCCAGCCGGGTGGCCTGTGCGAATCGGTACCGCGGCATACTCGGTTTCACTCACCTCGCGGATCTGCTCTATCGCCGTCTCCCACGCCCAGGTTTTCCACACGCAGTTGACGTGACGGCCTTCGTCGTCAATCAACTGCCCGGCGGCATCCCAGCTCAGGGCGCCAAGCCCGTGCAGAATTTTAGTTTCAAACCCGGCCTGCAGCAGTGAGCGCTGGATAAAGAGCGCGTGATAGTCCTCTTCGACATCGTTGTCCTGCATGATATGCACGAACGGACGCGCGTGGCTGTGCTTCCACGCCCCGGTCAGCTCTTCCAGTAACCCTTCCGCCGGGTTGTGCCCGTTGCCGCGATAGCCATTTTTGACCCACTCTTCGAGGATCAACCCGCCTTCCGTGTGGCAGGAGGCGGAGTCGGCGTTGTACTCATACACCTTAATCCCGCGCTCATCCATGCAGAAATCCATACGACCGGTGATCATATGGTGGCGGCGCCACTGCCAGGAGAGGCGCAGGCGCGGCCAGAGGATTTTCGGTATGTCGAAAAGCGCCAGTAAGTTGTCATCTTTCAGCACCTTATCGGTCGCGTGCAGGTACATCAGGTGCAGCTCGTTGGTGGCTTTGATCAGCTCCTGCTCGGCGCTTTCGGTAATGGTGAAGTACTGGCAGGGATCTTTATTGATAAAGTGTCCGTTGGCGCGGATATACGCCTGTTGCAGGGGGTCATTTTCGTTGAGCCACTTCCCGTCAAACTGACGTCTGTTTTTCAGCCGCGCACCGCTGATTTTCAGCAGTTCGCCGTCGATTTCCGGCTGCGGAATGCTGTGTTCTGTGTCGTCAGTCTGGATCATCCAGCCGAGGATTTCGGTGTCAGTAAAGGTGTCGTGGATCGTGTAACTGCCGTTCTCAACACAAAGGCGCAGCTCGCGCGTCCACTGCTGCCCGAGCGGCAGCGGCGCGTGAATGACGTTCTGCTCCGCGATACGCACCTTATCGTCCAGAAGCTGGGTGATCACCGCCACGTGGCCGGTCTCGTGAAACTCGCCGCCTTTTTGCCAGATCAGCAGCGCCCCGGCGCGCGGCGCGCGCTTCGAGCCGTTGGCAAAGGCCTGAAGGGGCAGAATGTTATCGTTCACCACCTGACGCAAAAAGCGCAGAGAGAAGATCTCCCACGCCATGCCGACATCGGTAAACACAAAGCCATAGTTGAGAAACAGAAAACGGCGGGCGAACTCAACGCACTGCCACTTGTGGCCCATGTATTCGTTGCCAATATAGCTGCGGAAATCCGCATCTTCCGGGTAATTTCGCGGGTCCAGACTGCCGTAATTTGAAGAGTAAATCGCCACGCCACCGGGCGCATAGCCTAACAATGTCCCGAATGGCGCATCACTGCTTAACGTTCCTTTACGCATGTATCCAACCTAAAACAGGCAGGCGGCAATTTTTTAAGGGTTGTCGTCGTCTGCACGTTGTAATTAACCTGACAGAGGAGGATTTATCATACACCTGCGTGGCGCATTAATTACACGTTAAACAACCAGCATGCTGCAAAATGCCCTGGCGCAATCTCCTGCATCGCCGGCTCCTGCGTCTGGCAAACCGGCATGGCATGCGGGCAGCGGCTGCAGAACTTACAGCCAGGCAGCGCGGACGTGGGGCCTGGAATATCGCCGCGCAGGGTAGCGTCGTCGAGGTGACGAATGCGCGGGTCGGGACGGGGAACCGCCGCCAGCAGTGCGCGGGTGTATGGGTGCGCCGGATGCTGATACAGCGCATTCGCCGGGGCCACCTCCACCAGCTTACCGAGATACATCACCCCAATTCGGCTGGAGATATGGCGCACCATGGAGAGATCGTGGGCGATAAACAGATAGGTCAGCCCCAGCTCCTGCTGCAGGTCCTGCAGAATATTCACCACCTGCGCCTGCACCGAGACGTCCAGCGCCGAGAGCGGTTCATCGCACAGCACAAACTCCGGATTCACGGACAACGCGCGGGCAATACTGATGCGCTGGCGCTGCCCGCCGCTGAACTCGTGCGGGAACCGTTCAAGGTGTTCCTGCTTCAGCCCGACTTTATAGAGCAGCGTTTCCGTACGCTCCTGCTGCGCTTCCCGGCTGTAGCCGTGGATTTGCATCGGCTCGGCCACCAGCTGTCGCACGGTCATCCCCGGGTTAAGCGAGGACCAGGGATCCTGAAAAATCGCCTGCATTCTTTTACGCAGCGGCTTCAGCTCTTTTTCACGGGCGTGGGCGATCGCCTGTCCGGCAAAGTGGATCTCGCCCGAGGTGATATCGAAAAGACGCAGAATGGCGCGCCCGAGGGTCGATTTCCCGCAGCCGGACTCCCCGACCAGGCCAAACGTCTCGCCGGGCTGGATATCAAAGCTCACGCCATCGACCGCTTTCACGGCCACGCCTTTACGCAGCAAACCGCCGTTAAGTTGATAGTGTTTGTGCAGGTCCCGTACGCGCACTAAAGGCGTCTGTTGTTCACTCATGCCTGAATCTCCTTATCGGCCCATAGCCAGCAGGCGGCGCGATGGCCCTCTCCGACGGAATAAAACGCGGGCTGCCGCTCACACTGCGGCATACGCTTCGGACAGCGTTCGGCAAACGGGCAACCCGGCGGCGGATTAAGCAGGCCTGGCGGCGAACCTTCTATCGGCGACAACCGTTGATTCTCCTCATCCGGACGCGGCAGCGAGGCCAGCAGCCCCCGGGTGTAAGGATGCGCAGGGCGATAAAAAATGTCCTCCACGCTCCCCTCCTCCATCACCAGCCCGCCGTACATCACCACCACGCGGCTGCAGACCTGCGCCACCACGCCGAGATCGTGGGTGATCAGCAAAATCGCGGTTTGGGTCTGCTGCTGCAGGCTTTTCAGCAGGCGCAGGATCTGCGCCTGAATGGTCACGTCCAGCGCGGTAGTCGGTTCATCAGCAATAAGAAGCTTCGGATTACAGGAAAGCGCAATGGCGATCATCACCCGCTGGCGCATCCCGCCGCTGAACTCGTGGGGATACTGGTCGTACCGGCGTTCCGCCTCAGCAATGCCCACCTGTTGCAGCATGGCGATCGCCGCCGCTTTAGCCGCTTTTTTGCTGAGCCCTTTATTGCGCATCAGGATCTCCGCCATCTGCTTGCCGATGGTCAGCACCGGGTTGAGGGCGGTCATCGGATCCTGGAAAATCATCGCGATCTCGTTGCCGCGAATGGCGCGCATCTGCGCCGGGGTTTTCTGCGCCAGGTCCTCGTTCTGAAAGCGGATGCTGCCGCCCGTTATCCGGCCGTTGCTCCCGAGAAGCTGGATAATCGACTTACAGGTGACGCTCTTGCCGCAGCCCGATTCGCCAACGATACCCACCAGTTCTCCCGGCTGAACCTGAAAGCTCACGCCGCGCACCGCATGCATTTCCCCCTCCCGGGTGCGGAACGTGGTATGCAGGTCATCGAGTTCTAATAAGCTACTCATCGCGACTGGCTCCCGGCTCAAAGGCGGTACGGAACACATCGCCCAGCACGTTAAAGCTGAACACCGTCAGCAGGATCAAAATACCGGGGAACATTGCCAGCCACGACGCTTCGCCAATATAGGACTGCGCGTTGTTCAGCATACTTCCCCACGACGCCGCAGGGGCCTGCACGCCCAGCCCTAAGAAGCTGAGCGTTGATTCCATCAAAATCGCCGAGGCGATATTGAGCGTGGCGGCCACGATAATGGTCGGCAGCACACCAGGAATAATGTGGCGCACGATAATGCGCAGCGGATGTTCTCCCGACGCGCGGGCATAGAGCACATACTCGCGCTCTTTCACCGACAGCGTTTCGGCACGCACCAGCCGCGACATGTTCATCCACGTCAGCAGGCTGATGATCAGGATGATGTTATCCACGCCCGGCTTGAGGTAAGCATTCACCACCAGCAGCAGGAAGAAGGCCGGAATGGCCATCAGGATATCCACGGCGCGCATCATCAGGTTATCCAGCCAGCCGCCAAAATAGCCGCTCACCGTTCCCACCACCGTGCCGATAAGCGTGGAGAAGAGCATGGCGAGAAAACCGACCATTAACGAGATCTGGCCGCCATACAGCGCACGGGTGAAGTAATCGCGTCCGTATTCATCGGTACCGAACCAGTGCGCGGCATCCGGCGGTAGCGTGCGTGCGCCGAGCGCCATCCGATCCGGATCGTACGGACTTAAGCCGGCGCAAAGCGCGGCGACAACGAAAATAAAAAGCACAAACAGAGAGAACTGCGCCGGACGGTTGCGGCGCAGCTGGTGACGAACCTGCTGCCAGCGTCTGCTCATCCGGGTTACCTCAGCGTACGAATGCGGGGATCGGCGAAGCGATAAAGCAGATCGGCGATCAGGTTACCGACGATCAGCATCATCGACGAAAGCATGATGATCGCCATGATCAGCGGGTAGTCCAGCGAGGCGATCGACTGGATCCCGAGCAGCCCCATCCCCGGCCAGGAAAAGACGCTCTCCGTCACATAGGCCCCTACAATCAGCTCCCCGAACGACAGGCCAAACAGGGTGATCACCGGCAGCAGCACGTTTTTCAGCACATGGCGGAACAGAATACTGGCGCGCGTCGCGCCGTAGGCCAGCTGGGTCTGTACGTAGTCGGCGGAGAGTTGCGAGATGGTGTTGGAGCGGATGTAGCGCACGTAGCTGGAGAGGTTGTAGAACGTCAGCGCAATGCACGGCAGCACGCCGTGGCGCAATACATCCAGCGCGTTATCGTCCATGCCGATGGTGCGCATCCCCATGCTGGGGAACCAGTTAAGCTGCACGGCAAAGACAGTGATAAGCAAAATGCCGAACCAGAAAATCGGCACCGAGATGCCGATATAGGCGAACAGGTTCAGCACGTGATCCAGCCAGCGGTGCTTAAATGCTCCCGCCAGCAGGCCGAGCGGAATAGCCAGTACGATCGCCAGCAGCAGCGACGCCCCCATCAGCCCCAGCGTGGCCGGAATGCGTTCGCCGATCATCTCCAGCACCGGGCGGTGGTAGATCAGCGAATAGCCGAGATCGCCCTGCAGGACGTTTTTCAGCCACAGGACGTACTGCGTAACCAGCGGCTTATCCAGCCCCAGGCTCTGGCGAATACGTTCGATATCTTCCGGAGCCATACGCGGCGTGATGTACGCCGCCACCGGATCGCCGGGGGCGAGTTTGACCAGCAAAAATGCCACCAGTGAAATAAAGAACAGCATCGGGAACAGTTGCAGCAGCCGACGCGTGAGAAGTGTGTTCACGACATGCCCTTACTCAGACCCCGGCCTGACGGCCGGGGCAGTGACTTATTTCTGATAGATTTTTGACAGATCCTGGAACAGGTAGACCGGCTTCGGCTCTGCTTCCTGGGTGCCGCCGAAACGCTTGTCCACCGCGACGGTCGCATTGGTATAGGCAATCGGGTAGTAGGTCATGTCGTTTGCCACGGTCTGCTGAATTTGCTTGTAGATATCAGCCCGTTTCGCGGCGTCGGTTTCCACGGCACCTTTATCCCACAGGGCATCGAACTGCGGGTTTTTATAATGCGCGTAGTTATAGGCCTCGTTGCTCATGAACAGTGATTTGTAACCGTCCGGCTCTGAACCCATGATGTAGCCGCCCAGGTTCAGCTCCCAGGCGGTGTTGTTCATGTCGAGACTGCGCTGAGACATGGCGTTAGAGTCCAGCGGCATCAGCTCCACGTTCACCCCAATGCCCTTCAGCGCCTGCTGAATGTAGAGCGCCATGCTCTCCTGGGTTTTGTTGGTGTTCACATACGCCAGGCGCAGCCTGAGGTTGTCCGGCGCGCCGGATGTCTTCAGCAGGTCTTTGGCTTTTTGCAGATCGAATTTGTACTGTTCAACATCGTCCGTCTTGTAAAGCGTATCTGGCGTCAGGAACGAGGTCGCCGGTTTGGCGTAGTCCAGCGAGGTAAACGCGGTCTGGGTCAGCTCATCTTTGTTGATGGCGTAAGCAATGGCCTGACGCAGCGCCTTGCTCTTCATCACCGGCACGTTCTGGTTGAAGGTCATGTAGGCCAGACGCCCTTCCGGATAGACCACGAAGTCAAACTTACCGGTATTTTTCAGGCGGTTCACATCCTGCGGGTCCACCATCTTGAGGTTGATTTCACCGTTTTGCAGGGCAAGATTCGCGGCATTGCTGTCTTTGGCGAAACGGTAAGTCACGGAATCAAGCTTCGCTTTGCCGTTCCAGTAATCGTCAAAACGGGTCAGGGCGTAATACTGTCCGGCGCGGTACTCTTTGAATTTGAACGGGCCAGAACCCACCGGCGCATCGTTTTTGCTGCTCTTTTCCAGATCGCCTTCACCGGCGAACACGTGCTGCGGGATCGGGTAGATCTGCACCAGGGTGCCGGTAAAAGCCGCGCTGACCTGCGGTAAGGTGAATTTAACGGTGCGGTCGTCAACCTTGCTTACCTGCACCGGCTTATCGCCGTAAGTGAACATGCTGCGGAAGAAGCTGTGCTGTTTGGCATCCAGCAGCTTATTGAACGTAAAGACCACGTCGTCCGCCGTCAGCGGCTGCCCGTCCTGCCATTTCAGGTTGGGTTTTAACGTGAGGGTGTAGCTCAGGTTATCGGCAGAAGGCGTCAGGCTTTCCGCCAGGCCCCACTCAATTTTGCCGTTATTAAAGCTGTACAGCGGAGCATACAGCGCCTGCATGATGGTTAATGTTGTGCGGTCACTGGCATAGAGCGGATTAACGGCTAGCGGGTCGCCGGAGGTTATGCCGATAATAAGCGAACCGCCCTCTTTTGGCGCGTCGTTTTTTGCCGCGGGGGACGTATTTGTCTCTTTATTTTTCGCATCATCACAGCCCGCCAGGCCTAACGCGAGCGAAACGACCATGGCCGATAACAGAAGCTTACGCATCTCACTAACTCCTTGCCTTATAAAGTGTTTATGACTGCATCTTTTATTTATGTTGAAGCATCATATGCAGCTTTATCTGTTTACGCATTAATTATGAAAATGCGATTTTCGATTAAGCTTATGCCGGATTTGATATATATAAGCGCCGGAAGGAATAGCGGCAGATCGATTACGCTCAGTTCGTTAAACGCTTCACAAATCTCCTGCTACACTGCCTCAACAAATCACAAAAAAGGCAGGCCAACATGTCAGACAACACCTATCAGCCACCCAAAGTGTGGGAATGGAAAAAGAACAACGGCGGCGCATTCGCCAATATCAACCGTCCCATTTCCGGCGCAACGCATGAGAAAGATCTACCTGTCGGCTCTCACCCGCTGCAGCTCTACTCGCTGGGGACACCTAACGGCCAGAAAGTCACCATCATGCTCGAAGAGCTGCTGGCGCTGGGCGTGACGGGCGCGGAGTACGACGCGTGGTTGATCCGCATCGGCGAGGGCGATCAGTTCTCCAGCGGCTTCGTTGAGGTGAACCCGAACTCGAAAATACCGGCGCTTCGCGACCACTCCACGAATCCGCCAACGCGCGTATTTGAATCCGGCAATATCCTGCTCTATCTGGCAGAGAAATTTGGTCATTTCCTGCCAAAAGATCCGGCGGGACGCACCGAGACGCTGAACTGGCTGTTCTGGCTTCAGGGCGCGGCGCCGTTCCTCGGCGGTGGTTTTGGCCACTTCTACAACTATGCGCCAGTGAAGATTGAGTACGCGATCGACCGCTTCACGATGGAAGCCAAACGCCTGTTCGACGTGCTGGATAAACAGCTGGCTCGCGGTCGTTACGTCGCGGGTGAGGAGTACACCATTGCGGATATGGCGATCTGGCCATGGTTCGGCTGCGTGGCGCTGGGTAGCGTCTATAACGCCGCCGAGTTCCTGGACGCAGAGAAGTACACCAACGTCCAGCGCTGGGCGAAAGACGTGGCAAACCGCCATGCCGTGAAGCGTGGACGGATTGTCAACCGCACCAGCGGCGAGCTGAACGAGCAGCTCCACGAACGTCACGCGGCGAGTGACTTTGATACGAATACCGAAGACAAGCGTCAGGCATGACGAGTGGCCGGGCGGTTTACCGCCCGGCAGAACAGATCCCTGTTCAGGGCATGATTAGCCTAAGGGTTGGGCAGGTATTGCTGGCACTATCCGGGCGTGTTTCTTCCGCCAGACGGTGAGAAATGACGTATCAACCGACAGCAGTCACAAAGGATCTGTTATGAAACTGATTAAAACAACGCTGGTTATCAGCGCCCTCATTTTTTCCGCCTCGGGAATGGCTATCGATAAAACCGCCGCTGGCGCGGTAGCAGGCGCGGCAATTGGCGCGGCCACGGGTAAAGATCTGAAATCAACCGTTGGCGGTGCCGTGGTGGGCGCAGGCACCGGTGCCATGTTCAAAAACGGCGACAAAGGCAAAGCCGCACGTAAAGGCGGTGCCGTTGGTGCTGTTGTGGGTGCTGGCGCAGCTGCCGTGACGGGCAATAGCGTGCTGAAAGGCGCAGCTGTCGGCGCCGGTTCCGGCGCGCTGATCGGTGAAGCGACGCACTGATAAACGCCGTAATTCTCCCTTTTCGAACCGGCATGATGAAGAAACCCAGCTATTACGCTGGGTTTTTTGTCTTCTCTCATTATTGTTTTAATACAGTATACTTTCGCCTGATTAGGGAGGACGTGATGGCTATCAGTGAGAAAGACTTGCTTGAGGCAGGTTTCAGCCAAAGCGAAGTAGACAATTTACAGGCCCGACTCTCAGCAGCTGGAGGCACCCTGCAGCATCTCATCGATGCGCTCTCACGGCGCTTCCAGGTTTCGGTATGGCTCACGGTCGCGCTGGTTCTGGTTATGCTGGTCACCCTCATCGCGGGTAGCCGGACACACATTCTTTCCGGGAGCATGAGTTCCCTCATTATCCTGATCATTGCCTGGGTGACCTTTCCACCCGCTCTGGGCTGGAAAGCATTCCGCCTGCAGAGGACTCTTACCCGGAAGGCTCGATAGTCAGCAAATCAAGCGCCACGTTTGGAAAACGAAGCCCCACCCTGAACTATATACGAGCCCGTTCAAACAACCGACGCGCGGCAGGCGTTAGCCCTGACATATGAATACAGGCATGCACCATGCCCGGCAGCCGTTCACAGCGTACTGGCACCCCCGCCTCCTCAAGCCGCCGCGCATACGCTTCAGCCTCATCGCGCAGGGGATCATACTCACAACTCAGGATGGTTGCTGGCGGTACCCCCCTCAGCGAGGTCATACGCAGCGGCTCGGCATAAGGATGACGACGGTCTCCCAGATAGTTTTCCCAGCAAAACGCCATCGCATCACGCGTTAAAAAATAACCTTCAGCAAATTCACAATAGCTTTCGGTCGACATATCGCGACTTAACGCCGGGTAGAGCAGCAACTGATGCTCTATATGAGGTCCACCGCGATCCCGGGCCAGCAGCGTTGTCGCTGCAGCGAGGTTTCCGCCTGCACTGTCGCCGCCCACCGCCAGACGAGTGGCATCAATACCCAGAAGCGCGGCCTGTTCACTGGACCAGCACAATGCCTGATAAACATCTTCTAACGGCCTCGGGAAGGGGAACTCCGGCGCCAGACGGTAATCCACGGAGAGTATTTTCCGGCCAGTAGCATTCGCCAATGCCTGACAGGGTCGATCGTACAGCGACAACGACCCCAGGCACCATCCGCCGCCATGAGCAAACAGCATTGCAGGCTGCGCGATTTCTGCCTTCGAGGCGGCAGGGGTATAGACGCGAAGTTCAATCTCGTAGCCATCATCGGCAATCACAACGTGATGTTGAATGGCGCCACCCGTTTCCTCCTCGCCCTGTAGCTGCAGCAAATCCACGTCGGTGGCGGCACGCAGTTCGGCTAATGACGCCGGCTGCGGCGCGCCCGATGACGCAGCCAGAAAATCAGCTATATGTTTATCAAGCGGCATGATGTGCATCCTCTGAGAGGAATGGCACGATCAGCCCAATAAACGCCTCGTGACACTCTTCGGTAATAAAATGCCCGCAATCGGCCACCGTCTCACCACGCAGATCACGGGCATTGCCCTGCAGGGTTATCAGTGGTGCGTCGCGCGTGGCATGTTCGGCCCCCACCGTTAACACCGGCATGGTTAAAGGCGTTTGCGCGCGACGCTGGTTCTGCCGGATGGTCTCCGGGATAGCGCGATAATAGTCGAAACCCGCACGCAGCCCGCCGGGCGTCGAATAGGCGGTGATATACACCTCTGCTGCGACCCGTTCACGGCGATGCGACCAGCGGTCAAAAATATAGCTGAGATACTGTGATTCGCGCCCGCTGGTCAGGGTTTCGGGTAAATCCGCCAGCTGATTGAACATGAAGTGCCAGAGAAAGATATTCTCTTCCGGTGCGACAAAAATTGGCGGTGGCGGTGCCAGTCCAGGGATAACCGCTTCTGTCAGCACAAGCCGTTCTATCGCCTGTGGAAAATCGCTCGCCATGGCATAACCCACCCACATGCCGATATCATGGCCCACGATGCTGTAATGTGAATGCCCCAGTTGCGCCATCATCGTATGCAGCGTGGCACCAACACGTCCGGTGTCATAGCCGTCGCGCGGTTTGTCTGATTCCCCCATGCCTGGTGGATCAACCGCGATAGCCTTAAAACCTGCCGCTGCCAGCGCGCGCATGACATAGCGCCAGGTATACCAGGTCTGCGGCCAGCCCGGTATCAGTAATACCGGTTGACCTTCTCCCGCCACGACGCAATGGATGCGCTGTCCGTTCACTTTCGTATAGACGTGTTCTGCCCTGAGATCCGCATGCGCGATCTCACCGTATTGTTGTTCCATGGGGACTCCCTGTAATGTCGTGGCTTAGCGAATGCCGAGTAACGCGTTGATTTGCTGAGGGTTCACCGGCGCACCGGCGAAATCATCGAAGACTTTATCGGTGATGTGAATAATATGGTCGCGGATGAACGCAGCCCCTTCTCTGGCACCGTCCTGGGGATTTTTCAGACAGCATTCCCACTCGAGGGTTGCCCAGCCGGCATAATCGTATTGGGTCAGCTTTGAGAAAATAGCCCTGAAATCCACCTGCCCGTCACCCAGTGAGCGAAAACGTCCTGCACGATCAACCCATGACTGATAGCCACCATAAATCCCCTGACGACCGGTCGGATTGAATTCAGCGTCTTTGACGTGGAACATGTTGATCAGGTCCTTATAGATATCAATGAACTCCAGGTAGTTAAGCTGCTGGAGCACCATGTGGCTGGGGTCGAAAAGTATCCGGCAGCGAGGATGTTCTTTCACCCGCTGATAAAACATTTCAAACGTTATCCCATCATGCAGATCTTCACTCGGGTGGATCTCATAGCAGAGGTTTATGCCCTGCTCGTCACAGGCATTGAGCACCGGCATCCAGCGTCTGGCCAGCTCGTCAAAGGCGGTTTCAATTAACCCTTCCGGACGCTGCGGGAACGGGAACAGATAGGGCCACGCCAGCGAGCCAGAGAAGGTACCCAGATCGCTGAGGCCAAGTCGGGCGGAGGCCTTGACCGCCAGGAGTAGCTGCTGCCTTGCCCATTCGCCGCGGGCTTGTGGGTTGCCGTGTACTTCCACCGGCGCAAAGCTGTCGCATAAGCTGTCGTAAGCGGGATGTACCGCCATCAGTTGGCCGAAGATATGGCTGGTCAGTTCACTTACCACCAGACCATGCTCCGCCAGCATACCGGTCAGATCGTCGCAGTAGGTCTGGCTTTCTGCCGCCGTCGCCACGTCGAAGAGACGGCGGTCCCATGCCGGAATTTGCAGAGCGCTAAAACCCGTTTGCGCCGCCCACCGGGCGATCGCGGGCAAATTATTAAAGGGGGCCGCATCATCGCTGAACTGAGCCAGATGGAGAGAGGGACCTTTGAGGGTTTTCATCGTATACTCCTATTGTTTGTCGATTGGCAAACAATAGGAGTAAAGCCGGATAACCGCAAGCGAAAATTATAAATTCGTTGGTAATCCAGATGATTTAGGCGATCCTGTTGCACAGAATTCAGGACCAACCGGAGCAACAAAATGGCAGGCAGACCGCGCCAGTTCGATCGTGACCAGGCGCTTATCAAAGCGCGTAACCTGTTCTGGCGACAGGGTTATGAAGGCACCTCAATGTCAGACCTGGTGGCAGAACTGGGGATTGCATCGGCACGTATTTACAAGGCGTTCGGTTCAAAAGAGCAGCTCTTTCGGGAAGCTATCGCCGATTACGAAAAACAGGAAGGCGGTTTTGCGGATCGGGCCTTAGCCGCCGGGGGCAGCGTGCGGGATACCCTCCAGACGCTGTTAATGGATGCGGTTCATCTTTACTGCCATCCGGAATTGCCGCAAGGATGTATGGTGGTGGCCTCTGCAGCCAGCGTCAGTGCGGAAAATGAGACGCTCAAAACCTGGCTGGCACAGCATCGCCTGCAGCGTACACAGCAGATCATCGACCGTCTCCATCTGGCAGTGCGTAACGGTGAATTGCCGGCGTCGACCGATGCCGAGAGTCTGGGAGACTATTTTGCCGTCTTTTTACATGGTTTGTCGGTGCAGGCCCGGGACGGAGTGCCGGAATCACGTTTGCAGGCGGCGGTTAAACAGGCGCTTAGCCTGCTGCCGCATTCCTGAGTAAGAGGCTGAGAAAGGCAGAGCACAACGGTTTCGTATTTTTGCGATCCGCTTTCAGAAATCACATCTTCCCCACTGTCACAACCCTGTAAACCGTTGCCTGTCGTAGCCTGAAGATTACAATGCATTTGCTTATCGTAAACTACAGGCTACAATAATGGCTAAGGTTAAACACTACATCACAGCTGACGGATACGACCCATTTGATGCATATCTGAGAAGTGTGAAAGATCCCATAGCAAAAGCCATGATTGCTACGCGTGTCGCCAGAATGTCAACGGGTAACTATGGTGATTGTAAACCATGCAGAGAGAGCGTTTCAGAGCTCAGAATTAACCAGGGGCCGGGTTACCGAGTCTATTTCAGCGAAGTCTCCGATCCGGCAGATGGCGCAGTAAGCCTGGTGCTATTGACTGGAACGAAAAAAAAGCAAAATGCAGATATTGAAAGAGCCGTTGAGTACCTCAACGACTACAAGCGCAGGATATAAGAGGAAATCGGAATGGCTAAATCAGTACTCCATGATGACGCAATGGTACAACTCCTGAAAGATTCTCCGGATTTCGCGCCCGTATATCTTCATCAGGCTTTTATAGAAATTGACGAGCCCGGAGGTTATGAGGCGTTCATGCTGGCTTTACGTCATGTGATTGAAGCCTCGGGCGGGATGACTGTCATTGCAAAACGTGCAGGTATTTCCCGCGAATCACTCTACAAATCACTTTCACCAAACGGTAATCCCTCATTTAAGCGTATCGCCGAAGTGGCATCTGCAACGGGATACCCGATTTCCCGAATTGCATCAGCAGGGTTAAACACTCCCGCGTGAAAAGAAAGGCCGCCCTGTGCGGCCTTTGCGCGTTAAGCCGTCAGGCGGAACTTCTGCACCGAACGCTGAAGATCTTCGGTCTGGCGCTCCAGCGCCGCCGCCGCCGCGGAAACCTCTTCCACCAGCGAGGCGTTTTGCTGGGTAACGCCGTCCATCTGGGTGATGGCGATACCGACCTGAGAAATGCCTTTGCTTTGCTCCTCTGAAGCCGACGCAATCTGCTTCATGATGGTGGTGACCTCTGTCACGTCACGCAAAATCGCATCCATGGTCGTGCCCGTGTCGCTCACCAGCTGCGCCCCCTGCTCCACGCGGGAAACCGAATCGGCAATCAGCCCCTCAATCTCTTTCGCCGCGTTGGCGCTGCGGCTGGCCAGATTGCGGACTTCGCCAGCTACCACGGCAAAACCACGCCCCTGCTCGCCCGCGCGCGCCGCTTCAACCGCGGCGTTAAGCGCCAGGATATTGGTCTGGAAGGCGATGCTGTTAATGACGTTGGTGATTTCCGCAATTTTCTTCGAGCTTTCCGAGATCCCGCTCATGGTGGTGACCACCTCTTCCACCAGCGAGCCGCCGCGGCTGGCGGTGGTCGAGGCCACATCGGCCAGCTGGCTCGCCTGACGCGCGCTTTCGGCGTTCAGTTTCACCGTGGCGGTCAGTTGCTCCATGCTGGCCGCCGTCTCTTCCAGCGCCGCCGCCTGCTCTTCGGTACGCGAAGAGAGATCGTTGTTACCGCTGGAAATCTCCGTCGCCCCACGCCAGATATTCTCACTGCCGGAGCGGATGGTGCTGACCGCTTCGCGCAGGCTGTCCTGCATGGCGCTCAGCAGCGGCACCAGCTGTCCCACACAGTTGCGGCCAAACGGCTCAATGGGCTGGCTGAGATCGCCCTGGGCAATCTGGCGGAACTGCTGGCGAATGCGATCCAGCGGTTTGACCAGCATTGCCACCAGATAACGGTCGGTGAAGAGGAGGATCAGCAGGCCGATAATCGTGGCGACGATAATCACCGTCCGGGTCATGCTGGTCAGGCCGTCCACCACCACACGGGTGCTGTCGAGCGACGTTGCGGCGGCAGTGTTGAATGCCTCAGCCGCCGCACCGAACGCGCGGCTCAGCGGTGGGGTGACATTATTCGCCTGCTGACGATAGCCGTCCAGCGCGCCCTGTTTCGCCTGCTGCATTTGCGGGGTCACCCCCTGTTCGAGCAGCGCCTGCCAGGCGCCAATCACCCGGGATGAGACCTGCTCATCCATCGGGCCTGGGGATATGGCTTTCATCTCGGCCAGTTTCTTGCCCATGTTATCCAGCGCCTGTTGGGCAGAGGCCAGATCCGGCGTGCCGCCTGCGGCTTTGACTTCCATTGCGCGGCTCAGACGGGTCACGAAGCGGAAATACTGATCGTTACCCTGGCTGAGTACCGTCATCTGTTTAACCAACTGGCGGTCCACGTCATTGCCATCGGAAACGCGGGAAAGGGACCAGGTGCTGTACAGCCCAACCCCCGCCCACATTACACAAAAGATCCCGAGGATCGTCAGCATGACGAAACGTATTGTGAAATTACGGAGCATATTCATAAGTCTTCCTTGCCGTGAGGGTGAATTCGCCCAGAGGCGAGTGCTTCTCTCGTTATCGGCAGGAAAGAGGGAAATTATAACGTTTTGTGATCATTTTTAATTAGCGTGGCTTCACTGGTCACACAGCCACCGTTAACCCTTATCTTCGCGAGGAGCGATGTGATAAGTTCAGAATGAAAACGACGTTTCAAAAAAATTATCGATAAGAAAAGGAGACATCATGACCTGGTACCCTGACGCTGCCCGCTATGAAACGATGCTCTACCGCCACTGCGGCAAGAGCGGCCTGCGCCTTCCAGCGCTGTCGCTGGGGCTGTGGCATAGCTTCGGCCACGTACAGCCTCTTGATGCCCAGCGCGCGCTGCTGCGCAAAGCCTTCGACCTCGGCATTACCCATTTCGATCTCGCCAACAACTACGGCCCACCGGCGGGCAGTGCGGAAGAAAATTTTGGCCGTCTGCTGCGTGAGGATTTCGCCGCGTATCGCGACGAGCTGATTATCTCCACCAAGGCGGGTTACGACATGTGGCCGGGCCCTTACGGTTCGGGCGGTTCGCGCAAGTATCTGCTCGCCAGTCTCGACCAAAGCCTGAAGCGGATGGGCGTGGAGTATGTGGACTTTTTCTACTCCCACCGGGTGGATGAAAACACGCCGATGGAAGAGACTGCCGCTGCGCTGGCCCATGCCGTGCAGAGCGGTAAAGCGCTGTACGTCGGGATTTCGTCCTATTCAACCGAGCGCACCCGGAAAATGGCTGACCTGCTTCGCGAGTGGAAAATCCCGCTGCTTATTCATCAGCCCTCCTATAACCTGCTCAACCGCTGGGTCGATCATACTGGCCTGCTGGATACGCTTGAGAAAAACGGGACGGGCTGTATCGCATTTACCCCGCTGGCACAGGGGCTACTCACCGGAAAATACCTGAACGGTATTCCTGACGGTTCACGCATGCAGCGCGAAGGAAACAAAGTACGCGGACTGACGCAGAAGATGCTGACCGAAGCCAATCTGAACAGCCTGCGCTTGCTGAATGAGATGGCGCAGGCGCGCGGTCAGACAATGGCGCAGATGGCGCTGAGCTGGCTGCTGAAAGATGAACGCGTGACGTCCGTACTCATTGGCGCAAGCCGTCCGGAGCAGATAGAGGAGAACGTGCGGGCGCTGGATAATCTGCACTTTAGCCCGGATGAGCTGGAAAGAATTGATCGGCATGTTGCAGATGGGGAGTTGAATCTTTGGCAGGCGTCGTCGGAGAAATAGTGCGGTCTGATGCCCTCACCCCGGCCCTCTCCCACAGGGAGAGGGAGCTAACTATCCCCTCTCCCTGTGGGAGAGGGTTAGGGTGAGGGGTCATTACTTCTTACTGATCTTATCCAGATACCCCATCACAAACGCCGACAGTACAAACGTCAGATGGATAATCACATACCACATCAGTTTGTTATCCGGGACGTTCTTTGCGTCCATAAACACGCGTAACAGGTGGATAGAGGAGATCGCCACAATCGAGGCGGCCACTTTATTCTTCAACGACGAGGCATCCATTTTGCCCAGCCAGTTCAGTTTTTCTTTTCGCTCATCGATATCCAGCTGAGAGACGAAATTTTCATAGCCGGAGAACATCACCATCACCAGCAGTCCACCCACCAGCGTCATGTCCACCAGCGACAGCAGAACCAGAATTAAATCTGCTTCGGCGATGGAAAAAATGTTCGGCAGAACATGCAGGATTTCCTGAAAGAACTTAATCGTCAGCGCGATAAGGGCCAGCGAAAGGCCAAAATAGACGGGGGCCAGTATCCAGCGAGAGGCGTACATGGCGTTTTCAAAAAAGCGTTCCATAAAGTCCTGTTTGCAAAAGAAACCAGCGCCCAGTATAGCTCAACGGCGCTGACTGTTTGCAATAGCTAACCAGAACGTCACTCAGACGTTGTCGGGGTTAACCTCAGGACGGGCATATTCCGGCCAGACCAGTGCCACCAGCTCCGGGTAGGCTTCCAGACTGAACTCACGAAAACACTGGCGCAAATTTAATACGTCCAGGTCGGAATAAGAGACCTTCTCACCGTTAAGGCAGCGCTTTTTGATATTGTCGTAATATTTATACACGGCTGAATTGAGGTCGCTACAGCGACGCTGAGCCTCAAACAGTCCGGGCGTGTCATTAATTTCCGACATTTTCATACGCTTAATTGTTGCGTGTAAAAAATCGATATATTCATGGTTGACCCGCCAGTACCAGACAGGCGTAACAGAGTTCATCAAAACAGAGAAATGGTCTTCACCTTCCTCTTTTGTCATGCGTTCCGGTTGCGGGGGTTCACTGGTGTCGTTCGACACTTTCGTTTTATTGAACTCCTGCATCAATAAAAGAACACCAGCGGTCAGTAATAGTAATGTGATGACCGTAAAAAAGATGCTGTTCATGGGTTGGCTCCATTTTTTTTGATTTTAAATTTGCCTCATGATATTGTCAACGAATCTCACGCCTTTACCAACCCCACCCTGTTGAAATTAAAGGAAATTAAAAATGCTGCCCGACTATCTCGTCCCGGCTAAGTACCACATTACGCCTGTGGAACAGCAACCGATGGAAGCAGAAAAAGAGGCCAGTTTCACTCAGGGGAAAAGAAAGCTCTCTGATTTCGAGCCTGATATATTAATTGGTGTTTCCGACAGCGGCAAATCCCGTAATATGTTGCTGGAAGAGCACGATCGCCATATAAAAGACCGCTTATTTCGTGCCATGAAAATTGAAGCCTTCGTCCATCTACTGAATGACCTGCAGGCCGAAGGTGAAATAGATGCCCAAAAATTAAGCCAGATAATGGCCGAGAAAACCAAAGCAATTAATGAAGCGGGCAATGAAATTTGGCTTAATCTAATTACACGCGAAAAAAACAACCCTATTTTTTATACCCTGGGGGAAGATTAACGTGAAAGAAATTAAGAACAATGACGTTTATTTGACTTTAGATGATAAAAAAAGTGATGAATTTATCTTAAAGCAAAATCTCGATGCGCTGAGAAAATCAAAAAATGACGAGATGACACGTATTACGCAAGACCTGGTCTCGATCCCGGCAGCACTGGTTCGACTGAAATGGCAGAACCGGCGCGATATTTATCCGTTACAGGTAAAGGAAGAGATTTACGGTGCGGTGATGAATGCCATTATCGAACAGCGACCGGAGCTCAAAGAGAAGCTTCTTGGACGCCTTGAAGCCAACTATCAGTATTTGCTTGCCAGAGAAATCGCCACCCTGCGCCTGACGCGCAAACTGGCAGACGGCGAGTACCGCACCTCAAACGTGACCTGCGTTGCGCTTGATGAGGACGCGCTGGCGTCTGGCAGCAGCGCCCCCACCGAACCTCCACGCTAATTAAATCTGAATACGGCAATCGCCTCTTTTAACTGACTTGTCTGCTGCCTCTGTGCTTCAGCCACCTGCAGGGTCTGCGCAACGTGGCGCACATTCTCCTGTACGCTGGCATCAATGCTGGCAATGCTGTCGTTCATTTGTGCGATGCTCGCCCGCTGCTGCTCACTCATCTGTGAGAGCTCTTCCAGCAAAGAGCGAAGCCCTTCGATACTCTCAATGATCGACTTCATCGTTAGCCCCGCGTGCTCAACCTGCTCGACCCCGTGCTGAGTGGTCGCCTGCGCCGCCGTCAGCAGCTGGCGGATCTCTTTTGCGGCCTCTTCGCTACGTTGCGCCAGGACGCGCACTTCGGAGGCGACCACCGCGAAACCTTTGCCATGCTCGCCCGCTCTGGCAGCCTCGACCGAGGCGTTAAGCGACAAAATATTGGTCTGGAAGGCAATGCCGTCGATCAGTTCCAGAATGGCGTAAATACGCTGCGACTCCTCGCGAATCTGCTCCATTGCCGCCATCGCCTGCCGTACGTTATTTCCCCCCTGCTCCGCCACGTGGCTGGTGCTGAATGCCACCTCTCTGACCTGGCTGGCTTTTTCACTGGTCAGGGTGGCGACAGCCCGTAGCTGTTCCATCGCGCTGGCCGCCGTTGCCAGCGAGTTTGCCTGGTGATCGGTACGCTCTGACAGCGCACTGTTACGCTGGCCTAATGTGCGGGAAGCTTCCAGCAACTGGCCAATATTGGCGCTGACCTGCTCAAGCGTGGCGCGCATGGTGCCCAGCGTCAGGCTAAAGGTACGGGCGAAGGGCGACCCGGTGGGCGCGGCATCGACGGCGAGCGTCAGATAACCCGGCTCGCGGTTAATGACCCCGGCGAGTGCGGCCACCTCGCTCGCCGAGCGGGCGTCCTGCTCCATGCGCACCGCCAGCAGGATCAGGATCGCCGTCTGGACTACCACAAACAGGGCGTGAAAAACCACCATATGAAAACCGGTGTGCATAAACACCACCACGCCATACAGGTCGTGTTCCTGCAAATAGTTAAAGACCAGATGGTGTATGGCGATGACCGCAGCCCCCATCAACAGCGGTCGCCAGTCGCGCCAGGTAAGCAGCGCGGAGAGGAGGACAAAAACAGAGAAGTGATATTCGGTTTCCCCGTGCCCCAGATGGATCAGCAGCGCGGAAAAGGCCATCACAACAAAAGATAGCGTTAAATGACGCAGCCGAATATTGATATTTGCTTAACAATCAAGAGATTATTAATGATGGCTTTATTGATAAATAAATATGATGTGTGAGGAGATACAGCAGAAAATAATAACGATTTGGCCTTAGAGAAAACAAAAAAGCCGGCTTTCGCCAGCTTTTATCTTATTTTTTAGCCGCTTTTTCTTCGCCGACCAGTCCAATCTTCAGGTAACCCGCCTGATGCAGCGTGTCCATTACCTTCATCATGGTTTCATAATCAACGGTTTTATCCGCCCTGAAGAAGACCGTGGTATCTTTCTTACCGCCAGTAAGCTGCTCCAGCGCCGGGATGACAGAGTCAGTCGTTACCGGGTCGTTACCGAGGAACATCGATTTATCCGCCTTCACGGACAGATAAACAGGCTTCTCCGGACGCGGCTGTGGCTGGCTGGAAGAGGCCGGCAGATTGACCTTCACGTCAACCGTCGCCAGCGGCGCAGCCACCATGAAGATAATCAGCAGAACCAGCATAACGTCGATAAACGGCGTCACGTTGATTTCATGCATTTCGCCGTTATCGTCCAGGTTTTCGTTTAGACGCATCGCCATCGCATTAACCTACGCGCAGTTTGGACGCCGCATGCACCGGCTTAACCGAGCTGGCATTAAGGTCGAGATCGCGGCTTTGCAGCAGCAGAACCTGCGCGGCAACGTCACCAAGCGTGGCTTTGTAGCTGCCAATCATCCGCGCGAAGATGTTGTAGATAACCACCGCCGGGATGGCCGCTACCAGACCGATTGCCGTCGCCAGCAGCGCTTCTGCGATACCCGGTGCCACCACCGCCAGGTTGGTGGTTTGGGTCTGGGCGATACCGATGAAGCTGTTCATGATGCCCCAGACCGTACCGAAAAGACCGATGAACGGCGAAATTGCGCCGATGGTCGCCAGATACCCGTTACCACGTCCCATATGTCGGCCAACGGCCGCAACGCGACGCTCCAGACGGAAGCCGGTACGCTCTTTGATGCCTTCGTTATCTTCACTGCCAGCGGAGAGTTCCAGCTCGTTTTGCGCTTCGTTAACTAACAGGGTGGTCAGGCTTTTCGCGTGGAAGGATGAGGTCATGTCAGAAGCCTGATCCAGCGAGCGGGCTTCGGCTAACTGCAGCTGCTCCCGCTTGAGGCGACGCTTCTGAGAAATGAGTTCGGCGCTCTTGCTAAAGAAGATAGCCCACGTGATCACGGACGCCAGAATCAGGCCGATCATCACAATCTTAACCACGATGTCAGCATGTTGATACATGCCCCAAACGGAGAGATCCGTCTGCATCAAATTATTACCCACTCTGTATCTCCAGGACGCAAATCACAAAATCTGAGCATAATAATATCAAAACGTCGTCGAATTGATAGTCGTTCTCATTACTATTTACATAGTGCCGCAATTTTTGCTCACTTTCTTTGCGCTTACGCAGTAAAAATTTCTTATGCGGTTTTTTGCTAATATTTTCTGCTTATTCGATAAGCCTCAGGGTGCAGATTTTTACAATCGTGGTAGTCTGGACGTCCAGACGTATAAAAACAGGGTTAGCGAACATGACTAAGAAGCATCTTGATACCACGCTGGTACAGGCAGGACGCAGCAAGAAATATACCCAGGGCTCGGTCAACAGCGTGATTCAACGCGCCTCCTCGCTGGTGTTTGATACCGTGGAGGAGAAAAAAAACGCCACGCGTAACCGCGCGAAAGGCGGGCTGTTTTATGGCCGTCGTGGCACGCTAACCCATTTTTCTCTGCAGGAAGCGATGTGCGAGCTGGAAGGCGGTGCCGGCTGCGCGCTGTTCCCGTGCGGCGCCGCGGCGGTCGCCAATACCATTCTGGCGTTTGTGGAACAGGGCGACCATATCCTGATGACCAACACCGCCTATGAACCCAGCCAGGACTTCTGCACCAAAATCCTCAGCAAGCTCGGCGTCACCACCGGCTGGTTCGATCCGCTAATTGGTGAAGGCATTGCCGAGCTTATTCAGCCAAACACGCGCATTGTGTTCCTGGAATCACCAGGATCGCTCACCATGGAAGTGCACGACGTGCCGGCCATCGTGAAAGCCGTGCGCAGTAAAGCGCCAGAAGCGATTATCATGATCGACAACACCTGGGCGGCTGGTGTGCTGTTTAAGGCGCTGGAATTCGACATTGATATCTCGATTCAGGCGGCAACCAAGTACCTGATTGGCCACTCTGATGGCATGATTGGCACGGCGGTCTCTAACGCCCGCTGCTGGGATCAGCTGCGTGAAAATGCCTACCTGATGGGTCAGATGGTGGATGCCGACACGGCCTATATGACCAGCCGTGGTATTCGCACGCTGGGGGTTCGTCTGCGCCAGCACCATGAAAGCAGCCTGAAAGTGGCCGAATGGCTGGCACAGCACCCGCAGGTTGAGCGCGTTAATCATCCGGCGCTACCAGGCAGTAAGGGACATGAATTCTGGCAACGTGACTTTACGGGCAGCAGCGGTTTGTTCTCGTTCGTTCTGAAAAAACGCCTGACCCATGACGAGCTGGCAAACTATCTGGATAACTTTACCCTCTTCAGCATGGCCTACTCCTGGGGCGGATTTGAGTCCCTGATCCTGCCTAACCAGCCGGAACAGATTGCGGCGCTGCGTCCCGGCGGCGAAGTGGACTTCAGCGGTACCCTGATCCGACTGCACATCGGTTTAGAAAATGTGGACGATTTAATTGCCGATTTAGCAGCAGGGTTCGAGCGTATCGTGTAAAGTGCTGGCTGAAAATGTACTCCCTGGACGCTTTTGTGGACACTGCAACCAGAAAAGTCTGCATGAGATGCGCCCGCGATCAAACCCGACGGGCGAATAAGGGAGTACAATAGCGTTATATCTGCTGTTCCACAGGAAAGTCCATGGCTGTTATTCAAGATATTATCGCGGCGCTCTGGCAACACGACTTTGCCGCGCTGGCGGATCCTCACGTCGTCGGTATCGTCTATTTCGTGATGTTCGCAACGCTGTTCCTGGAAAATGGACTACTGCCAGCCTCATTTTTACCCGGTGACAGCCTGCTTTTACTTGCCGGGGCGTTAATCGGCAAAGGCGTCATGGACTTCACGCCAACCATGGTCATCCTCACTTCCGCCGCGAGTCTGGGCTGCTGGCTGAGCTATCTGCAAGGCCGCTGGCTGGGGAATACACGCGTCGTTAAAAGCTGGCTGGCGCAGTTACCGCATAAATATCATCAGCGTGCGACCTGCATGTTCGATCGGCACGGCCTGCTGGCGTTGCTAGCCGGGCGTTTCCTGGCGTTTGTTCGCACCCTTCTGCCTACCATGGCGGGCATTTCCGGTCTGTCGAACCGCCGCTTCCAGTTCTTCAACTGGCTGAGCGCGCTTTTGTGGGTCGGCGTGGTCACTACGCTCGGTTACGCGCTGAATATGATCCCGTTTGTGAAACACCATGAAGACCAGGTAATGACCTTCCTGATGGTGCTGCCGATGTTCCTGCTGGTGGCGGGACTGGTAGGGACCATCGCGGTGGTGATCAAGAAGAAGTACTGCAGCGCATAATTCAACAAAGCCGGGTGGCGCTATTGCTTACCCGGCCTACATGTCGCGTCAGGCTCCCTGCATCGTTCTGATACGTGACGCATCTTCTCCCGGCGTGACGCCGAAGTAGCGTTTAAATTCCCGACTGAACTGTGACGCGCTCTCATAGCCTACCCGCATTGCCGCCGCGCTGGCCTTCATGCCATCGTGGATCATCAGCATCCGCGCCTTATGCAGCCGGTAGGTTTTGAGGTACTGCAACGGCGAGGTGCTGGTCACCGACTTAAAGTTGTGGTGAAACGCCGAGACGCTCATGTTCGCCTCCGCGGCGAGCTGGTCAACGCTCAGGTTTTCGGTGTACTGGCTCTCAATACGCTTGAGCACGCGGCTTATCAGGCTGAAGTGGGTCTGTCGGCTGACCAGGGCGAGCAACGCCCCACCGCCGGGTCCCAGCAGTACGTGGTAAAGAATTTCGCGGATGATCTGTTTGCCGAGAATGCGCGCATCCAGCGGCCTCTCCATCACGTCCAGCAGACGCTCAATGGCGCAGAGGATCTCTTCCGATAACGTCGCAGAGTTAATCCCGCTCGACGCCATTGACGGCTGGAAAAGTTCGTCTTCGCCAATCTCCATCAGCAACTCCTGCAGCTGAAGGATATCGACATTGACGCGGATCCCCGCCAGCGGAACCGCCTCTGTCGCGAAGGTTTCACATTCAAAGGGTAAAGGTACTGTCAGCAACAGATATTCATTGGCGTCGTAACGGAAGACGCGCTCGTTGATATAGCCAATTTTATGGCCAGAAAAGAGAAAAACGATGCCCGGCTGGTACATCACCGGCGTACGCGTCCCGGGCTGGGTGCCATAAAGCAGGCGAATATCCGGCAGCAGTTCGCTGGCGCGGTTTTCATTATCTATCAATCTCTTAATCTGCGCAGTGAGCTGCTGACAGATAGCCTCACGGTTCATTTTTCGTTACTCCGGGTACGGTTTCCGACGTTGACAGTGTGCGTCGTTTTCCGCGCTTTCTCCAGCGCTCTGTAGAAATGGGCAAGACATCGGCAGGAATGTGCATTGAGAGGATAGCCGCAGGCGACCACAATGTGCAGCATCAGGTTGCCCTCTGCGCCACCACGATTATTCACCCACTAAAGGGAACGAGCCATGAACAACTTTAATCTTCACACCCCAACCCGCATTCTGTTTGGTAAAGACGCTATCGCCGATCTGCGCGCGCAGATCCCGGCTGATGCCCGCGTCCTCGTCACCTACGGTGGCGGCAGCGTGAAAAAAACCGGCGTGCTGGATCAGGTTTACAGCGCGCTGGACGGTCTGGACGTGCGTGAGTTTGGCGGTATTGAGCCAAACCCCTCTTACGAAACGCTGATGAACGCGGTGAAAATCGCCCGCGACGAGAAGGTCACCTTCCTGCTGGCGGTCGGCGGCGGCTCCGTACTGGACGGCACCAAATTTATCGCCGCGGCAGCCCACTACGCAGACGGCGTTGATCCGTGGCACATCCTGGAGACCCGCGGCAGCGACATTAAAAGCGCGATCCCGATGGGCTCGGTGCTGACTCTGCCGGCTACCGGCTCTGAATCCAACAAGGGCGCGGTGATCTCCCGCAAAACCACTGGCGATAAACAGGCCTTTATGAACGAACACGTTCAGCCAGTGTTCGCTATCCTGGATCCGGTTTACACCTACACCCTGCCTGCGCGTCAGGTGGCGAATGGCGTGGTCGATGCCTTTGTGCATACCGTTGAGCAGTACGTCACCTACCCTGTGAACGCCAAAATTCAGGATCGTTTCGCGGAAGGCATTCTGCTGACGCTGATTGAAGAAGGTCCGAAAGCGCTGAAAGAGCCGGAAAACTACGACGTGCGTGCCAACGTGATGTGGGCTGCAACGCAGGCGCTGAATGGCCTGATCGGGGCTGGCGTGCCGCAGGACTGGGCGACCCACATGCTGGGCCACGAGCTGACGGCGATGCACGGTCTGGACCACGCCCAAACGCTGGCCGTTGTTCTGCCTGCGCTGTGGAACGAAAAGCGGGATACCAAACGTGCCAAACTGCTGCAGTACGCCGAGCGCGTGTGGAACATTACCGAGGGCTCTGACGATGCGCGTATTGATGCGGCAATCGACGCGACCCGCAACTTCTTTGAAGGGCTGGGCGTGCCAACGCGTCTGTCTGGCTACGGTCTGGATGGTAGCTCTATCCCTGCCCTGCTGGCGAAACTGGAAGAACACGGTATGACCCATCTGGGCGAACACGGCGACATTACGCTGGACGTGAGCCGTCGTATCTACGAGGCGGCACGCTAAGCGTTTTTGTCCCTCCGACTTTCGTTTTTTGACATTTCGTCCAGACTTAATGCACACCCCATCGCCGGAGTCCCTCTCCGGCGATGCGCACCTGAAGGAGGAAAAATGGCAAACCAAACCGTAATCAAGCTGCAGGACGGCAACGTGATGCCCCAGTTGGGGCTAGGTGTATGGAAAGCCGGTAACGACGAGGTCGTCTCCGCCATTCATAAGGCCCTGGAAGTCGGCTATCGGTCGATTGATACCGCCGCCGCATATAAAAATGAGGACGGCGTGGGTAAGGCTCTGACCAGCGCCGGTGTCCCTCGCGATGAGTTATTTATCACCACGAAACTCTGGAACGACGATCAAAAGCGCCCGCGCGAAGCGCTGCAGGAGAGCCTGGAGAAACTCCAGCTTGATTTCGTCGACCTGTATCTGATGCACTGGCCGGTTCCGGCTATCGACCATTACGTTGACGCCTGGAAAGGGATGATTGAACTGCAGAAAGAGGGGCTGGTGAAAAGCATCGGCGTCTGTAACTTCCAGGTACATCACCTGCAGCGCCTGATAGACGAAACGGGCGTCGCGCCGGTGATTAACCAGATCGAGCTGCACCCGCTGATGCAGCAGCGCCAGCTTCACGCATGGAACGCCACGCACAAAATCCAGACCGAATCCTGGAGCCCACTGGCTCAGGGCGGCGAGGGGGTGTTCGACCAGAAAATTATCCGCGATCTGGCGGATAAATACGGCAAAACCCCGGCGCAGGTTGTCATTCGCTGGCACCTGGACAACGGCCTGGTGGTGATCCCGAAATCGGTCACGCCATCGCGCATCGCCGAGAACTTCGACGTCTGGGATTTCCGCCTGGACAAAGATGAGCTGGGTGAGATTGCGAAGCTGGATAAGGGCAAGCGTTTAGGGCCGGATCCGGATCAGTTTGGCGGGTAATACCTAAAACGAGCCCGATCTTACACCGGGCTCGTTTTAATCTATAAACCGGACTGACATCTCGCTTCTCCGGGGAGGTCAGGCAAGGTGCAAATAACGTTAAACGCTTTCCCTTCAAGTTCATGTGGTCCGCCGAGACCGCCGCCTGCTTCTGCTTCATATTCCTTTCCGTTGACACTTATCTGGAGCGGGGTGCGATAAATCCAGTCCATCGGACCTATTGGCAGAAAGAAGATCCACTCATGCTGGCTCTGAAAAGCAAAACGACCGTTGTCGTCAGAAAGCGTTTGCTCCCTCTCTAATGTTATTTTAGCGCCCGGGACTGGCTTACCTGCGCTGTCGATTAGACGTCCTTCCACTTCTGGCTGTGTCTGGCGGTGCATTACACAACCGCTTAACGTCAGGCCAATCAGCATCGCTCCCGTTAACTTCATTATTTTCATGTTGGGCCTCCTGCTCTTATGCAGAAAAAAGCCGGGTGGCGTCTGCGCCTTACCCGGCCTACGCGCTGAACTGTAGGCCCGGTAAGCGCAGCGCCACCGGGCAATATGTCTAGCCGCTCTTACGTTTTACGTTTTTCTTCGTTCCCGCCCCACCGTTCGAACGCTGATGCACAATCGGCGTGTGCTTGGTCAGCGCCGGGCGCGTATTGCGGTTCTGGCGACGCGCTTCGCGCATCTCCTCAAGCGTAGGCGCCGGCACCAGGCAGTCGCGGCGCGAGCCGATCAGGTGCTTTTTGCCCATCTCTTCCAGCGCCTGACGGATCAGCGGCCAGTTTTTCGGATCGTGATAACGCAGCAGCGCTTTGTGCAGACGACGCTGTTTATCCCCTTTCGGCACCACCACCTCTTCGCTCTTATAGCCAATCTTACTCAGCGGGTTTTTGCCGGTGTAATACATGGTCGTCGAGTTGGCGAGCGGTGAAGGATAGAAGTTCTGCACCTGATCCAGACGGAAGCGACGCTGCTTCAGCCACAGCGCCAGGTTCACCATATCCTCATCACGCGTGCCAGGGTGCGCCGAGATGAAATATGGGATCAGATACTGCTCTTTGCCCGCCTGCTTCGAGTAGGTGTCGAACAGCTCTTTAAAGCGGTCGTAGCTGCCCATGCCCGGCTTCATCATCTTCGACAGCGGGCCTTCTTCGGTATGCTCCGGCGCAATCTTCAGATAGCCACCCACGTGGTGCGTCGCCAACTCTTTGATGTAGCGCGGATCTTCCACAGCGATATCGTAACGTACCCCGGAAGCGATCAGGATCTTCTTGATGCCTTTCAGATCACGCGCGCGGCGGTAGAGGTTGATCGTCGGCTCGTGGTTGGTGTCCATGTGCTGACAGATATCCGGATAGACGCACGACAGGCGGCGGCAGGTCTGCTCCGCGCGCGGCGACTTACAGCGCAGCATATACATGTTGGCGGTTGGGCCGCCAAGGTCGGAAATCACGCCGGTAAAGCCCGGTACGGTGTCGCGAATGGCTTCGATCTCATTGATGATCGAATCTTCAGAGCGGCTCTGAATAATACGTCCTTCGTGCTCGGTAATGGAGCAGAAGGAGCACCCGCCGAAGCAGCCGCGCATGATGTTGATCGAGAAGCGGATCATCTCATACGCCGGGATACGGGCGTTGCCGTACGCCGGGTGCGGCACGCGCTTGTAAGGCAGCGCGAAGACGCTGTCCATCTCTTCCGTGGAGAGCGGGATCGCCGGCGGGTTGATCCAGATAAAGCGCTCGCCGTGCTTCTGCATCAGGGCGCGGGCACAGCCCGGGTTGGTTTCATGGTGCAGAATACGGGACGCGTGCGCGTAGAGCACCTTGTCGGCTTTCACCTTCTCGTAGGACGGCAGCAGCACATAGGTTTTTTCCCACGGTTTCGGGCGCGGCGGCTGAACGACGATCGCCTTTGCCTCCGCCTTCTTTGGCTCTACCGGCTTGTTATCGGCACACGGCAGATCTTCACCATATGGGTGGGGGATCGGGTCGATTTTGCCCGGCATATCGATGATGCGGGAATCCACCCCGCTCCAGCCCGGCAGCGCCTCTTTCACCATGATCGCGGTATTGCGAACGTCGCGGATGCTGCTCACCGGCTCGCCCTGCGACAGACGGTGCGCCACTTCCACCAGCGGACGCTCACCGTTACCGTAAATCAGCATGTCGGCTTTGGAATCCACCAGCACCGAACGGCGCACGGTATCTGACCAGTAGTCGTAGTGCGCGGTGCGGCGCAGGCTCGCCTCGATGCCGCCCAGGATCACCGGCACGTCTTTCCAGGCTTCTTTGCAGCGCTGGGTATAGACCAGCGTGGCACGGTCAGGACGTTTACCCGCTACGTTATCCGGTGTGTAGGCATCGTCATGACGCAGCTTACGGTCGGCGGTATAGCGGTTAATCATTGAGTCCATGTTGCCTGCGGTCACGCCGAAGAACAGGTTGGGTTTACCCAGACGCATAAAGTCGTCTTTGCTGTTCCAGTCAGGCTGGGAGATGATCCCCACGCGGAAGCCCTGCGCTTCAAGCATACGGCCGCAGATGGCCATGCCGAAGCTCGGGTGGTCAACGTAGGCATCGCCCGTGACCAGAATGATATCGCAGCTGTCCCAGCCCAGTTGGTCCATCTCTTCCCGGGACATCGGCAGGAACGGCGCCGGTCCAAAGCAGGCCGCCCAGTACTGGGGCCAGGAGAAGAGGTCACGATCCGGCTGGATCAGGGAAATTGCGCTCATAATGCTTCCGAAGAAAAAATAGACAAAAGGAGCCGGATTATACGCTGTTCATCCGCCAGATTTGAAGAAAAGGATGCAGCAAGCAGGCAGATATTCACAGAAGTCGTTAAAATACGCCGCCCTGATAATTTTGAATCATAATATTCACTATATTTTCCGGTGATTTGCCCCGGAATACGTGTTTGCGCGGAGCTCACCTGTGAAGCCCAACGATTCGTTACATGTCTCCCAGTTGCGGGTGGTCCTTCACCTCTGTGGTTTTCTGGTGCTGCTGTACAGCCTCTCCATGCTGCCGCCGATGGTGATCGCTCTGCTGAACAAAGAGCGAACCTACTTTGCGTTTTTGACCACCTTTTTGACCTTTTTCAGCCTCGGTGGGATGGCGTGGCGGGCCACCCGTCACGCCGGTATACAGCTGCGTACCCGCGACGGTTTTGTCATTATCGTCCTGTTCTGGCTGCTGTTCTCATTCATTAGCGCCATGCCGTTATGGATGGATGACGGCCTGCAGCTCTCCTTTGCTGACGCGCTCTTTGAAGGGGTTTCCGGGATCACCACCACGGGCGCCACGGTCATCGGGGACGTTAGCGCCCTGCCTAAGTCCTACCTTTATTACCGCGCACAGCTCAATTTCATAGGCGGGTTAGGCGTTATTGTGCTGGCCGTCGCGGTTCTGCCGCTGCTGGGCATCGGTGGCATGAAGCTGTACCAGTCAGAAATGCCGGGGCCGTTTAAAGAGGAACGCCTGACGCCCCGGCTCGCCGATACCGCACGCACGCTGTGGGTAACGTACTTAGCGCTGGGGGTGGCCTGTACCCTGGCCTACTGGCTGGCGGGAATGTCCTTTTTTGACGCAGTCTGTCACGGGCTTTCAACCGTATCGTTGGGGGGATTTTCAACCCGCAGCGAAAGCATCGGTTTTTATGACAGCCACGCGATTGAGCTGGTCGCCGGTGCGTTTTCCTTGCTCTCCGCCTTCAACTTCACGCTCTGGTATGTTGCTATTGCCAGACGCACGCTAAAGCCGATTCGTCGCAGCCCGGAGGTCAAATTCTTTCTGAGCGCCGCCGGGGTGATTATTCTTATCACCGCCTGGCAGGTCTGGCATGCCGGGATGTATGACGCCACGGATAGCCTGGTGCACGCCTTCTTCCTTGCCAGTTCGATGATGACCGATAACGGCCTTTCAACAGCGGATTATGCCCACTGGCCTGCGCACACCATTTTCCTGCTGTTGAGCGCCAGCTTTTTTGGCGGCTGCGTAGGCTCGACCTGCGGCGGGATCAAGGCCCTGCGTTTTCTGATTATGTTCAAACAGAGCATTCAGGAGATGAATCAGCTGGCGCATCCGCGGGCGCTGCTGAGCATCAAGGTTGGCAACAGCGTAGTGAATGAGCGCGTCCTGAGATCGGTATGGAGCTTCTTCTTTCTCTACGTGATGATTACGGGCTTTTTCGTCTGGGCGCTCAATCTGATGGGCTACGACCTGTTTACGTCATTCGCGACGGTTGCCGCCTGTATCAACAACATGGGGCTGGGCTTTGGCGAAACAGCCTCAACCTTTGGGACGTTAACAGAAGGGGCTAAGCTGTTGATGTGCGCGGCGATGATCTTAGGGCGTCTGGAAATTTACCCGGTGCTGATTCTGTTTTCGCGCTTTTTCTGGCGGGCTTAAAACATTCCCGGCGAACCGGGAATGTCGGAAGTTATGGCGCGGGATTGATCAGCATTTGCCCCACGGAGCCCCTGTCCATCATCTCCAGCGTCTGGCTGTGGAACAGGAACGGGAAGTGCGGCCACGAAGGCTGACCATAGTAGACGAGCAGTTCAACCTGACCATCCACCCAGACGGTATCTTTCCAGCCGCGGTCTTCCGGGAACGGCATCGCACCGTTCACGTTGCGGATCAGGAATGACACGCCTTCAATATGGAACGACTGCGGCATGTCCGAGCGAACAATCCAGCGCTCCCAGGTGCCCTGCTGCGCGGTAATGTCGATACGGTTGACGTCCCACAGCGCGCCGTTGATGCCCGGATCGTCGCCCAGGCTGATATCACGGCTGCGCACCGGCGAGCCGCTCATGATCTCCTGCGGCAGCAGGCGCATGGGCAGGCTGTCGGTCACCAGCGGCAGCAGGCCGGTTGGGCGCAGGGTCAGCACGAGGGTGGAAACCAGAATACTCGATGGCTCAAAGAACCCGCGAATACGGTCCACAATGCTCGCCGCTTCGCCGCAGGTGACAGAAACTTCATCCCCGTTGGTCATATCAATGAGGATTTCACGGCGCTCACCCGGCGAGAGGGCCAGCTGTTTAACGGACACCGGTGCCGGTAAAAAGCCCTGATCGCCGGAGATGACGTGCAGCGGACGGCCATCGCTCATCTGGAGCTGATAGCGGCGCGAGTTAGAGGCGTTGAGCAGGCGTAGGCGTACCCAGCCGCGCGAGACTTCTACGTAAGGGCTTTGTGCACCGTTAACTAGCAGCGTATCGCCCACAAAGCCACCGCTGCCCGGCTCGCTGTATTCCGGCGTACCGAAGTTATCCAGCCGTTTGTCCTGGATAATAATCGGGAAGTCGTCCACACCGTAGTGGTTCGGGATCGGCAGAGATTTACTGACCTCATCTTCCACCAGCCACATACCGGCCAGGCCGTTATAGACCTGCTGCGCCGTACGGTTAGGGGTGTTGGCGTGGTACCACAGGGTGGCCGCGCTCTGACGGATCGGCAGCACCGGCGCCCAGTCGGCGTTAGGCGACATCATGCGCGCCGCGCCGCCAATCAACGGGCCCGGAACCTGTAAACCGCTGATGGTCATGGCGACATTTTCAGACGTACGGTTGCTGTAGATGAGCTTAACGTCATCGCCATTCCATACGCGGATGGTCGGCCCAAGGTAACGTCCGTTAATGCCCCAGACCGGCGCGCGGGTTCCCTGGGTGAAGGACCAGTGGCTGCGCTGCAGCGTCAGGAAAAGCGGCTGACCGCGACGGGATTCAATCAACGGCGGAATGGGCAGCGGCTGCTGCTGCCCGGCGGCGCTGGCTGTCAGCGGCATCGCACCCGCACAAAGGGCGATCCCCGAAGCCTGAATAAACTGACGCCGACTGAGTGACATATAAGCTCCATCTGAAACGACTAACAACGCGGGAATTCGTTTTCCCTTCAACGCCGGGTTAAATCTTACCGGCGGCTTCTCTCTCTGCGACTTCTTTGTCGAGCAGCGCAATATGCTGAGCCATCAGCTCACGGCAGTGTGCTGCCAGCTCGCGCACCTGGTCTTTACCGTATTTGCTGGTATCAACGGGTGGCAGCATCTCGACAATCACCAGCCCGTTATTCAGGCGGTTAAGATTAATCTTATTAGAAGTATTGGAAACGCACACAGGAATAATTGGAACACCTGCCGCAATTGCGGCATGAAACGCCCCGGTTTTAAACGGCAGCAAGCCGCGACCGCGGCTGCGCGTTCCTTCCGGGAACATCCAGATTGAGATTTTGCGCTTTTTAAAATGATTCACCACTTCCGCAATGGTGCTGTGCGCTTTTGCACGGTTATTACGGTCGATCAGCAGGTTGCCGGTAAGCCAGTACAGCTGACCGAAAAACGGGATCCACAGCAGGCTTTTTTTCCCCACCGTCACGGTCGGCGGAAGGACAATATTGGACGCCGTTACCATATCGTAGTTGTTCTGATGGTTAGCGATATAGATGGCGTTACCGAAATTCTCCGCCCCTTCAGGCAGACGTTTTTCAACCTTCAGACCAAACAGTGGCGCCAGACGACCGAACATATGACCAAAAGTGGCAACATGCTTCGGATTACGCGGGCTGAACAGGCAATAAACAGAGCCGAAAACACAGACCAGAATGCAGTAGATAACGGTAAGAATGAGACGAACAATGTATAGCATAGCGACCTCTGAAGCCCTGACAGCTGACAATTATACTTCACCTGTGGCCAGGTAAGGACTTTATTACGAGCGCGTATTGTTAATCGCAACGCACGAATTAACAACGATTTTACGGGAAATTTTATTGAAATTCCCCCTCCGGACAGAGGGGGGATATCACGACATCACTCTTCGCTGTCACCCGCGGAGCTGCGTGCAGGAGAGTCAATCTCCACGCGGTCGATACGCTGCAGGCCGCGCATCAGCGAGCCGCGGCGACCGCGCTCACCCACCACTTTCTGCAGCTCTTCCGGACGAAGTTTGATTTTACGCTTGCCGACATGGATGGTCAGCGTGCTCTGCGGCGGCAGAAGGAAGAGGTGCGCCAGGCCATCTTCGCCTTTCGCGGCTTCCGCCGACGGGATGTTGATGATCTTGTTGCCCTTGCCTTTTGATAGCTCCGGCAGATCGCTGACCGGGAACATCAGCATACGTCCGGCGGTGGTGATCGCCAGCAGCATATCGCTTTCGTTCTCGATCACCAGCGGCGGCATGACGTGAGCGTTGTCCGGCAGGCTAATCAGCGCCTTACCGGCACGGTTACGCGAGACCAGATCGTTAAAGGTACAGATAAAGCCGTAACCCGCATCAGAGGCCAGCAGCAGTTTCTGGTCATCGGCTTCCATCAGCATATGGTCAACCGTCGCCCCCGGCGGCAGCGTCAGCTTACCGGTCAGCGGTTCGCCCTGCCCGCGCGCGGATGGCAGCGTAATCGGGTCGATGGCATAGCTACGCCCGGTGGAGTCGATAAACGCCACCGGCTGGTTGCTCTTACCTTTCACCGCCGCTTTGAAGCTGTCGCCCGCCTTGTAGCTGAGCCCCGGCGCGTCGATATCGTGCCCCTTGGCGCTGCGCACCCAGCCGCTCTGCGACAGCACAATGGTCACCGGTTCGGACGGCTGCATGTCGTGCTCGTTCATCGCCTTCGCTTCTTCGCGCTCGTGCAGCGGAGAACGACGGTCGTCACCAAACGCGTCGGCATCGGCCTGCAGCTCTTTCTTCAGCAGGGTATTCATCTTGCGTTCGGACGCGAGGATCGCCTGCAGCTGATCGCGCTCTTTTTCCAGCTCGTTCTGCTCACCGCGGATCTTCATCTCTTCCAGTCTGGCGAGATGGCGCAGCTTCAGTTCGAGGATCGCTTCGGCCTGGGTTTCGCTGATGCCAAAACGCGACATCAGGGCAGGTTTCGGCTCGTCCTCAGTACGGATGATCTCAATCACCTCGTCGATATTGAGGAACGCCACCAGCAAACCTTCGAGGATATGCAGGCGCTTAAGCACTTTCTCCAGACGATGGTTCAGACGGCGGCGAACCGTATCGCGGCGGAACGTCAGCCATTCGGTGAGGATCTCCAGCAGGTTTTTCACCGCCGGGCGTCCGTCGAGGCCAATCATGTTCAGGTTGATGCGGTAGCTTTTTTCCAGATCGGTGGTGGCAAACAGGTGGTTCATCACCTGCTCCATGTCCACACGGTTAGAGCGCGGCACAATCACCAGACGGGTCGGGTTTTCGTGGTCGGATTCATCGCGCAGGTCATCCACCATCGGCAGCTTTTTGTTGCGCATCTGGGCGGCGATCTGCTCCAGCACTTTAGCGCCGGAGACCTGGTGCGGCAGCGCGGTGATCACCACGGCGCCGTCCTCTTTGGTCCACACCGCGCGCATGCGCACGGAGCCGCGACCGTTCTGGTAAATTTTACGGATTTCCGCGCGCGAGGTGATGATCTCGGCTTCGGTCGGGAAGTCCGGCCCCTGCACGATATCCAGCAGCTCATCCAGCGAGGTTTTCGGTTGCTCAATCAGGGTGATGGCGGCATTCGCCACTTCACGCAGGTTGTGCGGCGGAATATCCGTCGCCATACCAACGGCAATACCGGTGGTCCCGTTCAGCAGGATGTTCGGCAGACGCGCAGGCAGCATCTTCGGCTCCTGCAGCGTGCCGTCGAAGTTTGGCACCCAGTCAACGGTGCCCTGCCCCAGCTCGCCCAGCAGCACTTCGGCATATTTAGACAGACGGGATTCGGTATAACGCATCGCCGCGAAGGATTTCGGATCGTCCGGCGCCCCCCAGTTCCCCTGACCATCCACCAGCGGATAGCGGTACGAGAACGGCTGGGCCATCAGCACCATTGCTTCATAACAGGCGCTGTCACCGTGCGGATGGTATTTACCCAGCACGTCACCGACGGTACGGGCGGATTTCTTGAACTTGGCGGTAGCATTCAGCCCCAGTTCGGACATCGCATACACGATGCGGCGCTGTACGGGCTTCAGGCCATCCCCGATAAACGGTAACGCCCTGTCCATGATGACGTACATGGAGTAGTTCAGGTAGGCGTTTTCCGTGAATTCATGTAGCGCGAGGCGCTCTGCCATATCGCTCATTACGTGTGATTCCTCAACTCAGAAACCGATGGGTTTCAGGCAATATTGCCGCAGATACTACCCTATCTGACGAGTTGAGTCACAAAGAAAAAGGGCCGCTCAGGCGGCCCTTTCCGGGTTATTTGTTCAGCTTAATGATCTGCTTCACGTCGATTTCAAAATCGTTCCACTCTTTATCGACCTTGCCCTGGATTTCAACTTTATCCTGCGGGGTGACGGTCACGCCGTTCCAGCGCTTGTGGTCAATCTCCACATTTACCGTGCCGGTCTCATCGCGGAAGGTGTAGCGGTCGTCGGACAGGCGCTGGGTAATGTTCCCGCGCAGCTTCACCCAGCTGTCGTCTTTCATCTCTTTAACCTTCACCGCGGTGGTGAGGTTCGCGTCATTATCAACAAACCCGCCTGTCTGCGCGTGAGTTTGAGTTTGCGTGGCTGACGGGCCGTTAAATCCGCCCTGGGCAGCAAAAACAGGGGCAGTGGTCATCATCATGATGGCAGCAATCGCAGCGAATTTTTTCATATTAACTCTCCCTTTAATCTGGTTTCGCAAACCATTTAACAGGGTAATCCTTAACAACTTCTTAAGGGGAAAATTTATTTATTTTTACTGTACAGCAGGCGGATTCAGAGGGTTTACTGACGGCATCAAGGAGGGAATATGCGCATTTTACTGGTAGAAGACGACAAGCTCATTGGCGACGGCATCAAAACGGGCTTAAGCAAAATGGGCTTTAGCGTGGACTGGTTTACCGATGGAAAAACCGGCCAGGCCGCACTCTACTCTGCACCTTACGATGCCGTGGTGCTGGACCTGACGCTGCCGGAAATCGACGGTCTTCAGATCCTGCGCGCATGGCGAGAAAGCGGCCGCAGCGAACCGGTATTGATCCTGACCGCGCGGGATGCGCTTAACCAGCGCGTCGAAGGGTTGCGCCTGGGCGCGGATGATTATCTCTGTAAACCGTTCGCGCTGATCGAGGTGGGGGCCCGCCTCGAAGCGCTGGTCCGCCGCAGCCACGGCCAGACGCGCAGCGAGCTGCGCCACGGAAAGGTCACTCTCGACCCGACAAGCCTCGTCGCCACGCTGGAGGGGGAAACGCTGACGCTCAAGCCCAAAGAGTTTGCCCTGCTGGAGCTGCTGATGCGCAATGCCGGCCGCGTGCTGCCGCGCAAAGCGATCGAAGAGAAGCTCTACACCTGGGACGACGACGTCTCCAGCAATGCGGTGGAAGTCCATGTCCACCATCTGCGCCGCAAGCTTGGCAGCGAGTTTATCCGCACCGTGCACGGCATCGGCTATACCCTGGGTGACGCATGAAACTGACGCAACGCCTGAGCCTGAAGCTGCGCCTGACGCTCCTCTTTTTAGCGCTCTCCCTGACAGCATGGTTTGCCGCCAGTCTGGTGGCCTGGCAGCAGACGACCCACAAGCTGGATAAGCTGTTTGATACCCAGCAGATGCTGTTCGCCAAACGGCTGCTGACGATGGATCTGGACGAGATCCGTGCCCCTGAGCGCATGCGCGAGATCCCGAAAAAAGTGAAACATGGTCGTCTGGATGACGACGCGCTGGCTTTCGCCATTTATGCCGTCGACGGCAAAATGATCCTCAACGACGGCGAAAACGGGCGCGATATCCCGTATCACTATCGTCGTGACGGGTTTGATAACGGAAGGCTTAAAGACGATAACGATGAATGGCGTTTCTTATGGCTGACGTCACCCGACGGGAAATACCGCGTGGTGATCGGCCAGGAGTGGGAGTACCGCCAGGAGATGGCGCTGGACGTGGTCAGTTCACAGCTCACGCCCTGGCTGGTGGCGCTGCCGGTGATGCTGCTGTTGCTGATTGTCCTCCTGAGCCGGGAACTGAAGCCGCTGAAAAAGCTGGCCCAGACCCTTCGCGCCCGCTCGCCGGATGCCACCGATACTCTGCCGACGCAGGGTGTCCCTGCGGAAGTGCGCCCCCTGCTTGACGCGCTGAATCATCTCTTCGCACGTACCCAGGAGATGATGATCCGCGAGCGTCGTTTTACCTCCGATGCCGCTCACGAGCTGCGCAGCCCACTGGCGGCCCTGAAAGTGCAAACTGACGTGGCGCAACTCTCTCTGGATGACCCGCAGGCGCAGGAAAAAGCGCTTTCGCAGCTTCATGCGGGGATCGACCGCGCCTCCCGGCTGGTGGATCAGCTTCTTACGCTCTCGCGTCTGGATTCGCTGGACAATCTGGAAGATGTCGAACCCATCACGATGGCCGATTTACTGCAGTCAGCGGTGCTGGATATCTGGCATCCGGCTCACCAGGCGGGCACGGATATTCGCCTGAACATTCATGCCCCGGAGGTGACACGCACGGGTCAGCCACTGCTGATGAGCCTGCTGGTACGTAACCTGCTGGATAACGCGATTCGCTACAGCCCGCGCGGCAGCGTGGTGGACGTGACGCTGGACGCCCGGAGCTTCACCGTGCGCGACAACGGCCCGGGGATTTCCCCCGAGGCGCTGGCGCGTATCGGCGAGCGGTTTTATCGCCCGCCCGGCCAGGATGCTACGGGCAGCGGGCTGGGGTTATCCATTGTGAAACGTATTGCTGCGCTACATGGACTGCGTGTCTCGCTGAACAATGCGCCGGAAAGGGGCCTGGAAGTCAGGGTCAGCTGGTAAGGGATTATTGCGTTTAATGCAAAAGACTTTGCACATTTTGCTCATTTTACCGTCCCGCCCTCGCGCGTAGAATACTCGCCATACTCTCATCGACGAGGACAAATAATGAGCAACATTCTGATTATCAACGGCGCGAAAGAGTTCGCGCACTCGAAAGGCCAGCTGAATGACACCCTGACCGAGGTCGCGGACGGTTTCCTGCGCGACGCCGGGCATGATGTTAAGGTCGTGCGCGCGGACAGCGATTACGATGTGAAAGCCGAAGTGCAGAACTTCCTGTGGGCTGACGTGGTGATCTGGCAGATGCCTGGCTGGTGGATGGGCGCACCGTGGACCGTGAAAAAATACATGGACGATGTCTTCACTGAAGGTCACGGCTCGCTGTATGCCAGCGACGGCCGCACCCGCTCAGATGCGTCTAAAAAATACGGTTCCGGCGGCCTGATTCAGGGCAAAAAATATATGCTGTCGCTCACCTGGAACGCCCCGCTGGAAGCTTTCACCGAGAAAGATCAGTTCTTCGAAGGGGTGGGCGTTGACGGCGCGTACCTGCCGTTCCACAAGGCTAACCAGTTCCTGGGCATGGATCCGCTGCCGACCTTTATCGTCAACGACGTGATTAAAATGCCTGATGTCCCGCGCTATATCGCAGAATATCGCAAGCATCTCGCGGAAATTTTTGCTTAACTGGTAACCTGGAATTAAAGGAGTAGTCACAATGCTTACCGTTATTGCAGAAATCCGTACTCGTCCAGGTCAACATCACCGCCAGGCGGTGCTGGATCAGTTCGCGAAAATTATCCCGACCGTACTGAAAGAAGAAGGCTGCCACGGCTACGCGCCGATGGTGGATGCCGCCACTCACGCCAGCTTCCAGGCGACCGCACCGGACTCGATCATCATGGTTGAGCAGTGGGAAACCGTCGCGCACCTTGAAGCGCATCTGCAGACCGCGCACATGAAAGCGTGGAGTGATGCCGTGAAAGGTGACGTGCTGGAAACCCACATCCGCATTCTGGAGCAAGGGGTTTAAATTTGTGGAATTTGCCGGGTGGCACTGCGTTTACCCGGCCTACAAAACCTGAACCGTAGGCCCGGTTAGCGCCAGCGCCACCGGGCTTTGTTGTTTTTAGCTGCTTTTCTTCCCCGGTTTTAACCCACGGTGTAGCTCGTTAATGCGCTTCATGGACCTGATGGTGCGCTGCGGCTCGGTGGCGGCGACGGATAAAATGAGCATCTCCAGACACAGCAACACCGTGCCATGGAGCGGAATTTTACCCTTTTCACCGCCGCGCGGGACGTGGATCACTACGCTTGCCTCTTTACTGAAACGTGAATCCAGCGCGTTGGTCAGCAAAATGGTGGGGATGCCCAGACGTTTCGCTTCACGCAGCGTAGTTTGTCCTTCCCGGTGCGCGGATTTCTGCGCCATCATCACCAGCACGTCGCCGCGCTGAAGCGCTATCAGCTGTTCAGCAAGGCCTATCCCGGTGCGATTAAGCGGCGTGGCGGGCAACCCCATCCGGCTGAACAACCTGGCGGTGTACTCGGCCAGAATGCCGGAGGCGCCAATCCCAAACAGGGCGACCTGCCTCGCCTGTGCCAGCAGTGAGACCGCCTGGGCCATCGCGTAGCGGTTGTGCGGTTGCGACAACACCTCGCAGGTGTGCTGGTGCCCTTCCAGCACAAAATCGATACTCGCATTCACGTCGCTGGTGAGCGTATTGACCGTAGAGGAGATTTTTTCGCTCGAGGTCACCACCGGACCAAACCACTGCTCCAGGGTCTGCTTGAGATCGCGCAGTCCGGCAAAACCCAGCGCCTGGATCGCGCGGACCACCGTGGCGTCTGACGTTTTAAGCTGCGTGGCGATCTCCATTGCCGTCTGCTCCATCACCGCTTCGCGATTGTCATGAATATAGCGGGCGACCTGCAGCAGACGCGGTGTCAGCTGATGCGCCCGCGCGCGAAAACGTTCGCCATAAACATCCACGCGACCTTTCTCTTTGCGGATCACCGTGATGCCTCCGGCAGCGGACGCCCGGCAATCTGCGACTGTACCTGCGCGGCCATCAGCCCTAACGAGGCGAACGAATTCGAGATGGCCTCCTCGCGCGAGATCAGCACGTAGTGTCCGGTCCGGCAGGCGTTCAGGAACTGGCACCAGCCCGGCATCACGGCATCCATTGCCGCCAGCTCATCCTGGGGTTTTCCGCCAGTGTCCCCGCGCCAGGTAGCAAAGACAAAATCGGCATCCAGCTCCGGCAGGCGCTCGGCGCTGACGTCAATGCGCCCTCCGTCCGGGATGCTCTCAATCAACGGCGGGAATGTGAATCCTGCGTCGCGCAGCACGCGTCCAAGCGAGTGGTAGCTGTGCATGGCGTTAATTTTCCCCTGGTTGGCCTGAATGACCGACACGGTGATATGGCGGGTGTCGAGGGTTGCCTTCAGCGCTTTGATTTGTTCCTGATAACGGCGCTCCAGGATTTTCAGCCGCGCCTGCGTACCGGTAAGCTGCGCCAGCTTGCGGTAGATTTCCGGCGCACCGCCGTCGAGGTGATCGATACTCACCGTCGGGGCAATTTTCGCAAGCTGTTCCACCGGCGTATTACGGGTCGGCTCGGTAATGATCAGGTCAGGTTTGGCGGCGGCAATGGCTTCAATGTCGATATCGGCCGTGCCGATAAATTTGATGTCTGAGTTATCGAAATCGACGCCCGTCAACATTCCGCTGGAGCGCAGAAAGTGGCTACCGTCCGGGCGCGTGCGGCCATGGCTTGCGACCGGTGGCACGCCAAGCTCAATCAGCGGAATGGTGATATCCAGATCATGCAGCGAGACGATCCGCTTTGGGTGAAGCGGCACAACAACCTTACGTCCCAAATCGTCGGTAAATGTTTGAGTCGGCTCCGCCGCACTCACTGCAAACCCCACCAGCAACAGCATCGAAAAAAGTACGCGCATTATCGTCCTCTAAAATCTGTCCCGGCGCTGCCAGAGCAGCAGCAGGAAAAACGGTCCGCCAATTAATGAAATGACAATGCCCGCCGGCAGTTGCAGCGGGAGGAATGCCAGCCGTCCAATGTTATCCGCCAGCAGCACCAGCAGCGCTCCCAGCACGGCACTGCCCGTCAGGAGCGCGGTTTGACCACCGCGCAGCAGCAGGCGCGCCATGTGCGGGGCAATCAGCCCCACGAAGCCAATACTGCCCACGCAGGAGACGCAGGCCGCCGTCAGCACCAGCGGGGCAAGAACCCGCAGCAGCGCCAGCCGGCTGGTACGAACCCCAAGGCCCGTTGCCGTTTGGTTGCCGAGCAACGCCACGTCCGCGGCACGGGCGGTAAACAGCAGCAGCGCAAACGCGGGGACAGTCCAGAGCGCGGCCAGCCCCACCAGCGTCCAGTTTGCCGCATGCAGGCTTCCCGCCAGCCACAGCATCGCCGTCTGCACGTCGCGCACGTCAGCGGTGGTGATAAAAACCCCCATTGCCGCGGCAAAGGCCCACGACACGCCAATACCGATCAGAATAAATCGCGGGCGCGAGATATCCCGCGCCAGGGCTATCACCAGCAGCGCGGTGAGCAGCCCCCCGGCCATCCCGACCAGCGGACGCCACGCCAGGCTCAGCGCCGGGAACTGAAAAATCAGCAGCAGTACCGCTGTGCTACAGCCCTCTTTCACGCCGATCAGTCCCGGATCGGCCAGGCCATTGCGGGTGATGGACTGCATGGCCGCCCCTGCCATGCCGAGCATTGCGCCGCACAGGATCGCCATCAGCAGACGCGGCAGACGGATGTCCATCACGATGTAGCGCGTCTCTGTCGTCAGACTTTCAGGCATAAACAGCGCGCGTCCGATGGCGGAGCTGGGAATAGGCAGGGAACCGTGCGTCAGGCCAAAACCGGTCAGCAGGCAGGCGGCCAGCGTCAGGATTGCAAGACACGCCAGCGCCTTTGGACGAACCAGCGCCGAGAAGGTGCCAACGCGCAATGCACGCAGTCCGGCGCGGTTCATTTAAACATCCTCGACGCCATGAAGATAAAGACGGGGGCGCCAACCAGGGCAGTCATGATGCCGGTTGCCAGCTCCCAGGGCGTAAACAGCGTCCGGGCCGCGATATCCGCCAGCAGCAGAACCAGCGCGCCGCACAGCGCAGACAGCGGCACCATCACCCGCAGATCGACCGACACCAGACGGCGAATGAGCTGCGGCACCACAAGGCCAATAAAACCAATCGGCCCGGCGATGGAGACGGCCGCGCCGCAGAGCAGCGCGATAGCCAGCAGAGCGAGCAAACGGGTTTTCAGCAGCGATACGCCAAGCCCCTGCGCCATGTTGTCGCCAAGCGCCAGCATATTGAGCGAAGGCGACAGCGCAAGAGCGAGAACAAAACCGGCAGTGGCGGCCCACAGGGCGCTCTGCAGCGTCTGTGCGTTGACCCCGGCGACATCACCCGCCAGCCAGGTGCGCAGGGAGAGCAGCGTTTGTTCGTCCAGAATCAGCACGGCGGCGGTCACTGACGAGGCAAAGGCCGACATCGCGACGCCGCACAGGGTGACTTTCATCGGCGTGAGTCCGGTCCGCCCGGAAGAGGAGAACACCAGTACCAGCAAAAACAGCGTGGCGGCACCGGCAGCGGCAACAAGCGGCTGCCCCACTGGCAGGGTCAGGCCCAGCGCGCTCGTCAGCACCACCGCCAGCGCCGCCCCGGCATTGAGCCCCAGAATATGCGGCTCAGCCAGCGGGTTGCGGATGACCGACTGTAATAATACCCCCGCCACGCCCAGCGCCGCGCCAACGATCGTGGCCACCATCAGGCGTAACAGGCGCAGCCTGATGATGATGTTATGGTCGAAATTGTGCGGGTCGAAAGCGAAAAAGGCCTGGGCCACTGTCCAGGGCGGAATAACACGCGCGCCAGTTCCCAGATGGGCAATCGCGCCCGCCGTCAGCAGTAAGACAAAAAGGATAAATGCCAGAGAGGTGCGGATCATTTTTCAGCGACCTGGCGAAACGGCATAAAGAACGGTTTGCCGGTTAACGGGTTGATGGACATATGCACGTCGACATCGAACACCGCTTTAATAAGCTCTGGCGTACAAACGTCCCCCTCATGCAATACCCCCTCCACCTTTCCCTGGCGTAAAAAGACCAGCGTATCGCCATAGTTCACGGCGAAGTTAAGATCGTGCAACACCACCAGCACGGTACGCCCGTGCTCACGCGTCAGCGTATGTAGCAGTTCGAGGATCTCCACCTGGTAGCGAAGATCGAGAAAGGTGGTGGGTTCATCCAGCAGGATATACGGCGTTTGCTGCGCCAGCGCCATCGCGATCCAGCAGCGCTGTCGCTGACCGCCGGACAGGCTTTCTACCGGCATATGGGCAAACGCTGCCGTACCGGTCAGCCGCAGGGCCTCTTCCACCGCCAGTTCGTCCTCTTCGCTCCACTGGCGCATAACGTTTTGCCAGGGATAACGACCGCGCGAGACCAGTTCAAAAACGGTTAACCCTTCCGGCAACAGCGGGGATTGCGGCAGAATGCCAAGCTGACGGGCGACCGCTTTGGTCGGCTGCTCATGAATGGCTTTGCCGTCCAGCAGCGCGGCCCCCCCAAGCGGTCGCAGCAGCCGCGCGATAGTGCTCAACAGCGTGGATTTCCCGCAGCCGTTCGCTCCTACCAGCACCGTCATTTTCTGCTGAGGGATCGCAAGGGTGAGCCCATCAATGATGATTTTTTTCTGATACCCCGCAGAGAGGTTCTCCAGAACCAGTCCCGGTTTGTTTGTGTTGTGAGCCACGTGAATGCCAACGTAATGAAAAGCCAATAAATAAAAATAAAACTCATTCTCTTTTGAGAGTTTGACGCTGCGCCATGTAGTAGTCAAGCGAAGAAACACCCTGTAAAAACCAGGGGGAAACGGACAAGCAAGCGAGCTCGGATAGCTTTATATCAACTTTATTTTCAATAAATTAACTCTGTCGCCGTTACGCTTTATCTCCTTATTTCTAGCTGTAGTCGATTTATGCTTTTTTCCATTTACTACTACATCTGCTCATGATTGAATGATTCTCAATTACATGTCCGATGCCAGTTCTGGCTAACGGGCAGACCGTAAGGGGCAATGACTCACACATTCTTCCGCGAAACGTCTTTTGCGGAATATTTCGGGATAACAGATGTAATGGCTACGTTCACACCTTCACTCTCTGGGGTAAAAGGGCGCGCGCTCTTTTCACTGCTGTTTATGGCGCCGCTGGTGCAGGCAGCAGACACCACCACGGCTAAAGACGGCGAAACGCTGACCGTCACGGCCGATCCAAATACTACGGCGGACGCCACGAACGGCTACCAGCCGCTGAATACCTCCACCGCCACGCTAACCAACATGCCGATGCTGGATATCCCGCAGGTGGTGAATACCGTCAGCGATAAGGTGCTCCAGGATCAGCACGCCACCACGCTGGATGAAGCGCTCTACAACGTCAGCAACGTGATGCAGACCAACACGCTGGGCGGCACGCAGGATGCGTTTGTGCGCCGCGGGTTTGGCGCGAACCGCGACGGCTCGGTCATGACCAACGGTCTGCGCACCGTGCTGCCGCGCAGCTTTAATGCCGCAACCGAGCGCGTGGAAGTGCTGAAAGGCCCGGCCTCGACGCTTTATGGCATTCTCGATCCCGGCGGGCTGATTAACGTGGTCACCAAACGCCCGGAACAGCGCTTCGGCGGGTCGATTTCTGCCACCTCTTCCAGCTTTGGCGGCGGCACCGGACAGGTTGACGTCACCGGCCCGATTGACGGCACGCGGCTGGCGTATCGCCTCACGGGCGAATATCAGGACGAGGATTACTGGCGTAATTTTGGTAACGAACGCAGCACCTTTATCGCTCCGTCGCTCACCTGGTTTGGTGACGATGCCACCGTGACCGTGCTCTATTCCCATCGCGACTATAAGACGCCGTTCGATCGCGGGACGATCTTCGATCTCAACACCAAACAGCCGGTAAACGTGGATCGTAAAACCCGCTTTGACGAGCCGTTTAATATCACTGACGGGCAGTCGGACCTCGCCCAGCTCAACGCGGAATATCGTCTCAACAGCCAGTGGACCGCAAAGTTCGACTACAGCTACAGTCAGGATAAATACAGCGATAATCAGGCCCGAGTGATGGCCTATGATTCAAAAACCGGCAACCTGACCCGCCGTGTGGATGCCACCCAGGGATCGACCCAGCGCATGCACAGCACCCGCGCGGATCTGCAGGGGAATGTGGATATTGCCGGTTTTTACAATGAGATCCTGACCGGCGTGTCGTATGAAAATTACGATCTGCTGCGCACAGACATGATGCGCTGTAAAAACGTGAAAGATTTCAACATCTACCACCCGACGTATGGCAACCTCGGCAAATGCACCACCGTGTCGGCGTCCGACAGCGATCAGACGCTCAAGCAGGAGAGCTACTCGGCCTACGCGCAGGATGCCCTGTACCTGACCGACAACTGGATCGCCGTCGCCGGGCTGCGCTATCAGTATTACACCCAGTACGCAGGTAAAGGTCGTCCGTTCAACGTCAATACCGACAGCCGCGACGAGCAGTGGACGCCAAAGCTGGGGCTGGTTTACAAGCTCACGCCATCCGTCTCGCTGTTTGCCAACTACTCACAAACGTTTATGCCGCAGTCGTCGATTGCGAGCTACATCGGTGATCTGCCGCCGGAAACGTCGAATGCCTATGAAATGGGTGCAAAATTCGATCTGTTCGATGGGATTACCGCCAATATCGCGCTGTTTGATATTCACAAGCGCAACGTGCTGTACACCGAGAGCATTGGCGGGGAAACCATCGCCAAAACCGCGGGACGCGTGCGCTCTCAGGGTGTGGAGGTGGATCTTGCCGGGTCGCTGACCGAGAACACCAATATCATCGCCAGCTATGGCTATACCGACGCGAAAGTGCTGGAAGATCCGGACTATGCCGGCAAACCGCTGCCGAACGTGCCGCGCCATACCGGCTCCCTGTTCCTGACCTATGATATTCACAATGCGTTTGCCGGGAATACCCTGACGCTGGGCGGCGGCGGGCATGGCGTAAGCCGTCGTTCCGCGACCAACGGGGCGGATTATTATCTGCCGGGCTATTTCGTGGCGGATGCGTTTGCGGCGTATAAGATGAAGCTGCAGTATCCGGTGACGCTGCAGGTGAACGTCAAAAATCTGTTTGATAAGACCTACTACACCTCATCTATCGCCACCAACAATCTGGGTAACCAGATTGGCGACCCGCGCGAAGTGCAGTTTACGGTGAAGATGGAGTTTTGATGTAAAAAAGCCCGGTGGCGCTAATGCTTACCGGGCCTACGATCCATTCCCTCTCCCTGTGGGAGAGGGTTAGGGTGAGGGCATCAGGCCTCAATATCCGCCATATCGCCTTTCTCCTGCAGCCAGTTACGACGGTCTTCCGAACGTTTCTTGGCAAGGAGCATATCCATCATGGCGTTGGTTTGCTGTTCGTCTTCGTCGCTGATCGTCAGCTGTACCAGACGGCGGGTGTTCGGATCCAGCGTCGTTTCGCGCAGCTGCATCGGGTTCATCTCGCCCAGCCCTTTAAAGCGCTGTACGTTTGGTTTGCCCTTCTTACGCTTAAGCTGTTCCAGCACGCCCGCTTTCTCTTCTTCCGTCAGCGCGTAGTACACCTCTTTGCCGAGATCGATACGGTATAGCGGCGGCAGCGCCACGTAGACGTGACCGTTTTTCACCAGCGTGCGGAAGTGTTTCACAAACAGCGCGCACAGCAGCGTAGCGATGTGCAGACCATCGGAGTCTGCATCCGCGAGGATACAGATCTTGCCGTAGCGCAGCTGGCTCAGATCGTCACTGTCAGGATCGATGCCGATCGCCACCGAGATATCGTGCACTTCCTGCGAGGCCAGCACTTCATCAGACGAGACCTCCCAGGTGTTCAGGATCTTACCCTTGAGCGGCATGATCGCCTGATATTCGCGATCGCGCGCCTGCTTGGCCGATCCCCCTGCCGAGTCCCCTTCCACGAGGAACAGTTCGGTACGGTTGAGATCCTGCGCGGTACAGTCCGCCAGTTTACCCGGCAGCGCAGGGCCGCTGGTCAGCTTTTTACGCACCACTTTCTTGGCCGCACGCAGACGACGCTGGGCGCTGGAGATGGCCATTTCGGCCAGCATCTCCGCCGCCTGCACGTTCTGGTTCAGCCACAGGGTAAACGCATCTTTCACCACGCCGGAGACAAAGGCCGCGCACTGACGTGAAGAGAGGCGCTCTTTGGTCTGCCCGGCAAACTGCGGATCCTGCATCTTCACGGAGAGCACGTAGGCGCAGCGATCCCAGATATCTTCCGCCGAGAGCTTCACGCCGCGCGGCAGGATATTGCGGTATTCGCAGAACTCGCGCATCGCATCCAGCAGACCCTGACGCAGGCCGTTGACGTGGGTCCCGCCGAGCATCGTGGGGATCAGGTTAACGTAGCTTTCGTTCAGCAGCTCGCCACCTTCCGGCAGCCAGAGCAGCGCCCAGTCCACCGCTTCGGTGTCACCGGTGAAATTACCGACGAACGGTTTTTCCGGCAGCGTCGGCAGGCCGTTTACCGCTTCGCACAGATAGTCATTAAGGCCATCTTCGTAGTGCCAGCTCTGCTCGGTGTTGTTAACGTGGTCTTTGAAGGTGATTTCCACGCCAGGGCAAAGCACCGCTTTGGCTTTCAGCAGGTGCGTCAGGCGGGAAACAGAAAAACGCGGGCTGTCGAAGAAGCTTTCGTCAGGCCAGAAGTGGACGCTGGTGCCGGTGTTGCGTTTACCGCACGTGCCAACCACCTGCAGATCCTGCACCTTCTCGCCGTTCTCAAACGCGATGTTGTACACCTGACCGTCGCGACGAACGTTAACTTCCACGCGTTTCGACAGGGCGTTGACGACGGAAATGCCCACGCCGTGCAGACCACCGGAGAACTGGTAGTTTTTATTGGAGAACTTACCGCCCGCATGCAGACGACAGAGGATCAGCTCGACGGCAGGCACCCCCTCTTCCGGGTGGATATCCACCGGCATGCCGCGCCCGTCGTCGATAACTTCCAGCGACTGATCGGCATGCAGGATGACGTCAACGCGTTTGGCATGACCCGCCAGCGCTTCGTCCACACTGTTATCAATAACTTCCTGGCCCAGATGGTTTGGGCGCGTCGTATCGGTGTACATCCCCGGGCGGCGGCGAACCGGCTCTAGCCCGGTGAGGACCTCAATGGCATCTGCGTTATAGGTTTGCGTCATGATTTAAACTAGCAATTCGCATTGATTGTCAGTGGCTGTGCAGTCCAAGAAAATCGACAATCTGGGTGAAATGATTCTCAAAGCCCGTGAAAGCATGATTTCCGCCCTCTTCTATAGTCTGGCGGCAGGATGCGTAATACGCCACTGCCTGGCGGTAATCCAGCACTTCATCTCCCGTCTGTTGCAGCAGCCAGATGAGATCCGGCGCTTCAAGCGGGTCGACCTGCATAACTTTGAGATCGTAAATATGGCGTGACTCTAGCACATATTGCTGGCCGGTGTAGGGGTTCTCGTTTTCGCCAAGAAAGTCCCGCAGCAGCTCAAATGGCCGTACCGCCGGATTGACCACAACGGCCGGCAGCATGAAGCATTGCGACAGCCAGGTGGCGTAGTACCCGCCCAGCGATGAGCCGACCACACCGAATGACTCGCCGCCGTGTTCAAGCACAATAGATTCCAGCATCTCCGCGGCCTCCGCAGGATAGGGCGGCAGCTGCGGGATGATCATCTCAACGTCGGGGTGATGCTCGCTCAGCCAGTGGCGAAACTGTGTCGCCTTTGCGGAGCGCGGCGAGCTGTTGAATCCGTGCAGATAAAGGAGCGTAGACATCAGTAGCCTTCAGAAGCGGTATCCGGGCGGAATTTTGCGCCGGTCAGACGACAGACTTCCGTGGTCAGCGTGCCATCGGCATGCAGGTCCAGCCAGCGCCAGCCTGGTGCGATGGTATCCAGCGTAAAGTTGGCGCAGTGCGGTTTAAACTGCACGCAGGTCGACGGCGTCGCCAGCATACGGCGCCCATTCCAGTCGAGATCCTGTTCCTGATGAATATGTCCGCACAGCAGGTTTTTTACCCGCGGGAACTTCGCCAGTACGTGATCCAGCGCCGCAGAGTTGCGCAGGCTGTGTTGATCGAGCCAGCTGCACCCCGCCGGCAGAGGATGATGATGAAGCAACAGCAGCGTATGACGTTCAGGCTCAGCAGCCAGTTTGGTCTCCAGCCAGTCGAGTTGAAACTCGCTTAACTCACCGTGCGGAACGCCGAATACCTGGCTGTCCAGCAGCAGGATCTGCCACTGTTCACCCGCAAAGACACATTTCGCCGGAGAAATGCCCGCATCCTGAAGAGAACTGTACATCGCCGGCTGGAAATCATGGTTTCCAGGCAGCCAGACGCAAGGCACGCTAAAGCTCGCGATGCCTTCAGCGAAATGCTGGTAGGCCGCGGAGGATTGATCCTGCGCCAAATCGCCGGTTGCGACAATCAGATCGCATGCACGATTTTCAGCGTGAATGGCGCTAAGTACCGCCTGATAACTCTCCCAGGTATTGACCCCCAGCAGCGTCTCATGCTTTTCGGCAAAAAGGTGGGTATCGGTGATTTGTAATATCCTGACTGGCGCCCCACCAGCAACAGTCAGGTTCAACAGGCTTTCCAAATGGTGTCCTTAGGTAGGTTTATGACGCTAACAAACCGGAATCGCCATTGCTCCATGTGCTAAACAATACCTTAGCCAGTCGGCTAAAAACTGGTTAATTTGATGCTTTTCGTCGCGTTGATGCAACTTTTTATTCGGATAATCATACCGCGCCTTGAAACGAAAGATCTGCTGACTTGAACACACTTCAGCGACCATCGCGTCGTGATAGAGGCGCACCGTCATCGACGGCAGGCTCCAGTAACTGATGCTGGGGGCCGTTTGCTCAATCTCCACCAGCGTAGTGTAGCGCGTTGATTCTGTTATCGTTAACCGATACTGCGCATTGCTCACCTGATAGCTTACCGTTTCGCCGGGTGCGTCGTTTCTCGGCAGCAGGCGGCGCAATTGTGCGAAATTGGTTTCGCACAGGCGCATCATTTCTGGGAAGTCAGGCGTATAGCGCTTCATTTTTTCCACTCGTTTCGTAATGTCTGATAATGCAGCTGTAGCCATTGCAGGGCGATGACAGACGCTGCGTTGTCGATTTTCCCCTCTTCTACCCACTGATAAGCCTGTTCCCGGCTCACCACATGAACCCGAATATCTTCGTTTTCATCTGCCAGACCGTGGATCCCTTCCGCCGTCGTGGCGTCCACTTCGCCAACCATAATGGACAAGCGCTCGCTGGTGCCCCCCGGGCTTGCCAGATAGCTCAACACCGGTTTGGTGCGGCCCACCACCAGCCCCGCCTCTTCCAGCGCCTCGCGACGGGCGACGTCCTCGACCGACTCACCTTCTTCGATCATCCCGGCCACCATTTCCAGCAGCCACGGGCTTTCACTGACGTCATAAGCGGCAATGCGGATCTGCTCCACCAGTACAACTTCGTCACGCACTGGGTCAAAGGGTAGCAAGACTGCCGCATGGCCGCGCTCAAAAATTTCGCGTCGGATTTCGCCGCTCATTTCACCGTTAAACAAGCGATGCCGGAAACGGTAAAGTTCCATCGAAAAAAAACCGCTATAAAGCGTTTCTCGTGCAATAATTTCTACATCGTTTTTGGCGAATGTCACGGGCAACTTTTCTGGTTTTTGCATGAGTCGGGTCCTGGTAGCAATAGTGATGAAATGATGAATTTCAAGGCTGTTTGGCTGCCGTTTGTAAGGCTCTATGGTAGATTGGTGCAAATTACCGCCAGATGGCACGTAACGCCAACCTTTTGGTGTGGATGATTCTGTTAGAATCGGCAATTATTTTTTAATTAGATCAGCGCTAATACTGCTTCACAACAAGGAATGCAAATGAAGAAATTGCTCCCCATCCTTATCGGCCTGAGCCTGACGGGCTTCAGTGCAATGAGCCAGGCGGAAAACCTGTTACAGGTCTACCAGCAGGCACGTCTGGGCAACCCTGATTTACGTAAATCAGCGGCCGATCGTGATGCTGCGTTTGAAAAGATTAACGAAGCACGTAGCCCACTGCTGCCGCAGTTAGGCTTAGGTGCAGATTATACCTACAGCAACGGTTTCCGCGACGCTAACGGCGTTAACTCCAATGCTACCAGCGCCTCACTGCAATTGACACAAACGCTGTTTGATATGTCCAAATGGCGCGCCCTGACCCTGCAGGAAAAGAGCGCGGGCATTCAGGATGTGACCTATCAGACCGACCAGCAAACGCTGATCCTGAACACGGCCACAGCTTACTTTAACGTGCTGAGCGCGATCGACGCGCTCTCCTACACCGAAGCGCAGAAACAGGCCATTTACCGTCAGTTAGATCAAACCACCCAGCGTTTCAACGTGGGTCTGGTGGCGATCACCGACGTGCAGAACGCCCGTTCACAGTACGACACCGTGCTGGCTAACGAAGTGACCGCGCGTAACAACCTCGATAACGCGCTGGAATCCCTGCGTCAGGTCACCGGGAATTACTACCCGGAACTGGCCTCCCTGAACGTGGACAACTTCAAAACGGATAAGCCGCAGGCGGTTAACGCCCTGCTGAAAGAGGCGGAAAACCGTAACCTGACGCTGCTGCAGGCGCGTCTGAGCCAGGACCTGGCCCGCGAGCAGATTCGTCAGGCGCAGGACGGCCACCTGCCAACCCTGAGCCTGACCGCGTCTACCGGTGTTTCTGACACGACCTATAGCGGCTCTAAAACCAATTCTGCCCAGTATGACGACAGCAATATGGGTCAGAACAAAGTGGGTCTGAGCTTCTCCCTGCCGCTGTATCAGGGCGGTCAGGTCAACTCTCAGGTGAAACAGGCGCAGTACAACTTTGTGGGCGCGAGCGAGCAGCTGGAAAGCGCGCACCGCAACGTGGTGCAGACCGTGCGTTCTTCCTTCAACAACGTGAACGCGTCGATCAGCAGCATCAACGCCTATAAACAGGCCGTGGTGTCTGCACAGAGCTCCCTGGATGCGATGGAAGCGGGTTACTCCGTCGGTACACGTACTATCGTTGACGTGCTGGACGCGACCACCACGCTGTACAACGCCAAACAGCAGCTCTCCAGCGCTCGTTACCAGTACCTGATTAACCAGCTGAACATCAAACAGGCTCTGGGTACGCTGAACGAGCAGGATCTGCAGATGCTGAACAGCGCGCTGGGCAAACCGGTCTCAACTTCTCCGGACAGTGTTGCACCGGAGAACCCGGAGCAGGTAGCCGCAGTTGATAACTTCAACGCTGACAGCAGCGCGCCTGCTGCACAACCAGCCGCTGCGCGTACCACGACGTCCGCCAGCAAAGGCAATAATCCGTTCCGTAACTAAGCATTGCCCGATGGCGCTTCGCTTATCGGGCCTACTGAATCGTAGGCCGGATCAGCGCAGCGCCACCCGGCGCAAAATCACGCCCGAACGTAAGCCAACGTAAAGATCCCCCTGATTCCGCCCCTCTTCGCTTCATTTTCAACCACTCATCCTCTATCCTGAGCGTTATTACCACTGGGTCCTGGAAGACAAACATGAAACGGACAAAATCCATTAATCACGCGTCGTTCCGCAAAAGCTGGAACGCCCGTCATCTCACCCCTGTTGCGCTGGCGGTCACCGCGGTCTTTATGCTGGCAGGCTGTGAGAAAAACGACGAAACGGTTTCGCTGTATCAAAATGCAGACGACTGCTCTGCGGCAACCGGTAAAGCCGCCGAATGTAAGACGGCCTACACCAATGCCCTGAAAGAAGCGGAACGTACCGCACCGAAATATGCCTCACGCGAAGACTGCGTGGCCGAGTTCGGTGAAGGTCAGTGCCAGCAGACGCCTGCTCAGGCGGGCACGGCGCCAGAAAATCAGGCGCAGGCGCAGTCCAGCGGCAGCTTCTGGATGCCGCTGATGGCTGGCTACATGATGGGCCGCCTGATGGGTGGCGGTGCGGGTTATCAGCAGCAGCCGCTGTTTAGCTCGAAAAACCCGGCCAGCCCGGCTTACGGCCAATACACCGATGCCAGCGGCAAAGGCTATGGCGCAGCTACCCCAGGCCGCACCGTGACCGTACCGAAAACGGCAATGGCACCGAAACCGGCTACCACCAGCACCATCACCCGCGGCGGGTTTGGTGAGTCTGTGGCGAAACAGACCAGCATGCAGCGTAGCGCGACAGGCACCTCTTCTCGCTCAATGGGCGGCTGATCATGGAACGAGTCAGTATTACCGAGCGCCCGGACTGGCGCGAAAAAGCCACCGAATACGGTTTTAACTTCCACACCATGTACGGTGAGCCGTACTGGTGTGAAGACGCCTATTACAGGCTGTCGCTGGACCAGGTTGAAAAACTGGAAGCGGTGACGGCCGAGCTGCACCAGATGTGCCTGAAGGTCGTGGAAAAGGTTATCGACAGCGACGCGCTGATGGCAAAGTTCCGCATTCCAAAGCACACCTGGGGCTTTGTACGTCAGTCGTGGAAAACGAATCAGCCTTCGCTTTACTCTCGTCTTGATCTGGCATGGGACGGCGTGGGTGAACCTAAGCTGCTGGAAAACAACGCCGATACGCCGACCTCCCTGTACGAAGCGGCGTTCTTCCAGTGGATCTGGCTGGAAGACCAGATGAACGCCGGAAACCTGCCGGAAGGCAGCGACCAGTTCAACAGCCTGCAGGAAAAGCTGATCGAGCGTTTTGCCGAGCTGCGTGAACAGCATGGCTTCAATCTGCTGCATCTCGCCTGCTGCCGCGACACGGAAGAAGACCGTGGCACGGTTCAGTATCTGCAGGACTGTGCGGCCGAAGCGGAAGTGGCGACCGAGTTCCTCTATATCGAGGATATCGGCCTGGGTGAGAAAGGCCAGTTTACCGACATGCAGGACCAGGTGATCAGTAACCTGTTCAAACTCTACCCGTGGGAATACATGCTGCGTGAGATGTTCTCCACCAAGCTGGAAGATGCGGGCGTACGCTGGCTGGAACCGGCCTGGAAGAGCATTATCTCCAACAAGGCCCTGCTGCCGATGCTGTGGGAGATGTTCCCGAACCACCCGAACCTGCTGCCGGCCTATTTTGCGGAAGATGATTACCCGCAAATGGAAAAATATGTCGTGAAGCCTATCTTCTCTCGCGAGGGGGCAAACGTCTCCATTATTGAAAACGGTAAAACGCTGGAAGCGGTTGAAGGGCCTTACGGCGAAGAAGGGATGATCGTCCAGGAATTCTATCAACTGCCGAAATTTGGCGACAGTTATACGCTGATTGGCAGCTGGCTCATCAACGATCAACCAGCCGGAATTGGCATCCGCGAAGATCGCGCGCTGATCACGCAGGATCTGTCACGGTTTTATCCGCACATCTTTATTGAGTAAGGCTGCGGCCTGATGCCCTCACCCCGGCCCTCTCCCACAGGGAGAGGGAGTAAACACCAAAAACGGCAACCTGACGTTGCCGTTTTGCTTTTATTATCCCACCTGCACCGACAGCATACTCAAACTTCCCATCTCAATACCGTCAACCGGGATCGTAATCGGCTCTTGTCCATCCCATGCGCCAAGAACGTACAGCAGCGGCAGGAAATGCTCCGGCGTCGGGTTAGAGAGCGAACCGCCCTCGTGATCCAGATAGTTCACCAGCGGATGCTCCTCCACCGGGCCCTGCCAGGACAGGTTCGCTTTTACAAAGTCGTTAAACGATGTTGCCCACGGGTACGGGGTATTTTCACCGTGCCAGCGTGCCGTGCGAAGGTTATGCACCACGTTGCCGCTCGCCACCAGCATGATGCCTTCATCACGAAGCGAAGCCAGCTTGCGCCCCATCTCCATGTGCCAGGCGGCCGGTTTGGTGCTGTCGATGCTCAGCTGCACCATCGGGATATCCGCATCAGGGTACATTTTGATCAGCACGCCCCACGAGCCATGGTCAAAGCCCCAGGCTTCTTTATCCAGCGCGACCGGGACAGGTGCCAGCAAATCAACCAGCTTTTGTGCCAGCTCAGGCGAGCCGGGGGCCGGATAATGTGTGTCATACAGCGCCTGCGGGAAGCCGCCGAAATCATGAATGGTTTTTGGCGTTTCCATGGCGGTCACGCCCGTCCCGCGGGTAAACCAGTGTGCAGACACCACCACAATCGCTTTTGGACGCGGCAACGTTTCGCCCAGATGATGCCATGCGCGGGTATAGACGTTATCTTCCAGCACGTTCATGGGGCTACCGTGGCCTAAAAACAGGGCTGGCATACGGGAAGTAGTCATGGTGATATCCTTACAGAAGGTGTCAATTTAATGGTGCTACATTACGCGCAATCGGGCCAGGATGAACGCTGATAAGCGTGAAGATCATCATCAGGAAATTTGAATGTAAGGAATGTGTAAAACAGCGTTCCCTCTCTCGCTTTACGCGTAGTGAATCATTAGGATTAATGAGAATCATTATCATAAGGAGAAATGCATGTCAGTCCCCTTGATCCTGACCATCCTGGCGGGCGCCGCAACCTTTATCGGTGCACTCCTCGGCGTGCTTGGCCAGAAGCCGTCTAACCGCGTACTGGCCTTTTCACTGGGCTTTGCTGCCGGGATCATGCTGCTTATCTCCCTGATGGAGATGCTCCCCGCCGCGTTGGGCACAGAGGGCATGTCTCCGCTGCTGGGTTACGGTATGTTTGTCTTTGGCCTGCTGGGGTACTTTGCTCTTGACCGTATGCTACCGCACGCGCATCCGCAGGATTTAATGCAGAAAAACATCACCCCCATGCCGCGGAATATTAAGCGCACGGCGATTCTGCTGACGCTGGGCATCAGCCTGCATAACTTCCCGGAAGGGGTCGCCACCTATGTGACGGCCAGCAGTAATCTTGAGATGGGCTTCGGCATCGCGCTGGCGGTCGCCTTACACAATATTCCTGAAGGACTGGCCGTTGCCGGGCCGGTTTATGCCGCCACGGGTTCAAAGCGAACGGCCGTGTTTTGGGCAGGGATATCCGGCATGGCAGAAATTCTTGGCGGCGTGCTGGCCTGGCTGATCCTTGGCAGCCTGGTCTCGCCTGTTGTGATGGCGGCCATCATGGCAGCGGTGGCCGGGATTATGGTCGCGCTTTCGGTGGATGAACTGATGCCGTTGGCGAAAGAGATTGACCCGAACAACAACCCCAGTTACGGCGTGCTGTGCGGAATGTCGGTGATGGGGTTCAGCCTGGTATTGCTGCAGACGGCAGGAATTGGGTAAAAAAACGCCGGGATGTCCCGGCGTTTTATCATCAGCTGGCTTTGCGCTCGTGCGCCTGGCGATACTCGATCAGATCTTCAATCGTCACGACCGGCATGTTGTGCAGACGTGCGAAGGTGATGCACTCTGGCGCACGCGCCATGGTGCCGTCGTCGTTGGTCAGTTCACACAGCACGCCAGCGGGTTTGAAGCCTGCCAGCGTCACCAGATCGATGGTCGCTTCGGTGTGACCACCGCGGGTCAGCACGCCACCCGCCTGCGCACGCAGTGGGAAGACGTGGCCAGGACGGTGCAGATCGGAAGGTTTTGCGTCATCGGCGATGGCGGCACGGACGGTGGTCAGACGGTCAGCCGCCGATACACCGGTGGTCACGCCATGCGCGGCTTCGATGGTCACGGTAAAACCGGTTCCGAAGGCGCTGGTGTTGTTCTCAACCATCATTGGCAGCTCAAGCTGCTTACGACGGTCTTCAGTAATACACAGGCATACGATGCCGCTGCCGTGACGGATGGTCAGCGCCATCTGTTCAACGGTCATGTTTTCGGCGGCGAAAATCATGTCGCCTTCGTTTTCACGGTTTTCATCGTCAAGCACCATCACACCGCGACCTTCGCGCAGCGCATCCAGTGCATGTTCAACACGTTGAGTTGAAGTGCCAAAAGAGGAAAGTAGCGTCTGATTCATGGTAAAAAAACCTCATTAACATTATGGTTACCAGAATCAGGGCAGTCTTAGGAGCGCCGTATTATAAGCGGCAAAAAGATAACGTGAGCGGGCCCATGCCCGACTGGATCGTTACTCTCTCCCATCCGGACTCTAACCGTCGGCCCCGGAATTACACCGGATCTGCTGACCTTTGAGAATGCACCCAAAGCGCTCGCGGGCTTTCAGCGTTACGCTGATTTACCGCCGGTGGGGAATTTCGCCCCGCCCTGAGAATAAGCGAGATAACTATAACGCTATTGATTAACCTGGGCAATGCATAAGCATCAAACAATTTTGTTTACCCCGGGCATGACGCGCTACAATGGACACTAACACCTTTCCATCAAGGGAAACGACAATGATTGACCCGAAAAAAATTGAGCAGATCGCGCGTCAGGTTCATGAATCCATGCCAAAAGGCATTCGTGAATTTGGTGATGACGTTGAGAAGAAAATCCGCCAGACGCTGCAGGCGCAGTTGGTTCGCCTTGATTTAGTCAGCCGCGAAGAGTTTGACGTGCAGACGCAGGTGCTGCTGCGCACCCGCGAGAAGCTGGCGCTGCTGGAACAGCGTCTGACCGAGCTGGAAAACCGTAATACGCCGGAAGAAGTGAAGCCGGCCCCGGCGATTCCGCCGGTGGATGACCAGGCCTAAAATCAATGCAAAACGGCAACCTCGGTTGCCGTTTTTTAGGTTTGCGCCCTCTCCCGGTGGGAGAGGGTTGGGGTGAGGGCATCAGCCCGCACGGACTACTGACTGTCTTTCTGGATCTTCTTAATGATGTTGGTGGTTGAACACCCGTCTTCAAAGTTCAGCACCATCACTTCGCCGCCGTTGGCCCAGACCTCTTCGCTGCCCGCGATTTGCTCCGGTTTGTAATCCCCACCTTTCACCAGCAGATCCGGCAGAATTCCGGCAATCAGGCGCTGCGGTGTGTCTTCCTCAAATGACACCACCCAGTCCACCGCTTCCAGCGCGCCGAGGACGATCATGCGCTGTTCCAGCGGGTTCACCGGGCGCGTTTCGCCCTTCAGACGTTTCGTCGAGGCATCGCTGTTCACCGCCACAATCAGGCGATCGCCCAGCTTACGCGCATTCGCCAGATAAGAGACATGGCCCGCGTGCAGGATGTCGAACACACCGTTGGTCATCACCACTTTCTCACCGCGCTTGCGCGCAGCGGCGACGGCCACTTTCAGCTCGTCTTCGCTCATGACGCCAAAACCGGTATCGGCACGACCGCGTACCGCGTTTTCCAGCTCGATGGGCGAAACGGTAGAAGTACCGAGTTTCCCGACGACTACGCCTGCCGCCGCGTTGGCAAAATAGCACGCCTCTTCCAGAGAGTTACCCGCGGCCAGGGTTGCCGCCAGCACGCCAATCACTGTATCACCGGCACCGGTCACGTCGTACACTTCCTGCGCCTGAGTCGGCATATGCAGCGGCGCTTTACCCGGTTGCAGCAGGGTCATCCCCTGCTCGGAGCGGGTGACCAGCAGCGCAGAGAGTTCGAAGTCAGCAATGATTTTCATGCCGCGCTCGACGATCTCGGCTTCGGTCTTGCATTTGCCCGCCACCGCTTCAAACTCAGAGAGGTTAGGCGTCAGCAACGTTGCGCCACGGTAACGCTCAAAATCGGTCCCTTTCGGGTCGATCAGCACCGGCACATTGGCTTTGCGCGCCAGCTGGATCATCGTCTGCACGCTCGCCAGCGCGCCTTTGGCGTAGTCGGACAGCACCAGTGCGCCGATATTGCCCAGCGCCTGGTTGATGCGCTCGTGCAGCGGCTCAGGATCAACCCCTTCGAACCCTTCTTCAAAGTCGAGACGGATCAGCTGCTGGTTACGCGACAATACGCGCAGCTTGGTAATGGTCGGGTGTGTCGGAACAGAAACGAAGTCGCACTTCACGTTCACGTCCGCCAGCGACTTGCTCAGCGCACGCGCCGCATCGTCAATGCCGGTCAGGCCCACCAGACGCGAATGCGCGCCCAGAGAAGCAATGTTCATCGCCACGTTTGCCGCGCCGCCGGGACGCTCTTCAATGGTGTCGACCTTAACCACCGGTACCGGTGCTTCCGGAGAGATGCGGCTGGTCGGCCCATACCAGTAGCGATCCAGCATCACATCCCCAACAACCATTACTCCAGCACGTTCAAACTCTGGCAGTGTTACTTTCATTCCTGACTCCAGAAAGATTCACAATTTGCGCGCGATAATATCACACTTGTTTTGTTACGCACGGTTCCACCAGCCACTTCTGCCAGCTGGCCGTTACCTGAGCGCGTTCAGCGGTGAAACAGTCCAGCGCCACATGCCCTGGCTGCTCCTGCAACGCCAGATGATGAAGTTCATCGCGCAGCGTGGTGTAGGCGCGGGTTAAGGCCAGCGCCTCCTGCTCGTCCATGATGTCATTTTGCGCCAGCAGTTCCAGAATGCGCACGTTATCCGACCAGCGCGTCAGCTTCGGCTTGTCGTGCGCGTGGAGCAGCACCAGATACTGGGTAATAAACTCGATATCGGTAATACCGCCCTCGTCGGCTTTGATATCAAAGCGATCGCGGTGTTTATTGCCCAGATGCGCGCGCATTTTTTCACGCATCTCGCGCACTTCGGTCTGCAGCGTACTGCCCTCACGCGGGGTGGTCATGACCTCCTTACGGATAGCATCGAACTGCGTTTTGAGCTGCGGATCGCCATACACCACGCGGGCGCGCACCAGCGCCTGATGCTCCCACGTCCAGGCTTCATTCTTCTGATAATCGGCGAAGGATTCCGTCGAGGTGACCAGCATGCCCGCCGCGCCGGATGGACGCAGACGGGCATCGACTTCATATAAAATGCCCGACGAGGTGCGGGTGCTGAACAGATGCATAATGCGCTGCGCCAGGCGCAGGTAGAACTGACGCCCGTCAATCTCACGCTCGCCGTCGGTCATCACGTCGACCGGGCAGTCGTGCAGGAAGATCAAATCCAGATCGGAGCTATAGCCCAGCTCCCAGCCGCCGAGCTTGCCGTAGCCTACCACCGCGAAGCCGCGACCTTCACGATCGGCCAGATGTTTCGGCTGGCCGTAGCGCGCCACCATCTGCACCCATGCCTGCTGTACCACCGCGTCGATGATCGCTTCCGCAAGCCAGGTTAAGTGATCGCTCACTTTCATCACCGGCAGCGTGCCGGCGATATCCGCCGCCGCCACGCGCAGCATCTGCGCCTGCTTAAACTGACGCAGCGCCTCCAGCTGTTGCTCCTCGTCCTCTTCCGGCACGCGCAGCAGATACTGACGCAGCTCGTCCCGGTAGGCATCGGTTGCCGTCGGCTGATAGAGGGTATTTGGATCGAGTAGCTCATCCAGCAGCAGCGGGTAACGCGCCAGCTTGTTAGCCACCATCGGCGACGCGGCGCAGAGCGTAATCAGGTGCTTCAGCGCGCCGGGGAACTCGCTTAGCAGTTCAAGATAGGTGGTGCGCGTGATAATGCCACTCAGCAGCGGCATCATGCGTGACAGGGGCACCGGCGCATCAGCCCGCGAACAGACCTCGCTCAGCAGGTGCGGCATCAGGTGATCCAGCACCTGACGTCCGCGCGGCCCAATGGCGCGTTTGTTCAGTTCGAGACGGAAATCGGCAATCAGCGCCACCACGCGATGGCGCGCGTCGTCGGTTAAGTGCGTCAACACCGGCGTGGTGTCATCTTCCTGGAGCGCGTCCTGCCACAGCTCGCGCCAGTGTTCGGAAAGCGCATCGTCCTGCGATTCGCTTTCATCATCACCGATCAGCTCGTTAAAGATTCGGCGCACGCCTGCCATATGAGCATCGAGCCGTTCGGTCAGCGTTGACCAGTCGTCCACGCGCATTCCCCACGCCAGACGCGCCCGGTTAAGGTCATCGCCCGGCAGGGTCTGGGTCTGTTCGTCATTGATGCTTTGCAGCAGGTTTTCCAGACGACGCAGGAACAGGTAGGCCTCGCGCAGGGTGTGCGCATCGCCGTCCGGCAGAAGGTGCAGTTGCTCAATCGCTGACAGCGTCGGCAGCAGCGAGCGGGACTGTAGCGACGGCTCGCGTCCGCCGCGAATAAGCTGGAAGACCTGAACAATAAATTCAATTTCGCGGATGCCGCCAGCGCCAAGCTTGATATTGTCCTTCAGGCCGCGACGGCGCACCTCACGGGCGATCATCCCTTTCATATTACGCAGGGACTGGATGACGCTGAAATCGATATAACGACGGAAGACAAACGGGCGCAGCATGGCGCGCAGCTCATTGGCATAGGCATCGTCGCTGTCGCCCATGATCCGCGCTTTGACCATCGCGTAACGCTCCCAGTCGCGCCCTTGCTCCTGGTAATAATCTTCCAGCGCCGCAAAGCTCAGCACCAGCGGGCCGCTGTCGCCAAACGGACGCAGGCGCATGTCCACACGGTAGACAAACCCGTCCTGGGTGGGTTGATCCAGCGCCTTAATCAGACGCTGACCGAGACGGGTAAAGAACTGGGCATTGTCCAGCTCGCGACGCCCGCCGCGCGTAGAGCCGTTCTCCGGCCAGGCAAAAATCAGGTCGATATCGGAGGAGAAATTCAGTTCGCAGCCGCCCAGCTTGCCCATCCCCAGGATCAACAGTGGCTGAGGAACCCCTTCCTCGCTGCACGGCGTGCCCCACTCTTTACAGCAGGCGGCGTAGAGCCAGTCTCGCGCGGCGACAATCAACGTTTGCGCCAGCTCGCTTAACTGCTGCAGCGTGCTCTCTTCACTCACGATTTCCAGCGCCTGCGCCCAGGCAATGCGCACCATCACCCGACGGCGGAACTGGCGCAGGGCGCGCATCAGCGCGGCCTCATCCGCAACGTCTTCGAGTGCAGTCTGCAGCCAGCCAGCATAGTGCCGCCACTCATCTGCCTGCGGCGGTGCGTTTTCAAGCTCCGCCAGCCAGTCCGGATTGGCGGTAATACTTTCCTGCACAAAGTCACTGAAGGCGAGCACGCTCTTCGCCTGTTCGCTTAACGATGACGCCGGTAATGACTCAGGCAGACGTTCGCAAACGGTCTGCCACTGCTGCTGTAACTGCGAAGAAAGCGGCATTTTAGGGGTTCCTTGCCAGAGTTAACGTTTTCCGCTGTGCAGCCAGAACGGCTCCTGCGAAATGGCCTCGTTACGGAAATGCTCTATCTCAATATGCTGACGGGTTTCAATGGCATGCTTCAGCCCCTGCCAGTTTTCCAGCCACGCCTGCGCCTTTGGACCGTCGTAAGCACCGGAGAGGAGCAGCATGCTGTCGATGTTGCGCGAAAGACGAGGGAGCTGATCGCCATACCTATCGCCCAGCGGATAGGCAAAGGTGTTTTTCAGCTCGGCGGCATGACGGGAGAGATGAATATCCGCAAAACGCTTAAAGTTTTCCGCGATTTTGGCCTGCGCTTTCGCATCCAGGAAAGCGCGCCAGCCGCGCGTCACCAGGAACTCGGTCAGTGCGAGTTTTGCCGTTGCGGTTTGCGGGCTGTAGATCGCCGTTTGCGCCGAGACGTCGGAAAGCATCAGCGTTTCGGTTTGCGTCAGCAGATCACGTAAGTGAGCACTCGCTTTCCGAGGGACGATGCCGCCGAAGAGCGCCAGGGTATGGCGCACCAGGGCAATAGCCGACAGCACGTGGTATTTGGCGTGTTTCACGTTTCGCACCCACAGCTCTTCATGGTACTGCCACTGAGAAAGCGCCAGTTCCAGTGCGGCTTCCAGTCCCTGCTCAACGCTGGCTTTCGGCGCAACGTGCAAAATGGTTGTCTCTTTCAGCGCACGTGGCGCATTCCCGGCGGCCAGATGGTAGCCCCGCGCGGCTTTGCTCAGGCTCCCCTGGCGCAATCCGGACTGGTTCACCAGCTTGCGCGCCAGCTTCAGCACATCGTTCGCATCCCCTTCCAGCAGCTCAAGCTCCAGTTCGCAAATCGGCTCCTGGAACTCACCCGCCTTCACGTCACCCAAATCCAGGGCGATTTCAATGCGGCTTTTGCCTTCTGCCACCAGCCATTTTTCGCGCCAGAAATCGGTGCTGAACAGCGGCTGCACCTGTTCCGCGAGGGTGGAAGGCAACACACCTTCCGGCCAGACTTCGGCCGGGAAACGTTCCAGCTCAAGTTCTGGCTTATTGATGTCGATATTATATTCCGGACGCTGATGTAACCCGCCGACCACGCGGCCGGCAATTTTCATCGTCATCTCGTAGCGTCCGCTTGCGCCGCGGATGCGCAGCCCCATATCGTGGCGGCGCAGCCACTTGTCTGGCGTTTCGTAATAGATATTAAGCAGTTGTACCGGTGCATGGTGTTCGCCGGAAAGCGTATGCAGATGCTGGCGGAGTGCGTCAACGCTGTCTTTTTCGACGATAAATTTTAATTCGATTTCCTGAGCCATAGCCTTGTACTTTTGCGGGCGTCACAGACGCGTCAATGAGGGCGAACTTCCTCGCCATTTATTTGTCAGTACATAGTATTTTGCGCCAAATTGCCATGCAATGAGCAATTTGACGGGCGTAAATGTGTAGAGTCGTGACACAGATGATTCTGATTGCTGACGAATGCTTTGCGTAGAGACACTGTTGCCACTACTATCGTTCCACTTTTTATGAAAATAACGACTAATGATGCTTAAATTACGCCTGATTGGACTTACTTTACTCGCTTTTAGCGCCGCAACCGCCGTGCACGCTGAAGAGAAGCGTTACGTTTCTGACGAACTGAACACCTGGGTACGCAGTGGCCCCGGAGATAATTATCGCCTCGTGGGCACGGTAAATGCCGGCGAGGAAGTGACGCTGTTACAGACCAACGCGGAGACCAATTACGGTCAGGTTCGCGACAGTTCCGGCCGTACGTCCTGGATCCCGCTGAAAGAGCTGAGCACCGTGCCAAGCCTGCGCACCCGCGTGCCGGATCTGGAAAACCAGGTAAAAACCCTGACCGACAAGCTGAATAACATCGACGGCACCTGGAACCAGCGCACCGCTGAAATGCAGCAGAAAGTGGCGCAGAGCGATGGGGTGATCAACGGTCTGAAAGAAGAGAACCAGAAACTGAAAAACGAGCTGATTGTCGCGCAGAAGAAAGTGAATGCCGCCAATCTGCAGCTCGATGACAAACAGCGCACCATCATCATGCAGTGGTTTATGTATGGCGGCGGCGTGCTGGGCGTGGGTCTGGTGCTGGGTCTGGTTCTGCCGCATCTGATCCCAAGCCGTAAGCGTAAAGACCGCTGGATGAACTAATTCGTCTTCTCTGCCAGACTTACGTATTATCCTGGAAAAGAGAAAACAGGAGTGTAAGGCGTGAAGAGTTATCTGGTCGGTGGTGCGGTACGAGATGCGTTGTTAGGTCTGCCGGTCAAAGATAAAGACTGGGTGGTGGTAGGCGCCACCCCGGAAGAGATGCTCGACGCGGACTACCAGCAGGTAGGCCGCGATTTTCCCGTGTTTCTGCACCCGCAAAGCCGCGAAGAGTACGCCCTGGCGCGTACCGAGCGGAAATCGGGCTCGGGCTATACCGGCTTCACCTGCTATGCCGCGCCGGACGTGACGCTGGAGCAAGACCTTCAGCGTCGCGATCTCACCATCAACGCGCTGGCGCAGGACGAGAACGGCCAGATCGTTGACGCCTATGGCGGCCAGGACGATCTGCGAAACCGTCTTTTACGTCACGTCTCCCCGGCGTTTTCTGAAGATCCGCTGCGCGTGCTGCGCGTGGCGCGCTTTGCCGCACGGTACGCTCATCTCAGCTTCCGGATTGCCGATGAGACAATGGCGCTGATGACCGCCATGACCGAAGCCGGCGAGCTTGCACACCTGACGCCAGAGCGCGTCTGGAAAGAGACGGAAAATGCCCTCACCACCCGAAACCCGCAGGTCTTTTTCCAGGTTCTGCGCGACTGTGGCGCGCTGAAGGTGCTGTTCCCGGAAATAGATGCGCTGTTTGGCGTCCCCGCGCCAGCGAAATGGCACCCGGAAATTGATACCGGCGTGCATACGCTGATGACGCTCAGCATGGCCGCCATGCTGAGCCCGGACGTGGACGTGCGCTTTTCTACCCTGTGCCACGATCTGGGCAAAGGCTTAACGCCAAAAGAATTCTGGCCTCGCCATCACGGTCATGGCCCGGCGGGGGTGAAGCTGGTCGAAGGGCTGTGCCAGCGTCTGCGTGTCCCGAACGAGATCCGCGATCTGGCGAAACTGGTGGCCGAGTTCCACGACCTGATTCACACCTTCCCGATCCTGAAACCGGCCACCATCGTCAAACTGTTCGATAACATCGACGCCTGGCGTAAACCCCAGCGCGTGGAGCAGATCGCGCTCACCAGCGAGGCTGACGTGCGCGGGCGCACCGGGTTTGAAGCCTGTGACTATCCGCAAGGGCGCTTGCTTCGGGCGGCGTGGAACGTGGCAAAAGCCGTGCCGACGAAAGACGTTGTCGAGGCGGGATTCAAAGGACCGGAGATTCGGGAAGAGCTGACAAAACGGCGAATTCAGGCGGTATCAGACTGGAAGGAAAAACATTGCCCTCAGCCAAAAGACTGAGGGCAGTCGGTCAGAAGAAGACCACGTACACCGCAGCCGCGACGATAAAGCGATAGATCGCGAACGGAATAAACGAGATACGCTTAATCAGCTGCAGGAAGGTTTTGATGGCAATCAGCGCCACGATAAACGCGGTGATGAAGCCGACAGCGAACATCGGAATGTCGCCGGTGGTCAGGAAACCAATGCTTTTATAGAGGTCAAGCGCGGTGGCGCCCATCATCATCGGCACGGCCAGCAGGAACGAAAACTCTGACGCGGCGTAACGGCTCACGCCCATCAGCATCCCGCCGGAAATGGTGGCACCAGAACGCGAGAAGCCCGGCCACAGCGCCAGACACTGGAAGCAGCCAATAATAAACGCCTGACGATACGTCATATCATCCAGACCTTCCGCGCGCGGCGTTTTTGGCTTCAGCACTTCCGCGGCGATCAGCAGGAAGCCCCCTACTACCAGCGCGTACATCACGTTAATCGGGTTGAACAGTGATTTAATGGTGTCGTGGAATACCAGCCCCAGCACTACCGCCGGAAGCATGCCGAGCAGAATATGGATAAGCGTCAGACGGCCGGTACCTTCACCTTCGCGCTGAGGAAGACGACCAAAGTGGATCCCGATCAGGCCAAACAAACGACGCCAGAACATGACCACCACGGCCAGAATAGAACCCAGTTGAATGACCACTTCGAAGGTTTTTGCGGTATCGCCTTCAAAGCCCAGCAGATGGCCAACGATAATCATATGGCCGGTACTGGAAACCGGTAAAAACTCCGTCAATCCTTCGACCACACCCAGTATTGCCGCCACCAGCAGCGAGTGCATATCGCTCATCTATAAACCCCTAAAAAGATATAAAAAAACGGTGTCCCATACGGACAACCGATAAAGATACAGTCCTGAGACCGGTATAACCTAAAATGGTTTAGCTATTATGACGTTAAATCTTCCCTTTCAGATTTGTGCCACGCTCGATGATGACACCCACATTGGCGGCACGCGCCACCGCGCCCGGCTTGCTTAGTTTGATGCGTACCCACGGTGAGTTGAATTTGCTCAGCAGCAGTTCCGCCACCTCTTCCGCCACCCGCTCGACCAGCGCAAAACGTTGCCCTTCAACGTGGGCGATGACCGTTTCACTGATGTCGGCATAGCTCAGACAGTCATTCACGTCATCACTTTTTGCCGACTTGCGGTTATCCCAGCCCATTTCGATATCGAACACCAGCTTCTGCTCGATGGTCTGTTCCCAGTCGTAAACACCAATTGTGGTGATTACCGAAAGTTGCTCTATAAATACAATATCCATCACGACCTGCCTGCTTTTTGGCTAAACCGGATACCACTTCCGGCGAATTATGCGTATTATCCACAGATGCTGAGAATACAGATACATTTTCAAAACGGAACAGCGTTATGAGTGCAATCGCGCCTGGAATGATCCTCCTCGCCTACCTTTGCGGCTCAATCTCCAGCGCCATTCTGGTCTGCCGCATCGCCGGGTTACCTGACCCGCGTGAAAGTGGTTCCGGGAACCCGGGAGCGACCAACGTACTACGAATTGGCGGCAAGGGAGCAGCCGTAGCGGTTTTGATTTTTGATGTTCTGAAAGGGATGCTACCCGTCTGGGGCGCGTATGCGCTGGGCGTCACGCCGTTCTGGCTGGGGCTGATTGCGATTGCCGCCTGCGTTGGCCACATCTGGCCCGTATTCTTCGGCTTTAAAGGCGGTAAAGGCGTGGCGACGGCCTTTGGTGCCATTGCGCCTATCGGTTGGGACCTGACCGGCGTGATGGCTGGCACCTGGCTGTTGACCATTCTTCTCAGCGGCTATTCGTCGCTGGGCGCCATCGTCAGCGCGCTGATCGCCCCGTTCTACGTCTGGTGGTTCAAACCGCAATTTACCTTCCCGGTGTCGATGCTCTCCTGCCTTATCCTGCTGCGCCATCACGATAATATTCAGCGCCTGTGGCGTCGTCAGGAGACCAAAATCTGGACGAAGCTCAAGAGGAAGAAAAAAGACGCTCAATAAGGTTAGTTATGCCTTATAGCCAAATGTGATTTTGGTCACCTTCTGCCTGTGGTAACTGTTAGAGACACAACACAACCACATCAGAAGAAAATGGCAGACATTACAGACACCACTCCTCTTTCAACACCACGCCACGCAGCGGATGGCGATATCCAGTGGGTGCGCAGCGCCGCTGACGTTTCGCGGCTGGTCAATCACGGTTCGCAGGGACGAGCCAATGCACGCATCGTTATCGGCATCGCATTGGGCGGTATTTTTCTCGACGCCTACGACCTTGGTGCGCTGGCGTTCGGTATCAAAGACATCACCCGCGAATTTAACCTCACGCCAGCAGGCACCGGCATGGTGGCCTCGGCCATTACCTTTGGGGCCATTGTCGGGGCGCTGCTTGGCGGTTATCTTACGGACAAAATTGGCCGCTACCGGGTCTTTATGGCCGACATGCTCTTCTTCGTGGTGGCCGCCATTGCCTGCGCGCTGGCACCTAACGAATACGTGCTGGCGGGCGCCCGGTTTGTAATGGGGCTTGGGGTCGGGATCGACCTGCCCGTGGCGATGGCCTTTTTAAGCGAGTTTGCCAGGCTGAAAGGCCCGGGAAACAAAGCCTCCAGCGTCGCGATGTGGTGCCCCACCTGGTATGCCGCCATCAGCGTCTCCTATCTGCTGGTGCTCTTCTTCTACGCCGTGCTGCCGGAAAGCCACAGTGACTGGCTGTGGCGCCTGATCCTCGGTTTTGGCGCGGTGCCGGCGCTGGTGATTATTGCTATTCGTAGCCGCTATATGAGCGAATCGCCGGTCTGGGCGGCGAATCAGGGCAACCTGAAAGAGGCGGCGTCGATTTTACGACAGTCTTATAACATCAATGCCCACGTACCGCAGGACGCGCTCAGCCAGCCAGCACCTGTCGTCAATAAAGCAAAATGGGCAAACTACCTGAACCTGTTTCGCGGCATCTATTTACGCCGTACGACGCTCGCCACGCTGCTGTCTGTGGTCTCCTCCTTCGCCTATAACGCCGTGGCGTTTGGTCTGCCGGTGATCATCTCCAGCTTCTTTGTTCAGTCGATGCTGACGACCATTCTGATTTCCCTGGTGCTTAACCTGCTGTTTGCCTTCGTCGGCGGGCTGCTGGCGGTACGCTACGTGCCGCGCTTCGGTGCCTGGCGGATGTCGCTTGCGGGCTACGCCTGCCAGCTGGTCGCGCTGCTCGGGCTGGCGCTGGTGGGGCGGCCTGAAGGCGCAACGGAAGGTGTGGTCGCCGTCGGCATGCTGGCCCTGTTCCTGTTCGGCCAGGGCTTTGGTCCGGGTGCGCATACCATGACGTTTGCCTCCCTGAGCTACCCGACCTCGCTGCGCGGCGTCGGCGTGGGTCTCAACCAGACGCTGATGCGCAGCAGTTCCACGCTGTCGCTGTTCCTTTTCCCGCTGCTGGTCGCATCCCTTGATACCGCCGTGTTCTGGGTGATTGCGCTGGCGCCGTTTATCGGCCTGGCCTCGCTGCTGGCGATCCGCTGGGAGCCGTCCGGGTATGACGTGGATGCGGAGGATTACCGCTAGTCTCATCGCCTTTCTTGCCGGGTGGCGCTGCGCTTACCCGGCCTGCATTAATCATATGAGCCGGTTTTTATCCATAAGCGACTCATATGACAGCCTTCAATTCTGCCAGGGCATACTGAAACGACCCCGATGATGAGCAGATGGATGCAGCATGTTAGCAGCTCAGGTCACTGATAATACGTATAAAGGCTGGCAGGCGTCGCTTGCCCTGCAGTTTTGTCACACCCCTGAGAAAACCCTCCTGCACTCCGCTCATCACCTCGGGCCGCTAACCGTTCAGCGGCCGTTTTATCCTGAAGGTGAAACCTGCCACCTCTATCTGCTGCACCCACCAGGTGGCGTTGTGGGCGGCGATACGCTGGACATATCTGTCCGGCTGGACGCCAATAGCCACGCGCTCATCACCATGCCCGGCGCCAGTAAGTTCTATCGCAGCAGCGGCCCGCAGGCCTGCCTGAATCAGCACTTTTATCTCGATGATGGCTCCACGCTGGAGTGGCTGCCGCAGGACACCATTATCTTTCCCGGCGCCAATGCCGCGCTGCGTTCCGTCTTCCATCTGAAGGCCTCCAGTACGCTGCTGGCGTGGGAGTTGTACTGCCTGGGGCGTCCGGTGATCGGTGAGACCTTTAGCCACGGCACGCTGGAGAGCCGCCTTGAGGTGTGGGTCGACGACGAACCGCGCCTGATTGAACGTCAGCATCTCAGCAACGGCGATCTCACGCCCGTTGCCGGGCAACCGTGGCTCGGCACGCTGCTGTTCTATCCGGCCAGAGAAGAACATCTCGACGCGGCGCGGGTGCTGCTCGCCCCACTGGATACGTTTGCGGGCGCCACGCTCACGGACGATCTCATGTCGGTGCGTTTTCTCTCCCACGACAACCTGATTTGCCAGCGGGTGATGCGCGACATCTGGCAGTCGCTTCGCCCGCTTCTCACCACCAAACCCGCCTGTTCGCCGCGTATCTGGCAGACATAAGAGAAACGTTATGGAACTGACCCCCAGAGAAAAAGACAAGCTGTTGCTGTTCACCGCCGCGCTGGTTGCCGAACGCCGCCTTGCGCGCGGAGTAAAGCTCAATTACCCGGAATCGGTCGCGCTGATCAGCGCCTTCATTATGGAAGGCGCGCGCGATGGCGAAACCGTCGCCGCACTGATGGAGGCGGGCCGCCACGTTCTGAGACGTGACCAGGTGATGGAGGGCGTACCGGAGATGATCCCGGATATTCAGGTGGAAGCCACCTTCCCGGACGGATCCAAGCTCGTCACCGTCCATAACCCGATCGTCTAAGGAGCGCGTGATGATCCCAGGTGAATACCAGATCAAGCCCGGTACTATCGCCCTCAACGTCGGGCGAGACACCCGGCGTGTCATCGTCGAAAACCACGGCGACAGGCCGATCCAGGTCGGGTCGCACTACCACTTTTACGAGGTCAACCCGGCGCTGAAGTTTGACCGGGAGGCCACCCGCGGCTACCGGCTGAATATCCCGGCGGGTACCGCCGTGCGCTTCGAGCCCGGCCAGAAGCGTGAAGTGACGCTGGTGCAGGTGACGGGCGCGCAGCGCATCGTCGGTTTTCGCGGCGAGGTAATGGGAGAGGTGAAAAATGGCTGAGATTTCGCGCCAGGCTTACGCCGATATGTTCGGCCCTACCACCGGCGATAAAGTTCGGCTGGCCGACAGCGAGTTGTGGATCGAAGTGGAAGACGATCTCACCGTCTACGGCGAAGAGGTCAAGTTCGGCGGCGGGAAGGTGATCCGCGACGGCATGGGCCAGGGGCAGATGACCGCAGACGACTGCGTGGATCTGGTGCTGACCAACGCGCTGATTGTCGATCACTGGGGGATCGTGAAAGCCGACATCGGCGTGAAGAACGGGCGGATCTTTGCCGTCGGCAAAGCCGGCAACCCGGACATTCAGCCCGGCGTAACGATCCCGATTGGCGCCGCGACGGAAGTGATCGCTGCCGAAGGGAAGATCGTCACCGCCGGCGGGATCGACACCCACATCCACTGGATCTGCCCGCAGCAGGCGGAAGAGGCGCTGGTCTCCGGCGTCACCACCATGATCGGCGGCGGCACCGGGCCCGCGGCGGGCACCAACGCCACCACCTGCACGCCCGGCCCTTGGTATATCGCCCGCATGCTGCAGGCTGCGGATACTCTGCCGGTGAACATCGGTCTGCTCGGCAAGGGCAACGGTTCAAACCCCGACGCGCTGCGCGAGCAAATCGCAGCCGGCGCCATTGGGCTTAAGATCCACGAGGACTGGGGCGCGACGCCTGCGGCGATCAACTGCTCGCTTGAGGTGGCTGAAGAGATGGATATTCAGGTGGCGCTGCACAGCGACACGCTGAACGAGTCCGGCTTTGTGGAGGACACGCTGTCCGCCATTGGCGGGCGAACTATCCACACCTTCCACACCGAAGGGGCAGGTGGCGGCCATGCGCCGGATATTATCACCGCCTGCGCGCACCCGAATATTCTGCCCTCCTCCACCAACCCGACGCTGCCCTACACGGTGAATACCATCGACGAGCATCTCGACATGCTGATGGTGTGTCACCACCTCGATCCGGATATCGCCGAAGACGTAGCCTTTGCCGAATCCCGCATTCGCCGGGAGACCATCGCCGCCGAAGACGTGCTGCACGATATCGGCGCGTTTTCTCTCACTTCGTCAGACTCTCAGGCCATGGGCCGCGTGGGAGAAGTGATTATCCGCACCTGGCAGGTGGCGCACCGCATGAAGGTCCAGCGCGGCGCCCTGCCGGAAGAAAGCGGCGATAACGACAACTTCCGCGTGAAGCGCTATATCGCCAAATACACCATTAACCCGGCGCTCACCCACGGCATCGCCCATGAAGTAGGCTCCATCGAGGCGGGCAAGCTGGCGGATTTAGTGGTCTGGTCCCCGGCGTTCTTCGGCGTAAAACCCGCCACCATCGTCAAGGGCGGAATGATCGCCTGCGCGCCGATGGGCGATATCAACGCCTCCATACCCACCCCGCAACCGGTCCACTATCGCCCGATGTTTGGTGCGCTGGGTGCCGCGCGTCACGCCACGCGGCTGACGTTTGTCTCGCAGGCCGCTGACGCGCTGGGCATCCCGCAGCAGCTCAACCTGCAGAGCGCCACCGCGGTGGTGAAAGGGTGCCGGACGGTGAAAAAGGCGGACATGATCCATAACGGCCTGCAACCAACTATCACCGTCGATTCGCAAACCTATGAAGTGCGCGTTGACGGTGAACTGATTACCAGCGAACCGGCTGAGGTTCTGCCGATGGCGCAACGCTATTTCCTGTTTTGAGGAGTGATGATGATCTATTTAACCCAACGCCTGGACCATGCGCACCCGATTACCGCCAGCGTCACGCTGCCGATTGACGTGCGGGTGAAAAGCCGCGCCCGCGTGGCGCTGAACGACGGACGCGAAGCCGGACTGATGCTGCCGCGCGGTTTACTGCTGCGCGGCGGCGACCTGCTCAGCAACGACGACGGCAGCGAGGTGATCGAAGTGATCGCCGCCCCGGAGTCCGTCTCCGTGGTGCGCTGCGCCGATCCGTTCCTGCTCGCCCGCGCCTGCTACCACCTGGGCAACCGCCACGTGCCTTTGCAGGTGATGCCCGGCGAGTTGCGCTACCACCACGATCATGTTCTCGACGACATGCTGCGCCAGTTCGGGCTGGAGGTGACGTACGCCACGCTGCCATTTGAACCGGAAGCGGGCGCGTATGCCAGCGATGCCCACAGTCATAGCCACTCTCACGCCCATTCACACTAAGGATTACTCATGCGCACGTTACTTCCCCTGTTACTGCTGGCCTTTTCGGTTCCCGCGCTCGCCCATCCTGGCCACGGCGCCGACAGCTTTCAGGCTGGTTTCTTCCACCCGCTGACCGGGCTCGATCACTTGCTGATGCTGGCGGGCGCCGGCGTGCTCTCGGCGCTGAGCGGCCGCAAACTGCTGCTGCCGTTTGCCACCCTCGGGATGATGCTTGTCGGCGCCGTGGCGGGTAGCCTGCTCGGCGGCTTTAGCGGCATGGAGATGCTGATTATCGCCTCGCTGGCGGTCTGCGGCGTGATGATGTTTAAAACCGAAAACCGCCTGCTGCTGGCGGTGCCAGCCCTGGCGATGTTCCACGGCTGGGCGCACGGCGTGGAGATGTCCGGCCATAGCTTCTGGCTCTTTACCAGCGGGTTTATGTTCGCCAGCGCTACCGTACTGTGCGCCAGTTTCGCCGCAGGCTTGCTGCTGCGCCGACACGACGGCCTGCGCAAAACCTTCGGCGGCGGGCTGATCGTCTCTGCCCTGCTGGCGCTGATGAGCTGATGGAGCATTCCCGCCAGTGGCTGCGCCTGATGCAGCTCTCCAGCAGCAGCCTGCCGGTCGGGTCATTTACCTGGTCGCAGGGGCTGGAGTGGGCCGTGGAAGCAGGCTGGATCACAGATGCCGACGCCTTTAAACGCTGGCAAACGCTACAGATGGAGCAGAGCTTTTTCTGCGTTGACCTGCCGCTGTTTGTCCGGCTGTACCGGGCCTGTGAACAAGGCGACCTTGCGGCAGCAAAACGCTGGACGGCTTACCTTCTCGCCTGCAGGGAAACCCGTGAACTGCGGGAAGAAGAGCGCAATCGCGGTGCCGCCTTTACGCGTCTCATTAAAAGCTGGGAGCCGGACTGCCCGGCCCGGTGGCAGACGCTGTTTATGCAGAGCCAGCTCTGCGGCATGGCGTGGCTCGGCGTACGCTGGGGCATTGGCGTGCGCGAGCTGGCCCTGAGTCTCGGCTATAGCTGGATTGAGAGCGCGGTAATGGCGGGCGTCAAGCTGGTGCCGTTTGGGCAACAGGCCGCACAGCAGCTGATTATTGCGCTGAGCGACCATTTTGCGGCCGGGCTTGAACAGGCTTTTTTACGTGGCGACGACGAGCTGGGGGCGGCAACGCCGCTTTCCGCCATCGCTTCTGCCCGCCACGAAACACAATATTCACGACTTTTCCGTTCCTGAGGAAGCAACATGGCTGATTACAAACATCCCCTGCGCGTGGGCGTGGGCGGCCCGGTGGGTTCGGGCAAAACCGCGCTGCTGGAAGCACTCTGCAAGGCGATGCGCGACACGTATCACCTGGCGGTGGTGACGAATGATATCTACACCAAAGAGGATCAGCGCATCCTGACCGAAGCGGGCGCCCTTGAGCCGGAGCGCATCGTCGGCGTGGAGACTGGCGGCTGCCCGCACACCGCCATCCGCGAAGATGCCTCAATGAACCTGGCGGCCGTTGAAGCGCTGAGCGAAAAATTCGGCAATCTGGATCTGATCTTCGTTGAAAGCGGCGGCGATAACCTGAGCGCGACCTTCAGCCCTGAGCTGGCTGACCTGACGATCTACGTCATCGACGTGGCCGAAGGTGAGAAGATCCCGCGCAAGGGCGGGCCGGGGATCACCAAATCCGATTTTCTGGTGATCAACAAAACCGATCTCGCGCCGTACGTGGGCGCTTCGCTGGAGGTGATGGAGCGCGACACCAACCGCATGCGCGGCGAGCGTCCGTGGACCTTTACCAACCTGAAAGCGGGTGACGGTCTGGCGACGATCGTTGCGTTTCTGGAAGAGAAAGGGATGTTGCGGATCTAAAAAAGGCCTGGCATAACGCCAGGCCGTGAGGGTTATTTACAGCTGTTATTAGAAGAACCCTGTTCGCGCCATGCGCCCCACTGGCCGCCGGTTCCCGGCGTTTCCTGGCCCGGGTTGACATACCACTGGTTAAACCAGATTTTACCGTCGTACGAGACTTTGGTGCATTTGGTTGGATAGGCAATTTTGGCGTTGTAGGCCGGCGCCGCAGGTTTTACCGGCGTGTCATCTTTCGCCGGCGTATCGTCCTTCGGCGGCACCACGGGCTTACTGACCTTAATGGTCATGCTGTCGGTCGCGGTACGCCCATCCGCGCCGGTGGTGGTCAGGGTGTAGGTCGCCTCTCCCTCGCTGTTGGCAGGAATGACGGCATAGGCATGCGCGCTATCCACACTCTTGACCAGCGTGCCGTTCAGTTTTTCTTCCAGCGAGAAGGTTCCCGCCCCTTTCGTCACGCTCCAGTTAAAGGATACGGCATTCAGGCTCTTGCTGCCGTCCAGTGGATAGGTACTTACGCCAGTCGTCGGGGAGACCATCGTATAATCCGCTCCCGCGGCGGCAGTTGGCGCCGGAGCGGCAGGCGTGCCGCCGTCTTTCAGCGCCATAATACGGGCAACCGCACGCTCCATATCCGGGAAGGTGCCAATCCTGGCCGAATCCCCGTTTGCCAGCGGCGTCCCGGTTTCCTGCAGAATCTGACGCATCTGCTTCGGCGTAACGGTAATCCCGTGCGCTTTTGCAATCCCTGACAGGCTCGCCACCACACCTGCAATGATGGGGTTAGCGGAGGACGTACCGGCAAATGAACGGGTGTAGTTATTGACGCCGTCTCTGTACAAATCGCCACTGCCGGTGGTCACCACGTCCCAGCAGCCCCATGCCGCGCTGGTCACGCGTGAACCATAGCTGCTGAAGTACGCTTTTTTGCCATCACTCGCACACATTGCGCCAACAATAATCGCGCCGGAATCCTTCACTGACAGATCAAATTTGCCGTTGTAAGCCGGATCGTCAAGGCTGAGGCCACCATTACCTGCGGCAGCGATGACATATACCCCTTTATCGGTCAGCGCCTTAGTGATATCAAAGAAGGCTGGCTGCGCCTCCCACGGGTTATAACACTCTTTCGTGCAGCCAGCAGGTTTGGCGCTTTCGGCCTGCATACCCACCTGCACCACGTCACCCGCTTTCAGCAGGGGGATCATGTTATAGAGATTGTTCGTCTGCCAGGCGGCATAACCCACCTTACTGTTCCAGGCAAAGCCGCGAATACCGCTGCCGATATCTTTCCCTGCCATAATCCCCACGGAAGAGGAGTCATGATCGCCACAGCCGGGTTTCCAGGTGCGGTCGCCCTGGCTCAGGGCCATCGCCGGTAAGTTAACGTGGCTGGTGTTCCAGGCGCAGTTTTCGGTGGAGATAATGGTAACGCCAGTCCCATCGCTACCGGCATAACCGCTAACGCCGTCGCGGTTAACCCCACCCATATAATAACCCGGGCGTTTTTCCGCAGAGGATTTTAAATAATCCTGCAGGTTACGGAAATCAGGAACGGCAGTAGCGGTCAGCGTCGCATTTCCGGCGGACTGGCGTAAAAGCGGCGCCGTGGTATTATCATGTTGATATTCATCCAGCGAAACCGGCATGGCTTCCGCATACACTAATTCAACTTTTGGATTTTGTTCCAGCTCGGCAATCGCGTGGTTAATAAAGGCTTTATCCTGACTTTTGTTTTCAGGAATATCTATCCGCATATAGCGATCAAACCCGTAGGTAGCATCCAGTTTAGTTAATTCATCTGACTGGGTGCTACGAAGTTTATTGGAGCGAAACATTTTATTCGCCACTAAAGAGGGATCGCCGAGCGTGAGCTCATCTGGCGCCGTCGTGGTGGCGGTGTTTGTAGCTTTCAGCAGGGGCTTGCCGGGCTTAAGTTTTACGACGATAGCCGTATACGTGACGCCCTCCTGAGCGAACTCTACCTTTGTTGCTGCTTCAGCATACGCAGAACTGGTTACCGCTGCGCAAATTAACAGTGAGAGAATACTTTTTTTCATTTGAGCCATTGTTCCTTTATGACATGTATACGCTTAATTGCTTTATTCAAACTGTATTAATGCGCATCACGGAACAATGAGAACCCTCTATTTAACGCTGAGAACTTTCTTTATAAATCGTCACAAAAAAGAGAGGAAATAAGTCAACCAGTCATGCAAATAAAATTACTTAAAAACAAATAACGACAATAAAAATATCTTCCCGCAAGTTTTACAGATAAAACCATCTCTCAGGTAAAATAATTTCAACCAGGACATATACGCGTATAACGCAAGAGGAACCTCCGTGACCGTCAAATTTACCATTGCTGATGAAAACCCTATTTTTCGGCGGGGACTGTACGCCATTATTGTGGATCAGCTGGCAACTAATCTGAGTCTTCACTCGCTTTCCTTTACTTTGGCGGGGGAAGCGGATGCGACATCAGCCCTGGTGGAGATGCTCGCGCAAGAAACGCCTGACATTTTGCTGCTGGGCTACAACCTGCGCACATCGCAGGGGCCACATCCTGCCTGCGGAATGGATGGTCTAGCGCTGCTGAAGTGGATCACCCGTCAATATCCGCTGCTGAAGGTTATTATGGTTTCCCCCTACAGCAACCCACAGCTGATCCGCGCGGCGCTGAAAGCGGGCGCCCACGGCTACATTACCCGCAATGTCAGTGAAAAGCGGCTCATTCAGGCCCTGGTTACCGTGGCTGGCGGGGAGATGTATATTGAGCGCTCAACAATGAACGCCTTTTTCCAGTCAGGAAAGCAGAGCGCAGACGAGCTGTCGCCGCGTGAGATGGATGTGCTGCGTCTGCTGTGCAGAGGGTTGCCGCTGGTGGCAATCGCGAGGCAGATGCATCTGAGCATCAAAACCGTCAGCGCACATAAACTTCGGGCGATGGAGAAATTACATGTCGCCAGCGACTGCCATCTTTATTGTCTGCTCACCACAACCCGGATGTTTGATATCGCCATCTGACATCCGGGTTTAGCGCCTTCAGGCCTCGGGCAGTTCCGCCAGCGGCCAACGCGGACGTACGGAGACGCTGAGATCGGCGGTCGCTCCCGCGTTCAGACGCACCATCCCGGCGTAGGCGATCATCGCCCCGTTATCGGTACAGAATTCCGGACGCGCATAGAACACTTCCCCGCGACGTTTTTGCATCATCTCGGCCAGCTTCGCGCGCAGCGTGCGGTTGGCGCTGACGCCACCGGCCATCACCAGACGCTTAAAGCCGGTCTGATCCAGCGCGCGCTTGCACTTGATCATCAGCGTATCGACCACCGCATCTTCGAACGCGCGGGCAATATCGGCCCGGGTCTGCTCGCTGTCATCATTATTGCGGATAGTGTTGGCCGCGAAGGTTTTCAGCCCGGAGAAGCTGAAATCCAGCCCTGGCCGGTCGGTCATCGGGCGCGGGAAGACAAAGCGCCCTTCCGTTCCCTGCGACGCCATTCTGGACAGCATCGGGCCGCCCGGGTAATCCAGCCCCAGCAGTTTGGCGGTTTTGTCGAACGCTTCACCGGCGGCGTCGTCGATCGACTCGCCCAGCAGTTCATACTTGCCAATGCCCGTCACGCTGATCAGCTGGGTATGCCCACCTGAGACCAGCAGCGCCACAAACGGAAACTCAGGCGGATTCTCTTCCAGCATCGGTGCCAGAAGATGCCCTTCCATATGGTGAACCGGAATGGCCGGCACATCCCACGCGAACGCCAGCGAACGTCCCACCGTGGCGCCAACCAGCAGCGCGCCAACCAGCCCCGGGCCTGCGGTATAGGCCACGGCATCAATATCGTTTGAACGCAACCCGGCCTCTTTCAACGCCGCCTGAATCAGGGGAACCGTTTTACGCACGTGGTCACGAGAGGCCAGTTCAGGCACGACGCCGCCGTAGTCAGCGTGCAATTTCACCTGACTATACAGTTGGTTGGCCAGAAGCCCTTTTTCGTCGTCGTAAATGGCGATGCCGGTTTCATCGCAGGATGTTTCAATACCCAGTACACGCATGACTTGTTTTACCTCGCTTCAATACCGCGCAGTGTAGGGCGAATGCGGGTTGATGTAAAACTTTGTTCGCCCCAGGACATCCGCTCGTGTATACTCTCCCCCCTTATAAAAGTCCCTTTCAAAATCGCTTCGGTGCTTTACAAAGCAGCAGCATTTGCAGTAAAATTCCGCACCATTTTGAAATAAGCTGGCGCTGATGCCAGCGGCAAACCGAATTTATTAAAGGTGAGAGTTACATGCCGGTAATTAAAGTACGTGAAAACGAGCCGTTCGACGTAGCACTGCGTCGCTTCAAACGTTCATGCGAGAAAGCAGGTGTTCTGGCTGAAGTTCGTCGTCGTGAGTTTTATGAAAAACCAACGACCGAACGTAAGCGCGCTAAAGCTTCCGCTGTGAAACGTCACGCGAAGAAACTGGCTCGCGAAAACGCACGCCGTACTCGTCTGTACTAATTGATTGAGGGCCAACGCCCTCAATTGACAGACAGAGTAATAGTCGTAAGGCCGTGCTTCCGGAAGGAATGCGCGGCTTGTTTTCGTTTATAAGTCGCTTAAATTTTGGGGCATATGGCCGGAAGAATCCCACGCGTTTTCATCAATGACCTGCTCGCCAGAACCGACATCGTCGATCTCATCGACGCGCGGGTAAAGCTGAAAAAGCAGGGCAAGAATTACCATGCGTGCTGTCCGTTCCATAACGAAAAAACCCCCTCCTTCACCGTAAACGGTGAAAAGCAGTTTTACCATTGCTTCGGCTGTGGTGCTCACGGTAATGCCGTTGATTTTTTAATGAACTACGACAAGCTCGAGTTCGTTGAAACCGTCGAAGAGCTGGCGGCGATGCATAACCTTGAAGTGCCGTATGAAGCAGGCAGTGGACCAAGTCAGATCGAGCGCCATCAACGGCAAACGCTGTATCAACTGATGGATGGCCTGAATTCGTTTTACCAACAGTCTCTTAAGCACTCTGCGGCTGAGCCTGCGCGTCAGTATCTGAACAAGCGCGGACTGAGCGATGAGGTCATTGCGCGTTTCGCTATTGGTTACGCCCCGCCCGGCTGGGACAACGTGTTAAAGCGTTTTGGCGGCAATAGCGAAGATCGTAAGTCTCTTATCGATGCAGGCATGCTGGTCACCAACGACCAGGGACGTAGCTACGACCGCTTCCGTGAACGGGTGATGTTCCCGATCCGCGACAAGCGTGGCCGGGTGATTGGTTTTGGTGGTCGCGTGCTGGGTGATGCCCTGCCGAAGTATCTCAACTCCCCGGAAACCGATATTTTCCATAAGGGCCGCCAGCTTTACGGCCTTTATGAGGCGCAACAGAACAATGCGGAACCTCCGCGTCTTCTGGTCGTCGAAGGGTATATGGACGTCGTTGCGCTGGCGCAGTACGACATTAACTACGCGGTTGCGTCGTTAGGAACGTCCACAACGGCGGATCATATCCAGCTGCTGTTCCGCGTGACCAACAACGTGATTTGTTGTTACGACGGTGACCGCGCAGGACGTGACGCCGCCTGGCGCGCACTGGAAACCGCGCTACCTTACATGACCGACGGCCGTCAGTTGCGCTTTATGTTTCTGCCTGACGGTGAAGACCCGGATACGCTGGTGCGTAAAGAGGGCAAAGCGGCGTTTGAAGCGCGGATGGAGCAGGCTCAGCCGCTCTCCACGTTTTTGTTTAACAGCCTGATGCCGCAGGTCGATTTGAGTACCCCTGACGGGCGCGCGCAGCTCAGTACACTGGCGCTGCCGTTAATCAGCCAGGTGCCCGGCGAAACGCTGCGTATCTATCTGCGTCAGGAGTTAGGCAACAAGCTCGGCATTCTGGATGACAGCCAGCTTGAACGATTAATGCCTAAACAGGCTGAAAACGGCACGGTTCGCGCCGCGCCTCAGCTAAAACGCACAACCATGCGTATACTGATAGGGTTGCTGGTTCAAAACCCCGAGCTTGCGCCGCAGGTGCCGTCGCTGGCGGGTTTGGACCACGAAAAATTGCCCGGACTTGGCTTATTTTCAGAACTGGTCAACACTTGTTTGTCTCAGCCAGGTCTGACCACCGGACAACTTTTAGAGCATTATCGCGGCACAAAAGAGGCCGCTACCCTTGAAAAATTGTCGATGTGGGACGATATAGCTGATAAGGACATTGCAGAAAAAACGTTCACCGACTCACTCAACCATATGTTTGATTCGATGCTTGAGCTGCGCCAGGAAGAGTTGATTGCTCGCGAGCGCACACACGGTTTGAGCAGCGAAGAGCGCCGGGAGCTCTGGATGATTAACCAGGAACTGGCGAAGAAATAAGTCAAAGACAAAAGTATTTAACGGCTTAAGTGCCGAATATCGATCGGGAAGCCCCCGGCAGCCGCACTGAGAGGCAGCGGCAAAAATATAAGTACGCCCTCGCTTTAAAGGTTGGCAGCCCCATCGCCGACACCAATCAAACGAATTAAGTGTGGATACCGTCTTATGGAGCAAAACCCGCAGTCACAGCTGAAACTTCTTGTCCAACGTGGTAAGGAGCAAGGCTATCTGACCTATGCCGAGGTCAATGACCATCTGCCGGAAGATATCGTCGATTCAGATCAAATCGAAGATATCATCCAAATGATCAATGACATGGGCATTCAGGTGATGGAAGAAGCACCGGATGCCGATGATCTGTTGCTGGCTGAAACCTCCAACAACACTGACGAAGATGCGGAAGAAGCTGCTGCACAGGTACTGTCCAGCGTGGAATCTGAAATCGGGCGTACTACTGACCCGGTCCGCATGTACATGCGCGAAATGGGTACCGTTGAACTGTTGACCCGCGAAGGCGAAATTGACATCGCAAAACGCATCGAAGACGGGATCAACCAGGTTCAGTGCTCTGTAGCTGAGTACCCGGAAGCGATCACCTATCTGCTGGAGCAGTACGATCGCGTTGAAGCGGAAGAAGCGCGCCTGTCTGACCTGATCACCGGTTTTGTCGACCCGAACGCTGAAGAAGATATGGCACCAACCGCTACTCACGTCGGTTCTGAACTGTCTCAGGAAGAGATGGATGATGACGAAGACGAAGATGAGGAAGAGAGCGACGACGACACCGCGGATGATGACAACAGCATCGACCCGGAACTGGCACGTGAGAAATTTGCCGAGCTGCGTACTCAATACGAAGTGACGCGTGACACCATCAAAGCGAAAGGCCGCAGCCATGCCGCCGCTCAGGAAGAGATCCTGAAACTGTCTGAAGTGTTCAAACAGTTCCGCCTGGTGCCAAAACAGTTCGACTACCTGGTGAACAGCATGCGCGTGATGATGGATCGCGTACGTACCCAGGAACGCATCATCATGAAGCTGTGCGTTGAGCAGTGCAAAATGCCGAAGAAGAACTTCATCACCCTCTTCACCGGCAACGAAACCAGCGAAACCTGGTTCAACGCAGCTATCGCGATGAACAAGCCGTGGTCTGAAAAACTGCACGACGTGAAAGAAGACGTGTATCGCGGCCTGCAGAAACTGCAGCAGATTGAAGAAGAGACTGGCCTGACCATCGAGCAGGTTAAAGACATCAACCGTCGTATGTCCATCGGTGAAGCGAAAGCCCGCCGCGCGAAGAAAGAGATGGTTGAAGCGAACTTACGTCTGGTTATCTCTATCGCCAAGAAATACACCAACCGTGGTCTGCAGTTCCTGGATCTGATTCAGGAAGGCAACATCGGTCTGATGAAAGCGGTAGATAAGTTTGAATACCGTCGTGGTTACAAGTTCTCCACCTACGCAACCTGGTGGATCCGTCAGGCTATCACCCGCTCTATCGCGGATCAGGCGCGCACCATCCGTATTCCGGTGCATATGATTGAGACCATCAACAAGCTCAACCGTATTTCCCGCCAGATGCTGCAGGAGATGGGTCGTGAGCCGACGCCTGAAGAGCTGGCCGAGCGCATGCTGATGCCGGAAGACAAGATCCGTAAAGTGCTGAAGATCGCCAAAGAGCCAATCTCCATGGAAACACCTATCGGTGACGATGAAGATTCGCATCTGGGGGATTTCATCGAGGATACCACCCTCGAGCTGCCGCTGGACTCTGCCACCACCGAGAGCCTGCGTGCTGCCACGCACGACGTTCTGGCCGGCCTGACCGCCCGTGAAGCCAAAGTGCTGCGTATGCGTTTCGGTATCGATATGAACACCGACCACACGCTGGAAGAAGTGGGTAAACAATTCGACGTAACCCGCGAACGTATCCGTCAGATCGAAGCGAAGGCGCTGCGTAAGCTGCGTCACCCAAGCCGCTCTGAAGTGCTGCGTAGCTTCCTGGACGACTAACCCAGGTAAACAGCAAAAAGCTCCCAATCGGGAGCTTTTTTTTTGTTTATTCCCTCTCCATGTGGGGTAAGGGCATCAGGCCGCAGAGGATTAAAGCCCCCGCACCATCAGCGCCTCATCCAGCTCCCGATAGGCCTCTACCAGCTTGTCCAGCGTTGCCCTGTTGAGCCCGCTCGGATTCGGCAGCACCCACACCTGCGTCACACCGATGGTGATAGCCTGCTTGCCCCACTGCGCCCCACGCTGACTGAATGCCTGCTCGTAGGCCTGTTTACCGAGGATCGCCAGCGCGGCGGGCTGATAATCTTCAATCTTCTTGATCAGCTCCCGGCCGCCACTGCGCAACTCATGCAGGTTGACTTCGCTCGCCTGTACCGTAGGCCGCTCAACCAGCATGGTAATGCCGCAGCGCGTATCCAGCAGGTGCTGTTCCTCTTCGGGCTTTAGTAACCTGTCGGTAAACCCGGCCTGATAGATCACCTTCCAGAAGCGATTTCCCGGATGGGCAAAGTGAAAACCGGTGTGCGCCGAGGACTTGCCCGGGTTAATGCCGCAGAACACCACCCGCAGGCCAGGGGCCAGAATATCGTTGATCATCATTACTCCCGCTCAATACATCGTCAGGGAAGTATAAAGGATTGATTATGCGTTGTTTATAAAAACAGCAGGCAGGTGTGAATGGCTGGATTGCTGAGGGGAGTTACTTTATAATTCACCGCCACGGCCCCTTAGCTCAGTGGTTAGAGCAGGCGACTCATAATCGCTTGGTCGCTGGTTCAAGTCCAGCAGGGGCCACCAAATTTTATTTTTAGAATCATATAATTAAGTCACTCACATGAGTGGCTTTTTTGTTAAGGGAATTGCGGGTGCCCCTTTTTGTCCCCTCACTATTTTTTGCAGGCATCCGCCAGGCCGCATTCTGCATAGTAGTGCATGATTTTTTTATTATCCGCCTCTGATTTTTGCCGCTCCGTATGAAAGCAAGTAGCCGACTATCAATGCACCAACACACCCGGCAATCTTCATCCATGTGCTTTCAAACCAGAAGAATGACCCCATAGCAAAAATCACAGCCAGAAAGGTGATGGTTCCCTCAATTGCGTGGGACATTAACGATTATACAAATTTCATTCTGTATTCCTTTGCAATCAATAGGGTGTCCTTCAATGAACACCAGGTAAGGCTCTAACTGCTGTTCAACGAGAAAATAGACCATATCCAGATTCTCTTTTGACACCCTGGCGTATGTAGAGGGATATTTAGCTTTCATCCGTCTTGACGCTCTGGCTGACTCTTCGATGATTCCCTGAAACATCACGACGTTTAACGCTGCTGAAGCGCTGAACCGAATAAAATGCTTGTACGCCTGGTCAATCGCCAGACGGTTCAACATCAGACTTGCGGTTGACTGTGCCAGAGCTATTTGCCCTGCTGTTCGCCCACCAACGCTCCCGGCTCCGTAACCCAATTTATTGTTTACGGCCTCTTTACCATCATCATTGAGTTTCTGATAGAACGACGTGAAAACGATAGTTATTAGTCTGCGTAATGGTGACTCAGCATTACCCAGGCTCTTGAGCATATAGAAAAAACGCTCCGTCTAAGCCTGGTTTCTTTGTTTAGCGCTATCCCCGGCAAGCCCGCTTCCCTCCCAGCTTCTTACAACACCCATGTAAGCTGTGTTTGGTATGGAGGAGATCCCATCGAGAATCCCTAATGCAACCTGTTTAATATCTATATCTCATCCGTATTGTTCTGAACCCGAACAAAGAATAACCAAAGCTCACGGGCGCTTCCAGACGTAATTTTTCAGTTTTCCAGTAATCCTTAATTTCCCCCTGTACCGCGCCAGCTCTGCCCTGTCGCCCGGTTGCGCCGTTAAGACAAGAAACCAAAACGATCCTTCAAATCTCACATAAAATTAATTTTTCTCTTATTTATCTGTTGGTTATGATTTTCCTTAGATCCTCCACAGATCCATAAAAGTGAAAAACACTGAAATTCTCTTCAAACTTTTCAGTTCCGGTTTTCCGCAAAGCCGCCAGCACTGGCGCGGTGTGGCGGCCTGGTTTGTAGGAAAATAAAACTGAAAAATTTTTACGATCCAAAAACCGCAGGCGGGTGCGGTGTAGTGCGATTTTTGTCTGCGAAAGATTTTTTTGCCATGCTGTGACGCGCCAGCGACCTGCCATGCGCACGATCTGTTTTGAGGGTGCGCTCACTACCTAAAATGGCTGAACGCGCCAGAGCGCCGCTGACAGCGCCTGCTACGGTAGAGTACGGTTATTTTGCAGGGGGTGCCGGCGCGGGTTGTCGCTCCGCATGGAATACCGCGTAAATGCTCTGGCCACGGCTCCCATTCGTAACGACCGGGCGCTGGCTGCGGCCTGAATCTGGGCGGCATTGAAAAGTAAGCCTCGCGTGAAGCATCATGCTGCGCCTTTTTCTCCAACTGCGAAAAATGAAAGGCTCTGGCCTCCCTACGCAGCTCCTGAAGTTGATGTTTTAGCGCCTTATCCATTCCCTCTCCTGTATAAACCTGAATGCCTCACGGGTTAGCTTCCGGCAAGGTGCCCCCAAAAACCTTAGCATTTCTTATCAGCTCGTGGGGAAAGGCATATCCGCGTATCCTCTGTTTTTAAATAAATATTTATTATCGACTAAATTTCCCCTTGTCCCAGCCCTCGCCACGGGCCGTTAAGTCGATTGAAGGCGCGGCAGCTATTCCGTCAGCATCATAAAAAAATGCGGACGTTGTAAAGCTGTACACGGTGCCATAAACAGTAAATGAGATATTGTTGCCTATGCCGTCAACTTTCGCGCGGGCGGTGTTCGCTGTAAGCGTGGGCGCGATATGTTGTTTTTCGAGAGCCACCAGCGGATCGCCGTCAATCTTGCTCGCTAAAAAATAACGATACACTTGCCCCGTGGTCATGTTCGAGCCGTCATACTCAGTAATGTATAACCAAGTCCGGGGCGTGAGCTGGCGAACTTCATAAAGCCGATCACTAACAGTTAAACGCTGTATATGCTGGAAATAACAGTACCCAGCGATCACGATGGCCATCGTAATTGTAGCCACCCAATGCAACGCCTTAAACGCCCTAATAGTGGTGTTGCTTAACATAATCTATACCCTGTTTTATCCAAAACTGATCTCGCGGGTCGTCACCAAATGGCGCGTCGGAGTAAAAATGCCCCCAGACGGGTAGCGATGTTTTTGCCACTTCCTGAGCTGCGCCGGCGGCAATATGTAAAATTTCTGCGGGTATGCCAGCTGCATAGCCTACGGCCCCATAATGGAAGTTGCCGTAGTCGCCCCATAATTTATTTTTTTGTTTGTAATCCCACTGCCCGCGATTTCTAACACGCTGATAAAACCATATATAGGTAAGCGGGGCGGCCATGTACTGCACTTCATGCCTCGCCCTGGCGAGCCTGATATGATCTCGCAAAATCTCCAGCCCACGGGGCGGATAGAGCGGTATACATGCCATTGTTAAATCCCTTCAGCCAGGCAAAAAGGGCAACATAAGAGCAATAACGGTTACGCGTACTGCTTGAGATCAATTTATTAATTTTATTTGCAACATCAATAAGTAACGCTATTAAATAACACGAGCATATAACACAATTTGTATCACCTGCGATCCGTTTTTAGTCGTTAATGAGAGTTTACCCTCAATGGAAATGGAGTTTTAAAAATGGCTATTCCTGCTTATCTATGGCTTAGGGACGATGGCGGAAAATTTTTTTCGTTACAAAAATGGCGAGTACACCCAGCAGAATGGAAGCTAAGCCAAGGAAAATCAATAAAGAAAGGATATGACTGAACAAGCCACCAAAGCTTGTAAAATCACTTAATCGAGCAAACTGCTCTGGAGTAAGTACACGAACGACGACCTCCGGAATAGTGAGAAAGAAAATAATCACCACCAGAACATAAATTGCCACTCTACCGCTTTTTTTCATTTTCTTCCTTGCCCTTATGACGATGATGATCAATTATTAGCAGGGTAATTTTACAACAAGGCGAATTATAATGGCAGACAGCTATGCAAAAATGAAGGTGAAATCAGAATGGAATTTTACCCTGCCGATTACTGCCGCAATGTCTGTCGCGAGGCAATAAATGAAGACCACCGTCCGACATTAGCACTTGTCGAATTCTATAACCGAAACGATGTTGCTCTTGATATACCACAAATGACAAAAATAATTTATCAAATTGAATCAGGTGGCAACAATGAGGAAATAATCGGTGATGCTTTATATGAGTTATTAAAAAGATGAAGCGAGCAATATTATGGTTTCTGCAGTCATATATTTATTATATCCCTATAGCGCTCATCGTTGCTGGCGCTTATCTGTTTGCGCGTTTTATCCCTGACTATTTTGGTCTTCTTACCCTGGCATGGATCATCATCGTTACCTATTTTTATGTAAAACATAATCGATGGTTTTGATGGGAATCAGGAAACCTACATGCCACATGCACGCAAGAAAAAAGCCAACCCCGCACTTCCACGGTGTTGGCCCTGTTTTAAAGCAGTGACATTCACAACAGGTTAAAACACGTAACGCATGCCCAGCGTAAATTCGTTAGAGACGATATGCGCCTTCATCTGCTCATCCTTTAAGCCACGCATGTTCGCATAGTTGTTATATCCACTTTCGATCTTACCCATATCGATATAGCGATAGCCCAGATCGACATACAGACGCTCAACCGGCGTGTAGCTTACGCCTGCGCCTAATGCGTAAGTCAGGTTGTTTTGCGTCGTCGAGCCGTATTCGCGGCCAGGATTGCCCTGCCAGCCGCCGGCTTTAATCCTGCTCACACCAAGTCCTGCGGTACCGTAAAGAGAGACGCCGTAGCCCAGTTCATAATCACGATAGACGTTCAGCATCAGACGTTCTGTTTCCGTCTTAAGATGATCAAAACCGTTAGGGAAGGCGCTGGAACCGTTGGTGTATTCGGTTTTCTGCTTAAAGGTGTATTCACCTTCAGTGCGCCAGCCGTTACCAAACTGATAACCCGCAGCAATCGCCGCACCGCCTAAGTGTTCTTTTTGTTTACCGCCCACAAACTGCCCGACACCCGGACGGGAGCTGGTATCCATCTCTTTGGCCCGCTGTTCAATCTGCAGATATTTTGCCGAACCGTAATACCCTTCTTCCGTATTTGCCGCCAGAACGGTAGCCGGGATCATCACGACAGGCAGGGCGACTACAATAGCTTTCATCTTCATCTACACTCCTTTGGAAAAACATTCCGCACGGCGAACCATCGTCTGCCGGTGTCAGGAAAGTCAGTGAGACGAAGCATAAGCACTCCCGAAAGGGCAAACTATTCGGGTGAATACGCGTTTTACCTGGTAATTTTACGTAGGGACTGGTCTTGTTTTTAAAACGATTGTTATTTCTTTCAATGGAATAGCGCTTATCATCAAAATCAACTTGCTCATTTCATCTGTTACGCGCCCATCTTCACATTCTGCAATTCTAAAGAAATCCCCCATCGCGCCGATCATCATCCGTGTGTATTATTTCCTGTAGCTTTTACAACAACTACCCTTAACTCAAATACTTAAGCGCCAAAGCGAAAGGCATCATGAGCACACCGATCAAACGGCTAGAAATCATTAAAAATGCCATTGAACTGGAAGATGACGACATCATCCAGAGCCAGCTGACACGCCTGAAAAATGAAGCGTTTGACGATGCGCTACAGGCAATCGTCGTGGCGCTTGAGGAGAAGAACTACACCGCGGCGATGGCAGCAATCGTCGCCTGGCTGCAGGGCCAGCGCGCCGTGACCCCATGGCGCGACCCGCAGGTGGCGGCCAGCAAGCTGGAACTGAAGGCGCTGGAAGAGCGTCTTCGCGATCTGATTGACCGCCGCAACGCGCGGGTGCAGCAGTTGGATGAGTTTAACGATCTCTATTTCTCCCGCCTGGGTCCCCTGATGCAGCAGATCCTCGCCCTGCGTAAAACCCTGGCGGAGTTAAACCTGCGTCGTCAGCAGGCGGAGGCGCGTCGTCGCGAGGAAGATTACCGTCGCTGCCAGCACTATATGGCGCAGGCGGTAGAGGTGCTGGCGACGCTCACCCAGCGCTGGCGCGATCTCCCGGCAGATTCCGTACAGGCCGCCGAGGCACGTAAGCATCTGGAGCAGCAAAGTAATCTGATTGCCAACCTGCTGGCCGAGGCGCTCGAGCTGGAGAGCGGCTTAACCCGCGAAGAAGAGCCTGCGCGGCAGGCCCGCGACGAGGCCAACGAAAAGTATGAGAAGTATCGCGAGCAGCATCACGATGCCGAAGTGCGTCTGCGCAAGGGGAAAGATCTTTCGGACGAAGATCGGAACGAACTGAAGCGACTCTGGCGGCAGGCGAGCAAACTTTGCCATCCGGACCTGGTGGCGGACGACCTGAAAGAAGAAGCCAACGCAATGATGGTGCAGCTTAACCAGGCCAAACAGCGTGGAGATGTGAAAGCCATCCGCTCACTGGTGGCCCGTCTGCAGCAGGGCTTCGAGCCGCTGATGGCCAGCGACAGGCTGAACGATCTGGAGCGTATCCGCAAAAAAATGGCGCAGGTGCGCGAGCAGATCGACATTTTAGTGAACGAGCTGGCGGAGCTGGAGAAAGAGGAGTCCTGGCTGCTGGTCTCGTCGCTGAGCAATATGGAAGCGTACTTTGTGCAGCAGGAGAAGGCGCTACACGAGGTCCGCGCCTCGCTCGAACATCAGGTGAACGAAGCGCAGCTGGAATCCGCCGCCTGACTATTTGTCGTGCCAGTATGCGCTGGCACGCACCAGCTGTGGGTCAATCGCGTCGGTTTCAAACTGACGGCTCAGCGTTTTCACCACCTTCCCTTCCCCGGTGAGCCAGATGAAGTAGTCCTCCGCCGGGACGCTCAGCGCCGCCAGATGATCTGCGACCGCCTGCTCGCTGTGCCCCACCACCCAGGTGATATCGAACCCACTCAGGTGCGCCAGATACGCCTTATAAGACTCGTCTCCAACCGTCACTACCGCATGAACCCCCGGGCGAACCGGCAGTTTAGCAAGGCTCTCCAGGCGACGACGCAGCGCAGGCATGCCGGATTCATCGCACACGTACAGCTGCCAGGCGTAATCTTCCGGCACCACCAGCGAACCGCGCGGGCCGCCGATGGTCAGTCTGTCGCCCGCTTTCGCCTCAAGGGCCCAGCGGCTGGCAATACCGCCGTCATGAATGAAGAAATCAAGCATCAGCTCATGACGGGCTTCATCGTACAGCGGCGTATAGTCGCGCGCCTGCGGACGCACGCCTTCACCCCAGTCGATGCCTTCATCGGTCACCACCGGCGGTACAAACGTTGTCCCGGGGGCCGGGAAAAAGACTTTGGTGTGGTCGTCGAAACCGCGGGAGCTGAAGCCTTCCAGCGCCTCGCCGCCCAAAACAATACGCTGGAAGCCCGCACTGACGCGCTCAACGCGAAGCACCGTCAACTCGCGAAAACGCAGCTCATTACGAACACGCTGTGGGTAACGGGTAGATGCCATTTTTAGACCCTTCTCTGGTGAATACGATATATCTAAATCAATTTTCAAATGATAATGATTACTAATCAGAGAAAAAGCAAGATCTTTTAGATTGCATCTGAATATATCTTAGATATAGTTTAGATATATCAAATCAAAGGGGGTAGTATGCGACACGAACACGAGGGCGGCGGACGTCGACCGCGCTTTTTCGGCCACGGCGACCTGCGGCTGGTGATTCTGGATATCCTGACCCGCAACGCGAGCCACGGCTATGAGCTGATTAAAGAGATCGAGAACCTGACCCAGGGAAACTACACCCCAAGCCCTGGGGTGATCTATCCGACGCTGGACTACCTTCAGGATCAGGCCTTTATCACCATTACCGAAGAAGACAACGGGCGTAAGCGGATTGCGATTAGCGCTGCAGGACAGCAGTGGCTGGATGAAAACCAGGAACAGCTTGAACACATACAGGCCCGCATTAAAGCGCGCTCCGTCGGCTTTCAACTGCGCAAAAACCCGCAGATGAAGCGGGCCCTGGATAACTTCAAAGCGGTGTTAGACCTGAAGGTGAATCAGGGAGAGCTCAGCGACGCGCAGCTTAAGCAGATCGTCGGCGTGATTGACCGCGCGGCGCTGGAGATCTCCCAACTGGATTAAGCCGGCGCGTGTTCGCTCACGCGGAAGACGCGTACCAGCTCTTTAAGGTGCATCGCCTGTTCGTTAAGCGATGCCGCCGCCGCAACCGACTCCTCGACCAGCGCGGAGTTTTGCTGGGTGGTGGCATCAATCAGGCCAATCGCGCTGTTGATCTGCGAAATCCCCTCCGTCTGCTCATGGCTGGCCTGGCGGATCTCACGCAGGATCACATCCATCTCCTCCACGTTGCCGACCATCCCGTTGATCAGCGCGCTCGCTTTCTCCACCAGGTTCATCCCGTCCTGAGTCTGGCTGGTGGAACTCTCAATCAGCTCGCGGATTTCACTGGCTGACGACGCGCTCTTCTGCGCAAGCTGGCGCACCTCACCGGCCACCACCGCAAAGCCGCGACCGTGCTCGCCGGCACGCGCCGCTTCCACTGCCGCGTTCAGCGCCAGAATGTTGGTCTGGAACGCAATGGCGTCGATCAGGTCGATAATGTCGGACATCCGGTTCGAGGTCTCATTAATCAGGCGCATTTTGCTGGTCACCTGCTTCATCATCTCGCCGTTGTTTTTGACCACCGTGGCGGCATCTGCCGAGAGGTTGGTCGCTTCCCCGGTGTGCGCGGCCGTGTTTTTCACCGTCGCGGTGATCTGCTCCATTGAGGCGGCGGTCTGTTCAACGGAACTTGCCTGCTCTTCCGTGCGCGCGGCCAGATCCTGGTTCCCGGCAACAATCTGCGCGGCGGCGCTGGAGATATTCTCCGAGCCGGTCTGGACCTGCTGCACAATATCCAGCAGACGCGACTTCATCTCCATCAGCGCATGCAGCAGAAGGCCCGTTTCGTCTTTGCCGTGCGGCGTGATGCTCCCCGTCAGATCGCCTTCTGAAATCGCTTTCGCAAAATTCACCGCCTCGCCGAGCGGACGGGTGATAGCGCGCACAATTAGCCAGCCAATCAGGCTACCTGCCGCGACGCTAAAGAGAGTAATCAGGATCAGCAACAGGCGGCTGGACCTGAAATCCCCTTCCACCTGTGCGCCAGCACTCTGCATCTCGCTGTTTTGAATGGCAATCAGCTCCTTCACCTTCGCTTTGTAAGCCTGCTGCACGGCGAGAGTGGTGGTCATCATCTCCTGAATGGCGCCCTCACGATTGTTGTTCTGCACCGCCTGCAAAATGCGGTAGCGCGAGTCCAGATACTGCTGGCGCACGCTGCGGATCTCCGCCAGCACCTGCTGAGACTTTTGATCCTGCAGGGCGTTGTTCAGCTCTCCCAGGATCACCGTGATATGCTCGCTGATCTCTTTCAGGCGCTGCTGAGACTGCCCCGTGTAAGTTCCCCGTTCATCCAGCAGCATCAGTTGCTGAGTGCTAATAAATTCCTGGAAGTTATCAATTAACTGGTTCGCTTTTACCGTGGTGGGATAATCACGGGTAATAATGGATTGCATCCCGTTATTTGCCCGGTTCAGGCTCAGCAAAGACAGGCTCGCGCTGATGACCATCAGGACAATAAAGAACCCAAACGCCAGAAATAATTTCGTGCCGATCTTTACGTCATGTAGGAACATATTTTCTCCATCGATGTGATTATTTCTCAGACGATCGCTGTTATCGGTAACGAACTAGCTAACTTTATGACTTTGATCGTTTTTTTATTTCATAACCATCACAATGGATAGGTAGCGGCTATTAATATTGCTTCATCGATCGTTACCAGACCGCCGGACGGGGCTTTTTCGAAATAGCATTCTGAAGAACTGACTTAGGCAGGAATAAATAACTGAGGCACTTTCTTTAGTTATTTAATATAAGATTAACATTAAACCACATGAATAGTTACAATCAGAAAAATAAAAAGCCGCTTATTCCTTACGGTATAAACGGCTTTTCTGGAACATAATGGCTTAATGGAGCACGGTCACGGCATCCTTAAGACGTCCGGCGCGGTGTTTCACCATTGCAGAAATGTGCGCGCTCTCCTCGACCAGGTCGGCGTTTTTCTGCGTGATGCTGTCGAGCTCAGCCACCGCGCGGGTTAACTCTGACAACCCGGTGGCCTGCTCGGACGTGGCGTGGCTGATCTGGGCGATCAGCTGCGTCACGTTTTGCACCTGCTCGACAATATCATCCATCGTGCGGCCTGCGGCGTGGACCTGTTCGGAGCCGGACTGCACCTTGCTGGCGCTGGCATCAATCAGCTTACGAATATCATTTGCTGCGCTGGCGCTGCGGCTGGCGAGATGGCGCACTTCACCAGCCACCACGGCAAAACCTTTCCCCTGTTCGCCGGCCCTTGCCGCTTCAACAGCCGCATTCAGCGCCAGAATGTTGGTCTGGAACGCGATGTCGTTAATCAAGGAGGTAATGGAGCCAATGCGCTGCGTGCTGTCGGCAATGTCATCCATGGTTTTAACGACGGTCTGCATCGCATTACCCCCTTTCGTCGCCGCACTGCTGGCAGCCACGGAGAGTTTATCCACCTCGGCGGCGGTTTCAGAATTACTCTGTACGGAAGCGGCCATCTGGTTCATTGTCGCGACGGTCTGCTGCACGTTTGCCACGGTCTGACGCGTACGATCGTTCAGATCGTCATTTCCCTTCGCCAGCCTGTCGCTGCCGTCGCGGACGCTCACCACCTGGCTCGAGACGTCATTGATCAACCAGCGGCACATCAGGCCCAGCTGCCCTACCGCCCGCAGCGTTAGCCCCAGCTCATCGCTACGGTTCAGATGCTCCACGCTGTTGCGCTCACCGGTTGCGACCCTCAGCGCCTGTCGCGCCACATTCTCTACCGGGCGGACAATCTGTTGCTCAAACAGCAGCGTCCCCAGCAGCATCACCACCGCAGCAGCGGCGAGCGGCGTCCAGCCTGCGGAGGTGGCAACCAGCGAGGCGGCAAGTACGGCAAAGAGTACCGCCATCACGCTGCGCACGCGCCAGCGCAGCGGCATGGCCGGTAGTTTACCCAGCCAGCCCTTTCTGACCACCAGCCCTTTATGAATACGTTTCTTACAGCTTCCGTCATTCAGCGCCCGGTAGAGCGGCTCCACGGTGGCAATTTCCTCCGCAGTGGCCCTGGTGCGAATCGACATATAGCCTGTCACCTGCCCGTGGCGCACCATCGGCACCGCGTTAGCACGCACCCAGTAGTGGTCGCCGTTTTTACGTCGGTTTTTGACGATCCCGCTCCACGGTTCGCCCTGCTGCAGCGTGTACCACATATCGGCAAACGCGGCTTTTGGCATATCGGGGTGGCGCACCATATTGTGTGGCTGGCCCGTCAGCTCATCGAGCTGGTAGCCGCTCACCTGCACAAAGGTGTCGTTGGCGTGGGTGATGTAGCTGTGGATGTCTGTGGTAGACATTAAGGTGGTGTCATCGTCCAGAGGATATTCATTCTGGGTGACATAGGTTGGAGAGGACATCGTGGGCATCCCTTGCAGGTTATTTGAATGTTAATTTTGTGGGTCAATGTTTTTTCGGCGGTAAACAATTTATCTTTAGTTGTTAAACTTGATGAAGATCGCAGATTTGACTTAAACCATACTTTTTGTACGATTTTATAATCCATTGATTTCAAATACTTTCGATAAGAAATTACCCACAGTGCATGACCCGTTAACGCCCACTTAAGTCGCATCACCTGCACCTCTTTAGTGCAACATGGCGCTTACCCCCTCCCTGATGCTCGCAATCCGGTACCGCGAAATCCCGTTTCGGTTGTATCGGCATGATTAAATATTGTGCAACATTATTTTAACCTGGCGTTTATCCCGATTTTCGTTAAGGCAGCTGAAGTGGCGTAATCCCTGCAATACTTAAACCAGTATCATGTGATACGCGATCCCCGGGAGCATATTTTGAACAGGTTACCTTCCAGCGCCTCGGCTCTTGCCTGTACCGCGCACGCACTGAATCTCATTGAGAAGCGAACGCTTGATCATGAGGAGATGAAACAACTTAACCGAGAGGTCATCGATTACTTTAAAGAGCACGTCAATCCAGGGTTTCTGGAGTATCGCAAATCTGTTACCGCCGGCGGGGATTACGGAGCCGTAGAGTGGCAAGCGGGGAGTCTGAACACGCTTGTCGACACCCAGGGACAGGAGTTTATCGATTGCCTGGGAGGTTTTGGAATTTTCAACGTGGGGCACCGTAATCCAGTTGTGGTTTCCGCCGTACAGAATCAACTTGCGAAACAACCTCTCCATAGCCAGGAGCTGCTCGATCCGCTTCGCGCCATGCTCGCGAAAACGCTGGCAGCCTTAACGCCCGGCAAACTGAAATACAGCTTCTTTAGCAACAGCGGCACGGAATCGGTCGAAGCGGCGATTAAGCTCGCCAAAGCGTACCAGTCGCCGCACGGGAAATTCACCTTCATTGCCACCAGCGGCGCGTTCCATGGTAAATCCCTGGGCGCACTGTCGGCGACCGCGAAATCCACCTTCCGCAAACCGTTTATGCCGCTGCTGCCGGGCTTCCGCCACGTGCCGTTTGGCGACATTAACGCCATGCGCACCGTGCTGACGGAATGCCGTAAAACCGGTGATGACGTGGCCGCGGTGATCCTGGAGCCGATTCAGGGTGAAGGCGGCGTGATCCTCCCGCCGCAGGGCTATCTGCCTGCCGTGCGTCAGCTGTGCGATGAGTTTGGCGCATTGCTGATCCTCGACGAAGTCCAGACCGGGATGGGGCGCACCGGCAAGATGTTTGCCTGTGAGCACGAGAACGTTCAGCCGGACATTTTGTGCCTGGCGAAAGCGTTGGGCGGCGGCGTGATGCCAATCGGTGCGACGATCGCCACCGAAGAGGTCTTCTCGGTGCTGTTCGACAACCCGTTCCTGCATACCACCACCTTTGGCGGTAACCCGCTGGCCTGTGCGGCCGCGCTGGCGACCATCAACGTGCTGCTTGAGCAAAACCTGCCTGCGCAGGCGGAGCAAAAAGGTGACATGCTGCTGGACGGTTTCCGCCAGTTGGGCCGTGAATACCCGGATCTGATCCAGGAAGCACGCGGCAAAGGGATGCTGATGGCGATTGAGTTTGTTGACAACGAAATCGGCTATAGCTTCGCGAGCGAGATGTTCCGCCAGCGGGTGCTGGTCGCCGGCACGCTGAACAACTCGAAAACCATCCGCATTGAACCGCCGCTGACGTTGACTATTGAGCAGTGTGAGCAGGTGCTAAAAGCGGCACGCAAAGCGCTGGCGGCGCTGCGCGTGAGCGTGGAAGAGGCGTAATCAACGCCGGGTGGCGCTACGCTTACCCGGCCTACCAAATACGGCATATGTAGGCCCGGTAAGCGTAGCGCCACCGGGCTGCTTTTTATCGGTGAAACTCCGCAACCGTCATGGTGAAGCGAAGTACGGTATTGCCTTCATTGGCATAGCCGTGCGCGGCTTCCGTTTTCGCCACTGCCGACGCCCCGGCAGCCACCTGCGTCACCGTCTCGTCCACCGTCAGCGTTAACATGCCCTCATTCACGTGCAGCAGCTCAAAGGTGCCCGCCGGGTGTCCCGAAGAGCTAAAACGCTCTCCCGGCTGCATCTCCCACTGCCATAGTTCAATCATATCCGGGCCCGCGGTGCCTGCCAGCAGTCTGGCGTAACCGCCCTGTGTGCCCTGCCACAGCACCGGAATCGCGGCTTCTTCGATAACGTGCACCTGCGGCTCGCTGGAGACGTTAACGATATCCGCCACTGAGATACCGAGCGCGGCGGCCAGCTTGCACAAAATGGCGATGCTGGGGTTGGCTGCGCCCTTTTCGATCTCCACCAGCATGCCTTTGCTGACGCTGGCGCGGCGGGATAGCTCATCCAGCGACAGTTTTTTCTCTTTGCGCCAGTTGCGTATGCGGTTCGCGACGGCCAGGCTTACCTGGGCAATATCGGCCCCCTGCTCAGTCATTATATTGACTTTATCAGTCATTGGTCACTACCATGGTATAAAACAGTCAATACAGGATTATTTATGTCTCTCGTTACGCCGTCAATAGACTCACGTCTTGCCGGGATTGCCCCAGGCTTTCGGGCGCTGAGCATTCTGGTTGAAGCTGCGCCGATTACCCACCCGGAAGTGGCGACCGCCGCGCTGGCGCAGGCCTGCCAGCAGATGCTTAATGATGATGTGCCCTGGGCTGATGCACACCTATCAGGCTGGGATGAGGTGTTTAAAGCCTTCGGTGCGAAACCGAAACGCACGCCCTGCTCGGCATCCGCCCTGCGTAAGCGGGTCCTGAAAGACGGATCGCTGCCACCGCTGGATCCGGTGGTGGATATTTATAACGCGGTGAGCATTCGCTACGCCATTCCGGTCGGCGGAGAAAATCTCACGGCGTATTCAGGCGCGCCGCGTCTGACGCTGGCCGACGGCAGCGAGCCGTTTGATACGTTCAAAGAGGGACAGCCGGTGGTGGAACATCCGGAACCGGGCGAGGTTATCTGGCGCGACGATCTCGGCGTCACCTGCCGTCGCTGGAACTGGCGCCAGGGGATACGGACGCGTCTGGACAGCCAGGCGCACACCATGTGGTTTATTCTTGAAAGCCTGCCGTCGATGCCGCTTGCAGCGCTGGAAGAGGCGGGTGCGGAGTTGGTGGATAGCCTGCAGCGGCTGATGCCGGGAGCCAGGTCTCAGGTTCAACTGCTGGCGCTGTCCTGAACAACGCCGGGTGGCGCTACGCTTACCCGGCCTACAAACCTTTATAACGCCTGTTACTCTGGCAACAACCCAACAAAACTGCGTTTTTTGCGCGGCTCGGACATTAACTCTTCAAGCTTATCCACGCACGCCAGATAGTGCGGGGTTTGCTTGTGCGCCAGCACCGCCTCTTCGTCTTTATAGGCCTCGTAGATAAAGAACCGGGTTTTCACCCTGGGGTCCTGCAATACGTCAAAGCGCAGATTTCCGGGCTCCTGAATCGCCCCCTCGTGGTTGGCGCGAAACACCTCCAGAAACTCGTCCACCCGCTCGGGCTTAATGTTGATTTCAACCAGCGTCACGTTCATTTTGCTTCTCCCTGTTTCTCTTCCTGCCAGAACTGGAACGCCTCCCGGGCGTTCATGTTCTCGTGAACCACTTTCTTCACCGCTTTCAACATGGCGAGCGGCGCGCTGGACTGGAAGATATTGCGTCCCATGTCCACGCCGGAAGCCCCCTGATCAATCGCGCGCCAGCACATCTCCAGCGCCTCGTGCTCCGGCAGCTTTTTGCCACCCGCGATGACGATCGGGACCGGGCAGCTGGCAGTCACTTTTTCAAAGCCCTCGTCCACATAGTAGGTTTTGACGAACTGCGCCCCCATTTCGGCGGCGATGCGGCTGGCGAGCGAGAAATAGCGCGCATCCCGCGCCATCTCTTTCCCGACGCCGGTCACCGCCAGCGTCGGCATACCGTAGCGCGCCCCGGCATCCACCAGCTTGATGATGTTGTTGATCGACTGATGCTCAAACGGGCTTCCGATATAGACCTGCGCCGCCACCGCGCAGACGTTCAGGCGCAGCGCGTCCTCCATCGCCACCGCCACGCACTCGTTGGAGAGTTCCCCCAGAATCGAATTGCCGCCGGAAGCGCGCAGCACCACCGGTTTATTCGTCGCGGCCGGCACCTGGCTCCTGAGGATGCCGCGGGTACACATCAGCACGTCGGTTTCGCCGAACAGCGGCGCGATGGAGAGATCGATGCGCTCAAGGCCGGTGGTCGGCCCCTGAAAATAGCCGTGGTCAAAGGCCAGCATCACCGTGCGGTTGCTTTGCGGGTTAAAGATGCGCGCCAGCCGCGACTGCATTCCCCAGTCCAGCGAGCCGCAGCCTTTCAGGGTGAACGGCACATTTTGCTGCGGCGTGCCGATGCCAAAATCCTTACCGTCTTTGATGTCGTCTAAATCAGCCATTTGCTCCCCCGTCAGAAATCGTATTTGTTGATGTTCTCTTTGGTGAACACCACGCGCTCCGGCAGCAGCACAATGCCGTTGCCCTTCGCCTCATACTGATAGCCCTGCACGCTGTTCGGCTCGACCTTCAGCGCCCCGATATTTTTTACGTCCACGCTGTCGCCAACGTTAAGATCGCCTTTTTTCAGCAAACGATCGGCGACATTGACCGCAATTTTGCCCTGTTGTACGACATCCCACAGGCCGAAGGCTTTCACCGTGCCGCGCTCCACGTACGGGCGCATCACGTTCGGCGTGCTGAACCCGACAATCGCTACCCCTTCCCGTTTCAGGTTTTCTGCCGCCTGGGCGGCGGCGGGAAGTGCGTTGGCGTCCGGCGCGATGATGGCATCCAGATCCGGATACGCTTTTAAGATCCCCTCGGCGGTCTGCAGGGATTTGGTGGCGTCGTTATAGCCAAACTGCGTAGTCACGATCTGCCACTGGGGATGGTCTTTCTCAATTTTGGCCTTCGCCTCTTTTACCCACTGGTTCTGGTCGGTAACGGTGGGGCTGGAGTAGAAGAACGCCACTTTGGCATTCGGTTTGGTGACCTGCTTGCCCGCCATCTCCACCAGCAGGCCGCCGAGCTGTTCCGGCGTCCCCTGGTTGATGTAGATGCTGCGGCACTCCGGTTTGGTGTCGGAGTCCCAGGTCAGGACCTTGACGCCACGCTGCATCGCGCGCTTCAGCGCCGGGCAGAGGCCGTCCGGCGACACGGCGGAGACAATAATCGCGTTATAGCCCTGGTTGACGAAGTTATTGATGAGCTGCACCTGGCCGGAGACGCTCGGCTCGGTGGGGCCGTCGTAGGTGACGTCCACGCCAAGATCTTTCCCCGCCTCTTTCGCGCCGTTGCCGCCGCTGGTGAAGAAGCCGACCCCCACCAGTTTCGGGATAAAGGCAATGCGGTCCGCGGCCTGCGCCGAGGCGAAGCTGAGGGCCATTGCCAGGACGAGCAGTTTTGTTTTCATCTTACGCTCCGGGTAGTTTTCAGGAAGATATTGCGCACCCATTCACGGTGCAGACTCAGCGACCGTCCCATCACCACCACAACCAGCAGCGCCCCTGACAGCGCGCTCGACACCTGGTTGGGGATGCCGACCATCTGTAAACCCTGTTGCAGGTAGCCCACCAGCAGCGCCGCCAGCGCCGTACCGACAACCGAACCTGACCCGCCGTAGATATTGGCCCCGCCGAGCACGGCGGCGGTGAGTGCGGGCATCAGCAAATCGCGCCCCAGATCCGAACGCGCAGAGCCGAAATAGGAGACCATCACCAGCGCGGCAATGGCCGAGGCCACGCCCACCAGGCCGTACAGCGCGTAGGGCATGCCGTTCACCGACAGCGCTGCGTAGCGCGCCGCGCGCGGGTTCTGCCCGATCAAGAACAGATGACGGCCAAAGCGCCCGCGGTGGGCAATCAGCCAGAAGAAAACGGTCATCACCGCGAACAGCACCAGCGGGACTGGCAGGCCAAGCACCGTGAGGTTAGCGAACGCGGTAAAACTGTCCGGGAAGCCGCCAATCCCCTCATAGCCCGTCGCTCCCGCCATGCCGGAGAGCAGCAGCGCCCCGCCGCCGTAGAGGTAGAGCGTGCCGAGGGTGATAACCAGAGGACTAATGCCGGTGTAGTGGATCAGCGCCGCATTCAGCAGTCCGCACAGCAGGCCCAGCAGCAGCATCAGAGGAATGGCAACCGCCATCGGCCACCCGGCCTGCATCATCACCCCCAGCGCGATAGCGCACAGGCCGATGGTGGACCCCAGCGAAATATCGATCCCGCCGCTGACGATCACCAGCGTCAGCGGCAGCGCCACAATGCCAATGCAGATGAAATCGCTGGTGCTGAACAGCAGCATGTTGATGTCGAGCATGCGCGGGTTAAGGGCGCCAAAGAGCAGGATCTCCAGCACCAGTAACATCAGCAGCGCGCTTTCCCAGTTAAGCTTCATTTACGCCACCTCTTTTTTGCGTTTGGGAAAGGGGGTGACGTGCTTTCCCCCTCGGTTGCCCGGCTGGAAGCGGCCGTACTTGAGCGCCCGCTGATGACGCGCCAGCGCCTGGCGCAGCCGCCCGTCGAGCACCAGCACGCCCAGCAGCACCAGCCCGGCGATAAAGTCGTTCCACCACGCCGGGAGCTTAAACAGCACCAGCACGGTATCGATTTGCGTCAGGAAGAAGGCGCCGAGTAACGCGCCAATCAGCGTGCCCGTGCCACCCAGCAGTGAAATGCCGCCGAGCACGCAGGCGGCAATGGCTTTCATCTCCAGACCGCTGCCGGTCTGGTTCGGCACAAAACCGATCTGTGAGGCAAAGACGATCCCGGCGCAGGCCGCCAGCATGCCGTTAACAGTAAAGGCGATCATCCGCGTGCGGTTCACCGCCACGCCCAGCTGGCGCGCCGCGGCAAGGTTATCCCCCACGGCATAGAAATCACGACCAAAGGCGGTGCGCGACAGCGTCCACGCACCTGCGGCGGCTAAAAACAGCACCACCATACCGAGCGGCGAAACACCGAGGGCCACCGGCTCTGAGAGGGATTTCAGCCCGGGCGGCAGCCCCTCAATCCACTTCCCGTCGGTCCAGAGCAGCATTGCCCCGCGGTACAGCCCCAGCGTGCCGAGGGTGGCGACTATCGCCGGAATGCGCAGCCCCACCACCAGAAAACCGTTGAATGCCCCCGCCAACGCGCCAACGGACAGGGCAAAGAGCATTGCCACCGGCAGGCTGTAGCCGCTGTTGAGCGCCACGCCGACGGCAATTGCCGACAACCCGACGGTAGAGCCCACGGAGACATCAATATTGCGGGTCAGCATCACCAGCGCGGCACCGAGCGCCAGCAGGATCAGGATTTGCGCGCTGGCGAAGATCATCCCCAGCGTCTGAAGGCTCAGGTACGCCGGATTAAGCGCCACCAGCACGACAAACAGCGCCAGAATGGCGAGAAAGGCGCTCAGCTCGCGATTTTTCAGTAACGTCTTCATGATTGTCCTCCGAACGCCAGCGCCATCATGCGATCCAGGCTGACGGCGTGGCGTGGCAGTTCGCCGCTGAGCACGCCCTGATGCATCACGAGCACGCGATCGGCGAGGCCTGGAAACTCATCGAGATCGCTTGAGATCATCAGCACCGCCACGTTCTGCGCCGCCACGCTTTTGAGCAGCTGATAGATATCGGCCCGCGCCGCCACGTCCACGCCGCGCGTGGGCTCATCGACGATCAGCAATAATGGATTGGCTTCAAGACAGCGTGCCAGCAGCACCTTCTGCTGGTTGCCGCCGGAGAGGGTGCGCACGGGTTGATCCGCATGGTTGAGCTTGATCCCGAGCGCCCGGTGGTAGCGTTCCACCACCGCAGACTCCCGCTTGCGCTGATGCCAGAGAGACGGCTCGTTCAGGGCCACCGTGTTCCAGCGAACCGGCGCATCCAGGAACAAACCGGATACCTGCCTGTCCTCCGGCAGGTAGACCAGGCCTTTGTCCAGCCGTGCGCCAACGCTCTCGTGCGTGATCTCCTGATTCTCCAGCCAGACCCGCCCGCCGCGCACCGGGCGCAGGCCGTAGAGGGTTTCGGCAAACTCGGTGCGCCCGGATCCCACCAGCCCGGCCAGACCGACGATCTCTCCCGCGTAGATCTCAAGGCTCAGATCGATAAACCCCTCCCCGGTGAGTGAGTCCACCCGCAGCACCGGAAAGTCCTGCGGCTGGGTGCGGCGATTGCCCGGCAACGCCAGCCACAGTTTTTGCGCGTCGCTTAAGCCTTTCTCCCGGCTCACCGGCGTCATGGCGGCGATCAGGGCGTTATCGTCGAACTGCGCCGTTTCGCCGCTCAGCACCACCGCGCCGTCGCGCATCACCGAGACGTGGCTCGAAAGCATGCGGATCTCCGGCAGCTTGTGGGAGATAAAGACAATCCCGACGCCGAGATCCTGAAGGGCACGGATCTGCCGGAACAGGCGCTCGGTTTCGCCGGGCGTGAGCGAGGCCGTGGGTTCATCAAGGATCAGGATCCTGGCGTTGCGCATTAATCCGCGCAGGATCTCCACCATCTGCTGATCCGCCACTTCAAGGGTGCTGGCAGTGGCATCGAGGTTAAGCTGGCACTGCAACTGCTGGAGCTTATCGGCCAGCCGCTTCTCCAGATCCCGTTCGCGCGGCAGGCGGAAAAGGATGTTCTCCCTCACCGTCAGGTTGGGGAACAGCAGCGGCTCCTGCGGCACCAGATAGATGCCTGACTTGTGCGCCTGCACTGGGGAGAGCCGCGCATATGACTGCTCCCCGACACAAAGTTCACCGCTGTCCGGCGTCTCAACCCCGGCGATGATCTTCATCAGCGTCGATTTTCCCGCACCGTTACCGCCCATCAGCGCATGTACCTGACCCGCAAGCAGTGTGAAATCAATGCCTTTCAGAACCGGCACACCGGAGAACTGCTTGCAGATATCGCGCGCTTTAAGAAGTGGGGTCATCATCGCTCCGCTATTGAACAAATGATTTTTAGATTTAATAATGTTCAAAAGCGTAGACGGTGAACTATATTTACAACCGTGCAGGGATCACAGTTTTATCGATTAAGATCCAGATTAAACAGAAAGCACCATAAAGATCCGTTTTGTCGCGTGGCTCACATTTTCCCCGCGCGCCAACGCGAACATATGATCTAAATTTTTATAAGAGTTCAACTATGAGCGATAAACGCACTGCGGAAGAAGGACGGTTTGCCGGGCTGGCACTGGCTGAAGAGGAGCTGGTGGCCCGCGTGGCCTGGTGCTACTACCACGACGGGCTGACCCAGAATGACATTGGCGAACGGCTTGGCCTGCCGCGGCTTAAAATCTCCCGCCTGCTGGAGAAGGGGCGTCAGTCCGGGGTGATCCGGGTGCAGATCAATTCCCGCTACGAGGGCTGTCTGGCGCTGGAAACCGAGCTACAACAGCGCTTTGGCCTGAAGCTGGTGCGCGTGTTGCCTGCCCTGAATACGCCGCCGATGAGTGTGCGGTTAGGCATTGGCGCTGCGCAGTCACTGATGGGCGTGCTGGAACCCGGCCAGCTGTTAGCGGTGGGATTTGGTGAAACCACCATGAGCAGCCTGCAGTACCTGAGCGGCTTTATCAGCTCACAGCAGATCCGCCTGGTCACCCTTTCCGGTGGCGTGGGGCCGTATATGACCGGAATCGGCCAGCTGGACGCCGCCTGCAGCGTCAGCATGATCCCCGCCCCGCTGCGCGTGTCATCCGCAGAAGTCGCCGGGATCTTAAAACGCGAAACCAGCGTGCGGGACGTGATCCTTGCCGCGACCGCAGCCGACGTGGCGGTGGTCGGCATTGGTTCGGTGAACCAGCGCCGTGACGCAACGATACTGCGCTCCGGCTATATCAGCGAGGGCGAACAGTTGATGTACGCCCGTAAAGGCGCGGTCGGCGACATTCTCGGTTATTTCCTCAATGCCGAAGGGGAATGCGTCGAGGAGCTGGAGATCCATAAAGAATTACTGGGCGTCACGCTGGATGAACTGGCGCAACTGCCCACCATCGTTGGCGTGGCCGGCGGTGTTGAAAAAGCCGATGCGATTTATGCCGCACTGAAAGGTCGCCGTATCAATGGCCTGGTGACGGAAGAGACGACAGCCCGCGCGGTGCTGGCTCTGGCCGGATAAGAGTCGCCCTGCGCTAACTACGAGGCAAGCTCATGAGTTACCTTTTAGCGTTAGATGCAGGGACAGGCAGCGTTCGCGCCGTTATTTTCGATTTACAGGGCAACCAGATTGCCGTTGGTCAGGCCGAGTGGAAGCACCTGAGCGTGGAAAATGTGCCGGGCTCGATGGAGTTTGACCTCGACACCAACTGGCGGCTGACCTGCCGGTGTATTTATCTGGCGCTGGCGCAAGCGGGCCTGAGCGCGGGGGATATTCAGTCCGTCGCCTGCTGCTCAATGCGCGAAGGGATTGTGCTGTATGACCGCAACGGCGAGGCCATCTGGGCCTGCGCCAACGTGGACGCCCGCGCCAGCCGCGAGGTGGCGGAGCTCAAAGAGATCCACGACGACCGTTTTGAATCCGAAGTGTACGACGTTTCTGGCCAGACCCTGGCCCTGAGCGCGATGCCGCGCCTGCTGTGGCTGGCGCACCATCGTCCGGACATCTACCGCAAGGCCGCAACCATCACCATGATCAGCGACTGGCTGGCGGCGAAACTCTCCGGCGAGCTGGCCGTTGACCCCTCCAACGCGGGCACCACCGGCATGCTGGATCTCTTCTCCCGCGACTGGCGTCCGGCGCTGCTGGACATGGCCGGGCTGCGGGCCGATATCCTCTCGCCGGTGAAAGAGACCGGCACCGTGCTGGGGGCCATCACCCATGAAGCCGCGCAGCAGAGCGGACTGCGCGAAGGGACCCCGGTGGTGATGGGCGGCGGTGACGTGCAGCTGGGCTGTCTGGGGCTGGGCGTGGTCCGCGCCGGGCAGACGGCGGTGCTGGGCGGCACCTTCTGGCAGCAGGTGGTCAACCTGCCGCAGGTACGCACCGATCCTGAAATGAACATCCGCGTGAACCCGCACGTCATCCCCGGCATGGCGCAGGCGGAGTCGATCAGCTTCTTTACCGGCCTGACCATGCGCTGGTTCCGCGACGCCTTTTGTGCCGAGGAAAAACTGATTGCCGAACGGATGGGGATGGATACCTATTCCCTGCTGGAAGAGATGGCCAGCCGCGTGCCGGCAGGTTCCCACGGGGTGATGCCGATCTTCTCCGACGCGATGCATTTTAAGCAGTGGTACCACGCTGCACCGTCGTTTATTAACCTCTCCATCGACCCGGAAAAGTGCAACAAAGCGACGCTGTTCCGCGCGCTGGAAGAGAACGCGGCGATTGTCTCGGCCTGTAACCTGGCGCAGATATCCCGCTTTTCCGGCGTGACGTTTGAGAGCCTCGTCTTCGCGGGCGGCGGGTCAAAAGGTGCCCTGTGGAGCCAGATTTTAAGCGACGTTACCGGCCTGCCGGTGCGTGTGCCGGAAGTGAAAGAAGCCACGGCGCTGGGCTGCGCGATCGCGGCCGGAACAGGCGCGGGACTGTTTGCGGATATGGCCTCGACGGGCGAGCGGCTGGTGAAATGGAGCCGCGAGTTCACGCCGAACCCACAGCATCGCGAGCTCTACGACGGCATGATGCAGAAGTGGCAGGCGGTATACGCCGACCAGCTTGGGCTGGTGGACAGCGGGCTGACGACGTCGATGTGGCAGGCGCCAGGGCTGGTGCGGGCAGCAGCGCCGTAAATAACGCCGGATGGCGCTACGCTTATCCGGCCTACGGTTTTGTAGCCCCGGTAAGCGCAGCGCCACCGGGGAAGTTCTTTGAGATCTATCACAATCATTCGATCCCGCTTTTACCTTTCTTCCGCCGCTGGCTAAATTAGTAACTCATCCGACCACATAACAATAATTTTACACTGGAAGAGACTATGAGCCGCTACCCGTCGTTATTCGCCCCCCTCGATCTGGGGTTCACCACTCTCAAAAACCGCGTGCTGATGGGCTCGATGCACACCGGGCTGGAGGAGCATCCGGACGGGGCCGAGCGTCTGGCGGCCTTCTATGCCGAGCGCGCGCGCCACGGGGTGGCGCTGATTGTCACCGGCGGCGTGGCTCCTGCCCCTTCCGGCGTCGGCATGGAGGGCGGCGCGGTGTTAAACGATGCGTCACAGCTGCCGCACCACCGCATGGTGACCGACGCGGTACACCGCGAGGGCGGCAAAATCGCCCTGCAAATCCTCCACACCGGGCGCTACAGCTACCAGCCGAATCTGGTGGCCCCCTCCGCCATTCAGGCGCCGATTAACCGTTTCACGCCCCATGCCCTCAGCCACGACGAGATCCTGGCGCTGATTGACGACTTCGCACGCTGCGCCGCGCTGGCCCGTGAAGCGGGTTATGACGGTGTCGAGGTCATGGGCTCCGAAGGCTATCTGATTAACGAGTTCCTCGCCGCGCGCACCAACCAGCGTGACGACGAATGGGGCGGCGACTATGCCCGCCGCATGCGCTTTGCCGTGGAGGTGGTACGCGCGGTGCGCGAACGTGCGGGGGCTGATTTTATTATTATTTTCCGCCTGTCGATGCTCGACCTGGTGGAGGGCGGCGGCACCTTCGACGAAACCGTGCAACTGGCGCAGGCGATTGAAGCCGCCGGCGCCACCCTTATTAACACCGGTATTGGCTGGCACGAGGCGCGTATCCCGACCATCGCCACCCCGGTACCGCGTGCGGCGTTCAGCTGGGTGACGCGCAAGCTGAAAGGGAAAGTCTCTGTTCCGCTGGTCACCACCAACCGTATTAACGACCCGCAGGTGGCGGACGATGTGATATCACGCGGGGATGCCGATATGGTCTCCATGGCGCGGCCGTTCCTGGCCGATGCCGAACTGCTGTCCAAAGCGCAAAGCGGCCGTGCGGATGAGATCAACACCTGCATCGGCTGTAACCAGGCCTGTCTGGATCAGATCTTCGTCGGCAAGGTCACCTCCTGTCTCGTCAACCCGCGCGCCTGCCATGAAACCAAAATGCCGGTCATTCCGGCAGTCACTAAAAAGCGCCTGGCCGTCGTGGGCGCTGGCCCGGCGGGCCTGGCATTTGCGGTCAATGCCGCCTCGCGCGGGCACAGCGTGACGCTGTTTGATGCCGCCGGTGAAATTGGCGGGCAGTTTAATATCGCCAAACAGATCCCCGGCAAAGAGGAGTTCTATGAAACCCTGCGCTACTACCGTCGGATGATCGACCTGACGGGCGTGGATCTGCGCCTCAATCAGTGGGTAAAAGCGGCCGATCTGCTGGCGTTCGACGAGGTGATCCTGGCGAGCGGGATCGCCCCACGCACGCCTGCGATCGAGGGTATCGATCATCCGAAGGTCCTGAGCTATCTCGACGTGCTGCGTGACAAAGCACCGGTTGGGGAGAAAGTGGCGATTATCGGCTGCGGTGGGATCGGCTTTGATACCGCCATGTACTTAAGCCAGCCGGGCGAGGCCACCAGCCAGAATATTGCCGAATTTTGCGTGGAATGGGGGATCGACACCAGCCTGAACCAGTCCGGCGGCCTGCGTCCGGAAGGGCCACAGCTGCCGAAAAGCCCACGAAAGATCGTGATGCTGCAACGCAAAGCGAGTAAGCCGGGCGAAGGGCTGGGGAAAACCACCGGCTGGATCCACCGCGCCACCCTACTCTCGCGTGGGGTGAAGATGATCCCGGCGGTGAGTTACCAGAAGATCGACGATGAGGGCCTGCACGTCACGATCGGCGGTGAGCCGCAGCTGCTGCGCGTGGATCATGTCATTTTATGTGCCGGGCAGGAGCCGAAGCGGGATCTCGCAGATCCGCTGCGCGAGGCGGGGAAAACAGTGCATTTGATTGGCGGGTGCGACGTGGCGATGGAGCTGGATGCGCGGCGGGCAATTGCGCAGGGGACAAAATTAGCTCTGGCGATCTAGGACATTGCCGGGTTTGCTCCCTCTCCCTGTGGGTGTACAGTCCGGGGACATGGTAGACAGGTGTTCGGGGACATGGTGAACACTTTTTAACATCCTTTACCCATGGTGATCGACTTTTTCTTCAGGTCGATCACCCCCACTTTCGTGCTGTACCACCACACTTCATAGCAGCCATCCTCCTGCGTCTCCTTCAGTCCGACCCGTTCTCCCCTGAACGCTTTACCCGCGCTCAGACTTACCCCTTTCACGCTCAGCTTTCCGCTGATATCCACTTTCCTGACCATTACGCCCTCGTCGTATTCCGGGGGCGTTGTGTTGCCGCTGTACCGTCGCGATGACGGCTGATACCGCGAGCCCGGTACCGCCATATCCAGCGCCTCATGCGGGCGTTCAAGGTTATAGACCGTCCGCCAGTGGTCGAAGGCGCGCTGCAGTTCACCGCTGTCCGCGAACCACTTCCCCTGCAGCACTTCCGCCTTCAGGCTGCGGTGAAAACGCTCCAGCTTGCCCTGCGTCTGCGGATGATACGGCCGGGAGTGCCCCACCCGGATACCCTGGCGCATCAGCCACAGCTCCAGTGCCGTCCAGGTGCCGGTGGTGTCTCCCCACGGTGAGCCGTTATCCATCGTCATCCTGTCCGGCAGGCCGTAGCGTTCAAACACGCTGACCAGCTGCTGCTGCACGGTCTCTCGACGTTCATCGTTACAGTGCACCAGGCACAGGGAAAAACGGGAGTGGTCGTCCAGCAAAGTGAGCGGATGGCAGCGGCCACCGCCAAAGGGAAAGTGGCCCTTAAAATCCATCTGCCAGAGCCGGTTGGGCGCGTCATGTTCGAACCGTCCCGTGGCGGGAATGCCCGGTGAAGTGCCCGGCAGCAGGCCGTGACGGGCCATCAGGGTATGAACGGTGCTGAAGGCGGGCATGGTGTGCCCCTGGTCTTCCAGCCAGCGTTTAATCTTGCGGGCTCCCCAGCGTTGATGACGGTCATGGGCCATGCGCAGCAGGGCAGTGATGTCGTCAGATGAGCGGTTCGGGGAATGGTGCGGTATGCGCGGGCGGTCCTGAAGGCCGGAGGCCCCTTCCTCCGCCCAGCGACGAAGCCACTTGTAGCCGGTGGCAGGTGAAATGCCGAAGCGACGGCAGAGGGAACGGATGTTCGCCCCGTCCTGCGAGGCGAACAAAACAAACTCGGTACGTAATGACATGGTATCTCTCGCATCCCAGGGCATAAGCGACTCCATAAACGGGTTCTTATGCCTTAGTTGTAAGTGTCTACCATGTCCCCGAACAAGCGTTCACTATGTCCCCGGACCGTACAGTGGGAGAGGGTTGGGGTGAGGGCATCAGGCCGCACCGCTCTCAATCTTAACGACGACGCCCCAGCTTCACCGCTTTCAGCACCACAAACTTGTTGTTGGTCGCAATGGTGACGCAGTTACCGAAAATCTTCTTCAGCTTGTGGAAGTAGTCCAGGTGGCGGTTGGCCACGATGTAGAGCTCGCCGTTGATCTTCAGACAGCGGCGCGCGTGGTGGAACATCTCCCAGGCGACGTTATCCGTCAGGGCATGCTTCTGGTGGAACGGCGGGTTACAGAACACCGCGTTGAAGCGGAACGGCTCTACGCCGGACAGCGCGTTGTTGATCATAAACTCGCAGCGGTCCAGCGCCTCTGGCAGGTTGGTTTCCACGTTCAGACGGCTGGAGGCCACCGCCATTGGCGATTCGTCGCTGAACACCACGCTGGCCTCCGGGTTCTTCGCCAGCAGCGTCAGGCCAATCACGCCGTTACCGCAGCCCAGATCGACAATCTCCCCTTCCAGATTTTCCGGCAGATGCTCAATAAAGAAACGCGCCCCGATATCCAGACCGGTGCGGGAGAAGACGTTCGCGTGGTTGTGGATGGTCCAGCCCGTCCCTTCCATCTTCCAGCTCAGCGTGTCCGGCGCGTCGGCCAGATCGGGCGCACTGAACGTACAGTTGATCAGCCGCGCTTTTTTCCATGCCAGCGTCGTGGTGGTTGGGCCAAGGACTTTCTCAAACAGCTCCAGCGTCGAAGTGTGAATATCGCGCGCTTTGGCACCCGCGATGATGCGGGTTTCTGGCGTCACGACCTTACGCAACGCACGCAGCTGTTGCTCCAGCAGCGCCATGGTTTTTGGCACTTTAATGAGTACCACGCCAGGCGCCTGCGGGTAGTCCGCGGTGCTGTCGAGGAACTTCACGCTGGACTCTTCGATGTCGTTATGGCGCAGGTTTTCACGCGTTGCCAGCTCGCTTAAGTAAGAATCGCCGATGCTGTACGGCGCGTGTTCCGCCAGCGCGCAGCCCAGCGCGCCAAAGGCATCATTCAGGATCAAAACCGGGCCGCGGATTTCAGTCTCATCCAACTGCTGCAGCAGATACTCATCCGCCGCTTCCCACGCCTGAAGCGGGTTAACGTCGTCCGTCTCCGGGAAACGTTTAAGGTTGAGTGAACGGAAACCGTTGTCTAAGTGGCTCATCGGCCCTCCTGAATGGTAAAATTTCGGCGTTATCCCTGAAAAGGGTGCGTGAGTATACCCGTTTTCAACTTATTTTGGGGTTTTGATGAACCAGCTGACTTATCTCCAGGGCTACCCGGAGCATCTGCTTTCCCAGGTCCGCACGTTAATTGCCGAGCAGAAACTGGGCGCAGTGCTGGAAAAACGCTACCCCGGCACGCACGATGTCGCGACCGATAAAGCCCTCTGGCAGTATACGCAGGATCTGAAAAACCGGTATCTGAAGAGCGCGCCGCCGATCAATAAGGTGATGTACGACAACAAGATCCACGTGCTGAAAAACGCGCTCGGCCTGCACACCGCCATCTCCCGCGTGCAGGGCGGCAAGCTGAAAGCGAAAGCCGAGATCCGCGTCGCGACGGTTTTCCGCAACGCGCCGGAAGCCTTCCTGCGAATGATCGTGGTGCACGAACTGGCGCACCTGAAAGAGAAAGAGCACGACAAAGCGTTTTACTCCCTGTGCTGCCACATGGAGCCGCAGTACCACCAGCTGGAGTTTGATACCCGCCTGTGGCTTACGCATTTATCGTTAAAAGGTAATGCGCAGTAGCGCACGCGAATTGTCATGATGACGTGCTACAGTGGCTAAAGGTTCCCCGCTACGGAGTACGTAAACGTTTATGATACGTTTCGCAGTCATTGGTACGAACTGGATCACGCGCCAGTTCGTCGACGCCGCCCATGAAACCGGCAAACTTAAACTTACCGCAGTCTATTCCCGCAGCCTTGAGCAGGCGCAGAGTTTTGCCAACGACTACCTCGTCGAGCATCTCTTCACCTCACTTGAGGACATGGCGCAAAGCGACGCCATTGACGCGGTTTATATCGCCAGCCCGAACTCTCTGCACTTCCCGCAAACGAAGCTGTTCCTCAGCCATAAAAAGCATGTGATTTGCGAGAAGCCGCTGGCGTCGAACATCGATGAAGTGGAAGCCGCCATTGCGCTGGCCCGCGAAAACCAGGTGGTGCTGTTCGAAGCGTTCAAAACCGCCAGCCTGCCAAACTTCCTGCTGCTGCAGCAGTCGCTGCCGAAAATTGGCAAGATGCGTAAAGCCTTTATCAACTACTGCCAGTATTCGTCGCGCTACCAGCGCTATCTGGACGGCGAGAACCCGAACACCTTTAACCCGGCCTTCTCGAACGGCTCGATTATGGATATCGGTTTTTACTGCCTGGCCTCCGCCGTGGCGCTGTGGGGCGAGCCGCACAGCGTAAGCGCTCAGGCCAGCCTGCTGGAGAGCGGCGTGGATGCACACGGGTTAGTGGTGCTGGATTACGGTGATTTTAGCGTCACGCTGCAGCACTCCAAAGTCAGCGATTCCGTGCTGCCGAGCGAAATTCAGGGCGAAGCCGGGTCGCTGGTGATCGAGAAGATCTCCGAGTGCCAGAAGGTCAGCTTTGTGCCGCGCGGTGGTAAAGCGCAGGAGCTGACGCAGCCTCAGCATATAAACACTATGCTCTATGAGGCAGAGGTCTTCGCCCGTCTGGTGGAAGACAACGAAGTGAATCACCCGGGGCTCGCGGTGAGCCGCAGCACGTCGAAACTGCAAACGGAGATCCGCCGTCAGACCGGCGTGGTGTTCCCGGCAGACGGCGTGAGCGCGAACGCTATCGCGTAAAGCTGTGTAATGAAACGGTGCAGACCATTGACGAAACCAATGGTCTGACATATTTTGTTACCTGCAAAGGGGAGTAACTTCTTCGCCGGTGGATCGTCATTACGATGCGTGCAAAACCGCATCCGGTCGCCGGGCAACCCTCGTGGTTGTAAGTGAGACCTTGCCGGAAGGCGAGGTCTATGCATAAAAAGCTAACGGCTATCGTCTTCTGACCATAGCCGTTTTTGTTTTTTATGTGTAAGGAAAATAGTATGCATTCTGTCGGCACTCCAATGTTGTGGGGCGGATTCGCGGTTATCGTGCTCATCATGCTGGCGATCGACCTCTTTTTGCAGGGGCGTCGCGGCGAGCACGGTATGACCATGAAACAGGCCGCCGTCTGGTCGCTGGTGTGGGTTACCCTCTCTCTGCTCTTCTGCGCCGCCTTCTGGTGGTATCTGGCCTCCACCGAGGGCCGGGCAGTGGCCGATCCTCAGGCGCTCGCCTTCCTCACCGGTTATCTGATTGAAAAAGCGCTGGCAGTCGATAACGTCTTCGTCTGGCTGATGCTTTTCAGCTACTTTGCCGTACCTGCTGCCCTGCAGCGCCGCGTGCTGGTGTACGGCGTGCTGGGCGCGATCGTTCTGCGTACCATTATGATCTTCGCCGGTAGCTGGCTGATTACCCAGTTCGAATGGCTGCTGTACGTCTTCGGCGCGTTCCTGCTGTTTACCGGGGTCAAAATGGCGCTGGCGAAAGAGGACGGCTCGGCGATTGGCGATCGTCCGCTGGTGAAGTGGATCCGTGGACATCTGCGCATGACCGACAGGATCGAGAACGAGCATTTCTTTGTGCGTAAGAACGGTCTGCTGTTTGCCACCCCGCTGCTGCTGGTGCTGATTCTGGTTGAGCTGAGCGATGTGATTTTCGCCGTGGACAGTATCCCGGCTATTTTCGCGGTGACCACCGACCCGTTCATCGTGCTGACCTCAAACCTGTTTGCGATCCTCGGTCTGCGCGCCATGTACTTCCTGCTGGCAGGTGCGGCGGAGCGCTTCTCAATGCTGAAGTACGGCCTGTCGGTGATCCTGGTGTTTATCGGTATCAAGATGCTGATCGTCGATTTCTACCATATCCCGATCGCCATCTCGCTCGGCGTGGTGTTTGGCATTTTGATCGTGACGCTAATTATCAATACCTGGGTTAACCGCCAGCACGATAAAAAGCAGCAGGCTTAGTACGTTTTGCCCGGTGGCGCTGCGCTTACCGGGCCTACAACGTCACCCCGTAGGCCGGGCAAGTGCAGCGCCACCCGGCATTTTCGTTAATCAATAGTTAAAAAACATGACGCAACACGTAAAATCCAGCATTTTACGCTTCCCTCCTTTCGCGCATTCCCTATACTCGACCTGGCAAACATTTTCTTACATCCGGACATAAATGTGACTTAGAGCACATCCAGGATGGAACGCAATTTCACTCAGGAATAACGTATGAGCACACAATCTAGCGGTCTGTTCGCGCGCCTGGCGCAGGGCAGCCTCGTAAAACAAATTCTGGTCGGGCTGGTGCTGGGTATTCTGCTGGCGATGGTTTCAAAACCTGCCGCGGAAGCTACGGGGCTGCTTGGGACACTGTTCGTTGGCGCCCTGAAAGCCGTCGCGCCGGTGCTGGTTCTGATGCTGGTGATGGCATCTATCGCCAACCATCAACACGGACAAAAAACCAACATTCGCCCTATTCTGTTCCTGTATGTTCTGGGAACCTTCTCCGCGGCATTAACAGCCGTTGTATTTAGCTTCCTGTTCCCGTCCACGCTGCATCTGACCAGCGCCGCCGGTGAGATCACGCCGCCATCCGGGATTGTGGAAGTGCTTCGCGGTCTGCTGATGAGCATGGTTTCTAACCCTGTCACGGCGCTGATGAGCGGCAACTACATAGGTATTCTGGTCTGGGCGATTGGTCTGGGCTTCGCGCTGCGTCACGGTAATGAGACCACCAAAAATCTGGTTAACGATCTGTCGAACGCCGTGACCTTTATGGTGAAACTGGTGATTCGCTTTGCGCCAGTCGGGATTTTCGGTCTGGTCTCCTCCACGCTGGCGACCACCGGTTTTGACGCGCTGTGGGGCTATGCCCAGCTGCTGGTTGTGCTGATCGGCTGTATGCTGCTGGTGGCACTGGTGATCAACCCGCTGCTGGTGTTCTGGCAGATCCGCCGCAACCCGTATCCGCTGGTGCTGACCTGCCTGCGTGAGAGCGGTGTCTATGCCTTCTTCACCCGCAGCTCTGCGGCAAATATTCCGGTGAACATGGCGCTGGCGGAGAAGCTGAACCTGGATCGCGATACCTATTCCGTGTCGATCCCGCTGGGCGCAACCGTGAATATGGCGGGTGCGGCGATTACGATCACTGTACTGACTCTGGCGGCGGTGCATACGCTGGGTATTCCGGTGGATCTGCCAACCGCATTGCTGCTTAGCGTCGTGGCATCGCTGTGCGCCTGTGGCGCATCCGGCGTGGCGGGCGGTTCGCTGCTGCTGATCCCGCTGGCGTGCAATATGTTCGGTATCCCGAACGAGATCGCCATGCAGGTCGTAGCCGTCGGCTTTATCATCGGCGTGCTGCAGGACTCCTGCGAAACCGCGCTGAACTCCTCTACCGACGTGCTGTTTACCGCGGCGGCCTGTCAGGCGGAAGACGCGCGTTTAGCGAAGAACGCCCTGCGAGGTTAACAGCAAAACGGCAACCCTGAGGTTGCCGTTTTTAGTGTTTGTACCCTCTCCCCGTGGGAGAGGGTCAGGGTGAGGGCATCAGGCCGCACCGATTACAGCGTCACACCACTCTTAAAGATCGCCAGCTCGCGAAAATCGTTCTTCTCGTTACAGGTCTGCTTGCCGTTAGCAAATTCCACAATACTGTCCACAAACTCCGCCAGTAGCTCAGGCATCGCTTTACCGTGAATCAGCTGTCCGGCATCAAAGTCGATCCAGTGTTTTTTCTTCGCCGCCAGCTCGCTGTTGGTGGCGATTTTCACCGTCGGTACAAAACCGCCGTACGGCGTGCCGCGGCCAGTGCTGAACAGCACCATATGGCAGCCTGCGCCGGCCAGTGCGCTGGTGGCGACCGCATCGTTTCCGGGGGCGCTCAGCAGGTTGAGACCATGCGTTTTCAGGCGCTCGCCGTAGCGCAGCACATCGACGACCTGGCTCGCGCCCGCTTTCTGGGTGCAGCCGAGGGATTTCTCTTCAAGCGTGGTGATCCCGCCCGCTTTATTACCCGGCGACGGGTTCTCATAAATCGGCTGGTTATGGGCGATGAAGTACTGTTTGAAGTCGTTCACCATGGTGACGGTTTTCTCAAACGTCGCTTCGTCACGGCAGTGGCTCATCAGAATACGCTCCGCACCGAACATCTCCGGCACTTCGGTCAGCACCGTCGTGCCGCCGTTGGCGATCACGTAGTCCGAGAAACGGCCCAGCATCGGGTTGGCGGTGATACCGGACAGGCCATCGGACCCGCCGCATTCCAGACCAAATTTCAGCTCGCTCAGTTTGCCCGGCTCGCGCTTGTCATGTCGCATCACCGCATAAAGCTGATGAAGCTGCTCAATGCCCGCTTCCACCTCGTCATCCTGATGCTGACACACCATAAAATGCACGCGCTCAGGGTCAAACTCACCCAGCGTCTCGCGGAAGGCGTCCACCTGGTTGTTCTCGCAGCCGAGGCCGATCACCAGCACCGCACCCGCATTCGGATGACGCACCATATTTTGCAGCATGGTACGGGTATTGATATGGTCGTCACCCAGTTGGGAGCAGCCGTAGGTATGGCTGAAGAGATGCACCCCGTCAGTGCCTTCGGCATTATTGGTCTCTTTCAGAAAGCGCGTCTGGATCTGACGCGCAATCCCATTGACGCAGCCGACGGTCGGGAGGATCCACAGCTCGTTGCGGATCCCCACGTCGCCATTGGCGCGACGGTAGACCTGCACCTCGCGATCCGCCGCCTGAACGCTTTCTGCGGGTATATCAGGTTGATAGCTGTACTCGTCCAGATCGCTAAGATTGGTGCGGGTATTGTGGGAATGAAGATGTTCACCTGGCTCAATATCCGCTAACGCATGCCCAATCGGCAGACCGTACTTCACGACGTTGTCCCCTTTGGCGAGAGGCTTCACGGCAAACTTATGTCCGCGAGCAATCGCCTGACGCAGGGTGACGCTCTGGTTATCAACGGTCACCACGTCGCCTTCAGCGAGATCCGTCAGCGCGACGGCCACGTTATCCAGCGAATGGATTTTGATGTATTGCATATCAACCTCAAACGGCCTTAGTTCAGTTCAATGGCGAAGTAATCGCGCGCATTGTTAAAGCAGATGTTTTTCACCATTTCGCCCAGCAGCTGGATATCCGCCGGCGCTTCGCCTGCGTGTACCCAGCGGCCAATCATCTGGCACAGGATGCGGCGGAAGTATTCATGGCGGGTATAGGACAGGAAGCTGCGGCTGTCGGTCAGCATGCCGACAAAGCGGCTTAACAGGCCAAGCTGCGCCAGCTGCGTCATCTGACGCTCCATACCGTCTTTCTGGTCGTTGAACCACCACCCGGAACCGAACTGCATCTTGCCCGGCATCCCTTCACCCTGGAAGTTGCCGACCATGGTGCCCAGCACTTCGTTATCGCGCGGGTTCAGGCAATAGAGAATGGTTTTTGGCAGCAGATTTTGTTCGTTCTGCTTGCTCAGCAGCTTAGACAGCGCTTCAGCCAGCGGACGGTCGTTGATGGAGTCGAAGCCCACATCCGCGCCCAGCAGCGTAAACTGGCGCTGGTTGTTATTGCGCAGCGCGCCGATATGGTACTGCTGTACCCAGCCGCGACGGGCATATTCTGCGCCGAGGAACACCAGTACCGCCGTTTTGAACTGCGCCACTTCATGCTCGCTCAGGGACTCACCGGAAAGACGACGCGCCAGAATGCTGTCCAGCTCGGCTTCGTTTGATTCCGCGAACAGCACCACATCCAGCGCATGGTCAGACACTTTACAGCCGTGCGCCGCGAAGTGATCCAGCCGTTTGGTCAGGGCGGTTTGCAGGTCTGCGAAACGACGGATGTCGGTATCAGAAACCTCGGCCAGCTTCGCCATGTAATCCTTAAATGTGGCCTGTTCGATATTAAAAGCTTTATCCGGGCGCCAGCTTGGCAGCACTTTGATGTCAAACGCGCTGTCTTTGGCGATGGCCGCATGGTGCTCGAGAGCGTCAATCGGATCGTCGGTGGTGCCCACCATTTTTACGTTCATCTGCTTCATGATGCCGCGCGCGGAGAAGTTATCCTGTGCCAGCAGCGCATTACACCGATCCCAGATCTCATCCGCGGTCGCTGGAGAGAGCAGTGTTCCGGTGATACCAAACGGACGGCGAAGCTCAAGATGCGTCCAGTGGAATAACGGGTTGCCGATGGTGTGCGGAACGGTCGCCGCCCAGGCATCAAACTTCTCGCGGTCAGTGGCGTCGCCGGTACACAGGCGTTCAGCCACGCCGTTGGTGCGCATGGCGCGCCATTTGTAGTGGTCACCCTTCAGCCAGATGTCATACAGGTTTTTGAAACGGTAATTTTCGGCAACCTGCTGCGGCGGTAAATGGCAATGGTAGTCGAAAATCGGCTGGTCTTTGGCGTAGTCGTGGTACAGGCGGCGGGCAAACTCGGTATCTAACAGAAAATCTTCAGTCATAAACGGCGTCATTATCGTCTTCCTCATTACGGGAGCGTCAGAAAGCGTATGTTCATATGCTGCAAAGTTATCACACCAATTTCCACCCACCGAACCTTTTTTCGTGAGTGAGATCAATAAACGCCAACAAATTCATTCCCCTTACTGGAACAAACCCTGCTGCAGTCCGCGCCATTACTGGCTTTGCCCGCAGCGACGAATGTCCCCACAAATAATCATACATTTGTGATGTCACTCACCTTTTAAAGTTGTATGACAAGTTATCTTTTCGCCGTCGCAAACACTTAGCCGACGGAATGCATTACCGGTGTGAGAGACATCGGGTTTAACGGTACGGATACCGACTTATGCACGCTTACTTATGGCAAGGTTCGGGCCGTTCCGGGAGCTGTTCCCGGCTACGCCCCTCCCGTTACACAACGGCTCCCGGCAACGGTTGAGCGGTTGCCGTGCTCTGGCGCGGAAATAACATAACGATGAGGTTTTAGATGCGTAAAATTAAAGGGTTACGTTGGTATATGATCGCGCTGGTGACGTTAGGCACCGTGCTGGGCTACCTGACGCGTAACACCGTGGCAGCAGCAGCGCCAACGTTGATGGAAGAGCTGCATATCTCCACGCAGCAATACTCCTACATCATTGCCGCCTATTCCGCGGCGTATACCATCATGCAGCCGGTGGCAGGCTATGTGCTGGATATTCTCGGGACCAAAATCGGTTATGCCTTCTTCGCCATCGCCTGGGCGGTGTTCTGCGGGGCAACGGCGCTGGCAGGCAGTTGGGGCGGTCTGGCGCTGGCACGCGGCGCGGTGGGTGCCGCGGAAGCCGCGATGATCCCTGCCGGGCTGAAAGCCAGCTCGGAGTGGTTCCCGGCAAAAGAGCGTTCGATTGCGGTCGGTTATTTCAACGTGGGCTCGTCCATCGGGGCGATGATTGCGCCGCCGCTGGTGGTGTGGGCTATCGTAATGCACAGCTGGCAGATGGCGTTTATCATCTCTGGCGTGCTGAGCTTTGCCTGGGCAATAGCGTGGCTGCTGTTCTATAAGCACCCGCGTGACCAGAAAAAACTGTCTGAAGAAGAGCGTGACTACATCATTGGTGGTCAGGAAGCGCAGCATCAGACCAACAACGGCAAGAAAATGACTGTCTGGCAGATCCTGGGCACCCGTCAGTTCTGGGGTATCGCCCTGCCGCGTTTCCTCGCGGAACCAGCCTGGGGTACCTTTAACGCCTGGATCCCGCTGTTCATGTTTAAAGTCTACGGCTTTAACCTGAAAGAGATTGCCATGTTCGCCTGGATGCCAATGCTGTTCGCAGACCTGGGCTGTATCGTTGGCGGCTATCTGCCACCGCTGTTCCAGCGCTGGTTTGGCGTGAACCTGATTGTCTCCCGTAAAATGGTTGTGACTATGGGCGCGCTGCTGATGATTGGCCCGGGGATGATCGGCTTGTTCACCAGCCCGTATGTGGCTATCGCCCTGCTGTGCATCGGCGGTTTTGCGCACCAGTCCCTGTCCGGCGCGCTGATCACCCTCTCCTCTGACGTCTTTGGTCGTAACGAAGTGGCCACTGCCAACGGTCTGACCGGGATGGCCGCCTGGACCGCAAGTACGATGTTTGCGCTGGTGGTTGGCGCGCTGGCGGATACCATCGGCTTCAGCCCGCTGTTTGCGGTACTGGCGGTCTTCGACCTGATGGGCGCGGTGGTGATCTGGACGGTGCTGAAAAGCAAATCGGCAGAAGAGCTGGCGAAAGAGTCTCTCGGAAAACCGGCGACGCAGAGTTAGCAACCATTTTTCCGCCGGGTGGCGCTACGCTTACCCGGCCTACAAAACCCGTAGGCCCGTGCAAGCGAAGCGCCGCCGGGCATTTAAAGGCCGCTCAGTAGCGGCTTTTTTAATGGCAAAATCTGGAGAGTGGCACGCAAAAGTGGTATAACAAATCATCTGCCGTACCCTGCCTGGAGCGCATATGGAAATCACCGAACCACGTCGTTTATATCAACAACTTGCTGCCGAGCTGAAAAATCGCATCGAGCAAGGGGTCTATCTTGTCGGTGACAAACTTCCCGCCGAGCGTTTTATCGCGGATGAAAAAAGCGTCAGCCGCACGGTGGTGCGCGAAGCGATTATCATGCTGGAAGTGGAAGGCTACGTTGAGGTACGCAAAGGCTCCGGCATTCACGTGATTTCCAATCTGCCGAAACACTCCCCCGTCGCGGACGAAAGTCTGGAATTCGCCAGCTATGGCCCGTTTGAGCTGCTCCAGGCTCGCCAGCTGATCGAAAGCAATATTGCCGAATTTGCGGCGACGCAGGTGACCAAGCAGGACATCATGAAATTGATGGAAATCCAGGAGAATGCCCGCAAGGAAAAATGTTTCCGCGATTCAGAGTGGGATCTGCAGTTCCACGTTCAGGTGGCTCTGGCCACGCAAAATACGGCGCTGGCGGCAATCGTTGAGAAAATGTGGACTCAGCGCGTTCACAACCCGTACTGGAAAAAACTGCACGACCATATCGATTCCCGTACCGTCGACAACTGGTGTGACGATCACGATCAAATTCTTAAGGCGCTGATCCGTAAAGACCCTCATGCCGCTAAACTGGCGATGTGGCAGCACCTGGAAAACACCAAGCAGATGCTGTTCAATGAAACCAGCGACGACTTCGAATTTAACGCTGACCGCTATCTTTTTGCCGATAATCCTGTTGTTCATCTTGATACGGCCTCCAGTGGCGCAAAATAGATGACCTTTCTGCTGGCAGGCGCTTCGCTGCGCCTTCCGGCTTAAGTGGGTAAGCAAAACATATATAGTGTCAGCCTTTGTAAATCCCCTCGCTCACTTCCTGGCCTTACGCCAAAATCAACTCGCCCCTGCAAATTCTGTGACGCAGAACGTTGGGCTTTGTTACAATTGGATTCACTTCGTTATTTTGTAAGTTAGTGCTTGCTAACCAGCCAATTAACAGGGAACAGTGTTGGCCACACCGCAATGTGTCCGCGAGCGACCATAATGAAATCACAACAATGTCGCCGTGCTGTTTGTCCCGGATAACAGGCGTGACGTTAACCGATTTCCAGGAACACTGAATGGAACTTTTGACCCAACTACTGCATGCCCTCTGGGCGCAGGATTTTGAAACGCTGGCCAACCCTTCCATGATTGGCATGCTCTATTTTGTCTTGTTTATGATCCTGTTCCTCGAGAACGGTTTGCTGCCTGCTGCGTTCCTGCCCGGTGACAGTTTACTGGTGCTTGTCGGCGTGCTGTGTGCCAAAGGGGCGATGGCATTTCCACAAACCATTCTGTTACTGACCGTCGCCGCGAGTCTCGGCTGCTGGGTGAGCTACATCCAGGGCAGATGGCTGGGCAATACCCGGATCGTTCAGAACTGGCTCTCGCATCTGCCTGCGCACTATCATCAGCGGGCGCACCACCTGTTCCATAAACACGGGCTTTCTGCGCTGCTGATAGGCCGTTTTATCGCCTTTGTACGCACCCTGTTACCGACCATTGCTGGCCTCTCCGGGCTGAGCAGCACACGCTTCCAGTTCTTTAACTGGATGAGCGGCCTGCTGTGGGTGCTTATTCTGACCACACTGGGCTATGCGCTGGGTAAAACCCCGGTCTTCATGAAATATGAGGACCAGCTGATGTCCTGCCTGATGCTGCTGCCCGTTGTTCTGCTGGTCTTCGGCCTGATTGGCTCGCTGGTCGTCCTGTGGAAAAAGAAATACGGAGCCAGAGGCTAACGATGGTTATCTCGCCGCTCGCCCTGCGCCGCTTTGCCTGTACCGCGATTGCCCTGGTGGTCATCAGCGCCATGCTGCTGGCCTGGAGTGCGCTTTCGCATCAGGAATCGACGCTGGCCATTCGCCCGATAAACCAGGGGGTGAGCGTACCTGACGGCTTTTCTGTCTGGCATCATCTTGATGCGAACGGGATCCGCTTTAAGAGCATCACCCCGCAGGACGACGTTTTACTGATTAAGTTTGATTCCCGTGCGCAAAGTGCCGCCGCGAAAGTGGTTCTCGACCGTACGCTGCCGCACGGGTATATCATCGCTCAGCAGGAAGATGACAGCCAGCCTGCCGCCTGGCTGTCCTTGATTCGCGATACGTCGCATCGGTTCGGATAATTACCAGGATTCCGAATCTTTTCACCCACTTTGGTGAATCCCCCGTTTACTTACTATGCTTAAGTACGCGGAGCACCCCTCGAATGTACTCCGCATTAGTCTGGAACGCGGCTTACGCCGTAACACAATGGAAGGTTTCGATAATGAAATTCCGCATGACCCTGGCTCTGGCCCTTTTTTCTTTGAGCACAGCATCCTTCGCAAACTCTCTCTGTCAGGAGAAAGAACAGGATATTCAGCGTGAGATCGGTTATGCCGAAAAACATAACAATCAGCACCGTGTTGATGGTCTTAAAAAAGCGCTGAGCGAAGTGAAAGCGAACTGTACAGACAGCAAGCTTCGTGCCGATCACCAGAAAAAAATCGCTGAACAGAAGGACGAGATAGCCGAACGCCGTCGCGACCTGCAGGAAGCGAAAGAGAAAGGCGATGCGGAAAAAATTGCTAAGCGCGAGAAGAAGCTGAAAGAAGCGCAGGACGACCTGAAAGCGCTGGAAGCTCGCGATTATTGAGTTAACGGAAATCTCAACAGGAGAGAATCATGTCAAAAGATACGACGTCTGAACATCTGCGCGCTGAACTGAAATCCCTGGCCGATACCCTGGAAGAGGTGCTGAACTCCTCTGCTGACAAGTCAAAGGAAGAGGTCAGCAAACTGCGTAGCAAAGCGGAGCAGGCACTCAAAGAGAGCCGCTATCGCCTGGGTGAAACCGGTGATGCACTGGCAAAACAGACCCGCGAAGCGGCTGCCCGTGCGGACGAATACGTGCGTGATAATCCATGGACGGGTGTCGGGATTGGTGCCGCAGTCGGTGTGGTACTGGGTGTCCTTCTGACGCGTCGTTGATATGGAAGATCCTCGTCACGCACAAGGGCCTGCTAATAACGTCCTCGGCATCGGCCAGCGTATTTTAACAACGCTGGTTGGCATTGCCGAAACGCGCGTCCGGCTGGCAGTGGTAGAGCTGGAAGAGGAGAAAGCGAACCTCTTCCAGATGCTGCTGATGCTGGGCCTGACCATGCTCTTCGCCGCGTTTGGTCTGATGAGCCTGATGGTGTTAATCATCTGGGCCATTGACCCGCAGTATCGTCTTAACGCGATGATTGCCACCACCGTCGTGCTGCTGGTTGCGGCGCTGATTGGCGGGATCTGGACGCTGCGTAAAGCACGCCAGTCCACTTTCCTGCGCCATACGCGTCAGGAGCTGGCTAACGATCGCGCCCTGCTGGAGGATGACAAGCCGTGAGCGGTAAAGCCGAACGTCAGAAGCGCAAAGCGTATCTGTTAAGCCAGATCCAGCAGCAACGGCTGGATCTGTCTGCCAGCCGTCGCGACTGGATTGATGCGACGCGACGCTTTGATCGTGGCTGGAACACCTTCCTGAGCCTGCGTTCCTGGGCTCTGGTCGGCAGTAGCGTGATGGCTATCTGGACGGTTCGTCATCCGAATATGCTGATCCGCTGGGCGCGGCGAGGCTTTGGCGCCTGGAGCGCCTGGCGTCTGGTGAAAGCCACAATTCGTCAGCAGCAGCTGCGGTGATAAAAGCAAAACGGTAACCCTGGTTACCGTTTTTTGTTTTGCGCCCTCTCCCTGTGGGCTGAGGGATCCCCACAAAATAATGTCTGCACAGACGACCCCCTCTCCCTTGAGGGAGAGGGCTGGGGTGAGGGGGAACATACGGCTCTGGTGGACGTTCCGTTCACTTTATGTTCATTGCTACTCTGTAACAACATGACCTGTGAACGTGCCAGGGCGGCTCAATCGCCGCCGCCCTGGCGACCCGGGCTCCCGGCGGTAAATCGCCGCTTCGCGGTACCCTCAGCTTATTCCTCCAGGCTATCGGGTCGGGCATGAGCCTGCATCCCTGCAGGCCACGCCCTCTCGGCGCATCCCTGCGCCTCGCCCCGGCCTTACGGAAACGCCTCGGCGATTTACAGCCGGACCAGGGCATCGCTGTAATTCATTCATTTTCCTGAAACAACCTTCGTCGCTTTCGGTAAAAAATTACTGGGGATTCCTCACCCCTGTGGGAGAGGGTTGGGGTGAGGGGACCAGCGCGCACGCACCCTTACTCAATATCTTTGAAGAAGATTGACAGTTTTCCTTGCTAACAATCGCCAACCGTCACGTTTATGATGCTCTCCATCGACAGCAATACCGCGGTATCTACCCGGAATTGCAGACAAATAAAGTTCAGCCGCTGATGTGGTTTCCTGGAGAGTAAAATGAAAAAATTAGAAGATGTTGGTGTACTGGTAGCACGTATTCTGATGCCAATTCTGTTCATCGTGGCAGGTTGGGGCAAAATCACCGGTTATGCGGGTACCCAGCAGTATATGGAAGCCATGGGCGTTCCGGGGTTCCTGTTGCCACTGACTATTCTTCTTGAGTTCGGCGGCGGCCTGGCGGTACTGTTCGGCTTCCTGACCCGTACCACCGCGCTGTTTACCGCGGGCTTCACCGTGCTGACCGCGTTTATCTTCCACAGTAACTTTGCGGAAGGCGTGAACTCTCTGATGTTCATGAAAAACCTGACCATCGCGGGTGGCTTCCTGCTGCTGGCCGTCACTGGCCCGGGTGCATACAGCATCGACCGCGTTCTGAATAAGAAATGGTAAGCACGCTATACTGAATGAACACAAAGCGAGGAGATCTCTCCTCGCTTTTGCTATCTGACGGAGGAGAAAAGAATGGGACAACTCGTAGACGGCGTCTGGCAGGATGTCTGGTATGACACCAAATCCACCGGTGGACGCTTTAAGCGCTCTGTTTCGGCCTTCCGTAACTGGCTCACCGCCGACGGGGCTCCCGGCCCAAGTGGCGAAGGCGGCTTTGCGGCCGAGAAAGATCGTTATCATCTTTATGTCTCCCTTGCCTGTCCGTGGGCGCATCGCACATTGATTGTGCGCAAGCTCAAAGGTCTTGAATCCTTAATTCCGGTTTCCGTGGTGAACCCGCTGATGCTGGAAAACGGCTGGACGTTTGACAGTGATTTCCCTGCAGCGACAGGCGACGATCTATACCACCATGATTTCCTTTACCAGCTCTACCTGCGGGCCGACCCGCACTACACCGGGCGCGTGACCGTGCCGGTGCTGTGGGACAAGAAAAACCAGACGATTGTCAGCAATGAGTCTGCGGAAATCATCCGCATGTTCAATACCGCATTTGATGCCCACGGCGCCCGCGCCGGGGATTACTATCCGGTTGAGCTGCGCGATAAAATTGATGAGCTGAACAGCTGGATTTACGACAACGTCAACAACGGTGTCTACAAGGCCGGCTTTGCCACCAGTCAGGAAGCGTATGACGAAGCGGTCGGAAAAGTCTTTGAATCTCTTGAGCGTCTGGAGCAGATCCTCGGCCAGCACCGCTACCTGACGGGCGATCGTCTGACGGAAGCGGATATCCGCCTGTGGACCACGCTGGTTCGCTTTGATCCGGTCTATGTCACCCACTTTAAGTGCGACAAGCACCGCATCAGTGACTATCTGAACCTGTATGGTTTCCTGCGCGACATCTACCAGATGCCGGGCATCGCCGACACGGTCGACTTCGACCATATCCGCACTCACTATTTCCGCAGCCACAAGACCATTAACCCAACGGGCATTATCTCCATTGGGCCGTGGCAGGACCTGGATGAACCGCACGGGCGCGATGTGCGTTTTGGATAAATATTAAGGGCATCAATGGATGCCCTTTTTTAATTCACAATCTCCATCTATCCTTACCTCGATCGCTTAGAAAACAAGTGATTGACTGACTAATGAGGCAAGGAAAATGGACTGGTATTTAAAAGTACTGCGCAACTACATTGGATTTGGTGGCCGCGCCCGCCGCAAAGAGTACTGGATGTTCGTTCTGGTGAACTTCGTCCTGATTATGGTGCTGGGCATCGTGGATAAAATTCTCGGCTGGGAGCGGGCTGGCGGTGAAGGCGTACTGACCACCATCTATGGCCTGTTAGTCCTGCTGCCATCGTGGGCGGTACTGTTCCGTCGGCTGCACGATACCGATCGTTCAGCGTGGTGGCTACTGCTGCTGTTGATCCCGATTGTGGGCTGGATCGTGATTCTGATCTTCAACTGCCAGAGCGGCACCCCAGGCGAAAACCGCTTTGGTCCGGATCCGAAAGCCGGCGTGTAAATCAGAGCCCGGTGGCGCTGCGCTTACCGGGCCTACACGCTTATTTGTTGTAGTGCGCAAAGAGCTTTGGAATTTCTCGCAAACACCACGACTTGGCTTCGCCCATGCTGTCACGACGCCATGCCATAATGATATCCACCTCGCTGGTGTATTCCGGGCTTACGACCCGCAACCGTCCTTCCGCAATATCTTTTTCCACAAACGGGTATGGCATTGTTGCCACGCCTAACCCTGCCAGCAGCGCCTGGCGCTTATCTTCCAGAGACGTAACGGTGAGTCGCGGCTGTTTATCCAGAAGCTGTACCGTCAGAACCGGACGTTCACGTGCGGTATCCGCAACCGCCACGCCGCGATACTTCACGCGAGTGACTTCAGAGAGTGGTTCCGGCTCCTGGTGAATCGGGTGATTGGGTGCGGCAACGTAGACATTCATCACGCTGTAAAGCTTGCGCGAGTTGATCTCCGACGAGGAACGGAAGTGCATGTCCGGCGCAATGACGATGTCCGCCCTGCCCGTCTCCAGCCGCTCCCACGCCCCTGCAAGCACCTCAGTGATGATCGACAGCTGCGTGTTAGCCTTCGCCGCCAGACGGTCCACCAGCGGGAACAGCGATTCGGTCGGCACCAGGGCTTCCGTCACCAGCGTCAGATGAGTTTCCCAGCCACGAGCCAGTGCTTCGGCGTCCGTCGTGAGCTTATCCGCCGCTTCCAGCAGCACGCGGCCGCGCTCCAGCAGCATCCGCCCAACGTTGGTGAATTTTGTTCGATGACCGGAGCGGTCAAACAGCACCACGTCCAGCTCTTCCTCCAGCTTTTGCATGGTGTAGCTCAGCGCAGACGGAACGCGCCCCAGCTCATCTGCCGCCGCCGCAAAACTGCCGCGCCGGTCGATTGCGTCCATGACGCGAAGCGCCTCAAGCGTCAATGCTCTCTCTTTAGCCATCTCGTTCTCATTCAGGAAATTTGAACATACCCGGCAGAATATCTGGCTAACAATGCAGCGTCCATACCTTTACCATTGTTTTAGTGTAAAGAGAGGTCAGTTTATGATTACGACAAGAACAGCTAAACAGTGCGGACAAGCCGATTTCGGTTGGCTGCAGGCCCGCTACACCTTTTCCTTTGGACACTACTTTGACCCTAAACTCCTCGGTTACGCATCACTACGTGTGTTAAATCAGGAAGTGCTCGCCCCGGGCGCCTCCTTCCAGCCGCGTACGTACCCGAAAGTCGATATCCTGAACCTGATCCTGGAAGGCGAGGCAGAATACCGCGATAGCGAGGGCAATCATGTCCAGGCGAAGGCTGGCGAAGCGTTATTAATTTCCACACAGCCGGGCATCAGCTACAGCGAGCATAACCTCAGCAAAGACAAAACGCTGACCCGCATGCAGCTGTGGCTTGACGCCTGCCCTGAGCGGGAAAACCCGCTGGTACAAAAGCTAGACCTGACGGGCGATAAACAGCAGCTGATTGCATCGCCTGACGGCAGCAAAGATAGCCTGCAGCTGCGTCAGCAGGTGTGGCTGCACCATATCGAACTGAAGAAAGGTGAACAGGCGAGCTTCCAGCTTCACGGTCCGCGCGCCTATCTGCAGTCGATTCACGGCACGGTGCATGCGGTAACGCATACGGAAGAGAAGGAAGCGCTCACCTGCGGTGACGGGGCGTTTATTCGTGATGAAGCGAATATCACGCTGGTGGCGGATACGCCGCTGCGCGCGCTGCTGATTGATTTGCCAGTGTAAGATATTCCCCCTCTCCCCTGTACAGTCCGGGGACATGGTAGACAGGTGTTCGGGGACATGGTGAACACTTTTTAACATCCTTTACCCATGGTGATCGACTTTTTCTTCAGGTCGATCACCCCCACTTTCGTGCTGTACCACCACACTTCATAGCAGCCATCCTCCTGCGTCTCCTTCAGTCCGACCCGTTCTCCCCTGAACGCTTTACCCGCGCTCAGACTTACCCCTTTCACGCTCAGCTTTCCGCTGATATCCACTTTCCTGACCATTACGCCCTCGTCGTATTCCGGGGGCGTTGTGTTGCCGCTGTACCGTCGCGATGACGGCTGATACCGCGAGCCCGGTACCGCCATATCCAGCGCCTCATGCGGGCGTTCAAGGTTATAGACCGTCCGCCAGTGGTCGAAGGCGCGCTGCAGTTCACCGCTGTCCGCGAACCACTTCCCCTGCAGCACTTCCGCCTTCAGGCTGCGGTGAAAACGCTCCAGCTTGCCCTGCGTCTGCGGATGATACGGCCGGGAGTGCCCCACCCGGATACCCTGGCGCATCAGCCACAGCTCCAGTGCCGTCCAGGTGCCGGTGGTGTCTCCCCACGGTGAGCCGTTATCCATCGTCATCCTGTCCGGCAGGCCGTAGCGTTCAAACACGCTGACCAGCTGCTGCTGCACGGTCTCTCGACGTTCATCGTTACAGTGCACCAGGCACAGGGAAAAACGGGAGTGGTCGTCCAGCAAAGTGAGCGGATGGCAGCGGCCACCGCCAAAGGGAAAGTGGCCCTTAAAATCCATCTGCCAGAGCCGGTTGGGCGCGTCATGTTCGAACCGTCCCGTGGCGGGAATGCCCGGTGAAGTGCCCGGCAGCAGGCCGTGACGGGCCATCAGGGTATGAACGGTGCTGAAGGCGGGCATGGTGTGCCCCTGGTCTTCCAGCCAGCGCTTAATCTTGCGGGCTCCCCAGCGTTGATGACGGTCATGGGCCATGCGCAGCAGGGCAGTAATGTCGTCAGATGAGCGGTTCGGGGAATGGTGCGGTATGCGCGGGCGGTCCTGAAGGCCGGAGGCCCCTTCCTCCGTCCAGCGACGAAGCCACTTGTAGCCGGTGGCAGGTGAAATGCCGAAGCGACGGCAGAGGGAACGGATGTTCGCTCCGTCCTGCGAGGCGAACAAAACAAACTCGGTACGTAATGACATGGTATCTCTCGCATCCCAGGGCATAAGCGACTCCATAAACGGGTTCTTATGCCTTAGTTGTAAGTGTCTACCATGTCCCCGAACAAGCGTTCACTATGTCCCCGGACCGTACATCCCCAGAGGGATGAGGGGGGAAGTTCACAACACCTTACTCGCCATAATCTCAATTATCTGCCGGTCCGTGGCCTGCATCGAACGGCACGCGAGCGCGCACAGATTCGCGATCGATTGCTCCACATCGTGCGCCACAATGCCTTCGTTGCCCGTCACAGCCGAATCATCCAGCGCCATCATCACCGCTTTCCACGCACTTGCCACGCTGGTAGAGACCTTCATGGCACAGCTGTTTGAAGCGCCGTCGCAGATCATCCCGCTGACGTCGCCGATCATGCTGCTGATGGCCATCGCAATCGTCTGATAACTGCCGCCCATCAACCACGCCATACCCGCCGACGCCCCCATAGCCGCGGTTGTTGCCGCACACAGCGCCGACAAACGCGGAAGCTGGGCGTGAATATAAATAGCGGAAAGATGAGACAGCATCAGCGCCCGCGCCAGCCGTTCGTCGTCGGCCTGAACGTGCTCAGCGACCACCACCACCGGCATGGTGGCGGTAATGCCCTGATTGCCGGAACCCGAATTGCTCATCGCTGGCAGCGTCGCGCCGCCCATGCGGGCGTCCGAGGCCGCACTGGTGCGAATAACAATGTCTGAACCCAGATCCTGTGCCAGCCATCCGCGCGCACGCTGCTTATTCAGCGTGGCACCAATGTGCAGCCCCCACTTCCCGCTGAGCCCTTCCCGGGAGAGCGCATCGTTTAGCTGCCCTGCTTCCAGGATAAAACGGATCGCCTCAAACGGCGCCTGCTCGACAAACTCCAGGATCTGCGACAGCGTGGCGTTTGTCAGCACCGCCAGCGGATCGTCATTTTCTTCGCCCTGTTGCTCCTCAAGCGCAAAGCGCGTTTCGTCCTGATAAACCACCTCCACCACCCGGGTATGCTCACCGGCAATGGTCACCATTGCCGAGGTATCTCCGGCATATACCCGGGCGCGCGAGTAGAGGATTTCATCGCACGGCTCCTGCAGTTTCACCTGGACCTTACCTGAGTTCAGCAGCGATTTGGCCTGTACCAGCGCCCCGGCTGACGCGTCTTTTAACACCTCCAGCCCGGCGTGTGCGTTACCGCCAATCGCACCCAACGCTGCCGCAATCGGTAACCCGACCATGCCGGTTCCCGGCACCGTCACGCCAAGCCCGTTTTTCATCAGGTTCGGCGAGACCCACGCCTCAATCTGTGTGACATCACCCGGCAGAAGGTCTGCGGCCATCGCGCAGGCCAGCGCCAGAGAGACGGGTTCGGTACATCCAAGTGCGGGTTTAACTTCTTCCTGCACTGCGCGAATAAATTGATTCCATAAAGGATAAGTTTGCTCAGACATCGTTACGACCTTAATAATCCTCAGGAGAAGGCGAGGAAAGGAGAAACACAAAGCAGCAGCCCGGTGATAACAATAATCACCAGCGAAACGCCTTTATATTTGTGCAGTGCCGGGACCTTACAGACCAGCCATGCGGGGATCAGGCAGCCCACCATGCCAAAAATGGGGCTGCAAATAGACGTGAAGCTCAACACCGGCGCATTTAATACAATCGCGCTCCAGGCCAGCAGGATGGCGAACAGCATAATCCCGCGCTGGACGGCGTTCTCATTGATTTTCTCTGCCGGCATTTTGCGGCGCAGGATATTCATGACGATACCCTGCGTGGCCTCGCGAAAACCGAGGTAGACGCCGAAGAATGCGGTCATGACGGCAAAGATATTCAGGATCACGCTGACGATTTTGACCCAGCCCGCGCCGTCGCCGCTGATAAACTGCGCCGCTATCGCCAGGGCAGAGATATTCTGTTCATAGGCTTTGACCGCCTCATCGTGCCCCATCGCCAGCGTAAAGGAGACTGCATAGAAGAAGACCGTTACAAACAGCACACCAAAGGCAATGTTCATTGCCCGCAGCGCTTTATGACGCGCCACCTCCACGGATTTTTCCCGTGAACGGTATGAGATCACCATCGGGCTCAAGGTCTGAATAAACAGAATGGAGGTCAAGGTAAAGGGCAACGTGATGATGGCGTTTTTAACCAGCAGCCCTACGGGCGGCAGCATGCCTACGTTGGCTAAATGCCACAGACCTATCATCGACACTCCCAGCGCCGCGACCACGAATAATTTGGTCAACACCATCAGGCTGGAGACTTTAAACAGCAGCTTTTCCCCCCGTGAAGAGATGGCCACCAGAATACAAATCAGGAATAACCCGTAGAATGGATTTTCAGAGAGCAAATGGTCGGTCACACCGAAGGTATGCAAATACGATGCGCTGTCGTTGGTAATGGCGGTGGAATAGACAAACATCCAGATCACCAGCATCACGAAATAGAGCGCACCTAATAAAATACCCCAGTTCTTGCCTAAATAACCGCTAATGACGCTCGGGTAGTCTTTGCATTCCGGTGATTCCGCAAGGGTATTAATAAACAGACGCTGGAATAAATACATGGCCGGATAACCGATTATGGACGAGAGTAAAAAGACCCACAGCCCCATGAGTCCTACCTGCACTGGGAGAAAAACAATCCCCGCGCCGATAGCCATCCCGATACTCATGATGACCCAGCCCGTATCGGTGCTGTCGAATTTAATTGCCGCTTGCCACTCACTTTCGCTCATTCCCGCACGCCTTGCCGCGGGGGAATCATTCACAATCACACTGCTGTTTGTTGCCGTATCCATTGGGCACTCGCTTATTTTGTAGGGTAAACAGTTGTTTTTATAGGTTTCCGATCGCCAGCGATTGCGATTCAGAGGGTTGCAGGTGTGTGTTATTGGTGTGGGAAGATCATATCCGGAGCGCGGGAGAAAAAGGTCACAACATTAATAAGGATATTCTTTGTCGGGAGGAAATTTTGCTTCTGAAGGAGGATATTTAAAGCCAGTTTTCTAAAAGTGATGACGATCAAGAAATAAATACCCGCGCCATGCGCGGGTAGGAAATCACTCAGCCAGCGCGTTAGCCATATCGGTTCTGATCTGCTTGCGCTGCTCCGGCGTCAATACCTGGCTGACGTCGAAGTAATATTTCACGCGGTAATAACGGGTCTGCTCTTCAATTTTGCTGAATGCGGTAAGCTGGCTTTTCACCGTGCTTTCGTCCCATTTACCAGCCTGGAACATGTCGATCAGTGCGCCGTCCTTCACACCCGTCATCGGGATCTTGCTGACATTTTCTTCCAGCTGCTTATGCAGATCTTCAATCTTCTTAACCTGTTCGTTGCTGAGCTTCAGGTGCTGTACCAGCGGATCCTGGGAGGGCGACGGGGCAGCCTCAACGTTAGCGGCCTGCGCCGTAAAACTGCACACCACCAGTGAAGCAGCTGCCAACGCAATGCGGGTCATTTTCATCATCTTACAGTCCTTACAATCTGTTATAGGAAAAAGCAGGCGTATTGTTTTTCAAGAACGGATGAATATGTGTGAGTAATTATATAAACAATTTTGTATGTTAAGCGGGCCAAAAAAATGCCCCCTGCGGTGAGGGGGCATCAGGACTGACTTGCGTCAGATGGATTGCGTAAACGTCCTGGAGATTACATCCTGCTGCTGCTCACGCGTCAGGGCATTAAACCGCACCGCATAGCCTGAAACGCGGATCGTCAGGTTCGGATAATTCTCCGGATGCGCAATGGCATCCAGCAACATCTCCCGATTCATGACGTTGACGTTAAGATGCTGTCCCCCCTCAATGGCCGCTTCATGGTGGAAGTAGCCGTCCAGCAGCCCCACCAGGTTAGTTTTGCGCACCATCTCATCTTTACCGAGCGCCTGCGGTACGATGGAGAAGGTGTAAGAGATCCCATCTTTGGCATAGGTGAACGGCAGCTTAGCGACCGAGGTTAACGAAGCCACGGCTCCTTTTCTGTCGCGACCGTGCATCGGGTTCGCGCCTGGCGCAAACGGCGTGCCGCCACGGCGTCCGTCCGGCGTGTTGCCGGTCTTCTGACCGTAAACCACGTTGGAGGTAATAGTCAGGATCGACTGAGTCGGTACCGCGTTGCGGTAGGTTGGCAGTGCCTGAATTTTCATCATAAAGCGCTCCACCAGGTCACAGGCAATGCTGTCCACGCGGTCATCGTTGTTGCCGTACTGCGGGTAGTCCCCTTCTATCACAAAATCGACCGCCAGACCGGTGTGGTCGCGCACCGGTTTCACGGTGGCGTATTTAATGGCGGACAGGGAATCCGCCGCCACCGACAGGCCAGCAATGCCGCAGGCCATGGTGCGGTAAACGTCCCGGTCGTGCAGCGCCATCAGCGAGGCTTCGTAGCTGTACTTGTCGTGCATATAGTGAATGAGATTCAGCGCGCTGATGTACTGCACCGCCAGCCAGTCCATAAAGTGATCGAGGCTCGCCATCACGGTGTCGTAGTCCAGCACGTCATCCAGCAGCGGCTCGGTTTTCGGGCCGACCTGGATCTTCAGCTTCTCATCCATCCCGCCGTTGATCGCGTACAGCAGCGTTTTGGCGAGGTTGGCGCGGGCACCGAAGAACTGCATCTGCTTGCCGATCACCATCGGGCTGACGCAGCAGGCAATGGCGTAGTCGTCGCTGTTGAAGTCGGCACGCATCAGATCGTCGTTCTCATACTGCAGCGACGAGGTGACGATCGATACCTGCGCGGCATATTTCTTGAACGCGATCGGCAGTTGTTCAGACCAGAGGATCGTCAGGTTAGGCTCCGGCGCAGGCCCCATGGTGTGCAGCGTATGCAGATAGCGGAAGCTGTTTTTGGTCACCAGCGTCCGCCCGTCCAGCCCCATCCCACCGATCACTTCCGTCGCCCAGATCGGATCGCCGGAGAAAAGCGTGTCGAACTCCGGCGTGCGCAGGAAGCGCACCATGCGGATCTTCATAATGAAGTGGTCGATCAGCTCCTGCGCCTGGACTTCATTCAGCCGCCCGGCCTGCATGTCGCGCTCAATGTAAATATCGAGGAATGAGGCCGTGCGCCCCAGCGACATCGCCCCGCCGTTCTGGGATTTCACCGCTGCCAGGTAGGCAAAATAGACCCACTGCACCGCTTCCTGGGCGTTCATCGCCGGACGTGAAATATCAAAGCCATAGTTTGCCGCCATCTGCTGGATCTGCAGCAGCGCACGTTTGTGTTCCGCCAGCTCCTCACGCAGGCGGATCGTCGCCTCAAGATCTTCACCACGTTCCAGTCTCGGCTGGAGATCGGCAAACTGCAGTTCACGCTCGCGCACCAGATAGCTGATGCCGTACAGCGCCACGCGGCGATAGTCGCCAATGATGCGCCCGCGCCCGTAGCCGTCTGGCAGCCCGGTCAGCACCCCGGATTTACGGCAGCGCATCATCTCCGGCGAGTAGACGTCAAATACGCCCTGGTTATGGGTTTTGCGCAGATCGGTAAACAGGTATTCGAACTGCGGATCCATTTCACGGCCGTAGGCTTCAAACGAGCTGCGGATCATGTTGATCCCGCCGTAAGGATGCAGGGCGCGCTTAAGCGGTTTATCGGTTTGCAAACCGACGATCGTCTCCAGCTCCTGGTCGATATAGCCCGGTCCGTGAGCCGTAATGGTGGTGGCGATATTGGTGTCAAAATCCACCGGGGCGTGGGTGGCATTCTCCTGACGAATGCCGACCATTACCTTCTGCCACAGCGCCGTCGTTGCTGGCGTCGCCTGCGCGAGGAAAGCTTCGTCGCCTTCATAAGGGGTGTAGTTATGCTGAATAAAATCGCGCACATTGACGGCGTTTTTCCATTCTTCACCGCGAAACCCGGCCCATGCGTCGCTGTAGGGCGCGACGCCCGTATCGATTGTTACTATCATCTTATTCTCGCTTTATCAGGCGTAAGCCGCAGCCGGGGTAACCTTCCCAAGACGGAGGGCATCCAGTGCGATCATTTTTTCTTCGTTGGTAGGGACAACCGCGCAGGCTACGCGGGACGACCCGGTGGAGATCACGCGCTCACCCGCGCTGCCCGGCAGGGCATTTTTGGCGTCGTCGAGGATGAGGCCAAAGACCTTCAGGTGTTCCGCCACCAGCGCGCGGATAAGTTTCGAGTTTTCGCCGATACCGCCGGTAAAGACCACGCCGTCCAGGCGGTGCAGCGATGCCGCGTGCCCGGCGATATGGCGCGCAACGCGGTGAACGAAGGTCTGGATCGCCAGCTGTGCCCGCTCATTGCCTTCGTGCCAGGCCTTCTCCAGCGCACGCAGATCAGACGAGAGGCCGGAGATCCCCAGTAATCCGGACTCTTTATTGACCACGCGCTCCAGATCCTCGAACGACTGGCCGGTCTGCTGGGCAATCCACGCCATGGCTCCAAAATCCACGTCGCCACAGCGTGTGCCCATCACCAGCCCTTCCAGCGGCGTCATACCCATGGAGGTATCCACGCTTTCGCCATTGCGCACCGCGCAGATGGAGGCGCCGTTACCGAGATGGGCAATCACCAGACCGCTGTTATCGGGGGACAGCCCGAGAAGCGCCTGCGCCCGCCCGGCCACGTAGCGGTGAGAGGTGCCGTGGAAGCCGTAGCGACGCACGCCCAACTCTTCAAAATAGCGGTACGGTAAGCCATACAGATACGCCTGCGGCGGCAGCGTCTGATGGAAGCTGGTATCGAACACCGCAACCTGCTGCACGCCAGGGAAGAGGCGCTCTGCGGCTTCCACGCCGCTTAAGTTGGCGTAGTTATGCAGTGGCGCCAGCGGGGAAACCTGACGGATCTGCGCAATCACCTCCTCCGTAATCAGGGTCGACTCGCTGAAGAGGTCGCCGCCGTGAGCAATGCGATGGCCAATTAAGGCCACGCTGCTCATCAGGTTACGCTTCTCCAGCTCCAGGGCGATGGCAGCCAGCGCCCCTTCGTAGTCATGGTGAGCCAGTCTGGCTGGCTCACCCCCGTTTACGGAAATAAAGGCGTTATCTGTGTTGATGCCATCTGCAATGCCCGTCATCAGGGCGTCACAGGCGCTGGCATCGATCACCGAAAACTTAACAGAGGACGAACCGCAGTTAATAACCAGTACTACCGGAAACTCAATCATGGTGTGGCTCCGCTCTTCCTGAGCTTTGGTTAGAACAGTTTGTAAACGATATTCAGAATGGTCAGCAGGCCCACAACCGTGACGAAGATGTTCTCCGGTCTGCCTTTATACTTCGCCATGGCTGGCGCTTTGCGGATGGCATACATCGGCAGCAGGCACAGCAGAGAGGCGATGATCGGCGCCCCCATCGCTTCGATAAGGTCAAGAATGTTCGGGTTGGCGTATGCAACAATCCAGGTGGATCCCATAATGAACACCATACTGATGGTGTTCAGCTTGCCCACAGAGACCTTCTTCTTGTCGCCCTTATAACCGAACTTCAGGATCAGACCGTTCAGCCCTTCCAGCGTGCCCAGGTAGTGACCAAAGAAGGATTTGAAGATAGCGACCAGCGCGATGATGGAAGCCCCGTATTCCAGTACCGTCGCGAACGTCGATTTGGTTCCCGACATCGAGGCAAAGTGGTTCGCCAGGTATGAGAGCACAGGAATGTTCTGCGCTTTGGCATCCGCCATGTTCTGCGGAGAGAGCGTAAACAGGCAGCTAAAGGCGAAGAACATCACCACGGCGACCATCAGCAGGCTGGCACGACCGATAATTTTGGAACATTTCTGCTCGGTAAATTCTTTCCCGTACGCCGGCTCGTACTCTTCACGCTTGGAGACCACAAACGAGGAGACAATCGGCGAGAAGTTAAAGGAGAAGACCATGATGGAGATGCCCAGCCACACCGTCACCAGAATGCCATCATGGCCGGTGAAGGCGATATCGCTCAGGTTGACCTGGTCGATAACCGCCGAGTTCCAGTAAGGGATCAGCGACAGGGAAATCAGCACCAGACTGGCGATAAACGGGAACACCAGGAAGCTCATTACCTTCACCATCAAGTCTTTGCCGAACCAGATCACAAAGGCCATCAGCAGCAGCAGGAACAGCGCCACCACGCCGCGGTTCAGCGCGGGCAGCTGGAGCTGGTTTTCCCAGAAGGTCATAAAGGTGTTGGTAATGGTAACGCCGTAAATCCACAGCAGCGGGCAAATGGCGAAGAAGTAGAGGAAGGTAATGACCACCCCACCGGTTTTACCAAAATGCTCTTCCACCGTTTCGGTGATGTTGCCGGAGACGTTGCTACCGGACAGGCACAGACGCGCCAGCGCACGGTGGCAGTAAAACGCGATCGGGAAGGCGAGAACCAGCATCAGCAGGATAGGGATCAAGCCACCAAAGCCTGCGCGAATGGGGAAGAACAGCACGCCTGCGCCAATGGCGGTTCCGAACAGGCCAAGCGTCCAGGTGGTATCAGACTTACGCCAGGAGGACGTTTTTGTCTGGCCAACGATAATGCTTTCTGTGTTGCTCATAGGTCACCTTTATGCGTCAACGAAGCCGGTAATTTGGGAAACACGGGAGAGGTCAATATTGCCGCCGGAAATAATGCAGACGGTTTTACGACCCTGAATATAGTGATCAAGCTTGCCGCTTAATAACGCGGCACAGGCCAGCGCGCCGGCACCTTCGGTCACCACTTTATTTCGCTGAATAAGTGCAATCATGCTGTCGCGAATGTTCTCTTCACTGACCAGTACGATGTCATCGACCAATTCACGAACAATTTCGAACGTTAATTTACCCGGGCGAGAGACATCGCAACCGTCGGCTAATGTACCGGTGACGCGATGATTCATAATTTCTCCGGCCTGATACGATGCCGCCATGCCGTGAACATTTTCTGACTGCACGCCGATAATATTGATGGTGGGGTTGATGGATTTAATCGCCGTCGCGATCCCGGCAATTAAGCCGCCACCGCCGATTGGCACAATGACGTTATCCACATCGTACAAGTCTTCGAGAATTTCCAGCCCGATGGTGCCCTGTCCGGCGATCACTTTGGCGTCATCGTAAGGCGGGATAAAAATACGCCCTTCCATCTCGACGATTTCGCTGACTTTGGCGATGGTGTCATTGAAGTTCTCCCCGTGCAGCACTACCTCCGCCGAGTAGTCGCGCGTCGCGGCGACTTTAGACTTTGGCGCGCCCATCGGCATCACCACTTTGCCGTCAATGCCCAGCATGGCACAGGAGAGAGACACCCCCTGCGCGTGGTTTCCCGCAGAACAGGCAACTACGCCTTTGCGTCTTTCCGCATCGGTAAGCGAGCTTAGTTTGTTGAACGCACCGCGAATTTTAAAGGAGCCGGTACGCTGCATATTCTCAAACTTAAGGAATATTTCACCCTTACAACGTTCGCTGAGGTAATTTGAGCGCGGCATGCCGGTTTTATATATTTTTCCTGCCAGTCGTTTTCTGGCATCCTGAATATCTTCAATCGTTACCGGGAGATCGTAGGTAATATGCATAATATCCTCGTTATAATAATTCATTCTTTTCAGGCAAAGTCAGGGTATCAGAGCACGGCTAAAATAAGCTCTGGGTGTTTTAAAAAGGTTTAATACTTATCCGGGAGTTAATATATCATCGTCGTCTTTCGCCAGTGAGTGACGCATATTGTTTTGCCAGTTCGACTAATACTGACGCCGATTTTTTTATTCTGTAATTTTTTGACCATACGGCGGCATAACGCGCCACGGGTAATTCATCTTCCACTGGCAGGACAATAAATTGATCGGAACCGAACGGGGCAATCATGTCACGGGGAATGACCGTCAGATAATCGGCATTCAACACAAGGTTATAAATGGTGACAACGGAATCGGTCTGGACGATATTTTCAATGCTGATGTGGTTGTCTTGCAGGGTAGTCAGGAGTTCTTTGTAGTAGCCCATGTCGGTTTGCGGCATCACCCACTGCTCGTGGGTGAGCGATGCCAGTGTCGTCGGGCCGATGCACGTTCGTGATTTGCTGGCTACCAGCACAAACTCGGATTCAAACAGCGGCTCGACGTGCAGATCCTGCAGCAACATTTCATCGCTCAGCGTACCGATGGCAAAATCCAGCCGACCGTCGCGAATGGCCGGCAGGAAAGATGACAACTGCGCTTCATACATGGAGACACGCGCTTTCGGGAACACTTCCTTGAATTTTTTGATCATTTCAGACAGGAAGGTAAAACCAATCAGCGACGGATAGCCAAAGGAGACGTCCATGACGGTGCTGAAACTCAGGCTGTTGATTTCGCTCACCATGTTTTTCATCTCACGGGTGATCGACTCTGAGTACGAGAGCAGAACCTGGCCCGCGGCAGTGAGTTTTACGCCGGTGTTTTTACGCACCATCACTTCGACGCCAAAGTAGGACTCAATATCGCTGATAATTTTGCTGACGGCGGGTTGTGTCAGCCCCAGTTGTCTTGCTGCAGAACCTATGGAGCCACTTTTAATGACTTCCTGAAATACCACGAGGTGCTGTGTTTTCGGTAGAATAATAGTGTTCATAATATTCTGCGCTTATTTCTCTATGACGGAGTGGATTCTACTCAATAATGTTTCAGGGGGTATGTGCTGTCACTCACAATTTGCCTTTTCGCACCCAATACAGACCGGACAAAAACCCATTAAAAGCCTTTATTATCAATACAATAAACCCATCACGACACGCCATTACGCTGATATTGATCAATAAAAACCGGGGTAATAAATTTATTTTATGGCAATAACACGGATAAATTTTCCTTCATTAAAAAAATCAATAAAGACGATCTTTCAGGCAATTAAAGGACAATAAATAACCACCACTCTTTTGAAACATTCTTTTAATTTCTAAAAATTTTCAGGCGTGATTGGGCAGACTGGCACTAAAAAGTGGAATACGTCACACATTCATGGAGTGAATGTTTTTAATTTCAATATATTTATATCAAACGAGAAAAAAATCGAGATCATCAAAGTAACAATCATAACAAACTATCAATACCAAAAAATGACCACTTTTTAGCGTGAAATTTTGTGATGACGATCGTCTACAGAAGCGGGATGAACACTGACGGGGCAAAAACAGTGAAATGTGCTTAATGTCGCAAATATGAGAATTGATGTCGTTTGTACGGTTGCCGGGTGGCGCTGCACTTACCCTACCTACACACCCGGAAAGTAAAAACCCCGCCGAAGCGGGGTTTTCTAAGAAGTGAAACTGACCGATAAGCCGGGTTCTGTCGTGGACAGTCATTCATCTAGGCCAGCAATCGCTCACTGGCTCAAGCAGCCTACCCGGGTTCAGTACGGGCCGTACCATGTGAACCCCTATTTGGCCTTGCTCCGGGTGGAGTTTACCGTGCCACGGACTGTTACCAGCCGCGCGGTGCGCTCTTACCGCACCCTTTCACCCTTACCTGATCCCGCTTGCGCGGGCCATCGGCGGTTTGCTCTCTGTTGCACTGGTCGTGGGTTTCCCCCCCAGGCGTTACCTGGCACCCTGCCCTATGGAGCCCGGACTTTCCTCCCCTCCGCCCGTCTCCCCCGAAGGGGACGACGACGAAGCGGCGACTGTCTGGTCAGCTTCGGCGCGCAGTATAGAGGGTTTGCGCGCCGCTGTCACCCTCAGGTGTGGGCAAGACGCGATTAACGGGCGACTTCCACCTTCGCCAGCTTTTCGTAATAGCACGCAAGCGCGCTGTGGTCGGCCGTGCCCAGGCCATCCGCGCGCAGCGCCTGCATCATCTCCATGACCGCCGCCGTCAACGGCAGCTGGGCTCCCACGCCGTGAGAAGTATCCAGCGCGTTGGCCAGGTCTTTAATGTGCAGATCGATACGGAAGCCAGGTTTGAAATTTCGGTCCATCACCATCGGCGCTTTGGCATCCAGCACGGTACTGCCCGCCAGCCCACCGCGAATAGCCTGATAGACCAGGTCCGGGTTGACGCCCGCTTTGGTTGCCAGCGTCAGCGCTTCCGACATGGCGGCAATGTTCAGCGCCACAATTACCTGGTTCGCCAGCTTGGTCACGTTGCCCGCACCAATTTCCCCCGTATGCACCACAGATCCCGCCATCGCTTTCATCAGGTCGTAGTATTTGTCGAAAACGGCTTTCTCACCGCCAACCATGACCGACAGCGTGCCGTCGATCGCTTTTGGTTCACCGCCGCTGACCGGCGCGTCCAGCATATCAACGCCCTTTGCTTTTAACGCCTCGCTGATTTCACGGCTTGCCAGCGGCGCGATAGAGCTCATATCGATCAGCACCAGGCCCGGCTTCGCACCGTCGATAATTCCGTTCTCACCCAGCGCGACCTCTTTGACATGCGGTGAGTTTGGCAGCATGGTGATGATGACATCGCACTGCTCAGCAATGGCTTTGGCGGTGGTGGCCGTTTCTGCGCCAGCCGCCATGAGCTCAGCCACGGCCTGCGGATTGTGATCGGATACCACCAGTGAGTAACCTGCTTTGATGAGGTTCTTACTCATTGGTTTACCCATGATCCCCAGGCCAATAAAACCCACTTTCAGCGTCATAGTTTTTTCCTCAATGATGGTTATTTTTTAAAAGCGTCCGCTAATTTCTGCGTGGCCGAGCGGAATACGCCGAGGTCGCTGCCGACGGCAACAAACGTGGCTCCCCACTCCAGATAGCGGCGGGCATCCGCCTCAACCGGTGCCAGAATACCGCTCGGTTTGCCGTGCGCGCTGGCGCGGGCAAAGATGTGCTGTATGGCACGCTGTACGTCCGGATGACCGGCATTGCCCAGGTGTCCGAGCGCGGCCGCCAGATCGCTTGGGCCGACGAAGATACCGTCCACGCCGTGGGTGGCGGCAATCGCATCGACGTTATCAACACCCTGCTGGCTCTCGATCTGGACCAGGATGGTGATATTGCTGTTGGACTGCACGAAGTAGTCCGGGACGGTGCCAAACATGTTGGCGCGGTGCGAAACGGAGACGCCGCGGATCCCTTCCGGCGGATAGCGTGTGGAGGCCACGGCCAGCGCTGCCTGCTCTGCCGTTTCCACAAACGGGATCAGGAAATTGTAGAAACCAATATCCAGCAGACGCTTAACGATCACCGGCTCATTGGTGGGTACGCGCACGACGGGGGCGCTCGGGCTGCCTTTCAGCGCCATCAGTTGCGGAATAAAGGTGCTGATATCATTAGGCGCATGTTCGCCGTCCAGCACCAGCCAGTCGAACCCGGCCAGTCCCAGCACTTCCGTGCTGATGGGGTTTGCCAGCGCGGACCAGCAGCCAATCTGAATCTGGTGCGCCGCGAGGGCCGCTTTAAACTTATTCGGGAAGATATCGTTATTCATCGCGTTTACCTTTTTAATTCCGCAGCCTTGTTCAATATCATTTTATTTATTCAGACGCAGCGACAGGATGATATTTATTATTCTGACCTGGTTTGGCGTAATAAAATCGTCATTCAGTATAAGACGCTATTCATGACCACACATTGTTTTAATGCTCAAGCATTACGTTGCATTTTGATAATATTTTGAGCATATGCACAAAGCACTGGGCGCTGATGCACAGAATCAGGCATTACTGGTTCGGGAGCGATCGGGATCACATTTTCATATGTCATCTGCTGACATGCTTTATTTCTGAAAGCCGCGTATTAATTTCTACCATTAGAAAACTGGCTGAATTTATTATCAGACACTTTGCCGGAGAATAGTGAACAATGGCCGACATTGAAATTCGACACGCATCGCCGACGGCGTTCTATATAAAAGTGCACGACACCGATAATGTGGCGATTATTGTCAACGACAATGGCTTAAAAGCAGGAACCCGCTTCCCGGACGGACTGGAACTGATTGAGCATATTCCGCAGGGGCATAAAGTCGCCCTGGTGGATATTCCTGCTAACAGCGAAATCGTGCGTTACGGTGAAGTCATCGGTTATGCCGTGCGCTTCATTGCCAGGGGTAGCTGGGTTGAGGAGTCGCTGGTTGAGCTACCGGAAGCCCCGCCGCTGAATACGCTGCCCCTGGCAACCCGCGTGCCGGAGCCGCTTCCCCCGCTGGAAGGCTATACCTTCGAAGGCTATCGCAATACGGACGGCAGCGTCGGCACCAAAAACCTGCTCGGCATTACCACCAGCGTACACTGCGTGGCGGGCGTAGTGGATTACGTGGTGAAAATTATCGAACGCGATCTGCTGCCGAAATACCCGAACGTGGACGGCGTGGTCGGCCTGAACCACCTTTACGGCTGCGGCGTGGCAATTAACGCCCCGGCAGCCGTCGTGCCCATCCGGACCATCCACAATATCGCCCTCAACCCGAACTTTGGCGGCGAGGTGATGGTGATCGGCCTGGGATGTGAAAAGCTCCAGCCCGAGCGCCTGCTGCAGGGCACGGAAGATGTCAAAGCCATCCCGGCTGATGAGGCCAGCATTGTGCGCCTGCAAGACGAACGCCACGTCGGTTTCCGCTCAATGGTTGACGACATTCTGCAGGTCGCAGAGCGCCATCTGGACAAACTCAACCAACGCCAGCGCGAAACATGCCCGGCATCGGAACTGGTGGTGGGCACCCAGTGCGGCGGCAGCGATGCATTCTCCGGCGTGACGGCCAACCCGGCGGTGGGCTATGCGTCCGATCTGCTTGTTCGCTGCGGTGCCACGGTGATGTTCTCCGAGGTGACCGAAGTCCGTGACGCCATTCATCTGCTTACGCCGCGCGCCGTCAATGAAGAGGTGGGCAAACGCCTGCTTGAGGAGATGGCCTGGTACGATAACTATCTCGATATGGGCAAAACCGACCGCAGCGCCAACCCCTCTCCCGGCAACAAAAAAGGCGGTCTGGCAAACGTGGTGGAAAAAGCCCTTGGCTCGATTGCCAAATCCGGTCAGAGCGCGATTGCGGAGGTGCTTTCTCCCGGCCAGCGCCCGACGAAGCGCGGCCTGATCTACGCGGCAACGCCCGCCAGCGACTTCGTCTGCGGCACGCAGCAGGTCGCCTCCGGCATTACGGTGCAGGTCTTCACCACCGGACGCGGTACGCCGTACGGCCTGATGGCGGTGCCGGTAATAAAAATGGCGACGCGCACCGAGCTGGCAAACCGCTGGTATGACTTAATGGATATTAACGCGGGCACCATCGCCACCGGGGAAGAGAGCATTGAAGAGGTGGGCTGGAAACTGTTCCACTTCATTCTGGACGTGGCGAGCGGACGGAAGAAAACATTCTCGGATCAATGGGGGTTGCATAACCAGCTGGCGGTGTTTAACCCGGCGCCGGTGACGTGATTTTACTGTAAACCTCCTTTAGCATGGTTTCGGCCATGCTTTTTTTTGCTTTCGATCCTTTCGCATTCTTGCCTTTCATTTCGATTCTTTCGTTTTTAAGATACCAATCACAAAAGAACATTCCGAAACCCTATATTGTCTTTCGCATACACAAAACGAAAGGTTTCGGAGGAAAGATGTACATCATCTCGTCGAAAGCGATGCTGATAAAGGCACAGCGTGAAGGTTACGCGGTTCCGGCATTCAATATTCATAATCTCGAAACGCTGCAGGTGGTCGTCGAAACGGCCTCTGAGATGCGTTCTCCCCTGATCGTCGCGGGTACGCCCGGTACGTTTAGCTATGCCGGAACCGGGAACGTGGTCGCCATCGCCAGCGATCTGGCCAAAACGTACAACCAGCCACTGGCGATCCACCTCGATCATCACGAAGATTTCGACGATATCGCGCAGAAAGTACAGAGCGGGATCCGCTCTGCAATGATCGACGGCTCTCATCATCCGTTCACTGAAAACGTGGCGCTGGTGAAGAGAGTAACGGACTACTGCCACCGCTACGACGTTAGCGTGGAGGCCGAACTTGGGCGCTTGGGGGGGCAGGAAGATGACCTGGTCGTCGACAGCAAAGATGCGCTTTATACCAATCCACAACAGGCGCATGAGTTTGTTGTACTCACGGGTATCGACTCGCTGGCTGTTGCTATCGGCACTGCGCACGGCCTGTACAAAGCCACGCCAAAACTCGATTTCGAGCGCCTGGCAGAGATCCGCAGTCAGGTTGATATTCCGCTGGTACTGCACGGTGCCTCAGGATTGTCGACAGAAGATATCCGTAAGGCAATCAGCCTCGGGATCTGCAAAGTCAATGTTGCCACAGAACTCAAAATCGCCTTCTCAAATGCGCTGAAAACCTATCTCGCTTCACATCCCGATGCCAGCGATCCGCGCCATTACATGGTACCTGCCAAAAGTGCCATGCAAGAGGTCGTACGCAAGGTGATTACCGATTGTGGATGTGAAGGAAAACTCTAAAGTCCTGACCCGGAGGAAACGTGAAAGATATTATTGCCCGCCATAAGGCGGGAGAGCATCTCGGTATTTGTTCTGTCTGTTCAGCACACCCGCTGGTCATCGAAGCTGCACTGCGATTTGATGTGAACACCGCCAATAAAGTGCTGATTGAAGCCACTTCAAATCAGGTGAATCAGTTTGGTGGCTATACCGGGATGGAACCTGCTGATTTTCGCGATTTTGTGTTGAACATCGCCAGGGAGGTTGGCTTTCCACGCGAACGCCTGATTCTTGGTGGGGATCACCTGGGACCTAACTGCTGGCAAAACGAACCGGCGGAAGCCGCGATGGAAAAATCCGTTGAGCTGATAAAAGCCTATGTGGCCGCCGGATTTACCAAGATCCATCTGGATGCATCCATGTCCTGCGCCGACGACCCCATTCCACTAGCGCCAGTGGTGGTAGCACAGCGCGCTGCACGGTTGTGCAAAGCAGCAGAAGAGACGGCCACTGAGCAACAAAAAGCAGCTTTGACCTACGTCATTGGTACTGAAGTTCCCGTACCGGGCGGAGAAGCCAGCACGATTAACAGCGTGCATGTTACCCGTGTCGAAGATGCGGCACAGACGCTGGACACCCATCGCATAGCCTTTAGCGAACTGGGACTGGACGACGCCATGACGCGCGTGATTGCTATCGTGGTGCAACCGGGCGTGGAGTTCGACCATACCCAAATTATTCACTACCAGCCCCACGCTGCAGAGGCACTGTCCGGCTGGATCCGCCAGACACCGATGGTCTACGAGGCGCATTCGACCGACTACCAGACCCGACAGGCTTATCGTGCTCTGGTACGCGATCACTTCGCGATCCTGAAAGTTGGCCCTGCGCTCACCTTTGCCCTGCGTGAAGCCATCTTTGCCCTTGCGCAAATGGAGAAAGAACTTATCTGCCCTGAGCAGCGCAGCCACGTGCTGGAGGTAATCGACGAAGTGATGCTGAACGAGCCGGACTACTGGCAGAAGTACTACCGCCCGACCTGGAGTCAGGCGATGGTGGATATTCATTTCAGCCTCTCAGACCGCATTCGCTACTACTGGCCGCATCCGCGTATCCGTCAGAGTGTGGAGAAATTAATCGCCAACCTGAGTAACACCGCGCTGCCGCTGGGGCTGATCAGCCAGTTTATGCCCGTTCAGTTCGAACGTTTGTCGATGAATGAGATCGTTGCAACACCGCAAAATCTCATCATCGACAAAATACAGGATGTATTACGCGCCTATCGATTTGGCTGTACCCCTGAATTCGTCTGATGCCCGGAGAGTCTATGAGTCACATTTTTGTCCGTACCGGAATTGAGTTTGAAAACAGCCAGCTTGCGCTGGCACACATTGGCGAGGAGATGCTGGCGAAAGGTGTTGTGCATGCCACTTACCCGGCCGCACTGCTGGAAAGGGAGCTCAACTACCCCACCGGCATTACCCTTGAACGCCATGCAGTTGCGATCCCGCATTGTGAAGCGGTACACGCCAAAAGTCCTGCGATTTACCTGATTCGCCCGGACAAGCCGGTGAATTTTCAGCAGGCGGATGATGATGGAGAGGTCGCGGTTTCACTCATCATCGCGTTAATTGTTGAAAACCCTGCGGCGCAAATAAAACTGCTGCGCCGTCTTTTCAGCGAGTTACAAAACCCGGACACGCTGGACATGTTGCTGGCCACGCCAGCCGATCGCCTGGCCGAGCAATTCCGGGAGACTATCCTTGAGCCTGCCTCCTGTGCACAGGCTTCATAACATACTGATAATAAAAAGGAGTACCCTATGAAACGTAAAATTATTGTTGCCTGTGGTGGTGCTGTAGCCACCTCAACCATGGCGGCTGAAGAGATCAAAGAATTGTGTGAAGCCCACCACATAACGCTGGATCTGGTTCAGTGTCGGGTGACCGAAATTGAAACCTATATGGACGGTGCAGACCTGATCTGCACCACGGCAAAAGTCGACAGATCTTTTGGTGACATTCCGGTGGTTCATGGGATGCCGTTTGTATCGGGCGTCGGTATCGAAGCCCTGCAACAAAAAATCCTCACTATCCTCGAGGGGTAAGATCATGTTTACCGAAATCATGCGGTATATCCTCGACCTCGGTCCCACCGTCATGCTGCCGATTGTCATCATTATCTTCTCGAAACTGCTGGGGATGAAACTGGGCGATTGCTTCAAGTCCGGCCTGCATATCGGCATCGGCTTCGTGGGAATTGGATTGGTCATTGGCCTTATGCTCGACTCCATTGGCCCGGCAGCCAAAGCGATGGCGGAACAATTCCAGATTAACCTGCACGTGGTGGACATTGGCTGGCCTGGTTCTTCTCCCATGACCTGGGCCTCCCAAATCGCACTGGTGGCGATCCCGGTAGCTATTGGAGTCAATGTCATCATGCTGGTCACTCGTATGACCCGCGTAGTGAACGTGGATATCTGGAACATCTGGCACATGACCTTCACCGGCGCAATGCTGCACCTGGCTACTGGCTCTTACTGGCTGGGGATCCTTGGCGTGGTGGTTCACGCGGCCTTTGTCTACAAGCTGGGAGACTGGTTTGCCAAAGACACACGAGACTTCTTCGGTCTGGAGGGAATTGCCATTCCTCACGGCTCGTCGGCGTATCTCGGTCCTGTCGCGGTGCTGGTCGATACGATTATCAACCACATTCCAGGTCTGAAGCAGATCCACTTTAGCGCCGACGATGTACAGAAACGCTTTGGTCCGTTTGGCGAGCCCGTCACCGTCGGTTTTGTCATGGGGCTGGTCATCGGCATACTGGCAGGCTACGACGCGAAATCCGTTCTGCAACTGGCGGTGAAAACCGCCGCAGTGATGCTACTGATGCCGCGTGTCATCAAGCCGATTATGGACGGCCTGACGCCGATTGCTAAACACGCCCGCAAACGCCTGCAGGCCAAATTTGGTGGTCAGGAGTTCTTAATTGGTCTTGATCCCGCGCTGCTGCTGGGTCATACGTCAGTGGTCTCCGCCAGTCTCATTTTCATCCCGTTAACCATTCTAATTGCGGTGCTGGTACCGGGTAACCAGGTACTGCCTTTCGGCGACCTTGCGACTATCGGCTTCTTCGTGGCAATGGCGGTCGCGGTTCACCAGGGTAATCTGTTCCGCACACTCATCTCCGGCGTCATCATCATGGGGATCACACTGTGGATCGCCACACAGACCATCGGTCTGCACACCCAGCTTGCACAGAATGCTGGTGCGTTAAAAGCAGGTGGGCTTGTGGCATCCATGGATCAGGGTGGTTCGCCGGTCACCTGGCTGCTCATCCAGCTCTTTACCTGGCAGAACGTGGTGGGATTCATCGTGATTGGCGCGATCTACTTCACTGGCGTACTGCTCACCTGGCGACGTGCCCGGGCGTTTACGGCTGCGGAGAAAAACGCCGAAAACCCGCAAAGCCAGACGGTATCTTAATATCCGGGGAGCCGTGCTCCCCTTCTTTTTCTGGAGTGAATCATGAAATCAGTGGTAATTCACGCTGAGGGCAGCGTGCGCGTTGAAGAACGCCCGGTCCCTCAGATTCAGGCAGCGGATGATGTTCTGGTGCGCATTGTTTGCTCAGGATTATGCGGCTCGGACATTCCGCGTATTTTTGCCAAAGGGGCGCACTACTACCCAATCACCCTGGGCCATGAATTTAGCGGACACGTCGAAGCCTGTGGTGCAGATGTAAAGGACCTCCAGGCAGGAGATGCAGTGGCCTGCATTCCACTCCTGCCCTGTTGTTCCTGCCCGGAGTGTGAAAAAGGCTACTACTCGCTGTGTAAACAGTACCAGTTTGTCGGCTCACGCAGTGACGGCGGCAATGCGGAATATATTGTCGTGAAGCGCGCGAACCTGTTCCGTCTGCCAGCAGAGATGGCGATCGAAGACGGGGCATTTATCGAGCCTGTCACCGTAGGACTGCACGCGTTTCACCTGGCTTCAGGATGCAAAGGTAAAAATGTCATTATCATCGGTGCCGGGACGATTGGTCTGTTGGCAATGCAGTGCGCGCTGGCGCTGGGGGCAAAGAGCGTAACTGCAGTTGATATCAACGACGATAAGCTCGCCCTGGCGACCACGCTGGGTGCAACTCAGGTGTTTAACAGCCGGGCCCAAAGCGTCGATGACATTCTCAACGCGCTGAGGGACAGTCGGTTTGATCAACTGGTGCTGGAGACTGCGGGAACCCCACAAACTGTCTCGCTTGCCATTGATATTGCCGGTCCTCACGCTCAGGTTGCACTGGTCGGTACATTACATCATGACCTGAATTTACCTGTTGCAACCTTCGGCAAGATCCTGCGTAAGGAACTGACGCTTCTGGGTAGTTGGATGAACTACTCAGCACCGTGGCCTGGGGAAGAGTGGGAAACGGCTGTCCGCCTGCTCACCGGGAAAAAACTGCAACTGGAGCCACTCATTGCCCATACCGGCGACAGTGAGAGCTTCGCCCAGGCCGTGCAGGCGCTGAACGGGGCGCCAATGCAGGGCAAAATTATGCTGCGTTTCGCCTGATGTCTCGAGCCAGCAACCTGCGCTGGCTCACATTTACTTTCGAATATTACCGTACACCTTTCGCATACCTTCGATTAGAATAGGGAGAGTTAATTATCAGGCAATTCACTATGAACTCATTCGAGCGAAGGAACAAAATCGTTGACCTTGTCAACGTGCAGGGCAGCGTCATGGTGCTGGATCTTTCGAATATGTTTGGCATTTCGGAAGTGACCATTCGAACCGATCTGCGCCTGCTGGAAGAAAAGGGGCTGGTCACCCGCTTTCACGGCGGAGCCGCCAGACCTGGCAGTAACCTGTCGGAAAGCGAAAATCAGGAAGTCGTGCTGGAAGACCGTTATCAACTGGCAAGCGATCCGAAAAAGCGTATCGCGCAGGCGGCGGCGGCCATGATTGAAGAAGGGATGACGATCATTCTGGATAGCGGGAGCACCACCATGCTCATAGCCGAAGCACTGACGAAAAAAAGCAATATCACTGTCATCACCAACAGCCTGCCCGCCGCGTTTGCCCTTTCGGAAAATAAAGATATTACGTTGGTGGTCTGTGGCGGTACGGTGCGCCATAAAACGCATTCGATGCATGGCACCATTGCAGAGCGTTCGCTTGCAGGTATCAGCGCTGATCTGATGTTTGTTGGGGCTGACGGTATTGATGCGACAAACGGCATCACCACTTTCAATGAAGGCTACTCGATCAGCAGCGTGATGGCCGCGGCCGCACATAAGGTGATTGCCGTCCTGGATGCCAGCAAGTTTAATCGCCGCGGGTTTAACCAGGTGCTGCCGATGGAGAAGATTGACTGCGTCATTACGGATGAAGGGATCGGAAAGCACGATAAAGAACTGCTGAGCAAAGCGGGTACGGAGGTCATTACGGTATAGAGAAGTCGCTTTGTAGGCCGGGTAAGGCGTAGCCGCCACCCGGCAAAACTGGCGGGGATGCCTTACTCCCCCTGCAGCTCCAGCGCATACTTATAGAGCGCATTCTTTTTCACGCCGTGGATCTCCGCCGCCAGCGCCGCCGCTTTCTTCAGCGGCAGTTCTGCCTGCAGCAGCGCCAGCGTACGCAGCGCGTCGGCAGGCAGCGCGTCTTCTTGCGCTTTGTGCCCTTCGACAATCAGCACCATCTCACCCTTGCGGCGGTTCTCATCTTCCTTCACCCACGCCAGCAGTTCGCCCACCGGCGCGCCGTGAATCGTCTCCCAGGTTTTGGTCAGCTCGCGTGCCAGCACCACGTAGCGACCTTCGCCCCAGACGGTCACCATGTCTTCCAGGCTCTCCAGCAGGCGATGCGTGGATTCGTAAAAAATCAGGGTACGCGGTTCCGCTTCCAGATCCTTCAGCACGTCACGACGGCCTTTGGATTTGGCAGGAAGAAAGCCTTCATAGCAGAAACGGTCGGACGGCAGACCCGCGGCGCTCAGCGCTGCAATGGCAGCGCACGGCCCCGGCAGCGGCACAACGCGAATACCGGCTTCACGACAGGTACGTACCAGGTGATAGCCAGGGTCGTTAATCAGCGGCGTACCGGCGTCGGAGACGAGGGCAATGTTCTGCCCCTCCTTCAGCTTCGCCACCAGCGTTTCGGCTTTTTGTTGCTCATTGTGATCGTGCAGGGCAAACAGACGGGCGTTAATCGCGAAATGTTGAAGCAGTAAACCGGTGTGTCGGGTATCTTCAGCGGCAATTAAATCAACAGTTTGCAATACGGTCAGCGCACGTTGGGTAATATCAGATAAATTCCCGATAGGAGTAGGTACAATATAAAGCTGGCCTTGAGAATTATCTGCCGTTTCGTGTTGTTTCATTGTTTCGTCCGTATTGCCGTTTTAATATTGAGCATTGCGTAAAAAATCACTGGATACAGTATGGTACCGTTAACGTTTCTTCGAAAAAAAGCCACGCGCAGCGTGCCGCTTCTGCTGGCAGCCCTGATCTTTGCAGGCTGTGGCACTCAGGCACCTGACCAGAGCACAGCCCATCTTCAGGGGTCTGCTCAGGCTGATTCTGGCTTTTATCTGCAACAAATGTCGCAGAGTTCAAATGATACCAGGATCAACTGGCAATTACTCGCCATTCGTGCACTGCTGAAAGAGGGGAAAACCCAGCAGGCCGCCGAGCTGTTCAACCAGTTGCCGAAAGATCTTAACGACACCCAGCGCCGTGAGCAGAGCCTGCTCTCCGCCGAGCTGAAAGTCGCACTGAAAGATTACGCCGCCGCGAAGAAGATCCTCGGCGACATCGACGTGAGCGCGCTGGATAAAAATCAGCAGGCCCGTTTCTGGCAGACGGGCATTACCGCTGAACAGGGACGCCCTTCCCTGACGCTGCTGCGTGCGCTGATTGCCCAGGAGCCGCTGCTTGGCGGTGCGGATAAGCAGAAAAATATCGATGCCACCTGGCAGGCGCTTGCCTCGATGACCCAGGAACAGGCTCAGGCGCTGGTTATCAACGCGGATGAAAACGTGCTGCAGGGCTGGCTGGATCTGCAGCAGATGTGGTTTAACAACCGCAGCGATCCAAAAATGCTGAAAGCCGGTATTACCGACTGGCAGACACGCTACCCGCAGAACCCGGGCGCGAAAATGCTGCCCACTCAGCTGGTTAACGTGCAGAACTTTAAGCCTGCCTCCACCAGCAAAATCGCCCTGCTTCTGCCGTTAAACGGCCAGGCGGCGGTATTTGGCCGTACCATTCAGCAGGGCTTTGAAGCGGCGAAGAACGGTACCACGCCCGTGACCGGCAGCGCAGTGCCCGCCCAGGCCGCACAGGCGGCGAACGTGAGCGACGTTGTCAGCCCTTCCGCCGCGGAGACCAGCGACCTGACCACAGCGCAAACCCCGGCGCAGGGCACGATGCAAAACCCGGTGACGGCCCCGACAACGCCTCCAGCCGCGACGCCAGAGCCAGCCACGCCGGCTCAGGCGCCGGCAGAGACACAAGCCGCGCCGACCACGGCGCCCGCGACAGCGGAACAGCCTCAGTCGCAGACCACTCAGCCCACCGCTCAACCTGCCGCTCAGCCGCAGGCCGTGGCAACCGCCAGCGCTAACCCTGGCGCTGAGTTGAAAATCTATGACACCAGCTCGCAACCGCTTGATCAGGTTCTGGCGCAGGTTCAACAGGACGGTGCCAGCATCGTTGTCGGCCCGCTGCTGAAAAATAACGTGGAAGAGCTGATGAAGAGCAACACCACGCTGAACGTGCTGGCGCTCAACCAGCCTGAGCAGGTGCAGAACCGGGCCAATATCTGCTACTTCGCGCTCTCACCGGAAGATGAAGCCCGCGACGCGGCGCGTCATATTCACGAGCAGGGCAAACAGGCTCCACTGCTGCTCATCCCACGCAGCACGCTGGGCGATCGCGTGGCCAATGCTTTTGCCGATGAGTGGCAGAAGCTGGGTGGTGGCGTGGTGCTGCAGCAGAAATTCGGTTCCGTCTCTGAACTGCGCGCGGGCGTAAACGGCGGGGCAGGCATTGCGCTTAACGGTAGCCCGGTCACCGCGAGCCTGCCGCAACAGCAGGGGGTGACCATTGGCGGTCTGACGATCCCTGCCCCACCAACTGACGCGCAGATTAGCGGCGGCGGTAAAGTGGATGCAGCCTATATCGTTGCCACGCCACAGGAGATCGCCTTTATCAAACCGATGATCGCGATGCGTAACGGCAGCCAGAGTGGCGCAACGCTCTATGCCAGCTCCCGCAGCGCGCAGGGCACCGCAGGTCCGGATTTCCGCCTGGAGATGGACGGTCTGCAGTACAGCGAAATCCCGATGCTGGCTGGCAGCAACCCGGCGCTGATGCAGCAGGCGCTGGGCGCGGTGCGTAACGATTACTCGCTGGCGCGTCTGTATGCGATGGGTGTCGATGCCTGGGCGCTGGCGAACCACTTTACCCAGATGCGTCAGGTGCCGGGCTTTGAGCTTAACGGCAACACCGGCGATCTGACCGCGACTCAGGACTGCGTGATCAACAGGAAGTTATCATGGCTCAAATACCAGCAGGGGCAAATCGTCCCGGCCAGTTAAGCCGTAAAGAGACCGGCGACGCATGGGAATTAAAGGCGCGTCGCTGGCTTGAAGGCAAAGGACTGCGCTTTATCGCTGCTAACGTTCGCGGACGTGGCGGCGAAATCGATCTGATCATGAAAGAGGGTCAGGTGATTGTGTTTGTCGAAGTCCGCTTTCGACAGTCCTCCCGTTTTGGCGGTGCTGCTGCCAGCGTGACGCTCGCCAAACAACATAAATTATTACAGACTGCCCACTTGTGGCTTGCCCGCCATAATGGGAGTTTTGATACTGTGGATTGCCGGTTCGATGTGATAGCCTTCACCGGAAATGAGATCGAATGGCTTAAAAACGCTTTTGGCGAAGACGCATAATTAAGATTTAAAAGGGATAACGTGCTCGAAAGAATTAAAGTGTGCTTCACAGAAAGCATCCAGACTCAGATTGCCGCGGCGGAAGCCCTTCCGGATGCTATCTCTCGTGCCGCAATGACGCTGGTGCAATCCCTGCTTAACGGCAACAAAATCCTCTGTTGTGGCAATGGGACTTCCGCCGCCAACGCACAGCATTTTGCTGCCAGCATGATCAATCGTTTTGAAACAGAACGCCCCAGTTTACCTGCCATTGCACTTAATACCGATAATGTGGTCTTAACAGCGATTGCTAACGATCGTCTGCATGACGAAATTTACGCAAAGCAGGTGCGCGCTCTGGGTCATGCCGGAGATGTGCTGCTGGCCATTTCCACGCGCGGCAATAGCCGGGATATTGTTAAAGCCGTTGAAGCCGCCGTCACCCGCGACATGACCATTGTGGCCTTAACCGGCTATGACGGAGGGGAGCTGGCGGGTCTGCTGGGGCCGCAGGATGTGGAAATCCGCATTCCGTCTCACCGTAGCGCACGCATTCAGGAGATGCATATGCTCACGGTGAACTGCTTATGTGATTTGATCGATAACACGCTTTTCCCTCACCAGGATGATTAAGGAGTTCTTATGAAGGCTTTATCGACCCTCGCAGTCCTTATGTCTGCATTACTGCTTCAGGGATGTATCGCTGCGGCCGTTGTGGGTACTGCCGCAGTCGGCACCAAAGCGGCAACCGATCCACGTACTGTGGGTACGCAGGTGGATGACGGTACGCTGGAGCTGCGCGTTAACAGTGCGCTGTCGAAAGATGAACAAATCAAGAAAGAAGCGCGTATCAACGTGACGGCTTATCAGGGCAAAGTGCTGCTGGCAGGCCAGGCGCCGAACATGGAACTCGCCTCTCGCGCTAAACAAATTGCGATGGGTGTTGAAGGAACCACTGAAGTCTTTAACGAAGTGCGCCAGGGCAAACCCATTGGTCTGGGTGAGGCCTCATCCGATACCTGGATCACCACCAAAGTGCGTTCCCAATTGTTGGGCTCGGATCAGGTCAAATCTTCCAACGTGAAAGTGACGACGGAAAACGGTGAAGTGTTCCTGCTGGGTCTGGTGACCGACCGTGAAGGGAAAGCGGCGGCCGATATTGCCAGCCGGGTGAGCGGCGTGAAACACGTCACCACCGCGTTTACTTACATTAAGTAATCCACACCCGACTCCAGGCCCGGTAAGCGCTAGCGCCACCGGGCTTTTTTACATCAGCGCCAGACTCCCCACTATCACCCCACTCAACGCCACCAGTCCCGCGGTGAGCCACAGCGCTTTCGCCGGGAATGACTTACGCAGCATGATGAGCGACGGCAGGCTGATGGCAGGCAGGGTAATGAGCAGCGCCAGTGCCGGCGCGGTGCCCATGCCAGCCAGCATCATGGTCTGTACAATGGGAATTTCGGCGGCCGTCGGGATAACGAACAGGCAGCCTGCAACGGCCATCGCAATCACCCACATCAGCGCGTTGTCGATAGCGCCCTCCGCATGCGGGAACAGCCAGACGCGCGCCGCCCCGAGAACCAGTACCGCCAGGATATAGACCGGGATAGTGCTCCAGAAAAGCTGCCATAGCGCCTTGCCCCAGCGTGCGAAGAAACCACCCTGCGGCTCGCTGACGTCCAGCTCAACGGACGCAGGCTCGACGGCAGTATCCTTCACCCATTTTTGCACCAGCGTCGCCACCACCAGCACAGTCAGCAACCCGGCCACCAGACGGATGAACGCGAAATGCCAGCCCAGCACAAAGCCCATAAACACCAGCGTTGCCGGGTTGAGCAGCGGGTTGCCCATCCAGAACGCCAGCGCACCGCCCATCGACACGCGCTGGCGACGCATCCCTGCGGCCACCGGTGCGGCACAGCAGGAGCACATCATGCCCGGCAGGGAGAAAACCGTCCCCAGCAGCGTGCCCTGAAAGCGCGGCTGGCCCAGGGTTTTGATCAACCAGTGACGCGGGATCAGCACCTGTATCAGCGAGCCCAGAATGACGCCTAAAACGGCCGCTTTCCAGACGGCAAGGAAATAGACCATGGCGTAATCCCACGCCGCCCGCAGCGGGCTGGCATCAGCCTGCGCGAGAATAGATTTTCCGATGCTGTGCGTTTCGGCGGCAGTGAAGGCTTTACCGTAGTACGGCTGCCATTTCACATACCAGAGGCCAACAAGGACCACGAGAAAGAAGAGTGCGGGCTTCCACCATTGAACAGGTGTTGCCGCCTGAGATGAAGACTGACCAGTCATAGCATTCCCCGGAGAGTATTAGGTAATTAGCCGGGGGAGTTTACGCCTCGCCCTGCGCGATTTCACGCAGTTTTGCCGACGGGATAATGTTCACCCCTTCCTTCGAAGGAGATAACGCCTCTTTCAGCATCGCACGCGCCACATCCCGCGCTTCAATTGATTTCCAGTTTCCGGGAAGAATGCGGAACAGCGGTGCGAAGATTGACTCATTAAAACGCCTTTCGTCCCGGTGTCCCAGCAGCATAGAGGGACGAACAATCGTCAGGTACTCCCATTTCTGGGCAATCAGCGCCTCTTCCATTTTGCCCTTCACCTTGTTGTAGAAAAAGGGCGATCCGGCGCTGGCCCCCAGCGAGCTGACCACCAGGAAATGTTTGGCCCCCAGCCTTTTGGCGGTGAGTGCCGTATCAATCACCAGCGTGTAGTCCGCATGCACAAACGCCTCCTTACTGCCCGCCTCGCGCCGGGTCGTGCCAAGACAACAAAAGGCGATCTCAATCGGATCCTGCACCTGCGCCAGCGCGTCAGTCAGCTGCGGGTCGTGGGGGTTAAAGACGCCGGAGACGTCCGCGAGCGGTCGTCGCGTCGGGGCGGCGATATAGTTCACGCGACGATCCTGAATCAGCAGGCGCAGCAAATGTCCGCCCACCAGCCCGGTTGCGCCTGTTATCAGTACCTGGCTCATCTTCTCCCCTTTACAGAATTGTCCGTTTGCGAACTCGGCGTGGTCGACCACACTTAGAAGTCTGTTACAGGTAAGTATTTACCACAAGCGGAGAAAAATCAGTCTGAAGCCAAAACAACGGAGGAAGCATGGGCAAGAAAATCGCAGTCTTGATTACCGACGAGTTTGAAGATTCAGAATTCACCTCTCCTGCAGAGGCGTTCCGCAAGGCGGGACATGAAGTGATCACCATTGAGAAAGAAGCGGGCAAAACGGTGAAAGGCCATAAGGGCGAGGCCAGCGTGACCATCGACGAGACTATCGATAACGTTAGCCCCTCCGATTTTGACGCCCTGCTGTTACCCGGCGGCCACTCGCCGGACGCCCTGCGCGGGGACGAGCGCTTCGTGACCTTCACCCGGGATTTTGTCTCTACCGGCAAACCGGTCTTTGCCATCTGTCACGGCCCGCAGCTGCTGATCAGCGCGGAGGTGGTACGCGGTCGTAAGCTCACGGCGGTGAAACCGATCGTTATCGATCTGAAAAACGCGGGGGCCGAGTTTTACGATCAGGAGGTGGTCAACGACAAAGACCAGCTGATCACCAGCCGGACCCCGGACGATCTCCCGGCGTTTAACCGCGAAGCGCTACGCCTGCTCGGCGCGTAACCAGTGCAGCTTCTTGCCAAAGCCCAGGGTGTTGTCGGTAAATTTCAGCTCATCGAGGCGGATTTCCCACACCGGGGCTTTTAGCGCAGCGGCAACCGGAAAGCGGCGCGTGTAGTGCTTACGACGCGCGTCGCTCTCTTCTCCATCCAGACGACGGATTTCCCCTTTAAACTGCACCCCACGGATCAGCGCGACCGTTTTAGGCTGACCATTCACCGTGCCCGCGACTTTTGCCTGCTGGCCGGTCATCTGCGCATGACGCGTTTTGTCTTCGCTCATAACGTAAAACGCGACGCGCTCAGGATCGTAGTAGTAAAACGCGTTTGCGCACCACATTTCTCCCTCGTGGTATACGCACCAGGTGACGACATGCTGCTTCGCCAGCCAGCGGTTAATGGCGGCCAGTGTTTCCATTTTCGCTCTCTCTCATGCTATGGTGCGGTCACCTTAACATACTGAATCTGTTTACCGTGTGCTGGTTTCTCTATCTTGTCCGAACCGCTGATAACGCCCTCTACACCGGGATCACCACCGATGTGGCGCGGCGTTTTTTACAACATCAAACGGGGAAAGGCGCAAAGGCGCTGCGGGGGAAAGGGGAATTGCAGCTGGCATTTTCAGCCGCCGTGGGCGATCGTTCCCTGGCGCTGAGGCTGGAATACCGCATTAAGCAGCTGACGAAGCGCCAGAAAGAGCGCCTCGTGACCGGAGACGGCTCTTTTGAGGCGCTACGCGAGAGCCTGCTTAAAAGCGATTAAAATGGTCGTGGTACTCTACCAGCCCATGCACGCCGTTGAGCGCGTCGTCCGCCAGACGATGAACCTGGAAGGCGGATTCGGTGCCCGGCCAGCGGCAGCGAAGATCGTAATGCGCGGCCTGTTCAAAGCCTAAACGGCCATAAAACGCGGGATCGCCCAGCGTGACAACGGCCGCGTAACCGAACTCATTCAGTGAATCCAGCCCTTCATAGACCAGCTGGCGCGCCAGCCCCTGCCCGCGATAGCTTTCATCCACCGCCAGCGGTGCCATTCCTACCCACTGGAGCTCTTCGCCCTGAACGCTGACCGGACTGAAGGCCACATAGCCCACCACCTGACCTTCGTCATCGGTGGCAACCAGCCCCAGCGTAATCAGGCCGTCTTCGCGGAGATCGTGGACCAGTTGGGCTTCGGCATCGCTCTCAAAAGAACGTCGCAGCAACGCATCAATCCCCGGCGCATCAATCCCAATTTCGACTCGAATCAGCATGGCTCACCTACTGAAGTGTGTTTACTGTCCGGCGGGGTTGTCAGCCCGGCCTCAACGAAATCTGCCATTTGCATTAACATCACGCGCAGCGCTTTCGGCATCTGCTCCAGCTCAATGGCATCCATTAAATTTTTCACGTACAAACCCAGCTCCGTATCGCCTTCAATCACCAGACGGCGCTGGAAGAAGAGCGTATCCGGATCCTGCTTACGCGCGGCAATCATCAGCAGATCGCTGGCGTTGGCGCTGAAGCTCACGTCCGCGTCAGCGGATTCACGTACGATCAGCTGGTTATTCTCAACCGAGGTAAACCAGCGCAGCCCGATGTCACGCACGTCGATGCTTAACCAGCGTCCTTCCAGGAACTCCAGCTCGCCATCCTGCAACGCCTGACGGAACTGCCAGCTCAGGACCTGCTCCAGCACCTGACGTTTAAGCGCGAACGGCGCCAGTTTTACCGGCACGCTCAGCATTGATGGGCCAAATTGTACGAGACGTGAACGCAGTTTATCCAGCACGAGCTTTACTCCCTGATAGCTATAGTCCCGCTATTTTGCCATATCCGGCACATAACATAGCGGCGTAAATCAACAAACCGTCGTCCGGTGACGCTCATTATTGGTGCCATCAATACGCCATTAGCTGCCTTAAATCAAAAATTGTCGCGTATGGGTTAATTAAAATCCCAGTTCGTTAACATTTTTGCGATCGACTACATCAGGATAAATTATGGAGCTGCTCTGCCCTGCCGGAAACCTTCCGGCGCTTAAGGCGGCCATCGAAAATGGGGCCGATGCGGTCTATATCGGGCTGAAAGATGATACTAACGCCCGCCATTTTGCTGGCCTCAACTTTACGGAGAAAAAGCTTCAGGAAGCCGTTAACTTCGTTCACCAGCACCGCCGCAAACTGCACATCGCCATTAATACCTTTGCCCATCCTGACGGCTACGCCCGCTGGCAGCGCGCGGTGGATATGGCCGCACAGCTGGGAGCCGATGCGCTGATTCTGGCCGACCTCGCCATGCTTGAGTATGCGGCAGAACGCTATCCCCATATTGAGCGCCACGTCTCTGTTCAGGCATCTGCCACCAACGAAGAGGCCGTACGTTTTTATCACCGAAACTTTGACGTAGCCCGCGTGGTGCTGCCGCGCGTACTCTCTATTCATCAGGTTAAGCAACTCGCGCGCGTCACGCCAGTGCCGCTGGAAGTTTTTGCCTTTGGCAGCCTGTGCATCATGGCTGAAGGCCGTTGTTATCTCTCCTCCTATTTAACCGGTGAATCACCCAATACCGTCGGGGCCTGCTCCCCTGCCCGTTTTGTTCGCTGGCAGCAAACACCGCAGGGGCTGGAGTCTCGTCTGAATGAGGTGCTGATCGACCGCTATCAGGACGGCGAAAATGCCGGTTATCCAACCCTCTGTAAAGGGCGCTATCTGGTCGACGGACAGCGTTACCACGCGCTGGAAGAGCCCACCAGCCTCAATACGCTTGAGCTGCTGCCGGAACTGCTGGCGGCCAATATTGCCTCGGTGAAAATCGAAGGTCGCCAGCGCAGCCCGGCCTACGTGAGCCAGGTTGCGAAAGTGTGGCGTCAGGCCATTGACCGCTGTATGGCGGATCCGCAGCACTACGCCCCGCAGCCGGCATGGATGGAGACGCTGGGGTCGATGTCTGAAGGCACGCAAACCACGCTGGGCGCGTATCACCGTAAATGGCAGTGAGAAAATCATGAAATATTCATTAGGGCCCGTTCTCTACTACTGGCCAAAAGAGACGCTGGAAGACTTTTATCAACAGGCCGCCAGCAGCAGCGCCGATGTGATTTACCTCGGCGAAGCGGTGTGCAGCAAGCGCCGGGCCACCAAAGTGGGCGACTGGCTGGAGATGGCGAAAACCCTCGCCGGAAGCGGCAAACAGGTGGTGCTTTCGACGCTCGCCCTGGTACAGGCCTCTTCTGAACTGGGCGAACTAAAACGCTATGTGGAGAACGGCGAGTTCCTGCTGGAAGCGAGCGATCTCGGCGTGGTGAACATGTGCGCCGAACGCAGGCTGCCGTTTGTCGCGGGTCATGCACTGAACTGCTATAACGCCGTGACCCTGCGCCTGTTGCTGAAACAGGGAATGATGCGCTGGTGCATGCCGGTTGAGCTCTCGCGTGACTGGCTGGCAAACCTGCTCACACAGTGTGATGAATTGGGCATTCGCAATCAGTTTGAAGTGGAAGTGCTGAGCTACGGGCATCTGCCGCTGGCCTATTCCGCCCGCTGCTTTACCGCGCGATCGGAAGACCGTCCGAAAGACGAGTGCGAAACCTGCTGCATTAAGTACCCGAACGGGCGCAGCATGCTGTCGCAGGAGAATCAGCAGGTGTTTGTCCTGAACGGCATTCAGACCATGAGCGGCTATGTCTATAACCTCGGCAACGAGCTGGCGTCGATGGACGGGCTGGTAGACATGGTGCGTTTATCCCCTCTGGATACTGGTGTGTTCGCCATGCTGGATGCCTTCCGCGCCAATGAAAACGGTGCCGCGCCGCTGGCGCTGCAGGCTAACAGCGACTGCAACGGCTACTGGCGACGTCTCGCCGGGCTGGAGCTGCAGGCGTAAAAAAGGCTCACTTTGTTAACAACGGTTATCATTTTTTAATGCACTATTAATGATTGACCGTCGACAAAGTGAGCTGTTATGACTGACAAAACCCTTCCGTTTTCGGTGCTGGATCTGGCGCCGATCCCTCAAGGCTCCTCGGCACGAGAAGCCTTTTCGCACTCGCTCGATCTCGCTCAACTGGCCGAAAAACGTGGCTATCACCGTTACTGGCTGGCCGAGCACCACAACATGGTCGGCATCGCCAGTGCGGCAACCTCGGTTCTGATTGGCTATCTGGCGGCAAATACGACCACCCTGCACCTGGGCTCCGGCGGCGTGATGCTGCCTAACCATGCCCCGCTGGTGATTGCCGAGCAGTTTGGCACGCTGAATACCCTCTATCCGGGCCGTATAGATTTAGGGCTTGGCCGTGCGCCGGGGAGTGACCAGCCCACCATGCGCGCCCTGCGCCGCCATATGAGCGGCGATATCGACAACTTCCCGCGCGACGTGGCGGAACTGGTGGACTGGTTCGATGCGCGAGACCCGAACCCGCACGTGCGCCCGGTGCCCGGTTATGGTGAGAAGATCCCGGTCTGGCTGTTAGGCTCAAGTCTGTATAGCGCGCAGCTCGCCGCACAGCTGGGGCTGCCGTTTGCGTTTGCCTCGCACTTCGCGCCGGATATGCTGCATCAGGCGCTGCATCTTTACCGCACCCATTTCAAACCGTCTGAGCGTCTGGAGAAACCGTACGCGATGGTGTGTATCAACATCATTGCCGCCGACAGCAATCGCGACGCGGAATTCTTGTTTACCTCCATGCAGCAGGCGTTTGTGAAGCTGCGTCGTGGTGAGACGGGCCAGCTTCCGCCGCCAGTGGAAAATATGCATCAGCTCTGGTCAGCCTCCGAGCAGTATGGTGTTCAACAGGCGCTGAGCATGTCACTGGTGGGTGATAAAGCGAAGGTGCGTCACGGGCTGGAAGCGGTGCTGCGTGAGACGCAGGCCGATGAGATTATGGTTAACGGCCAGATCTTCGATCACCAGGCGCGTTTGCACTCCTTTGAGCTGGCGATGCAGGTGAAAGAGGAGCTGGTGGGGTAGCCCTTTTGCCCGGTGGCGCTTCGCTTACCGGGCCTACGGGATCGCGTAGGCTGGATAAGGCGTAGCCGCCATCCGGCACAAAAACTTACTGATACACAGGCAACAGGTTAAAACTCGACAGCACGTGAACCAGCGCGTTACCCACCCCAAATACCAGAATCAGTACAATCATCGGTTTGCCGCCCCAGACGCGGAATTTAGGGCTGCCGAAGCGTTTACGTGATTTGCGGGCCAGCAGCGCCGGCACAATTGCCGCCCAGATGGTCGCCGCCAGACCGGCATAGCCGATGGCGTACAGGAAGCCGTTCGGCCACAGCAGGCCACCCGCGACTGGAGGCAGGAAGGTCAGCAGCGCAGTTTTGAAGCGTCCCATCGCGGAGTCATCGAAGCCAAACAGATCCGCCAGGTAGTCAAACAGGCCCAGTGTCACGCCGAGGAACGAGCTCGCCACCGCAAAGTTGGAGAACACTACCAGCAGCAGATCCAGGCTACGGCTGTTCAGAACGCCGCTCAGCGCCTGCACCAGCACATCAATGTTACCGCCCTTCTGCGCAATGCCGATAAATTCCGGACGCGGGATGTTGCCCATGGTTCCCAGCAGCCAGATGACATACAACCCCAGCGCCAGCAGCGTACCGTAGACCAGACATTTCACGATAGTGCGCGGATCTTTGCCGTAGTACTTCATCAGGCTCGGCACATTACCGTGGTAGCCAAACGAGGCCAGGCAAAACGGCAGCGTCATCAGCAAATACGGCGTGTACGAGGTGTTCACCTCGGCGACATTAAACAGCGTTGCCGGCGTCACGTGCCCCAGCAGGCTGCCGAACGTCAGGAAGAAGGTAATCACCTTTGCACCCAGTACAATGGCCGTCATCCGGCTCACCGCTTTGGTACTCATCCAGACGATAAACGCCACGCCCAGTGCAAAGCACAATCCTGCCAGACGCGCCGGAACGTTCAGCGACATCTCCGAGAAGGTGTGATGCAGAATCGAGCCGCTCGCCGAAATGTAGGCGTAAGTCAGGATGTACAGGACAAACGCGATGGAGAGTCCATTGACCAGGTTCCAGCCTTTGCCTAAGAGATCTTTGGTGATGGTGTCGAAGCTCGCGCCAATGCGGTAGTTCAGGTTGGCTTCGAGGATCATCAGCCCGGAATGAAGCATACAGAACCAGGTAAAGACCAGCGCGGCCAGCGACCAGAAGAACCACGCACCGGACATGACCACGGGCAGGGAAAACATCCCGGCACCTATAATGGTTCCGCCGATGATCACCACGCCGCCAAGCAGCGAAGGTGACGTTTGGGTGGTGGTTAGTGTCGCCATACAGCCTTTTCTCCAGTCAATCATGCGGTTCTGCATTTTAATGCGACGCACTGTACCAGTACAAGAGTACAAAGGGAATAAAAAAAGCCCCGATAGCGTCTATCGGGGCTGTATATTTTACTTTACGTCAGAAGTGCAAGGCTTACGCGTCACCGAAACGACGACGGCTGGTGCCTTCTTCACGACGTGGGCCACGGTTTTCGCGACGCTCGCCGGAGAAACGACGACCTTCACCACCGCGACCTTCGCTGCGACCACCTTCACGACGCTCGCCACCGAAACCGCGACCACCGCCACGACGTTCGCCGCCACGGTCAGGACGTGGCTGTGCATCGCCCAGCAGCTGCATGTTCATCGGCTTGTTCAGGATGCGGGTACGCGTAAAGTGCTGCAGTACTTCACCCGGCATGCCTTTTGGCAGCTCAATGGTAGAGTGGGATGCGAACAGCTTGATATTACCGATGTAACGGCTGCTGATGTCGCCTTCGTTGGCGATCGCGCCAACGATGTGACGCACTTCAACGCCATCATCACGGCCCACTTCAATGCGGTACAGCTCCATATCACCCGCATCGCGACGTTCACGACGTGGACGGTCTTCACCACCACGCTCTGGACGGTCGCCACGTGGGCCACGATCGTTACGGTCGCCACGACGTTCGAAGCGATCGTCACGGTCACGGAATTCACGCTTAGGACGCATCGGTGCATCTGGTGGCACGATCAGGCTACGTTCGCCCTGCGCCATCTTCAGCAGTGCTGCTGCCAGGGTTTCCATATCCAGCTCTTCGCCTTCAGCAACAGGCTGGATCTGGGACAGCAGCGCACGGTACTGATCCAGATCGCTGCTTTCCAGCTGCTGCTGGACTTTCGCGGCGAATTTTTCCAGACGGCGTTTGCCCAGCAGCTCTGCGTTTGGCAGATCGGCTTCTGGAATGGTCAGCTTCATGGTGCGTTCGATATTACGCAGCAGACGACGCTCGCGGTTCTCAACGAACAGCAGCGCACGGCCCGCACGACCCGCACGACCGGTACGACCGATACGGTGAACGTAAGACTCGGAATCCATCGGGATGTCGTAGTTAACCACCAGGCTGATACGCTCAACGTCCAGGCCACGTGCTGCCACGTCGGTTGCAATCAGGATATCCAGACGACCGTCTTTCAGACGCTCCAGCGTCTGCTCACGCAGGGCCTGGTTCATATCGCCGTTCAGCGCTGCGCTGTTGTAGCCGCTACGCTCCAGGGCTTCAGCCACTTCCAGGGTCGCGTTTTTGGTACGAACGAAGATGATCGCCGCATCAAAATCTTCCGCTTCCAGGAAACGTACCAGCGCTTCGTTTTTGCGCATGCCGTACACAGACCAGTAGCTCTGGCTGATGTCCGGGCGAGTCGTCACGCTGGACTGAATACGCACTTCCTGCGGCTCTTTCATGAAGCGGCGGGTAATGCGACGGATAGCTTCAGGCATGGTGGCAGAGAACAGCGCGGTCTGATGACCGTCCGGGATCTGCGCCATGATGGTTTCAACGTCTTCGATGAAGCCCATACGCAGCATTTCATCTGCTTCGTCCAGTACCAGACCGCTCAGTTTAGAGAGATCCAGCGTACCGCGCTTCAGGTGATCCAGCAGACGGCCCGGCGTACCGACAACAATCTGTGGGCCCTGGCGCAGAGCGCGTAACTGCACGTCATAACGCTGGCCGCCGTACAGGGCTACCACGTTTACGCCGCGCATATGTTTAGAGAATTCCGTCATGGCTTCAGCAACCTGAACAGCCAGTTCACGGGTTGGAGCCAGGACGAGGATCTGCGGTGCACGCAGGTCCGGATCAATGTTGTTCAGCAGCGGCAGCGAGAACGCTGCAGTTTTACCGCTACCAGTCTGGGCCATGCCCAGCACGTCACGACCAGAAAGCAGGTGTGGGATACACTCAGCCTGGATCGGAGATGGTTTTTCGTAACCCAGATCGTTAAGGGCTTCAAGGATAGGAGCCTTCAGGCCCAGATCTGCAAAAGTGGTTTCGAATTCAGCCATGTAGTACGAGTGCCTCAATGTCAATGGCGGCCAGTCTACTTAGCTCATCGTGAAAATGATTAGCAATTTTCATTGAAAAGTGTGAACCGGCTCAAAGTAGGTGTATTGACGAACAACAACGCCCTCACCAGTTAAGGTGATGGCAATCAAAAGATTACGGGCTGATGTTTATGTCGTCAGCTATTGCTGGTCCGATTCTGCCAGGTCGTCTTGCTCCTGGCCCAAGAGCGATAATTCCAACAATGCATAACGGTGCTCAACGAAGTTGTGTACGTTGTTAGCAACCGCTAATTTGAACAGTGCCGTAGCGCTGTCCTTATCCCCCAGACTTAGGTAGTACTTACCTAAATAGAAGTTGGTTTCACTGAGATGCTCAGCGAGCGAGGTGTTATCCGTTGCGTCCGCCTTGAGGCGTTCCATCAGCGTTGCTTCGCTAATGTTGCCCAGGTAGAACTCGACAATGTTCCATCCCCACTGTTCCTTATCCGATTTATCGAAGCGCTGTTTCAGTGCCTCTTTTGCCTGCTTCTCATCGAGCTTCTGCTCAACGATGTAAAGCCACAGGCTACGGAAAGGATCATTAGGATCGTCTTGATAAAACGCCAGCAGATCATCTTGCGCTAACTTATCACGACCGCCGTAATACAATGCGATACCGCGATTCAAGTGCGCGTAGTTGTAAGTTGGATCAAGCTCAAGTACAGAATCAAACGCTTCATAGGCAGCATCAAAATTGCCTGCCTGCGTTAAATAAATGCCTAAGTAATTGAATACTTCAGGCATATCAGGTCGGATAGCCAGCGCTTGTGAAAAATCATTCCGCGCTAATGCCCTCAGACCAAGACTATCATACAACACTCCGCGCTCATATAAAAGCTGTGCGCGTTCGTCATCGGTTAAAGCCCGACTGGCAAGTATTTGTTCCATGCGTGCCAGAATCACTTCCTGCTGCAAAGTCGGTTGCAATGGCACTGCGAGGACTTCGCTCTTACGCCAGGCAGAGTTGCTGCATCCTGCCAGCGTTAAAGCTGTCGCAACGAAACACCAGCGCAAAAAAGGCTTCATTTCCCACTCCCGAAGACAACTATTGGATGAACGTCCTGTCCCCCGGCGGCTTAACAAGGCGTCCTGCCTGATACCAGGCCCTCCGCGAAGCGGAGGGCAAATCGCAACTTACTCGCCTTGCTGTTCTGCAGCCTGTGCTTCAGGCGCAGCAGCTGGCTGAGACTGCTCAGTTGCTTCTTTAATGCTCAGACGGATACGGCCCTGGCGATCAACTTCCAGAACTTTAACCGGTACTTCCTGACCCATCTGCAGGTAATCGGTCACTTTCTCAACGCGCTTGTCAGCGATCTGAGAAATGTGAACCAGACCTTCTTTACCGCCACCGATGGCCACAAATGCGCCAAAGTCAACGATACGGGTCACTTTACCACTGTAGATACGGCCCACTTCGATTTCTGCGGTGATCTCTTCGATACGACGGATCGCGAATTTCGCTTTCTCGCCGTCGGTTGCTGCGATTTTCACAGTACCGTCATCTTCGATTTCGATCGTGGTGCCCGTCTCTTCGGTCAGCGCACGGATAACGGAACCGCCCTTACCGATAACATCTTTGATCTTGTCTGGATTGATCTTGATGGTGTGAATGCGCGGAGCGAATTCAGAGATATCACCACGCGGCGCGTTAATCGCCTGTTCCATCACGCCCAGGATGTGCAGACGTGCACCTTTAGCCTGGTTCAGAGCAACCTGCATGATCTCTTTGGTGATACCTTCAATTTTGATATCCATCTGCAGCGCAGAGATACCGTCGCGGGAACCCGCCACTTTGAAGTCCATATCGCCCAGGTGGTCTTCGTCGCCCAGAATGTCAGACAGAACAACATAGTTGTCGCCTTCTTTCACCAGACCCATTGCGATACCCGCAACGGCGGCTTTGATTGGCACGCCTGCATCCATCAGCGCCAGAGAGGCACCACATACGGAAGCCATAGAAGAAGAACCGTTGGATTCGGTAATTTCAGAAACCACACGGACGGTGTACGGGAATTTGTCCGCATCTGGCATCACAGCCAGCACACCGCGCTTCGCCAGACGACCGTGACCAATTTCACGACGCTTCGGCGAGCCAACCATACCGGTTTCACCAACGGAGTACGGAGGGAAGTTATAGTGGAACAGGAAGCTGTCAGTGCGCTCGCCCATCAGTTCGTCGATGATCTGCGCGTCACGTGCAGTACCCAGCGTCGCAGTTACCAGCGCCTGCGTTTCACCACGGGTGAACAGCGCAGAACCGTGAGTACGTGGCAGCACGCCAGTACGCACATCCAGACCACGGATCATGTCTTTTTCACGGCCATCGATGCGTGGCTCACCTGCCAGCACGCGGCTACGCACCACGTTTTTCTCGATGGCATGCAGAATTTCGCTCAGCTCGTTAGCATCCAGCGTTTCGTCTTCAGCAACCAGCGTGGCGATGGTTTCGTCTTTGATCACGTCAACCTGAGCATAACGCTCCTGTTTGTCAGTGATACGGTAAGCATCGCTCAGGCGAGATTCTGCCAGTGCAGCAACGCGTGCGTTCAGCGCGTCGTTTGCTGCTTCAGGCTGCCAGTCCCAACGTGGTTTACCGGCTTCTTTCACCAGTTCGTTGATGTTCTGAATAACAACCTGCTGCTGGTCGTGGCCGAAGACCACAGCGCCCAGCATCTGGTCTTCGCTCAGCAGTTCAGCTTCGGATTCAACCATCAGCACAGCGGCTTCAGTACCGGCAACCACCAGGTCCAGCTTGCTCTCTTTCAGCTCTTCCTGAGTCGGGTTCAGTACGTACTGGTCGTTGATGTAACCCACGCGCGCCGCACCGATTGGGCCATTGAATGGAATACCAGACAGTGACAGGGCAGCAGATGCACCGATCATCGCAACGATGTCCGGGTTAACCTGTGGGTTAACGGACACAACGGTCGCGATAACCTGAACTTCGTTAACGAAGCCTTCCGGGAACAGCGGACGAACCGGGCGGTCAATCAGACGCGCGATCAGGGTTTCGCCTTCGCTTGGACGGCCTTCACGACGGAAGAAGCCACCCGGGATTTTACCGGCAGCGTAAGTACGCTCCTGGTAGTTAACGGTCAGAGGGAAGAAGTCCTGACCTGGTTTAGCTTTTTTCTGACCCACAACGGTAACGAATACCGCGGTGTCATCCATGCTTACCATAACGGCAGCAGTAGCCTGACGAGCCATCATACCGGTTTCCAGCGTGACGGTATGTTGACCATACTGGAATTTACGAACGATCGGATTCAGCAAAATTCTGTCCTTTCTTAAATGTTTGACAGCACACCACCGGTGTGCTGTCGATTTGACCCGACCTTCTTCGCATCCTCGCGACTAATGACAACCAACACCCCCATGGGTGAAGCCTCTCATTAGCCGCGCGAACCTCTGCAATGAAGATCATTTATAGCAACAATACAATAGTTTCCAGTGAATTGCTGCCGTCTGGTTGAAAAAAGGGGCCATCAGGCCCCCTTTTCTGAAACTCGCAAGACTTAGCGACGCAGACCCAGACGCTCGATCAGCGCGGTGTAGCGTGCAACATCTTTACGTTTCAGGTAGTCGAGCAGTTTACGACGCTGAGAAACCATACGCAGCAGACCACGACGGCTGTGGTGATCTTTTTTGTGCTCTGCAAAGTGACCCTGCAGGTGGTTAATCTGTGCAGTCAGCAGTGCAACCTGAACTTCGGTAGAACCGCTGTCGTTAGTACCACGACCAAACTCAGAAACGATTTTAGCTTTAGCTTCAACGCTTAGAGACATTTTCAAACTCCAAAGTATAAAGAATGTAAGGGTGCCGATCTCTAATTCAGCGACCCCATGTACGCCTCGCGGATTGTTAAACAATTCACCAGGCGTTAAGCGGCGATATTCTACTCGTCTCCCCTGCTTATCGCAAGGTGAGCCGTTATCGCCGTCACGCGTCGACCGGATATTCGACGACCAGACGACGCGGCGCAACGCGCCCTTCGCCATCCATTTCGCCCATTCCGATGAACTTACCGTCGTCACCTTCTGTCACGCGAACCAGACCTTCCAGCGGCGCTTGCGCCGTACGAACCGGGTTGCCGTTCTTAAAGTAAACGGACGATGTTAAAGGAAGATTAACCACCGGGAAATCCGCTGCCGGGCTATCCATCGGCATCAGCAGAGGATCGAGCAAATCGGCCGGCGCAATCCCCTGCGCGTGTGCCTGTTCAACCAGCGCGTGCAGCTGTTCCAGGGTCACCATCCGCTCAACCGGGTATTTACTAACCGCCAGGCGACGCAGGTAGATCACATGCGCGCCACAGCCCAGCTTCTCGCCCAGGTCATCGATGATGGTACGAATATAGGTGCCTTTCGAACAGTGTACTTCCAGTTCCAGCTCATCACCTTCGTGGCGAATAAAGAGCAGCTCATACACGGTGATCGGACGGGCTTCACGCGGGACGTCGATACCCTGGCGCGCATATTCGTAGAGTTTTTTTCCCTGATATTTCAACGCCGAATACATCGATGGCACCTGCATCGTGTCCCCGCGGAAGCTCTCCAGGGCAGCATCAAGCTGTTCCGCGCTGAACGTCACCGGGCGCTCTTCGACCACCTGGCCATCGGCATCGGAGGTATCCGTGCGCTGGCCCAGTTTAGCGATAACGCGGTAACGTTTATCGGAGTCGAGCAGGTACTGGGAAAACTTTGTCGCCTCTCCCAGGCAGACCGGCAGCATGCCGGTTGCCAGCGGATCGAGCGCGCCAGTGTGGCCCGCACGGTTGGCGTTGTAAATGCGCTTCACTTTTTGCAGCACGTCGTTGCTGGAAGCGCCCTGGGGTTTATCCAGCAGCAGCACACCATGCACGTCGCGACCACGACGACGAGGACGACTCATCAGTCCTCCTTGCTGTCGTCCGCCGGGTTAACACGACGCTCGTCGTCATGTTTCACCACGCTGGTCACCAAGTTGGACATACGCATCCCTTCAACCAGCGAGTTGTCGTAGAAGAAGGTCAGTTCTGGAACGATACGCAGACGCATTGCTTTGCCGAGCAGAGAGCGGATGAAACCTGACGCTTCCTGCAGCGCTTTAATGCCGTTTTTCACTGCCGCTTCGTCCTGGTCGTTCAGGAAAGTGACAAACACCTTGGCATAGGCCAGGTCGCGGGACATTTCTACACCCGACACGGTGGTCATCATGCCGACGCGGGGGTCTTTAATTTCACGTTGCAGAATGAGGGCGATCTCTTTCTGCATTTCCTGCGCGACGCGCTGTGGGCGACCAAACTCTTTCGCCATAATAAATTCTCCAGACAAAAAAGGGGCATTCAAGCCCCTTTTGAAATAGTTGCCGGGTGGCGCTTCGCTTACCCGGCTTACAATCAGCAATCTTAACGAAGATTAAGCGATGGTACGCTGGATTTCGATGATCTCGAACACTTCGATCATATCGCCTACGCGAACGTCGTTGTAGTTCTTCACGCCGATACCACATTCCATGCCGTTACGGACTTCGTTAACGTCATCTTTGAAGCGGCGCAGGGATTCCAGCTCGCCTTCATAGATAACCACGTTATCGCGCAGAACGCGGATTGGGTTGTGACGTTTGATGGTACCTTCGGTAACCATACAGCCCGCGATTGCACCGAATTTCGGTGATTTGAAGACGTCACGTACTTCAGCCAGACCGATGATCTGCTGTTTCAGCTCAGGCGACAGCATACCGCTCATCGCTGCTTTCACTTCGTCGATCAGGTTATAGATGACGGAGTAGTAACGCAGATCCAGGCTTTCAGCTTCGATCACGCGGCGAGCAGAAGCATCAGCACGCACGTTGAAGCCAACCAGGATGGCGTTGGACGCAGCAGCCAGGGTAGCGTCGGTTTCGGTGATACCACCGACACCAGAACCGATGATCTTCACTTTCACTTCGTCAGTCGACAGTTTCAGTAAGGAGTCGGAGATCGCTTCCACAGAGCCCTGAACGTCAGCTTTCAGTACGACGTTCACTTCATGAACTTCGCCTTCAGCCATGTTCGCGAACATGTTCTCGAGTTTAGATTTCTGCTGACGAGCCAGTTTAACTTCACGGAATTTGCCCTGACGATACAGTGCAACTTCACGCGCTTTCTTCTCGTCACGCACAACGGTCACTTCGTCACCGGCAGCCGGTACACCGGACAGGCCAAGGATTTCCACTGGAATGGACGGACCTGCTTCCAGCACTTCCTGACCTAGTTCGTTACGCATCGCACGCACGCGACCGTATTCGAAACCACACAGAACGATATCGCCTTTATGCAGGGTACCTTCACGAACCAGAACGGTAGCAACCGGGCCACGGCCTTTGTCCAGGAAGGATTCGATAACCGCACCGCTCGCCATACCGTTACGGATGGCTTTCAGCTCCAGAACTTCAGCCTGCAGCAGGATCGCATCCAGCAGATCGTCGATACCGGTACCCGCTTTCGCAGACACGTGTACGAACTGGCTTTCGCCGCCCCACTCTTCCGGCAGGATGCCGTACTGGGACAGTTCGTTTTTAACACGATCCGGATCTGCTTCTGGTTTATCGATCTTGTTCACTGCAACCACAACCGGCACACCCGCCGCTTTCGCGTGCTGGATAGCTTCGATGGTTTGTGGCATTACGCCGTCGTCTGCAGCAACAACCAGAACAACGATATCCGTCGCCTGCGCACCACGAGCACGCATTGAGGTAAACGCGGCGTGGCCTGGGGTATCCAGGAAGGTGATCATGCCGTTGTCAGTTTCGACGTGGTATGCACCGATGTGCTGGGTAATACCACCCGCTTCACCGGAGGCCACTTTCGTAGAACGAATGTAGTCGAGCAGAGAGGTTTTACCGTGGTCAACGTGACCCATGATGGTCACTACCGGTGCGCGCGGTTCTGCCGCAGCACCCGTATCACGGTCGCTCATTACCGCTTCTTCCAGTTCGTTTTCACGACGCAGGATAACTTTGTGGCCCATCTCTTCAGCAACCAGCTGTGCGGTTTCCTGGTCGATTACCTGGTTGATGGTCGCCATAGCGCCCAGTTTCATCATCGCTTTGATGACCTGAGAGCCTTTTACCGCCATTTTGTTTGCCAGTTCGCCAACGGTGATGGTTTCGCCGATCACAACGTCACGGTTAACCGCCTGTGCTGGCTTCTGGAAGCCCTGCTGCAGAGAAGAACCTTTACGCTGTTTACCACCTTTACCGCCACGCACGGCTGCACGCGCTTCTTCACGGTCAGCTTTAGACTCGGCGTGTTTGTTGCCTTTTTTCGCCGGACGCGCCGCTTTCGCATTGCGACCACGGCCACGACCGCCTTCTACTTCACGGTCATTGTCATCTTCAGCCTGACGCGCATGCTGAGAAGTGGTCACGTGATAGTCGCTGGTATCTTCAGACTGCTCAGCGGTATCAACACCGTTCTTCTCGTTTTCTTCTGCCATACGGCGCGCTTCTTCAGCCACACGACGTGCTTCTTCTTCCAGCTTGCGGCGGGCTTCTTCTTCCGCTTTACGCTTCAGCTCGGCAGCTTCATTTTCACGGCGGGCTTTTTCAGCCTGGGCGGTTTTGGTCATTTCGTCTGTCTGTTGATTGCTCACTTTGTCTTTTTCCGCAGCGTCACGCTTCACTTTATCACTTGCGTCGCGTTTCGCTTTTTCTGCGGCCTCACGTTCAGCTTTTAATTCTGCCTCACGTTTGGCGGTTGCTTCCGCTTCACGCTGAGCTTGTTCTTCCGCTTCACGCTGTGCCTGCTCTTCCGCGGCAAGACGTTCTGCCTCTTGCGGATCACGTTTTACAAAGGTGCGCGTCTTGCGGACTTCAATTTGTACCGATTTACTTTTGCCACCGGTACCAGGGATATTCAACGTGCTACGCGTTTTGCGCTGCAGCGTCAGCTTGTCAGGCGTAGAGCCGTGTTCACGGTTCAGGTGCGTTAACAAGGTTTGTTTTTCTTGCGCGGTCACCGAGTCATCAGCGGACTTCGGGATCCCTGCATCAGCAAATTGCTGTACCAGGCGGTCCACGGAGGTCTGAATCTCAGCAGCCAGCGATTTTACAGTTACATCAGTCATGCTGTTCCTTCCTGCTACAGTTTATTACGCTTCGTCGCCGAACCAGCAAATATTACGTGCGGCCATGATGAGCTCGCCGGCTTTCTCGTCGGTTAAACCTTCGATATCAGCCAGGTCATCAACGCCTTGCTCAGCGAGATCTTCCAGCGTACAAACACCACGGGCAGCCAGCTTGAACGCAATCGCACGATCAAGACCTTCCAGATTCAGCAGGTCATCAGCCGGCTTTTTATCGCCAAGGCTTTCTTCCTGAGCCAGTGCCAGGGTGGTCAGTGCGTTTTTAGCGCGTTCACGCAGGGCTTCAACGGTTGGTTCATCCAGACCGTCGATTTCCAGCAGCTCTTTCATTGGCACATAGGCCAGTTCTTCCAGCGTAGAGAAACCTTCTTCAACCAGAACAGTGGCGAAATCTTCGTCAATATCCAGGTATTTAGTGAAGGTATCGATCGCCGCATGGGCTTCAGCCTGATGCTTAGCCTGCAGGTCATCAACGGTCATCACGTTGAGTTCCCAGCCGCTCAGCTGTGACGCCAGACGTACGTTCTGACCGTTACGGCCGATTGCCTGCGCCAGGTTGCCCGCTTCAACAGCGATATCCATAGTGTGTTTGTCTTCGTCAACAACGATAGACGCCACATCAGCTGGAGCCATTGCGTTGATCACGAACTGCGCCGGGTTGTCATCCCACAGAACGATATCAATACGTTCGCCGCCCAGCTCAGTAGAGACTGCCTGGACACGCGCACCACGCATACCGACGCAAGCACCGACCGGGTCGATACGCTTGTCGTTGGTTTTCACCGCAATTTTCGCGCGGGAGCCCGGATCGCGAGCCGCCGCTTTAATTTCGATAACTTCTTCACCGATTTCCGGTACTTCGATACGGAACAGTTCAACCAGCATTTCTGGTTTAGAACGGGTCACGAACAGCTGCGCACCGCGCGCTTCTGGACGGACAGCGTACAGAACACCACGGATACGGTCGCCTGGACGGAAGTTTTCACGCGGCAGCATATCTTCACGCAGGATCACGGCTTCAGCGTTACCCGGCAACCCTTCGGATTTGATCTCCAGGGAGATGTTGTCGCGGTTCACTTTTTTCACCACGCCGGTGATGATTTCGCCTTCCTGATCGCGGAACTGATCGACAACCAGCGCGCGCTCGGCTTCGCGCACTTTCTGCACGATAACCTGCTTGGCGGTCTGGGTAGTGATACGGTCGAAGGTCACTGATTCGATCTGATCTTCAACGTAGTCACCCACGTTCAGACTCTCGTCTTCAAAACGTGCCGCTTCCAGCGTGATTTCTTTGGTCGGCTGGGTCACTTCTTCAACGATTACCCAACGACGGAATGTATCGAAGTCACCGCTTTTACGATCGATTTCTACGCGAACATCGATCTCTTGCTCGTATTTTTTCTTGGTTGCTGTAGCCAGTGCACTTTCCAGCGCTTCGAAAATCTTCTCACGCGGCAGTGATTTCTCGTTGGAGACGGCTTCAACAACAGCCAAAATTTCTTTGTTCATCGCGGGCTTTTCACCTCAATCCAGACTGTTAAAAGTGGGGAACCAGGTTCGCCTTCTGGATATTACTCAGCGCGAACACTTCATCTTTGCCTTCGACTGTCACCGTGATCATTTCACCATCAACGGCTTTGATAATTCCCTGCCATTTACGGCGGTTCTGTACGGCCATACGCAGAACGAGAGCCACTTCTTCACCGGTAAAGCGCACATAGTGCTCGGCCGTGAACATCGGGCGATCGAGGCCAGGTGAGGAAACTTCCAGGTTGTACGCAACGGTAATCGGATCTTCAACATCAAGAACCGCACTCACCTGGTGGCTGACATCAGCACAATCATCAACATTGATGCCATCTTCACTATCAATATAGATGCGCAGCGTCGATGTACGGCCGCGAACGAATTCGATGCCGACCAGTTCGTAGCCCAGTGCTTCGACCGGTGCAGTAATCATCTCTGTTAATTTTTGCTCTAATGTGGACAAGCCCACCCCCAAGACATAAAAAAAGGGCGTAAAGCCCAGTTATTCTGTAGTCAGATAACAAAAAACCCCGATAAATCGGGGCTTTAGATAACTGAACCCTATAGCCACAACTGTGGCCTGGAGCACTCTCCGAAAGAAATTTTTCAAATCCAGCTACGAAGGCTCTAAGTCTTCACAGTATATTTGAAAAAGAACTTTATGGGAAAGTGGTTGCGGGGGCCGGATTTGAACCGACGACCTTCGGGTTATGAGCCCGACGAGCTACCAGGCTGCTCCACCCCGCGCCTGAAACGTGGCAAATTCTACGCGTTTTGGACAGAATTTGCAAATAATGCTGGGATTTGGTACCGAAGACGGGACGTAAAACCGGCGTTTAGTATATTGATAGTTGCCCCAACCTGTCAAGGTGACATCAGCCAGACAGAATAGACCAAAATTTTTACAAAAAACGCACGAGTCTCTTCCGGTCTTCGCCAAAAGATGATTAAATGAATACTCACTTATTTTGCATAAAAATGCACAAGAGAGCGAAAGCGGTCTCTAATCAGTCAATCAAGCAGGGTTTTATTCTATGACGACGATTCTCAAGCATCTTCCGGTAGGACAACGTATTGGCATCGCTTTCTCAGGCGGCCTGGATACCAGCGCTGCACTGCTGTGGATGCGCCAGAAGGGAGCGGTTCCGTATGCATATACTGCGAACCTGGGTCAGCCGGATGAGGACGACTATGATGCCATTCCTCGTCGCGCAAAAGAGTATGGTGCAGAGAACGCGCGCCTGATTGACTGCCGTAAGCAACTGGTCGCTGAAGGTATCGCGGCTATTCAGTGCGGTGCGTTCCATAACACCACCGGCGGCCTGACCTATTTCAACACCACTCCGCTGGGCCGTGCGGTTACCGGCACCATGCTGGTTGCCGCCATGAAAGAAGACGGCGTAAACATCTGGGGTGACGGTAGCACCTATAAAGGCAACGATATCGAACGTTTTTATCGTTATGGCCTGCTGACCAACGCCGAACTGCAGATTTACAAACCGTGGCTGGATACCGACTTCATCGACGAGCTGGGTGGTCGTCATGAGATGTCTGAGTTTATGATCGCCTGCGGTTTTGACTATAAGATGTCAGTCGAGAAGGCCTACTCTACCGACTCGAACATGCTGGGTGCGACGCACGAAGCAAAAGATCTGGAATTCCTGAACTCCAGCGTGAAGATCGTTAATCCCATCATGGGCGTGAAGTTCTGGGATGAGAGTGTCAAAATCCAGGCCGAAGAAGTGACCGTGCGTTTCGAACGCGGCCATCCGGTGGCGCTGAACGGTAAAACCTTCTCTGATGATGTCGAACTGATGCTGGAAGCTAACCGTATTGGTGGCCGTCACGGTCTGGGCATGAGCGATCAGATTGAAAACCGTATCATCGAAGCGAAAAGCCGCGGCATCTACGAAGCCCCGGGCATGGCGCTGCTACACATCGCTTACGAGCGTCTGCTGACCGGTATTCACAACGAAGACACCATCGAGCAGTATCACTCTCATGGCCGTCAGTTGGGTAAATTGCTGTATCAGGGCCGCTGGTTTGATCCACAGGCGCTGATGCTGCGTGATGCCCTGCAGCGTTGGGTGGCAAGTGCGATTACGGGTGAAGTGACTCTGGAACTGCGTCGCGGGAATGACTACTCCATCCTGAACACCGTGTCTGACAATCTGACTTACAAAGCAGAGCGTCTGACCATGGAGAAAGGCGAATCCGTCTTCTCGCCGGACGATCGTATTGGCCAGCTGACCATGCGTAACCTTGATATCACCGATACCCGTGAGAAGCTGTTCAACTATGTTGAGAACGGTTTGCTGTCAGCCAGTTCCGGTAACGGTCTGCCGCAGGTTGAAAACCTGGAGCACAGCGACAAGAAGTAATCCCTGATGTGACAAGCAAAAGGCGCCCAACAGGCGCCTTTTTTGTAGCTTTCCCAGGCCCGGTAAGCGCAGCGCCACCAGGCAAAAATGGCGGGTGGCGCTGCGCTTATCCGCCCTACAAAAGATCAGATCCACAGAATACAGACGAAAAAAAAGACGTCTTTCGACGTCTTTCTTCTGGAATATTGGTACCGAGGATGGGACTCGAACCCACAAGCCCGTTAGGGCACTACCACCTCAAGGTAGCGTGTCTACCAATTCCACCACCTCGGTACAGAATACTTAGTGCGGGATATCGCTGGTTGGCTTAGCCGGTGCAGCTGGCTGAGTCTGCTCAGTTTTTGCTGGCGCGCTCAGGTTTTCCCACTCGCTTCCTTTGTTGGTCTTGTTGCTGTTGATATTACCAAGCACCAGACTGATGATGAAGAACAGCGTAGCCAGAATCGCCGTTGTGCGGGTCATGAAGTTCGCAGAACCACTTGAACCGAACAGCGTACCGGAAGCGCCTGCTCCGAAGGAGGCTCCCATATCAGCGCCTTTACCTTGCTGCAGCATGATCAGCGCTACGAGAGCGATGGCTACAATAAGGAAAACAACTAAAAGAGCTTCGTACATAATCAACCTGTTCCTTGCGGATTTGCCGCATACCAATGCTTCGACCAATTAGCAGGATTTTTGTTTCCCACTGAAGCGGGTGTGAATACTAACCAAAGCGAATGACCTTCGCAAGGGCATTTTCGACGCATTGTATCAACTGCGGAAAAAAACAGCAAAAAGCCATTAATTGCTTAAAACCAAGGCGGCAAACGCCGCCTTTTTAATCATTTAGTGTGCACGGTTATGCAGCTTTTACGGCATCCGCAATACGGTGCGCAAATTCCGTCACCTGCGCTTCGTCTTCGCCCTCTACCATCACGCGGATCAGCGGTTCAGTACCAGACTTACGCAGCAGAACGCGCCCACGGCTGCCAAGCGCGGCTTCAACCTCAGCCATTACCGCTTTCACATTTTCACTTTCCAGCGGATCGCCTTTGCCGGCGGTGAAGCGCACGTTTACCAGCACCTGCGGGAACATTTTCATGCCGCTGCAGAGATCCTGCAGGGTCATATGGTTACGTGCCATGGCGGCAACGACCTGCAGCGCGGCCACGATACCGTCACCGGTGGTCGTTTTGTCCAGCAGGATCACGTGGCCGGAGTTTTCAGCACCGATACGCCAGCCCTTCTCCTGAAGTTTCTCCAGCACATAGCGGTCGCCCACTTTCGCGCGGACAAACGGGATCCCAAGCTGTTTCAGCGCCAGTTCCAGACCCATGTTACTCATCAGGGTCCCCACCGCGCCGCCGCGCAGCTGACCCTGACGCAGACCTTCACGCGCGATGATATACAGGATCTGGTCGCCGTCGACTTTATTCCCTTCGTGGTCGACCATGATCACACGATCACCGTCACCGTCCAGCGCAATACCCAGATCGGCTTTCTCCGCCAGCACGCGCGCCTGGAGAGCACGAACGTCCGTCGCACCGACCTGTTCGTTAATGTTCAGACCATCCGGCTCACAACCGATAGCGATCACTTTCGCACCCAGCTCGCGGAAGACATTCGGAGCGATGTGATAGGTCGCACCGTTTGCACAGTCCACCACAATTTTGAGGTGCGCCAGGCTCAGCTCATTCGGGAACGTACCTTTGCAGAATTCAATGTAACGACCCGCTGCATCGACAATACGGTTCGCTTTCCCCAGCTCAGCGGAATCTACACAGGTGATCTCTTTTTCCATCTCGGCTTCAATGGCTTCTTCCACTTCGTCCGGCAGCTTGGTGCCATCGATAGAGAAGAATTTGATGCCGTTGTCATAGAACGGGTTGTGAGAAGCAGAAATGACAATCCCCGCTTCCGCGCGGAAGGTGCGGGTCAGATACGCGACAGCTGGCGTTGGCATTGGCCCTGTAAAGGAGGCGGAAAGACCTGCAGCCGCCAGACCGGCTTCCAGCGCAGACTCCAGCATATAACCCGAAATACGGGTATCTTTGCCGATAATGATCTTACGGGAACCATGACGTGCCAGTACCTTGCCAGCAGCCCAGCCAAGCTTCAGGACAAAATCAGGGGTGATTGGCGCATCGCCTACCCGCCCACGGATACCATCGGTACCAAAATATTTACGATTACTCATAGCGTTTGTTTTCCTTCGCTGCCAGTGTGGCTTCCACCACACGCATGGCTTCTACTGTTTCTTTGACGTCATGGACACGAATAATGTGAGCCCCCTGCATCGCCGCAATCACCGCGCAGGCCAGACTCCCGCTCAGGCGCTCACTCGGACCGACATTAAGCAACTGCCCAATCATCGACTTTCTCGACATACCCACCAGCAGCGGCAGGCCGAAATGATGAAACTCTGATAAGCGTGCAAGCAACGCATAATTGTGTGAGAGATTTTTACCGAAACCGAACCCCGGGTCGAGCAGCAATTTCTCTTTTGGGATGCCCGCACGTTCACAACGTGCGATGTGCTCAATAAAGAAGCGATTTACATCAGCAAAGACGTCGTCATACTTCGGCGCATCCTGCATCGTTTTCGGCTGACCCTGCATGTGCATCAGACAAACCGGCAGCCCGGTTTCCGCAGCCGCTTCAATCGCCCCCGGCTCTGTCAGTGAACGAATATCATTAATAATGTGAGCGCCCACTCTCGCCACTTCACGAATCACCTCAGGTTTGGAGGTGTCGACGGAGATCCATACCTCAAAGCGCTGGGCGATAGCTTCAACCACCGGCACCACGCGTGCCAGCTCTTCTTCCACCGAAACATCTGCCGCACCAGGTCGTGTCGACTCACCGCCAACGTCAATGATGGTGGCACCCGCGTTGATCATTAAATTGGCGTGCTTAACCGCCTCGATCAGGGTGTTATGCGTGCCGCCATCTGAGAAGGAGTCAGGGGTAACATTCAGGATCCCCATCACATGAGGATGTGAAAGATCGAGATGCGAGTCCTGGGCGAATAGTTTCATGGCTAAATCCCTGGTATTAATGCGGTTTAACGGAAAAGAAAAACCCCGGAGCAAGCTCCAGGGTTTGAGGTACAGAAAAACATTTCAACAGCAGTGACTTACTTATCGCCCAACTGTTCTGACATGGTGTTGCCCGGGTTCGGCGTACGCGGTTCATCAACCGGACGCGGCGCACGCGGAGTGCCATTATTGTCAGAATTGTTGGAAGCGCCTGGGTCTTCCCAGCCTGCTGGCGGACGCACTTCGCGGCGAGCCATCAGGTCGTCAATCTGCGGAGCATCGATGGTCTCATATTTCATGAGCGCATCTTTCATCGAATGCAGGATGTCCATATTGTCGTTCAGGATCTGACGTGCGCGACCATAGTTACGTTCAATCAGCGCTTTCACTTCCTGGTCGATGATACGAGCTGTTTCATCGGACATATGTTTCGCTTTCGCCACGGAGCGGCCCAGGAACACTTCACCCTCTTCCTCTGCATACAGCAGCGGACCGAGTTTGTCGGAGAAGCCCCACTGAGTCACCATGTTACGCGCCAGGTTTGTCGCGACTTTAATGTCGTTGGACGCACCGGTAGAAACATGTTCTGGCCCGTAGATGATCTCTTCCGCCAGACGACCACCGTACAGGGTCGAAATCTGGCTTTCCAGTTTCTGACGGCTGGCGCTGATCGCGTCGCCTTCAGGCAGGAAGAAGGTCACACCCAGCGCACGGCCGCGTGGAATAATCGTCACTTTATGCACCGGATCGTGTTCCGGCACCAGGCGACCGATAATCGCATGGCCTGCTTCGTGGTATGCAGTGGACTCTTTCTGCGCTTCCGTCATCACCATGGAGCGACGTTCCGCACCCATCATGATTTTGTCTTTCGCTTTCTCGAACTCCACCATCGACACCACGCGCTTGTTACCGCGAGCGGCAAACAGTGCAGCTTCGTTGACCAGGTTAGCCAGGTCCGCACCGGAGAAGCCCGGGGTACCGCGCGCAATGATTGCCGCATCGATATCTGGCGCCAGCGGTACGCGACGCATATGGACTTTCAGAATCTGTTCACGACCGCGAACATCCGGCAGACCGACAACAACCTGACGGTCGAAACGGCCTGGACGCAGCAGCGCAGGGTCAAGAACGTCCGGACGGTTAGTCGCCGCGATTACGATGATACCTTCGTTACCTTCGAAGCCGTCCATCTCAACCAGCATCTGGTTCAGGGTCTGTTCACGTTCATCGTGACCACCGCCAAGGCCCGCGCCACGCTGGCGGCCTACGGCGTCGATTTCATCGATGAAGATAATGCACGGTGCTGCCTTCTTAGCCTGCTCGAACATGTCACGCACACGAGATGCACCAACACCCACGAACATTTCGACGAAGTCAGAACCTGAAATAGTAAAGAACGGCACCTTCGCTTCACCCGCGATAGCTTTCGCCAGCAGGGTTTTACCGGTACCCGGAGGACCAACCATCAGAACGCCTTTCGGGATCTTACCGCCCAGTTTCTGGAAACGGCTCGGCTCACGCAGGTATTCAACCAATTCACCCACTTCTTCTTTCGCTTCGTCACAACCGGCGACGTCAGCAAACGTGGTCTTGATCTGATCTTCCGTCAGCATACGCGCCTTGCTCTTACCGAACGACATGGCACCTTTGCCACCGCCGCCCTGCATCTGGCGCATAAAGAAGATCCAGACGCCGATAAGAAGCAGCATCGGGAACCAGGAAATGAAGATAGAAGCCAGCAGGCTTGGTTCTTCTGGCGGCTCGCCTACAACTTTGACGTTTTTGGTCAGAAGGTTATCAAGCAGCTTAGGATCGTTCACCGGGATGTAAGTCGTGTAACGGTTACTATCTTTCTTGGTAACGTTGATCTCACGTCCGTTGATACGCGCTTCGCGAACCTGGTCCTGATTGACCTCCTGCAGGAAGGTAGAATAATCCACCTTGCGGCCATTCGACTCGCTGGGCCCAAAGCTCTGGAATACTGACATCAGCACAACGGCAATGACCAGCCAGAGTATTAGGTTTTTCGCCATGTCACTCAAGGGATTAACCTCATATTACAACTGTGTTAAAAACAGCGTCAGGATACTCTATATCCAGTTTCATTCAAACTTTCGCCTGAAATCTACCGGTTATCATTTTCGCCCGGTCGCTACAATATACACTTCACGGGAACGGGCCCGGGAAGAGTCCGGCTTACGAACTTTGACCTTCGCAAACAGGGAGCGAATTTCCTTAAGATACTCCTCGAAACCTTCGCCCTGAAACACCTTCACAACAAAACTACCACCAGGCGCTAGTACATCACGACACATTTCTAACGCTAGCTCCACCAGATACATGGCGCGGGGGATATCCACCGCCGGTGTTCCACACATATTTGGTGCCATATCTGACATGACAACCTGGACCTTACTGTCACCTACACGATCAAGTAACGCTTTCAGCACTAATTCATCACGAAAGTCGCCCTGAAGGAAGTCGACACCGACGATGGGATCCATTGGTAAAAGATCGCACGCGATGATTCGGCCCGTTCCGCCGATCTGCGTTACCGCATACTGGGACCATCCGCCAGGTGCTGCTCCGAGGTCGACAACCGTCATCCCCGGCTTAAAAAGTTTGTCACTTTGCTGTATTTCATCAAGTTTAAACCAGGCACGGGAACGCAACCCCTTTTTCTGTGCCTGTTGAACATATTTATCGCTAAAGTGTTCCTGAAGCCAGCGGCTGGAGCTGGCAGAACGCTTTTTACCTGTCATTTAACATTTCCGTCCTGGTTCATCGTTGCTTGCCTGTGACGTAAATTTCTACGCAGCTATTTGGCGATATAAGGGAGATGGCGGTAGAATGAACCGTTTTCAATCCCAACGTAAGCAAAAATATACGATGAATCTGAGTACTAAACAAAAACAGCACCTTAAAGGTCTGGCACATCCGCTCAAGCCTGTAGTGATGCTTGGCAACAATGGTTTGACCGAAGGGGTGCTTGCCGAGATTGAACAAGCGCTGGAACACCACGAGCTGATCAAGGTGAAAATCGCCTCTGAAGACAGAGACACTAAAAACCTGATCGTGGAAGCCATCGTGCGCGAAACCGGCGCCTGTAATGTACAGGTCATCGGTAAAACGCTGGTGCTCTATCGCCCATCTAAAGAGCGTAAAATCTCGCTGCCACGCTAAGGATATCCTGAATCAAACACATTTTCTGTGTTAAACGAGGGATTTCTGTCAGCAGGTGAGCAAAATGCCATGCTCCTTGAGTTGTTAAAAGGCCGCTATGCGGCCTTTTTCCTTTCTTTACAATGTATCAACATCTTTGCAGAGAGGCGAATTACAGGTACTCAACCTTGATAATTTCGTATTCCACTTCGCCGCCAGGGGTGCGGATGGTGACAACATCATCCTGCTCTTTGCCAATCAGGCCGCGAGCAATGGGTGAGTTCACCGAAATCAGGTTCTGTTTAAAGTCGGCTTCATCGTCACCCACGATACGATACGTTTGCTCTTCGTCGGTATCCAGGTTCAGCACGGTAACCGTTGAGCCGAAGATCACGCGGCCATTGTTTGGCATTTTGGTAATATCGATAACCTGCGCATTCGACAGCTTCGCTTCGATATCTTTAATACGCCCTTCACAGAAACCCTGCTGCTCACGCGCCGCGTGGTATTCAGCATTCTCTTTCAGGTCGCCATGCTCACGCGCTTCCGCGATAGCGGCGATGATTTCAGGGCGGCGAACGGATTTCAGGAAATCCAGCTCTTCGCGCAGTTTTTCGGCACCACGTAAGGTCATCGGAATAGCTTGCATTTGTTATACCTCTTAAACATTCCTGTTGGGAGCAGTGTTCCCTGCCCCGGCCCTCAAGAGCAGGCCAGAAGCAAAAAGAAAACCGACCCGGGAGCAACGCCCCAGGTCAGCAGCAATTTTCAATTTGATACGCATTTTACCGCGAAGTTCACTATGGGTCATCGTTTACTTTGCAGTGCCATGCACCGTAGTATGACGGTTTGTTTTCGGGTTGTTAGCGCGAGATTATGCGATTTTCCAGATTTATCATCGGATTGACTACCAGTATAACGTTCAGCGTTCAGGCCGCGAATGTTGATGAGTATATTAATCAACTGCCCGCAGGTGCCAACCTTGCCTTAATGGTGCAAAAGGTCGGGGCGCAGACACCGGAGATTGACTACCATAGTCAACAGATGGCCCTGCCTGCCAGCACCCAGAAGGTGATCACTGCGCTTGCCGCCCTCCTTCAGCTTGGTCCTGACTTCCGCTTTACCACCACGCTAGAGACCAAAGGCAAGGTCGAAAATGGCGAGCTGAAAGGCGATCTGATCGCCCGTTTTGGCGGCGACCCGACCTTTAAACGCCAGGATATTCGCAATATGGTGGCGGTGCTGAAAAAATCGGGCGTGCAGAAGATTGATGGCAACGTACTGATCGACACCTCCATTTTTGCCAGCCACGATAAAGCCCCCGGCTGGCCGTGGAATGACATGACGCAATGCTTTAGCGCCCCACCCGCCGCCGCGATTGTTGACCGAAACTGCTTCTCGGTTTCGCTTTACAGCGCTCCCAAACCGGATGATTTAGCGTTTATCCGCGTGGCGTCTTACTACCCGGTCACGATGTTCAGCCAGGTCCGCACGCTGGCCAAGGGCTCTCCGGATGCACAGTATTGCGAACTGGATGTGGTGCCCGGCGATCTTAATCGCTTCACGCTTACCGGCTGCCTGACGCAGCGTGCCGATCCACTGCCGCTGGCCTTCGCCATCCAGGATGGCGCAAGCTACGCAGGCGCTATTCTTAAGGACGAACTGAAACAGGCAGGGATCACCTATACCGGTACCCTGCTGCGCCAGACGCAGGTTAATCAACCCGGCACGATTATCGCCAGCAAACAGTCTGAACCGTTGCACGATCTGCTAAGGATCATGCTGAAGAAGTCTGACAATATGATCGCTGACACGGTGTTCCGCATGATTGGTCACGCGCGCTTTGGCGTTCCTGGAACCTGGCGTGCAGGTTCCGATGCAGTCCGTCAGATCTTACGTCAGCAGGCGGGAATCGACCTGGGTAATACTATCGCTGTCGATGGCTCCGGGTTATCACGACACAATTTGATCGCCCCGGCAACCATGATGCAAGTGCTTCAGTACATTGCTCAACATGACACTGAGCTAAACTTTATCTCGATGCTGCCGCTCGCCGGGCATGACGGTTCACTTCAATACCGGGCCGGCCTTCACGCTGCCGGTGTTGACGGTAAAGTGTCAGCCAAAACAGGTTCACTGCAGGGGGTATACAACCTTGCAGGCTTCATCACTACCGCCAGCGGACAACGTATGGCATTCGTGCAGTATCTTTCCGGCTATGCCGTCGAACCGACCGACCAGCGCAACCGTCGTATTCCACTGGTTCGCTTCGAAAGCAGGCTTTATAAGGACATCTACCAGAATAACTAGCGATGAAACTACTTATAGTTGAAGACGATCTGTTATTACAGGAAGGGCTGGCGCTTGCGCTGGCCAGTGAAGGATATGCCCTCGACTGCGCCGCCACAGCGGCGGAGGCCGATGCCCTGATCCAGAGCGGCGAATACAGTCTGGTGATCCTCGATTTAGGTTTACCGGATAAAGACGGCGCGACCCTGCTCACCCAGTGGCGTCGCCGCGGCATCGCTAATCCGGTGTTGATCCTGACGGCACGGGATGCCATTGAAGATCGTATCACCGGCCTTGATGCTGGAGCCGATGATTACCTGGTGAAGCCCTTTGCTCTGGCAGAGTTGCAGGCGCGCGTCCGGGCCCTAATCCGCCGTTATCAGGGACACAGTGATAACTTACTCACCGACGGCGATATCACGCTGAATCTGCAAACCCAGCAGGTCCTGCGCCAGTCCCAGCCGGTAGAAGTCACGCCCAAAGAGTTTGCTCTGCTTACGCGCCTGATTATGCGCAGCGGACAGACGGTGCACCGTGAAACCCTCCAGCAGGATATCTACTCCTGGCAGGACGATCCGGGGTCGAATACCCTTGAGGTTCATATCCATAATCTGCGTCGTAAGCTCGGGAAAGACAGGATCAAAACCGTCCGCGGCGTGGGCTACCGTCTGGAGAGTCAGAAATGAACAGCATGCGTCGGCGGTTAATGGTCCTGCTGGCGGTGATACTGTTGTTTTTCCAGCTGATCAGTGTGATCTGGCTCTGGCATGAAAGCCGCGAGCAGATCGGTTTTCTGGTCAATGAGACATTGTCTGCCAAATCACGCAATAACCATGTCGAGAAAGAGATCCGTGAAGCGATTGCCTCGCTGCTGGTCCCTTCCCTGGTGATGGTCGGCTTCACCCTGTTTTTCTCATTCTGGGCCGTTACCTGGATAACCCGGCCTCTGAATAAACTGCGTGCCAGTCTGGCGAATCGTTCGGCGGATAACCTGACCCCGCTTCCGATGTACTCTGACATGGAAGAAATTGGCGCCGTCACCACCTCTCTCAATCAGCTACTTGCCCGGCTGGATCACACCATTCAACAGGAGAGGCTGTTTACCGCCGACGCCGCACACGAGCTGCGAACGCCCCTCGCCGGGATCAGGCTGCATCTGGAACTCATGGCGCAGTCAGGCACGCCGCAGGCCGCGACATTGATAACCCGTATCGATCAGTTGATGCACACGATTGAACAGTTGCTGATGCTGGCGCGAGCCGGGCAGGCGATGGCGAGCGGTCACTACGAGACGGTGAACTGGACAGATACGATTATTACGCCGCTTGGCCTTGAGCATGAAGCCAAAGAGCATACGGTCATTTGGCCGCCTAAAAGTACGCTCACGGTGCAGGGAGACGCTGTGCTTCTGCGCCTTATGCTGCGCAACCTGCTTGAAAATGCCGGACGTTACAGCCCCGCAGGGACAACCATCACAGTGACATTATCCGCGCAGGGCGGCGGAACGCAGGTCAGCGTTATCGATCAGGGGCCTGGTATCGATGAAGCGCACCGACAGTCAATCACAGAACCGTTCCGTCGTCTCGACCAACGCTTTGGTGGCAGTGGCCTGGGCCTGAGCATCGTGCAGCGTATCCTGCAGCTTCATCATGGAAAAATGACGCTGGAGAACGGCGAGAAAGGCGGTCTCATTGCCAGCTGCTGGCTGCCTGCAACGTTAGAATAAAAAAAAGCCCCTGAATCAACAGGGGCCGTTTACGACGATTAGTGCTTGTAGATGAACTCGACGCCTTCTTCGTCGTCTTCATCCCAGTCATCGTCCCAGTCTTCATCATCCTCTTCCGCTTCCAGCTCTTCGAGCTGCTGGCGGTGGTAGTCATCCCACATGAATTCGACTTTTTCTGGCTGTTTGGCTTCTTCCGCCTGAACAACTGGGTTCTCGATGATGAAGGTCATCACATCCCAGCACAGATCTTTCACGCCCACCTGGCTTGCGGCGGAGATAAGATAGTATTTATCTTCCCAGCCCATCGCTTCAGCAATGGCTTTCGCTTTTGCTTCCGCTTCGGCTTTATCCATCAGGTCGATTTTGTTAAAGACCAGCCAGCGCGGTTTGTTCGCCAGTTTTTCGCTGTATTTCTCCAGCTCGCCGACGATGATACGGGCATTTTCTACCGGATCGGAACCATCAATTGGATCGATATCGATCAGGTGCAGCAGGACGCGGCAACGCTCAAGGTGTTTCAGGAAGCGGATACCCAGACCGGCACCTTCCGCTGCGCCTTCAATCAGACCCGGAATATCGGCAACCACGAAGCTCTTCTCGTTATCCATACGAACAACACCCAGGCTTGGCACCAGGGTTGTAAACGGATAATCCGCCACTTTTGGTTTCGCAGCAGAGACGGCACGAATAAACGTCGATTTGCCCGCGTTTGGCATCCCGAGCATGCCCACGTCTGCCAGAAGCATCAGCTCCAGCTGCAGATCGCGCTTATCGCCCGGCGTACCCATCGTTTTCTGACGTGGCGTACGGTTAACAGATGATTTAAAACGGCTGTTGCCCAGACCGTGCCAGCCACCTTTAGCGACCATCAGGCGCTGACCGTGTTTGGTCATGTCACCCATGGTTTCACCGGTCCCCTGGTCAATCACACGCGTACCGACAGGCACCTTAATGGTGACGTCTTTTCCGCGTTTACCGGTACAGTCACGGCTCTGGCCGTTCTGACCACGCTCAGCACGGAAGGATTTTTCAAAACGGTAGTCGATCAGTGTGTTGAGGTTCTCATCCGCCTCCAGCCACACGTCACCACCATCCCCGCCGTCGCCGCCGTCAGGGCCGCCACGAGGGATATACTTTTCACGGCGGAAGCTCACGCAACCGTTGCCGCCATCACCAGCCACGACAAGGATCGTCGCTTCATCAACAAACTTCATTTTACACTCCGTAACTCATTCGCCTGAGCGGGGGACTACTACAACCGCTTCATTTTTGCGCCAACGTCCCCAAAGACGATGACCAATGGCGGAATACATCGCGCCCGCAACCACGACAAACGCACCGAGATAGCCCAACAGGTTGAGCATCGGTCTGACGAAGACATCGGGCCAGGCCATTGATAACAAATCTGAAAATAACAGCGTAAACAGCGGAGTAAGCGTAATTAATGCGCTCACCTGTGCTGCCTGCCAGCGCGCCATTGCTTCGGCCAGCGCGCCATAACCAACCAGCGTGTTCAGCCCACAAAAAATGAGGCACGCCAGTTGCCAGTCGCTAAGCTCGGTGACTACCCCCGGCTTCGCTAACGGCAACAACGCCAGTGTACACAAAGTGTACAGCAAAAAGAGGATCTGCTGTGAGGCAAGACGACGCAATAACACCTTTTGCGCGACGCCATAGCTCACCCAGACCGTTGCTGCCCCTACACCGAAGATCACACCCCAGGTGTAATCGGTCAGCCGGGTAAAAATCTCGATCAGACTGGTATTGAAGAACATCACCAGACCGCATAGCAGCATGCTCGCCCCGATAATCTGCGTACCGCGCATCTTCTCCTTGAGGATAAAGACGCTGGCGACCATCATGCCCACGGGTGAAAGCTGACCAATCACCTGTGACGCCGTAGGGCTAAGATATTGCAAGGAAGAACTGAACAGAATGAAGTTCCCAAACAGTCCACCTGTCGCGATAGCCAGTAACACCAGCCAGCGCGGTTTACGGAAGAGTCGCAGCGGAGGAAGCTTACCTTTGACAGCCAGAATCGCCCCGAGGCCGATACTTGCCATCAGAAAGCGATAAAAGACCACCGTAGGCGGCTCCATCACTTCCAGTACCTGCTTCATTGCAATTGGCAACGCACCCCAGCACATTGCGGTAGTGAGCGCCAAAAGAATACCTATGCCGGCCTGCTGCTTCATGCCCGTTTTCCCTACAGAAAAAATTACCGGGTTTCCAATGTAAAAAGCCCCGCAACAGGTTGCGGGGCTTTAATCCGTTACCGGACCGAGAAAACCTTACTCAGCAACGATGCTGATGTATTTACGGTTGTTCGGGCCTTTAACTTCAAATTTCACTTTACCGTCTGCTTTAGCAAACAGAGTGTGGTCACGACCGCAACCTACGTTGTTGCCAGCGTGGAATTTGGTACCACGTTGACGAACGATGATGCTACCCGCCAGAACGGATTCGCCACCGAAACGCTTAACGCCCAGGCGTTTAGCTTCTGAATCGCGACCGTTACGTGTGGAGCCGCCAGCCTTTTTATGTGCCATTTAAATCTCTCCTCAGGTCTTAGGCGCTGATGCCAGTAATTTTCACATCAGTGAACCACTGACGGTGGCCCTGCTGCTTACGGTAGTGCTTACGACGACGAAACTTAACGATTTTAACTTTCTCGCCACGACCGTGTGCAACAACTTCAGCTTTGATAACGCCGCCATCAACGAAAGGAACGCCGATTTTGACTTCTTCACCGTTTGCGATCATCAGAACTTCTGCGAACTCAACAGATTCGCCAGTTGCGATGTCCAGCTTTTCCAGGCGAACGGTCTGACCTTCGCTTACTCGGTGTTGTTTACCACCACTTTGGAAAACCGCGTACATATAAACTCCGCTTCCGCGCACGTCCTCGTATGAATCAGAGTGCGCTATAAATATTCACAATAGGGCGCGAATATTACGCAAAACGCGAGCCTTTGACAAGTGCTACCGTCAATACATGAAGAAAAAAAACACAACACGTACGGTAACGTTTATCTGAGCCGTTTTTTCAGTACAATCAGCAATACTATTGATAAACCGAAACCCTTCGTTACCCCATAGTAGATGGGATCAACAGGATAAAAAGCCCGGCTTTTGCGATGAATTTAGAAAAAATCAACGAGTTAACCGCGCAAGATATGGCGGGTGTGAATGCAGCAATCCTGGAGCAACTCAACTCTGACGTTCAACTGATCAATCAGTTGGGCTATTACATTGTCAGCGGCGGCGGTAAACGCATACGCCCGATGATTGCCATTCTGGCTGCCAGAGCCGTTGGTTATCAGGGAAATGCCCACATCACCATCGCAGCGCTCATCGAATTTATTCACACAGCGACGCTTCTGCATGATGATGTTGTGGATGAATCGGATATGCGTCGCGGCAAAGCCACGGCGAACGCCGCTTTCGGGAACGCAGCCAGCGTACTGGTGGGGGATTTTATCTATACCCGCGCCTTCCAGATGATGACCAGTCTGGGCTCCCTGAAAGTACTGGAAGTGATGTCCGAAGCCGTTAACGTCATCGCAGAAGGCGAAGTACTGCAGCTGATGAACGTCAACGATCCTGATATTACTGAAGAAAACTACATGCGCGTGATCTACAGCAAAACCGCGCGCCTGTTTGAAGCAGCCGCCCAGTGTTCCGGCATTCTGGCTGACTGTACCGAGGCCCAGGAAAAAGGGCTGCAGGACTATGGTCGTTATCTGGGTACGGCATTCCAGCTGATAGATGATTTGCTGGACTACAGTGCGGACGGCGAGACGCTCGGCAAAAACGTTGGTGATGACCTGAACGAAGGCAAACCGACCCTGCCGCTGCTCCACGCCATGCGCAACGGAACGGCCGACCAGGCGAAAATGATCCGTGAAGCGATTGAGCAGGGAAATGGCCGCCATCTTCTGGAACCCGTACTGGAAACCATGGCCATTTGCGGATCGCTCGAATGGACGCGCCAGCGTGCGGAAGAGGAAGCGGATAAAGCCATTGCTGCACTTCAGGTTATTCCAGACAGCCCGTGGCGCGATGCGCTGATCGGTCTGGCGCACATCGCCGTTCAGCGCGATCGTTGATCCCTCCTGTTTCTCCCCGCGCCTTTGCGGGGAGATTCCCGTACGTTCCTGTAAATTACGTCTTCATGTAAATGCATCGGTTTAGAGACTGCATGAATAAAGCTGTGTCTTATTCTGAATATCCCTTCAAGTAACGCGAACTTTTTAGAACAAGAGTGTGAAATGGGTATAGTAACCCCGTCGTTTCTGACGAAACGGCGAAGGTGAATCCGAACTAAGGACAGCGTTATGGACACGAAATTTATCGACTGGCACACGGCGGATATTATTGCCGCACTGCGCAAAAGAGGCACGTCACTGGCAGCAGAGTCACGCCGCCACGGACTGAGTTCTTCAACCCTGGCAAACGCCCTCACCCGCCCCTGGCCTAAGGGAGAGCTCATTATCGCAACGGCGCTGGATACGCACCCGTGGGTGATTTGGCCCTCGCGTTACCACGATCCTATTACCCATGAGTTTATTGACAGAACGCGCATGATTCGCCAGAAAAAGGCAAAGAAAGGATTGCAGGAATAACACGTTAATTGACAGGCACAGCAACCCCCCGGTCATTGCTGGCAGGGGGCTGCCGGAACGATTACTCGCCCTTCACACGCTCGATATTCGCACCCAGCGCGCGCAGTTTATCTTCGATACGCTCATAACCACGATCGATGTGATAAATACGATCCACAATCGTTGTCCCTTCCGCGATACAACCCGCCAGCACCAGGCTCGCAGACGCACGCAGATCGGTGGCCATCACCTGAGCACCCGACAGTTTCTCCACGCCGTGGCAAATTACGGTATTACTCTCGATTTCTGCATGCGCACCCATACGGATCAGCTCCGGTACGTGCATAAAGCGGTTCTCGAAAATGGTTTCAGTGATGAAGCCGGTCCCTTCGGCGACCAGGTTCAGCAGGGTGAACTGCGCCTGCATGTCGGTCGGGAACGCCGGATGCGGCGCCGTACGAACATTGACAGCTTTTGGACGCTGACCGTGCATATCGAGGCTGATCCAGTCTTCACCGATTTCGATATCAGCGCCGGCATCGCGCAGCTTCGCCAGCACCGCATCCAGGGTATCAGGCTGTGCGTTACGGCAAACAATCTTACCGCCAGAGATCGCCGCTGCCACCAGGAAGGTACCGGTTTCGATACGGTCCGGCAGGACGCGATAAACACCACCGCCCAGACGCTCAACGCCTTCAATGGTGATACGGTCAGTACCCTGACCGGAGATCTTCGCCCCCAGCGCCACGAGGAAGTTGGCGGTATCCACAATTTCCGGCTCACGCGCGGCGTTTTCGATGATCGTGGTACCTTCAGCCAGCGTTGCCGCAGACATAATGGTGACCGTTGCGCCCACGCTCACCTTGTCCATGACAATGTGCGCGCCTTTCAGACGACCGTTGACGGACGCTTTAACGTAACCTTCTTCCAGTTTGATCTCTGCGCCCAGTTTTTCCAGGCCAAAGATATGCAGGTCAACCGGACGCGCCCCGATGGCACAACCGCCCGGAAGTGAAACCTGCCCCTGGCCAAAACGCGCCACCAGCGGGCCAAGCGCCCAGATGGAAGCACGCATGGTTTTCACCAGATCGTAAGGGGCAGAGAAGTTATTCACATTGCTGGCGTCGATCCAGACAGAGCCGTTCCGCTCAACTTTAGTGCCCAACTGGGTGAGCAACTTCATGGTCGTGTCGATATCTTTCAGTTTCGGGACGTTCTGAATTTCTACCGGCTCTTCCGCGAGCAGCGCAGCAAAGAGGATTGGCAGCGCGGCGTTTTTCGCGCCAGAAATTGTGACTTCGCCCTGGAGGCGCGTAGGCCCCTGTACACGAAATTTATCCATTGTGTGCTCTCTTATAAATTCAACCGTGCTGCGGGCCTGTCGCCCTCAGCTCAAAAACCGTTTAGTTTGCGATCGCGTGCCCACTCTTGCGGGGTGAACGCTTTAATCGACAGGGCGTGGATGCGGTTATCCGCAATATATTCCATCAGCGGCGCGTACACAGCCTGCTGTTTCTTCACGCGGCTCATGCCGTCGAACATCTCACCCACAGCAATAACCTGGAAGTGACTGCCATCACCAGTGACGTGGGCTTCCTGAAGGGAGAGTGCATTCATCAGCACTGTCTGGATTTCATGATTTTCCATGGGTTCTTAATCATCTGATAGTGAAAACAAGCCCAACATCTTAGAGCAAAGTGGCGTCGTCTTAAACAAGCAAAAAGCCCCGACGATGAAACTGTCAGGGCTTTCGGAAGTAACGCACTGAAAATATTAACGAGGCAGTACGTCCTGAGGAAGATTGTACAGCTGCGCAAGGGTCACGACATTATCGCTCGCGCCGTGAAGCCTGACGCTCGCCCCCTGTTTTTTCCCCTCGGCAACCAGATGGGCAAGCAGCGCAACACCTGCCGTATCCACCCGGGTGATACCGCTTAAGTCAATCAGCGTCACGCCCTGCATGGCGTCATGGCGCTGGTCCCATAACGGGTTCAGGAGGTCCTGATCCAGTTCGCCGGACAGTTTCAATGTCTCGCCTTCACGCGACCAGCTGAGTTGCTGTGACATTACTTCTTCTCGTCCAGCGTGATTTTCTGACGAGCAATGGATTGCAACTGTGCAGTCAGGCCATCAATGCCTTTAGTGCGCAGCAGGTCGCTCCACTCGTTCTGCTTGGTGGTGATCATGCTTACCCCTTCGGCAATCATGTCATACGCCTGCCAGTGGCCGGTCTGGCTGTTTTTACGCCACTGGAAATCCAGACGAACCGGTGGACGGCCGTTTGGATCGTTGATCGTCACACGGATAGGCACGATGGTCGCATCACCCAGCGGCTGCTCAGGCGCAATCTGGTAGGTCTGGCCGTGATACATCGCCAGCGCCTGACCATAAGCCTGCTTCAGGTATTCACGGAACGCGGCAAAGTAGGCCTCACGCTGCGCAGGGGTCGCGTCTTTGTAATAACGACCCAGCACCAGCGCACCCGCATATTTAATCTGCACATACGGCAGCAATTCCTGGTCAACAACGTCACGCAGGTAATCAGGATTCGCACGAATTTTAGGCTGTTCGTTTTTAAGACGGTCGAAGGTTTTCTTCGCCGCTTCGTCCATCAGTTTGTACGGGTTACTCTGATCCGCAGCATGGGCAGCGGTAAGAGGGGCAATGACCAGCATGGCCACCATTAACAGTCGTTTAAACATGAATGACTTCTCCTGAAATTAATGCGTCGAGCCAGGTGTCGGTGCGACGTCGGTATGATCTTCAGACTGCGCAGGGGCAGCGTCGGATTTTTTCTCATCCCCTTTACTGTTGTAAAGGAACTGACCAATCATATCTTCCAGCACCATTGCGGACTTCGTATCCTGAATAACGCTGCCGTCTTTAAGAATAGTCGTTCCCAGCTCGGGGTCTTCAAAGCCGACGTTAAGCGCCAGATATTGTTCACCCAGCAGACCGGAAGTCCGGATCGACAGGGAACTGGTGTCCGGAATATGGTTGTAACGCTCTTCGATATCCATCGCGACGCGTGGCAGATAGGTTTTCTCATCAAGCGTAATATCTGATACGCGTCCGATCACCACGCCGCCAATACGGACCGGTGAACGGGCCTTCAGCCCACCGATGTTATCGAAGGTGGCATAGATGCGATATGTCGGCTCGGTACGCACGGAGGTGATATCCGCCGCTCTCAGGCAGATAAACAGTGCGGCCAACAGCGCCAGCAGCAGGAACACGCCGACCCAAATTTCATTTTTTTTCGTTTGCATGAACTCAATTCCCAAACATCAGTGCGGTGAGCACAAAATCCAGACCCAGTACGGCCAGCGACGAGTGTACGACTGTACGTGTAGTTGCACGGCTAATGCCTGCCGACGTCGGGATGGCATCGTAACCATTGAACAAGGCAATCCAGGTGACCGTAATGGCGAATACCACGCTTTTAATCAGACAGTTAACCAGATCCATTCGCAGGTCGATGGCGTCCTGCATGGCGGACCAGAAGAAACCGGCATCAATGCCTTTCCAGTGAACGCCAACCAGCGAACCGCCCCAGATACCCACGGCGACAAACAGAATAGTCAGTAACGGTAAAGAGATCACCCCAGCCCAGAAACGCGGCGAAATTACACGACGCAGCGGGTCAACCGCCATCATCTCCATACTGGAGAGCTGCTCAGTCGCACGCATCAGGCCAATTTCAGCCGTTAATGCCGACCCCGCGCGTCCGGCGAACAACAGCGCCGCCACAACCGGCCCCAGTTCACGCAGCAGCGAAAGCGCCACCAGCATCCCGAGACTGGTTTCCGCACTGTAGGTTGTCAGAACGAGGTAGCCCTGCAGCCCCAGCACCATGCCGATAAACAGACCGGACACAATGATGATGAGCATCGACAGCACGCCGACGTTATAGAGTTGCCGCACCAGTAAAGGCGCATGCTTTCGGAACTCCGGCTTGCCGACCAGCGCGTTGAATAACATCAATCCGGCACGCCCGAACGTCCTGATGGTTTTTATGCCACGGTGTCCGAGAGCGGCCAACGCATTTAACAGCATGAGTGGCTTAACTCCCTATTCCCAGTAAATCGTCACGATAGTCGCCCGCCGGGTAGCGGAACGGCACAGGGCCATCGGCAATACCGTCGAGGAACTGTCGCACGCGCGGATCGCAATTTTCCTGCAACGCCTGGGCGCTACCGTGTGCGACGATCTTTTTGTCCGCCACGATATAGGCGTAATCGGCGATGCTCAACACTTCCGGTACATCGTGAGAAACCACAATGCAGGTTACGCCAAGTGCGCTGTTCAGCTCAGAGATGAGCTTCACCAGCACGCCCATCGTGATGGGATCCTGCCCGACGAACGGTTCATCGAACATGATTAAATCCGGTTCTAATGCAATGGCTCGCGCCAGCGCGGCGCGGCGCGCCATCCCGCCGGAGAGTTCCGAAGGCATCAGCTTCGCCGCCCCACGCAAACCGACGGCTTCAAGCTTCATCATCACCGTACTTTTCAGCAACGCCGGCGGCAGGCTGGTGTGTTCGCGAAGTGGATAGGCCACGTTATCAAAGACGTTCATATCGGTGAACAACGCCCCCGACTGAAAGAGCATGCTCATGCGCTTGCGAACGGTATACAGACGCGAGCGCGACATCTCCGGGACATTTTCGCCATCAAAGAGGATTTCACCGCTGTCGGGTGGGATCTGCCCACCGATAAGACGCAGCAGGGTCGTTTTACCGATCCCGGACGGCCCCATGATGGCCGTGATCTTGCCACGCGGTACGGTCAACGAAATATCATCAAATATCAATCTGTTGGCGCGAGAAAAACTCACACCGCGGACATCGACTAAATTCGCCATCGTTTGGCTCATTTATGGTTCCTTTCTTACCCTGCTCACGTTTAGGCATGCAGCCTGGATCAGCCCTAAACTCAGCATTTTTACAGAATAATAGCCGTTGAGGTTAGCGAAAGCTGGCATTTGTTTTACTTTTCCGGCGCATAAAGTCAAAATTAGGAATTCGTTACGCCTCAGACTGTATGCAGTCCAGCCATTCCCGCGCGATGGACCGACGAGTATACCTGAAGAAAGGACTTTTGATGCTTTTAGCAACAGCACTGTTAATAATTGGTTTACTTTTGGTGGTCTACAGTGCTGACCGTTTAGTGTTTGCCGCATCTATCCTGTGTCGCCTGACGGGCGTGCCACCTCTCGTCATCGGGATGACCGTTGTCAGCGTTGGAACGTCACTTCCTGAAATTATCGTCTCTGTCTCGGCATCGCTGCACGGCCAGTTAGACCTGGCCGTCGGCACCGCGATTGGCTCTAATATCGTCAATATATTGTTGATTTTAGGGCTGGCGGCACTGCTCCATCCATTTCGCGTGCATTCTGATGTTCTGCGTCGTGAATTGCCGCTAATGTTAATCGTAAGTCTGCTGGCAGGATGCGTATTTTATGATGGCATACTGAGCGTCAGTGACGGCATTTTCTTGCTGGCGCTGGCCGTCATTTGGTTGCTGTATAGTGTTAAGATCGCCCGTCTGGCTGAGAAGCAGGGGCACGATAGCCTCACGCGTGAGCAGGTCGCCGAACTCCCGCGGGAAGGCACGCTCCCCGTCGCCCTGCTCTGGCTTGGCGTGGCGCTGATCATCATGCCCATGGCCACGCGCATGGTCGTAGATAACGCGACGGTCGTGGCGAACTATTTCGCCATCAGTGAACTGACCATTGGCCTGACGGTTATTGCCATCGGAACCAGTCTGCCGGAGCTGGCCACGGCCATTGCCGGGGCGCGAAAAGGGGAGGATGACATTGCCATTGGTAATATCATCGGCTCCAATATTTTTAATATCGCGATAGTAATGGGCCTGCCGGCCCTGATTACGCCGGGGCCCTTTAATCCCCTGGCGTTTTCACGCGATTACGGTGTGATGCTGCTGGTCAGCGTGATATTTGCCCTGCTCTGCTGGCGGCGGCAACGACAGATTGGCAAAGGCGCAGGCGCGCTGTTGACGGGTGGATTTATCGTATGGATGGCGATGCTGTACTGGCTCTCGCCTCTTCTCTCTGGGTAAACGGAAACGCATTATGTCGCAAATAGAATTGCAGCCGGGTTTTGACTTTCAGAAAGCAGGCAAAGACGTTCTGGAGATTGAACGTGAAGGTCTGGCGCAGTTGGATCAGTACATTAATCAGGATTTTAGTCTGGCATGTGAGAAGATATTCTACTGTGCCGGCAAAGTCGTGGTGATGGGGATGGGCAAGTCCGGCCACATTGGACGCAAAATGGCGGCAACGTTTGCCAGTACCGGAACCTCTTCTTTCTTTGTCCACCCGGGGGAAGCCGCCCACGGCGACCTGGGTATGGTCACGCCGCAGGATATCGTCATCGCGCTGTCCAACTCCGGTGAGTCCAATGAAATTCTGGCGCTGATCCCGGTACTGAAGCGTCTGCAGGTGCCGCTCATTTGCATGACCAGCCGTCCGGAAAGTAGCATGGCGCGTGCAGCCGATATTCACCTGTGCGTAAAGGTGCCGAAAGAGGCCTGCCCGCTCGGCCTGGCGCCGACCTCCAGCACCACCGCGGCGCTGGTGATGGGCGATGCGCTCGCCGTGGCGCTGCTGGAAGCCCGTGGTTTTACGCCGGAAGATTTCGCCCTTTCCCACCCGGGTGGCGCGCTGGGGCGTAAGCTGCTGCTGCGGGTTAACGATATTATGCACACCGGGGATGAAATCCCTCACGTCAGTAAAGCCGCCTCCCTGCGTGATGCGCTGCTGGAAATCACCCGTAAGAATCTGGGTATGACGGTCGTATGCGACGATCTGATGAAAATTCAGGGGATCTTCACCGATGGCGACCTGCGTCGCGTGTTCGACATGGGTGTGGATGTCCGTACGCTGGGCATTGCCGATGTGATGACACCCGGCGGCATTCGCGTGCGCCCGGGGACGCTGGCAGTGGATGTGCTGAACCTGATGCAGTCCCGTCATATCACCTCCGTCATGGTTGCCGATGGCGACCAGTTGCTGGGTGTGGTACATATGCATGATCTGCTGCGCGCAGGCGTAGTGTAATGAAGGATAAGACAATGAGTAATGCGGGTGCATCCCTTGCAACCTGTTATGGTCCGGTCAGTACCCAGATGATGACAAAGGCGGAAAACATTCGCCTGCTCATTCTGGATGTGGATGGCGTACTCTCCGATGGCCTGATTTATATGGGTAATAACGGTGAAGAGCTAAAAGCGTTTAACGTTCGCGACGGCTACGGTATCCGCTGTGCGCTGACCTCAGGTATCGAGGTGGCTATCATCACCGGACGGAAAGCTAAACTGGTAGAAGACCGCTGTGAAACCTTAGGCATTACCCATTTGTATCAGGGTCAATCCGATAAGATGGCGGCGTTCAATGATTTACTGGGTAAACTGGCTATCGCACCAGAAAACGTGGCCTACGTCGGGGACGATCTGATTGACTGGCCAGTAATGGCTGAAGTTGGGCTGAGCATCGCCGTTGCCGATGCGCATCCGCTGCTGATCCCGCGTGCGGACTACGTTACCCACATCAACGGGGGCCGAGGTGCCGTCCGTGAAGTCTGCGATCTGCTCCTGCTGGCGCAGGGCAAGCTTGATGAGGCCAAAGGGCAATCGATATGAGTAAAACCAGACGTTGGGTTATCATTTTGCTTTCGCTTATCGCCCTGGTATTGATTGGCGTGAACCTTGCCGATCGCGACGATACGCAAACGGAAGTGATCAACAATAACGATCCAACCTATAAAAGCGATCACAGCGACACTGTGGTCTACAGCCCGCAAGGCGCGCTGAACTATCGCCTGATTGCCCAGCATGTTGAATATTTTTCAGATGACGGTATTTCGTGGTTTACCCAACCTGTTATGACCACGTTTGATAAGGACAAAGTACCGACGTGGTCAATCAAGTCAGACCGGGCAAAACTGACAAATGACCGTATGCTTTATCTGTATGGCCACGTTGAAGTCAACGCCCTGACCGCTGACTCGCAACTGCGAAAAATTACGACGGATAATGCCCAGATCAACCTGGTGACCCAGGATGTGACGTCGCAGGATCTGGTTACTCTGTATGGCACAACATTTAATTCCAGCGGTTTGAGAATGCGCGGGAACTTACGCAGCAAAAACGCCGAGCTGATTGAAAAGGTTAGAACCTCCTATGAAATTCAAAACAAACAAACTCAGCCTTAAAGTAATTATCGCCAGCGCGATGCTGGCGACCAGTCTCCCCGCGCTTGCTGTAACGGGCGATACCGAGCAGCCGATTCATATCGAGTCCGACACCCAGTCTCTTGATATGCAGGGTAATGTCGTCACCTTCACGGGTAACGTCGTCATGACTCAGGGCACCATCAAAATCAACGCCGACAAAGTGGTTGTTACCCGTCCGGGTGGCGAGCAGGGCAAAGAGATTATCGATGGCTACGGTAATCCGGCGACCTTCTACCAAATGCAGGACAACGGCAAACCGGTGAAAGGCCATGCCACGCATATGCACTATGAGCTGGCGAAGGACCTGGTGATCCTGACCGGAAATGCGTACCTGGAACAGCTGGACAGCAACATTACCGGCGACAAGATTACCTATCTGGTTAAAGAGCAAAAAATGCAGGCCTCCAGCGAGAAAGGCAAACGCGTCACCACCGTACTGGTACCGTCGCAGCTGCAGGACAAAGGCAAAGGCCAGGCCCCGGCACAGAAGAAGAGTAACTAATTCGTTATGGCAACATTAACTGCAAAAAATCTCGCGAAGGCCTATAAGGGCCGCCGTGTCGTAGAGGATGTCAGTCTGACCGTTAACTCCGGTGAAATTGTGGGTCTGCTTGGCCCTAACGGTGCGGGTAAAACGACAACCTTCTACATGGTCGTTGGCATTGTGCCGCGCGATGCCGGCAACATTGTCATTGATGATGAAGACATCAGCCTTCTGCCGCTGCATGCACGCGCACGCCGCGGGATCGGCTATTTGCCACAGGAAGCCTCCATTTTCCGTCGCCTTAGCGTTTACGATAACCTGATGGCGGTTCTGCAAATTCGTAACGATCTGACCAGCGAACAGCGTCAGGATCGTGCCAACGAGCTGATGGAAGAGTTCCACATTGAGCATCTGCGCGACAGCCTCGGTCAGGCACTGTCCGGTGGGGAACGCCGACGCGTTGAGATTGCGCGTGCGCTGGCCGCAAACCCGAAATTTATCCTTCTGGATGAACCATTTGCGGGTGTTGATCCGATCTCCGTTATCGATATTAAACGTATCATTGAGCACCTGCGCGACAGCGGGCTTGGCGTGTTGATCACCGACCACAACGTGCGTGAAACGCTGGCCGTGTGTGAACGTGCGTATATTGTGAGCCAGGGTAACCTGATCGCCCACGGTACGCCGCAACAAATCCTCGAAGATGATCATGTTAAGCGCGTCTATCTTGGGGAAGACTTCAGACTCTGATAGGGTAGAGGAAACGTAACGCCGAACCGGAGAAAAATGCTCTGAACATGAAGCAAGGTTTGCAATTAAGGCTCAGCCAACAACTGGCAATGACGCCGCAGCTACAGCAGGCAATTCGCCTGTTGCAACTGTCCACGTTAGAACTTCAGCAGGAACTCCAGCAGGCGCTGGACAGTAACCCCCTGCTGGAACAAACCGATCTTCATGACGAGGTAGATACCCAGCAATCGCAGGATACAGAAGCGCTCGACACCGCGGATGCACTCGAACAAAAAGAGATGCCGGACGAGCTTCCGCTGGATGCCAGCTGGGATGAGATCTACACCGCCGGAACCCCATCCGGAACGCGTGCGGACTACCAGGACGATGAGCTACCGGTCTATCAGGGAGAAACCACCCAGTCGCTTCAGGATTACCTGATGTGGCAGGTGGAACTGACCCCCTTCTCCGACACCGATCGTGCGATTGCCACATCCATTGTCGATGCCGTTGATGACACCGGCTATTTAACCGTCACGCTGGACGACATCCTCGAAAGCATGGGCGACGAAGAGATTGAGCTTGAGGAGGTTGAAGCCGTTCTGAAGCGCATTCAGCGTTTCGATCCGGTAGGCGTGGCCGCAAGAGATCTGCGCGACTGCCTGCTGATCCAGCTTTCTCAGTTCAGCAAAGAGACGCCGTGGCTCGATGAGGCGCGCTTAATCATCAGCGATCATCTGGATCTGTTGGCTAACCACGATTTCCGCACCCTGATGCGCGTCACGCGGCTGAAAGAAGATGTGCTGAAAGAAGCGGTGAATCTCATCCAGTCGCTCGATCCGCGCCCCGGTCAGTCGATCCAGACCAGCGAACCCGAATACGTGATCCCGGATGTGCTGGTCCGAAAACACAATGGCCGCTGGGTCGTTGAACTGAATTCTGACAGCATTCCTCGCCTGCAAATCAACCAGCAGTATGCCTCCATGTGCACCAGCGTGCGTAACGACTCCGACAATCAATATATTCGTAGCAATTTGCAGGAAGCGCGATGGTTGATCAAAAGTCTGGAGAGCCGTAATGATACGCTGCTTCGCGTCAGCCGCTGTATTGTCGAACAGCAGCAGGCGTTCTTTGAGCAGGGCGAAGAGTATATGAAACCGATGGTGCTGGCGGATATCGCTCAGGCCGTCGAGATGCATGAATCAACCATTTCCCGTGTCACCACGCAGAAGTATCTGCACAGTCCACGCGGTATTTTTGAGCTTAAGTATTTCTTCTCCAGCCACGTTAATACCGAGGGTGGCGGCGAAGCGTCGTCAACCGCGATTCGTGCCCTGGTGAAGAAGTTGATCGCCGCGGAGAACCCCGCGAAGCCACTGAGTGACAGTAAGTTAACCACCATGCTGTCCGAACAGGGTATTATGGTGGCACGTCGTACTGTCGCGAAGTATCGAGAGTCTTTATCCATTCCGCCGTCCAACCAGCGTAAACAGCTGGTCTGACACAACCGATAAGGAAGACACTATGCAGCTCAACATCACTGGACAAAACGTCGAAATTACTGAGGCTTTACGCGACTTTGTGAATACGAAGTTTGCAAAACTCGAGCAGTATTTCGAAAGGATCAACCAGGTCTATATTGTGTTGAAAGTGGAGAAAGTGACTCATATCTCGGATGCCACCCTGCATGTTAACGGGGGGGAACTTCATGCCAGTGCGGAAGGGCAAGACATGTACGCGGCTATCGACGGCTTGATTGATAAGCTTGCGCGACAGCTCAATAAACATAAAGATAAACTGAAACAACACTAATTGTCCGGGCAGTTAACGGGTGCAGGACGGCCTGTTGTGAAACACAACAGGCCATTTGTACAGTTAGCGCTTAGGTGAAATTATGATGAACAACGATTCCGCTCTTCAACTGAGCAATGTCCTTAACCAGGAATGTACCCGCAGTGCTGTTCACTGCCAGAGCAAAAAACGTGCGCTGGAGATCATCAGTGAGCTGGCCGCAAAACAGCTGGGCCTGCCGCCACAGGTGGTGTTCGAAGCGATCCTGACCCGTGAAAAAATGGGCAGTACCGGTATCGGCAACGGCATCGCCATCCCGCACGGCAAACTGGAAGAGGATACCCTGCGTGCCGTGGGTGTGTTTGTGCAGCTTGAAACACCCATCGCCTTCGATGCCATTGATAACCAGCCCGTCGATCTTCTCTTCGCGCTGCTGGTGCCTGCCGACCAGACGAAAACCCATCTGCATACGCTGTCGCTGGTCGCTAAACGTCTGGCCGATAAAACCATTTGCCGCCGACTGCGCTCGGCCCAAAGTGATGAAGAGCTCTATCAGATTATCACTGAAGCAGAAGGCAATCAGGATGATGCATAACCAGGAGATGGCCTTCACATCTGTTGTCCTGAGGAGAAACGGAACATGGTGCTGATGATTGTCAGTGGTCGTTCAGGGTCGGGGAAGTCCGTTGCTCTGCGCGCGCTGGAAGACATGGGTTTTTACTGCGTAGATAATCTGCCAGTCGTGTTGCTGCCCGATCTGGCTCGCACGCTTGCGGAAAGACAAACCTCTGCCGCCGTCAGTATCGACGTTCGTAACATGCCTGAATCGCCTGAAATTTTTGAACAGGCAATGAGTAACCTGCCTGATGCGTTTTCGCCTCAGCTGCTGTTCCTTGATGCAGACCGCAATACCCTGATCCGTCGCTACAGCGATACCCGTCGTCTGCACCCGCTTTCCAGCAAGAACCTCTCTCTGGAGAGCGCTATCGACGAAGAGAGCGACCTGCTGGAGCCGCTGCGTTCACGCGCTGACCTGATTGTCGACACCTCTGAGATGTCCGTTCACGAGCTGGCGGAAATGCTGCGTACCCGGTTGCTGGGTAAGCGCGAGCGCGAACTGACGATGGTGTTCGAATCCTTTGGCTTTAAGCACGGGATTCCAATTGATGCGGATTATGTTTTCGACGTGCGCTTCCTGCCGAACCCGCACTGGGATCCGAAACTGCGTCCCATGACCGGTCTGGATAAACCCGTCGCGGCCTTCCTCGACAGGCACACAGAAGTTCACAATTTTATCTACCAGACGCGAAGCTACCTTGAGCTATGGTTACCTATGCTGGAGACAAACAATCGCAGCTACCTGACGGTGGCGATTGGCTGTACCGGCGGTAAACATCGTTCGGTCTACATCGCCGAACAGCTGGCCGACTATTTCCGCTCGCGCGGGAAGAACGTTCAGTCCCGTCATCGCACGCTGGAAAAACGTAAAACATGACCGTAAAACAAACCGTTGAGATCACCAATAAGCTGGGCATGCACGCGCGCCCGGCGATGAAGCTGTTTGAACTGATGCAGGGTTTCGATGCGGAAGTTCTGCTGCGAAATGATGAAGGTACCGAAGCGGAAGCAAACAGCGTGATTGCGCTGCTGATGCTGGACTCCGCCAAAGGCCGCCAGATTGAAGTTGAAGCTACCGGCCCTCAGGAAGAGGAAGCGCTGGCGGCGGTGGTTGCGCTGTTTAACGCCGGTTTTGACGAAGACTAACGCCTCATTTTCTGGCGGGTGGCGCTGCGCTTACCCGCCTTACATCAGCTGATTACGCTGCATAAACCCTTCCCCACCCAGCTGACGCATCTGACGCAGAATCCACGCCTGACGGCTTCGCACGTACCCTGACGGGGCACTGGCTTTAAAGCGGATAGGGTTAGGTAACACCGCGGCCAATAACGCCGCTTCAGACATACTCAACCGGCTGGCCGGTTTATTAAAATAGCGTTGTGCAGCCGCTTCCACGCCAAATACCCCATCGCCAAACTCAGCGATATTCAGGTAGACGGTCAGAATGCGCTTTTTACTCCAGACCGTTTCCATGCCCAGCGTCAGCCCCGCTTCCAGCCCTTTTCGTACCCAGCTGCGGCCGTCCCACAAAAACAGATTCTTTGCCGTCTGCTGTGACAGGGTTGATGCACCGCGCACGCGGTTTTCGTGGCGTTCATTATGGGCCAGCGCCTTCTCTATGGCCGCGACGTCGAACCCCCAGTGTTCCGGGAATTTCTGATCCTCCGCCGCAATCACGGCCAGCCCCATAAAGGGCGAGATGTCGTCCATGCTCACCCAATCAGAATGCGCGACATAGCTGAAATCACCGGTAAACCATGCGCCGAGCTGACGTTCAACCATCACGGCAGAAAATGGCACGGGCAGAATGCTGAACAGGGCGAGTCCCCCGCCCCAGAAGACCGCCAGCACAAGAACGATGCGCAACAGGGTGCGCTTCACCCATGCGCCAGCACCGGATTGACGACTCATTCAGCCAGCACCAGCACTCTGGCCACCAGCTTCTCGATACCCGTGGCCGCTTCTGCAATATTCTGCGCCAGCATATACGCAGGCGTGGTAACGATCTTATTGTCTTCGTCCACCACAATGTCATCCACCGGACAAGGCACGTGCTCGCCGCCCATATCTTCAATGACTTCCGCGGTATCAATATCCGTCCCGATGGTCAGGCGCAGCGGGAAATCAAAAATTTTAGGCAGCATGGCGGGGGCGATGCAGATAAAGCCCAGCGGTTTTCCCGCCGCGTGCATAGCCTGCGACAGCGTTTTTAGATGCGGATCGATCTGACACTCCGCCCCCTGGGTGGCAAACGTACTGAGATTTTTGGCCGCGCCAAACCCACCGGGCACAATTAGCGCATCAAGCTCTGTGGCGTCTGCCTGAATAAGAGGGTAAATATTTCCGCGGGCAATACGCGCGGCTTCAACCAGTACGTTACGGATTTCTGCCATTGGCTCACCCGTGAGATGGTTAATCACATCCGCCTGATTTTTGTCCGGCGCAAAACAAATCACCTCTGCCCCCTGTTTTGCCAGGGCCAGCAGCGTAATGACGGCTTCATGTATTTCAGAGCCATCGTAAACACCGCATCCACTCAGCACGACACCAATCTTTTTCATCATGAGGATCCTTTTCTGCAACTTGCTGAAGCACATTAATAATTTTGATTAAAACGCTATGCTTCACACATTTCACTGATTCATGTAACAAACCATTTAAGATTTGCTATCTTATCTGCGTGCGGCCTAAATTTTTCAGGCGGCGCCGATTCGAAAAATACTTGAAAAAACAGGCGCAGCCACAATTTCCCTGGTGTTGGCGCAGTATTCGCGCACCCCGGTTAAGCCGGGGTCATTTTTTTCTGGTATCGACCCAGGCTTTAAGCACCGCAACATCGTTTTGCCACTCTTGTTTCATCTCTTCAACCCAATCACCCACGTTATCTTCCCATGCAGGTAAATCAGGCGACTGAATCTGTTGACCCAGCTGCTGCAGGTGGCGCAGGCCGACCGAGCCGGCCGCACCTTTGATTTTATGTCCTTCTTCCACGATGCCCTTCTGGTCGCGCGCGGTCAGGTTGGACTCCAGCACACTCAGATAGCCTGGCATCATTTTTTCGAACACCGCCAGACCGTCGGTAATCAGTTTCGGGCCAACCAGATCGATATACTGCTCCAGCATCGCGGTATCGAGTATCGTTTGGGCTTTTGCGCTATCAACAGACGTCATGGTGCTCTCCTCTTCATCATGGGTATCCCAGAACTTCTTGATCATAGCGGTCAAAGCAGGCACCGCCAGCGGCTTGCTGAGCACATCGTCCATACCGGCATCGAGATACTCTTTTTTATCTTTCAGTACGTTCGCCGTCAGCGCAACCAGCGGCGGCAGCTCATCGGCCGCGTACTGACGCGTCAGCTCACGCGAGATATCCAGCCCGGTCATATCCGGCAGTTGAATATCCAGCAGAACGAGGTCGTATTCACCCGGTTTAAACATCTCCAGCGCGGCTTTGCCCGTCATCGCGACATCCACGCTGTTGCCCAGTTTTTCCAGTACCGAGCGCGCCACAATCACGTTCAGCTCGATGTCTTCCACCAGCAGGACATGCAGCGCAGGCAGCGGCATATCGTCGTCTTCAAAGGTATCCTCAACCTCTTCCGCCACCGCCGGAGCATGCACCGTCAGGGTGAACGTTGAGCCTTTGCCCGGCTGACTGGCTACGGTGATATCCCCGCCCATGCTCTTCGCCAGCCGTTTCGACACCGCCAGGCCAATGCCCGTACCGGTAGCCGGTTTCCCGCCGTTGCTGTCTTTCACCTGGTAGTACATGGCAAAGATTTTGTCCTGCTCCTCCTGCGGAATACCAATCCCGGAATCCTCCACCTCAAAGTGCAGCATGTCACCGTCGTCATAGCGGACACGCACGGCCACCTGCCCCTTCTGGGTAAACTTTACCGCGTTGCTGATCAGGTTCCACAGGATCTGACGCAGACGCGTACCGTCAGTCACCACTTTATGCGGCAGCGGCAGGGTTGGCTCCATGACAAAGCTCAGTCCCTTCTGCTGCGCCTGCAGGCCGGACAGGTTTTCCAGATCCGCAAGGAAGCTGGTGAAATCAACCGGCTGATTATCAAGTTGAACTTTTCGGCGCTCCATTTTATCCATATCAATAATATCGTTGAAGATATTCCCCAGCGTGACCGCCGAGACATGGATAGTTTTAAGGTATTTTTCCTGCTCCGCGGTCAGGTCGGTATCCAGCAGAATGCGGCTCAACCCGACGATACCATTCAGCGGCGTACGCAATTCGTGGCTAATGGTAGAGATAAAGGTGGTCTTATCGCGGCTGGCACGCTCCAGGGCATCCTGATAGCGCTTACGCTCGGTAATGTCGCGGCCAAAGCCCATCAAGCCGTGGCGTTTCCCCACGCGGTCATAGTAGGGGACCTTACGGATCTCAAAGCAGGCTTTGCGTCCGTCCGGATAATCCAGCCACTGTTCATAGGTCAGCGAGACATTGTGACGGAACACTTTTTCGTCCGTTTCCATAACCTTGGCGGCCGCCTCTTCAGAGTAAACGTCCTGCGGCTTCAGGTGGATAAGCTGCTTCTCGCTTTTCCCGGTGAGCAGCTCCATAGCGCGGTTACAGCCGGAAAACTCTTTATCTTCATTGCGGTAGAACACCAGATCCGGCGACGCGTCCAGAAACGAACGCAGGAAAGAGGATTGCTGTTCAAGCTGGATCTGCGTGACCTCACGCTCTTTCATTTCGATTTTCAGCTGCTCAAGCGTGGCCTGACGCTCGGCTTCCGCCTTCTCACGATCCGAAATCTCCTGATTGAGCTGCGCAATGTTGTCTTTGAGCTGAACGTTAAGCTTCAGGTCGCGCTCGCGCATCTCTTCCAGTTTATCGACCAGTTTTGACAAACGCTGACGGGACTCTTCCAGTTGTTCAACTACCACAGACAGGAAATAGACCGCCCAGGGAGTAATCAGCAAGCCAAAGAAGATAGAGCGGATGACGTCGATACTCTCGACCTGACCATGCAGAACCATGGTGACGGCCATTTGCACGACGATGGCCAGAACGACCAGCGCCAGCGCAAGCAGCATGGAGAAACGCACCAGCCCAAGCTTCATCATCAGGTCGACGTAATACTGGGCAAGCATTCGAATTTGCTTCATAGAGGATCCCTTCACGACTTTATCGCTCAATAATACTCAAATTCGCGGCGGGACGTTGAAGGTTGTGAGAAAAAGTGCGGGGTGAAACAGGAGATTAGCCTCGCTCCCGGGTAACCGGAAGCGAGGAGAGGTCAATCAGGAGCGTTTAAGCAACAGCCAGAGGCTGATCAGGAGGAAACTGGCGCTTGGCAGCAGCGCGCCAATAATTGGCGGAATGCCATACACCAGCGTCAATGGACCGAAGATCTGATCGAGCACGTAAAACACAAAGCCGAAGCTGATACCGGTGACAACGCGCACCCCCATCGGCACGCTGCGCAGCGGGCCGAAGATAAACGACAGCGCCATCAGCATCATCACCGCCACGGACATCGGCTGGAAGATTTTGCTCCACATGTTGAGCTGATAACGTCCCGCATCCTGGCCGCTCGACTTCAGGTATTTCACATAGTTGTGTAAACCGCTGATGGAAAGCGCGTCAGGATCCAGCGCCACGACCCCGAGCTTATCGGGTGTGAGGTTGGTCTTCCATGTACCGGACACCGTCTGAGAACCAGTGATCTGTTTCGGATCTCTCAGGTCAGACTCATCAACCTGCGACAAACGCCACTGCTTATGTTCAGGGTCAAACTTCGCCGAAGAGGCGTGTTTAACTGACTGCAAGCGGCGCTGGTCATTGAAGGCGTAGATGCTCACACCGCCTAACTCATCATCGCCTTTTACGCGTTCGATGTAGACGAAGCTGTTGCCATCTTTCGCCCATAACCCTTGCTGAGTGGAAAGCAGAGAACCACCGTACATCGCCTGAGCGCGGTAGTTACGCGCCATCTGTTCACCCTGCGGCGCCACCCACTCACCAATCGCCATGGTCAACAGCACCAGCGGGATCGCGGTTTTCATTACCGACAGCGCAACCTGCATGCGGGTAAAACCCGATGCCTGCATAACCACCAGTTCACTGCGCTGCGCCAGCATCCCCAGCCCCAGCAGGGCACCCAGCAGCGCCGCCATCGGGAAGAAGATCTGCACATCTTTCGGCACGCTGAGCAGGGTATACATTCCCGCGCCGAGCGCGTCATAACTTCCCTGCCCGGCTTTTTTCAGCTGGTCGACAAATTTGATAATGCCGGAGAGCGACACCAGCATGAACAACGTCATCATGATGGTGGTAAAAATAGTTTTACCGATATAGCGATCAAGAACGCCAAACGCCTGCATTAGATGGCTCCTTTACGCGAGAATCGGGCACGTATGCGGCGCACAGGCACCGTATCCCACAGGTTTAATCCCAGCGCCAGTAAGATATACAAGCTGTTCACGAACCATGTCCAGACCATAGGGTCCAGCTTACCCTTCGCGCCGTTGGAACGAATCGAGGTTTGCAGCAGGAAGTAGATCAGGTAAAGCAGCATCGCTGGCAGCATCGAGAGCACACGTCCCTGACGCGGGTTCACCACGCTCAGCGGAACAACAATCAGCGCCATCATAAATACGGTAAATACGAGAGTAATACGCCAGTGGAACTCCGCACGCGCTCTGTTGGTATCGGTATTCCACAGGGTACGCATATCCATCTGCTCGGTATCGGTTGGATCGAGCGCCACCGTCTGATGGCCGATAATGGCCTGATAGTTCTGGAAATCCGTAATACGGAAGTCACGCAGCATCGCGGTCCCTTCGAAACGGGTACCTTTGTCCAGCGTCACAATCTGCGAACCGTCTTTGCGCTGAGCAAGTTGCCCGGAGTCGGCAATGACCACTGACGGACGCGCGTTACCTTTCGTACGCAGCTGCGCCAGGAAGACGTCGTTAAACTTGCTGCCGTCAACGCTCTCAATAAAGAGCACGGAGTTCCCGTCGGTCGCCTGCTGGAATTGCCCCTGGGCTAACGCCGCCATGCCGGGGTTGGCTTTCGCTTCGGCCAGCACTTCGTCCTGATGACGGGAAGACAAGGGGCCTGCCCACATCACATTCACCGCCGCAACAATTCCCGTGAACAGCGCCAGTATCATGGCCGCTTTCACCAGTACCGCTTTGCTCAGGCCACAGGCATGCATCACCGTGATTTCACTCTCGGTGTAGAGCTTCCCAAGCGTCATGAGCAGACCAAGGAAAAGACTTAGCGGCAGGATAAGCTGCGCCATTTCCGGGATCCCTAAACCAAGCAGGGAAAGCACCAGATTCGTTGGAATTTCGCCGTCAACAGCCGCACCGAGGATCTTAACCAGCTTCTGACAGAAAAAAATCAGCAGCAGGATGAAGAGGATCGCCAGCTGGCTTTTGAGCGTCTCCCGCACCAGATATCTTATGATTATCACTTTAAATACGCCCGTAAAAACCCGTCTCTTTGCAGGAATTTCGCTTGTTTCATGGCTTAAACGTCATTTATTCTCTTGAGTCGTCGAAATCATCGCTAAGATTAAAACATCCGGCGGATTCACGCTTCAGGACTTTTTCTGACGTGTCGAAACCGTAGTAACGTAAGATTAACACGAAGTCACCACAACAGCGGACATGAGTTACGAAAGGTTTCAATTCTATCCGTAGCCGCCGCCGTTGTCTTTAAGATTCAGGAGCGTAGTGCATGGAGTTCAGTGTAAAAAGCGGTAGCCCGGAGAAACAGCGGAGTGCCTGCATCGTTGTGGGCGTCTTTGAACCGCGCCGACTCTCCCCGATCGCCGAACAACTCGATAAAATCAGTGACGGCTATATTAGCGCCCTGCTGCGCCGTGGCGAACTGGAAGGCAAACCTGGGCAGACGCTGTTACTGCATCATGTTCCGAACGTCCTGTCCGAACGCATTCTGCTGATTGGCTGCGGCAAAGAACGCGAGCTGGATGAGCGTCAGTATAAGCAGGTGATTCAGAAAACGATTAATACGCTGAATGACACCGGTTCAATGGAAGCCGTCTGTTTCCTGACGGAGCTGCATGTCAAAGGGCGTAACACCTACTGGAAAGTCCGTCAGGCGGTCGAAACGGCAAAAGAGAGCCTGTACAGCTTCGATCAACTGAAGACCAATAAAAGCGAGCCGCGTCGCCCGCTGCGTAAAATGGTCTTTAACGTGCCAACCCGTCGCGAACTGACCAGCGGCGAGCGCGCCATTCAGCACGGTCTGGCCATTGCTGCCGGCATTAAAGCGGCCAAAGACCTCGGCAACATGCCGCCGAACATCTGTAACGCCGCATACCTGGCCTCTCAGGCGCGTCAGCTGGCCGATGCCTACAGCAAGAATGTCATTACCCGCGTCATTGGCGAACAGCAGATGAAAGAGCTGGGAATGCACTCTTATCTGGCGGTGGGTAACGGCTCGCAGAATGAGTCGCTGATGTCGGTCATTGAGTACAAGGGCAATCCGTCCGAAGATGCGCGCCCTATCGTGCTCGTTGGTAAAGGCCTGACCTTCGACTCCGGCGGTATCTCCATCAAGCCGGCCGAAGGCATGGATGAGATGAAGTACGACATGTGCGGCGCGGCGGCGGTGTATGGCGTGATGCGTATGGTGGCGGAGCTTCAGCTGCCTGTTAACGTTATTGGCGTACTGGCGGGCTGCGAAAACATGCCTGGCGGTCGTGCCTATCGTCCGGGTGACGTCCTGACCACCATGTCCGGACAGACGGTTGAAGTGCTGAACACCGACGCCGAAGGCCGTCTGGTGCTGTGTGACGTGCTGACCTACGTGGAACGCTTCGAGCCGGAAGCGGTGATTGACGTCGCTACGCTCACCGGCGCCTGTGTGATTGCGCTGGGCCATCACATCACCGGTCTGATGTCGAACCACAATCCGCTGGCGCATGAGCTTATTAGTGCCTCGGAGCAGGCCGGCGACCGCGCATGGCGTCTGCCGCTGGGTGATGAGTATCAGGATCAGCTGGAGTCTAACTTCGCGGACATGGCGAACATCGGCGGACGTCCTGGTGGCGCTATCACTGCAGGCTGTTTCCTGGCACGCTTTACCCGCAAGTACAACTGGGCGCACCTGGATATCGCGGGCACCGCATGGCGCTCCGGTAAGGCCAAAGGCGCAACCGGTCGTCCGGTGGCGTTACTGTCGCAGTTCCTGCTGAACCGCGCGGGTTTTAACGGCGACGAGTAAGTCATCACGGCAGCAAACTGTAGGCCGGGTAAGCGTAGCGCCACCCGGCTTTGCCTTTGAATCCAAAACAAGAACCCCCATATATGAAGAATGCAACGTTCTACCTTCTGGACAACGACACCCATCAGGATGGCCTGAGCGCCGTCGAACAGCTGGTGTGTGAAATTGCCGCAGAACGTTGGCGCGCAGGTAAACGTGTGCTGATTGCCTGTGAAGATGAACAGCAGGCGATTCGACTTGATGAAGCGCTGTGGGCCCGCCCGCCGGAGAGCTTTGTGCCGCATAACCTGTCAGGCGAAGGCCCACGCGGCGGCGCACCGGTTGAAATTGCCTGGCCGCAAAAGCGCAGCAGCAGCGCGCGCGATATTCTGATTAGCCTGCGGATAGATTTTGCAGATTTTGCCACCGCTTTCACAGAAGTGGTAGACTTTGTCCCTTACGAAGAATCTTTGAAACAACTGGCGCGCGAACGCTATAAAGCGTACCGCCTGGCTGGTTTTAACCTGAATACGGCAACCTGGAAATAATGGAAAAGACATATAACCCACGCGATATCGAACAGCCGCTTTACGAGCACTGGGAACAGCAGGGCTATTTCAAGCCTAACGGCGACGAAAGCAAAGAGTCCTTCTGCATCATGATCCCGCCGCCGAACGTCACCGGCAGTTTGCATATGGGTCATGCTTTCCAGCAGACCATCATGGACACCATGATCCGCTACCAGCGTATGCAGGGTAAAAACACCCTGTGGCAGGCGGGGACTGACCACGCGGGTATCGCGACCCAGATGGTGGTTGAGCGTAAAATTGCCGCTGAAGAAGGGAAAACTCGCCACGACTACGGTCGCGACGCCTTCATCGACAAAATCTGGCAGTGGAAAGCAGAATCTGGCGGCACCATTACCCGTCAGATGCGCCGTCTCGGCAACTCCGTTGACTGGGAGCGCGAGCGTTTCACCATGGACGAAGGCCTGTCCAACGCCGTGAAAGAAGTTTTCGTCCGCCTCTACAAAGAAGACCTGATTTACCGTGGCAAACGCCTGGTAAACTGGGACCCGAAACTGCGCACCGCCATCTCTGACCTGGAAGTGGAAAACCGCGAGTCCAAGGGCTCCATGTGGCACATCCGCTATCCGCTGGCCGACGGCGCTAAAACCGCAGACGGTAAAGATTACCTGGTGGTCGCGACCACCCGTCCGGAAACTCTGCTGGGCGATACCGGCGTGGCCGTTAACCCGGAAGATCCGCGTTACCAGAGTCTTATCGGTAAATTCGTGGTGCTGCCGCTGGTGAACCGCCGTATTCCGATTGTAGGCGACGAACACGCCGATATGGAAAAAGGCACCGGCTGCGTGAAAATCACCCCGGCGCACGACTTCAACGACTATGAAGTGGGCCGTCGTCACGCCCTGCCGATGATCAACATTCTGACCTTCGACGGTGATATCCGTGAAAGCGCTGAAGTGTATGACACCAAAGGCAACGAATCTGACGTTTATTCAAGCGACATTCCGGCTGAGTTCCAGAAGCTGGAACGTTTTGCGGCGCGTAAAGCGATCGTGGCTGCCGTTGACGCGCTCGGCCTGCTGGAAGAGATCAAACCTCACGATCTGACCGTGCCGTACGGCGACCGTGGCGGCGTGGTTATTGAACCCATGCTGACCGATCAGTGGTACGTGCGTGCCGACGTGCTGGCGAAACCGGCTGTTGAAGCGGTTGAGAACGGCAGCATCCAGTTCGTGCCGAAGCAGTACGAAAACATGTACTTCTCCTGGATGCGTGACATTCAGGACTGGTGTATCTCCCGTCAGCTGTGGTGGGGTCACCGTATCCCGGCGTGGTACGATAACGAAGGCAACGTCTACGTAGGACGTAGCGAAGATGAAGTGCGCCAGGAAAACAACCTGAGTGCAGATGTTGCCCTGCGCCAGGACGAAGACGTGCTGGATACCTGGTTCTCCTCTGCACTGTGGACCTTCTCCACACTCGGCTGGCCTGAGAATACCGACGCGCTGCGTCAGTTCCACCCAACCAGCGTGATGGTGTCCGGCTTCGACATCATCTTCTTCTGGATTGCCCGCATGATCATGATGACAATGCACTTCATCAAAGATGAAGACGGCAAGCCGCAGGTTCCGTTCCATACCGTCTACATGACCGGCCTTATCCGTGACGATGAAGGGCAGAAGATGTCCAAGTCCAAGGGTAACGTCATTGACCCACTGGATATGGTTGACGGTATCTCTCTGGAAGAGCTGCTGGAAAAACGCACCGGCAACATGATGCAGCCGCAGCTGGCAGAGAAAATCCGCAAGCGTACCGAGAAGCAGTTCCCGAACGGGATTGAGGCTCACGGTACCGACGCCCTGCGTTTCACCCTGGCGGCGCTGGCCTCTACCGGTCGCGACATCAACTGGGACATGAAGCGTCTGGAAGGCTACCGTAACTTCTGTAACAAGCTGTGGAACGCCAGCCGCTTCGTGCTGATGAACACCGAAGATCAGGATTGCGGCTTCAACGGCGGCGAGATGACCCTGTCTCTGGCAGACCGCTGGATCCTGGCGGAATTCAACCAGACGGTGAAAGCGTTCCGCGAGGCGCTGGACAGCTTCCGCTTCGATATCGCGGCGGGCATTCTGTACGAATTCACCTGGAACCAGTTCTGTGACTGGTACCTGGAACTGGCGAAGCCGGTCATGAATGGCGGCACTGAGGCTGAACTGCGCGGTACGCGTAATACGCTGATTACCGTCCTGGAAGGTCTGCTGCGCCTGGCGCATCCGGTCATTCCATTCATCACCGAAACCATCTGGCAGCGCGTGAAGGTGATTGCAGGCATCAATGCCGACACCATCATGCTGCAGCCGTTCCCGGAATTCGATGCGGCTAAGGTTGATGACGCGGCGTCTGCAGATACCGAGTGGCTGAAGCAGGCGATCGTAGCGGTACGTAACATTCGTGCTGAAATGAACATCGCGCCGGGCAAACCACTGGAGCTGCTGCTGCGCGGCTGCAGCGAGGCGGCGGTTCGTCGTGTCAACGAGAACAACACCTTCCTGAAAACCATGGCGCGCCTGGAAAGCATCACCGTGCTGCCTGCTGATGACAAAGGTCCGGTCTCCGTGACCAAAATCATCGACGGCGCCGAGCTGCTGATCCCGATGGCAGGTCTTATCGACAAAGATGCTGAGCTGGCGCGTCTGGCGAAAGAAGTGGCGAAAGTCGACGTGGAAATCGGCAAGATCGTAAGCAAACTGGCGAACGAAGGCTTTGTTGCCCGTGCGCCGGAAGCGGTCATCGCGAAAGAGCGTGAGCGTCTGGTGGCTTTCGCCGATGCGAAGACCAAGCTGATTGAGCAGCAGGCGGTTATCGCAGCCCTGTAATGCTATTACCCCTTACGCTTCAGGGCGTAAGGGGTATCCTTCCTGAAAACTCCTCGCTTGCACTCCCCTTTCCGCGGTGCTATTAACAGCAAATGTGTGTCAATTTTTGTAATGAGTAATGCTATGAGCGTGATCACTCCCGTCGCGACGACGATGCGTCGGATCGCTGTGCAGGACAACCCGGCTATCGCCGCCGTCATCCGCACGGTCTCTGCCGAATATGGCCTTACGGCTGATAAAGGCTACACGGTTGCCGACCCGAATCTGGACGAACTGTTTCAGCTGTACAGCCAGCCGGGGCATGCTTACTGGGTCATCGAGCAGAACGGCCAGGTCGTCGGCGGCGGCGGCGTAGCGCCCCTCAGCTGCAGCGAGCCGGATATCTGCGAACTGCAAAAAATGTATTTTCTGCCGTCCGTTCGCGGACAAGGCCTGGCGAAAAAGCTGGCGCTGCTTGCCCTGGACCACGCGCGCAAACAGGGTTTTACCCGCTGTTACCTCGAAACAACCGCCTTCCTCAAAGAGGCCATCGGCCTGTATGAACATCTGGGCTTTGAGCATATTGATGCACCGCTGGGCTGCACCGGGCATGTCGATTGCGAAGTCAGGATGTTGAAAACGCTGTAAACCTTTTTGCTGCCCTCTTCTGTTAAACGGTGGTTAACTGAATGCTCTACACTCTCAGTTCACACCACAACGGGGGAAACACGATGTCGAAGATAAAAAGCTACGCCGCACCGCAGGCGGGTGCAGAACTTGAACTGTACGAGTACGATGCAGGTGTTCTAAAAGCAGAAGACGTCGAGGTACAGGTTGATTACTGCGGGATCTGCCACTCGGATCTCTCGATGATCGACAACGAATGGGGCTTTTCAAGCTATCCACTGGTTGCCGGGCACGAAGTCATTGGCCGTGTTGTCGCGCTCGGTAGCGCTGCGCAGGACAAAGGGCTGAAAGTTGGCCAGCGCGTGGGCATTGGCTGGACAGCACGCAGCTGTGGCCACTGCGACGCCTGTATCAGCGGCAACCAGATCAACTGCCTCGAAGGCGCTGTTCCCACCATTCTGAATAAAGGAGGTTTTGCCGATAAGCTGCGCGCCGACTGGCAATGGGTCATTCCGCTGCCGGACAGCATTGATATTGAATCCGCCGGTCCGCTGCTGTGCGGCGGTATTACCGTCTTCAAACCGCTTCTGATGCACCATATCACTGCCACCAGCCGCGTGGGCGTTATCGGTATTGGTGGCCTCGGGCATATCGCCATCAAACTGCTGCACGCGATGGGTTGCGAAGTAACGGCATTCAGTTCGAACCCGGCGAAAGAACAGGAAGTGCTGGCGATGGGGGCGGATAAAGTCGTCAACAGCCGCGATCCGGACGCGCTGAGCGCGCTGGCGGGTCAGTTTGATCTGATCATTAACACCGTTAACGTGGATCTCAACTGGCAACCGTATTTTGAAGCCCTGGCCTACGGTGGTAACTTCCACACCGTGGGTGCGGTGATGAAGCCGCTGCCGGTTCCGGCGTTTACCCTGATCGGTGGGGATCGTAGCGTATCCGGCTCTGCGACCGGTACGCCGTACGAGTTGCGCAAACTGATGAAGTTCGCCGGGCGCACCAAAGTGGCACCGACCACCGAACTGTACCCGATGTCGAAAATCAACGAAGCCATCCAGCACGTGCGCGACGGCAAAGCCCGTTATCGCGTGGTGTTAAAAGCGGATTTTTGATGTGACAGTGCCGGGTGGCGGCTTCGCCTTACCCGGCCTACATCCGATTTTGTAGGCCCGGTAAGCGCAGCGCCACCGGGCTTTTTCGACTACCGAGCCAGTGCCGCAAAGACTTCCGCGACAGCCACAGCCCCCGGATCCATTACGCCATCCAGATTCTCTTTATTCACGTACGACGAACGTCCCGCACCTGCTTTCACCATTTTCGCCGTTGCCTCCGCCCCCTGCTGCGCCGCCTGCGCCGCAGCCTGAAGATCTTTTTTCTGTAAAGCCTCCAGCGCCGGTTGCAACGCGTCGATCAGCGTGCGATCGCCGAGATCCGCCCCGCCATACTGCTTCATCTGCGCCAGCCCGCTGAGCAATGCCTCCGGGAGCGATTGTCCGTCATGCAGCTTTTGCCCGGCCGCGGTGAAGAAGATCGACATTAATACGCCGCTCGATCCGCCCATTACCGTGGCCAGCCGCTCGCCAGCCAGTAACAGGAGCGTAGAGACATCATTAAGCGGGAGGGTATTCTCCTCCAGACGCTGCGCAATATCCCGCGCACCTTGCGCAAAGGTGGAGCCGGTATCGCCATCTCCCACTTTCGCATCCAGCGCGTTGAGGCGGTTTTCCAGCTGGATCAGCGTTTTTGTCACTGAGAAGACACACTCTCCCACCTGCGGATTGTCCGAGGGGGTATATTCCACGCGGTCATGAATGGCACTGTGCTCAACGGTGCGCAAGGGCGCAAACGCCACGGGTTTCTGCCAGCCCAGCGTTTCGACGTCGGCATGAATCGCCTTTTCGAAGAAATCGTTAAGCTTCAGTAGCGTCAGCGAAAAGCCCTTCATATCCAGGGCGCTTACCAATGGTGCGGGACCTATCAGGTACGCGATCTCTTCTTTCAGCGCCGAGTGCGCCAGCTCTTTCGTCAGCAGCGCCATCTCCAGCGCCGATACGCCGCCGAGGTTGTTAATCAACACCGCAAAGCGCCCCTCACCCGCCTCTGTTTTCAGTGGCGTGACCAGCGTGTCGATAATGGCTTTGCTGTTTTGGGTATCCACCACGGACGCCCCGGGCTCGCCGTGAATGCCCAGACCCAGCTCAACGTGGCCCTGCTTAATGCGCCCCTCTTCCTCCTCGCTGCCGGGCAGGTTACAGGTTTGCATCGCAACGCCCAGGCTCCAGAGGTTGTCGCAGGCCTGTTGCGCGATCTCCCGCACTTCACTCAGCGATTTCCCGAGCTCCGCCGCATAGCCCGCAATCTTATGCACCAGCGCGGTGCCGGCAATACCGCGCGGTTGCTTGTTATCCGGCAGCGCGATGTCATCCGCTACAATCACCATCTCCACCTTCAGACCGTAACGTTTGGCCTTTTCCGCCGCGAGGCCGAAGTTAAGACGGTCGCCGGTGTAGTTTTTGACGATCAACAGACAACCGCGATCGCCGGTTACGGCGACGATGGCATTGAGTACCGCATCCACGCTCGGCGAGGCAAACAGATCGCCACACACCGCCGCCGTCAGCATGCCTTTGCCAACAAATCCGGCATGCGCGGGTTCGTGTCCTGAGCCACCACCGGAGATCACCGCCACGCGGCTTTTGTCCCAGTCGCCGCGCGCGACAATCCTGATGGCCGGATCGATATCAAGCTTGACGAGATTTGCATGGGGCGCAGAGAGCAGTATGCCTTCAATGGCATCGTTGACCAGCTGTTTGCGGTCGTTAAAGAAGAATCTGGACATAGTTTCCCACTATTTTGTGAACCGTATGCAAAAGCATAGTCCGCGCTGGATAATGCGCCGCAAACTCAGGAATTTACTCATCCCTTTTGCCGTCAGGTTGCCTATACTCCACCCAGGACTACGAGAGGAAGCGCATCATGAGTACACCATTGTTAATTGCCCGGACGCTGGAAAAAGAGCTGTATTTACTGCCCGCCATGACGAACCGCCACGGCCTGATCACCGGTGCCACCGGGACGGGGAAAACCGTGACCCTGCAAAAGCTGGCGGAGTCGCTTTCAGAGATCGGCGTACCGGTGTTTATGGCTGACGTGAAAGGCGATTTAACCGGTGTGGCTCAGGAGGGTACCGCCTCAGAAAAACTGCTCGAACGGCTGAAGAATATTGGCATCACGGACTGGACGCCACACGGCAACCCGGTGGTCGTATGGGATATCTTCGGTGAGAAAGGCCACCCGGTGCGCGCCACCGTCTCCGATCTCGGCCCGCTACTGCTCGCCCGCCTGCTGAACCTTAACGACGTCCAGTCCGGGGTACTGAATATTATCTTCCGCATTGCCGATGACCAGGGTCTGCTGCTGCTTGATTTTAAAGATCTGCGGGCCATTACTCAGTACATTGGCGATAACGCGAAATCCTTCCAGAACCAGTATGGCAATATCAGCAGCGCGTCGGTAGGGGCCATTCAGCGCGGGTTACTGACGCTTGAGCAACAGGGGGCTGAGCATTTCTTCGGCGAGCCTATGCTGGATATCAAAGACTGGATGCGCACCGACAGTAACGGCAAAGGCATTATCAATATCCTCAGTGCAGAGAAGCTCTACCAGATGCCGAAGCTTTACGCCGCCAGCCTGCTGTGGATGCTCTCCGAGCTGTACGAACAACTGCCCGAAGCAGGCGATCTGGAAAAACCAAAGCTGGTATTCTTCTTCGACGAAGCGCACCTGCTGTTCAACGATGCACCGCAAATATTGCTGGACAAGATTGAACAGGTCATTCGCCTGATCCGCTCTAAAGGCGTCGGCGTCTGGTTTGTTTCGCAAAACCCGTCTGATATCCCGGATAACGTGCTTGGCCAGCTTGGTAACCGCGTTCAGCACGCCCTGCGCGCCTTTACGCCGAAAGATCAGAAAGCGGTGAAAGCCGCTGCGCAAACCATGCGCGCCAATCCGGCTTTTGATACCGAAGCCGCTATTCAGGCGTTAGGCACCGGTGAAGCGCTGATCTCATTCCTGGATGCGAAGGGCAGCCCGTCCGTGGTGGAACGCGCGATGGTGATCGCTCCCTGTTCGCGGATGGGACCGGTGACGGACGATGAACGCAACGGCCTGATTAACCACTCCCCGGTGTACGGGAAGTATGAAGACGAGGTGGATCGGGAATCCGCGTTTGAGATGCTGCAAAAAGGGGTCCAGGCGACAACGGAATCGCAGGATGCCCCTGCCGCTAAAGGGCAGTCGGTGGCGGTGGATGACGGTATTCTCGGTGGGCTCAAAGATATCCTGTTTGGTAGCACCGGGCCGCGCGGCGGTAAGCGCGACGGCGTGGTACAAACCATGGCGAAGAGCGCTGCGCGGCAGGTGACTAATCAGATAGTGCGCGGCATGCTGGGGAGCCTGTTAGGCGGCCGTCGCCGGTAGACGGGGAACCCACGGGCGCCCCAGAGCCGAACCCTGCACGCCGTTTTCCTGAAGATAGCGGTCAATTTCCACCATCCCCGTCCAGCGGTTCTCGCACCACAAGGGTGCCAGAAGCGTTGGACGGCGGGCGCTGGCAGAGATGCGATGGTAGACAATCTCTGGCGGCGTGTGACGAATCATCTCCCCCGCCGTCACCGTATAGGCGTCAAGTTCGATACCGTTCAAGCGCCCGGCTTCCCAGGCTTTGGCCATAATGCTGCCCTTCACGATATGCAGCGGGTGCAGCTTGATACCGTCCACGCCGGTCTCCACCACTTTTTCCAGCGTCTCCAGGCCGTGCCGCTGCCCTTCACCAGGCAACCCGACAATCAGATGCGAGCAGACTTTCAACCCGCGCTCACGGGCAAGACGGGTAGTGCGCTGGTAGCAGGCGAAATCATGACCACGGTTGATGCGGTGCAGGGTTTTGTCGTGCGCGGTCTGTAGGCCCAGCTCCAGCCAAACCTCGTAGCCTTGATCGTTATACTCGCTAAGCAGATCCAGCACCGCATCCGGTACGCAGTCCGGCCGCGTACCCACACAGAGCCCGACAATACTGGCCTGGCTGACAGCCTGCTGATACATGTCGCGCAGCACCTGGACTTCCGCCCACGTGCTGGTATAGGCCTGAAAATAGGCCAGATAGCGTCTGGCGCGGTTTACCAGACTCGCCTGATGAGAAAGCTGTTCGGCAATAGAGCGATGCTGCTGGGCCTCGTCTGCAAATGACGCAACGTTACAGAACGTGCAGCCCCCGCGCCCGATCGTCCCGTCCCGGTTTGGGCAGCTAAACCCGCCATGCAGCGTCAGCTTGTGAACCTTTTGCCCGTACCGCTGCAAAAGATCCCCACCAAACATATTGACTAATTTCTGTAACTGCATAATCTGATAGACCGTCCCGGAGAAAGGGGACAAGCCTGCCACTTTTAGCCTCTGTCGGCGATGACTTGGATCAATCGCCCTGGACGGCTTTTACCTATATGAATAACTACTCAGGATTACTGCAATTTCATTCACGCCAGCAGTGATTACTTTTCCTTATGTTCTGATTGTTTTTTTCATTTATAGCGCCACCGCTGAAAAACAGTGACTTTATGCGGGTTTAACCCCCACAGCAGCGTAATATTCTGTTAAAAAACCGCTATTCAGCATGCTGCATTGATAATACCGCTTTCAGATAGTGAGTCAGATCACACTCCGCTACGCCCTGCAAGGGCATTCATTCAATGTAAAATTACTTAAATTCCCTTTAATTACAAATAGATAACTTACCTTTAGCACATTTTTGTATAAATAAGATTGCCATTTGACCTGTGTACCAATTCCCGATAAGTTGGAAATCCGCTGGAAGCTTTCTGGATGAGCGGCCTGCTCATCATATTTATGCAGTAATTGAGATTCCCTCTGAAGCAAGTCCTCAAACTTGTTTACCTGCGCGAAAGGATGAAAAAGAGGGCGAATGCGAGGTCCGCGTATGAAACGCAAACCCCGTCGCCATGCTCTTTCTGCGCCTGTGCGCCACGGTTACGTTCAGAGAGAAGCCCGACGAGCCTGGGGAGGTTCACTGATATGTTGTACGATAAATCCCTTGAGAAGGATAACTGTGGTTTCGGCCTGATCGCCCACATAGAAGGCGAACCTAGCCACAAGGTAGTGCGTACTGCTATTCACGCACTGGCCCGAATGCAGCACCGTGGCGCCATCCTTGCCGATGGTAAAACCGGCGACGGTTGCGGCCTGCTGCTGCAAAAACCCGATCGTTTCTTCCGCATCGTGGCGGAAGAGCGCGGCTGGCGTTTAGCCAAAAACTACGCTGTCGGTATGCTGTTCCTGAACCAGGATCCTGAAAAAGCTGCCGCTTCGCGCCACATCGTCGAAGAAGAACTTCAGCGTGAAACCCTGTCTATTGTCGGCTGGCGCGATGTGCCTACCAACGAAGGGGTGCTCGGTGAAATCGCCCTCTCCTCGCTGCCTCGTATTGAACAGATTTTCGTCAATGCCCCTGCGGGCTGGCGTCCACGTGATATGGAACGCCGTCTGTTTATCGCCCGTCGCCGCATTGAAAAACGTCTCCAGGACGATAAAGAGTTCTACGTCTGTAGCCTCTCGAACCTGGTGAATATCTATAAAGGTCTGTGTATGCCGGCTGACCTGCCGCGCTTCTACCTGGACCTGGCGGACCTGCGTCTGGAATCGGCCATTTGCCTGTTCCACCAGCGCTTCTCCACCAACACCGTACCTCGCTGGCCGCTGGCGCAGCCGTTCCGCTATCTGGCGCACAACGGCGAAATCAACACCATTACCGGTAACCGCCAGTGGGCCCGCGCCCGCACCTATAAGTTCCAGACGCCACTGATCCCTGACCTGCACGATGCCGCGCCGTTCGTGAACGAAACCGGCTCGGACTCCAGCTCAATGGATAACATGCTGGAATTGCTGCTGGCGGGCGGGATGGACATCGTGCGCGCCATGCGTCTGCTCGTGCCACCGGCCTGGCAGAACAACCCGGATATGGATCCGGAGCTGCGCGCGTTCTTCGACTTTAACTCCATGCACATGGAGCCGTGGGACGGCCCGGCGGGCATCGTGATGTCCGACGGTCGTTTTGCCGCCTGTAACCTGGACCGTAACGGCCTGCGTCCGGCCCGCTACGTCATCACCAAAGATAAGCTCATCACCTGCGCCTCTGAAGTCGGTATCTGGGATTACCAGCCTGACGAAGTGGTTGAGAAAGGCCGCGTCGGTCCAGGCGAACTGATGGTTATCGACACTCGCGTTGGGCGCATTCTGCATTCCGCCGAAACCGATAACGACCTGAAAAGCCGCCATCCGTACAAAGAGTGGATGGAGAAAAACGTGCGTCGTCTGGTGCCGTTTGAAGATCTGTCGGACGAAGAGGTGGGCAGCCGCGAGCTGGACGACGATACCCTCGCCAGCTACCAGAAGCAGTTTAACTACAGCGCAGAAGAGCTGGACTCGGTTATCCGCGTGCTCGGTGAAAACGGCCAGGAAGCGGTCGGCTCGATGGGTGACGATACCCCGTTTGCCGTGCTCTCCAGCCAGCCGCGTATCATTTATGACTATTTCCGTCAGCAGTTCGCGCAGGTCACCAACCCGCCAATCGACCCGCTGCGCGAAGCACACGTGATGTCGCTGGCCACCAGCATTGGTCGTGAGATGAACGTCTTCTGCGAGGCCGAAGGCCAGGCGCACCGTCTGACCTTTAAATCGCCGATCCTGCTGTATTCCGATTTCAAACAGCTCACCACCATGAAAGAGGAGCACTACCGCGCTGACACGCTCGATATTACCTTCGACGTGAACGACGCGAGCCTCGAAGAGACGGTGAATGCGCTGTGTGACAAAGCCGAACAGATGGTACGTAACGGTACCGTTCTGCTGGTGCTGTCCGACCGAAATATCGCGAAAAACCGTCTGCCGGTGCCTGCGCCAATGGCGGTGGGTGCTATCCAGACGCGTCTGGTCGATAAGAGCCTGCGCTGCGACGCCAACATCATTGTTGAAACCGCCAGCGCTCGCGACCCGCACCACTTTGCCGTGCTGTTAGGTTTTGGTGCGACGGCAATCTACCCGTATCTGGCCTACGAAACGCTGGCCCGTCTGGTGGATACCCGCGCGATCGACAAAGACTATCGTACAGTGATGCTGAACTACCGTAACGGCATCAATAAAGGTCTGTACAAAATCATGTCCAAAATGGGCATCTCGACCATTGCCTCCTACCGTTGTTCGAAGCTGTTTGAAGCGGTCGGTCTGCATAACGACGTGGCAAACCTCTGCTTCCAGGGCGTCGTCAGCCGTATCGGCGGAGCCGGATTTGCTGACTTCCAGCAGGATCTGGTGAACCTGTCGAAACGCGCCTGGCTGGCACGTAAGCCGCTGGATCAGGGCGGTCTGCTGAAATACGTTCACGGCGGCGAGTATCATGCCTATAACCCGGACGTGGTGCGCACGCTGCAGCAGGCGGTGCAGAGCGGCGAATACAGTGATTATCAGCAATATGCTGAGCTGGTGAACAACCGTCCGGCGGCGACGCTGCGTGACCTGCTGGCCCTCAATCCGGGTGATGAAGCGGTCAGCATTGACGAGGTTGAGCCAGCATCTGAACTGTTCAAACGCTTTGATACCGCGGCGATGTCCATCGGCGCGCTGAGCCCGGAAGCCCACGAAGCGCTGGCGGAAGCCATGAACAGCATCGGCGGCAATTCTAACTCCGGTGAAGGCGGTGAAGATCCGGCGCGTTACGGCACCAACAAAGTGTCCCGTATCAAGCAGGTGGCCTCCGGCCGCTTCGGCGTCACGCCAGCGTACCTGGTCAACGCCGATGTCATTCAGATTAAAGTCGCTCAGGGTGCAAAACCGGGCGAAGGCGGTCAGTTGCCGGGTGATAAAGTCACGCCGTACATCGCCAAACTGCGCTACTCCGTACCGGGCGTGACGCTGATTTCTCCGCCACCACACCACGATATTTACTCTATCGAGGATCTGGCGCAGTTGATTTTCGACCTGAAACAGGTCAACCCGAAAGCGATGATCTCCGTGAAGCTGGTTTCCGAACCGGGCGTTGGCACCATCGCCACAGGCGTGGCGAAAGCCTATGCGGATCTCATCACCATCGCCGGTTACGACGGTGGTACCGGTGCAAGCCCACTCTCCTCCGTGAAATATGCGGGTTGCCCGTGGGAACTGGGCCTGGTGGAAACCCAGCAGGCGCTGGTGGCTAACGGTCTGCGTCACAAGATCCGTCTGCAGGTGGACGGTGGCCTGAAAACCGGCCTCGACATTATCAAAGCGGCGATTCTGGGTGCGGAAAGCTTTGGTTTCGGTACCGGCCCAATGGTTGCGCTTGGCTGTAAATACCTGCGTATTTGCCACCTGAACAACTGCGCAACCGGTGTTGCAACCCAGGACGAGAAGCTGCGTAAGAACCACTACCATGGTCTGCCGTTCAAAGTGACTAACTACTTTGACTTCATCGCCCGTGAAACCCGCGAGCTGATGGCGCAGCTGGGCGTGAAGCGCCTGGTAGACCTGATTGGCCGTACCGACCTGCTGAAAGAGCTGGAAGGCTTCACCGCGAAGCAGCAGAAGCTGGAGTTGAGCAAGCTGCTGGAAACCGCGCAGCCACACCCTGGCAAAGCGGTCTACTGCACCGAGAACAACCCACCGTTCGATAACGGCGTGCTGAACGCGCAGCTGTTGCAGCAGGCGAAACCGTACGTGGATGACAAGCAGAGCAAAACGTTCTGGTTTGATATCCGCAACACTGACCGTTCTGTGGGTGCGTCCCTCTCCGGTTACATTGCGCAGACGCACGGTGACCAGGGGCTGGCGGCAGATCCGATTACCGCGCACTTCAGCGGTACCGCGGGTCAAAGCTTTGGCGTGTGGAACGCCGGTGGCGTTGAGCTATACCTGACCGGCGACGCCAACGACTACGTCGGGAAAGGCATGGCGGGCGGTCTGCTGGCGGTGCGTCCTCCGGTGGGTTCTGCCTTCCGCAGCCATGAGGCAAGCATCATCGGTAACACCTGTCTGTACGGCGCGACCGGTGGTCGTCTGTTCGCTGCGGGCCGTGCGGGCGAGCGTTTTGCGGTGCGTAACTCCGGTGCCATCACCGTGGTGGAAGGCATTGGCGATAACGGTTGTGAATATATGACGGGCGGGATTGTTTGCGTCCTAGGTAAAACCGGCGTGAACTTTGGCGCAGGCATGACGGGCGGTTTTGCTTACGTCCTGGATGAAGACGGCGAGTTCCGCAAACGCGTGAACCCGGAACTGGTGGAAGTACTGGACGTTGATACGCTGGCCATCCACGAAGAACACCTGCGCGGTTTGATTACCGAACACGTGCAGCATACCGGTTCTTCGCGCGGCGAAGAGATCCTGGCGAACTGGCCAGCATTCTCTGCAAAATTCGCGCTGGTTAAACCGAAGTCCAGCGATGTTAAAGCCCTGTTGGGTCACCGTAGTCGTAGCGCAGCAGAGCTGCGTGTGCAGGCGCAGTAAGGAATTCAGATGAGCCAGAACGTATACCAGTTTATCGACCTGCAGCGTGTTGATCCGCCAAAGAAACCGCTGAAGATCCGTAAAATTGAATTTGTAGAAATCTATGAGCCGTTTTCAGAAGGCCAGGCCAAAGCACAGGCAGACCGCTGCCTGTCCTGCGGTAACCCTTACTGCGAGTGGAAATGTCCGGTACATAACTACATCCCGAACTGGCTGAAGCTGGCCAACGAGGGGCGTATTTTTGAAGCCGCCGAGCTATCTCACCAGACCAACACCCTGCCGGAAGTGTGCGGCCGCGTGTGTCCTCAGGACCGTCTGTGCGAAGGCTCCTGTACGCTGAACGACGAGTTTGGCGCGGTGACCATCGGTAACATCGAGCGCTATATCAACGATAAAGCCTTCGAGATGGGCTGGCGTCCGGATATGTCCGGCGTGAAGCAGACCGACAAGCGCGTGGCAATTATCGGCGCGGGCCCGGCGGGCCTGGCCTGTGCGGACGTCCTGACCCGTAACGGCGTGAAGGCGGTGGTCTTTGACCGTCATCCGGAGATCGGTGGTCTGCTGACCTTCGGTATTCCGGCCTTCAAGCTGGAGAAAGAGGTCATGACCCGCCGCCGTGAAATCTTCACCGGCATGGGGATTGAGTTCAAACTGAACACAGAAGTGGGCCGCGACGTGCAGCTCGACGACCTGCTGAAAGATTACGACGCCGTCTTCCTGGGCGTGGGCACCTATCAGTCCATGCGTGGTGGTCTGGAAAACGAAGACGCGCCAGGCGTTTATGACGCGCTGCCGTTCCTGATCGCCAACACTAAACAGATTATGGGCTATGGCGAAACAGCCGATGAGCCTTTCGTCAGCATGGAAGGTAAACGCGTGGTTGTGCTGGGCGGGGGTGATACCGCGATGGACTGCGTGCGTACCTCTATTCGTCAGAATGCGGCACACGTAATCTGCGCCTATCGTCGTGACGAAGAGAACATGCCTGGCTCCAAACGCGAAGTGAAAAACGCGCGTGAAGAGGGTGTCGAGTTCCAGTTCAACATCCAGCCGCTGGGTATTGAAGTGAATGCCAACGGAAAAGTGAGCGGCGTGAAGATGGCGCGCACGGAGATGGGCGCGCCGGATGCCAAAGGCCGCCGTCGTGCGGAGATTGTGGCGGGCTCTGAGCATGTGATCCCGGCCGATGCCGTCGTCATGGCGTTCGGTTTCCGTCCGCACAGCATGGAGTGGCTGGCGAAGCACAGCGTCGAGCTGGATTCGCAGGGCCGTATTATTGCGCCAGAAGGCAGCGATAACGCGTTCCAGACCAGCAACCCGAAAATCTTCGCCGGTGGTGATATCGTTCGCGGTTCCGACCTGGTGGTGACGGCGATTGCCGAAGGCCGTAAGGCGGCAGACGGTATACTGAACTACCTGGAAGTGTAAAAAAACAGGCCCGATTGGGCCTGTTTTTATTTTACAACGCGAAGAGCAGGACGCCCCCCGCGCGGTGGCGGATCGTCATCCGGATCGTTATCATCCTGGTGATCGGGTTTGTCACCGTCAATAACGGACATGACCGTGTCGCTTTCACGCTCCCCGGCGGTATCGTCATCATTCAGGCTGGCAACGTCTTCATCGTAAGCCGCTTCCGGCTCGAACATGGTACCCGCACCATTTTCACGCGCGTAGATAGCCAGCACGGCAGCCAGCGGCACCGATACCTGACGCGGCACGCCACCGAAACGCGCGTTAAAGCGCACTTCGTCGTTGGCCAGTTCCAGGTTACCCACTGCTCGCGGCGCAATATTCAGCACGATCTGTCCGTCGCGTGCGTATTCCATTGGAACCAGCACGCCCGGCAACGTCACATCCACTACCAGGTGCGGCGTGAGCTGGTTATCCAGCAGCCATTCATAGAAGGCGCGCAGCAGATACGGACGGCGTGGGGTGAGTTGTGACATTTCCACAGTCATTAGCCTCGGCCGAGACGCATTTCACGTTCCGGTTCAGTTAAAGATGCCAGGAAAGAGTCGCGTTCAAAGACGCGAGTCATATAGCCCTTCAGCTCTTTGGCGCCAGGGCCGCTGAATTCAACACCCAGGGTTGGCAGACGCCACAACAGCGGCGCCAGGTAGCAATCTACCAAGCTGAACTCATCGCTCAGGAAGAACGGTTTCTGGCCAAACACAGGGGCGATAGCCAGAAGCTCTTCACGCAGTTGCTTACGCGCAGCGTCAGCTTCCGCAGCGGAACCGCTGGTAATCACGTTCATCAGCGAGTACCAGTCTTTCTCGATACGCTGCATGTACAGGCGGCTTTCACCACGTGCAACAGGGTAAACAGGCATCAGCGGCGGATGCGGGAAACGCTCATCCAGATATTCCATAATGATACGGGATTCCCACAGGGTCAGCTCGCGATCCACCAGCGTCGGTACGCTTTGGCTCGGGTTGAGATCGATCAGATCCTGAGGCGGGTTATCCTTTTCCACATGCTCGATCTCAAAACTGACACCCTTCTCGGCCAGCACGATACGAACCTGATGGCTATAAATGTCAGTAGGACCAGAAAACAGCGTCATTACCGAACGTTTGTTGGCAGCGACAGCCATGAAAACCTCCAGGTATATTCAGAATTTTTACTGCTACCGGCCCAACAGGGGCCAGCCAGATGTTGTATCGCCCATCCCAGAGAAAACACATTGTTCAATAATCGAACAAAAAGCGAGTATTCACCGATATTTGGGCAGAAAATTGGATGATAGTTTACCAGATTTTGATGACTTTGTGGTGAGCGTTTCTGGAAATGTGGAAAAAGAGAAGATATATGCATTGATATTGTGGATAACCTGCGCATTATCCATAAAAAAACCCGCCGAAGCGGGTTTTTCGCCAATCGTTCTGCGCAAGCAGAATGGATTAACGTTTGGAGAACTGTGGACGACGACGTGCTTTACGCAGACCCACTTTCTTACGTTCAACCTGACGAGCGTCACGAGTAACGAAGCCAGCTTTACGCAGTTCAGAACGCAGGGATTCGTCGTACTCCATCAGAGCGCGGGTGATACCGTGACGGATCGCACCTGCCTGACCGGAGATACCACCACCTTTAACAGTGATGTACAGATCCAGTTTTTCTACCATATCAACCAGTTCCAGCGGCTGGCGAACTACCATGCGGGCAGTTTCGCGACCGAAGTACTGTTCCAGAGAACGCTGGTTGATAACGATTTTACCACTGCCCGGTTTGATGAAAACGCGAGCTGCGGAACTTTTGCGGCGACCAGTGCCGTAGTATTGATTTTCAGCCATTGCCTATAATCCCGATTAGATGTCAAGAACTTGCGGTTGCTGTGCCGCGTGGTTGTGCTCGTTGCCTGCGTAAACTTTCAGTTTACGGAACATAGCACGACCCAGCGGGCCTTTTGGCAGCATGCCTTTAACCGCGATTTCAATCACACGCTCAGGACGGCGGGCAATCATCTCTTCAAAGGTCGCTTCTTTGATACCACCGATGTGGCCGGTGTGGTGGTAGTACATTTTGTCAGTACGCTTGTTGCCGGTTACAGCAACTTTATCAGCGTTCAGAACGATGATGTAATCACCGGTATCAACGTGCGGAGTGTATTCCGCTTTATGCTTACCGCGCAGGCGACGAGCCAGTTCAGTAGCCAGACGGCCCAGAGTTTTACCGGTCGCGTCAACAACATACCAGTCGCGCTGTACGGTTTCTGGTTTAGCTGTAAAAGTTTTCATTAAAAGCTTACCCAAATAATAAGTTACACGTTGGTGAACACCCAAACGTTTAGTCAGTTGAGGTTCACACGACAAAGTCCGGCAAACCTACCCCTTCGAATAGCTCATGCCGACACATAGAAAGTTTCGGGAAAAAAACCTTCTCGTAACGTGGGGTCGCAAGATTATAGAGAAGTTGAGGTCAAAGATCGACCCTTAAATGTGATTCAAATTGGGTTTTTCGAGGCGGTGGAAAATGCCGGGTGGCGGCTGCGCCTTACCCGGCCTACAAGTCCCCCTTCACAGGGAGAGGGTGGCATTTATTATGGCATATGCTCAAGCTTCAGGTATTCCTCGCTCTGCATCTCCTGCAGGCGCGAGAGGCAGCGCTGGAACTCAAACTTCAGCCGCTCCCCCTGGTAGATCTCATATAAAGGTACCTCGGCGCTGACCACCAGCTTGACGTGACGCTCATAAAACTCGTCCACCAGCGCAATGAAGCGCCGTGCTTCGCTCTCCATCAGCCGGGTCATCACCGGCACATCCAGCACCATCACGGTGTGGAACAGACGCGAAAGCGCAATGTAGTCATGCTGACTGCGGGCATCAACGCAGAGCGTCGTAAAGGAGACCGCCAGCGTTTGGTTCTCAACACCGAGGGTGGGTAACGGGCGATGGTTAATCTCAAGTTCCGGGGCATGCTCGCGTTTTGCCCCCGCCAGCGCCAGCCACAGTTTGTCCATCTGGCGGGTGGTCTCGGTATTTAACGGTGAAAGCCACAGGTGCGCCTGGGTCAACGTGCGCAGGCGGTAATCCACCCCGGCATCCACGTTCATGATGTCGCAGTGCTGCTTGATGGCGTCAATCGCAGGCAGGAAGCGAGCCCGCTGCAGGCCATTGCGGTACAACTCGTCCGGCGGGATATTCGAGGTAGCAACCAACGTAATCCCGCGGGCAAATAACGCTTTCATCAGGCCGCCTAACAGCATGGCATCGGTGATATCAGAGACAAAAAACTCATCAAAGCAGAGCACGTCCGTTTCCGCCTTGAATCTGTCGGCCACAATCTCCAGGGGATCGCTTTTACCCTGCAGCGCCGTCAGCTCTTCATGCACCCGCAGCATAAAACGATGGAAGTGCAGACGCTGTTTACGCGACCCCGGCAGGCTCAGATAGAACAGATCCATCAGCCAGGTTTTTCCCCGCCCGACACCGCCCCACATATATAAACCGCGCACCGGCGTGTGCTCTGGTGGCGCTTTTTTACCGAGTAACCGCCCAAACGCCGCCTTTAGCCCACTGCTCTGCTCTGTTTCAGCGGGTCTGGCCGTGAGCTCCTGATAAATCATCTCCAGACGGCTCACCGCCTCACGTTGAACGTCATCCGGCTGATGCGTGCCCTCGTTAAGGGCCAGTTGATATCGTGATGCAGGGGACAGGTTTTGCATAATCTTATTGTTATTCCTTCAATTAACGCTCATCAGCAGGCGTGACTGATGAAAAAAAGGCCGTTCTACACTACGCGATGATACGTCAGGATTCCACTTCTGCGGAAATAGCGGTTATAGTGGCATTATCAGGCACAGGCAGGAGCCGAGCCAACACCCTACGGAACAACAAGACAACGGGAGAAGTTCATGACCTGGGAATATGCGCTAATCGGTTTAGTCGTCGGCATCGTCATTGGTGCTGTGGCCATGCGTTTCGGTAACCGCAAATTGCGTCAGCAGCAGTCACTGCAGTACGAACTGGAAAAGAACAAAGCCGAGCTGGAAGAGTATCGTGAGGAGCTGGTCAGCCACTTTGCCCGTAGCGCCGAGCTGCTGGACAACATGGCGACCGACTATCGTCAGCTGTATCAACATATGGCCAAAAGCTCCAGCAGCCTGCTGCCGGAAATGACGGCGGAAACCAACCCGTTCCGCAACCGTCTGGCAGACTCTGAAGCCGGTAACGATCAGGCCCCTGTCCAGATGCCTCGCGACTATTCAGATGGCGCGTCCGGCCTGCTGCGCGGCGGTGTAAAACGCGATTAATCGCACAACCTGAATTTATTTTACGGGCGCAGCGATTGCGCCCGTCCTTTCTTCATGACCCCAGCTATCATTTAGTTAAACACCTCATTGTTCAGCGGTTTAAAATTCAATAACATCAACGTGTTTTTAGGGCCGTTTTTCCTTTATTCCAGGTTACGAGAGTCAACATCGATGAAGAAAAAAAACCAGCTGTTGAGCGCTATCGCGTTAAGTGTCGGGTTATCTCTCTCGGCGTCCTTCCCCGTAGTGGCCGCCATTCCCTCCCAGGTGCCCGGGCAAGCGGCCGTTCCAAGCCTCGCCCCCATGCTGGAAAAAGTGTTGCCGGCGGTCGTTAGCGTACAGGTTGAAGGCACGGCCGTACAAAGCCAACGCGTCCCTGAAGAACTGAAAAAATATTTTGGCGATGAGGCTCCCGACCAGCAGGCTCAGCCTTTTGAAGGCCTGGGTTCAGGCGTCATTATTGATGCAGCCAAGGGCTATATTCTGACTAACAACCATGTTATCAGCCAGGCTGATAAAATCAGCGTTCTGCTTAATGATGGGCGCGAGTTTGATGCCAAACTGATTGGCGGCGATGACCAGAGCGACATCGCGCTGTTGCAGGTGCAAAACCCCAGCAACCTGACCCAGATTGCCATCGCGGATTCCGACAAACTGCGCGTCGGTGATTTTGCCGTCGCCGTGGGCAACCCCTTTGGTTTAGGGCAGACCGCGACGTCCGGGATCGTCTCGGCGCTGGGCCGCAGCGGCCTGAATCTGGAAGGGCTGGAAAACTTTATCCAGACCGATGCCTCAATCAACCGAGGGAACTCCGGAGGGGCATTGCTCAACCTTAACGGTGAGCTGATTGGGATCAACACCGCGATCCTGGCCCCGGGCGGCGGCAGCATTGGGATCGGTTTTGCTATTCCGAGCAATATGGCCAAAACCCTGGCGCAGCAACTCATCCAGTTCGGCGAGGTCAAACGTGGGCTGCTGGGTATCAAAGGAATGGAGATGAGCGCGGATATCGCGAAGGCGTTCAATATTAACGTGCAGCGCGGGGCGTTCGTCAGTGAAGTGCTGCCAAACTCCGGCTCGGCAAAAGCGGGCGTGAAGTCGGGGGACGTGATCGTCAGCCTGAACGATAAACCGCTGAGCAGCTTTGCAGAACTGCGCTCGCGGATTGCCACAACCGAACCCGGCGCCAAAGTGAAGCTGGGCCTGATCCGCGACGGCAAGCCGCTCAGTGTTGAAGTGACGCTGGATAAGAGCACCTCTTCCTCCGCCAGTGCGGAGCTTATCGCTCCAGCGCTGCAGGGGGCTACGTTGAGCGACGGGCAGTTGAAAGACGGGACGAAGGGGATCACCATCGACACCGTTGAGAAGAGCAGCCCTGCCGCGCAGGCCGGATTGCATCAGGATGACGTTATCATTGGTGTAAACCGTAATCGCGTGCAGTCCATTGCTGAACTGCGCAAGCTGCTGGAAAGTAAACCGGCTGTGATTGCCCTGCAGGTCATGCGTGGCAATGAGTCTATCTATATTCTGTTGCGCTAAGCATTTGCGATCCCGGACATCACCGCTGCGTGTGATGTCCGGATAACTCATGTTATGCTGCAAATCGTTCCTTTTTTCACGACACGCGCATCATGCTTTTAAAGCTCTTACGTTCTATTGTCATCGGTTTGATTGTCGCTGGCCTGCTGCTGCTGGCGCTGCCGTCTTTACGTCAGTTCAATAAACTGTCGGCTCCCCAGTTTGATAGCACGGATGAAACACCGGCCACCTATAATCAGGCCGTTCGCCGTGCCGCACCTGCCGTCGTCAACGTCTATAACCGTGGTCTCAATACCTCAGCCCATAACCAACTGGAGATCCGTACCCTCGGCTCCGGGGTGATTATGGACGAGCGGGGCTACATTATTACCAACAAGCACGTGATTAACGATGCCGATCAGATCATCGTCGCCCTGCAGGATGGCCGCGTGTTTGAGGCGTTACTTGTGGGTTCGGATAGCCTGACCGACCTGGCCGTCCTGAAAATTAACGCTACGGGCGGTTTACCGGTTATCCCGATCAACCGTAAACGTACCCCGCATATTGGTGACGTCGTACTGGCTATCGGCAACCCTTACAACCTGGGCCAGACCATCACCCAGGGGATTATCAGCGCGACCGGTCGTATTGGCCTCAACCCATCGGGACGGCAGAACTTCCTGCAAACCGATGCCTCAATCAACCACGGTAATTCCGGTGGCGCGCTGGTCAACTCGCTGGGTGAGTTGATGGGCATCAATACCCTCTCGTTCGATAAGAGTAACGACGGAGAGACGCCGGAAGGGATCGGTTTTGCCATTCCGTTCCAGCTGGCAACCAAAATTATGGATAAGCTGATCCGCGATGGCCGTGTGATCCGCGGCTATATCGGTATTGGCGGCCGTGAAATTGCGCCTATGCATACCCAGGGCGGCGGTATCGATCAGATTCAGGGCATCGTGGTCAACGAGGTGGCACCGGGTGGTCCGGCGGCTAACGCGGGAATTCAGGTCAATGATGTCATTGTGTCGGTCAACGGCACGCCGGCGGTTTCTGCGCTGGAGACCATGGACCAGGTAGCAGAAATTCGCCCGGGTTCCATCATCCCTGTTGAAGTCATGCGCAACGATAAGAAACTGACGCTGCATGTGACCATTCAGGAATACCCGGCCACCAACTGACAGCCATAAAAAAACCGAAGCCAGTAAGTGCTTCGGTTTTTTTGCCGGGTGGCGCCAACGCTTACCCGGCCGACAAAAGCGGGTTCGTTTTACTTGTTAACGAACTCTTCGCCCAGGGTGATATCTTTCTTCAGCGTATCCAGCATGCCTTCCATCGCGTGTTGTTCAAACGCGCTCAGCGTGCCAATCGGCTTACGCTCTTCGATACCGTTTTTACCCAGCAGCAGCGGCTGAGAGAAGAAACGAGCGTGTTCGCCATCACCTTCAACGTAAGCGCATTCAACCACGCCTTTCTCGCCCTGCAGCGCGCGAACCAGTGACAGACCGAAACGCGCAGCCGCCTGGCCCATAGACAGGGTCGCAGAGCCGCCACCCGCCTTCGCTTCCACCACTTCGGTGCCCGCGTTCTGGATGCGTTTGGTCAGATCAGCCACTTCCTGCTCGGTGAAGCTCACGCCAGGGATCTGTGACAGCAGAGGCAGAATGGTGACGCCAGAGTGCCCGCCAATAACCGGGACTTCAACCTCAGTTGGCTGTTTGCCTTTCAGCTCAGCAACAAACGTGTTGGAGCGGATGATATCCAGCGTGGTCACGCCGAACAGTTTGTTCTTGTCGTAAACACCCGCTTTCTTCAGCACTTCTGCCGCGATAGCAACGGTGGTGTTCACCGGGTTAGTGATGATACCGATGCACGCTTTCGGGCAGACTTCTGCGATCTGCTGCACCAGGTTTTTCACGATGCCCGCGTTGACGTTGAACAGGTCTGAACGATCCATGCCTGGCTTACGCGCCACGCCTGCAGAAATCAGCACCACGTCTGCACCCTGCAGGGCAGGACGCGCGTCTTCACCGGAGAAGCCTTTGATTTTTACAGCGGTCGGGATGTGGCTCAGGTCAACCGCCACACCTGGGGTTACCGGAGCAATATCGTACAGGGAGAGTTCTGAGCCTGAAGGCAGTTGGGTTTTCAGTAGTAGGGCAAGCGCCTGGCCGATACCACCAGCAGCGCCGAGGACTGCGACTTTCATCCTAAACTCCTTATTATGGTTAACTTAAGTATCTGTAAATCCGTTGCGGCGACCATAATTCAGCAAGTGTTTAATTACAATTTTCGTAGCTAAAGAATTTGAGGTCGCGCGACTTTATCTCTCTTCAGAAGGCTCTGATGACAGACGGCAACGCATTAAGAGGGGGTTACAATACACCCTGCCCCGCCACCAAAACAACATCATTTTGATAACATTTAATTTACTTTTAAGCTTATTTGCGTGGCGTGACCCAGGCATGTTTTCTGATAACGAAATCTGATAAAATCACTCCCTTTCATAACATTATTTCAGGCTGCTGCCTGGTAGATAATTTGCATAAAAATTCATCCACATGCATAATAATGTTGTTTCTATCGTCATATTCCGGGTGACTTATGCGAAGCTCGTCTAAGCAAGAAGAATTAGTCAAGGCGTTCAAAGCGCTACTCAAAGAAGAGAAATTCAGTTCTCAGGGAGAAATTGTTCAGGCGCTGCAGGAACAAGGCTTCGATAACATCAATCAGTCGAAAGTCTCCCGCATGTTAACCAAGTTTGGTGCGGTACGTACCCGCAATGCCAAAATGGAGATGGTCTATTGCCTGCCTGCGGAACTTGGCGTGCCAACCACCTCCAGCCCGCTCAAGAACCTGGTTCTCGATATCGACTACAACGACGCTGTTGTGGTGATCCACACAAGCCCGGGTGCTGCGCAGCTGATTGCCCGCATGCTGGACTCGTTGGGTAAAACGGAGGGTATTCTCGGCACCATCGCCGGTGATGACACCATCTTTACCACTCCGGCTAACGGATTCTCGGTGAAAGACCTCCACGAAGCGATTCTGGTGCTGTTCGAACAGGAACTGTAATCCTCTCTCCCCGTAGCACCGCTGCGGGGATCGTTCTGCTCCCCCTCTTTTTCTCCCGCTATTCCACTGCCCCTGCTTTGACAAATAGTGCTTTTTACCACCCTTTAACATTCACTTGGTGAATGATAAATCAAAAAATCGCACAAAATATCAAAATCAAATATCCATATGATTTAATTAGAGATAACCACGCTTAGCGAACAAAAAACATTCAATCTTATGCGTTTTGGTTATTAAAAAAAGACCGGTTAACACGTAATAACAACAGAAACCATTAGTCTGGTATTAATTTTTTCCGTTATTAGTGTATACTTGATTTTGTGATGAGGGTCACGAAACAAGACCCCACTAAAAAATTCGACGAGGTAAAGAATCATGAAAATCAAAACCACTGTAGCGACGCTGAGCGTCCTGTCTGTCCTGTCATTCGGTGCTTTCGCAGCGGACTCCATCAATGCCGAACAGGCGCAATCCCGCCAGGCAATCGGTACGGTTTCTGTCGGCGCGATCGGCACGTCTCCGATGGACATGCATGAAATGCTGAACAAAAAAGCGGAAGAACAGGGTGCGTCATCCTATCGCATCATTGAAGCGCGTTCAGGTGACCACTGGCACGCTACTGCTGAGCTGTATAAATAAGTTTTAGTAATAACTGAATACGTAAATCTCCACTCAACGGCACCAGGCATAAAAATAGCGGTTCAACCCTTCTCGCCGTTGAGCAAAACCTCTTCAGGAGTAAAGACTATGAAAACTAAATTGATCATCGCAACCCTCGGTCTGGCATCGGTTCTCTCTTTCGGCGCAAGCGCAGCCGTTCAGCAGGTGAACGCAGACCAGGCACAAAATCTGCAGCCTATGGGCAGTGTGTCCGTAACATCCGTTACCGGCTCGCCGATGGATATTCGTTCCGAACTTGCCGCCAAAGCTGAAAAAGCAGGCGCCAGCAGCTATCGCGTCACCGAACTGAATCAGGGTGACCACTGGCATGCTACGGCAGAACTGTACAAATAAACCCTCGTCGTATCTCATCATACGACTTGCCCCTGGCCTCATGGTCAGGGGCTTTTTTTATCTCTTTCAATGCCGCGCGTTAAAACGCAGTTGCCCTTCCAGCTCTTCTTCCGCCTCATCGAACAGTAATATCAGTGCGCCAAAACGTCTGCGCAGCTTATCGGGCAAATGGATGAACTCGATCTCCAGCGGTAGCGGCAACAGGCTACCGGTCACCACATCCCACAGCGTATCCAGATTCGTCACGCTTTGCCGTTCAAGATCAAACACCCGGATAAATTCACGATAGAAGTCTTCCTGACTGTCGATCTCGTCAAAATCAAAGGTATAGGTTTTCATTGCCAGCCACCCAGTCCAGGCGAGCGGCATCTGCCGCCCTGTCTATTATAATCCCCCGATATGCAGGGTTTTCACTTCCAGATACTCTTCCAGCCCCAGTACGGAGCCCTCACGTCCCAGCCCTGACTCTTTGACGCCACCAAATGGCCCCAGCTCCGTGGAGACGGCGCACTCGTTAATGCCAATCATCCCGCTCTCGATGGCCTGCGAAACGCGGAATACCCGCGAAAGGTTCTGGGTGTAGAAGTAAGCCGCCAGCCCATACGGCGTGTTGTTGGCACGCTGGATCACTTCATCTTCCGAGGTAAAACGGAAGCAGGCCGCCACGGGGCCAAACGTCTCTTCTTCTGCGAGTTTCATCCCTTCATGGCAGTCACCCAGTACGGTTGGCATCCAGAAGTTCCCGCCCAGCGGGTGCGGTTTGCCGCCCGCCAGAACGGTCGCGCCCCGGGCAACAGCATCCTCAACGTGCTCGCGCACTTTGTTCACCGCCGAAGGTTCGATCAGCGGGCCAACGACAACCCCCTCTTCCAGGCCATTCCCGACCTTCAGCGCCGTGACCGCATCGGCCAGTTTATTGACAAACTTGTCGTAGACGGTTTCCTGAATATAGAAGCGGTTAACGCTGACGCAGACCTGCCCGGCATTACGGAATTTATTGGCGATGGCCCCTTTAACAGCCGCGTCGATGTCCGCATCCTCAAACACGATGTACGGCGCATTTCCCCCCAGCTCCATGGAGACTTTCTTCATGGTTTCTGCGGCGTTACGCACCAGCGTTTTGCCAACGGCGGTCGAACCGGTAAAGGAAATTTTGCGCACCTCCCGGCTTGCCATAATCGCATCGCTGATCTCATGCGTATTCCCGGCCACGGCGTTGAGGACGCCGTCAGGCACACCGGCCTGTTTTGCCAGCGTAAGCAGCGCAAAAGCACTGAGTGGCGTGTTATTTGCCGGTTTGATGACCCCGGTACATCCCGCAGCCAGGGCCGGGCCTAACTTGCGGGTGAGCATCGCCATCGGGAAGTTCCACGGCGTAATCGCCGCAACCACACCCACGGGTTCCCGGGTCGCCAGAATGCGCGAGCCGGGTTTGATCGGCGGAATAATTTCCCCGTTTGCGCGCTTGGCTTCTTCGGCAAACCACTGGATAAAGCTGGCAGCGTACTCTACTTCACCTTCCGCTTCTTTCAGGGGTTTACCCTGCTCGGTCGTCATTAACCGACCGAGCCAGCTTTTATTCTCAATAATCAGCTCGTACCAGCGATAGAGAATGGCAGAGCGCTCCTTCGCGGTTTTGGCGCGCCATGCCGGGAAGGCTTTAGCGGCCGCTGCGATAGCGTCTTCGGTTTCCGCTTTGCCGGCTTTCGCCACTCTGGCGATGACCTCACCGGTCGCGGGGTTCAGCACATCAAACGTGGTGTCCAACGTTTTCCAGATCCCGTTGACCAGATAACCGGTCTGAAAAAGGATGTGGTCCTGTAGCGCCTGGGTCGTCATATGCCCTCCCTTTCTGAAGTGTAAGAACATGCTGGAATTAAGTATAGCCACAAAAAAACCGACGCTTTTGGCGTCGGCTTTTTTACCTCAGTCAGTTATCAGTGAGGGCATTCTGGTAGCGATGCAGCATAAAGACCAGCCGTCCTACCGGCTCGGTCACCTGAGGCGGTGCTTCCCAGATCTTAAGCTTCTCCTGGTAGATATCGAGCTCTTCCAGCAGCTGCGTAAAGTAACGACGTCGTTTGTCATCACTGCTGGCGGACAGCACGTGGTCGGCAGTGCGACGCAGCTGACGGTGCCAGGCCGACAGATCGTCGTTAATCGGCACCGGCGCGTTACGCAGGCGCTGGTGTGCAATGATCATGGTCAGCGCCAGGCGGAACTTGGCGATATCGCCCGGGAACTTGTTCAGCAGTAAAAACAGTTGCTGATAGAGTGCGGGCAGATGGTTCTCTTTCCGACGCGCCGTATTGGTGGTCATGGACGAGACGGCAGCCGATACAAACTGGTTCAATAACACGCGTCCCGTTCTTGCCTGTGAGTTATCCCGTACCAGCAGAATAACCATCATCGCCAGGAAACAGCCCACCAGCTGGCCTAACGCGCTGTCGAGAAACTGGCTGAAATGGAAGGTCATCGGGTTATCCAGCACAATAATGTTAATCGTGCTCGCCAGCGCCCCCAGCGATCCGAGACGTCGTTTTTGCACCTCAATGCCGATAAAGAACGCCATTACCGCCAGGCTAATACAGAGCAGCAGCATACTCTGCTGGGTAGACGGAATGATCACCAGGAAGTAAAGCGCACCTATCGGCAATGCGGCGATGGTACCGTACAGGAAATCAATGGCGACCATACGCGGGTTAGGCAGGCGCATCGCAAGGGCGGTAACGACGGCAATCATCACCATCGCGCCGCTGCCGGAGGTCCAGCCCGTCCACAGCCAGAACAGCGTGCCGAGCATGCAGGCCAGCGTCGTACGCCAGAAGTTGACCATCGCATGATGACGCTCGGCAGATTCTGCCTTGATCACCACTTCCCCCTGCAGCACCTCTTCTTCCGCCGCGCTGATTTTGGTGTTACCGATCACGCCACGTTTCAGCAACAGGTAGCGCGTCGCAGCGCCGACCCAGGTGTAGATCGTCACGGGCGTATCGCGCTCCCCGGTCCAGGCGATGACCCGGCGCATGCGCTTAAGCTGCTTGTGCACGTCCTGCACCGTTTCCACCGGTTCGGCAAACAGTTCGCGGAAGGTATCAGTGACCGCTTCCGGTCGGGTGTTTTGAATGAGGTAAGTTTCGCATGCCTGGGTAATCAGCGTTAAGGAGACGGTATTGAGTGCTTTAAGGCGACGGTTGGCGCGCGCCCAGCGCGACGACTCCATATTGAGGTTGCTGCGCATCCCTTCCAGGGCCTGCGTCCGGCGAACCAGACCGCTCCAGGCTTTATCTACCTCTTCACTGTCACCGTGCTTAATGCATAGCTGCATCAGCTGGTACTGGGCCACAATCAGCGCGTCGAGCTCGCGATCTACTTCCTGTTTAATGGAGCGCGGAGAGAAAAGCAGGTCAGCGACAATGGCGCTGACGATACCAATCACAATCTCACTGCAGCGTTCAACCGCAAACTGCGGCGCGAGCAGCGGCTCGGACTGAATGGTGATGACAATAATCAGCGCGGTATAGCCCGCCAGTCCCCAGGCATAGGAGTTCTCGACTTTCACCAGCGAGGAGATCCAGGTGCAGAACCCCGCCCAGATGCAGCACACCATCAGCATCAGCAGCGGCGTGCGGATCATCAGAATAATAATGGTGAGTGCCGCGAAACAGCCGATGAACGTCCCGATGATACGCAGCATCCCGCGATAGCGGATCGCGCCTGAATAGGGCTCCCCACCCGCGGCAAAGGCTGGGCCCGCCGCGACAATCGCCGCCGTCAGCACCGCCCAGCGAGGGGTTTCAAGCTGGAAGTGGAAGCCCACAAACAGCGCCAGCACAATGGCACACGCCAGCTTCACAGCGAAGCGAATGTGCTGGCTGGCGATGGAAAAGATACCCATACCGGTTAACCAAACTCGCGCAGGCGATGGGCAATTTTACGGAAGAATGAGTCCTGGCTGGCGTCCCGGTCTTTTTCCCCGGTGATCACCACCGTCGCCGTGGTACCGGCAGGCCACACATTACCCTGCTGTTCGTCCAGGTGGATACGCACCGGCACACGCTGGGCCAGACGTACCCACTCAAGGTTGGAATCGACGGTCGCCATCCCTTTTGCATCGTTAGAGCTGCTGGAGTTGGTCACCCCTGCCGCGACGCTGTCCACGGTACCTTTAAAGACGCGGTTGCTGCCAAGCGGCGTGATTTCCGCCCTAAAACCGGGACGTACGCCTTCCAGCTTGGTCTCTTCCATATAGGCGAGCACGTAGAAGGAGTTCTGTTTCACCAGCGCCACAGCGGTTGAGCCGCGGGTGATAAATTCCCCGGCATAGACATTCAGGTTGGTCACCCAGCCGTCAGCGGGCGCACGGATCACGGTGCGCTCCAGATCAAGCTTCGCCAGATCGCGCGTCGCCTGCGCTTTCGCCAGCTGGTGCAGTACGGTTTGCAGCACGTTGTTGGACTGATCAATCTCTTCGCGGGACATCGCCTGAACGCCCAGCTGATTACGACGCCCTGCCTCACGACGTTTCTCTGCGGCCAGCGCCTGGTAATAGGCCACATCCGCTTCCGCTTCTTCCAGCGCCTTCTGGTAACGCGGCTGGTCGATGGTGAACAGCACCTGGTCTTTCTTCACTAACTGGTTATCGTGAACGTTAACCGCCGTGATAAGCCCGGCCACATCGGGAGCGATCGCCACAACATCCGCGCTGAAACGCGCGTCACGCGTCCACGGCGATTCGGTGTAATAGACCCAGGCGCGAAAAATAGCGATGAACGCGAGGATAACCAGCGCCATGGTGATGGCGGTGCGGGAGATTTTTCTTGTTAGTGTTTTCACATCAACCTCAGACAAACATGCGCGATATCAGGTAAAACAGGCAGCAATACAGCGCGGTATTGAACAATGCAGGATGCCAGACGAAATCGTAGATCCCGGTAGGAACCAGCACCTTGCGCACCAGCCAGAAAATCGCCAGTGATAAAAGCAGCTCGAAAAATATCGGTGGGAACGACAGACCGAACACCACGATAACGGGAAACAGACTCATGTTGACCTTGATAAGCGAGAGTGCAGGCTTCAGAATTTTTTAGCGTACGCCACCGCAGGAGAGCAAGAAACGCCGGGCGGGAATGGCGCAGCCGTTATGTAATTAATAATATATTAACGTAACTGTTATGCTGTTATCTATAATATGTGATCTAAATCACTTTTAAGCCAGAGTGAACAATGGAACGTTTAAAACGCATGTCGGTCTTCGCCAAAGTGGTTGAACTGGGCTCTTTTACCGCGGCGGCACGCCAGCTTCAGATGAGCGTCTCATCCATCAGCCAGACAGTGTCCAAACTGGAAGATGAGCTTCAGGTCAAGCTGCTCAACCGCAGTACCCGCAGCATTGGGCTGACGGAAGCGGGTAAAATTTACTATCAGGGCTGTCGCCGCATGCTGCATGAAGTGCAGGATGTTCACGAGCAACTCTACGCCTTTAACAACACGCCTATTGGCACCCTGCGCATTGGTTGTTCTTCAACTATGGCACAAAATGTTCTCGCCGCCATGACCGCGGATATGCTGAAAGAATACCCTGGGCTGACCGTCAATCTGGTGACGGGTATTCCGGCGCCGGATCTGATTGCCGACGGGCTGGATGTGGTGATCCGCGTCGGTGCATTACAGGATTCCAGCCTGTTCTCGCGTCGGCTGGGCAGCATGCCGATGGTGGTCTGCGCCTCAAAAAGCTATCTGGCGCAGTACGGTGTCCCTGAGAAACCCGCCGATCTCAGCAACCACTCGTGGCTGGAGTACAGCGTGCGGCCCGACAATGAATTTGAGCTGATTGCCCCGGAAGGGATCTCCACCCGACTGCTGCCGGAAGGCCGGTTTGTGACCAACGACCCGATGACCATTTCGCGCTGGCTGGTGGCCGGGGCCGGGATCGCCTACGTGCCGCTGATGTGGGTGATCAACGAGATCAACAGCGGCGTGCTGGAGATCCTGTTCCCGCGCTATCAATCCGATCCGCGCCCCGTGTACGCCCTGTATACCGAAAAAGACAAGCTGCCGCTCAAGGTACAGGTATGTATTAACTATCTGACCGACTATTTTGTGGACGTAGCAGAGCTGTTTCAGGGGATGCGGGGAAGAAGAAAGGAATAAGTGATTAATTTCTGAAATATCCGCGCCATTAATATTTCAGGATGAAGCAGACCTTCATCCAGGAATATTCTTTTGCCACTATCAGGAATAGCGAATTGACACTGCCGCCGTCTGGCCTTTACCTTAATAACAGTCTGGCATTCGGACTGTTATTAATTTGTTGCTGATTTGAATAATAAAATGTATTCCGCAGGATGACGTTAAACAAGGAAAAGAAATGAATATATTTGAACAAACACCGCCGTCACGCAGGCGCTATGGACTCGCCGCGTTCATCGGTTTGATTGCAGGGATTGTCTCCGCGTTTGTCAAATGGGGTGCCGAGGTCCCCCTCCCGCCACGAAGCCCCACCGATTTATTCACCGCCGCCTGTGGGCCGGAGCAATTAATAAGAGCCGCAGGTCAGATAGATTGCTCTCGTAATTTTTTAAACCCACCTTATGTTTTTTTACGCGACTGGCTGGGCGTCGTTGATCCTAACGCGGCGGTTTATACCTTTGCCGGACATATATTTAACTGGGTTGGTGTAACACATATTATTTTCTCCGTTGTCTTCGCGGTGGGATATTGTGTAGTTGCTGAAGTCTTTCCGAAAATTAAACTCTGGCAGGGTTTGCTGGCGGGTGCGTTAGCCCAGCTTTTTGTTCATATGATCTCCTTCCCGCTGATGGGGCTGACACCACCGCTGTTTACACTTCCCTGGTATGAGCACGTGTCAGAGATCGTGGGTCATCTGATCTGGTTCTGGTCGATCGAGATCATTCGTCGCGATTTACGCAACCGCATCACCCACGAGCCGGATCCGGAGATACCGCTGGGTCACTTACGTTAAAAAAAAGGCGCTACCCGGTAGCGCCTGTTTTTTATGTGAACGCAGGTCAGGCCGTACCGCCTACCGTCAGGTTGTCCACTTTCAGCGTTGGCTGGCCCACGCCAACCGGCAGGCTCTGGCCCTCTTTACCGCAGACGCCCACGCCGTTATCGAGCCTGAGATCGTTACCGACCATGGAGATCTGCTGCATGGCTTCAATACCGGAGCCAATCAGCGTTGCGCCTTTCACCGCTTTGGTCACTTTACCTTTCTCGATCAGGTACGCTTCTGACGTGGAGAAGACGAACTTCCCGGAAGTGATGTCCACCTGGCCGCCGCCAAAGTTTGGCGCAAAGATACCGTAATCAACGGATTCGATAATCTCCTGTGGCGTCGATTTGCCCGGCAGCATATAGGTGTTGGTCATGCGCGGCATTGGCAGGTGCGCATAGGATTCACGACGACCGTTACCCGTTGGCGCGACGCCCATCAGGCGCGCGTTGAGTTTGTCCTGCATGTAGCCTTTCAGCACACCGTTTTCAATCAGCACATTGTACTGGCCTGGGGTGCCTTCGTCGTCGATAGCCACCGAACCACGGCGATCGCGCAGAGTGCCGTCATCCACCACGGTGCACAGCTCAGAGGAGACAAGTTGCCCGATCTGACCGCTGAATACGGACGTACCGCGGCGGTTAAAATCGCCTTCCAGACCGTGTCCTACCGCTTCGTGCAACAGCACGCCCGGCCAGCCGGCACCCAGCACCACCGGGAATGACCCCGCCGGTGCCGCGACAGCATTCAGATTCACCAGCGCCATGCGCACGGCTTCTTTTGCCCACGCGTCAGCGCGCGCTTCACCGTCAACATCCCCCAGGAACCAGTCATAGCCGAAACGACCGCCGCCGCCGCTGGAGCCGCGCTCGCGTTTGCCGTCATCATCGACCTGCACGCTGATGGAGAGACGCACCAGCGGACGCACATCCGCCGCCAGCGTACCGTCAGTGGCCGCAACCAGAATCAACTCGTACACACCGCTCAGGCTGGCTGAGACCTCCTGCACGCGTTTATCGGCAGCACGCGCCACTTTGTCTACGCGGCGCAGGATATCCAGCTTCTCTTCACGGCTCATGCTCTGCAGCGGATCGATGGTGGTATAGAGCGCAGAGTGCGACACTTCACCGAGGGTTTTCACGCGACCATCGCCGGTATCGCGCACAATGGTACGCGCGGCCTGCGCGCTCTGCTCAAGTGCGGCCAGGCTAATCTGATCGGCATAGGCAAAACCGGTTTTCTCGCCGCTAACGGCACGAACGCCGACGCCCTGATCGATGTTATAAGAGCCATCTTTGATGATGCTGTCTTCTAAAACCCAGGATTCGTGATAGCTCGACTGGAAATAGAGATCGCCGTAGTCGAGACGGCGTTCGGTCAGTTGACCAAGAATGGAGAACAGGTCCTGATGGCTCAGGCCGTTCGCTGCGAGCAAATGTTCACTTACCAGGTTCAGACTCATCGTATTGCTACTCGTTCGTTGCCGCCCGTGGCGGTATAAAGATCGTATTTATTGAGAGTGAGGCAATTACCTGCCCACGTCAAATCATTGCTGTGCATCTTTGCGCGGCTGGCGCAGCACCTCGTTAATTTGCGGTTTATCCACCGGACCGGTAATGCGGTAGCGCAGAATGGAGACCTTGCTCCACAGCGGCCCCAGCACTTTACTGGCGGCAAACACCGCCGCACCGACAATCGGGTTCACCACAAAGGCCGCCGCCACACCCACGCTGGCGGAAATTTCCGGCGCCACCACGGCTTCCATATCCAGCTCGCGACGCACGAGATTGACCGAGCCTTTCATGGCGATATCCGCTTCGAGGCCGTCCACCAGCGTGTCGTCCGTATGCATCACGCCGTCCTTGATCCACGCTGTACTGCGGATGGAATCGTAGTAGAACCCTTCGCTGAAGGTATCGCTGAAATCAAAGCGCAGCTTACGCAGCAGCGCATCAAAGCTCAGCAAGCGCAGGATCTGCCCTGCACGCCCCGTGCTCACGTCAGCGATTTCACCTTTGCCGAAGCGGGTTTTCAGAATGCCGTTCAGCGAGGCCTCATCCGGCTTCCACGGTGCGTCACGCCAGTGAAGATCATAATCGACGTCAAATGACGAACCGCGCAGCGGTGTACTGATACCAAAGAAATTGGTGGCCGCATCCAGTTTGTTACCTTTAATGTCGCCTTTCAGAGACGTACGTTGTTCACCGGGATTATTCACCCATTCCCCTGCGGCAGTCATGCGACCAAAACCGGTATCAACCAGGCCGCCGGAGAGCTTCAGCGTGTTTCCATCAATGGCGAAATCACCGTCGATACGGCCATATTTTTGCCCCCACAGCCAGCACTCCGCACAGCGCAGCTGGAGATCGGGCCAGCCGCTAAAATCAACGCGGGATGTCTTGCTCAACGGCGATGTCTCGGCTGGCGAGTTTTTCCCGCTCGTGCTTGCCGGGTTGTAATAGAGATAGCGGATCGCCGCTTGCCATGGGGCGTTATCGCGCATGGTCAGCGTACCGTTGATCTCCCTGCCCTGAGCCTCCACTTTCGAGCCGTTAGCGGTGGGCTGAGACACGATGCTCAGGTTGTTCCACTGCTGCCCGCCCAGCATCAGCGACGGGGTGCGTACGGTAATGGTTTGCGGGAACTGGGCCGATTCATCAACGTTTTGCCCCACACCTTTCTGGAACAGTGCCAGCCATTCTGCACCGTCCATTGGCGGGAGATTAAGCTCAATGCCCGACTGCTGCGGCAGCGGTGGCGTGGAGCGGCTATCCGTCGTCCAGATGGCTTTATCGAGGGTGAGCTTGCGGTTAAGCAGCCAACGGCTGTTGAAGTGGTTCATCCCGCCCGCGTTTCCGGTCAGCTCGAAGCTGTTCAGGTTGCCGTCAACGTTCAGCTTCACCGGCAGCGGCTGTCCGGGCTGTTTATCCAGCGGTGCAGGCAGCTGGCTCTGCAGGTTTTTCAGATCGCCCGTAATGTCGACCTGATAACGCGCCTCCGCGTGATAAGGCAGATCGATTGCAACTTTGCCCTGCCAGGCGACCGCGCCATTCACTGACGCCTCAATCGGCTTCGGAAGGACATCCATGCGCGATGGCTGCCAGTTACCGTCCAGATTGACGGCCACCTGATACGCCTTTTCCCCCTCGGTCGTCGAGAAGTCAATCTTCACGGGCTGATTAAACCAGCTGGCGGTCAGCGGTTCGCTTTTCAGGTTACCGTTCTCAAAACTAAACTGCCCGCTGAGGTTTTTCAGGGTGCTCTCAAGGGGTTTGATATACAGACTGTTATTCTTCAGACGGACGTCGCCTTTGGCGGTAGTCATTTCGCCGTCCAGCGGAATATCAAGATGTAAGCGAGCATTCACATCGCCATCAAGCTGGAGTTGCTGCAGCGTCGCCGCCAGCGACGCTTTTAACGGCGTCTCCTCAAAATAGGGCCCCACGGCTTTACCCGGACCGTTGATGTCGGCATCAATCAGCAGTTTTTCTTTTGAATAGTCGGGGATGTTTGCCGTCAGGTTGCTGGCCGTCACGCCACCCAGCGCCACGTTGTCCGACTTCATCCACAATCCGTCATTGAGGAAATTAAGTTCAATGTCCAGGTTTTTCAGCGCGGGCCAGCCCGGCTGGAACGCGAAGGTGGCGTTGTGTAACGGCACCAGTACCTGGAACTGACCTTCATTATGTTTGTACGGGAAAAGATGTGGATTGCCACCGTAGACCAGCGTGGCATTATCGGCCTGACCGCCCTGAATGGCACCGCTCAGATAGTCTACCAGCGCTTTACCCATCAGGTTTTCCGGGAAATAACGCCAGGCCTGAGAACCATCAGTGGTACTGATCCCCGCCAGGATCCCCAGCCAGGGTTCATCACCTGCTGGCTGCAGATAGCGGAAATCGCCACGGGCATGTACGGCTTTGGCTTTAACGTCGATATGGCGGCCATCAAGCTGGAAACCTTTATCGTTACGGAGCCAGTTAAGCACCGCGTTGCCCTGTTCAATTTCCAGCGGCGCGCGGAACACCGTCTCGTAAGGCATTCTGGCGTCGTGCATATCAACCGTCAGCCGGCCGTCTTCCACGCTGCCTTCCAGCTTGCCGCTAAAGTGTTCGGCCCCCGGCAGCAGCTTCCACTGCTTCCAGGCAAGATCTTTCCACGAGGCCTGAAAACGGGTCTTTTCCGTTGCCTGTAGCGGGATGTCGAGCGCAAGGGCGTCTATCTTCCCGCTCGGCTGTGTGGCCAGCCAAATCTCACCGAGATCCGGGGAGAGCTTTGCGGCCATCGAGCGCAGGCCTTCAATGGCACCGAGATCCAGATTGCTGGCGCGGATGCGCAGTTCATCGCTGCGTTTGTTTGCCACGCCGCCGACATCCTGCTCCGGCATCCAGGCCAGCTTCAGCGCGCCGCGCGGCCAGGCCTTGCCGTCCATGGTGATACGCGTATCCGGAATGGCGAACTGCCATCCCTCTTTCTCCTGGGTCACGTGCGCCGTGAGGTTATCGACGGAAAGCTGGTGCTGCTGGTTTTCACCTTTCCAGCTTGCGCCTCCCTGCTTGAGCCAGATATCCCCGCTGGCAAATTCGCCTTTCGTCAAGGTCAGCCAGCCTTCAAGGCTGAAACGGGCGGTTTCCAGCTGCATATTCTGCTGGATCCACTTCCCCAGCCACGGCTTCACATCCACATCGTCGGCCTGCAGCCAGACTTTGCCGTTGTTGAGCAGACCGTCATCATCCCGCAGATCCATGCGTACCTGCATGACGCCGTGCTGACCGTTCAGGCTGGAGAGACTCACCTGCCCTTCAGCGCGGTGCCGGTTTCTGCCATTGAGCCAGGTCAGCTGTGGGATCGCCAGTTCCGCGCGCTGTCCAGAGAGGGTAATAAAGCTCACCTCGCTGTCGCGCAGATCGAAATGATCGAACTGGCGCAGGAAAAGATCGCTAAAACGGTTGGCCTCAAGCCCCTGACTGCTGTCGCCACCCGAGATGGGGGTATTGGTCAGAAACTGGAGCTGATAAAAGGTGAGATCGCGAAACTGCCAGCGCAGATGCAGCAGGCTTTGCCAGACGTCGAGCGCCAGGGTCACGCGTTTGATTTTGAGGTGGCCGCCATCTTTCAGGCTGGCATTGATATCCCGGGCATCGAGCGTCGGGCCAAAATTCTGCCAGCTGGCGCTTATCTGGCTGACGTCCACCGGCACGCCGGTGGTGGATTCGATTTTTGCCAGCAGTTGCGGACGCCAACTGTCCAGATGCGGTAAAACGAGGCGTAGCCCGCTCACGAGCAACGCGACAATCACGACCAGCGTTGCCCCTGTAAGCAATAAAATCCCCGGCAATCGCCTCACGCATCTCTCCTTGTCAGCTTTGGTCACACAGCGAACTGCGTCTTACATCATCACAACGTCGAACTGCTCCTGGTTATAGAGCGGTTCAATTTGTACTTTTACCTGTTTGCCGACAAAAATTTCCACCTCCGCCAGCGCATGTGACTCTTCGCCTTTCAGCGCTTCAGCCACCGCAGGGGAAGCATAGACCAGAAAACGATCGGAGTCGTAGGCATGATGAACACGGACGATTTCACGCATAATTTCGTAGCAGACGGTCTCAACCGTCTTTACCGTTCCGCGTCCATGGCAGGTTGGGCATTCATTACACAGCACATGCTCCACGCTTTCACGGGTACGCTTACGGGTCATTTCCACCAGCCCCAGTTGTGAGAACCCGTTGATGCTGGTCTTCACGCGATCCTTACTCAGCGCCTGCTCAAGCGAGTGCAGCACGCGGCGGCGATGGTCTTCATTACTCATATCGATAAAGTCGATGATGATAATGCCGCCCAGATTACGCAGACGAAGCTGGCGCGCAATGGCCTGCGTGGCTTCGATGTTGGTGTTAAAGATGGTGTCATCCAGGTTGCGATGGCCGACAAACGCGCCGGTATTGATATCGACGGTGGTCATCGCCTCGGTCTGATCGATGATCAGGTACCCGCCGGATTTCAGCTCAACCTTACGCTCCAGCGCACGCTGGATCTCGTTTTCGACATCATACAGATCGAAGATCGGCTGACGCCCCGTGTAATGCTCCAGCAGGCCAGGCATCTCCGGAATGTACTCGGCGGTAAATTCCAGCAGCGCTTCGTAAGTCAGGCGAGAGTCCACGCGAATACGGTCAAGCTGCGCATCGGCAAAGTCACGCAGGACACGCTGAGCAAGGGCCAGCTCACCATAGAGCTGGCAGCGGGTCTGGTTGCGTTTTTTACGCTCCATCACTTTGGTCCAGACGCGCTTCAGGTAAGCCGCGTCAGACGCCAGGTCTTCTTCGCTGATCCCTTCCGCGGCGGTACGGATGATAAATCCGCCCTGTTCATCGCAGTACGCGCTGACCACTTTTTTAAGGCGCTCACGCTCGCTTTCGCTCTCGATACGCTGCGAAACGCCCACGTGCGACGCGCCAGGCATAAAGACCAGATAACGGGAAGGTAAGGTAATGTCGGTGGTCAGACGGGCGCCTTTGGTGCCGAGGGGATCTTTCACCACCTGCACCATCAGATCCTGTCCCTGACGCACCAGCTCAGAAATATCGCGCACGGCAAACTGCTTTTGCTCTTCGCCGGCGACGCACTCGGTGTGCGGCATAATATCGGAGGCATGTAAAAATGCCGCCTTATCCAGTCCAATATCTACAAAAGCCGCCTGCATACCCGGTAGTACACGACTGACACGACCTTTGTAGATATTGCCTACTATTCCGCGCCGCGCTTCACGCTCAATATGAATTTCCTGAAGAATGCCACCATCAATGTAGGCCACACGGGTTTCCGATGGCGTTACGTTTACCAACAATTCAGCCGTCATAATTATCCCTTCCCTCACGCAGTGAGTTAAAATTGCTCAGCAACTCATACGTTTCCACCAGCGGTAAGCCGACTACGGCGTGATAGCTGCCATTAATCTTCCTGACAAAACAGCCACCCAGCCCCTGAATACCGTATGCACCTGCCTTATCCATCGGTTCACCGCTGGCGATATAAGCGGCGATCTCGTCGTCGGTAAGTACTCTGAATGTCACATCCGTCACCACCAGGCAATCCAGCACGTGCTGACGGTCAGCCAGCGCGACCGCCGTCATCACCTGATGCGTTTGTCCGGACATTTTGCGCAGCATGCGCGCCGCATGATTGGCGTCGCAGGGTTTCTCAAGCACTTCACCGTTAAGGATAACGATGGTATCTGCTCCCAGCACGGGAAGATCGCGTGGCACACTGGCGACGCCAGCCTGCGCTTTCTCGCGCGCCAGGCGCGACACGTACTGTTGAGCACTTTCGCCCTCGGCACGTTTTTCTTCAATGCCGGTCACGATGCGTTCAAAAGATACCCCTAACTGCGTCAGGAGTTCCTGGCGGCGCGGGGAGCCGGAAGCGAGATACAAAGACGTCATAGAAACCTTTTATTGCACAGCAAACTGCTGGCGAACCTTACGCATCAGCAGGAACAGCCATGGCCAGAGCACACCGTTTACTACACTACTCCAGAACACTTCCGGTCGGAAAGAGACGTTGATCACTAAAAACTCTGCCCAGAAAACAACGATATCCGAAGCGAGCGACAATAACATCACGACCAGAGCCTGTTGCCAGAGCGCAAGGTTACGAAAGAGCTGGAATTTGAGTGCGACGAGGTACGCAATAATACTCATGGACAAGGCGCGCACACCAAGCGTAGAGCCGCTAATGAGATCCAGTATGGCACCCATCACAAAACCTGTGCCGACATTTACGCGATGCGGCAGGGCAAGGATCCAGTAAAGCAGAATGAGCAATACCCAGTTTGGCCGGAAAACGAGAATCTCATCCGGCCAGGGCATCACCTGCAGTAACAGTGCAATGAGAAACGAGAGCCAGATGACCCAGCGTCCCTGGCTACGATAACTTGCCACTACTGCCCTCCCGAAGAGAGTTTAGGCGGTGGCGGCGCATCCGGCAGCGGCTGCGTTAACCCTGTAGCCGGCGCTGGCACGGGCGCAGGCGGCCCCATGGAATCCGCAGGCGGGAGAACCTGCGGCATCATCTGCATCAGGCGTTCATTCGCTACACGATGCACCTCTTCAGGCGTCATCGGGTTAGCGCCATTCCGATCGGCACCCCACAACAGCAGCAGATAGCGCAGACGCTGTAAACCTGCGGTTGGACGCGCCTGGATCACGGTATAGGCCCGTTGCGTATCCAGCTTAACTGACGAGACCACCGCAACCGGATAGCCCTCAGGGAAGCGTCCACCCAGACCGGAGGTCACCAGTACGTCACCAACACGGATATCCGTGTTGGCAGGCAGGTGTTCCAGCTGCAGGTCATCCGTACAGCCGTTACCGGCCGCGATCACGCGAATGTCGTTACGCAGAACCTGGATCGGCAGCGCATGGGTAGCATCACAAATCAGCAGCACGCGGCTGGTCAGCTTGGCCACGGCGACCACCTGGCCCACCACGCCTTTATCACTGATAACAGGCTGGCCTTCATACACGCCGTTTACGCTCCCTTTGTCGATCACAACCTGATCGCTGTAAGGGTCGTTCACGGTGGAGATCACCTGCGTGACCATTTTCTGCTCATCCTGACGCAGCGGCGAGCCGAGGAGCTCACGCAGACGCGCGTTTTCCTGCTTGTATTGCCCCAGCATCAGCAGTTCGCTGTTTTTCAGCAGCAGTTCCTGGCGTAATGCCCGGTTTTCGAGTTCGAGTTGGTCACGCGAAGACAGCGTTTGTGAAACGGAGTCGAGGAGTTCACGGGGACCATTTGATACAAAGTAGAAAGGACTGACGGCGGTATCCATGTACGTTCTGATCTGGCTGAACGTACCGAGGCGGCTATCGGCAATAATGACCCCAAGCGCAACCAGAACCGCCAGAATAAGGCGAAACTGTAGCGATGGGCCACGGCTAAAAATTGGCTTCATAGGCTATGCGTATTCTCGCGTCAGAGAGAAAGGGTAGCAAATTGCTACCCTCTCAAACTCGACTACTCTTCGCTGAACAAATCGCCGCCGTGCATGTCGATCATTTCCAGCGCCTTGCCACCACCACGGGCGACGCAAGTCAGTGGATCTTCTGCAACTACGACAGGAATACCTGTCTCTTCCATTAACAGGCGGTCGAGGTTACGCAGCAGCGCACCACCACCGGTCAGAACCATACCGCGCTCGGAGATATCGGACGCCAGTTCTGGTGGGCACTGTTCCAGCGCAACCATTACTGCGCTCACGATGCCCGTCAGTGGTTCCTGCAGTGCTTCCAGAATTTCGTTGGAGTTCAGGGTAAAACCGCGTGGAACACCTTCAGCCAGGTTACGGCCACGCACTTCGATCTCACGCACTTCATCGCCCGGATACGCAGAGCCGATTTCGTGTTTGATACGCTCTGCGGTCGCTTCACCGATCAGAGAGCCGTAGTTACGGCGCACGTAATTAATGATGGCTTCATCGAAGCGGTCACCACCGATACGTACGGAAGAGGAGTAGACCACGCCGTTCAGAGAGATAACGGCCACTTCAGTGGTACCGCCACCGATATCCACCACCATCGAACCGGTGGCTTCAGAAACAGGCAGACCTGCACCGATTGCCGCCGCCATTGGCTCTTCAATCAGGAACACTTCACGTGCACCTGCACCCTGGGCAGATTCACGGATTGCGCGACGTTCTACCTGGGTTGCGCCAACCGGCACACATACCAGAACACGCGGGCTTGGACGCATGAAGCTGTTGCTGTGAACCTGCTTGATGAAGTGCTGAAGCATTTTTTCAGTCACGAAGAAGTCGGCGATAACGCCGTCTTTCATTGGGCGAATGGCGGCGATGTTGCCAGGGGTACGACCCAGCATCTGCTTCGCGTCATGACCCACTGCAGCGACGCTTTTCGGCGAGCCTGCACGATCCTGACGAATGGCCACAACAGAAGGCTCATTCAATACGATGCCTTGTCCTTTTACATAAATAAGGGTATTCGCGGTACCCAGGTCAATGGACAGGTCATTGGAAAACATGCCACGAAATTTTTTCAACATACTAAGGGATAATCCTGAAAGCTGGGGCGGAAAACAAAATCCGCTTACTTTACCAACCACACGCAGCAGCGACAAGGCGCAAAAATCATCTGCAACGGTGAAAATTTGTGCAGTACGTTTCCTGATGTTACAAATTCATCCCCTGACTCCCTCAGGGCTGAGTAAACAGTAGCGTTCCCCACTGACATTTGTAACCCGTTAAAGGTCGTTCACTGGCTATTTGCTCGACATACTCAAAGCTACAGGCGCGATATTCTACGTGAAAACAGCGTAAACGGCAGGTCAAACAGAGTATCTTTGCAAATATTTTTTCACGTTGGTGTCAAGCGGTTGAGAGGCAGCAAAAAAATCCCCCTGACCACCCATGACGCCGCGCTCTGTTAACATCTGCCATTCGCTTCTGGAGCGTACGCCCGTGGCAAAGACTTGTGTCCGCGTTCCCTTGCAAGCTTCAACCAGACTCTGTACCAGCAGCTGGTTTTCCGTTCGCTTCTCAATATTCCTTACCAGGCCTGGATGTAGCTTTAATAACTCCACATCCAGCTCCTTGATCCAGTTGGTACTCACCAGCGTTAAACCGGCCTGCGTCACCGCTATACGCGCGCCGAGCGCATTGATCAAACGTACCACCGGGCGTAACCGGCTGATGTGTTGACCAACATCCGCCTCTGCAAGTTCAAAAATAATGTGTTTGCGTTGCGATTTTTCGCATTGCATTAAGGTATCACGCAGCCAGCGCTGAAACCGCGGGCGTATTAACGACTCCACGGTGACCTGTAACGCCAGGTTTTCTTCAGGCCAGAACGATAAAAACGGAATCAGCCGGGTAATTTGCTGGCGGTCATACTCTTCAGAGAGGCCAAATTGCAGCACCATCGGCAGATATTCCGCTGAGATAACCTCTTCCGTACCGTCAAAAATACGACACATCAACTCGCGATGATGCACATTGCCATTTTTCATGACCGCGGGTTTTTGATAAATACGTGGTCCGCCGCGGCTAAGCATTTGCTCGATCAGCGTTCGCCAGCGCACGTTGCCGCGCCCTTTTTCCGGTAGCGAGTCATCATACACTGCCCATCCGTTCGCTCCCTGCAGCACGGCGTTGCGGGTGGCGGCTTCGGCATGTTCCATCACCTGTTCAGCCGATTGCCCACCGCGCCAGGCGCAGATCCCCATGTGCACCATATCGTCCCTGTCGAGCATTTTGCTCTGCGGTAGCGCATCCACCGCCTTCAGCAGCTGGCTGGCAATGCTTTCCGACTCCTTCAACGTGCGATGAGGCAGCAATACGGCAAAGTCGCTGCGGTGATAGCGGGCCAGTAACGCGCCCGGGTAGCGCATAATAAAGGTGGAGAGCAGGTTAATCAGCGTGAAGAGATTCTCTTCCGCGGCCCGCTGTCCCCAGGTGTCGCGCAGGAGATCGAAATCGGGCAGTCGAATCATCATTACCACCCCGTGTGTCCCTACCTTTTCTGAATCGTCGAGCAGCGTGGCGAGCTGATTATCAAAGAAAAGACGGTTGTTAAGGCCGGTTTTATTATCCTGGGCGGCATAAGAGCGGATCAGCGTGTCCATACGGCTACGCTGATCGCTGGCAAACTGGATTTCGGAGAGCAGCGTATCCAGCGCGCTGCTGGCGCGTGCAGGCCATTCATGGACCGAGCCCCTCACCTGCGGCCCGCGTTCACCATTGAGGATCCGTACCGAGCGGAGCTCCAGTAGCTCCTGCCCAGAGAGCTGGCGCCGCAGCCAGCGGACCGCGAGAAAGATCAGCATGACAATAAACACCACGGAGACGGTGAGCGGCGCAGTGGTCATCATGGAGCGGAAATAGCTGGCCATCGGATCGAGGTAGACCATGTGTATAGTCATCCCTGGATTTTTAAGGGAATGTACCGTCACTTCCCGGTACTGGCTCACTACGCCCGCAGGCCGATAACCTCCCTGCCGTTCATGGCTTAATACGCGATGCTTTCCCTGTTGAATGTCGATCTGCACAATATCGACAGGGACCATTAACTCATCAAGTTCACGGGACAGCACCGGTAACGACGTCGTCACCAGACGCGTATCAATCACCGATGCGACAGACTGTACCCGGTTGACCAGTTTGTCCTGAATGGCGTTATAAAAACTCAGAGAGCAACCCAGAAGGGTGACAAAAATGGTAAGTCCTGTCAGCAAGGTGATAAAAGCTGAGAACTTCGTCGTTAATCGCATCCTTGAGATTACTCCGTGGGTTGATGGGGTAGCGAGTAAGCGCTAACTTGCATTTCAAATGCGGCATACTACCAAATCGGGTGTATCTGGCAATTTATTGCGTTAAATCGGCATCGCGTTTCATTGAGCGAGTATAGTCTTCAGGACAAATTTTCCAATCATCAGAATAGTGAGGATCCTGTATGCAGGCTTTGATCTTAGAACAGCAGGACGGCAAAACCGTTGCTTCAGTGCAAGCCATTGAAGAGAGCCGACTGCCTGAAGGCGACGTCACTGTCGACATCGACTGGTCCAGTCTGAATTACAAGGATGCGCTGGCCATTACCGGCAAAGGTAAAATCATCCGAAATTTCCCGATGGTACCCGGGATTGATTTCGCGGGCCGGGTTCGCACCAGCGAAGATCCGCGCTTCCATACCGGCCAGCAGGTGCTGCTCACCGGGTGGGGCGTCGGTGAAAATCACTGGGGCGGGCTGGCCTCGCAGGCGCGGGTGAAGGGCGACTGGCTGGTACCGGTGCCGAAAGGTATGGATGGCCGTAAAGCGATGATCATCGGCACCGCAGGCTTTACCGCCATGCTGTGCGTGATGGCGCTGGAAGATGCCGGCATCCGCCCTGAGTCGGGTGAAATTGTCGTCACCGGCGCCAGCGGCGGCGTGGGCAGTACGGCCGTCACGCTGCTGCACACGCTGGGCTATCAGGTCGCAGCGGTTTCGGGTCGCGAAAGCACGCACGACTATCTGCGCCAGCTCGGTGCCAGCCGTATTCTTGGTCGCGACGAGTTTGCCGAAACCCGTCCACTGGAAAAACAGGTCTGGGCAGGGGCGGTGGATACCGTTGGTGATAAGGTGCTGGCAAAAGTGCTGGCACAAATGAACTACGGCGGCTGCGTTGCCGCCTGCGGGCTGGCGGGAGGCTTTGCCCTGCCAACCACCGTGATGCCTTTTATTCTGCGTAACGTACGCCTGCAGGGTGTCGATTCCGTTATGACGCCATCCGCCCGTCGTCAGGAAGCCTGGGAACGGCTGGTGCGCGATCTGCCAGAATCCTTCTATACCCAGAGCGCAACGGAAATCACGCTCGGCCAGGCGCCGGAGTATGCCAGCAAGATCATGGCAAATCAGTTCCACGGTCGCGCGCTGGTGAAAATCGCCTAATCTTCAAATTTTCGTGACATATTCGCGCGAATCTCTCTCCTCCGTCATGCTTAGAAAAACGCATGACGGAGGATGCCATGAAAAATCGAAAACTGACGGAAGCCGACGTAACGTCCGAATCTGTCTTTATGTTACAGCGCCGCCAGATCCTGAAAATGCTTGGCATCAGCGCCACCGCGCTCACCCTTTCCCCGGCGGCACACGCCGACCTGCTCGACTGGTTTAAAGGCAACGATCGGCCTAAGGCCCCTTCCGGTGCCCCGCTCACCTTTACGAAACCTGCCGAGTGGCAAAACAAACTGACGCTCACGCCGGAAGATAAAGTCACTGGCTACAATAACTTCTACGAATTTGGCCTCGACAAAGCCGATCCTGCCGCCAACGCTGGAAGCCTCAAAACCGATCCGTGGACGTTGAAGATTGATGGCGAAGTGGCCAAACCCCTGACCCTGGATCATCACGACCTCACCACCCGTTTCCCGTTAGAGGAGCGCATCTATCGTATGCGCTGTGTGGAAGCCTGGTCGATGGTGGTGCCCTGGGTCGGCTTCCCGCTGCATAAATTACTGGCAATGGTTGAGCCCACCAGCAACGCAAAATATGTCGCTTTCCAGACGCGTTACGCGCCGGATGAGATGCCAGGGCAGAAAGACCGGTTTATCGGTGGTGGACTGGACTATCCCTATGTAGAAGGATTACGTCTTGACGAAGCGATGCACCCTCTGACCCTGCTGACCGTCGGCGTTTATGGCAAAGCGCTTCCCCCGCAGAACGGCGCCCCTGTCCGTTTAACCGTGCCGTGGAAATATGGCTTCAAAGGAATTAAATCGATCGTCAGCATTAAGCTGACCCGCGAACGTCCGCCAACCACCTGGAACCTGGCCGCGCCGGACGAATACGGGTTCTTCGCGAATGTGAATCCGCATGTGGATCACCCGCGCTGGTCGCAGGCAACCGAGCGTTTTATCGGTTCCGGCGGTGCGCTGGACGTGAAGCGGCAGCCGACGCTGCTGTTTAACGGCTATGCCGATGAGGTGGCGTCTCTCTATCGTGGGCTGAACTTACGGGAGAATTTCTAAGTGCGTTTAACGGCAAAGCAGATTACCTGGCTGAAAGTGCTGCTGCACCTGGCCGGGTTACTTCCTTTTATCTGGCTATTCTGGGCCGCCAGCCAGGGCCTCTTTAGCGCCGACCCGGCCAAGGATATCCAGCATTTTACGGGTAGGATGGCGCTGAAATTTTTGCTGGCCACCTTGCTCGTGACGCCGCTGGCACGCTACGCTAAACAACCATTATTGATTCGCACCCGTCGGCTTTTGGGGCTATGGTGTTTTGCCTGGGCGACGCTGCACCTTACCAGCTATGCGCTGCTGGAACTGGGGATTAACAATCTGGCGCTGCTGGGCCGCGAGCTGGTGACACGTCCTTATCTGACGCTGGGTATTGTGAGCTGGGTGATTTTACTGGCGTTAGCGCTGACCTCCACGCAATACGCGCAGCGTAAACTGGGCAGGCGCTGGCAGTTGCTGCACAACTTCGTCTATCTTGTCGCGATCCTCGCCCCCATTCACTACCTGTGGTCAGTGAAGATCCTCTCGCCTCAGCCCGTTCTGTACGCACTGGCGGCCGCAGTGCTTTTAGCATGGCGTTACAAGAAGTTCCGCCAGTGGTTGCGATAGTTCGCGAAACTGTGCGTTTTCCCGCAGATTCCCCGTCAACCGCAAATCTTTTTCGGATAGCGGTTGATAATCTTCCCTGATAAGACCAGTATTTAGCTGCCAAATGCTACGAAATCGTTATAATGTGCGACTTTGGTTTCCCTGACGGAGTTTTCGGACTCTGATTAGGTGACAATCGCGCGTTGAAGGTATATTTTGTTTTTTACCCGAGATTCGCAGGAGATAGCGGCACAATGGCTGATAAATTCCAGATCTTAGTTTTGAACGGACCGAACCTCAACATGCTCGGCACCCGCGAGCCAGAGAAGTACGGAACGCTGACATTGAGTGAAATTGTTAACCGTCTGGGTACGGAAGCAGCGTCACTGAATGTGGATTTGGACCATTTTCAGTCAAATGCGGAGTACGCACTCATCGACCGTATTCATCAGGCTAAAGACAATGTGGACTATATCCTGATCAATCCGGCCGCGTTTACGCACACCAGTGTTGCTATCCGCGACGCACTGCTGGCGGTGAGTATCCCGTTTATCGAGATCCATCTCAGTAACGTGCACGCCCGAGAGCCGTTCCGCCACCATTCGTATCTGTCGGATATCGCCGCTGGCGTTATCTGCGGACTGGGCGCTGACGGTTATTCATACGCTTTACAGACAGCGGTAAAACGCTTGTCACAATCACACTAAACAAGAGTACGGAACCCACTCATGGATATTCGTAAGATTAAAAAACTGATCGAGCTGGTTGAAGAATCAGGCATCTCCGAACTGGAAATTTCTGAAGGCGAAGAGTCTGTACGCATCAGCCGTGCAGCCCCGGCCGCTAGCTTCCCGGTAATGCAGCAGGCTTATGCTGCGCCAGTGCAGCAGCCTGCGCTCTCCGCAGCCGTTGCGCCAGCAGCAACTGAAGCCGCACCTGCCGCTGCAGCAGAAATCAGTGGTCACATCGTACGTTCCCCAATGGTTGGTACTTTCTACCGCACCCCGAGCCCGGACGCGAAGGCGTTCATCGAAGTGGGTCAGAAAGTCAACGTAGGCGATACCCTGTGCATCGTTGAAGCGATGAAAATGATGAACCAGATCGAAGCAGACAAATCAGGTACTGTGAAAGCGATTCTGGTCGAAAGTGGTCAGCCGGTTGAATTTGACGAGCCGCTGGTCGTCATCGAGTAACGAGGCGAACATGCTGGATAAAATTGTTATCGCCAACCGCGGCGAGATCGCACTGCGTATTCTTCGTGCCTGTAAAGAGCTGGGCATCAAGACCGTCGCTGTGCACTCAAGCGCGGACCGCGATTTAAAACACGTATTGCTGGCGGATGAGACGGTCTGTATTGGCCCGGCTCCGTCCGTAAAAAGCTATCTGAACATCCCGGCTATCATCAGCGCCGCTGAAATCACCGGCGCGGTGGCAATTCATCCGGGTTACGGCTTCCTCTCTGAGAATGCCAACTTTGCTGAGCAGGTTGAACGCTCTGGCTTTATCTTCATCGGTCCGAAAGCTGACACCATCCGCCTGATGGGCGACAAAGTGTCCGCGATCACCGCGATGAAGAAAGCCGGTGTTCCAACTGTACCAGGCTCTGACGGCCCTCTGACCGACGACATGGATGCTAACCGTGCTCATGCGAAACGCATTGGCTACCCGGTTATCATCAAGGCGTCCGGCGGCGGCGGCGGTCGCGGTATGCGCGTTGTGCGCAGCGATGCTGAACTGGCGCAGTCCATCTCCATGACCAAAGCTGAAGCGAAAGCCGCGTTCAGCAATGACATGGTGTACATGGAAAAATACCTGGAAAACCCACGCCACATCGAAATTCAGGTGCTGGCAGACGGTCAGGGTAACGCTATCTATCTGGCAGAACGTGACTGCTCCATGCAGCGTCGTCACCAGAAAGTGGTTGAAGAAGCACCTGCACCGGGCATCACCCCGGAACTGCGTCGCTACATCGGCGAGCGTTGCGCCAAAGCGTGTGTCGATATCGGCTATCGCGGAGCGGGTACCTTCGAGTTCCTGTTCGAAAACGGCGAGTTCTACTTCATTGAGATGAACACCCGTATTCAGGTTGAACACCCGGTTACCGAAATGATCACCGGCGTTGACCTGATCAAAGAGCAGCTGCGTATTGCTGCCGGCCAGCCGCTGTCCATCAAGCAGGAAGAAGTTGTGGTGAAAGGCCATGCGGTCGAGTGCCGTATCAACGCCGAAGACCCGAACACCTTCCTGCCAAGCCCGGGTAAAATCACGCGTTTCCACGCGCCGGGTGGCTTTGGTGTGCGTTGGGAGTCTCATATCTACGCCGGTTACACTGTACCGCCGTACTATGACTCGATGATCGGCAAGCTTATCTGCTACGGTGAAAACCGTGACGTGGCGATTGCCCGCATGAAGAACGCCCTGCAGGAACTGATCATCGACGGTATCAAGACCAACGTTGATCTGCAGATGCGTATCATGAGCGATGAGCACTTCCAGAATGGTGGTACCAACATCCACTATCTGGAGAAAAAACTCGGTCTGAACGAGAAGTAATAAAGCAGCGTTGCAAAAAGGCCGGATTTCCGGCCTTTTTTATTTCTGGGGCCAGGAAAGCCTCATCATGTACAATCCCCGCTTTCTTCATCCACAAGGGACAAACAATGGACAAACGTTTTGTTCAGGCCCATAAAGAAGCGCGCTGGGCGCTGTGGCTGACCCTTCTCTATCTTGCTGCATGGTTAGTAACCGCTTACTTACCTGACTCCAGTATCGGTATTACCGGCCTGCCGCACTGGTTTGAAATGGCCTGCCTGCTCGTACCGCTGATCTTCATCCTCCTTTGCTGGGCAATGGTGAAGTTCATTTATCGCGACATTTCCCTGGAGGACGACGATGCAGCTTGAAGTCATTCTGCCACTGATCGCTTACTTGCTGGTCGTGTTTGGGTTGTCCGTGTATGCCATGCGTAAAAGGAGCACCGGCACCTTTCTGAACGAATACTTCCTCGGCAGCCGTTCGATGGGGGGCATTGTTTTAGCGATGACGCTTACAGCCACCTATATCAGTGCCAGTTCGTTTATAGGTGGTCCCGGTGCCGCCTATAAATACGGATTAGGCTGGGTGCTGCTGGCGATGATCCAGCTTCCGGCCGTCTGGCTCTCTCTGGGGATACTCGGCAAGAAGTTTGCTATCCTGGCGCGTCGCTATAACGCCGTGACGCTAAACGACATGCTGTTTGCCCGTTATCGCAGCCGTTTACTGGTATGGCTGGCAAGTCTTAGCCTGCTGATCGCCTTTATTGGCGCAATGACGGTGCAGTTTATCGGCGGAGCCCGTCTGCTGGAAACCGCAGCAGGGATCCCGTACGAAACGGGCCTGCTTATCTTCGGCATCAGTATCGCGCTCTATACGGCGTTTGGTGGATTCCGCGCCAGCGTGCTGAACGACACCATGCAGGGCATGGTGATGCTCATCGGAACCATCGTGCTGCTGGTGGGGGTTGTCCATGCAGCAGGTGGGCTGAGCCACGCTGTGGAAACCCTTGAAGCGATTGACCCGAAACTGGTCGCTCCGGAGGGCGCAGATGACATCCTTTCGCCAACCTTTATGACCTCGTTCTGGGTGCTGGTCTGCTTCGGGGTTATTGGTCTGCCGCATACCGCCGTACGCTGTATCTCATATAAGGACAGTAAAGCGGTCCACCGCGGGATTATTATCGGGACCATTGTGGTGGCAATACTGATGCTGGGAATGCATCTGGCAGGAGCATTAGGACGGGCCGTGATTCCGGACCTCACCGTGCCCGATCTGGTGATCCCAACCCTGATGGTGAAAGTGCTGCCACCGTTTGCTGCCGGGATTTTCCTTGCCGCGCCGATGGCTGCCATTATGTCGACCATCAACGCTCAGCTGCTGCAAAGTTCCGCTACGATTATCAAAGATCTCTATCTGAATTTGCGTCCTGAGCAGATGGAAAACGAACGACGCTTAAAGCGCATGTCTGCCGTAATTACGCTGGTATTAGGCGCGCTGTTGCTGCTTGCCGCATGGCGTCCGCCGGAGATGATCATCTGGCTGAATCTGCTGGCGTTTGGCGGCCTCGAAGCCGTTTTCCTCTGGCCGCTGGTGTTAGGGCTCTACTGGGAACGGGCGAATGCTGCGGGCGCTTTGAGCGGCATGATTGTCGGCGGTGTGCTGTATGCCGTTCTCGCAACGTTTAAAATTCAGTACCTGGGCTTCCATCCGATTGTGCCTTCGTTACTGCTAAGTTTACTGGCGTTTGTGGTGGGCAACCGTTTCGGTCAGCCCGTCCCACAACCTGTGATTTCTACTGATAAATAAAGAGTTTTGCCATGCCGTGGATCCAACTAAAACTGAACACAACCGGCGCTAACGCCGAGGAACTGAGCGATGCGCTGATGGAGGCCGGTTCGGTCTCTATCACCTTCCAGGACACGCATGACACGCCGGTCTTTGAGCCACTGCCGGGCGAAACCCGCCTGTGGGGCGACACCGACGTTATTGGCCTGTTTGATGCCGAAACTGACATGAAAGAAGTGGTCGCCATTCTGGAAAACCATCCGCTGCTGGGCGCGGGCTTTGCTCACAAAATCGAACAGCTGGAAGACAAAGACTGGGAACGCGAGTGGATGGATAACTTCCACCCTATGCAGTTCGGCAAACGTCTGTGGATCTGTCCGAGCTGGCGTGAAGTCCCTGATGAAAACGCCGTTAACGTGATGCTCGATCCGGGCCTGGCGTTTGGTACAGGCACCCATCCAACTACGTCCCTGTGCCTGCAGTGGCTGGATGGCCTGGATCTTGACGGTAAGACAGTGATCGACTTCGGGTGCGGATCCGGGATCCTCGCCATTGCCGCACTGAAACTGGGCGCGGCAAAAGCCATCGGGATCGATATCGATCCACAGGCGATTCAGGCCAGCCGCGATAATGCTGAGCGCAACGGCGTCTCCGATCGTCTGGAGCTGTATCTCCCGGACGCGCAACCAGACGCCATGAAAGCCGATGTGGTAGTCGCAAACATTCTGGCGGGTCCACTGCGCGAGCTGGCGCCGTTAATCAGCGTGCTGCCCGTTGAGGGCGGTCTGCTGGGGCTCTCCGGCATTCTGGCAAGCCAGGCTGACAGCGTATGCGAAGCCTATGCCGATCTCTTCACTCTCGACCCGGTGGTGGAAAAAGAAGAGTGGTGCCGTATCACCGGCCGTAAAAAATAAGCTTTTGGCGTGGTCATCTGACCACGCCGCTTTCCCTGCCGATCGGCTTCATTCCTCTACTCATTCTCCGGTAAAATATCCACACAAATCATGTTGATTTGTATTACAAAAATTCACCGGAAGAATATGATGAAACACATTACAGGCAAGGCAGCGCTGCTGGCGCTGAGCATGGTTACGGCTTCAGCATTCGCATCACACTGGGGCTACGAAGGGAAGGAATCACCGGAACACTGGGGCGAACTGGACGAGGCATACAAGACCTGTCAGAAAGGAATGAACCAGTCGCCGATTAATATTGATTCGACCCTGGACGCCCATCTCTCCCCGCTCCAAACGCACTACATTGATGGCCCCGTGACGCTGACGAACAATGGCCACACCATTCAGGCAAGTGAACCGGCTGACACCCGCGATACGATCACGCTGGATAAGCAAACCTGGACGTTACAACAGTTCCATTTCCACTCTCCGAGCGAAAACACCGTTCACGGCAAGAAATATGCAATGGAAATGCACCTGGTTCATAAAAATGCCGCAGGGGAGCTGACGGTGGTTGCGGTGATGTTCGATAAAGGCGCCGCAAACCCGGAGCTTGAAAAGCTGTGGAGCGTGATGCCTCAGTTGGCCGAGCAGAACGTCTCCATCAAAGGAGATCTCAACCTGAATACGCTGCTGCCGGAAGATAAAACGTACTTCCGCTTTAGTGGTTCACTGACCACCCCTCCGTGTTCAGAAGGTGTCACCTGGATTGTGCTTAAGCACCCGATGACAGTCTCCGCAGAACAGCTCGATAAGTTTACCCATACCATGCATCACGATAATAACCGTCCGGTACAGTCTCTGCATGGACGTGTAGTGGTCGAATAAGAGGCATTTCTCGCAATACGATCATCTTCTAAAATGCGACGCAGATCGCAAAGAAGCGGGATAAACTGCTGCTAAAAACAGCAGAATATCCCGCTTCAGTGACGCTTTTATTCAGAAATGACGAGAAGTTACGGTAAATTGTAAGCGTCCATAAAATAACCATCCCCGCCTAACATAATGATTTAAATAGTGAATAATTTTTAACAGAAAGACAGAGCGGCGATTCCATGATCTATAACAGTGGATTGTTCAAAGTTTGGCCTTTCATCTCGTGCAAAAAATGCGTAATATACGCCGCCTTGCAGTCACAGTATGGTCATTTCTTAACTCATGCGCATCGGACACCACCAGCTTAGAAATCGCCTGATCGCAGCCCCAATGGCAGGTATAACAGACCGGCCGTTCAGGACGCTGTGTTATGAGATGGGAGCCGGTTTAACCGTATCCGAGATGATGTCGTCTAACCCGCAGGTCTGGGAAAGCGATAAATCCCGCCTTCGGATGGTGCACATTGATGAACCAGGTATCCGCACCGTGCAAATTGCCGGAAGCGTGCCTGAAGAGATGGCAGATGCCGCGCGGATTAACGTGGAAAGTGGTGCCCAGATTATTGATATCAATATGGGGTGCCCGGCCAAAAAGGTGAATCGCAAGCTTGCAGGTTCAGCCCTTCTGCAATACCCCGACCAGGTGAAATCTATCCTGACGGCGGTTGTCAGCGCAGTGGACGTTCCTGTTACGTTGAAGATTCGCACGGGTTGGTCGCCGGAACACCGTAACTGTGTAGAAATTGCCCAACTGGCCGAAGACTGTGGCATTCAGGCCCTGACCATTCATGGACGCACTCGCGCCTGTTTGTTCAACGGTGAAGCTGAATACGACAGCATTCGGGCAGTTAAGCAGAAAGTTTCCATTCCGATTATCGCGAATGGCGACATAACTGACCCGCGTAAAGCCAGAGCTGTGCTCGACTATACGGGAGCTGATGCTCTGATGATAGGACGTGCCGCTCAGGGAAGACCCTGGATCTTCCGGGAAATCCAGCATTATCTGGACACTGGGGAGCTGCTTGCCCCCCTGCCACTGGCAGAGGTTAAGCGCTTGCTTTGTTCGCATGTTCGGGAATTGCATGACTTTTATGGTCAGGCAAAAGGGTACCGAATTGCGCGTAAACACGTCTCCTGGTATCTCCAGGAGCATGCTCCAGATGACCAGTTTCGGCGCACATTCAACGCCATAGAGGATGCCAGCGTACAGCTGGAGGCGTTGGAGGCATACTTCGAAAATCTTGCGTAATGAAATAAAGAGCTGACAGAACTATGTTCGAACAACGCGTAAATTCTGACGTACTGACCGTTTCTACCGTTAACTCTCAGGACCAGGTAACTCAAAAGCCCCTGCGTGACTCGGTTAAACAGGCACTGAAGAACTATTTTGCTCAACTGAATGGTCAGGATGTTAATGACCTGTATGAGCTGGTACTGGCTGAAGTTGAACAGCCACTGTTGGACATGGTGATGCAATACACCCGCGGTAACCAAACCCGCGCTGCGCTGATGATGGGTATCAACCGTGGTACTCTGCGTAAGAAACTGAAAAAATACGGCATGAACTGATACTAGTCAGTTAAATGCTTGTTTAAAAAGGCGCTCTTCGGCATGGGGACGCGCCTTTTTTATTTAACTGACTGCACCACTGACTGCACAGGCCGCTGAACATCCTTGAACCACATTAAACCTTGATGTTGAATATCAGAAATCAACGCACAATATCAGAGGGATTTTATGGCTTCGGTAATGGAAGAGCTGCTGGACGATAGCGAGAAAGCAGAACATCTCCAGTTAATCATGATTAGCACTGCAACGAACGGCACAACGCCTGCTGATGATTATGCAGAGTTGAGAAATTACTTTCTTGATAATCCGCTCTATAAGTCATTAGTGCCCAGCTTTGTGCGTAAAAGCAGATCTCTCGATCAGTTCTGGCAATTTATCAAAAGCAAATTCCCCTCATATGCTGAGCGCCGTACCTACATCTGGGCCGAATTCACCCCTTTGCTCGACTTCATAGAAGGCAAGAACCGAGCACCAGCAGATGAAGTAATTACGGATGCTTTCAAATCTTTTGATACTGACGGGGTCCATGCTGTTTGGACAAAAGCTCTAGAGCGCAGACTAACAGATCCAGACGGAGCAATAACTTCGGCCAGAACGTTGCTAGAAACAGTCTGTAAGCACATCCTGGATGATATGAACGTCCCCTATAACAATAAAAATATTGAGATGTCTGAACTCTACAAGCTCGTCTCCAAAGAGTTAAATCTTTCTAGCGATCAGCATTCAGAAAGTATTTTTAAGCAAATATTAGGCGGGTGTTCCGCTGTTGTGAACGGACTTGGTACTCTCCGTAACCGTTTGGGAGATGCCCATGGTAAGAACAGAGCGGCCGTTAAACCCTCTCCGCGTCACGCTGAACTCGCTGTGAATCTCTCTGGCTCCATGGCGCTCTTTTTGATAAGTACCTGGCAACATAGAAAGGACGCTGATTAATTTTCATTTCACATGGCAAAAAAATTCAAGGAGTTACAAATGAACATTGAGGTAAAAAAAGCAGTGAAATGTTGGGCCGACCGACCAACTTGGTTTAGCCCCCATCCGATGGATGCGGCTGAATTTAAACGGGCGGTGTCAAACCTCAAGCGCCTATCCCCTACACCTACTTTCGAAGAAATCAAAGATGCAATAATGTTCTTTGTATCCGATGCGCCAACGATGTTAGGCACCCCTTCGGATATTCCTCAGGCAGTTCATGATTTCGCAGCAAAAATGTACAACAAACTGTAATAAAATGCGGGCTCGATCAGCCCGCAATATTAATTAAAAATTTTAAACTCACGGGCGAAGCCATAACTAAAGACAGGCCATAGCCATTTTACCCCATGGGTTTCCATATCCGGCTGTAAATGCGTGCATTCTGACCTCTGAGCCCTCACCGTCAGCATCCACCAGGGCAACAACTGAAGCACCTACATCAGAAACTGATACCACTATTCTGTAGCCCGTTTCAGTCTCCATTGTTGTTGCCGATGGGTTCAAATCTGACATCTTGGGTGCCAAGCAGCGAACTACCGCAGCTGGATTTTTTGGGCTTTTACCAGTGAAAATTGGAGGTTTGCTAGTAATAGTGTCTACTGAACAACCAGCCAGTAAAATCGATGCGACAAACAAGGAAAATATCTTTCTCACTTCATCCCCTTCTTTATGTTTGAATCCAACCGCATAACGGATATGCAGGCTTAATTAATAGTGTTTGGCGAATGGATAAATGACTCTTGATTTTTCTCAAGATGCGCCTTCATATGCTCACACCAACCCGCAAAAATAGCTTGATCTGTACCAGGGTAAGCTGTCAGAAAACACATAAGTATTTCGTCGGTAAGTTTGTCCTGCTGATCCCAGTCAACAATGAACTGTCTAAAAAGAGCGTAGGCCTTCGCCGGGTCCCTGTTCTGCCATGTCTCCACAACCTTATCGAAAGGAGGAACAATGTAAGTTACCTCCACCGGCAATGGCTCGTATTTCGTTGGTATTAATACCTCTCGGGTAAATACCTCACCTTCCGGCCAGAGTAGCATCTGATTTGTCAAAGCTGATCCTCCACATAGATACCTGCCGATATGATTGCACCGCCGATACGGCGCTTTCCATAAAGCAATGGTACCGGATAACCTTGTGCAGCAGTATTCGTAACGCCGCCAAATGCGTATGAAGCCTTATTGTCCGCACTTTGTTTGCTTGCAAGTCCAGTAGGTTGTGGAGAAAGTAATTGCACAACACCGCCAGCGATCATGGCCGCTCCAAGTTTCCAGGCAACGGGCCCCCATGTTCCGCCACCCCATGCTTGACCAACCGTAACCCCAATTGCCCCTACTACCACTAGTACCGCGCCGAGAATAGTTTGTAACATCCCTGCTTTTTTACTTCCAATTACCACCGGAACGATATGAATCTCGCGTCCATTGTTCGGAAATTCCAGGTCATCTGCCCCAATGTTCTTTTTCCCGACATAAATCGCATACGTTAAACCGCGAGCTCTACTTGTATTCATGTATTTTTCGAATCCGGGAATTGTTACGGCCAGAGCCCGAAAAGCTTCATGCGTAGTCCTTACAAGGCGCTGGTGAGTTTTACCGAAGGTCTTACCTAGCGGGCCAAACATACGGATGGTAGCAAGTGTTTCATTGTTAGCTGTATTCATCGTTCTACTCCAGTCAGATACCGTTAAATGTCGCCAGCCGTTGTTTGTGGCTGTCGCTCATGTCGAAAGCAAAATCCTCGTGCTCAGCCTGGAAGGTTCCGAACGCCATTAGCGCGGATACCGCCGGGTCTATCTTGTTAGAGGATTTCTTCTTGTTGGGCTTAATGTTGGCGTTGGCGTCAGACTCCATCACCACGTTCCCAATCGCCCAGGCCAGAACCGGATCGCCACGGTGGCGAACCACTCTGCGATTAACGAACACCTCAAAGGATTTCGCCACCGGACTGAATTTGAGATAGGTTTGCGGGAACGGCTCCACATCAAGCCCCGCCCCCTGTAGCTGGGTGCGCAGGTGCGTGGCGTTCCACGTATCGAAACCCACCAGCCGGATATTGAAGGTTTCAGCATCGCGCAGAATATCGTCACGGATGCGGTCATAGTCGATGCAGTCGCCAGGCGTGGTGCGTATCCAGCCCGCTTTTACCCACTGGCGGTAGATGGCGCGGTTTTTGTTGGCGACGTTAAGCAACTGTGCTTCCGGCAGATAATGACGGGTAAGGAGTCTGATCTCCCTGTCGAACGGGAACGCGTAGCTTACGCTGGTGATGTCGCTGGTAGAGGACAGGTCAAACCCGGCGTAGCACTCCATCCCGGCAAGGTCTTCTTCGGTATAGTCGAGCGCACAGGCATCCCATGCCCCGGCCCCCATCCACGGCGTGGAGCCCTGGCACCAGATATTGAAACGCTTGGTCAGCATTTCGACCCACTGCGACGGTATGCCCCGCGCTTTCTGGATAGTGGATTCCAGTTTCGCCGCATCAACGGACACATGCAGGTTAGGGTTAGCCTTGATCCACATTTCAGGCTGCTCAACCTCGCTTTCGTCGTCCAGTTCGTAGATCAGGACAAACAGCGAATCGTTGCTCTCTTCCCCGGCCAGAATCTGGCAGCAGTAGTCATAATGCTGTTTACAGGCAGAGACAACGTTACTCCCGGCGGTCGTGATAGCGAATAAAATCGCCTCCGGACGTGCGCCCATACCCAGCTCAAGCGCGGAATAAACACCATTATCCGGGTGAAGGTGGTATTCATCGACAATCGCCAGGCTGGGGTTAGTCCCCTCAATGGTGGCCGCTTTCGCCGCCAGAGGCTTTAACAGGCTGTTGTTTTTCGGGAAAATGACCTTATGTGCCTGGATATTGACACGCTTTTTCAGCGGTTTTGACAGCAGGCACATCTGGCGGGCATCGTCGAATACGATTCGGGCCTGATCACGACTCACCGCCGCCGTGTAGATATCCTGCTGGCCCTTCTCCATCACCAGAAACCAGTTAGCCAGCATGGCGGCCACGGTTGATTTGGCGTTCTTACGCGGCACCTCAATAAATGCGCTGCTGTACTTCCGGCGCCCTGACTCGCTGTTCTTAAAGCCCAGCAGATTAGCAAAGGCGAACTGTTGCCACGGCTCCAGCTCTATAGGCTGGCCGCGCAGCGGGCCTTTGACGTGTGGACAGAGCCGGGAGAAAGCAATAAACCGCTCCACGGTCGCCGTATCGAACTCATAACGGGGGTCATTCAGGTCTGAAAAGTACCTTTCAACGGCCTGTTTTACGCGCTTACAGGCCGGAATTTCACCGGATTTAATGGCGTTTGCGTAATCATTCCAGACGGTCAAGCTCGTCCTCCTCTTCCGTTTCTACCGGATTACGGCGGCGGCTTACTGGATCAAAGCCCAGCAGCGACGACATTTTAATCATGATTTTTTCAGCGTCGGCCTTTGCGCTAAGCGCCGGATTACGGCTCTCGCCGCCCTGGCTGTTAACAATGCTGAATCCGCGGCTGGCAAGGTCTTCCACTGCTTTGCGGTACATCGAATAGTTAACGCAAAAAAGCTCAAGGTTGTTCCAGTCGGCGGGAGTCAGATCCCCGCGTTCGGCCAGTTGCTTTGCCTTCGCCTTCCACTGCTGCGCGGCTAACTCATCAAGGTAAGCGGGCGGTTTTGGTGGTCTTGCCATAAAAATTTCTCGTTTCCATCGCGTTTTATTTTCAAAAAAATCACCGTGCGTAAAAATTTGAGGGGGCAGGCGGTGCCTTGCAGCAGGGGGGTTGTCTTTAAAACCTCCCCCACCCCGCCCATGCCGCCTGTCAGCGGTTGCGGAAGCATTCCATCACCTCCCGATCACGTTCACTCATGCGCTTTGCTACGGGATTCGTGTGCGCTCTCTGTCTGGCAGGTTGCCATGCCTCGCGCTGCTTTATCAGCCCACTAATCAGCCGCTGCTGTTCCTGCTCGGTCATTGTCAGCCTCATACATCCAGTCATTGCGACGGGCTGCACGCTCTTCCTGCTCACGGTACAACCCTGCTTTGCGCTTCGCTTTGGTGGTTGGGTCTTGCTGTGTGGTCTTCTGGTTATGATGCACCTGGCATAACGGCTGGTGATTCCACTCAGGCCAGAACAGAACATCATCACCGCCGGTGATAGGGATGATGTGATCGACAATCTTTGCAGGAACGTAGAGGCCATGCTTCTGACACTCAACGCACAGCGGATAGCGCTTAAGGTACTGAGCGCGGTACTTCTCCCATGAGGCTGAATAGCCACGGGCGCGACGGTGGCCGCGTCTGGCATCCTCTGCCCGCCACGCTTCCCGCTTATGCTCGTCACACTTGCCAGACTTCACCCGCTTATTGCATCCCGGCTCTGTGCACCGGCGTAGTGGTTGCCACGGCATCAGTACACCCCCACATCTCGGTAGACAGACCACAACGCAGAGACAGCCATCGGTATTTCTTTGGCGTCGGTGTCACCAATCATCGTGCGGTACTCGTACAGCTGAGAGACGTACATCAGACAGCCAATCTTGATAGCAGGGGTGAACTCCAGACCGTTATCAAATCGCTTGCCAATATGCTTCTGGCAGACCTCCAGCGCAGCTTCGATGTACGCCTGTATCAGCGTGTCTTCATAATCGTCATCAATACGGCAATGCAGCTTTGCTTCTTCCAGACCGATTAACTCACTCATTGAAAATGCCTCCCTTGCACAGCAGCTCAAGCCGGGTGTGATCCACATCAGGAATTACGGCCACAATGCCGTAAACCTGCCCCCGGACGTTTGGCGAGCGGTACAGAATGCGGTTTGCGGTGGTTATATCGTCGCGGTAGCGCGTCCAGATTCGCACTGTAGCCTCGGAGTAAAGTGCCCCGGAAGACATGCGCTCACGCCCGCTGATAGCTCGAATTTCAGCCCAGACGGTGGCAAGGTCAGCCCATTCATAGATAACCTGACCAGTCGGGTCGCGGTGAGATTCAGACTTCTGAAAGGTAACGCGGCGTTTCATCTTTCCGGCTCTCATTCGTCACCTTCCTTGCCGTCTTTGCTGATCTTCACTTCTTGCTTCCATGCCTGGCTGAATTCGTCACCACCTTCACGCGGCGGCATCCCCTCACGTTCACGGGCTTCGTTCGGGTTCATGATCCCGTTCTTAATGCCGCGCTCATATGTGGCGTAACGTTCGGTTGGCGTGGCGCGGAGAAGGTCAGCAGAGTCGAACTCCACCTGGTAGCGGGTTCCCGGAACCGGAGAGGCCACCAGCAGCGCAGATTTGATTTGTTGTTCGAAGTTCGCCAGCCACGGGCGCATGGTCATGGTAAGAAATGCGCGGCTCGCTTCGCTAAAGTTGCTGTAAGTGCTGTTGCTGTATTCCTGGAGGAAAATAGGCGACACGTTGAACATGCGGGCAATGTCTTCAATGGTGAAGCGACGTGAGGCCAGCCATTCAGCATCCTGATTGCTCATGCCAAGCTGCTTGTAGTCCATCCCCCCTTCAAGGATCGGCGTTTTCCCGGCGTTTTTGGCCCCTTTGTAGCGCTCCAGAGCATCCATTGCCTGTTTGCCCTTCACGCTGTCGAGCCACTCTTTAGTGACCACCACACCCGCCGCCATCATGCCATCTTTCATAATGCTGGCACCGTGGCGCTGCTGTGCAAGACCTAACCCCAGCGCCTCACGGCAGATGGAGATCGGAGAACGCCCCATAAAGCCATCATCGGTCGAGTAGCGCAGGTGCAGAATCTCTTCTTGCAAGTAGGTGCGCACAGCCCCGCTAAACGGCTCAGTAACAGTGTATTTGTACTTATGCTGGCCGATACGCTCAGGAACAACCGCCCCCGGCGCATACGGATGCAGGGATTGCGGCTGGCCGTCACGGCCCCACTGGATCACCGCATAGGCGTTACCATTAAGTAGGCAGTGACGCATCATCGTGCGTTTAAACTGGTAAGGCGTCTGGCAGTCGTTCGGCTGCTCGTTCAGGAGAAAATCCACCGGGTGATTGCTCAGCCATTCTCGCGCCTCACGACCATTATCATTACGGACGCGGTAGAGATAGCAGGGCATTGTTGCCACCGCCTCACTGATAACTGATACGGCGTTCATGACCGCAGGCAGAGATTCCGCAGTACCCGCAGACACATACTCGCCTGATCCGGTATTAGGAATCCCTGCCATCGCCAGCCACTCATCAATGGTCATACTGCGCTGCTCAGAGGGTTCAGACTTACGGCCAAACGGCCAGATATTCCACATATCAAAGCCCCGCTAACTCAGCCCAGCGGCGACGGTTATCGCCAGCGCGGCGCAGTTCAGGATGTTGGGAGAAAAGCGAACGGTGCGCGATTTCCACGCCAGACTCAGGATAAGCAGGCATAGAGGTAACGGTAATCTCCCGCAGTTCGGCAGCGGTAACAGTGCGCAGGTATGGAGACTGAGCAATATCCCACGCCTCTTTCAGCGCCCGGAAACCAAAGCTCATGCCGGAGATATCCCCGCGCTCCACCAGCTCCAGCACATCGTTGCCAAGCTGGGTATTCGGCGGGGTCAGTTCGAAGCGCAGCCCGGTATCGTCTTCGGACAGCACCAGCGTGCCGGATTTAGTGCGGCCCAGCAGCTGGGTATAGTTATGCTCGTACAGCGCACGCACATCGCTACCGGATGCCAGGCTGTCTTTAAATGCGCCCGGCGCAAACTGCTCACGGAACTCGTCCCAGATAATTTCTGAGAGACTGTTCCAGCGCACGGCATAGCCCACCAGCTTTTTGTTGCTGGCGCTCACTTCGGAGGTACGGATTTCAAAATCGATTGTTTTCATTACTGGACTCCACAGAGGGCAAAAAGGGGCCGAAGCCCCTTAAACGTCAAATCAGGAACCGGAGCCGGAAAGCTCAAGCACCTTGATGGCGTTGGAGTCCACCACGCCGCCGCCCAGGTATTTATCGGTATGCACCTTGTAGAAACCCGGTTCGGTGATGTTGTCAGGACGGGTACGCACGCCAGTGGTGTGATCCACGATGAAATAGCCGCGTTTGAAGTCGCCAACCGCAAGGAACGCTTTACCCGCATCCGCATCCGGCATGGTTTCCAGATACTGAACAGGACGGCCCAGCAGCGTATCGGGAGAACCGGCAACCAGACGATCGCGCCAGATGTAATCCCCGTTGCCGTTTTTCAGCTTTTGCAGTTTGGCGGCGGTGTTGGAATTCATCACCCATACGGCGTTCTTGCGGTATTTGGATTTCAGCTTATACAGAAGGTCGATCAGACCATCAGAGGAAACGTCAGCGAATTCCATCTTCTCCAGCGTACCGAACGGACGGGCTTTATCGGCAGTGGCCGCGCGAGGGTAAGACAGGAACCCTTTGGATTTTTTATCACCGTCGCCGTTCACAAAGTCACTTTCTTCGGTAGCGGTGAAGGTGTCAGCAATTTCAGAAGACAGCCAGCCCAGAATATCCACCTCGGAGAAGTCGAGAATCTCCTGAGTGGTTTTCGGGTAGGCGTAGATCGGGTTGAGTTTGATATCAACGCGCTCCATCTTCGGCGTACTGGTTTCGGTACGTGCCTCACCTTCGGTACCACGATTAACGGTAGTGCCGCCCACAGATACCAGCTTCTGGTATTCGTTGGTTTTGGTGGTCTTCACCGTTGCGATCGAGCGCATCACGCTATCATCCTGCAACTGGCGCATGATCTCTTTGTCCAGCTCAGGGATAACGGTATAACCGCCGTCAGCCTGCACCAGCGTGGAGAGAGAGCGGGTATCACCGGTCATGATGTAGTGGCGCAGCTCGTCGTTGCTTACTGGCTCACCTTCAACGGAAGTACCTGGCAGATTGCGCTGATCGTCGGCGACGGCTTCAAGACGGGTGATTTCAACTTCAAGCGCATCAGCCTGGGCGCGGAGTTCATCGAACTTTTTGCCCTCTTCTTCGTTCAGGCTGCGCTTTTCGGTGTCGGCTTTGTCCAGCATGGAACGCATCTGTGTTTTGAGTGCGGCTTTCTGCTGGCGTAATTCGAGTAATTTCTTCATGGAGTGGTTTCCGTAACAATTAACGTTGAGACGTGAAACCAGCGCTTGGAGGGGAGGCCGTCAGTAAAGGAGCCTGTCTGAAGGGCAAAAAACCTGACGGCCAGTGGCGGCTCACGTCTGAGTGCCACTCTTAAAGATATACATAAGGATTTCTTAGTAAATGCATGATTTTCATCATAAACAGCAACGAACAATGGCGAACATATTATTTACAAAAGAATAAAGCATGGGGGTAGTGCAGACATAAAAAAACCCAGCCAAGCTGGGTTTTTAAATCAACGTTCTTCAGCACGCGCTCGCTTACGCTCATCGCGGTTTTGCTGTCGACGAACAGCAGATGCGAAAGAAACTTTACGAAGATTCCCGTTTTCTTGCGTGCTTGAAGAGCAGCGAGCACTTGGAATGGAGCTGTCAGCGCTCAACTGCAAATCATTCTGATGATTGAGCTGAGTAAGCATGCTATGTACCTTTTCAGAAACGTATGAATGATATGCGGGTATGTCGCCGGTAGCGATTTGATCGTACCGCTCGACGTTCCCGTAGTTATTCGATGGAGTCCAAATCTTAACTTTGGTTGCACCACCAGTAGCTCTATCTTTGTACGAAGCGTAACTCATCGCGCCAAGTACGTTACAACCTTGAGAGCTCAAAAATTTTTTCTTCTTACAAGAGTAGTAGAAATAATCACAAGCATGTGATCCTCCACTCCCAATGTAATGTAAATGCGTTTGCTTTTGCGGCTGTTGCTTCTCTTCACCATAAAAATGGCTGCCACTGAAATCTATGATCGAACCATCAGCCTCAGAAACAGTAATGGATTCTAGCGATTCACCGGTCAGATTGGCTATCAGCTGAAAGTATTGCTCATGGGTAATGAGCTCAAGGATCACTGCCTGTTCTACCAGAATCGGGTTTTCATCACCAGCAAAAATTGTTATCTCAGAGTCTGCAACAACAAATTTTTGCGTGGGATGAGTGTCATCTGGTGTGTTATCCAGCTTGTATGACCAACGAGAGTCAACCGCCCAAAAGCTACATGTTTTCCCAAAAGCTGTAGTCATCTGTCAGTTTTCTTCAGTAAGATCAACAACATAATTTCCATCAACAGATGATAAGCATCTGAGGAGTGTGATACTACCTTATATGGGAAATATATGCTTAATATTTTTTCGTATGTTCTTCACCATTTTCATCAAAAGTATCGGCATATGTCGTACAAATTTTAGCAACTTTTAGGAGTCAACCTTGCTCCTCAACTCTTGCAGATGGCTGAGAAGAACATCAAACTGTACACCATTAGTCGCTAAGATCTCATCAGAAAACGTACTCCTCAAAAAACCATGATGGTCTATCCAGAACAGGGCACCATTAGCTAGTATCTGTTGGTACTCTGCCGTTGACATAGAGCTCATATCATGAAGCCCATAATAATCGTAATGTTCCTTTATTTCACGAATCGTAATAGGCATAAATTCTCCTTGTTTGTCTAACTTGCCGCATTTGATGCCGCGTTTGGCAATGCCGCACTTAGCGCCGCACCAGTTTTCTCAAAAAATTACGCAAACCCAGTAATGACGGGGGTTTTAGTGAAATGCCGCACTTAGCGCGTGTATACAGGGACTAAGTGCGGCATTTGGTCATAAAACATACTAAATGCCGCACATGCCGCATTTCCCGCCGCATTTACTCAATCGTTACCGGGTAAAGGTTCTCACCCTCGATGCGAATAATTTGCTCACTCTCAAGCTTGTCCAGCCAGCGCGGGAATGACTTTCTCACTTTATCTGCCCCCAGTGATGCACGCAGATCGTCTTTAATGACGGAGATAGTGCATGGCTCCCCCTTAGCTGTTCGGCTGCGAACTGCCTGCCATAGTGCATGGTGGTTATCGCTAAGACGGGAGACATGGGCCAGTTCAGGCTCAACCTCTTTAGCCTCTCTCGGCTGATCGTGCACCACCAGAGAGCAAACCAGCTCACCATCTTCATCGGTATAAAGCTCTGCCGTTCTAAGGTCATACGCCTTACGCTCTGGCTCCTCAGCATCTTTCATCTTGGTGCAGGTCAGAATAAGCGCCTTTCCATCTCCTTCACGCTTAACATTAAACTCGGTATCAAGCGCGGCGCGGAAAGCACTGGAACCACGAGCCCCCTTCCCCTCATCTTTGCCGGAGTGGTGTACAACCAGCACCGTTGCACCCGTTTTCTGTTTGATAACGTCACACCCCTCAATAAACGCCCCCATATCACGAGCGTCGTTCTCGTCGTTACCACCAAAACAACGGGCCAGCGTATCGATCACCACCATGCGAACCGGTACACCACATTCGGCTTCAATCTGCCTGGCAGCCAGAAGCACTTCCGTTACCTCTGACTCACGCACAGGGAACACCGGACGATTGACCAGCCAGAGGTTGTCTGCCTGTATGCCGTGCGCCTGCTCCCAAGCCTTTATACGCCGGGGAACGCCTACGCCCCCCTCACCAACCACATACAGCACCGCGCCGGGAGTGACCTTCTTCCCCGCCCATGGAAGACCCGCAGCGATGTGACAGGCCCACGATACAGCGAGAAAACTCTTATACGAACCGCTGGGACCGTAAATGCTGCACAGTGATTGCGCTGGCAGAAAGTGTTTAAGGATATAGTCCTGACGGATATCAAATCCCTCAGAACCGCGAGAGAGAGGCAGCTTTGTCCTGAACTTTGCACCAGCATCAGGGAAGACGCGGTGAATGCGCTGCACGTCAGACAGCATGGCATTCATTTCCCCTTCGCCTATCTCTTCCACCAGCACTGAACGCCGTGCGGTAATCATTTGTTTGCGGTCCGTATCGAGATACCCGGCATCACAAAGCTCCTCATACGGCATTGCTGCTATCTGGTTAAGGCGAGCCACCAGCTTTCCGTAACGGGTAGTGGGGTCCTTATGCTGGTGGAGGGCTTTATCCAAATCGCTGCGACTGTACTGCTTGCCATGCGCCCACAGATACGAACAGGTGAACAAGGCATCAGATACAGTTTCTACAGCTGTCAGTTGTACCGTCATTTTGGAATGCCCCCGCTCATCTGGAATTTGCCGATCAGAGGATGGAACCAGTACGCAGAGCCATATTTGCGCTTAGCACTGCGCAACACCAGCCGAGCCGCTTCCCTGAACTTTTCATCAGGCGCAACGAACCCGCCAGATTTCAGCTTAACCAGCATCACCCCTGTGTTTTTCGCCAACTCCTCAGCCTTTTTGGTTGAGATACCGTATTCAGCGGCCAGTGTTGCTACTGGCGTCATACCCGGAGGGATTTCTCCTCCCTGACTATCGGTGAGTGACTTAACCTGTGCCTCAAGATGCAAAATCTTTTCAACCAGCAGATCAACGCGGTTAGCCAGCTCGTTGAATTTCACGTTACTGATCATTTGCGTTCCCCTTCAGCTGGAAGGACGAATGACTTATCCAAAGCGTTAGCCAGATCATCAGCCAAGCGCGATGCAATATCCATTAAAGCCATCAGGTGGATGCGCTTCTTTTCATCGTTCGCTATAGCTACAAAAGCTGCACACGAAAGAAGAGCCGAAACCTCTTGAGCAGTGGTCAATAAGTCCTGATCGCTCTTGTAGGTATAAAGGTTATCCATTGAGCGCCCCCTTTGAATTCTGCTCGACCATGCTTGCCGCCAGTTGATCCGATACTCGTCTGGCCAGACTGATAAGGTTTTCACGCTCAACCTGATCTACGTCGCACTCCTCGACAACCATCAACAACGCAGCCAGTTCACAGGCTATTGACGTGCTTTTATTGGTTAATTCACGCATGGCAAACCTCCACAACCCGAAGATCATGAAATGGCAGGCGAGCAGCAAAAATGAGGTTTACCCCCGGCATAGTCTCGCGGGCCTCCTGTTCGCTGGATGCGTTGACGTAGATCACCAATGGTTTGGCGGTAGGGTAGTGCTCAGAAGCGGAGAGAAATCTCCATGTAAATTCCGGGCGAGTTTGGGTAGACTTCTTGAAAGCCATAGCTGTTACCTCAGATAACGGTTTGGTTAGAGGCCCGTTGGTGTTGGTAGCGCCAGCGGGCTTCGTCTTTTCTGTACCCTGATTATCAACCAAGGTGTAAGTAACTTTATTTTTAGGTGGCTTACATGTCAATGCTTTTGTGTAAGACTGATTCTGTGTATATTGTCTTACACCAGCATACGGAGGATTGCAGATGGCTACAGGCCCCAAAAACACGAAGTCACAATCATTAACCGCCCGCATCCCACACGATGTCATAGAGGGAATGGAGTCCGTCAAACGGAACGACGAAAGCAATGCAGCGTTCATCGTAGCCGCCATGCGCGGGGAGATCGCCCGACGCCAAGCAGAAGGAAACGGGGAAAATATCCTTGTTTCTTCCCTCGATACGCTAGCGCAGGTAGAAAAGATTGGAGTCAAAGCCTCCGAAGAGATCGGACAACTTATCAGCGTTGTTCGTGACGAACTCCAGCGCAGGAAGGCCAAGTAAGCAGACAAGGAGTGATACCCGATATCTGGATAACGGTCGAAACTACGGGATTTTCCCGGGGTATGCTGCATTGCAGTACACCCGGCACTCTGTTCCAGTTCTCCCGAAGTTTCGGGAGATTGGGTATGCGCCAATGCCGTACACCCTAAACAGCCCAATTTCTGGGTAGTTTCACGTAACCGCTCCATTGACGCAGTTCCTGTAATCACAGGAGCGCTCAGGCTTTGACCACCAGCTATAGGCCTGGTATGCTGATTCTGTTCTTTGTTTTCGGTACTACACTGGCGGCCCTGCATGGTCGCCTTTGTTTTTTGTGCCATACCTCCCCCTTAAGCTGCTTTGCAGCGGCTTTGCTGCCACTCAGAAACTTCAGAGAGAAGCCAACCCACAGCACGGCCACCCAGTTTACGGCGGGCTGGGAATTGACCTTCTTTTTCCATCATGTAGCGGGTTGTACGGCAGATGCCTGTTAACTGGCGGCACTCGGCTTCGCGGATAACTCTTTCTGCTGGCTGCTGGGGTTGTTTAATGTTGTTCATAAAAAAATGCTCTCGTTCGCTAAGGTTCGAGAGCATTTAAAAACAACGTTAAAATTGATCGGGTGATATCACATTATCTAGTGGTGATATCACCTACCTAAATATTTCTGCCATGTCTGCCGGTGGGTTTCCGGGAAGTCAACACCTTTCCTCGCTGCTGTTGCTTCTATGATGTTTACGATTTTTGATACAGGGGTATTATCGAAATCTACATCAGACATATCATCAATGAGACGTAATAAGCATTTAATTAACTCGCCTTTTTTAGCAACTGTTTTTCCAGACTCATCCATAGACGGGAAAGATGGTTCCTGCTTTATGTCTTCCAATTGCTCAGCCATTACGCAAAGAAATCTCTTTGAAATTCTAAAGTCCTTTTCAAAGAGAACTACAAGTGCTTCTTCTGATGTAATATCTGGCTCAGTAGATATACCTGACACTGAGAAATAGTCGTCTTCATCTGTAAACTCCAGATCTATGCAGTCAATTGGCCCAATATAGAAAAAGCCCTTAACCTTTTCGACGTTATACCCTCTACCAAAATCACCATCTTTATTAATGATGTTAGAAATAGAAATGCGCCAATGCTCATCAACAATATCAGTTGCATTGCCAATATCCTCATGAAAACCAAAAGGAACATTCATAACCATTCGCCCTATATTTTCGTCGGGCACAATATCACAGTAAAAACACAATCTTAGCGATTCAGTCGCTGCATAATGAAAAATATCTCTCGCAGAGCAATGTAATTTTTGCGCAGCAATATCAATCGGATAATATAATCTTTCAGGAAGCTCGTACTTCTTTTCATCGGTTCTTTTCATTATTTCACCGCCATTATAACAACATTATTTTGGCTTTCAGAGAGCAGGTCTAAACGATCCATCCACTTATTCAATGCGTCCAGCTTTTCAGGTAAATACTGACTGCGGTTATAAACGGACATGACACCCCCCAGCGCATGGCCCAGAAGCTGCTCGACAACATGCGGAGCAATTCCCATGTTGTTCAGAGTCGTGGAAAACGTACGGCGTAGATCGTGAAGCGTCCACGGTTCAGAGTGGCCCAGACGCTTATACAACATCCTTCCCCACTGACTGACAGCTTCCGGTTTCTTTATCTCTCCAAGCAAAAGCCCTGTGCTTTGGTGCTGCTCTAAGAGCTGTTTGATAAATGGGCGGATATCTACGGGAATAGGCCGTAGTATTTTCTCACCACCTTTGCTGTGCTCTTTTGGTACCGTCCAAACCCAATCATTTAGATCCCATTCGCTTACGCGAGACAATCTCAATTCCTGAGTTCGGCACCCAAACACCACTAGCAGACGTAAAAGCGCTGAGTAGTAGGGCTTAAATTTCAGTCCGGTACTTTCCCGCCAGATATCGGCAAGCTCCTGTCTGGTATGTTCCCGGTCGCGCTTATTCTGCTTTCTGCCTACATCGTCGATCGTCAGGTCGTCCAGGACGTTGCTCACCGCGTACCGATGAACCCGGCAGAACTTAAGAGCTTGCTTACACATCTGCAAAAGATAGCCAGCAGCTACAGGCGCTTCGTTCCTTACCCTGGCGAAACATTCCAACCAGTGGCGAGTTTCACACATAGAAAGCGGATAAGTGCCTATATAAGGAAAGATATGCTTATTGAGCTGCTCAATGTGCTTTTCAACATTAGCGCGGTTATGGGTGGCATATTCCCTGATCCAGTATTCAAGGACATCCCTGACCGTCACCGGTTTTAACGTTTCCTGAGTGGTAACGCTCAACTGGTGCTTTGGATTCTTTCCTTCTGCGAGCCATGCGCGACACTGCTCTCGTTTCTCACGAGCTGCTTTGAGTGAAAGGTCTGGATAATTACCCAGCTTTATACGCTGAGATGTTGATTCCCGGCCACCTATGCGGAAAGTGAAATACCAGGTCAACACACCCGATCTGGACACCTTCACACTCAGCCCATCGCCATCAGCATAGAAGCTGTCTCCGGGGCTCTCCCTTTCCAGCATTTTACGAAGCGATGTATCGCTTAATTTGTTCGTTCCACCAGCCATTGAAAACCTCAGTTCATATCATTTGGTGCACCAAACTGACTGCACCACTGACTGCACATCTCAATGTTACTCTATGAACAGCAATGAACAAAGGCAAACCAGAAAAACAATTTTATTGTTTTACATCAGCATGATAGATAATCATTAGCAAACATAGCCGAACGGTAAAAAACGTAGGTTTTGAAAATACGGCATGAACTAATTTCGGTTAGCAAATGCTTGTTTAAAAAGGCGCTACCTGGCATGGGGATGCGCCTTTTTTATTACTTTCTCTTCTCCGTCAACGCTGTGTAAACCTTCGTTTATCCCGCTTTTAAAGCTCGGTTTTTCGTGTATATTTCACCCACCCTACTGGCGCTCTTCTCGCGGAATGACACAATGATTCGTAAATACTGGTGGCTGGTTGTCTTTGCAATCTCCGTTTTCATTTTCGATACACTGCTGATGCAGTGGATTGAGCTGATGAGCACCGAAACCGATAAGTGTCGCAATATGAACTCCGTGAATCCGCTCAAGTTAGTGAACTGCTCAGAACTCGACTGACCGCGCGATTGCGCAAACCACCCTGCTATTACCCAGTAAAAACGGGGATTTAAATCCCTTTGAGCCGTTACCTTACGGTGATAATGTCTCGCCCTTCTCAACCGCTCTGGCGTAACTTCACACTCGAGTAGAACCGACCATGCTGGTTAGCCAATACAACTCAATCCTTGTTGTCCTCTCCTTTGTTGTTGCCATCCTTGCGGCGTATACCGCCCTGAATATGGCTGCACGTGTCGCCGGGAGTCAGGGCGTCGCCGCACGCGTCTGGCTGGCGGGCGGGGGCATTGCAATGGGCATTGGCGTGTGGGCCATGCATTTTATTGGCATGCTGGCGATGGACCTCTCCATGAGCATGAGCTACAACGCCACCCTGACGGTGTTATCCATGGTTATCGCCGTGGGATCGTCACTGTTTGCGCTGTGGCTTGTCAGCAGCGAACAATTGCGCTTGCGTCGTCTGCTGCCAGGCGCGCTGGTGATGGGTGGCGGTATTGTTGCCATGCATTACACCGGCATGGCAGCGCTGGAAGTGATGCCCGGGATTATCTGGGACACGTTCTGGGTCGCCATTTCGGTTGTGATTGCCCTTGCCGCTTCACTCGCGGCACTCTGGCTAACCTTCCGCCTGCGCCACGAAGCCGCGCAGGTCGTGCTGATGCGCATGGGTGCCGCCATCACCATGGGGATTGCCATTGCCGGTATGCACTACGCCGGGATGAAAGCCGCGCAGTTCCCGATGTCCACCATTGTTCATCATGACGGTATAAACGGGAGCTGGCTGGCGGTGCTGGTCAGCGTCGTCGCGCTCTCTATTCTTGGGATCACCCTGCTGGTGTCGATGCTGGATGCCCGTCTCCAGGCACGTACCGCCCTTCTGGCCTCATCGCTTGCAGAAGCGAATCGGGAACTCGCACAACTGGCCCTGCATGATACCCTGACGCGGCTGCCCAACCGTATTCTTCTGGAAGACAGACTCGATCAGGCCATCAGCAAAGCCGATCGTGAAGGCACCCGTTTTGCGCTGATGTTTATGGATCTCGACGGTTTTAAAGCCGTCAATGATGCCTACGGCCATGATGTCGGCGACAGGCTGCTGGTCGCCGTCACGCAGCGTCTGCTGCTTCTCCTGAAAGGCCAGTTCACCCTTGCACGTATCGGCGGTGATGAGTTTGTTCTGCTGGCAGAGGGTGAAGGTCCCGACGATGCGGCCTCGCTGGCAAATTCGCTGGTGCATGCCATCGATACCCCGTTCAATCTCGACCCCTATGAACTGGTGGTGACCCTCAGTATTGGCATCGCACTTTATCCTCACGACGGCAAAACCGAGCGCGAGCTGATGTTTAATGCCGATGCCGCGATGTATCACACGAAGCATATGGGCCGGAACGGTTACCACTTTTTCCAGCCCTCCATGAATACCCTGGCGCAGACCCATCTTCAGCTAATGAACGATCTGTGGATGGCGATCGATCGTGATGAGCTACGCCTGCTGTATCAGCCAAAATTTAACGCTCCCGCAGGGCCGGTTCTCGGCTTTGAGGCGTTATTACGCTGGCAACATCCAAAGCAGGGATTACTGACTCCGGACCTCTTCCTGCCGCTGGCGGAAAAAACGGGGCTGATCATCCCCATTGGCAACTGGGTCATTAATGAAGCCTGCCGCCAGCTGCGGGAATGGCATCTTCAGGGGCATCAAAGCTGGTCAATGGCGGTCAATCTGTCAACGTTGCAGTTTGAACAACCTTCACTGGTTAAAACGGTTCTCGACTGCCTGGCGCGTCATCATGTGCCGCCGGAAATGTTGATCCTGGAAGTGACGGAGACCACGGCAATGAGCAACCCGGATGAAAGTGTCCGGGTGCTGACAGAGCTGACGGATGCAGGCGTGAAGGCCTCCATTGATGATTTTGGCACCGGATATTCAAGCCTGCTCTATCTCAAGCGCTTGCCGGCCTGCGAACTCAAGATCGACAGGGCATTTGTGAAAGAGTTAAGCGGTGAGAGCGAGGATGCCACCATTGTTTCGGCGATTGTGGCCCTCGCAAAAACACTTAACCTGAAAGTCGTGGCGGAAGGGGTGGAAACCGAAGCACAGCAAAACTTTTTGACCAAGCTTGGCTGTAACACCCTTCAGGGTTATCTGTTAGGTAAACCTGTCAGCGCACAGACCGTAGAGGCACTTTGTGCCCGGGGAGAAATGTTACCTGGCGCGGAGCTGTAATCATCATGAGGCGATACGCGAACAATCGGGAGTGTCGCCAGAATGCTATCGACAAGTGCCGGCGCCTGCTGATAGAGATTAAAACTGTCGTTATTCATTAACCAGTTTTTAATGATTCCGCTAAAAAAAGCGTGAAATACGATCAAGGTGAGGTCCACATTCATCCTGGGTGAAATAATTCCCCGCGAAATACAGCCCTCCAGCGTGACACGTAACGCGTCATCATTGAACCCAATACGCTTTCTGATTTCACTTTCTGAAATCATATCGCTGCTAAATTCACACTTATGATACAGAATTTGTAAAAGCGCACATTGCCGCGGCTCAAGGGCAATATACTGTAATGCTGTAATAAACTGCTCACGAAGCATTAACAACGGATCGTCATTTTCGGAAAGGGAAAGCCGGTCGCGAATAATATCGCGAAGCGGTAATTGCTGTTCCCAGATGGCATTAAAAATTTCAGATTTACTGGTGAAGTGCCAGTAGATCGCGCCGCGCGTCACCCTGGCGGCATCCGCGATGTCCGTCAGCGTCGTATTGGCTACGCCACGTGTTGCAAACTGTCCGATAGCCGCCTCAATCAGCTGCTGTCGGGTCTGTTGAGCCTCTTCTTTCTTTTTACGCGCCATAGACGACTACTCGTTATACACAAGGTTTATAGATATTGCTGCGTTCATAAAAATGAAAGTATTCACCAATTTCCGTTTTCATTTTGCACAAAAAAAGTCAACGCACATAATTTATCATTAATACAAATACATTAAGCCAATTAAATTCATGACCTGAATGAATGGATAACCTTAAACGCTGTTTATCTGATAATTATGCCAGACGTATATTACCGTAAACCTCAGGCCCGATTCTGATTTTGTCTTCAGGCCAGCTCATTCGCACTTATAAATTAAAAAACATTAAATACCCTCATTATTATACGCAGCTACATTTTATTTTTTATCCCTCTGCCCCAACTACCGGTTCATGGCATATATCGGTTAATGGGTATTTAAAGGAACAGTAATGACGAATCATTTCAGACGCTTACCCTTATCCGGTTTCATTGTCTGCGCGGTACTGCTCACTGGATGCGATGGTCAGGAAAAACAACAACAACCCCCGCAGGCACCTCAGGTCAGCGTGCATATCGTGAAAAGCGCGCCTCTGGCTGTTACCACTGAACTCCCGGGCAGAACCGATGCATTTCGGGTTGCGGAGGTTCGTCCTCAGGTTAGCGGCATCATCCTGCGTCGCAACTTCACGGAAGGGAGTGATGTTAAAGCGGGTGAGTCACTTTATCAGATTGATCCCGCGACCTATCAGGCAGCCTATGACAGCGCGAGAGGCGAGCTGGCGAAGGCCCAGGCGGCAGCCAATATTGCGCACCTGACCGTGAAACGTTATCTCCCACTGGTGGGCACACAGTATGTCAGCAAGCAGGAGTATGACCAGGCTGTAGCAACGGCTCAGCAGGCAGACGCCAGCGTCGTTGCTGCAAAAGCCGGTGTTGAAAGCGCGCGTATTAACCTTGCGTACACCAAAGTTACGTCGCCTGTCGATGGCCGCATCGGTAAATCCAGCGTAACCGAAGGGGCTCTCGTCACCAACGGACAAGCCACAGCCCTGGCAACGGTCCAGCAGCTTGATCCAATTCATGTCGATGTCACCCAGTCCAGTAATGAGTTTATGCGTCTGAAACAGACGAGTCTGCAAAAAGGCGAGTCCGCCAGTACCGTTGAGCTGCTGATGGAAAATGGTCAACCCTATCCACTGAAGGGCACTTTGCAGTTCTCTGACGTCACGGTCGATGAGAGTACCGGCTCGATAACCCTGCGCGCCATTTTCCCGAATCCGCAACATCTGCTGTTACCCGGCATGTTCGTTCGTGCCCGCATTGATGAAGGCACGCAGCCGGATGCAATCCTGGTTCCACAGCAGGGTGTGACCCGTACGCCGCGAGGCGATGCAACCGTTATGGTGGTGAACGATAAAAACCAGGTTGAGGCACGTACCGTCGTCGCCCCGCAGGCAATTGGCGATCGCTGGCTGGTAACGGAAGGGCTGAAAAACGGTGACCGCGTTATTGTCAGCGGGTTACAGAAAGTCAGACCGGGGGCAACCGTGGTCGCCACGCCTGATACCACCACCGCTCCAGCCAGTTAAGGGACGACAACATGGCTAATTTCTTTATTCAGCGGCCGGTTTTCGCCTGGGTACTTGCCATCATTTTAATGATTGCCGGCGGGCTGGCCATTCTCAAACTTCCCGTCGCACAGTATCCGACCATTGCGCCTCCTGCGGTGGCGATATCCGCAACCTATCCGGGGGCTGATGCGCAAACGGTGCAGGATACCGTGACTCAGGTTATCGAACAGAACATGAACGGTATCGATAACCTGATGTATATGTCTTCCACCAGCGACTCGGCAGGTAACGTCACGATCACCCTCACCTTCGAGTCAGGAACCGACCCAGACATCGCCCAGGTGCAGGTTCAGAACAAACTGCAGCTCGCCATGCCGCTCCTGCCGCAAGAGGTACAGCAACAAGGGATTGGCGTTGAGAAGTCCAGCAGCAGCTTCCTGCTGGTCGCAGGTTTTGTTTCAGATAACAAACATCTCACGCAGGATGACATCTCCGACTATGTCGCCTCAAACGTCAAAGATGCCATCAGCCGAACGTCTGGCGTCGGCGACGTCCAGCTGTTTGGCGCCCAGTATGCGATGCGCATCTGGCTCGACAGCAATGCGATGAACAAATATCAGCTGACGCCGCTGGATATTATCAACCAACTGAAAACGCAGAATGACCAGATAGCGGCAGGCCAGTTGGGTGGAACGCCGTCTATTCCCGGGCAGCAGCTGAACGCCTCGATCATCGCGCAAACCCGCCTGAAATCACCGGAAGAGTTTGGCCGGGTCACGCTCAAAGTGAATCAGGATGGCTCGATGGTGCATCTGAAGGATGTGGCTCGCATTGAGCTGGGCGGCGAAAACTACAACATGGTGACAAAAATCAATGGGCAGGCGGCAACCGGCCTGGGGATTAAGCTGGCGACCGGGGCAAATGCGCTGGACACGGCGGCAGCCATCAAGAGCAAGCTGGCGCAACTGCAGCAGTTCTTCCCGCAGGGGCTGAAGGTTGTCTACCCCTATGACACCACACCTTTTGTGAAAATCTCCATCCACGAAGTGGTGAAGACCCTGTTTGAAGCGATTATTCTCGTCTTCCTGGTCATGTACCTGTTCCTGCAAAACCTGCGGGCGACACTCATCCCGACTATCGCGGTTCCGGTCGTTCTGCTGGGGACCTTCGCGGTTCTGGCGGCGTTCGGTTTCTCCATCAATACCCTGACAATGTTCGGCATGGTGCTGGCGATAGGTCTGTTGGTGGATGACGCCATCGTGGTCGTCGAGAACGTTGAACGCGTCATGGTAGAAGACAAGCTGCCGCCGAAAGAGGCCACGCAGAAATCGATGGGGCAAATCCAGGGTGCGCTGGTGGGGATCGCCATGGTGCTCTCAGCGGTCTTTATTCCAATGGCCTTTTTTGGCGGTTCAACGGGGGCAATCTATCGCCAGTTCTCACTGACGATCGTTTCCGCCATGGCGCTCTCCGTACTGGTGGCGCTGATCCTGACGCCCGCACTCTGTGCAACGTTGCTTAAGCCCGTCTCCGGCGACCATCATGCGCAGAAAGGGGGGTTCTTCGGCTGGTTTAATGCGCGCTTTGATAAAAGTGTGGAGCACTACAGCAACAGCGTGAGCGGTATTTTGCGCAAGACCGGCCGCTATCTGGTGGTGTATGTCATTATTGTCGGCGGGATGGCGGTGCTCTTTCTTCGTTTACCGACCTCCTTCCTGCCCGAAGAGGATCAGGGGGTGTTTATGACGATGGTTCAGCTCCCGGCGGGGGCAACCCAGACGCGCACTCAGCAGGTCCTCGACCAGGTTCAGGATTACTATCTGAACAAAGAGAAGGCGAATGTGGAATCCGTCTTCACCGTTAACGGCTTTAGCTTTAGCGGCCAGGGTCAGAACTCCGGCATTGCCTTCATCAGCCTGAAGCCCTGGGAGGAGCGCCCGGGGGCGGAAAATGGCGTCGAAGCCATTGTGGGTCGCGCGACCAAAGCCTTCAGTCAGATTAAGGATGGTCTCGTGTTCCCGTTTAACCTGCCTGCAATTATTGAGCTGGGCACCGCCACGGGCTTCGACTTTGAGCTGATTGACCAGGCTAACCTGGGGCATACCCAGCTGACGCAGGCGCGTAACCAACTGCTCGGCATGGTGAAAGAGCACCCTGACCTGCTGGTTCGCGTGCGTCCTAACGGTCTTGAAGATACACCTCAGTTCAAGCTGGATGTCGATCAGGAGAAAGCGCAGGCGCTGGGTGTCAGTATTTCTGACGTTAACCAGACGATCTCGACGGCGTTAGGTGGCACCTATGTGAATGACTTTATCGATCACGGACGCGTGAAAAAGGTCTACGTCCAGGCCGACGCAAAATTCCGTATGCTGCCGGGCGATATTAACAACCTTTACGTGCGCAGCGCGAATGGGGAAATGGTCCCGTTCTCTGCCTTTAGCAACGCGCACTGGGTCTATGGTTCACCTCGCCTGGAGCGCTACAACGGGATGCCATCAATGGAGATCCTCGGTGAATCAGCCCCGGGGAAAAGTACCGGTGAGGCGATGGTGATGATGGAAAGCCTGGCGGCAAAACTGCCCTCCGGCATCGGCTATGACTGGACGGGAATGTCTTATCAGGAGCGGCTTTCGGGTAACCAGGCGCCGGCGCTGTACGCCATTTCACTGATTGTGGTGTTCCTGTGTCTGGCGGCCCTGTATGAAAGCTGGTCCATTCCGTTCTCAGTCATGCTGGTGGTGCCGCTGGGTGTCATTGGAGCGCTGCTTGCAGCGTCGCTGCGCGGGTTAAACAATGACGTCTATTTCCAGGTCGGCCTGCTGACGACGATTGGTTTATCGGCGAAAAACGCCATTCTGATCGTCGAGTTTGCCAAAGACCTGATGGAGAAAGAAGGTAAAGGTATTATTGAAGCCACACTGGAAGCGTCAAGGATGCGCCTTCGCCCCATCCTGATGACCTCCCTGGCCTTTATTCTCGGCGTCATGCCGCTGGTGATCAGCACCGGGGCCGGGAGCGGCGCGCAAAACGCGGTGGGTACGGGCGTGATGGGAGGGATGCTTTCCGCAACGCTTCTGGCCATTTTCTTCGTGCCCGTTTTCTTTGTGGTTGTCCGCCGACGATTCACCCGCCATAAAGAGTAATGTTTTCCTGAAAGGCACCTTTGGTGCCTTTTTATTTTTAACATAAACAACGAATTAGACTTTACAGAATAGCAGCGTTAAAATCAGGGCAGTTTGCATTAAGTAAAAACAGCCTTTTACAGCTTCATAATTGCTCCATTAATTCTTCCTGAAACCGATTTTTCTCCACGATTTTTACAAACGACATAAATTGAGATTATTCCTCGTGTAACACGGTCTTACCCCGGTGGTAAAATAACCTCCAGTTCGTTAATTGCCCTCCTGGCTTTATAGCGGACGAGAAATAATACTGAGGTAACATCATGAAAAGATTCATTTCCGTTGCACTCCTCGCTGCGTTGCTTGCTGGTTGCGCGCACGACTCTCCATGTGTACCGGTTTACGATGACCAGGGCCGACTGGTTCATACCAATACCTGTATGAAAGGCACTACCCAGGATAACTGGGAAACAGCGGGTGCTATCGCCGGTGGCGCAGCCGCTGTGGCGGGTTTGACGTTGGGTATCGTTGCCCTGACCAAATAACATCTGTTCAGAAGCGCGGCTCCGGCCGCGCTTTTGCTTTTAAAGAGTGCAGTGTTTTCAAATAAGTAAAAAAAATAGCCCCGTATTTATTCACATAATTAATTTCAGCCAGAAGCCAGTCACAACTTTTCCGTATACTCATTTAAATTTCATATTCTATCGTGATGATTTTCACACATTATTCCTATTGAATACCCTGCCAATATTCACTCTGGAAACTATCTCTTCATCTCCTCTGACTCTCGTTAAAACTTTTGCTCCGATTTGTGGCACAGGTTGTAATTTCGCACCGTTTCGGGGCGCTCGTTTTATTTAAGCCTGTCTACACTCAGCATTAAGCGTTCACTTCTCACTTATTTTGTCGAACGCAAAACTGGCATTACGTTTGCTTTATAAACGTTGGCCAACGCCACAGACAGGTAAAGCGTTTTTAAAACGCCTCTATAACGATAAATTCGCCACACAGGATGCATTATGAAAAAGACGATGATAGCCAGCCTGGCCGCTGCAGGCATGTTGTTTGCCGTAGCCGGTCAAGCCCATGCGGGAACGACACTGGATGCCGTTAAAAAGAAAGGTTTTGTTCAATGTGGTATCAGTGACGGTTTGCCTGGCTTCTCCTATGCCGATGCGAACGGCAAATTTACCGGTATTGATGTGGATGTCTGCCGTGGCGTCGCGGCTGCCGTTTTTGGTGATGACAGCAAAGTAAAATATACCCCGCTGACGGCGAAAGAGCGCTTTACGGCGCTGCAGTCCGGTGAGGTTGACATGCTCTCCCGTAATACCACCTGGACCTCCTCCCGCGACGCGGGTATGGGAATGTCATTTACCGGCGTGACCTATTATGACGGCATCGGCTTCCTGACCCACAACAAAGCGGGCCTGAAAAGCGCGAAAGAACTGGATGGTGCCACCGTCTGTATCCAGGCTGGTACTGATACCGAGCTGAACGTCGCAGACTATTTCAAAGCCAATAACATGAAGTACACCCCTGTGACATTTGACCGCTCGGATGAATCGGCTAAAGCGCTGGAGTCCGGTCGTTGTGACACCCTGGCTTCTGACCAGTCTCAGCTGTATGCCTTACGTATTAAGCTGAGCAACCCGGCTGAGTGGGTTGTCCTGCCTGAAGTGATCTCAAAAGAACCTCTCGGACCCGTGGTACGCCGTGGCGATGAAGACTGGTTCTCCATTGTTCGCTGGACATTGTTTGCCATGCTGAACGCAGAAGAGATGGGCATCAGCTCGAAAAACGTGGATGAGAAAGCCGCGAATCCATCCAACCCGGATATGGCGCACCTGCTCGGTAAAGAGGGTGATTTCGGTAAAGATCTGAAGCTGGATAACAAGTGGGCTTACAACATCATCAAACAGGTGGGCAACTACTCTGAGATCTTTGAGCGCAACGTGGGATCGGATAGCCCGCTGAAGATCAAACGCGGCCAGAACAATCTCTGGAATAACGGCGGTATTCAGTACGCGCCACCAGTACGTTAAGTCATAGCTGTAACGGGCACTGCTCAGGCGGTGCCCACTCCAGAGTCATGGTTATTGAGGTTTCTTTATGTCCCATCGCCGCTCAGCCGTAAAAGGATCGCTATCCTTTTCTCATCCCGCGGTCCGCGCCTGGCTATTCCAGATTATTGCTATCGTTGCGGTTGTTCTCATCGCCGTGTATCTCATCCATAACACAATCACCAACCTGAATAACCGCGGCATTACCTCCGGTTTTGCGTTTTTGGATCGCAGCGCAGGGTTTGGCATTGTTCAGCACCTTATTGATTACCAGGAAGGAGACACCTACGGACGCGTGTTCGTCGTCGGTTTATTGAATACGCTGTTGGTCTCGGCGCTGTGTATCGTCTTCGCATCGATACTGGGGTTCTTTATCGGCCTGGCGCGTCTTTCTGAAAACTGGCTCCTGCGGAAACTGTCGACTGTTTATATCGAGACGTTCCGTAATATCCCACCACTGCTGCAGATCTTCTTCTGGTATTTCGCCGTACTGCGTAACCTTCCGGGTCCCCGTCAGGCCGTCGACGCGTTTGAGCTGTTTTTCCTCAGTAACCGAGGGTTGTCCATTCCTTCTCCTCTGCAAGGTGAAGGGTTGTATGCGTTCATCGCCGCAATTGTGATAGCGCTTGTTCTCTCAGCCGGAGTATTCCGTTTTAATCGCAAGCATCAGATCAAAACCGGGCAGCTTCGCAGAACCTGGCCCACGGCGGCTGTCCTGATTGTTTGCCTGCCGCTGCTGGCACACTGGCTGTTCGGAGCAGCGCTACACTGGGATATTCCGCATCTGCGTGGCTTTAACTTTCAGGGCGGGATGGTATTAATTCCTGAGCTGGCAGCACTGACGCTGGCGCTGTCGATTTATACGTCCGCGTTTATCGCTGAGATTATCCGAGCAGGGATCCAGGCCGTACCTCACGGACAGCACGAGGCGGCACGCTCTCTGGGTTTGCCCCATACCGTGACGCTTCGCCAGGTCATCATTCCTCAGGCTTTACGGGTCATTATTCCTCCCCTGACCAGCCAGTATCTGAACATTGTCAAAAACTCGTCGCTGGCCGCAGCCATAGGCTACCCCGATATGGTGTCACTCTTCGCCGGAACCGTGCTTAACCAGACCGGACAAGCCATTGAAACCATCGCGATCACCATGTCTGTCTATCTGATCATCAGCCTGGTGATTTCATTGCTGATGAACCTTTATAACCGTCGTATAGCACTGGTCGAGCGCTAAGGATCTATGATGACAAAAGCGATACTGTCGCACGCCTCGCGCCCTGCCAATTCGACAGGTGGACGCTTCATTCTGTGGGCGCGTAAGAATCTGTTCTCCAGCTGGAGTAATAGCCTGCTGACGATCGTCTGTATGTGGCTAATGTGGGAATTGATCCCGCCTCTGCTGAACTGGGCATTTTTACAGGCTAACTGGGTCGGTACCACCCGGGCAGACTGCACCAAAGCTGGTGCTTGCTGGGTATTTATTCATGAGCGTTTCGGTCAGTTCATGTATGGATTGTATCCGCATGAACAGCGCTGGCGTATAAATCTGGCGCTGGTAATCGGCCTGCTCTCTGTCGCGGTCATGTTCTGGAAAAAGCTGCCTCATCGTGGACGCTACATTGCCGGTTGGGCGGTGGTTTATCCCATCATTGTCTGGATACTGCTGTATGGCGGGTTCCTGGGGCTGGAACGCGTAGAAACACGCCAGTGGGGTGGTCTGACGCTGACGCTGATCATCGCTTCGGTGGGAATAGCCGGCGCGCTGCCGTGGGGGATTTTACTTGCCCTGGGACGGCGTTCAAAAATGCCGATCGTACGCGTGCTCTCCGTTATCTTCATTGAGTTCTGGCGCGGCGTGCCGCTTATCACCGTTCTGTTTATGTCTTCGGTCATGCTGCCGCTGTTTATGGCAGAAGGCACCACGATAGACAAACTGATCCGTGCGCTGGTCGGGGTGATTCTCTTCCAGTCCGCCTATGTTGCTGAAGTTGTACGAGGTGGGCTGCAGGCGTTACCTAAAGGCCAGTACGAAGCGGCGGAATCACTGGCGCTCGGTTACTGGAAAACGCAGGGACTGGTCATTCTTCCACAAGCTCTCAAGCTGGTTATCCCGGGACTGGTCAACACGATCATTGCCCTCTTCAAAGATACCAGCCTGGTGATCATCATCGGGTTGTTCGATCTCTTTAGCAGCGTGCAACAGGCCACCGTGGACCCTGTCTGGCTGGGCATGTCCACAGAAGGATATGTCTTCGCAGCCCTTATCTACTGGATCTTTTGTTTTAGCATGTCGCGCTACAGCCAGCATCTGGAAAAGCGCTTTAACACCGGGCGTACACCGCACTGAGGAAATTATGAGCCAAATAACTATGACACCCGCCGACGCGATGATTACGCTGGAAAATGTGAATAAATGGTACGGACAGTTCCATGTCCTGAAAGACATTAATCTCAAGGTAAAGCAGGGGGAACGCATCGTTCTTTGCGGCCCTTCCGGCTCCGGGAAATCCACAACCATTCGCTGTATTAACCATCTTGAAGAACATCAGCAAGGACGCATTGTGGTTGATGGTATCGAGCTGAATGAAGATATCCGCAACATTGAACGCGTGCGTCAGGAAGTGGGAATGGTATTCCAGCACTTTAATCTTTTTCCACACCTGACCGTTCTGCAGAACTGTACGCTTGCGCCAATTTGGGTACGAAAGATGCCGAAAAAGGAAGCGGAGGCGCTGGCAATGCACTACCTCGAACGCGTACGTATTGCAGAGCATGCCAATAAATTTCCTGGTCAGATATCGGGTGGCCAACAGCAGCGCGTGGCTATCGCCCGCTCGCTTTGTATGAAGCCGAAAATTATGCTGTTTGATGAACCGACGTCAGCCCTGGATCCTGAGATGGTGAAAGAGGTGCTGGATACCATGATTGGGCTGGCACAATCCGGCATGACCATGCTGTGTGTGACACATGAAATGGGATTCGCGAGAACCGTGGCCGACCGGGTGATCTTTATGGATCGCGGGGAGATTGTTGAGCAGGCACCACCGGATGAGTTCTTTGCCCATCCTAAGTCAGAACGCACGCGAGCCTTCCTGTCGCAGGTGATTCATTAACCTGCTCTCTTGCCCGGAGGCGCGTTGCCTGCCGGGCCTACGGTTTTCACGGCAATCATAACGCAAAAAGGCCATCCTTTCGGATGGCCTTTTCACTTGTTTGATGTCTGGCAGTTCCCTACTCTCACATGGGGAGACCCCACACTACCATCGGCGCTACGGCGTTTCACTTCTGAGTTCGGCATGGGGTCAGGTGGGACCACCGCGCTAAAGCCGCCAGACAAATTCTTTTACTTCTTGCCGAACTTTAACCTAAGTATAAAGTGGTGCTGATACCCAGAGTCGAACTGGGGACCTCACCCTTACCAAGGGTGCGCTCTACCAACTGAGCCATATCAGCACGCTAAATTTGATGCCTGGCAGTTC
>NZ_KQ087598.1:4308849-4785920 GCF_001030225.1 Enterobacter sp. BIDMC92
GTGATCTTTATGGATCGCGGGGAGATTGTTGAGCAGGCACCACCGGATGAGTTCTTTGCCCATCCTAAGTCAGAACGCACGCGAGCCTTCCTGTCGCAGGTGATTCATTAACCTGCTCTCTTGCCCGGAGGCGCGTTGCCTGCCGGGCCTACGGTTTTCACGGCAATCATAACGCAAAAAGGCCATCCTTTCGGATGGCCTTTTCACTTGTTTGATGTCTGGCAGTTCCCTACTCTCACATGGGGAGACCCCACACTACCATCGGCGCTACGGCGTTTCACTTCTGAGTTCGGCATGGGGTCAGGTGGGACCACCGCGCTAAAGCCGCCAGGCAAATTCTGTTAATCTGTATCAAAGCTGAATCTTGTGTCGTCTCTTCGCCAAAACACCTTCGGCGTTGTAAGGTTAAGCCTCACGGTTCATTAGTATCGGTTAGCTCAACGCATCGCTGCGCTTACACACCCGACCTATCAACGTCGTCGTCTTCAACGTTCCTTCAGGAGACTTAAAGTCTCAGGGAGAACTCATCTCGGGGCAAGTTTCGTGCTTAGATGCTTTCAGCACTTATCTCTTCCGCATTTAGCTACCGGGCAGTGCCATTGGCATGACAACCCGAACACCAGTGATGCGTCCACTCCGGTCCTCTCGTACTAGGAGCAGCCCCCCTCAATTCTCCAGCGCCCACGGCAGATAGGGACCGAACTGTCTCACGACGTTCTAAACCCAGCTCGCGTACCACTTTAAATGGCGAACAGCCATACCCTTGGGACCTACTTCAGCCCCAGGATGTGATGAGCCGACATCGAGGTGCCAAACACCGCCGTCGATATGAACTCTTGGGCGGTATCAGCCTGTTATCCCCGGAGTACCTTTTATCCGTTGAGCGATGGCCCTTCCATTCAGAACCACCGGATCACTATGACCTGCTTTCGCACCTGCTCGAGCCGTCACTCTCGCAGTCAAGCTAGCTTATGCCATTGCACTAACCTCCTGATGTCCGACCAGGATTAGCTAACCTTCGTGCTCCTCCGTTACTCTTTGGGAGGAGACCGCCCCAGTCAAACTACCCACCAGACACTGTCCGCAACCCGGGTAACGGGTCTACGTTAGAACACCAGCCATTAAAGGGTGGTATTTCAAGGACGGCTCCATGCAGACTGGCGTCCACACTTCAAAGCCTCCCACCTATCCTACACATCAAGGACCAGTGTTCAGTGTCAAGCTATAGTAAAGGTTCACGGGGTCTTTCCGTCTTGCCGCGGGTACACTGCATCTTCACAGCGAGTTCAATTTCACTGAGTCTCGGGTGGAGACAGCCTGGCCATCATTACGCCATTCGTGCAGGTCGGAACTTACCCGACAAGGAATTTCGCTACCTTAGGACCGTTATAGTTACGGCCGCCGTTTACCGGGGCTTCGATCAAGAGCTTCGCGTTACCGCTAACCCCATCAATTAACCTTCCGGCACCGGGCAGGCGTCACACCGTATACGTCCACTTTCGTGTTTGCACAGTGCTGTGTTTTTAATAAACAGTTGCAGCCAGCTGGTATCTTCGACTGATTTCAGCTCCACCCGCAGGGGCTTCACCTACATATCAGCGTGCCTTCTCCCGAAGTTACGGCACCATTTTGCCTAGTTCCTTCACCCGAGTTCTCTCAAGCGCCTTGGTATTCTCTACCTGACCACCTGTGTCGGTTTGGGGTACGATTTGATGTTACCTGATGCTTAGAGGCTTTTCCTGGAAGCAGGGCATTTGTTACTTCAGCACCGTAGTGCCTCGTCATCACACCTCAGCGTTAAAAAACGACCGGATTTACCTAATCGTTCCGCCTACATGCTTAAACCGGGACAACCGTCGCCCGGCTAACATAGCCTTCTCCGTCCCCCCTTCGCAGTAACACCAAGTACAGGAATATTAACCTGTTTCCCATCGACTACGCCTTTCGGCCTCGCCTTAGGGGTCGACTCACCCTGCCCCGATTAACGTTGGACAGGAACCCTTGGTCTTCCGGCGAGCGGGCTTTTCACCCGCTTTATCGTTACTTATGTCAGCATTCGCACTTCTGATACCTCCAGCAACCCTCACAGGCCACCTTCAACGGCTTACAGAACGCTCCCCTACCCAACAACACATAGTGTCGCTGCCGCAGCTTCGGTGCATGGTTTAGCCCCGTTACATCTTCCGCGCAGGCCGACTCGACCAGTGAGCTATTACGCTTTCTTTAAATGATGGCTGCTTCTAAGCCAACATCCTGGCTGTCTGTGCCTTCCCACATCGTTTCCCACTTAACCATGACTTTGGGACCTTAGCTGGCGGTCTGGGTTGTTTCCCTCTTCACGACGGACGTTAGCACCCGCCGTGTGTCTCCCGTGATAACATTCTTCGGTATTCGTAGTTTGCATCGGGTTGGTAAGCCGGGATGGCCCCCTAGCCGAAACAGTGCTCTACCCCCGAAGATGAGTTCACGAGGCGCTACCTAAATAGCTTTCGGGGAGAACCAGCTATCTCCCGGTTTGATTGGCCTTTCACCCCCAGCCACAAGTCATCCGCTAATTTTTCAACATTAGTCGGTTCGGTCCTCCAGTTAGTGTTACCCAACCTTCAACCTGCCCATGGCTAGATCACCGGGTTTCGGGTCTATACCCTGCAACTTAACGCCCAGTTAAGACTCGGTTTCCCTTCGGCTCCCCTATACGGTTAACCTTGCTACAGAATATAAGTCGCTGACCCATTATACAAAAGGTACGCAGTCACACCACGAAGGTGCTCCCACTGCTTGTACGTACACGGTTTCAGGTTCTTTTTCACTCCCCTCGCCGGGGTTCTTTTCGCCTTTCCCTCACGGTACTGGTTCACTATCGGTCAGTCAGGAGTATTTAGCCTTGGAGGATGGTCCCCCCATATTCAGACAGGATACCACGTGTCCCGCCCTACTCTTCGAGTTCACAACCTGTGTGTTTTCGTGTACGGGACTATCACCCTGTACCGTCGGACTTTCCAGACCGTTCCACTAACACACAAGCTGATTCAGACTCTGGGCTGCTCCCCGTTCGCTCGCCGCTACTGGGGGAATCTCGGTTGATTTCTTTTCCTCGGGGTACTTAGATGTTTCAGTTCCCCCGGTTCGCCTCGTTAACCTATGTATTCAGTTAACGATAGTGTGTCGGAACACACTGGGTTTCCCCATTCGGACATCGCCGGGTCAAAGGTTCATATCACCTCGCCGGCGCTTTTCGCAGATTAGCACGTCCTTCATCGCCTCTGACTGCCAGGGCATCCACCGTGTACGCTTAGTCGCTTAACCTCACAACCCGAAGATGTTTCACTTCATGATTGCGAAAATTTGAGAGACTCTAACACACATAACATGTGTGTCGTTTCAATTTTCAGCTTGATCCAGATTTTTAAAGAGCAAATATCTCAAACGTGACTCGTAAGTCAGTTTTGAGATATGACGGCAGGTGACTTTCACTCACGAACCAGCAAGTGGCGTCCCCTAGGGGATTCGAACCCCTGTTACCGCCGTGAAAGGGCGGTGTCCTGGGCCTCTAGACGAAGGGGACGTGTCAGTCTCAATCGCAAGACGCCTTGCTATTTACTTTTCATCAGACAATCTGTGTGAGCACTGCAAAGGCAGGTTCTTTAAGGTAAGGAGGTGATCCAACCGCAGGTTCCCCTACGGTTACCTTGTTACGACTTCACCCCAGTCATGAATCACAAAGTGGTAAGCGCCCTCCCGAAGGTTAAGCTACCTACTTCTTTTGCAACCCACTCCCATGGTGTGACGGGCGGTGTGTACAAGGCCCGGGAACGTATTCACCGTAGCATTCTGATCTACGATTACTAGCGATTCCGACTTCATGGAGTCGAGTTGCAGACTCCAATCCGGACTACGACGCACTTTATGAGGTCCGCTTGCTCTCGCGAGGTCGCTTCTCTTTGTATGCGCCATTGTAGCACGTGTGTAGCCCTACTCGTAAGGGCCATGATGACTTGACGTCATCCCCACCTTCCTCCAGTTTATCACTGGCAGTCTCCTTTGAGTTCCCGGCCGGACCGCTGGCAACAAAGGATAAGGGTTGCGCTCGTTGCGGGACTTAACCCAACATTTCACAACACGAGCTGACGACAGCCATGCAGCACCTGTCTCAGAGTTCCCGAAGGCACCAATCCATCTCTGGAAAGTTCTCTGGATGTCAAGAGTAGGTAAGGTTCTTCGCGTTGCATCGAATTAAACCACATGCTCCACCGCTTGTGCGGGCCCCCGTCAATTCATTTGAGTTTTAACCTTGCGGCCGTACTCCCCAGGCGGTCGACTTAACGCGTTAGCTCCGGAAGCCACGCCTCAAGGGCACAACCTCCAAGTCGACATCGTTTACGGCGTGGACTACCAGGGTATCTAATCCTGTTTGCTCCCCACGCTTTCGCACCTGAGCGTCAGTCTTTGTCCAGGGGGCCGCCTTCGCCACCGGTATTCCTCCAGATCTCTACGCATTTCACCGCTACACCTGGAATTCTACCCCCCTCTACAAGACTCTAGCCTGCCAGTTTCGAATGCAGTTCCCAGGTTGAGCCCGGGGATTTCACATCCGACTTGACAGACCGCCTGCGTGCGCTTTACGCCCAGTAATTCCGATTAACGCTTGCACCCTCCGTATTACCGCGGCTGCTGGCACGGAGTTAGCCGGTGCTTCTTCTGCGGGTAACGTCAATCGCTGTGGTTATTAACCACAACGCCTTCCTCCCCGCTGAAAGTACTTTACAACCCGAAGGCCTTCTTCATACACGCGGCATGGCTGCATCAGGCTTGCGCCCATTGTGCAATATTCCCCACTGCTGCCTCCCGTAGGAGTCTGGACCGTGTCTCAGTTCCAGTGTGGCTGGTCATCCTCTCAGACCAGCTAGGGATCGTCGCCTAGGTGAGCCGTTACCCCACCTACTAGCTAATCCCATCTGGGCACATCTGATGGCAAGAGGCCCGAAGGTCCCCCTCTTTGGTCTTGCGACGTTATGCGGTATTAGCTACCGTTTCCAGTAGTTATCCCCCTCCATCAGGCAGTTTCCCAGACATTACTCACCCGTCCGCCACTCGTCACCCGAGAGCAAGCTCTCTGTGCTACCGTTCGACTTGCATGTGTTAGGCCTGCCGCCAGCGTTCAATCTGAGCCATGATCAAACTCTTCAATTTAAGTTTGATGCTCGTGAATTAAACTTCGTAATGAATTACGCATGTTCACTCAGAGACTTGGTATTCATTTATTGTCCGAAGACATTAAGAATCCATGTCACTTTGAGTGCCCACACAGATTGTCTGATAAATTGTTAAAGAGCAGTGCAACGCGGCTTTCGCTCACCGTTGCGAGGTGGCGTATATTACGCTTTCCTCTTTCAGAGTCAACCCGTTATTTCAGGATTTTTTCTCTTCAACCGACCGGGCTGTTTGTGAAGTGATTCACATCCGCCGTGTCGATGGAGGCGCATTATAGGGATCCCAATTTTTAGCACAAGTGTTTTTTAGATCTTTTTTTCCGACTGCTGATTTTCCGTGCTTTTCGCTGAAATCCCACCCGATTTGTTTAAATATTGACGTATTTTGCCTTGTCTCGATCCCATAATATGATCACCGTCTTGTGTATAGCGCTCATCCTTAGAGGTAGATATGCCCGCAGTATTACGCCCTTATAAAGATCTGTTCCCCCAAAAAGGCGATCGCGTGATGATCGACGCCAGCAGCGTGGTCATTGGTGATGTCCGAATGGCCGACGACGTCAGCATCTGGCCGCTTGTCGCCATCAGGGGAGATGTAAACTATGTATCTATTGGCGCCCGTACCAATATTCAGGACGGTAGCGTTCTGCATGTCACGCACAAATCCTCTTATAACCCGGAAGGCAATCCACTCATCATTGGCGAAGATGTTACCGTCGGCCATAAAGTGATGCTTCACGGCTGCACTGTCGGAAATCGGGTGCTTGTTGGCATGGGATCGATTCTGCTGGATGGCGTCATAGTAGAAGATGACGTAATGATTGGTGCCGGTAGCCTTGTCCCGCAGAACAAACGACTGGAGAGCGGCTATCTCTATCTGGGAAGCCCGGTAAAACAGATCCGCCCCCTTAAGGAGGCAGAGATCGAAGGATTAAAATACTCAGCGAACAACTACGTAAAATGGAAGAATGACTACCTGAATCAGGACAACCAAACCCAGCCCTGATCGTCTTCCTGCTGTTCGCGGATTAAATCGCTGGCTTCCTCTTCCAGATCCCAGCGATTTTCACAAAATACGGCTATCGGGTCCGAACCGCCAAAACGACGCAACAGCGTATCCCCCAAAATGGCGCAGGTAAGTTGCATCCCCTGTACCAGCACCGGGAAACAGACCGCTTGTTTACCCTCATCCCAGAACTCCCGGTCCGGAAAGTGAATGGCCTGATTCACGCCGATAACTCCTGCTTTAGCTTTTCAATCACCGGCTCAACTGCAGGCAACACGCCATGCCAGAGCAGCACCGCATGCGCGGCCTGACCCACCAGCATTCCCAGCCCATCGGCGATATGCTTCGCGCCGTGTTGTTCACACCAGTTCAGGAAAGGCGTCTTCCCTTTCTGATAGAACATGTCATAGAAGTACATATGCGCGTTTACCAGCGAAGTGGGGATGGCCGGGATCTCGCCGTTGATACCGCTGGAGGTGGCATTGATAATAAGATCGAACTCACGATCGGCAAGATCGTCAAGCGCTACCGCACTCACGCTACCGGTATGCGCAAACAATGCCGCCAGCGCTTCTGCCCGGGAAAAGGTCCTGTTGGTAATGGTCACCGCACAGTCCAGGGAAAGCAGAGGCAACAGGACTCCCCGCGATGCGCCCCCCGCACCAATCAGCAGGATCCGAAATCCCGGTTTGATAAACGAGAGTCTTTCCAGATCGCTTAGTAAACCAATTCCGTCAGTGTTATCACCCAGAAGGCGCCCATCCTCAAGCCGTTTCAGGGTATTTACTGCCCCAGCAAGTGAAGCGCGCTCGGTCAGCTCATCCGCACGTTCGAAAGCTTCCTCTTTAAAAGGAACGGTCACATTCGCGCCTTTACCGCCCGCGGCGAAAAAAGCCTCCAGTGTTGGAATAAATGTATCCACCGGGGCCAGTACGCGGCCATAGGGATGATCTATCTGCAGCTGCTCCGCAAATTGCTGATGGATCCAAGGCGACTTACTGTGTGCAATCGGGTTACCAAAAACAGCATAGGTTTCCATGAGATTACCCCTGGCGAAAACGTTCGCCGGTCAAAGCGTCACGAATTTCGGACGGATTCAGGCGCCCTCCCGTTTCACCGACAGCAACAGGGAAGTCATTTCCGAACTGCGCCAGTACTTCTTCGGTTGTCCGACAGGGTGGCAACCCGGTCAGGTTGGCGCTGGTTGAAACCAGCGGTTTACCAAATGCCAGGCAAAGCTCGACCACCAGCGGATGATCAGTGACGCGGACAGCGAGGGAATCAAAGCGTCCGGTTAACCAGCGCGGCGTTGTCGGCTGCGCCGGGAAGACAAAGGTCACTGGCCCTGGCCACGCGGAGAAGATCGTCTCGCGCTGCGCCGGCGTCAGCATAGAGTCATCGATATAGGGTTTAAGCTGCTCATAATTCGCAGCGATCAAAATCAGCCCTTTCTCGACGGGTCTTTGTTTTAAGGTAAGCAGGCGGCTCACAGCCGTCTCGCTGTCGGGATCGCAACCGACCCCAAAAACAGCTTCAGTTGGATAGGCGATGACGTCTTCGTTTTTCAGGACATCCACCATATGCGCAATGGAGCCTGATTGCAGGTTATTATTCACTATTTTGATCCGCCGAAACCGGCTTTCCACATTGTTTACTGGCGCAGAAGCATTTCATGCCTTGAGCCGTTTTCTTCTCGATAAGTAGCGGATAATTGCAATACGTGCAGATGCCCGCTACCGGTTTGAAATTGATAACGAACTGGCATTCAGGGTAGCGATCGCAGGAATGGAAGGTCTTACCAAAGCGAGAACGACGTTGTACCAGCTGTCCGCGCTGGCATTGAGGACAGGCAATAGCCGTTTCATCAGGCTTATCAATTTGTTCTGTATGTTCACATTCCGGATAACGGCTACATCCAATAAACATGCCGAAACGCCCCTGACGGAGCGCAAGTTCACCACCGCAGAGAGGGCAAAGCTGACCCTCCAGAATTTTAACGATATGTCCATCCGCCTGGCTTTTCAGAGGACGAACATAATCACATTCCGGATAGTGAGAACAACCGAGAAACGGGCCGTGTTTCCCGGACCGAATAACAAGTTCAGCCCCGCACTGCGGGCAGGGCTCATTTTTATGCACCGTGAACAGTGCTGATTTGGCCATAACAACTCTTGGTGCTGCGCATTGAATTAGTGCAGCATACCTTCATTCACTTCAAAGAGTAATTCTTCCATTTGCTGATAGGCATTTTCACAGCCCGGGATATTAAACAGAACCATCAGGATCACCCACTTGAGATCTTCCAGTTCAAATTCTGCCGTATCCAGCGCCATGACGCGCTCTATCACCATTTCTCTCGTTTCGAGGTTTAACACCTGAATCTGCTCAAGGAATAAAATGAACCCCCGGCAGCTGGCGTCCAGCCTTTCACACTCTTCAGCGGTATAGATGCGTACGGACAGTGGGTCAGAAGCAAGCTGCATCGGTTCGGCAAGGCCTTCCTGATAATCAGCCAGTTTTTCCAGCCACATCAACGCATTAAAGATGTCTTCCCGCTCAAACCCCGCATCGGTAAGATCCTGTGTCAACTTGTCCTGATCCACTCGCATTTCTGCTTCGTTATGGATGTAAGTCTCAAACAAATACATCAGTACGTCGAACATGGCATGCCCTCCTTAATCGGACATAGCCGCCGGGTACAGCTGCGATCCACCCTGCTAACTCCAGTTCGAGTAGCTGTGCTACCGTTACTGGCACAGGTTGGCCGGCACGTTCAGCGACAACGTCAACAGGTGTTACCTCATCTCCTACGTTAGCCAGGAGCTTGGGAAATGGCAATGCCACCTTTCCCTGATCTGATGAATAATGTCGCTTTTCGGGATCTTCCTGCAGACATTGCAAGCCATATTGCAAATTTTCAAGAATGTCTCCTACTTCCGTTACCGGTGTTGCCCCTTGTTTAATCAGCCAGTGCGGCCCTTCACAGCCGGGGTTACCTATCGGGCCGGGCAAGGCAAAAACGTCCCTTCCCTGTTCAAGCGCGCAGCGTGCCGTGACCAGCGACCCGCTGCGGCGTGCCGCTTCAACCACCAGCACGCCCTGACTCAGCCCGCTGATAATCCGATTACGACGCGGAAAGTTTGCCGGTCTGGGCTGCGCCGAAAGCGGAAATTCAGAGACAATCGCGCCGTCAGATTCGATAAGCCGCATCGCCAGTGCCTGATGCCGGCGCGGATAAATGCTAAAAAGACCGTTTCCCAGCACGGCGACACTTCGGCCTTTTACTGACAGGGCTGCGCTGTGGGCAACGCCGTCAATCCCGCAGGCCAGCCCGCTGGTGATCGTTAGCCCGCTTTGTGAAAGTTGTTCGCACAGGATTTTCCCCCATCGCTCGCCGTACCATGACGGTGCACGACTCCCGACGACCGCCAGCTGCACAGTATTAAGCGTCTCAGGATTGCCTTTCACGAATAGCGCCCCGGGATAATCCGGGATCGCGCGGAGCAAAGGGGGATAAAGTGGATGACTGGCCGTCAATAAATGATGTCCCGGCTGCTCAAGCCACCTCAGGCTACGCTCCAGCTCACTCTCCTCTGGCGCAAAGAACCGTTCAGCCTGCCTTGCTGTCAGCCCGGCCTTTCTGACAACGAGCGTATCGATCCTCTCCTGCTGCTGCAGTTGTGAAGCCGCTTCAAGCATGACATCGCCATACAGAGAAGCTGTGTGTATTAGCCGTAGCCATATTTCAGTAGACGTCATCCTTTCCCCTGCCATAAGCGGCCTGCGCAATCATTGCGATTGGTCACTGATGCTGTCAATCGATGGGGGATTTGTCTAGAATAGAGAGAGTATTCTTATCAACTCCTGAACACGACTCTGGAAATTTATGGCAGTTTTGCAAGTGTTACATATTCCGGACGAGCGCCTTCGCATCGTCGCTGAACCGGTCAAAGAAGTGAATGCAGAAATCCAGCGTATCGTTGATGATATGTTCGATACCATGTACGCCGAAGAAGGCATTGGCCTGGCGGCAACGCAGGTGAACATTCACAAGCGTATTATCGTGATCGACGTTTCTGAGAATCGCGATGGGCGTCTGGTGCTGATCAACCCAGAGCTGCTTGAAAAGAGCGGCGAGACAGGTATTGAGGAAGGTTGTCTGTCCATTCCCGAACAGCGTGCTTTAGTTCCTCGAGCCGAAAAAGTGAAAATTCGCGCACTGGATCGCGATGGCAATCCGTTCGAACTGGAAGCAGACGATCTGCTGGCGATTTGTATTCAGCATGAGATGGATCACCTGGTCGGTAAACTGTTTATCGATTACCTCTCGCCGCTGAAACAGCAGCGTATTCGTCAGAAAGTAGAGAAACTGGATCGTTTGCGCTCTCGCGCATAACATCCCCCCGGATACAAGGATCACCGTGTCTAAAACACTACGCATTATCTTCGCGGGAACCCCTGACTTTGCAGCGCGTCATCTTGACGCGCTGTTATCTTCTGGTCACCAGATTGTTGGCGTCTTTACCCAGCCGGACCGTCCGGCAGGTCGCGGTAAAAAACTGATGCCGAGCCCGGTAAAGGTACTGGCAGAAGAGCATGGGCTTCCCGTTTTCCAGCCCGCATCGTTACGCCCACAGGAAAATCAGCAGCTTGTTGCTGACCTGAATGCCGATGTGATGGTGGTGGTGGCTTACGGTTTAATTCTGCCAAAAGCTGTGCTTGATATGCCTCGCCTGGGTTGCATTAACGTGCATGGTTCCCTGCTCCCGCGCTGGCGTGGTGCTGCACCTATCCAGCGCGCTCTGTGGGCGGGTGATGCTGAAACGGGCGTCACCATCATGAAGATGGATGTCGGTTTAGACACTGGCGATATGCTGTATAAACTGGCCTGCCCTATTACAGCAGACGATACCAGCGGCACACTGTATGACAAACTGGCAGAGCTCGGTCCGCAAGGCCTTATCGAGACGCTCCAGCAGCTTGCTGACACCACGGCAAAACCGGAAGTTCAGGATGAGGCGCAGGTGACGTATGCCGAAAAGCTGAGCAAAGAAGAAGCACGGCTTGACTGGTCGCTCTCAGCCGCTCAACTTGAACGCTGTATTCGCGCTTTTAATCCGTGGCCGATGAGCTGGATGGAGATTGATGGGCAGCCGGTAAAAGTCTGGAAAGCCTCCGTCATTAACGGTAATACCACCGCTGAACCCGGTACGATTATTGATGCCAGCAAGAACGGTATCCAGGTGGCGACTGCGCAAGGGATCCTGAATCTTGAATCGCTACAGCCGGCCGGTAAGAAAGCCATGAGCGCTCAGGATCTGTTAAATTCACGTCGCGAATGGTTTATTCCGGGCAATCGCCTTGCCTGAACAAACTTCTTCTTAAGGCCCGGTGTTTCCGGGCATTTTTATTTCTACGGTTATGAAAAAACAAAATCTACGCAGTATGGCGGCTCAGGCCGTTGAGCAGGTTATCGAGCAGGGCCAGTCATTGAGTAATGTCCTGCCTCCACTGCAACAAAAAGTCTCTGATAAAGACAAAGCTCTGCTTCAGGAGCTCTGCTTTGGCGTCCTGCGCACACTCTCTCAACTTGAGTGGTTGATTAATAAGCTGATGTCACGCCCAATGACAGGCAAACAGCGTACCGTACATTATTTGATTATGGTGGGCTTTTATCAGCTCCTTCATACCCGTATCCCACCTCATGCCGCGCTGGCAGAGACGGTGGAAGGTGCCGTTACAATTAAACGTCCTCAGCTGAAAGGGCTGATCAACGGCGTACTGCGTCAGTTCCAGCGACAGCAGGACGAACTGCTGGCGGAATTTGCGCAGAGCGAAACGCGTTTCCTGCACCCGGAATGGCTGCTGAAACGCCTGAAAAAAGCCTGGCCACAACAGTGGCAAAATATTGTCGAAGCCAATAATGAACGTCCGCCGATGTGGTTACGCGTGAATCGTAACCATCATTCTCGCGATGCCTGGCTGGCTTTGCTGGAAGAGGCAGGGATGAGCGGCTTTACCCATGATGCTTATCCTGATGCGGTGCGTTTAGCGTCCCCAGTCCCCGTACATGCATTACCCGGCTTTGATAAGGGCTGGGTAACAGTACAGGATGCCTCTGCTCAGGGCTGTATGACCTGGCTTGAACCCAAAAATGGTGAACAGATCCTCGATTTGTGCGCTGCACCTGGGGGCAAAACGACGCATATTCTTGAAGTGGCTCCACAGGCCAGCGTGATGGCGGTAGATGTTGATGAACAGCGTCTTTCACGCGTCTATGACAACCTTAAGCGTCTGGGCATGAAGGCACAGGTTAAGCAAGGCGATGGACGTAAACCGGCAGAATGGTGTGGTGAAACACAATTCGATCGCATTTTGCTGGATGCCCCCTGCTCTGCGACCGGCGTTATTCGTCGTCATCCTGACATCAAGTGGTTACGCCGCGACCGTGACATCAAGGAACTTGCCCAACTGCAGTCCGATATTCTCGACGCCATCTGGCCGCATCTTAAACCTGGCGGTACGCTGGTTTATGCAACCTGCTCGATACTTCCGGAAGAAAACAGTCAGCAAATCGCGGCGTTCATCAAACGTACCCCGGACGCGGCACTGCGCGATACGGGAACATCTGAATCTCCGGGTCAGCAGAACCTGCCAGGTGCAGAAGAGGGTGATGGCTTCTTTTACGCTAAGCTAATCAAAGAGTGATGTTGAGAACAGGTCACGGAATATGAAGATTATCATTCTGGGTGCAGGACAGGTTGGCGGGACGCTGGCAGAAAATCTGGTTGGCGAAAATAATGACATCACCATTGTTGATACCAATGGCGATCGCCTGCGCGTTTTACAGGACAAATTTGACCTGCGTGTTGTGCAGGGACATGGTTCGCACCCGCGCGTGCTTCGTGAGGCGGGTGCCGACGATGCCGACATGCTGGTTGCGGTGACCAGTTCTGACGAAACCAATATGGTGGCCTGTCAGGTGGCCTACTCACTTTTCAACACGCCAAACCGAATCGCGCGTATCCGCTCACCGGACTATGTTCGCGATGCGGAAAAACTGTTTAATTCAGAAGCGGTCCCTATTGATCATCTTATCGCGCCAGAACAGCTGGTCATCGACAATATCTATCGTCTGATCGAATATCCAGGCGCTCTGCAGGTGGTCAACTTTGCCGAAGGTAAAGTGAGCCTGGCAGTCGTCAAGGCCTATTACGGTGGGCCATTGATCGGTAATGCGCTTTCCACCATGCGCGAGCATATGCCGCATATCGATACGCGCGTCGCGGCCATCTTCCGCCACGACAGACCTATTCGCCCGCAAGGCTCAACAATTGTTGAGGCTGGTGATGAGGTCTTCTTTATTGCAGCCTCACAGCATATTCGTGCGGTGATGAGTGAGCTTCAGCGGCTCGAAAAACCCTATAAGCGCATTATGCTAGTTGGCGGTGGCAATATCGGTGCTGGTCTGGCACATCGACTGGAAAAAGATTACAGCGTGAAGTTGATCGAGCGCGATCAACAGCGTGCTGCTGAACTGGCGGAAAAATTGCAAAATACGATCGTATTTTATGGCGATGCGTCAGATCAGGAGTTGCTGGCTGAAGAGCATATTGATCAAGTTGATCTCTTTATTGCTGTCACCAACGACGACGAGGCGAATATTATGTCCGCCATGCTCGCCAAACGTATGGGTGCCAAAAAGGTCATGGTGCTAATCCAGCGCCGGGCATATGTTGATCTGGTTCAGGGAAGTGTGATTGATATTGCTATTTCACCTCAGCAGGCGACAATTTCCGCCCTCCTGAGCCATGTTCGTAAAGCGGATATTGTCGGTGTGTCGTCGCTTCGTCGCGGCGTAGCGGAAGCCATTGAAGCGGTCGCACACGGAGATGAAACCACATCTCGCGTCGTGGGCCGTTCGATCGACGAAATTAAGCTGCCACCAGGTACTATTATCGGTGCCGTTGTGCGCGGGAATGATGTCATGATTGCCAATGATAATTTACGTATTGAGCAAGGCGATCATGTGATTATGTTCCTGACCGATAAAAAGTTTATTACCGACGTCGAACGTTTGTTCCAGCCAAGTCCATTCTTCCTCTAATGTGTCGGGTGCGTGAAAAAGCGCACCCGCACTTTATCCTCTTCATTTTTGTGCCTTTTATTTTTCATATCGTTTAATTATCCCGAATGGCAATTAGCTAATCATTTGTTAAACTTATAGTCGTCAGCTGGCACAAGGAGAATAAAATGAGTTTTATTAAAGAATTCCGCGAATTTGCAATGCGCGGGAACGTGGTGGATTTGGCAGTGGGTGTCATTATTGGTGCAGCATTCGGCAAGATTGTTTCATCATTAGTCGCCGACATTATCATGCCACCTTTAGGGTTGTTAATCGGTGGCATTGATTTCAAACAATTCGCTTTCACGCTGCGTGAAGCACAAGGTGATGTTCCGGCAGTCGTGATGCACTACGGCGTATTTATTCAGAACGTATTTGATTTTGTGATCGTCGCATTTGCCATTTTTATGGCTATAAAACTGATCAACAAACTCAACCGTAAGAAAGAAGAGCCGGCAGCAGCTCCTGCACCAACGAAAGAAGAAGTGCTGCTGAGCGAGATTCGCGATCTGTTAAAAGAGCAGAACAACCGCGTTTAATCAACAATTTAAAGCGGGAAGGCCAGTGGTAAAGAAGCGATTCGCTTGTTTGCCACTGGCCTCCCAGTTACCCCGTTTTGCATGTTTATCTTTGCGCAGATAACTTCCTTTCCCTTTTTTATTCTTCTCAACGCGCTGTCTGAATAACGGGTCGTGAAGTAACGCCTCAATGGCATTGTCCTTAATTTGTCCTTTCGTGTGCTGATAGCGGCTCATAATTTCTCCTGAGCATGGTGTATGACGACGGGAGTCTAGACCCGGATGGACTAAAAATCAACAGCCCTCAGTTTCTCCACTGGCCCCCTGTTCAAGGGCTTCAAGAATTGAACAATAAATACTGCTGTGGGCCGTACCGCAGCAGGCATCATTCAGCCTCTGCAGAGAACGCTGCATGGTTTGCAGCTCCTGAATGCGCGCTTCAACTTCATCCAGCCGGGCCTGCACAATACTTTTAGATTCCTGACAGGTGTGATGTTCGGGATCGATGCGGATCGATAATAACTCCCGGATCGCGTCCAGCGTAAATCCGAGCTGACGCGCATAACGAATGAACCGCAGACGCTGAAGATCGTTATCGGTGTAAAGGCGAAAGCCACCTTCAGTCCGAACTTCATGATCGATCATCTGCTGCTTTTCATAATACCGGATAGTATCCGGCGTGACGTTCGCGAGCTTCGCAAGTTCACCAATGCGGTACATAGCTACTCCTCGTTTATTTTCTGCATCAATCTTTCACAGTATTCACCGCGCAGAAAATCTGTATTCATCCCTGCCTGGCGCAGCTTGAGTTCAAGCAGCGCGAGCCTGCGGCTAAGCTCAGCGTGTCGAGGATCGTCCTGATGGATCCCTTTGAGGAGATCGACCATTTCGACAGCCTCTCTGCGTTGTTCAAGCTCCGGAGGAAGACAACCTGCATTTTTCAGTAACCGATATCCGGCCCGTAGTTCCGGGGCAATATGCGAATCATCATCCAGCACAAGCGGTTCACCGCTTCCCGGAAGATCGTCGAATTCGCCTTTCTTTTGGGCATCGCAAATATGGCGTTCTGCCCACTGGTCAAGCAACCACATTATCAGCTCCAGGGGATGAACAGAATTAATACAAACATTGTAGAGAAGTGGGGGTATCGCGGATATAAAAAAACCCGCCGGAGCGGGTTTTTTTACGTTACTGCAGATTACTCTGCAGCAGCTTCTGCTTTCTCTGAACGATCAACCAGCTCGATGTAAGCCATCGGCGCGTTGTCGCCTGCACGGAAACCACACTTCAGAATACGAGTGTAACCACCGGCACGGCTCGCGAAACGCGGGCCCAGCTCGTTAAACAGTTTTGCCACGATCTCGTTATCACGAGTGCGGGCGAATGCCAGACGACGATTAGCAACGCTGTCAGTCTTGGCAAGAGTAATCAGCGGCTCAACTACGCGACGCAGCTCTTTCGCTTTAGGCAGGGTCGTCTTGATGATTTCATGACGAACCAGTGAACCTGCCATGTTGCGGAACATAGCCTGGCGATGGCTGCTGTTGCGGTTCAGTTGACGACCACTCTTACGATGGCGCATGACCTTATCCTTCTCAGTAAAACCTTAACCTGTGATCCGGTTACTCGTCAGCAATGCTTGCCGGTGGCCAGTTTTCCAGGCGCATGCCCAGAGACAGACCACGTGAAGCCAGCACGTCTTTAATCTCGGTAAGAGATTTTTTACCCAGGTTCGGCGTTTTCAGCAACTCAACCTCGGTACGCTGTACCAGATCACCGATATAGTGGATAGCTTCTGCCTTGAGGCAGTTAGCAGAGCGGACAGTCAATTCGAGATCGTCAACAGGGCGCAGCAGGATCGGATCGAATTCTGGTTTCTCTTCTTTCACTTCCGGCTGACGAACATCACGTAAGTCAACGAAAGCTTCCAGTTGTTCTGCCAGGATGGTTGCCGCACGACGAATCGCCTCTTCAGGATCGATTGTGCCGTTGGTTTCCATTTCGATGACCAGCTTGTCCAGGTCGGTACGCTGTTCTACACGCGCTGCTTCAACATTGTAGGCAATACGCTCTACAGGGCTGTAGCATGCGTCGACCAGCAGACGGCCGATTGGGCGCTCATCTTCTTCCGAATGAATTCGGGCAGAAGCCGGCACATAACCACGACCGCGCTGAACTTTGATACGCATGCTAATAGCTGCGTTCTCATCGGTCAGGTGGCAGATCACGTGCTGCGGCTTGACGATTTCAACATCACCGTCGTGGGTGATGTCGGCTGCAGTCACAGGGCCAATGCCAGATTTATTCAGAGTAAGAATAACTTCATCTTTACCCTGAACTCTCACCGCCAGCCCTTTCAGGTTGAGCAGGATTTCAAGGATATCTTCCTGAACGCCTTCTTTGGTGCTGTACTCATGAAGTACACCATCAATCTCAACCTCGGTCACCGCGCAACCCGGCATCGATGAGAGCAGAATACGGCGCAGTGCGTTACCCAGAGTATGGCCAAAGCCACGCTCTAAAGGCTCAAGGGTCACCTTGGCGTGCGTCGAACTCACTTGCTCGATATCTACCAGGCGCGGTTTTAGAAACTCTGTCACAGAACCCTGCATTGTGTCCTCTCTTTGGTACTAAGCTTTACTTGGAGTAAAGCTCGACGATCAGGTGTTCGTTAATGTCCGCAGACAGATCAGAACGTTCTGGCTGACGCTTGAACGTACCTTCCATCTTGCCAGCATCAACTTCCAGCCAGGTTGGCTTTTCACGCTGCTCAGCCAGCTCCAGAGCGGCCTTCACGCGAGATTGCTTTTTCGCTTTCTCACGAATGCTAACAACGTCATTCGCTTTAACCTGATAAGAAGCGATGTTAACAACACGACCGTTTACCATGATTGCTTTGTGGCTAACCAGCTGACGTGATTCAGCACGAGTAGCGCCGAAGCCCATACGGTATACAACGTTGTCCAGACGACCTTCCAGCAGAGCCAGCAGGTTTTCACCTGTGTTGCCTTTCAGACGTGCTGCTTCTTTATAGTAGTTACGGAACTGACGCTCCAGCACACCGTACATACGGCGAACTTTTTGCTTTTCACGCAACTGCACACCATAGTCAGACAGACGCGGTTTACGCGCACCGTGCTGGCCAGGAGCTTGTTCAATTTTACACTTGGTATCGATCGCGCGAACGCCAGACTTAAGGAATAAGTCGGTGCCCTCACGACGGCTCAGCTTGAGCTTAGGACCCAAATATCTTGCCATTTTCTATCTCCAACTAACCTAAAAAACGAGCGTTATACGCGACGTTTTTTCGGCGGACGACAACCGTTATGAGGGATCGGAGTCACATCAGTAATATTAGTGATGCGGAAACCAGCGGCGTTCAGAGCGCGAACAGTAGATTCACGACCCGGACCCGGACCTTTAACCATAACTTCCAGATTCTTGATGCCGTATTCTTTTACGGCTTCTGCGCAACGCTCTGCTGCAACCTGAGCTGCGAACGGAGTGGATTTGCGAGAACCACGGAAACCGGAACCACCGGCTGTTGCCCAACCCAATGCGTTACCCTGACGATCAGTAATAGTAACGATGGTGTTGTTGAAAGAAGCATGGATATGAGCCACGCCGTCAGAGACTTGTTTTCTTACACGTTTACGTGCACGAACTGGTGCCTTTGCCATTATTCAATCACCCCGATTATTTCTTGATCGGTTTGCGCGGACCCTTACGGGTACGTGCGTTGGTCTTAGTACGCTGACCGCGCACTGGCAGACCACGACGATGACGCAAACCGCGATAGCAACCAAGATCCATCAGGCGCTTGATGCTCATGCTGATTTCACGGCGCAGATCACCTTCAACGACAAATTTGGCAACTTCGTCACGCAGCGTGTCGATTTGTTCTTCAGACAGCTCACTGATCTTAACATCTTCAGCGATACCCGCTGCAGCCAGAATGGCTTTAGAACGGGTCTTGCCGATGCCGTAGATCGAAGTTAATGCGATCACAGCATGTTTCTGATCAGGAATGTTAATGCCTGCTATACGGGCCACTATGCACTCCTACTATTTAATATGTACGCACCATGCTGAAAAGCCCGTTTTCAGGATACTCAAATGGAAACGTACAGACATACAAAAGATTGGCTGGCTAATCTAGCCAGCTCAACCCAACTTTGCAAGAAAAATATGCGAAATAATCAGCCTTGGCGCTGTTTATGCTTCGGCTCGGCACTGCAAATCACACGGATGACACCATCACGCTTAACGATTTTGCAGTTACGGCATAATTTCTTGACGGAAGCACGAACTTTCATTTTTACTCTCCGTAACTTCTCAGGCGACCAATTAGCGGCCGTAGCCTTTCAGGTTCGCCTTCTTCAATGCAGACTCATACTGACTGGACATCATCAGAGTTTGCACTTGAGCCATAAAGTCCATAATCACGACAACAACGATAAGCAGTGAGGTCCCACCGAAGTAGAACGGTACTTTCATTGCATCACGCATGAACTCCGGGATCAGGCAGATAAAAGTAATATAGAGCGCACCAACCAAAGTCAGGCGGGTCATTACTTTATCGATATACTTCGCCGTTTGCTCTCCCGGACGAATTCCTGGTACAAATGCACCGGACTTCTTCAGGTTATCTGCTGTTTCACGCGGGTTGAAGACCAACGCCGTGTAGAAGAAACAGAAGAAGATGATCGCAGACGCATAGAGTAACACATAAAGTGGTTGCCCAGGCTGCAAATACAGCGAAATTGTTGTCAGCCAGTTCCAACCAGTACCGCCCCCGAACCATGACGCGATGGTTGCCGGGAACAGAATAATACTGGAAGCGAAGATCGCCGGGATTACCCCCGCCATATTCACTTTCAGCGGTAAATGTGTGCTCTGTGCAGCATAGACACGACGACCTTGCTGACGCTTAGCGTAGTTCACCACAATGCGGCGTTGACCACGTTCAACGAAGACAACAAAGAACGTCACTGCAAATACTAATACTGCAACCAACAGCAACAGGAGGAAGTGCAGGTCGCCTTGACGCGCTTGCTCGATAGTATGGGCGATGGCTGGCGGGAGACCCGCGACAATACCGGCGAAGATAATGATTGAGATACCGTTACCGATACCACGCTCAGTAATCTGTTCGCCGAGCCACATCAGGAACATTGTCCCTGTGACCAGACTCACAACAGCGGTGAAATAGAATGCAAAGCCTGGGTTTAATACCAGGCCCTGCATACCAGGCATATTCGGAAGACCGGTAGCAATACCGATCGACTGGAATATTGCCAGCACCAGAGTACCGTAACGGGTGTACTGACTAATCTTACGACGTCCAGACTCCCCTTCTTTCTTCAACTCTGCCAGGGCCGGATGAACGACCGTCAGCAGCTGGATAATAATTGATGCCGAAATGTACGGCATAATACCCAGTGCAAAGATAGAAGCACGGCTGAGAGCACCACCAGAGAACATGTTGAACATTTCAATGATGGTGCCTCGCTGTTGCTCAAGCAGTTTGGCAAGTACAGCGGCATCGATACCAGGGATCGGAATAAAAGAGCCAATACGGAACACAATCAGCGCGCCGATAACAAACAGCAGTCTGCGTTTCAGCTCGCCAAATCCACCTTTGGCACTTTGAAAATCTAATCCCGGTTGCTTAGCCATCTGCTACTTATTCCTCAATTTTACCGCCAGCAGCTTCGATAGCAGCACGAGCACCTTTAGTAACACGCAGGCCACGAACAGTTACCGGAGTAGACACTTCACCAGCCAGGATCACTTTCGCGAACTCGATCTGGATACCGATAATGTTAGCTGCTTTCAGCGTGTTCAGGTCTACAACGCCGCCTTCAACTTTCGCCAGGTCAGACAGACGGATTTCCGCTGTGATCGCTGCTTTGCGAGAGGTGAAGCCGAACTTCGGCAGACGACGGTACAGTGGCATCTGGCCACCCTCGAAACCGCGACGTACGCCACCGCCAGAACGAGAGTTCTGACCTTTGTGACCACGACCACCGGTTTTGCCGAGGCCAGAACCGATACCACGACCCAGGCGTTTACCCGCCTTTTTAGAGCCTTCGGCCGGAGACAGAGTATTTAAACGCATCTCTTACTCCTCAACTTTAACCATGAAGTAAACCGCGTTGACCATACCACGAACAGCAGGAGTATCCTCGCGCTCAACGGTATGACCAATACGACGCAGACCCAGGCCAAGCAGCGTTGCCTTGTGTTTCGGCAGACGACCGATTGCACTGCGGGTTTGAGTGATTTTAATAGTCTTTGCCATGGTCAATTACCCCAGAATTTCTTCAACGGATTTACCACGCTTGGCAGCGACCATTTCTGGAGAATTCATATTTTCCAGGCCATCAATAGTTGCACGAACCACGTTGATCGGGTTGGTGGAACCATATGCTTTAGCCAGAACGTTATGAACCCCAGCAACTTCCAGAACGGCGCGCATTGCACCACCGGCGATGATACCGGTACCTTCTGAAGCTGGCTGCATGAATACACGAGAACCCGTGTGAACACCTTTTACAGGGTGCTGCAGGGTGCCGTTGTTCAGCGCGACGTTAATCATGTTGCGACGGGCTTTTTCCATCGCTTTCTGGATCGCTGCTGGAACTTCACGCGCTTTACCGTAACCAAAACCAACGCGACCGTTACCATCGCCTACTACAGTCAGAGCTGTGAAGGAGAAAATACGACCACCTTTAACGGTTTTAGATACGCGGTTTACCGCGATCAGCTTTTCCTGCAGTTCGCCAGCCTGTTTTTCGATGTGAGCCATCTTACACCTCTACCTTAGAACTGAAGGCCAGCTTCACGGGCAGCATCTGCCAGTGCCTGGACACGACCATGATATTGGAACCCGGAACGGTCAAAGGAAACATTGCTGATGCCTTTTTCCAGAGCGCGTTCAGCAACAGCTTTACCTACAGCTGCAGCGGCGTCTTTGTTACCGGTGTACTTCAATTGTTCTGAGATAGCTTTTTCTACAGTAGAAGCAGCTACCAGAACTTCAGAACCGTTCGGAGCAATTACCTGTGCGTAAATATGACGCGGGGTACGATGTACCACCAGGCGAGTTGCACCCAGCTCTTTGAGCTTGCGGCGTGCGCGGGTCGCACGACGGATACGAGCAGATTTCTTATCCATAGTGTTACCTTACTTCTTCTTAGCCTCTTTGGTACGCACGACTTCGTCGGCGTAACGAACACCCTTGCCTTTGTAAGGCTCAGGACGACGGTAGGCGCGCAGATCTGCTGCAACCTGACCGATCAGCTGTTTATCAGCGCCTTTCAGCACGATTTCAGTTTGAGTCGGGCATTCTGCAGTGATACCGGCCGGCAGCGGATGCTCAACAGGGTGTGAGAAGCCCAGAGACAGGCCTACTGCATTCCCTTTGATAGCTGCACGATAACCTACACCAACCAGCTGAAGCTTTTTAGTGAAGCCTTCGGTAACACCAACAACCATTGAGTTCAGCAGGGCACGCGCGGTACCAGCCTGAGCCCAACCATCCACGAAACCATCACGTGGACCGAAGGTCAGAGCGTTATCTGCATGTTTAACTTCAACAGCTTTGTTGAGGGTACGAGTCAGCTCGCCGTTTTTACCTTTGATCGTAATAACCTGACCGTCGATTTTTACATCAACGCCGGCAGGAATAACGACCGGTGCTTTAGCAACACGAGACATTCTTTCCTCCGATTAGGCTACGTAGCAGATAATTTCGCCACCAAGACCAGCCTGGCGCGCTGCACGATCAGTCATAACACCTTTAGAGGTAGAAACAACTGCGATACCAAGACCAGCCATAACTTTTGGCAGCTCATCTTTTTTCTTATAGATGCGCAGGCCTGGGCGGCTGACACGCTGAATGCTTTCTACAACAGCTTTACCCTGGAAATACTTGAGAGTAAGTTCCAGTTCCGGCTTGGTGTCGCCTTCAACTTTAAAATCTTCGATAAAACCTTCTTCCTTCAGCACGTTGGCAATTGCCACTTTCAGCTTGGCGGAAGGCATGGTGACCGCAACTTTGTTCGCGGCCTGACCGTTACGGATACGGGTCAGCATATCCGCGATCGGATCTTGCATGCTCATCTGTCTTTACTCCCGTGATTCAATTGGTAATTACCAGCTAGCCTTTTTCAAGCCTGGCACTTCACCGCGCATAGCGGCTTCACGCAGTTTGATACGGCTCAACCCAAACTTGCCCACATAACCATGTGGACGACCTGTTTGACGACAGCGGTTACGCTGACGAGACGGGCTGGAATCACGCGGCAGAGACTGCAGCTTGAGAACCGCATTCCAACGATCTTCGTCGGAAGCGTTCACATCAGAAATGATCGCTTTCAGTTCAGCGCGTTTAGCGAAGAATTTATCAGCTAAAGCTACGCGCTTTACTTCGCGTGCTTTCATTGATTGCTTAGCCATTCAGTAACCCTACCTTACTTGCGGAACGGGAAGTCAAAGGCAGCCAGCAGAGCACGGCCTTCTTCATCAGATTTCGCAGTAGTGGTAATGGTAATATCCAAACCACGCACGCGGTCGACTTTATCGTAGTCGATTTCTGGGAAGATGATCTGCTCACGGACACCCATGCTGTAGTTACCACGACCGTCGAAAGACTTAGCGGACAAGCCACGGAAGTCACGGATACGTGGAACAGCAATAGTGATCAGGCGCTCAAAGAACTCCCACATGCGTTCACCACGCAGAGTTACTTTACAGCCGATCGGATAGCCCTGACGGATTTTGAAGCCTGCAACTGATTTGCGTGCTTTGGTGATCAGCGGTTTTTGACCGGAGATTGCTGTCAGGTCAGCTGCTGCGTTATCCAGCAGTTTCTTGTCAGCGATCGCTTCACCAACACCCATGTTCAGGGTGATCTTCTCGACCCGAGGGACTTGCATGACAGAATTGTAGTTAAACTCAGTCATGAGTTTCTTAACTACTTCGTCTTTGTAGTAATCATGCAGTTTCGCCATCGTACTACTCCAAATTACTTGATAGTTTCGCTGTTAGACTTGAAGAAACGGACTTTTTTACCGTCTTCGAATCTAAAGCCTACACGGTCAGCCTTGCCGGTAGCCGCATTGAAGATTGCAACGTTAGAAACCTGAATAGCAGCTTCTTTTTCAACGATGCCGCCTGGTTGGTTCAGGGCCGGAACCGGCTTCTGATGTTTCTTAACCAGGTTGATACCTTCAACGACGAGTTTGCCGGAAGACAGAACATTTTTCACTTTACCGCGTTTACCTTTATCTTTACCGGTTAACACGATAACTTCGTCATCACGACGGATTTTCGCTGCCATGATTCGCTCCTTAGAGTACTTCTGGTGCCAGAGAGATAATTTTCATGAACTTCTCAGTACGAAGTTCACGAGTTACCGGCCCAAAGATACGCGTGCCGATAGGCTGCTCGCTGTTATTGTTTAAAATAACGCATGCATTACCATCGAAGCGAATGACAGAACCGTCAGGGCGACGAACACCCTTCTTGGTGCGCACCACTACCGCCTTCAGCACATCACCTTTTTTGACCTTACCACGTGGAATTGCTTCCTTGATAGTGATCTTGATGATGTCGCCTACGCCTGCGTAGCGACGGTGCGAGCCACCCAGAACCTTGATACACATTACGCGACGTGCACCGGAGTTGTCGGCGACGTTCAGCATAGTCTGTTCTTGGATCATTTTAGTGCTCCGCTAATGTCAACTACTACCTGAGACTCTAAAATCAGAGCCGTTAAAAAGCCCCATATCGAGGGCGCGGCATTATAACACCGCTTCTGCAATATGGGTAGAAAAAATAAACGGCTCATCGCTGAGCCGTTTATTCGTATTGAGAACGCGTACTGTATTACAGAACCGCTTTCTCTACAACGCGAACCAGCGTCCAGGACTTAGTCTTGGACAGTGGACGGCATTCACGGATTTCAACCTTGTCGCCGATACCACATTCGTTGTTCTCGTCATGTACGTGCAGTTTGGTCGTACGCTTGATGAATTTACCGTAGATCGGGTGTTTCACAATGCGTTCGATAGCAACAACGATGGATTTCTCCATTTTGTCGCTAACAACACGACCTTGCAGAGTACGGATTTTATCGGTCATTACGCACCCGCCTTCTCAGTCAGTAAAGTCTTAACGCGTGCAACATTGCGACGCACTTGCTTCAGCAGGTGAGTCTGTTGCAGCTGGCCACTTGCAGCCTGCATACGCAGGTTGAACTGCTCACGCAGCAGGTTCAGCAGCTCAGCGTTCAGCTCTTCAACGCTCTTTTCACGCAGCTCTTTTGCTTTCATTACATCACCGTCTTAGTTACAAAGGTGGTTTTGATAGGCAGTTTCGCTGCTGCCAGGCCGAAGGCTTCACGGGCCAGCTCTTCCGGAACACCGTCCATTTCATACAGGACTTTGCCCGGTTGGATCAAGGCAACCCAGTACTCCACGTTACCTTTACCTTTACCCATACGAACTTCCAGCGGCTTCTCGGTGATCGGTTTGTCCGGGAATACACGGATCCAGATCTTACCTTGACGCTTAACTGCACGGGTCATTGCACGACGTGCTGCTTCGATCTGACGTGCAGTCAGACGACCACGGCCAACAGCTTTCAGACCGAAAGTGCCGAAGCTAACATCCGTACCCTGCGCCAGACCACGGTTGCGGCCTTTGTGCACTTTACGGAATTTTGTACGCTTTGGTTGTAACATCAGCGACGCTCCTTATTTACGGCCTTTACGCTGCTGCTTTTTAGGTTGAGCAGCCGGTTTTTCCGGTTGTTCAACAGCAGCCATACCACCCAGGATCTCACCTTTGAAGATCCATACCTTAACGCCGATTACACCGTAAGTGGTGTGCGCTTCAGAGGTGTTGTAGTCGATGTCAGCACGCAGAGTGTGCAGCGGTACGCGACCTTCACGGTACCATTCGGTACGTGCGATTTCCGCGCCGCCCAGACGGCCGCTAACTTCAACTTTGATACCTTTAGCGCCCAGACGCATTGCGTTCTGTACAGCACGCTTCATAGCACGACGGAACATAACACGACGTTCCAGCTGAGAAGTGATGCTGTCAGCAACCAATTTAGCGTCCAGTTCAGGCTTACGAACTTCAGCGATATTGATCTGTGCAGGAACGCCAGCGATATCCGCTACGACCTTGCGCAGTTTTTCTACGTCTTCGCCTTTCTTACCGATAACGATGCCAGGACGAGCAGTGTGAATAGTCACACGGATGCTCTTAGCTGGACGCTCGATAACGATACGAGATACAGACGCTTTAGCCAGTTCCTTAGTCAGGTACTGACGTACTTTAAAATCGCTGTCCAGGTTGTCAGCGAATTCTTTGGTGTTCGCAAACCAGGTAGAGTTCCATGGTTTTACAATACCCAGGCGAATACCATTAGGATGTACTTTCTGACCCATTGCTAGTCTCCAGAGTCTCAGCGATCGGACACAACCACAGTAATGTGGCTGGTGCGCTTCAGGATGCGATCTGCACGACCTTTCGCACGCGGCATAATGCGCTTCATGCTTGGGCCTTCATCTACGAAAATTTTCGCAACTTTCAGATCGTCGATGTCAGCGCCATCGTTGTGTTCAGCGTTAGCAATGGCAGATTCCAGTACTTTCTTGACCAATACCGCAGCTTTCTTGTTGGTATAGGTCAGGATGTCCAGGGCCTGCGACACTTTCTTACCGCGAATCAGGTCAGCAACAAGGCGAACCTTCTGAGCAGAAGAACGAGCATGGCGATGTTGAGCTAAAGTTTCCATCTCTTCCTCCTACCTTATTTCTTCTTCGCTTTTTTATCAGCAGCGTGGCCGCGATAAGTACGAGTCGGTGCGAATTCACCCAGTTTGTGACCAACCATTTCGTCGGTAACAAAGACTGGAACGTGCTGACGACCATTATGGACAGCGATGGTCAAACCGATCATGTTAGGAAAGATCGTTGAACGACGGGACCAAGTGCGCAGGGGCTTCTTGTCTCCGCTTTCCACCGCTTTCTCTACCTTCTTCAGCAAGTGCAGGTCAATAAAAGGACCTTTCTTGAGAGAACGTGGCATGGCTTATCCTCTAAAATTATTTGCTACGGCGACGTACGATAAATTTATCAGTACGCTTGTTGCTGCGGGTCTTCTTACCTTTGGTCTGAACGCCCCACGGAGATACCGGGTGCTTACCAAAGTTACGACCTTCACCACCACCATGTGGGTGGTCGACTGGGTTCATCGCAGTACCGCGAACGGTAGGACGAACACCACGCCAGCGTGCAGCACCTGCTTTACCCAGAACGCGCAGCATATGCTCAGCATTGCCAACTTCGCCCAGAGTAGCGCGGCAGTCTGCTTCGACTTTACGCATTTCACCAGAACGCAGACGCAGGGTGACATAAGCACCGTCACGCGCAACGATCTGAACGTAAGTACCCGCGGAACGCGCCAGCTGACCGCCTTTACCTGGTTTCATTTCTACGTTATGAACGGTAGAACCAACCGGGATATTGCGCATCGGCAGGGTGTTGCCTGCTTTGATTGCAGCATCAACGCCAGACTGAATCTGGTCGCCAGCTTTCAGGCCTTTAGGGGCCAGGATGTAACGGCGTTCGCCGTCTTTGTACAGAACCAGCGCGATGTTCGCGGAACGGTTCGGATCGTACTCAAGACGTTCAACAACTGCTGGGATACCGTCTTTGTTGCGTTTGAAGTCAACAATACGATAAGCCTGCTTGTGGCCACCACCGATGTGACGAGTGGTGATACGGCCATTGTTGTTACGACCACCGGATTTGCTGTTTTTTTCCAGCAACGGAGCAAAAGGTTTGCCCTTGTGCAGCTCAGGGTTAACCACTTTAACTACGTGGCGACGACCCGGAGATGTCGGTTTACATTTAACAACTGCCATTGTATTACTCCTCCGACTTACTCAGCGCCGCCAACGAAGTCCAGATTCTGGCCTTCTTTCAGGGTGACGTAAGCTTTTTTCCAGTCGCTACGACGACCGATACGCTGTCCGTGACGTTTAACTTTCCCTTTAACTACCAGGGTGTTAACGACTTCGACTTCGACTTCAAACAGTTTCTGCACAGCAGCTTTGATCTCTGCTTTGGTCGCGTCTTTAGCAACTTTGAGAACGATGGTGTTTGTTTTTTCCATCGCAGTAGACGCTTTTTCAGAAACGTGCGGTGCGCGAAGCACCTTCAGCAGACGTTCTTCACGAATCATGCCAGCATCTCCTCAACTTGCTTAACAGCATCAGCAGTCATTACGACTTTGTCGAAGGCGATCAGGCTAACCGGGTCGATACCAGTCGCATCGCGTACGTCAACCTTGTGCAGGTTACGTGCGGCCAGGAACAGGTTCTCGTCCAGCTCACCGGTGATGATCAGCACATCTTCCAGAGCCATGTCTTTCAGTTTCTGTGCCAGCAGCTTAGTTTTAGGCGCTTCTACAGAGAACTTCTCGACAACGATCAGACGATCCTGACGTACCAGTTCGGACAGGATGCTTTTCAGCGCGCCGCGGTACATCTTTTTGTTAACTTTTTGACTGTGGTCCTGTGGACGCGCAGCGAAGGTCACGCCACCTGAACGCCAGATCGGGCTCTTGATAGAACCTGAACGCGCACGGCCGGTACCTTTCTGGCGCCATGGCTTTTTGCCAGAACCAGTTACTTCAGCACGAGTCTTCTGAGCACGAGTACCCTGACGAGCACCAGCTGCATAAGCAACAACAACCTGGTGAACCAGCGCTTCGTTGAAATCACGACCGAAGGTAGTTTCGGAAACAGTCAGCGCGCTCTGCGCGTCTTTCAATACTAATTCCATTGCTATCCCCTTACGCCTTCACAGCTGGTTTAACGATCAGGTCGCTACCGGTTGCACCCGGGACCGCACCTTTAACCAGCAGCAGGTTGCGCTCAGCGTCAACACGTACTACGTCCAGGCTCTGAACGGTTACACGTTCGTTGCCCAGCTGACCTGCCATTTTCTTGCCTTTGAACACTTTGCCCGGAGTCTGGTTCTGACCGATAGAACCCGGAACGCGGTGAGACAAGGAGTTACCGTGAGTAGCGTCCTGGGTACGGAAGTTCCAGCGCTTAACGGTACCAGCAAAACCTTTACCTTTAGAGGTACCGGTTACGTCAACTTTTTTAACGTCAGCAAACAGCTCAACGCTAATGTCCTGACCTACGGTGAACTCTTCGCCTTCAGCAAGACGGAATTCCCACAGACCACGGCCAGCTTCTACGCCAGCTTTAGCGAAGTGACCCGCTTCTGGTTTGGTTACACGGTTAGCTTTTTTAGCACCAGTGGTAACCTGAATAGCGCGGTAGCCATCGTTAGCCAGATCTTTAACCTGAGTAACGCGGTTTGCTTCAACTTCGATTACGGTTACTGGGATAGAAACGCCATCTTCAGTGAAGATGCGGGTCATACCCACTTTTTTACCGACTAAACCAATCATTGTTTCAACCTCTCAATCGCTCGATGACCTGATTAACCCAGGCTGATCTGCACGTCTACACCGGCAGCCAGATCCAGACGCATCAGAGCATCAACGGTTTTCTCAGTTGGCTCAACGATGTCAACCAGACGCTTGTGAGTGCGGATTTCGTACTGATCGCGCGCGTCTTTGTTAACGTGCGGGGAGATCAGAACGGTGAAGCGCTCTTTGCGGGTCGGCAGCGGGATCGGACCACGGACTTGCGCACCAGTGCGCTTAGCAGTCTCGACGATTTCCGCGGTTGATTGATCGATCAGACGATGATCAAACGCTTTAAGGCGGATACGGATTCTTTGGTTCTGCATGAGACCAGAGCTCCAATTATTTTATAAACGAAAATGATTACTCCTCAAACCCATTACGATTGATGGGAGAGTGTAACCGTTCTTACGTAGCTCCCCAATTGGGAGCATTGTTGAGTAACAAAATGAGCTACTCAGGTTCATATCGAACCAGCCGTCAATTACGACAAGCCCGCGCATTATACGTATTTACGGACGTAATGCAAGCCGACTGTGTCGATATTAACCAACCTTTCGACGAGACCGTTTATTGACGGTCGATATCAGCCATCGCCTGCTTTACCCGGGCCCGGAGATCGGCGTTGATTTCAGGTGCCTCTGGCGTCGCTGGCGGCTCATCAACACGCTCTTCAAAGACCGTCTCTTCCCCCTCTTCTTCGGGTACGGGCAAGGGGCGTTTCTTATAGACATAGTGTGCCTCTGACAGGTAATAGGCTTGAGGGGCGGTCTCTGCGCGAGTCGACAGAGAGAACCCGCAGCTAATATAATAGCCCGTCAAAACGCAGCCAGTACCGTACGTTAGCCAGAGAAAGCCTCCCCAAACGCAACGCCAAAAGGTCACCGGCATGTCTGGACGGATAAAAATGTGGCCCCCGCACGGATACACTTCTTTTTTATCACTCATCTCTTTTCCTCATCCTGAGCTAGCGTCGGACTCTCCCCCAGCGCCTGCCAGAGACGAATAAGCGAGAGTTGCCCCATCACACCATCCGCTTTAATCTTGTGTTGGGTCTGAAACTGACGCACTTTTTCAGCTAACAGCGGACTCCACTCTCCTGTCCCCTCTGCGTCAACGCTTAACAGCCGGCTCAGCATCGTATCGAGCCAGACAATATCGTCGGGACTGCTTTTCCTTGTTATGCTCGCATTACCCTCTGGCGAGGGTTTCCACATCCGCGTCGAGCTTCCCGTCCATACCGTGCTAAACCAGGTCTTATCCACAATCCACGTGTGACTGCCAGTAAGCACGGTAAACGTCTTATCCCCTCCTCCAATGACCACCACCGGCAAAAGGAGAGTCTCCATTTTCAGTGTGGCTATCCAGGGAAGGCCCTGGTACTGCAGCGTCTCGAGAGTGTCATTGCCGGAGAGACAGGCCATCCCGCCCCGGTACGCCTGATCGCACCATGCTTCACCGTTGTCTACCTCATAACCCCAAACACGATAAAGTAACGCGAGCGATTCACTGGTAGACATAATCTCTGATGTCAATGTCAAAGGAGGAGAGGCGGGCCGGGATGACGCAATGGACAGCAGGCTCTCTGGCTCCGGCAGCCAGCGGGACAAAGGATGAGAGAAATACCGGCCTGCGGCCCCACACAGCACCGCCACAACGACTAACGCCAGGCAAGTCCGGCGAGGATGGTGCGTCGCGGGTAAATAGCGCAAGGCAGCTTGCTGTAGCGCCGGCGCAACAGCAGCCTGCTCTTCTTTATTACGACGAATAAATTTTCCTGTCCGGGCGACAAAATGGAGATTGCCGTGACAGCGACGCATAACCTCTCTAACGAAGCGCTCCGCCAGTACACCCGACTCCCCAGGTTCAATGCCAGCATGAGCAGCAATGACCTCCCGGCAATCCTCCTTGTCCGGGAAAGGTATCTCGAACCATACCGGGTGCAATTTCCGCAGGCGGCGCTGCAAACGGTGACCAAATGTCCCGGTTAATAACAATCGGGCGTTTGGCATGATGGCGATAAAATCCTGAACCGTTGACATCAGCCTGTTACCGGCGCGCTGGCCATCTTCCAGCACAAACAGCGGTAAGCCTTCCTTCATCTCCCCCATTACGCCAGACAGTCCACTCCAGATCGCGCCAAAGGAGAATACCCGCCCGGTTAAGCCGCCCTCGATTTGGGTATCCGCCAGCACTATCCACTCCTGCTGGTATCCTTTACGGGTGAGTAGCCCTAGCGTCAGAGCGCGATGCGCCCACGCAGCGACAACCCCCCGCGCAAGTAAGCTTTTCCCCGCCCCCTTTGCGCCGTGCAGTATTAGCCACGGTTCGTTGTTCAGCGTTGAAATAAGGGCGCACCGTAACAGGCGATGCCGTGTAGTATAAATAGCATTAAGTTCGTCCATGAATAATGACATCCCTGTACAATATCTTTTTCCTAAAGAGTGAAAGCTTGCGGCAAAACACTTGCCGCCAACCCAGCCGAATTATATTATCGCCATCCTTAACAATAAATAGATTGTGTTTTTTAGTCATATTAAATGATAAATTCATGACAGCTATATTTAGAGCTTTAACCAACGCTCCTCTTTATCGCATTCTGTGCGGCGTCATTATATTCACATGTATTATAACAATGTTAGCCTGCATAAACGCCGCATATTTCCTCTGGTCTGAAAATAATTCAACACAACAAAAGGTTAAAAATATAAATTTAGCAAATACACTAACAAATAAATATAAATGGAAATTATCATCAACCGCGTCAGACACGATTAAAATGGAACAGACAACGAGAACAGAGGCGTTCCGGCTGCCTGATATCCGTTTACGCGGTATTATTCACAGTTCGGATAAATTAACCTCCCGAGCGATCCTGCAGGAGGCAGGAGAACAGAATGTCTATTCGGTTAATGAGACGCTTAAATCAGCGAATACCGTTCGTATCAAAGCGATCTCTCAAAATCAGGTCACTTTCTCCTCCGGCGGGCACGAACAGCAGCTCACGCTGCTTTCAGAACTGAGTGTGTCTGACGCGCCCACCGAACCGATCTCTGGCAATGAGGCTCGGACGAACATTGCCTTGTCGGAGTATATCCAGACCAGTCCCGTAGAAGATAAATATGCCTTGCGCGGATTACGTCTGTTACCCCGGAAGAATGCCACATCATTCGCACATGCCTCCCTTGAACCCGGTGATATCGCCGTTCAGCTGAATAATATTTCACTGACGAAGCGGGAGAACATCGCAAAAGCGCAGGACGTACTGAACCATCTTCAGCGCGTTCAATTCACTCTGATACGGAAATCATTGCCTCTGGTGATTAATGTTTCCGTTCAGCAGTTCCAGGAAGGAAAGGAAAATTAAATGGTAAGGATGCCTTCTACCCGGAAAAGGAGAGCCCTTTCGCTGCTCTTTCTGCTCGCCATCACCGCGAAACCCGGATATCCCGCTGACTACACTGCAAACTTTAATGAGGCGGATATTCGAACCTTTGTCAGCATTGTGGGCCAAAACATGGGGAAGACCATTCTGATTGATCCCGATGTTCAAGCGACGATTTCTGTCAGAAGTGCAGATACATTTAATGAAGAGGAGTATTACCAGTTTTTCCTGAGCGTCCTCGACCTGTATGGCTTTTCACTTATAAGCCTTGATAATGGTTTACTGAAAGTGGTTCGTTCTGAAAAGGTGAAGACCCTGCCGGGAAAACTCACGAATGGGTCTATGCCCGGCAGAGGGGATGAACTGGTGACGCGTATCGTTTCGCTGGAAAATGTTCCCGCTCGGGCGTTATCCCCGCTGCTGCGTCAGATGCTGGATGGCGGGAACGTGGGTAACGTCGTGCATTATGAACCCTCAAACACGCTGATCATCACCGGCAAGGCATCAACCGTTAATCGTCTGCTTGAGGTCGTTAAACGGGTCGATGTGATGGGTGATAAAAAAGAGCAGGTCATCCCCCTGAAATACGCATCGGCCAGCGATCTGGCTGACGTGCTCAATGACCTGGCGCGCGAGAGTGGAAAAGAGGCCCAACCCGCCACACTCCAGACGCGAGTCGTTGCCGACAAAAGAACGAATGCCCTCATTATCAGTGGGTCAGACCGCGCACGAGCGCGGATCCAACAGCTCGTTTCACGTCTCGACACGCAAGAGCAGGGGCAAGGCAATACCCGCGTCTGGTATCTGAAATATGCCAAAGCGGACAAACTTGTCGAGGTCCTGACGGGCGTCACGCAAAAATTGACTGAGGAGAAAAACGGCGCCGCGAAAACGACCACCAGCAGCGGCAACGGTATATCCATTACTGCCGACGAACAGACGAACTCCCTGGTGGTCACCGCCGACCAGGGGATTCTTCAGCAGCTGGATGAGGTCATCGCGAAACTGGACATCCGACGGGCGCAGGTGCTGGTTGAAGCCATCATCGTAGAAGTGCAGGACGGCAAAGGGCTGAATCTGGGCGTGCAGTGGGCTAATAAAAACGTGGGCGCTCAGCAGTTTACCAAAACCGGTCTCCCTATCTTTAACGCCGCGCAAGGTATCAGCGAATTTAAAGCTCAGGGCGGCATTACCAGCGACAATCCGGCATACGACCTCTTTAAAAATTATAACGGTCTCGCGGCAGGCTTCTTTAATGGCGACTGGGGCGTGCTGCTGACAGCGCTGAATACCGACAACAAAAACGATATTCTCTCGACACCCAGCATCGTCACCCTCGATAACAAAGAAGCGGCGTTCAACGTGGGCCAGGATGTTCCCGTACTTTCCGGCTCCCAGACCACCTCAGGCGATAATATTTACAGCACCGTCGAACGTAAAACAGTTGGCACCAAGCTGAAAGTCACCCCGCAGATTAATGAGGGCGATTCGGTGCTGATGGAGATCGAGCAAGAGGTATCCAGCGTCGACACATCTGCCACCTCCTCATCACTTGGGCCGACATTCAATACCCGCACCATTCAGAATGCCGTACTGGTGAAGAGCGGTGAAACCGTTGTGCTTGGCGGTTTAATGGATGACGCAAGCAAACAGGAAGTTTCCAAGGTCCCTCTGCTGGGCGACATTCCCCTGATTGGGCAACTTTTCCGTTACACCTCAAATGAAAAAAGCAAACGCAATCTGATGGTCTTTATCCGCCCGACCATTATCCGGGATGACGAGGTGTTTCGCTCGCTGTCACGGGATAAATACACGGGCTTCAAAGAGATGCAGAAAGAGAGAAGCGACCAGCGCAGCGGCAAACTCATTACTGTAGATGATATCGAAACGCTGGATGACCGGGCGTTTAATAACACGCCTGCAATGCCTGCCGCTAAAAACCCTTTCAGCGGGGGTGAAGCGAAGTGAGCCCGCTTGCCTGGAAAAAAGCACAACGCTATGGCATTGCCATTCAGCAGCAGGAACTGTTCTACACGACCAGCACCACGCTTGAGCATATGCTTGAGGTTGCCTCCATGGCCCGCGACTGCACGCAGTTTACCCGGCTCGCTTCGCAACAGTTTACGGAAAAGCTGGAGCAACTCTATCAACCCTCTGGTGGTTCAGCCCAGCTTATTGCCGAAGATATGAATAATTCGGACGATCTGAGTGCGCTTTCCGATGAGATCCCCACGAATGAAGACCTGCTCAACGAGCAGTCCGACGCGCCAGTGATCCGGCTGATTAATGCGGTGCTTAGCGAAGCGCTTAAGGAGCACGCGTCGGATATTCATATTGAAGTCTTTGAAACAACGATGAGTATCCGCTTTCGGGTGGACGGAGTATTGCGTCCGGTGGTTCAACCCAATAAAAAGCTGGCCGCGCTGCTCATCTCCCGTATCAAAATTATGGCCAAACTGGATATTGCCGAAAAGAGACTGCCTCAGGACGGTCGTATCACCTTAAAAATTGGTCATCGCAACGTGGATGTTCGTGTCTCTACGCTGCCCTCACAGCACGGCGAACGGGTTGTTTTACGTCTGCTGGATAAAAGTAGTCTGCGGCTCTCTATTGATAAGCTGGATATGTCTGAAGAGGACATGCGCGATCTCCGGCACCTTATCGCCCTGCCGCACGGCATTATTCTGGTCACAGGCCCCACCGGCTCCGGAAAAAGTACCACGCTGTATGCGCTTCTCTCCGCCCTTAATAGTCCGGAACGTAACGTACTTACCGTCGAAGACCCAATTGAGTACGAGCTGGAAGGCATCGGTCAGACACAGGTAAATAGCCGCGTGGATATGTCTTTTGCCCGCGGATTACGCGCGATTTTACGTCAGGACCCTGACGTGGTGATGGTCGGTGAGATCCGCGATGCTGAAACGGCTCAGATCGCGGTTCAGGCCTCGCTGACCGGGCACCTTGTTCTTTCAACCCTCCATACCAACAGCGCCAGCGGTGCGGTGACCCGCCTGCGGGATATGGGCACGGAATCTTTCCTGCTCTCCTCATCGCTTGTCGGCGTGATCGCACAGCGCCTGGTCAGGCGACTGTGTCATCAGTGCAAAACACCGCATCCCCTCACCGCTCAACAACTTCAACTACTCGTTGCTGAGGGGGTCACCGCGACGCAACTCTGGCAAGCCGCTGGGTGTCCGGCCTGCCGTCAGAGCGGCTATCAGGGCCGCCTGGCTATTCATGAACTCTTCGTGATGACGCCTGAAATTCGCCAGGCCGTACACGCAGAGGTCAACGAGCAACAGCTTGAACAGCTCCAGCGCCAGAACCATCGCAGCTTACTGGCAAACGGATTGCGAGCAGCCGCGCAAGGGTTGACCTCACTGCAGGAGGTGCTGCGCGTTACGTCCGATTGGCAGATATCAGCGGAGCAAGGTGAATGAAATTTCGCTGGGTAGCCACGGACTCCAGAGGGAATCGCCATACTGGCGTGAGTGATGCTGGCTCCGAGCGGGAGTTGGTCGCCCAACTGCGAAGTCAGTCCCTGTTGCCGCAGTCCATCAAACAGCAGCGGCGCAAGCTGACAGTACGATGGTCACCGGCACGGGTAAGTCATGGCGAATTGACACTTTTTACGCGTCAGCTTGCCACGTTGATGGCTGCGGCTCTGCCGCTGGATGAAGCACTCGCCGCGATTCAGCAGCAGAAAGAGAACAAGAATCTTATCGGCGTGATCGGCTCGCTTCGTCAGGCTGTGCTTGAAGGACAGTCACTCTCCAGCGCAATGCAACAGCACCCCCGGGTCTTTGATACGGTGTATTGCACGCTGGTAAAAGCAGGTGAAGCGGTAGGCAAGGCTGGCGCCGTGCTGGAAAGGCTGGCTGATTTTAATGAAGCCCGCCAGCGAATGCATAGCAAACTGATGCAGGCGCTGATCTACCCCTCTCTGCTGACCATCGTCGCCATTGTGGTGGTGGTGATTTTACTCACCACCGTCGTGCCCAACGTCGCGGCACAGTTTATTCATCTCAAACACGAACTGCCGCTCACGACCCGGATACTGCTCGCGATCAGCGACTTTTTGTCGGTCTACGGTCCGGGGATTTTAGGTCTGCTCTTTGTGGGTGGTGGCCTGTTTTCATACTGGCTGAAGCGGGAAGGCAACCGCCACCGGTTTCATCGTCTGCTGATTCACTTTCGCGCTACTGCACCACTGGTCTGCGCTATCGACAGCGCCCGGTACTTACGCGCCCTCAGCATCCTCAACGTCAGCGGCGTGCCGTTGCTGCAGGGGATGTCACTTTCAGCGGAAGGCGTGGGTAACCAGGAGATACGGCAGCGACTGAGTGACGCCGCCGAGCGCGTGCGCCAGGGAAACAGCGTGAGCCAGTCTCTTGAGAAAACCGCCATTTTCCCGCCAATGATGCTGTACATGATCGCTTCCGGGGAAAAAAGCGGTCAGCTCGGAGAACTCATGCAACGAGCAGCGGATAACCAGGACGTCCGGTTACAGAACCGCATCACCCTGACGCTGGCGATTTTTGAACCGGCGCTGATTGTCGTCATGGCCGCCATCGTTCTGTTTATCGTGGTGGCGGTCATGCAACCCATTTTACAACTCAACTCATTGATGAACTGAGGAAAGGCTATGGAAAGACAAACGTTTAAAACGCAACGCGGTTTTACCCTGATGGAGCTTATGGTGGTCATTGTCATTCTGGGCGTTCTGGCGAGCCTGGTGGTGCCCAATCTGATGGGCAACAAAGATCGTGCGGACCGGCAAAAAGCGGTCAGCGACATAGTCGCTCTCGAAAATGCGCTGGATATGTACAAGCTGGATAACCATCGTTATCCCACAACAGACCAGGGTCTGGACGCACTGGTTGTGGCCCCGACGCTCGCGCCGCTCGCGGTAAATTACAATCCCGAAGGTTATATTCGCCGTCTTCCCGCGGATCCGTGGGGCAATGAGTATGTCCTGATAAGCCCGGGTGAACATGGTGCAATCGATATCAGCTCAACCGGCCCGGATGGTGAAATCGGTACGGCGGATGACATTAACAACTGGGATAACGACAAAAAATCGCGCTGAACATGGCTCAGGAAAAGGGATTTACCTTGCTGGAGGTAATGCTGGTGATTGTCATTCTCGCGGCGGCCGTCGCAGGCGTGACGGCCATACAAAGTGAACGTTTAAGCGTGAGCGGAAAGCTACGTCAGCGTGTCGACATGTTCAGACAAACCGTTGAGTATGCTGCCGATCTGGCGCTGCTGGAAAAACATGCGGTTGCCCTGCTGGTGTCTGAAGAAGGATGGTTACTCTACGTTCCACAGAAACGCGCACGTACTGGCTGGCAGTGGGAGGCAATCCAGCGTGACGATAACTTGCCGCTTCAGGGAGCATGGGATGGCCCAGCGCGGCCCGAGCTTACCCCCTCGCCACAGGGCGATACACCGCAGATTATCGTTCTGCCTGATGGCCAGATAACGCCCTTCACGCTGTTATTCAGAAGTGCAAACGGTGAAAAATTGTTGCATGTGCGCTGCACGGGGTCTCTGCCGCTGAATATCACTCCGCTAAAGGTGGCGCAATGAAAGCGCAAAGTGGAATGCTCCTGCTTGAGGTGTTACTGGCCATGGCCATCTTTGCCTCGGCGGTAACGGCGTTAGTCACCAGCATGCAGTGGCAACTCTCCGCTCTGGAGACCCTGAAGCAGGAGACGCTTGCGCTGTGGGTGGCGGATAATCAGTTAATCAAAACGCACACCGTCCTTTCCGCCACGGAGCAAGGAGAGTCCTCCCAGCAGGGAAACGCTTTTAGCTGGGTGCTCACCGGCGTACCCTCTGCCGCCCTGAACCACATTACCGTGACATCCTCCCGGGGTAAAACGGTGAAGCTTTATGCCTGGAGCCCGGTACAAGAGAAGCAAGAGGCGAAGCATGACTAATCATCAGAGAGGCTTTACGCTTCTGGAAGTCATGCTGGCTATCGCGATTTTCTCGGTCCTCAGCTTCCTCGCCTCAATGGTCTTTTCTCAGGCATCTGAGCAACATCAGCGCGCCCAAAAGCTGGCCAGTGATTTTCATGCCCTGCAGTACACCCTTCTGCTGCTGGAAAATGATCTGATGCAATACGTCCCGCGCAAAAATCGCCAGACTCATCAGACCTTTGCAAGTGGAACCGATGAGTTGCTCTTCAGCACCCAGATGCGGGACGCGAACATCCCTTTCGAAGCCGCTTTCGTACTCACGACCGTACACTGGTATGTCCAGGACGGAACCTTGTTCCGTGCTGTGCGTTACTCTCCTGACGGGAAAGAGGACAAGCCCGCGCGAGCCCTGCTGACGAATATCACCCGTTTTGCCTCTGTACTGCTCGCTGGCGAGGGCAATACGGCGTCAGCCACCGTTGCCATTACGCTGGAGCGGGAAAACCGTGAAAGCGTTCGTCGTGTTTTTATTTTGCCTGGATGGGTTCCGGAGAAACAGCAAACCGGCCAGCGCCGTGAGGATAAAAAATGAATCCTCAGAAAGGCGCTGCGCTGTTGATTGTGTTGATGATTCTTGCGCTGATGGCGGCGCTCGCGGCTGAAATGACCCTTAGCTTCCAGACCCAGCTTCAGCGTAGTCGGCGTACCAACGCCAGCGTGCAGGCAAAATATGCCCTGCTTTATGCCGAAGGGGAAGCCACCGCTGGCGTGTTAAAGCATGATGATGAAAGGTTAACCGGCAAGGCCGATCTGGACGCGGATACCACCGTCAGCTGGCGTACGGAGGATCGACAACAGTGCTTCAATCTCAATGCCCTGGAAAACGCTCCCGTTGAAGGCATGGCTACGCCTCCCTATGAAATCAGCGTGTTTCAGGCGCTGCTGGATCAGCTGGGCGCGGAAAAAAACCGCGCAGAAGAGATAATCCAGTCTACTGCAGATTACATCGACGCCGATACATCACCCCGGCTGAAAGGGGCCGAAGATGAGTATTACCTGCAAAACGGCATTCACTCCCTGACGGCAAACCAAATGATCTTTTTACCGGCGGAGATCCGCACGATCAAAGGGATGACGGGCCCCCTCTGGCAGAAACTCGCGCCTTTTGTCTGTACTGCCTTCAGCAGCGAGTTAAACATTAACATCAATACCCTCACCGAAGCGCAGGCCCCGCTGCTGGCAGCCCTTTTTCTGAACGATATCAGCACGTCGGATGCAAAAGCCTTACTCAAAAAACGCCCCCGGGAAGGCTGGAAAACGGTCGATGCCTTTCTTTATCAGGCCCAACAGGATCACAGCGCGGCCAAAGCACGTGTGGACACACTTAAAAAATACCTGACCGTCACCAGCCATTATTTTGTAACCACATCGAGCGCACGAGAAGGCGAACTGAGCTCAGGGATGAATACCTTTTTTTATTATGACGACAAGAAGAAAACCATTGGCATTTATCTGCGCCAGCTTACGGACGGCGAACATGACGAGTAAAACGCCACCTGAGACTGCCCGGCTGGTCATCCGCCTGAGCAGCGAGCCAACGTTGCCGCTGGAATGGACCCTCTTTGACGACGGCGGCCATGGAGAGATTCACATCCTGCCACGCGAAAAGCTCCCGGAGCTTTCCGGGATGTCTGCCGCCCGGGAAACGCATCTGCTTATTCCGGTTGAGAAGGCAACCTGCCGCACACTGACCGTTCTCGATGAAAAGGACGTACTGTCCGACCGGCAGCTGCACTGGCTTGCCGATGAGACGCTCGACGAGGATGCTCCCGCTCTACACTGGACGTTGCTGTCACGCGCAGGAACGACACTCACTGTTGTCGGGGTGGAGAAAGTGTGGCTGGAGGAAGAACTCGCTGTACTCAGTGCCTGCGGATTAAACGTGACGCATGCAACCCTGGATGTGCTCTGTATACCCAACGTGGAAAACGGCTGGGCGGTACTGAAAGAGGATGACACCTGGCTTGTCAGGACGCACGAAAATTACGTTTCGCGCCTGACAGGCGCCTGGTTAACTCACCTCCTGCAGCACTTCCCTCCCCGACAGCTTACACACTACGGCGAGTTGTCCGCTCCCTGTGCAAACGCGTCAGGAAAACCGGAATGCCACATCATGTCGCTTTATCCGCAAAGGGAGATCGCAAATCTACTGCATGACAGCGTTCTTCCCCCTGTGGCGTTTTCCCCCTGGACATCGCGCCTGAAACGTATCGCCCTTTGCTGTGTTGTTCTGACAGCGGCAGTCGCGCTACTGACTCAGCTATTCTCCTGGTGGCAACTTCAGCAGCGGGAAATACAGCTGAAGGACAATCTGACTCAACAGTGGCAACGCTACATTCCCGAGAACCGGCACAGCAATAATCTGCGATCCTATCTGCCAGAACAGTTACGGCAGCGTTCACCCGCGCCGTTAATGCTTCTGCTTCGTCTGCAGTCCAGTCTGGCCCGTTTCCCCGACATCGCGCTCGAGGGGGTGAGCTATAACCCGCAGCAAAAATCCCTGCGACTTTTTCTTTATGCCGCTGAGGAAAACCAGATACAGCAATTTATCAAAGAGAACACCTTAGGATTTTCTTTGACGATCGACAAACACGAACAGGGAAAGTGGACGTTACGCAATGATTAAATCTGCGCTGAACAGTTTCAGACAAAAACCGCTCAATGAGCAACGGCTCATCATGACGCTGGGAGCATGTAGCCTGATAATACTTTTCTGGTTTGGCCTCTATCAGCCACTCGACCAGACAATTAATACACTGCAGTCGCGTTGTGAACGTTTACGTAACGACGCGGCATGGTTCAGCAAACAGGTTACCGCTGCGGGCCTTTTACCCGAAAAAAAACCGCCAGGTAAACCGGGCGATCTCATCAGGAATAGCCTCAAAAAAGCGAATCTGGTCGCGACGGTACAGCAGGGAAACGCAGGTGAGTTGAGCGTCTTCGCCACCGACATAGAAATGGAGAGCTTCATGCGCTGGCTCGAGGAGATACAGCTCAGTTACGGCCTGCGCGTTGTGGACCTGGAATTCCATGCCAGTCCCCAAAAAGCGGATTCGATTATTCTCACGCGTCTGACCATCGGGGTGAAGCGAAATGGATAGTATGCTTGCCCTGCTCTTTCTGGTTATTGGCTTACTGGCAGGCAGCACCATGGGGATGGTCACCTGGCGGCTACCGATAATGATCGCACAGACCAACACTGACGGCGCCGCTTCCCGCTTAAATTTATGGTGGCCGGCGTCACACTGCTGCCACTGTCGCATACCTCTGGTGTGGCATGACAATATCCCCCTCTACAGCTGGCTGCATCTGAAGGGAAAATGCCGACATTGTGGACACGCTGTCTCCGGGCGTTACCCGTTGCTCGAAGCGAGTTGCGCGGTTATGGCCCCTCTCTGCTACGCCCTTCACCCTGATAATCTGATGCTTGTTTCAGCTCTTTTACTCTACTTCTGGTTCGCGCTGGCGCTTAGCGTCATCGATGCGCAGCACTTATTACTGCCCGATAAACTGACCCTGCCCTTATTGTGGCTTGGATTGCTGTTTAACCTTATGACAGGTCTTATTCCCTGTGAAGATGCCGTTCTGGGTGCCGTGGCGGGCTACCTCAGCCTGTGGCTGCTTTACTGGATCGTCTGGCTGATTTGGCACAAAGAGGGGATCGGCTACGGCGATTTCAAATTGCTGGCGGCGGCAGGCGCCTGGACCGGGTGGCAAAGTCTGTCGATAATCCTTTATGTGGCGTCCATCATTGGGATTTTATGTGGGCTGGTGTTGTGGTTCAAAAACAGACGATTCACGGGCGCCCTCCCTTTCGGTCCTGCGCTCGCATTGAGCGGCTGGGGTTACTTCTGCTGGCTAACCCTGTAAGTAAACAGGAAGGTGTAACACCTTCCTGCAATCGTTACTCTTCTTCGCGAATTTGCGCCTGCAGATAGTTCTGGATACCCAGTTTCTGGATAAGATCTAACTCGGTCTCCAGCCAGTCGATATGGCCCTCTTCATCTGCCAGAATCTCAATCATCATGTCACGACTCACGTAATCATGAACGCTGTCGGCATAGGCGATAGCTTCCCGGAGATCTTTAGCGCCTTCAAGTTCCAGCCTGAGGTCGGAACGCAGCATCTCCTCGACATCTTCACCAATGCCCAGTTTGCCAAGATCCTGCAGATTTGGGATACCTTCGAGGAAAAGGATACGCTCAATATACTTATCGGCGTGCTTCATCTCGTCGATAGATTCATGATATTCAACGTCATTCAGACGCTTAAGGCCCCAGTTTTTGAACATTCTCGCATGGAGAAAATACTGGTTAATTGCGACAAGCTCATTTCCCAATAATTTATTGAGATAACTTATGATTTTAACATCACCTTTCATTATATAGTCCCTCCGCTTCCACACTTAGAGCGTAGATGGGGCTACGGAGATGTCAAAAAAAAGAGCGTCGTTCAGGCGATCTCTTTAAATTCCGGCATTTGCATTAACTCGTCTTGCATAACTTCCCGTGCAGCACGAACACATTTACCACATTGATTTCCAATGGGAATAAACTTGCGTAATTGTTGAAAGGATTGTGGCTGAAACTGACGCACAGCCTGACGGATTTTTTTATCGCTAACGCCATTACACAAACAGATGTACATATGCACTCCCGAACCATGAACACCTTCAGCATAAATGATTATTGTTCTCACTTCAAGAGCAAGTTAAATAGCCTTATTTCCTCCATGAATATTTCGCTATCAGATAAAAAACCTGGGTCAGTATTTTCTCTGGCCCAGGTTTTTATATAACTTAACGTGATGTTTTATTTAAGCATATCTTCCGTTACGACGATCTTCGCAATAGTCGCTGGATTTGGGGCGATGCGTTCAATCACTATCGTTTCACCAACTGAAATCGCTCTCTCATCCGATTTCACTGTGGTCACACCATTTTTTGTCGACTTAGATGAATAATAGCAACTACCACCATAACAGCTAAAAATGTAGTTACCATTCTTCTCGTCGCCCATTACCTTAGCGTAATATCCGCTCCTGGTTCCGGAAGCCAGCTTGTCCGCCTCGAAACCGACATACACCATCGGTATACCTTTTTCTCTCTTCACGGTTAATGATTTAACGTCGGAACTACTCACCAGCGGGTTGTTCCCCTTAAGCATGTCGTCAGTGACGGTCAATGTTGCCAGCGTTTCAGCATCAGGATGGGTGCGTTTAACCGTAACCACTGCCCCCGGGTGGAGGATAGCGCTTTTATCTCCAGTACGTAGGGTCGTCTGATCGCCATAGACAGTTTTTTCGCTGTCGGAATAACGTGCCCCGTTCGTGGAAAAGACATACTGGCCGTCAACTTCAACCGTATACTGATTTGACCCGCTAAGCTTACTACTATCAAAGTTTACGTTGATGCGTTGTTTTCCATCGAAGACGTCCACAAAGACAGCTTTTACATCTCCCTGGAGATCGCCAGCGTCACCACCTTTAGTAAACGGCGCAAACACCTCACTGAAAGCATACTTAGACGCCTGCTGCTCGGTCAGACCGCTGTGTTCAGGAGAAACCTGCTTCGGCACACCCGGCTGGTCGCGCATCATAGACCAGATACCAATCATGCCCAGACCACGCTCTGTGGCATCCTGCATCACCAGGTTCGCATCAGACATATAGAACACTTCACCCTGAACATCGTTATAACCGATCATTGGGGTGGTACCCATCATCGCGTTGATTTCAGCATCGCTCTTCTCGGTGAAGATCTGCTTCAGCTGGCTGAACAGGTTTTCAATGGCCGATGTGGCGCACTTGCCATGTATGTTCTGGCCTTCAGTACCGTCGGACTGACAGATGCTGTTGCCATAGTCCATCGCCATCACGTTAACACCTGCCAGCTCCACACCTTTGGCTTTCGCATCTTCCAGCACGTAAAGACCTTCAGCGGTCAAACCGGTTGGCAAAATGGGCAGGGTATACCAGATACCGACCTTGCGGCCTTCTGACTTCCAGGTGTCCTGCACGGCTTTCACCGCTTCATTACGACGGTTGATGGAATCATGATCGGCAACCCAGGTACCTTCAATATCGAAGTCCAGTACGTTCAGGTTCAGGTTGTCCACGATGTCGTAGTAGTGCTGCTTCAGATCGTCGATATTCTTACAGGATGCCGCCAGCGGAGCATTATTGGCGCCGCCAATGGAAACCATCACGTCACCACCCACTTCACGCAGCGCTTTAATCTTGCTGTACTGCGCGTAGTCGTTAATGTTATAGGCCGTACCCCAGGTTGGCAGACAGGTTTGGGCATCCTTACTCACCACGAAGGCCATCGTAAAGTGATTAACGCCCTGGTTCTGAGCAAGGCTTGCCAGGTCTGGCTGGGCATTCAGGGTAAAGTCGACATACGGAGCATAGACGTGAGCTGGCCATGCAGATGTTGGCGTACCGACTTTTTCTTTGGTGCCTGTCCAGTCGATAAAGACACGCCACGGGTTGGTATCCGATGGGGAGACTTTCTGTACTTTGGCCTGCGAGACGTAATTCCCACCGTTGTAGCGAATCAGCGTACCGCTTTCATATAGGGTTGAGGAATTATAAACCGGCGCCTTGTTCAGCTGATCCTGAGTGTATGTGGTAACGGCACCCAGTGGTTTCCAGGGACGGCCGTTGGAGCCGGTCGGGTTCTGGTTAGCGGCAAGCGAAGGATCGTCTCCTACGGTATAAAACAGAGCTTCATATTCTTGACCGTTTTTCTGAACTTTATCGCCTTTATTATAAACGGTGGAAGATGACCACTGCACAACGGGCGCATAAGCTTCCCATGGATTATCCTGGCCCGGAACAAAACCATATGCGCTTTGCGCAACCGAGGTTTTATACGTTGCATTGTTATAGCTAACAACATCACCCGCTTTATAAGCAACGCTATTATCATAGGCAGGATAAGTTACCGTACCACCACTGGTTTCACAGGTAACAGGATTACCGTATTTATCCATTTCAGCGGCGGTCGCGTTGCGTTCAAAACGCCAGGGGTTATTTGCCTGATCGTTAGCAGCATTGCCCGGGCAATCTGAGGCGCCTACCCACCATGCATTCTTATACACACCGCCATCGAAAATAACTTCATAAGTACTGCCACCTTCCTGACCGCTCCATGCTTCGAGCGCGAATGCAGGCAGCGCAGCACATGTCAGCCCCATGCAAAATAAAGCTTTCGTTGCGAGATTTAATTTCATTTTAAACATTCCTGTTGTTTTTAATCCATTGGGTTATTACATAACGATGTAGCAGCCCATAAGGTAATGACCACAGGAATCAAACTCAAATAAGTTTATATAACGAAAGCCGTTTTAAGAAATAAGCACACTCATCTTACCAGCAAAGTAAATATTAATGACATCGCCTTATATTTATTTAAATTTGCATGTAGTAAAAATAAAAAACCCCGAAATAAATTCGGGGTTTTTAAGACTAAAACGTTAATTAAAACGTGTAATTAGCCCAGAACTTTAGCAACAACGCCCGCGCCAACGGTACGGCCGCCTTCACGGATTGCGAAACGCAGACCGTCGTCCATCGCGATTGGGTGGATCAGAGTCACAACCATCTTGATGTTGTCGCCTGGCATTACCATCTCAACGCCTTCTGGCAGTTCGATGGTACCGGTCACGTCAGTTGTACGGAAGTAGAACTGTGGACGGTAGCCTTTGAAGAACGGAGTATGACGGCCGCCTTCGTCTTTGGACAGGATGTACACTTCAGATTCGAACTTGGTGTGTGGCTTGATTGAGCCTGGCTTCGCCAGAACCTGACCACGTTCGATTTCTTCACGTTTGATACCACGCAGCAGAACACCAACGTTCTCACCAGCACGGCCTTCGTCCAGCAGTTTGCGGAACATTTCAACGCCAGTACAGGTAGACTTCGCAGTCTCTTTGATACCAACGATTTCAACTTCTTCGCCAACTTTGATGATACCGCGCTCTACACGACCGGTAACAACGGTACCACGACCGGAGATGGAGAATACGTCTTCGATTGGCAGCAGGAATGGCTTGTCAATCGCACGCTCTGGTTCTGGGATGTAAGAATCCAGGAAGCCAGCCAGTTCGATGATTTTCGCTTCCCACTCTGCGTCGCCTTCCAGCGCTTTCAGAGCAGAACCACGAACGATTGGGGTATCGTCGCCTGGGAAATCGTACTGAGACAGCAGTTCACGAACTTCCATCTCTACCAGTTCCAGCAGCTCTTCGTCATCAACCATGTCACACTTGTTCAGGAACACGATGATGTAAGGAACGCCTACCTGACGACCCAGCAGGATGTGCTCACGAGTCTGAGGCATTGGGCCGTCAGTCGCAGCAACTACCAGGATCGCGCCGTCCATCTGCGCAGCACCGGTGATCATGTTTTTAACATAGTCGGCGTGGCCTGGGCAGTCTACGTGTGCGTAGTGGCGAGTCGGGGTGTCGTACTCAACGTGAGAGGTGTTGATGGTGATACCACGAGCTTTTTCTTCTGGTGCGTTATCGATCTGGTCGAATGCACGAGCAGAACCACCGTAGGTTTTAGCCAGAACGGTAGTGATTGCAGCAGTCAGGGTAGTTTTACCATGGTCAACGTGGCCGATAGTACCAACGTTGACGTGCGGTTTTGTACGTTCAAATTTTTCTTTAGACACGGCTATATTCCTTACTATAGTGCTCTCCCCTCAGGAGAGAGCACGGGACTTAGGTTTTAATCCTGTGGATTACTTACCACGGGCTTCAATAACGGCCTGAGCAACGTTGTTAGGCGCATCATCATACTTCAGGAATTCCATGGTGTATGATGCACGACCTTTGGTCAGAGAACGCAGCTGAGTTGCATATCCGAACATTTCAGACAGCGGAACTTCAGCGTGGATCTTAACGCCAGTCACTTCGGATTCCTGACCACGCAGCATACCGCGACGACGGCTCAAGTCACCGATAACGTCACCGGTGTTCTCTTCAGGAGTTTCTACTTCAACCTTCATGATTGGCTCAAGCAGAACTGGTTTTGCTTTCTTAAAGCCTTCTTTAAAGGCAATAGACGCAGCCAGTTTAAACGCCAGTTCAGAGGAGTCAACGTCGTGGTAAGAACCGAAGTGCAGACGGATACCCATGTCAACAACCGGATAGCCAGCCAGAGGGCCCGCTTTCAGCTGTTCCTGGATGCCTTTATCAACGGCTGGGATGTATTCGCCAGGAATTACACCACCTTTGATGTCGTTGATGAACTCGTAACCTTTCGGGTTAGAGCCCGGCTCCAGTGGGTACATGTCGATCACAACGTGACCGTACTGACCGCGACCACCAGACTGCTTAGCGTGTTTACCTTCGATATCGGTAACTTTCGCGCGAATCGCTTCGCGGTAAGCAACCTGAGGTTTACCCACGTTCGCTTCAACGTTGAATTCACGCTTCATACGGTCAACGATGATGTCCAGGTGCAGTTCACCCATACCAGCGATGATGGTCTGGTTAGATTCTTCATCAGTCCATACGCGGAATGATGGGTCTTCTTTCGCCAGACGGCCCAGAGCCAGACCCATTTTTTCCTGGTCAGCTTTGGTTTTTGGTTCAACTGCGATGGAGATTACCGGCTCTGGGAATTCCATACGCTCCAGAATGATTGGGTGATCCGGGTCACACAGGGTGTCACCAGTGGTCACGTCTTTCAGACCGATAGCTGCAGCGATGTCGCCCGCACGAACTTCTTTGATCTCTTCACGTTTGTTAGCGTGCATCTGTACGATACGGCCAAAACGTTCACGCGCCGCTTTCACGGAGTTCAGGATGGTGTCACCGGAGTTAACCACACCAGAATATACGCGGAAGAAGGTCAGGTTACCCACGAATGGGTCGGTAGCAATTTTGAACGCCAGTGCAGAGAATGGCTCTTCGTCGCTTGCGTGACGCTCAGCCGGAGTATCTTTACCGTCGTCCAGGATGCCGTTGATCGCAGGAACGTCAACCGGGGATGGCAGGTAGTCAACTACCGCATCCAGCATCGCCTGAACACCTTTGTTCTTGAACGCAGAACCACAGGTTACCAGGATGATTTCGTTGTTCAGAACGCGCTGACGCAGAGCTTTTTTGATCTCTTCTTCAGTCAGTTCTTCACCACCCAGGTATTTCTCCATCAGCTCTTCAGAAGCTTCAGCAGCGGATTCGATCAGGTTCTGGTGCCATTCGTCAGCCAGGTCCTGCATTGCAGCTGGGATATCTTCGTATTCGAAGGTAACGCCCTGGTCTGCATCGTTCCAGTTGATGGCTTTCATTTTCACCAGGTCGATAACGCCGGTGAAGCCTTCTTCAGCACCAATTGCCAGCTGCAGCGGAACAGGGTTCGCGCCCAGACGGGTTTTGATCTGGCCAACAACTTTCAGGAAGTTAGCACCCATACGGTCCATTTTGTTAACGAACGCGATGCGTGGAACTTTATATTTGTTCGCCTGACGCCATACGGTTTCAGACTGTGGCTGAACACCACCAACTGCGCAATAAACCATTACCGCGCCGTCAAGAACACGCATGGAACGTTCTACTTCGATGGTGAAGTCAACGTGCCCTGGGGTGTCGATGATGTTTACGCGATGCGGTTCGTACTGCTTAGCCATACCTGACCAGAATGCAGTAGTCGCTGCGGAGGTGATAGTGATACCACGCTCCTGCTCCTGTTCCATCCAGTCCATGGTGGCTGCGCCGTCATGAACTTCACCGATTTTGTGGTTTACACCGGTGTAGAACAGAATACGTTCGGTAGTAGTGGTTTTACCGGCGTCGATGTGCGCACTGATACCGATGTTACGGTAGCGTGCGATGGGTGTTGTACGAGCCATTTGATTCCTCGTTTATATCTTTAGACGTTCAGTTAAGTTACCCAGAGCGGGCGGCTTCTCTGAAGCGCCCGCCTGGTGACTAATACTCCGAAGGGATTACCAACGGTAGTGTGCGAACGCCTTGTTGGCTTCTGCCATACGGTGAACGTCTTCACGTTTCTTAACTGCAGTACCTTTGTTGTCTGCAGCATCAGAAAGTTCGTTCGCCAGACGCAGAGCCATGGATTTATCACCGCGTTTACGAGCAGCTTCAACGATCCAACGCATTGCCAGAGCATTACGACGAACCGGACGAACTTCAACTGGAACCTGATAAGTAGAACCACCAACGCGGCGAGACTTAACTTCTACAGTCGGGCGCACGTTGTCGAGAGCGACTTCGAAAGCTTCCAGTTCATTTTTACCAGAGCGCTGAGCCAGGGTCTCCAGCGCGCTGTATACGATTGCTTCTGCAGTAGATTTTTTACCATCTACCATCAGGATATTTACAAATTTTGCCAGCAGTTCTGATCCGAATTTCGGATCTGGAAGAATTTTACGCTGACCAATGACGCGACGACGTGGCATGGGAATACTCCGTTGTTAATTCAGGATTGTCCAAAACTCTACGAGTTTAGTTTGACATTAAGATAAATCAGTTTGGCCTTACTTAACGGAGAACCATTAAGCCTTAGGACGCTTCACGCCGTACTTGGAGCGAGCCTGCTTACGGTCTTTAACACCTGAGCAGTCCAGCGCACCACGAACGGTGTGGTAACGAACACCCGGAAGGTCTTTAACACGACCGCCACGGATCAGGATCACGGAGTGCTCCTGCAGGTTGTGACCTTCACCACCGATGTAGGAAGTCACTTCGAAACCGTTAGTCAAACGCACACGGCATACTTTACGCAGTGCGGAGTTTGGTTTTTTAGGAGTGGTGGTATATACACGAGTACATACACCACGTTTCTGCGGGCAGGCTTCCAGCGCAGGCACGTTGCTCTTTGCAACTTTGCGTGCACGTGGTTTGCGTACCAGCTGGTTAACTGTTGCCATTAAATAGCTCCTGGTTTTAGCTTTTGCTTCGTAAACACGTAATAAAACGACCTCATACAATATGAGGACGCGAAATTTTAGGGCTACGTCGAAAAGGTGTCAAGAAATATACAGCGATCTCAAATCACCAGTTCATTTGACTGGCGTGCGTAACAGTAAGATTGACGAAATCAGTATAGCCAACCACGTCAATTTTGGCTGAAATTTGACCAGAAAGACCCCGCGCATCCAGATCCTCCTTCAGCGCAGAGACAGTTATGGGGGCATTCGTGAGGATTTCAACGAAACGGCTGCCTTCCAGCGCAGCAAGCACGCCATCCTGAATCAGCAGCAGATCATCGCCTTCGCGCAGCATGCTCACGAGCGTGTCGATATCACATTGCCACGGTGAGCGGCTCAGGGTATGGAGCATGGCAGCCTCAGAAAGTCAGAATAGTGTCGTAATGCGAGAGTTGCTCGCGCAGTGCAGCGGACGGCAAGCGCGTCGCATCCAGCACCAGGGGCGTCTTGTCATTCAATCCGCGCGCGGTCAGCGAATCGGCGCAGACATACAACGTTTCAATGTCGTACAGCGGTAACACTTTGAAGGTGGCGATGTAATCCCGCGCCAGAATGGCCTGTGGCTGCTGACCCGCCAGAAGCTGAAACACCCCGTCCCCCAAAAAGAAGACCCCGATATCTTCAGTCAACGCGGAAGTCGCGAGCAGCGCATCCAGCCCTTCTCTGCCGGATGCATTGCCGTGCGGTGCCGAGGTAAAAACAAACGCGACACGCTTCATCAGAACTGCACCACTCTGTCGCAGGTTAACGCCGCCTGGGCCAGTGCCCCGAGACCACTCAACGAAAAACCGGGCTGCAGGTTAGCGCCTGCTAAACCAAGACGCCCGGCTTCAGTTGCATCAGCGACACCTCGACGCAGCGCCGCCGCGACGCAGATATGCAGCGCAACGCCCTGCTTTTCGTTTAAGGCCTGCCAGGCACGCACCAAATCAAACTCGTCGCTCGCCGGCGACGTAAACTGGTTCGCGTTATACACCCCTTCCCGATAGAAGAAGACGCTCGCCAGCTCATGCCCGGCCGCCAGAAGCGCATGCGCAAACTGCAGCGCGCTGCTGGCCTGCTGTGTACCGTACGCCGGGCCTGTCACCATTAACGCAAAACGCATTACTTGTCTTGTCCCAGGAAATCACCGCTTTTGAACTGGCGGATGTAGAGGTAGACCGTGTGCTTGGAGATGTTCAGACGATCGGCCACCTGGTTGATGGCGTCTTTAATATCAAAAATCCCTTTCTCGTAGAGATTAAGCACGATCTGGCGATTCTTGGCGTTGTTCGAGACGTTGCGATCGGCATTCACCTCTTCAATCGTAAACTCAAGCGTCTGCGTGACCAGATCTTCGACGGAGGAGGCAAAGTTAACCGATGAGCCAACATCCGGCGTTTCAGGTGGAATAAAGGTGCTCATGATTTGCGAGAATGGCACATCAAGGTTCATGTTGATGCACAGCAGCCCAATCACACGATGCTCGCGGTTTCGAATCGCGATAGTTTCTGATTTCATCAGCACGCCGCTTTTGGCGCGGGTGAAATAGCATTTGGAGACGCTGCTGTCCGCGCCGGTCATGTCATGCAACATACGCAATGCAAGGTCGGTGATTGGCGAACCAATTTTACGGCCAGTATGCTCACCATTCGCAATGCGGATAGCGGAACACTTCAGATCTTGCAGGGAGTGCAATACGATTTCGCAGTGGGAGCCAATGAGCATCGCTAACCCGTCCACCACCGCTTCATAGGATTTCAGAATATCGAAGTCGGTCTGGTCAAAAGGACGTTGATCCAGCAAATCAAGTTCACTGGTTTCGTTGGTTAAAAGCGACCTGGACATGAAAAAAACACTCCTTTTCAGGAGCCTGTCATTCGGTTTTCAGGGCAGGCTCATTATCTACACGGACAACTAAATTAATACAGCGTGTATAGCGCTTTCCAGTGTTAATTATATCTGCCCCACAATAAAAAAACCGCCGCCTGAAAGGCGGCGGTTTTTGTCACATTACTTCTTAGCGTCTGTCGCTGCTTTTTCTTCAGCCGGCGCGTCTGCCTTCGCATCCGCTTTCGGAGCCGGTTTGATGTCCAGCAGCTCTACGTCAAAGACCAGCGTAGAGTTCGCAGGGATACCCGGAACGCCGGTTTTGCCATAGGCCAGATCCGGTGGGATAACCAGCTTGATTTTGCCACCTTTCTTGATGTTTTTCAGGCCTTCAGTCCAGCCAGGGATTACACCATCCAGACGGAAAGAGAGTGGCTCACCACGGGTGTAAGAGTTATCGAACTCTTTACCGTCGATCAGCGTACCTTTGTAGTTCACGACAACCGTGTCGCTGTCTTTAGGTGCATCGCCGGTACCTTCTTTCTCAACTTTGTACACCAGGCCAGTAGAAGAGGTTTTCACACCTTTCTCTTTAGCAAAGGTATCGCGGTAGGCTTTGCCTTTCGCTTCGTTGTCTTTCGCGTCCGCTTCCATCTTAGTCTGAGCGGCACCTTTCACACGCGCTTCAAACGCCTGCAGAGTCTGTTCGATTTCCTGGTCAGAGAGCTTGCTCTTATCAGCAAAGGCGTCCTGAACGCCGGCGATCAGCTGGGCTTTATCCAGTTTGATGCCCAGTTTCTCTTGTTCTTTCAGAGAGTTTTCCATGTAACGACCCAGAGATGCGCCCAGTGCGTAGGCGGATTTCTGGTCGTCATTTTTGAACGCCGCTTTGCTGTCTGCCGTGGCAGCAGGCTTCGCAGCAGTGTCAGCCGCGAATGACAGCGGCGCGTTCAGCGCAACAGCCATTGTCGTTGCCAGCAGCGTTACTTTAAACAGTGATTTCATCCATATCTCCAGGGCCTGGGGACTCTCACCCCAGCATTAAACGTAAAATGAGTGACGTACTATAAAACGTTGCGGAAGAAATCTACAGACAGACACTTCCAATTCTCGCCACTTTTCAGACTATTTTTGTTTAAATAAGTTTCTTGCCCGGGGGATGCAGACTGTACTTAAGGATAAACTCAGTTAAACTGCGCCGCCGCGGGGCCATTATGGCGAATCTGAAATAAACGAGGTGAATGATGAAGGATACAGCATTAGAAGCGAGAATGGCTGAGCTGGAAAGCCGCCTGGCTTTTCAGGACATCACCATCGAAGAACTAAACCAGACCGTGACCGCACATGAGCTCGAAATGGCGAAACTGCGGGATCATATGCGCCTGCTGACGGAAAAGCTGAAGGCCACCCAGCCGTCGAACATTGCCTCTCAGTCAGAAGAGACGCCACCTCCTCATTATTGAGGCATAAAAAAAAGCGGGATTCTCCCGCTTTTTTGTGCCCGGTGTCGCGAAGCTTACCGGGCCAGCATGTCAAACGACAGGTCTTAGTGGCAACCGCAGCCGCCGTTACCGCAACCACCTTTACCGTGACCGTGGTCGTGACCATGGTCATGGCCGTGGCCACCGCAGCAGCCATCGTGGCCGTGATCGTGGTCATGGTCGTGACCGTGCGCACCGTGAACGTGGCCATGAGCCAGCTCTTCTTCGGTTGCTTCACGGATAGCGACAACTTCAACGTTGAACTTCAGGTTCTGGCCAGCCAGCATGTGGTTGCCGTCAACCACAACGTGGTCGTCTTCCACTTCGGTGATTTCAACAGGAACCGGACCCTGGTCGGTTTCAGCCAGGAAACGCATGCCAACCTGCAGCTCGTCAACGCCCATGAACACGTCTTTAGGCACGCGCTGAACCAGGTTGTCGTCATACTGACCGTAAGCGTCGTTCGCGCCTACAGCAACGTCAAATTTGTCGCCAACTTCATGACCTTCCAGCGCGTTTTCCAGGCCAGAAATCAGGGAACCGTGACCATGCAGATAGTCAAGCGGCGCACTCACCGGAGACTCATCAACCAACACACCGTCTTCTGTACGTACCTGATAGGCCAGGCTGACCACCAGGTCTTTTGCTACTTTCATGATATCTCCTGAGCGTGGGAAAATTGCTGGCGCAGATTGTAGCGGAAATCTGCACCCGTGTACCCTTTAGCTTAAAAAAACTCAGGGCATATCGCTAGTCCGGATGAAAAATCCCGATAACTTGCTCTTCTTTGCGCACATGATCGCGGGCCTCTTTATCAGCTTCTCGCATCTGGTGACCGCACTTAACACACTCAACAACATCAATATTATTCTCCCGCCACATCGCCAGGGTATCTTGCGCCTGGCAGGAGGGACATTTTGCACCCGCAATAAAGCGTTTACGTACAGCCATCTTTCGTTACCCTTTATTCAAATTCATCCCAGCCATCAAGCTGGCGTCGTTCCTGTTGCATCTCGCGCTGGAAGATCTCCTCCAGTTCGCGACGCGCTTCCCGCACGCGAGAGATCTGCGCCGTATCGGTATGCACCGGCATCAGCTCGCGTAACATCCGCATATCCAGCCGGCGGAAATGCATCTGGGCGCGTTGCGCCTGGTGAGGATGCATCCCCAGCGAGATTAACGCTTTGCGACCCAACTCCAGCGCACTGGAAAACGTTTCACGAGAGAAGTGTTTCACACCCGCCTGCAACAGTTCGTGAGCTTCAACACGTCCACGCGCACGCGCCAGAATGTGCAGATGCGGAAAATGCTGCTGACAGAGCTCCACCAGCTTCATCGTGTCTTCTGGATCGTTGCAGGTAATCACAATGGACTCGGCGGCCTCTGCGCCAGCAGAGCGCAACAGCTCGAGCTGGGTCGCGTCGCCGTAATAAACCTTATAGCCATATTTGCGCATCAGGTTGACCGCGCTGATATCGCGCTCCAGCACGGTAATGCGCATCTTGTTCGCCATCAGCAAACGTCCGATGACCTGTCCGAAGCGGCCAAAGCCCACCACAATCACCTGCGGCTTGTCGTCTTCCACCCACGGGGCTTCATCTTCATCGTCAGACGGGTTTAAGCGGCGCGACAGAAGTTTATCCACCAGCTTCATCAGCAGCGGCGTGGTCATCATCGACAGCGTAACCGTCACCAGCAAAAGCGCCATCTGATCGTCTTTAAAAAGCTTCTGGGAGGAGGCGGTGGAGAAGAGCACAAACGCGAACTCGCCCCCCTGGCTTAACACGCTGGCAAACTGCATACGCTCCGAACTGCGCAAGCCGTAAATGCGAGCCATGATGTACAGCACAAGTGTTTTTACCGCCACCAGAATGGCAACACTGACCACAACCCACAGCAGATGGGTATAGAGCACGCCGAGATTGAGCGCCATCCCCACCGAAATAAAGAACAGCCCCAACAGCAACCCTTTGAAGGGATCGATAGCAATTTCCAGCTCGTGGCGATATTCGCTCTCTGCCAGCAGCACCCCGGCGATAAAGGTCCCGAGCGCCATCGACAGCCCCAGCGCGTCCATAAACAACGCCGATCCCAGCACCAGCAGCAGCGTCGCGGCGGTAAAGACTTCGCGCACGCCCGAGGCGGCAATAAAACGGAACACGGGACGTAACAGGAAACGTCCGCCAATCAGCATGCCCGCAAAGGCCAGCACCTTCATGGCAATTTTCGCCCAGTCAAAATGATCGTCGCCGGAACCGGCCAGCAGCGGCACCAGCGCCAGCGCCGGGATCACCGCTAAATCCTGGAACAGCAGCACCGAAAAGCCCAGCTGACCGGCTTCGTTGCGGTTCATCCCTTTGTCGCGCATCAGCTGCAGGGCCATCGCCGTCGACGACATCGCAAGGCCTATTCCGCCTATCACCGCCGCCTGCCAGGAAAAGTCCGTCAGCATTAACAGGCCGCCCAGAATGGCGGCGCTGAACAACACCTGCGCGGCACCCACGCCAAAGATAGAGCGTCGGAGCTGCCATAATTTAGAAGGATTCAGCTCCAGGCCGATGATGAACATCAGGAACACCACGCCCAGCTCGGAGAAGTGGAGTATTTCATCCACATCACTGATGAATCCCAGCCCCCAGGGGCCAATCGCGATCCCCGCCAGCAGATACCCCAGCACCGCCCCGATTCCAATCCGTGCAGCAAACGGCACCGCGACAACGGCCGCAAATAAAAACAGCACCCCGGCGAGGAGCAAATTCGATCCTTCCATTAACGACCTCCTGCCGGAATCGGTGACGCCAGCCATTCACCATAGGCTCGGGCGTGGCTCGCCAGCTCTTTGGGATCCTGACGCCGCGCCCAGTAGACAATAATCGGGCTCATCCAGTGCATACGGCACATTGCCGCCGTCAGCTCGAAAGGCCGCAGGATGTCGCTCATCGGATAGCGGTTCAGCCCGTCGTGGCGGTAAGCGCTTTCTGGCTCACCGGTGGTGATCACACTACGCCAGTACTTTCCCGCCAGTTGGTTGCCCCCCACCCCGCTGGAGAAGCCCCGGCTCAGCACGCGGTCCAGCCACTCTTTGAGTAGCGCCGGACAGCTGTAGGTATAAAGCGGATGCTGGAACACAATCACGTCATGCTGACGCAGCAGTTCCTGCTCATAAGGAATATCAATAAAGAAATCAGGATAGTGCGCGTAGAGATCGTGCACCGTCACGTTGCTGAGCTGAGTAGCCGGCTTAAGCAGAACCCGGTTCGCCACCGAGTCCTGAGATTCCGGATGGGCATACAGCAGCAGCACTTTTGCTGTCTGAGACATCATTCCCCTCCCGGTCTTGTTTCTGTTTTTGTGTATCGTCGTTGTTTTGGGCTACCATGGCGGCCCGGTGCGGAAAATGGCCCACACCTTACATTATCATAATGACAAATTAACATAGTCGGAACATACGGCGCTTCTATGATTGTTTTCTCCTCGTTACAAATTCGTCGCGGCGTGCGCGTCCTGCTGGATAACGCCACTGCTACCATCAACCCGGGCCAAAAAGTGGGTCTGGTCGGCAAAAACGGCTGTGGTAAATCCACGCTGCTGGCGCTGCTGAAAAACGAGATTAGCGCGGATGGCGGTAACTTTACCTTCCCGGGGAACTGGCAACTCGCCTGGGTGAACCAGGAGACGCCCGCCCTCAGCGAACCGGCACTCGACTATGTTATCGACGGGGACCGTGAATACCGTAAGCTCGAGGCGGAACTCAACGCCGCTAACGAGCGCAACGACGGCCACGCCATCGCCACCGTTCACGGCAAGCTGGACGCCATTGACGCGTGGACCATTCGCTCCCGCGCCTCCAGCCTGCTGCACGGCCTGGGCTTCAGCAATGAACAGCTGGAACGCCCGGTCAGCGACTTCTCCGGCGGCTGGCGTATGCGCCTCAACCTGGCGCAGGCGCTGATCTGCCGCTCTGACCTGCTGCTGCTCGATGAACCGACCAACCACCTCGATCTCGATGCGGTTATTTGGCTGGAGAAGTGGCTTAAGAGCTATCAGGGCACTCTGATTCTGATCTCCCACGACCGCGACTTCCTCGACCCGGTGGTGGATAAAATCATTCACATCGAACAGCAAACGATGTTCGAGTACACCGGTAACTACAGCTCCTTCGAGCGCCAGCGCGCGACGCGTCTTGCCCAGCAGCAGTCCATGTACGAAAGCCAGCAGCAGCGCGTCGCGCACCTGCAGAGCTTTGTGGATCGCTTCAAGGCCAAAGCGTCTAAAGCGAAGCAGGCCCAGAGCCGCATCAAGATGCTGGAACGCATGGAGATGATTGCCCCGGCGCACGTGGACAACCCGTTCCACTTCAGCTTCCGCGCGCCGGAAAGCCTGCCAAACCCGCTGCTGAAGATGGAAAAAGTGAGCGCCGGATACGGCGATCGTACAATTCTCGACTCCATCAAGCTCAACCTGGTGCCGGGTTCACGTATTGGTCTGCTGGGACGCAACGGTGCCGGTAAATCCACGCTGATCAAACTGCTGGCGGGCGAACTTAACCCGGTCAGCGGCGAAATCGGGCTGGCGAAGGGCATCAAGCTTGGCTACTTCGCCCAGCATCAGCTGGAATTTTTACGCGCTGATGAATCCCCGATCCAGCACCTGGCGCGTCTGGCGCCGCAGGAGATAGAGCAGAAGCTGCGCGATTATCTCGGCGGCTTCGGCTTCCAGGGCGATAAGGTCACCGAAAACACCGAACGTTTCTCCGGCGGCGAAAAAGCTCGTCTGGTGCTGGCGCTGATCGTCTGGCAGCGCCCGAACCTGCTGCTGCTCGATGAACCGACCAACCACCTCGATCTCGACATGCGTCAGGCACTGACCGAAGCGCTGATTGAGTTCGAAGGCGCACTGGTTGTGGTTTCGCACGACCGCCACCTGATCCGCTCCACCACGGACGATCTCTACTTAGTGCACGACGGCAAAGTCGAGCCGTTCGACGGCGATCTGGAAGACTACCAGCAGTGGCTGACGGACGTGCAGAAGCAGGAAAACCAGCCGGAAGAGCCAACGAAAGAGAACGCCAACAGCGCCCAGGCGCGTAAAGACCAGAAACGCCGTGAAGCGGAGCTGCGCACCCAGACGCAGCCGCTGCGTAAAGAGATTGCCCGTCTCGAAAAAGAGATGGAAAAGCTCAACGCCACGCTTGCTGCCGTTGAAGAGAAGCTTGGCGACAGCGGTCTGTATGACCAGAGCCGTAAAGCGGAGCTGACGGACTGCCTGCAAACCCAGGCGAAGACCAAATCGAACCTCGAAGAGTGTGAGATGGCCTGGCTCGACGCCCAGGAACAGCTGGAAGCGATGCTGCAGGCCGACTGAGTATTTGCCCCGTTTTGCGAACAGGATCCGTCCCTGGTTCGGAAATCCTGGCTAAACGGGGTACAATTCGGAAAGTATCGTAAATTTCCGACAAGAATCAGCATCGCGCTTATGACCCAAATCATTCCATCAGACTTCGACATTGCGGCCGAAGACAGCACTGAGTTCGTGCCTATGCGCGGCGTGGCCAATCGCCATTTGCAGACCATGCTGCCGCGACTGATCCGCCGCAAGGTTCAGTTCACCCCGCACTGGCAACGGCTTGACCTGCCGGACGGTGACTTTCTGGATCTCGCCTGGAGCGAAGCACCGGAGCAGGCCCGCCATAAGCCGCGCCTGGTGGTCTTTCACGGTCTGGAAGGCAGTCTGCACAGCCCTTATGCGCATGGGTTAATTGAGGCGGCAAAAGCGCGCGGCTGGCTCGGCGTGGTGATGCATTTTCGCGGCTGTAGCGGCGAACCCAATCGTCAGAAACGCATTTATCACTCGGGTGAAACCGAAGACGGTACGTGGTTTTTGCACTGGCTGCGGGATAATTTTGGCAACGTGCCAACCGCCGCCGTGGGCTACTCGCTGGGCGGCAATATGCTGGCCTGTCTGCTGGCCAAAGAGGGCGAAAGCGTACCGCTGAATGCGGCCGTCATTGTCTCCGCCCCGTTTATGCTGGAGCAGTGCAGCTACCATATGGATAAAGGCTTTTCCCGCGTCTATCAGCGCTATCTGCTCAACCTGCTGAAAGCCAACGCGGCGCGTAAGCTGAAGGCTTACCCGGATACGCTGCCGGTCAGCCTGCGCCAGCTGAAAAAGGTGCGCCGAATTCGCGAGTTCGACGATCTGATCACCGCCAAAATTCACGGCTTCGCCGATGCGATTGATTACTATCGTCAGTGCAGCGCCATGCCGCTGCTCAGCAAGATCACGCAACCGACGCTGATCATTCATGCCAAAGATGACCCCTTTATGGATCACCACTCGATCCCCGCACAGGAGTTTCTGCCCGACAACGTTCACTATCAGTTGACCGAGCATGGCGGCCACGTCGGGTTTATCGGTGGCACGCTGCGCCGCCCGAAAATGTGGCTTGAGACGCGTATCCCTGACTGGCTTACCCCTTATCTGGACGGTGCAAAATGATTATTCCCTGGCAGGATCTGGCTCCCGAAACGCTCGATAATCTGATTGAAAGCTTTGTATTGCGCGAAGGCACCGATTATGGTGAACATGAACGCTCGCTTGAGCAAAAGGTCAACGATGTAAAGCGCCAGCTGAAAAGCGGCGACGTGGTGCTGGTGTGGTCAGAACTGCATGAGACGGTCAATATCATGCCCCGCAACGCGTTTCACGGCTGATCTTCCACCCTTTTCAGTCAGGGAGTTGTTATGTCTGCCAGACATCCGATTATTGCCGTTACGGGGTCGAGTGGTGCGGGAACCACCACCACCAGCCTCGCCTTTCGCAAGATTTTCGCCCAGCTGAATCTCCGTGCGGCGGAGGTCGAAGGTGACAGCTTTCACCGCTACACGCGTCCGGAGATGGATATGGCCATCCGTAAGGCGCGCGATCTGGGTAAACACATCAGTTACTTCGGCCCGGAGGCCAATGACTTCGGCCTGCTGGAGCAAACCTTTATTGAGTACGGACAGAGCGGCAAAGGGCAATCCCGCAAGTATCTGCATACCTATGATGAAGCCGTTCCCTGGAATCAGGTGCCGGGCACCTTTACTCCCTGGCAGCCGCTGCCGGAACCTACCGACGTCCTGTTCTACGAAGGATTACACGGCGGCGTGGTCACGCCGCAGCACGACGTGGCGCGCCACGTGGATCTGCTGGTCGGCGTGGTGCCTATTGTTAACCTGGAGTGGATCCAGAAGCTGACGCGTGACATGAGCGAGCGCGGCCACTCACGCGAGGCTGTGATGGACTCGGTGGTGCGTTCCATGGAAGATTACATCAACTACCTGACGCCGCAGTTTTCCCGCACCCATATCAACTTCCAGCGCGTGCCGACGGTGGACACCTCCAACCCGTTCGCCGCCAAAAGTATCCCGTCGCTGGATGAGAGCTTTGTGGTGATCCATTTCCGCAATCTCGAAGGCATTGATTATCCGTGGCTGCTGGCGATGCTGCAGGGTTCGTTCATTTCGCATATGAATACGTTAGTGGTGCCGGGCGGAAAAATGGGACTGGCAATGGAGCTCATCATGACGCCACTGGTACAGCGACTGATGGAAGGGAAACAGATCGAGTGAGTTGTTTTGCCCGGTGGCGCTGCGCTTACCGGGCCTACAATCCGTAGGGCAGGCAAGCGAAGCGCCCCCCGCCACACGATTACGCCTCGATCACTTCGTACGAATGGGTAATTTTTACCGCCTTCTCCAGCATTAACGCCACAGAGCAGTACTTCTCCGCCGACAGGTCCACCGCGCGTGATACCGCCGCGTCTTTCAACGCTTTGCCGGTCACAACAAAGTGCAGATTAATATGGGTGAACAGGCGTGGCGCCTCTTCACGACGTTCTGAGGTCAGTTTAACCTCGCAATCTGTCACGTCATGACGGCCTTTCTGCAGAATCGACACCACGTCAATGGCGCTGCATCCCCCTGCCGCCATCAGCACCATCTCCATTGGGCTTGGCGCTTTATCGCCGGAGTTGCCATCCATCAAAATCTGGTGTCCGGAAGCGGACTCGCCCAGGAACGTTAAACCTTCAACCCATTTCACGCGCGCTTGCATATTCTTAAACTCCAACGTTGCATTTTTGGTGACAGATTACGCGTGCGTTACATTTCTCGCAATGGAAGGCGACCTGCATCATGCTGAAGCGAGACACCAGGAGACACGCGGCGAAAGCTATGCTAAAACACTCAGGATGCTACAGTAATACATTGACGTTACACGTGTATGCAGAGGACATCAAACTTTACTGGCTGCGAAACGTTACGGTAGCCGACTTCCCAGGGTATGGGTAAGAATTCGATTGCAACCCCAGAGTCCGGATGCATCTGATGACTCTGGTGACAGCTTATAACAGAGGATAACAGCGCATGGTGCTTGGCAAACCGCAAACAGACCCGACTCTCGAATGGTTCTTGTCTCATTGCCACATTCATAAGTACCCATCGAAGAGCACGCTGATTCACCAGGGTGAAAAAGCGGAAACGTTGTATTACATCGTTAAAGGCTCGGTGGCAGTGCTGATCAAAGATGAAGAAGGGAAAGAGATGATCCTTTCTTATCTGAACCAGGGCGATTTCATCGGTGAACTGGGCCTGTTTGAAGAGGGCCAGGAACGTAGCGCCTGGGTTCGTGCAAAGACAGCATGTGAAGTGGCTGAAATTTCTTACAAGAAATTCCGTCAGCTGATTCAGGTTAACCCTGACATCCTGATGCGTCTTTCTTCCCAGATGGCGCGCCGTCTGCAGGTCACCTCTGAGAAAGTGGGCAACCTCGCCTTCCTGGACGTGACGGGCCGTATTGCACAGACGCTGCTGAACCTGGCGAAACAGCCAGACGCTATGACCCACCCGGACGGCATGCAAATTAAAATTACCCGTCAGGAAATTGGTCAGATCGTCGGTTGCTCCCGTGAAACCGTAGGTCGTATCCTGAAAATGCTGGAAGATCAAAACCTGATCTCCGCTCACGGTAAAACCATCGTGGTTTACGGAACGCGTTAATTCCGCTCAAACGGCGTGTCACCGCAAGGTGTCACGCCGTTTTTGTCTCTACTCCCCATGTGGCGCAGGCTGATCTATCACCCGGAAGTTAACTACGCACTGCGACAAACGCTGGTGTTGTGTCTTCCTGTGGCCGTGGGCCTGCTCCTCGGACATCTTCAGCAAGGTCTGCTCTTTTCTCTGGTGCCCGCCTGCTGCAACATTGCCGGTCTGGACACGCCGCATAAGCGCTTTTTCAAACGACTCATCATTGGCGGTTCACTGTTTGCCGGCTGTAGTCTCGCGGTGCAGCTTCTGCTGGCGCGCGATATTCCGCTGCCGCTGATCCTGACCGTGCTGGCGATGACCCTAGGTGTCACTGCCGAAATCAGCTCGCTGCACGCCCGTCTACTTCCCGCCTCGCTGATTGCGGCCATTTTCACGCTGAGCCTCGCCGGAAATATGCCGGTGTGGGAGCCGCTGCTGATCTACGCGCTGGGGACATTATGGTACGGGCTGTTTAACTGGTTCTGGTTCTGGCTGTGGCGCGAACAACCGCTGCGTGAATCCCTGAGCCTGCTCTATGTGCAGCTGGCGGAGTATTGTGAAGCCAAATACACCCTGCTCACCCAGCATACCGATCCGGAAAGATCGCTGCCCCCGCTGCTGACCCGTCAGCAAAAGGTGGTGGATCTGATAAGCCAGTGCTACCAGCAACTGCATATGCTCGCCGCCAACCAGAATCACGAATATAAACGGCTGCTGCGCACTTTCCAGGTGGGGCTGGATCTGCAGGAACATATCTCCGTAAGTCTTCACCACCCGCAAGAGGTGCAAAAACTGGTAGAGCGCAGCCACGCTGAAGCGGTGATCCGCTGGAACGCACAGACCGTCTCCGCGCGCCTGCGGATCCTGGCCGACGATATTCTCTATCACCGCTACCCCACGCGCTTTAACATGGACAAACAGCTCGGCGCGCTGGAGAAAATCGCCCGTCAGCATCCGGATAACCCGGTCGGTCAGTTTGCCGCCTGGCACTTCAGCCGCATCGCCCGCGTGCTGCGTACCCAGCGCCCGCTTTATTCCCGCGATCTGATGGCGGACAAACAAAAACGGCTTCCGCTGTTGCCCGCGCTCAGAAGTTATCTGTCGCTTAAATCGTCCGCCCTGCGCAATGCCGCACGGATTAGCGTCATGCTCAGTGTCGCCAGCCTGATGGGCATGGCGCTGCATCTGCCAAAACCCTACTGGATCTTAATGACCGTGCTGTTTGTCACCCAGAATGGCTACGGCGCCACGCGGGTGCGTATTCTGCACCGGGCCGGCGGAACGATGGCGGGGCTGATTATTGCGGGCGTGACGCTGCACTTCCACGTGCCGGAAGGCTATACCCTGGCAGGGATGCTGATGATTACGCTGGTGAGCTATCTGATTATCCGCAAAAACTACGGCTGGGCGATGGTGGGCTTTACGGTGACGGCGGTGTATACCCTGCAGCTGCTCACGCTCAATGGAGAACAGTTTATTGTCGCCAGGCTGATTGATACCCTGATCGGCTGTCTGATTGCCTTTGGGGGCATGGTCTGGCTGTGGCCGCAGTGGCAGAGCGGGCTGCTCAGGCAGAACGCCCACGACGCGCTGGAGGCTGACCAGGAGGCTATCCGCCTGATTCTGAGCGACGACCCGCAGCCCTCCCCGTTGGCTTATCAGCGGATGAAGGTCAACCAGGCGCACAACGCCCTGTTCAACTCGCTCAACCAGGCGATGCAGGAGCCAGGCTTTAACTCGCACTATCTGGCGGACATGAAGCTCTGGGTGACGCACAGCCAGTTTATCGTCGAGCATATCAACGCCATGACCACGCTCGCGCGTGAACATACCATGCTGACGCCAGACCTGGCGCAACGTTACCTGCAGTCGTGTGAGATTGCCCTGCAGCGCTGTCAGCAGCGTCTGGAGTATGACGCGCCGGGTGAGTCGGGGGATTCAAATATTCTGGAAGCGCCGGAGACGCTCACCCACGGGCCAATGAGTACCCTTGAGCAGCATTTACAGCGCATCCTGGGGCATCTGAACACCATGCACACCATTTCATCGGTGGCATGGCGTCAGCGTCCGCATCACGGGATTTGGTTAACCCGTCGCCTGAAGCGGACGGCGTATTAACCTTTTGCGATCTTCGCCACTGCCGCGGCAAAGCGGGTTAATCCGTCTTCAATGTCTTTCTCTTCCACCACCAGCGACGGCGCAAAACGCATCACGTCCGGCCCGGCATTGAGCACCATCACCCCTTCGTGAGCGGCGGCGTGCAGGAAATCGCGTGCGCGGCCTTTGTACTGCGGTTTCAGCTCGGCACCGATCAGCAGCCCCATCCCGCGGATCTCGCTGAACACGTCGTACTGGTCATCAATCTTTTGCAGGTGTTTTACGAACAGTTCGCGCTTCGCGCTCACGCCATTGAGAACCTCAGGCGTGTTGATAATGTCAAACGCCGCGCCCGCCACAGCGCTCGCCAGCGGATTACCGCCGTAAGTGGAGCCGTGCGACCCCACATGGAACGCGGAGGCAATCTCCTGGGTGGTCAGGACCGCACTCACCGGGAAACCGCCGCCGAGCGCTTTGGCGCTGGTCAGAATATCCGGCGTCACGCCGTAGTGCATATAGGCAAACAGGGAGCCGGTACGCCCCATCCCGCACTGCACTTCATCAAACACCAGCAGCGCCTGGTGCTTGTCGCACAGCGCGCGCAGCCCTTTCAGGAATTCCGGCGTGGCGGCCGTCACGCCGCCTTCGCCCTGAATCGGCTCCACCACCACCGCGCAGGTGTGATCGTCCATCACCGCTTTTACCGCATGCAGATCGTTAAACGGCACGTGGACAATGTCAGCCGGTTTCGGGCCAAAACCGTCGGAATACTTCGGCTGACCACCAACGGAGACGGTAAAGAAGGAGCGCCCATGGAAGGCGTTGTGGAAAGCGATGATTTTGGTTTTGTATGGGCTGTGGCGCGTGGTCGCGTAGTAGCGCGCCAGCTTAAAGGCGGTTTCGTTGGCTTCGGTGCCAGAGTTCATAAACAGCACGCGCTCGGCAAACGTGGCATCAATGATCTTGCGGCCAAGACGCAGCGCCGGTTCGTTGGTGAAGACGTTGCTGGTGTGCCACAGGGTTTCGCCCTGGGTTTTCAGCGCCTCGACCAGCGCAGGATGGCAATGACCCAGCGCCGTTACCGCAATCCCGCCCGCGAAATCCACATACTCTTTACCCTGTTGATCCCAGACGCGGCTGCCTTTTCCCTTTACCGGGATAAACTCAGCCGGTGCATAAATCGGCAGAATCACTTCATCAAATGTCGCGCGGGTAATTGCTGGTTGTTCAGTTGCCATGTCATGCCCATCCATTTTATGTCACATCAATTGTGAAAATATAATCACAAAATATGCATAAAAAATCACAGCAAGGCAACAGATATTCAGCGATTGAGGAAATTTGCCAGCAGCGCGTGCCCCTGTTCGCTGAGGATGCTTTCCGGATGGAACTGCACGCCTTCGAGATCCCATTCGCGGTGACGAATCCCCATGATCTCCTGCGTATCGCTCCAGGCGGTCACCTCAAAGCAGTCAGGCAGCGTCGGCGGGTCAATCACTAGCGAATGGTAACGCGTCACGGTCAATGGATTATTGAGCCCCGTAAATACCCCGGTACCCGTGTGCGTGACCGGCGAGGTTTTGCCGTGTATCACTTTCGCCGCACGGACGATGGTGGCCCCTAACGCCTGGGCAATCGCCTGATGGCCCAGGCAGACGCCCAGAATGGGCAGCTTGCCGGCATACTGCCGGATAACGTCCAGCGAAATGCCCGATTCCGACGGTGTGCAGGGGCCGGGTGAGATGACGATTTTTTGCGGAGCCAGCGTCTCAATATCGGCAAGGCCAATCTCGTCATTGCGGCGGACAACCACCTCTGCACCCAGTTCACAAAAATACTGGTAAAGGTTCCAGGTGAAGGAATCGTAGTTATCAATCAGCAGAATCATGGCGGCTCCCGAAAAAAATGCCGCCCTATTCTACTCAGATTCCCGCGCTTCGCTCACTACTTTGGCAAAGATAGCGTTTAACGCGCTGAGATCGCCCGTTGCGCCGCTCCGGTTAGCCGCCACCCAATCTTCGGGATCGATATCGCGCCAGTCCAGCGCGTAACCCGCATGGATCGCCAGCTGCTCAAAGAAAACACGCTGAGCAATACCGTTACCGCTGGCAAAAGGGTGCAGCATGTTGATTTCACAATAATAATGGCTAATACGTTCTATAAACGCCGCTTTCTCCAGACCAACCAGATACTTTTCGCTTTCCAGCGCCGCCATCAGTTCGTTGCCCATCTTTTCGATGTACTCGAAATGGCAGAAAGGAATGTCGCCCTTAAAAATATCGTCAGTACGCAATTCGCCAGCGTGCTTCCACTCTCTGCGGTAGAGATGGCGGTGAATAAGGCACAGATGGGGCAAACCGGGAGCGGAAGGCCCAAGCTCCAGCGTTTCAATATGGGGATCGGAAGGACCATGACCTTTTTCAAGGAGACAACTGGCCTGAAAATTGACGTTACGCTGCTGCTCCCAGAGACGGGATTTTTGCTTGTCGGTGAGTTTTTTCACTTAACGCCTCCCTGAATATGTCCGTTTGCCACAAGTATAAGCAGCAAAACGCGCTTTCGCAGGGAGGGCTAACAACACGGGCAAGGATCGCCCGTGTCGAAACAGGTTACGGCAGAACTTTCGCGGAGAGGATCACGACAGGTTTTGACGGCACATTCTGGTACGGGCCAACGTCATGGGTAGGAACCTGAGAAATCTTGTCCGCCACGTCCATCCCTTTCACCACTTTACCGAACACCGCATAACCGAAGTCGCGCTGGCCGTGGTCGAGGAATGCGTTATCCGCCACGTTGATAAAGAACTGGCTGGTCGCGCTGTCTTTATCCGCGGTACGCGCCATGGAAATGGTGCCGCGAGTGTTCAGCAGACCGTTATCTGCTTCGTTTTTAATCGGCGGGTTCGGCTGTTTCTGCTGCATCTGCTCATTAAAACCACCGCCCTGCACCATAAACCCAGGGATCACGCGGTGGAAGGTGGTGTTGTTGTAGAAACCACTGTTCACATAGTCGAGGAAGTTTTTCACAGAAACCGGAGCTTTCTGGCTATTCAGTTCCAGCTCAATATTCCCGGCGGAGGTGGTCAGCAGAACGTGAGGGTCCCCTTTTGCTGCCAGCGCAGCAGGGGAAACGGCAGAAAGAGCAAACACAGCTGCGACAGCCGCCAGTGTTGATTTGAGCATGAGAATTCCTTAACAAAGCGCAGTATATAAAGCGAATGGCTTGATTCTAAAGAGCAGTATGAACGGAGACCAGCCTTTTACCTAATTTTACGAAATTGAAACAGTTGTAACCACGCAAACGATTGGTTCCGGCGGCTTTTTATGTGATCAAGATCACATAAAAAACTGCAATGAAGTTCGAATTTCTCTTAAAAGATATGAATAGATCACTTTAATGTCTAAAATCTGCCCGCTCTCAGCGCCCGATGGGCGCTTTTCTTATTTTGAACAGGCCAGACATGACTAACAGCAATCGCATCAAGCTCACATGGATCAGCTTCTTCTCCTACGCCCTGACCGGCGCGTTGGTGATCGTCACCGGGATGGTGATGGGAAATATCGCAGACTACTTCCATCTGCCCGTTTCCAGCATGAGTAACACCTTCACCTTCCTCAACGCCGGGATCCTGATCTCCATCTTCCTGAATGCCTGGCTGATGGAAATCGTGCCACTGAAAACGCAGCTGCGTTTTGGTTTTGTGCTGATGGTCGCCGCCGTGGCGGGTCTGATGCTGAGCCACAGCATCGCCCTGTTCTCCGCCGCCATGTTTGTACTCGGTCTGGTCAGCGGCATTACCATGTCGATCGGGACCTTCCTGATTACCCATATGTATGAAGGCCGTCAGCGTGGCGCGCGCCTGCTGTTTACCGACTCCTTCTTCAGCATGGCCGGGATGATTTTTCCGATGGTGGCTGCCGTTCTGCTGGCGCGCAGCATTGAGTGGTACTGGGTGTATGCCTGCATCGGCCTGGTCTACGTGGCGATCTTTATTCTGACTTTCGGCTGCGAGTTCCCGGTGCTGGGCAAAAAAGCGCAGACCACGGCAGAGCCTGTCGCGAAAGAGAAATGGGGGATCGGCGTACTGTTCCTCTCCATCGCCGCCCTGTGCTACATCCTCGGCCAGCTGGGCTTTATCTCCTGGGTACCGGAATACGCCAAAGGCCTGGGCATGAGCCTGAACGACGCGGGTAAGCTGGTGAGTGATTTCTGGATGTCTTACATGTTCGGCATGTGGGCGTTTAGCTTCATCCTGCGCTTCTTCGATCTGCAGCGCATTCTGACCGTACTGGCGGGCCTGGCAACCGTGCTGATGTATCTGTTCATCAACGGTTCACCGGAACATATGCCGTGGTTTATTCTGACCCTGGGCTTCTTCTCCAGCGCGATCTACACCTCGATCATTACTCTGGGCTCCCTGCAGACCAGGGTGGCCTCGCCGAAGCTGGTTAACTTCGTTCTGACCTGTGGCACCATCGGCACCATGCTGACCTTCGTGGTCACCGGCCCAATCGTCGCCCACAGCGGCCCGCTGGCCGCGCTGCACACGGCGAATGGTCTGTACGCCGTGGTGTTTATCATGTGCTTCATCCTGGGCTTTGTGACCCGCCACCGCCAGCATAACGCTGCAGCGGCGACGCACTAATCCCGTCCCCCTCTGCCCTACACAGAGGGGGTGTTTCTGGCAAAGCTCACCTCTTCTCCCCCGTTATCCATCTGGATCCAGGTCTGCGCCAGCTGTGTGGTGGCAATAATTCGTCCCTGACGAATGGACCAGCGCACCGGCACCTGACAGCGTACCGCTTCAAACCCGCTCTCCGCAGGCAGAATAATCAGGTTCGCCGGGTTACCCGTCTCAATCCCGTAATCGCTCAGGCCAAAGGTTCGGGCACTGTTATGGGTGATCAGGTTCAGGCCGCTGTCGATTTGCGGATAGCCCATCATCTGACAGACGTGCAGCCCCATATGCAGCACCTGCAGCATATTGCCGGTACCAAGCGGGTACCACGGGTCAAAGACATCATCATGGCCAAAGCAGACGTTAATGCCCGCCGCCTGTAGTTCTTTCACCCGGGTGATGCCGCGACGCTTCGGATAATCATCGAAGCGCCCCTGCAGGTGGATATTGACCAGCGGGTTCGCAACGAAGTTAATCCCCGACATTTTCAGCAGTCGGAACAGCCGCGAGGTATAGGCGCCGTTGTAGGAGTGCATGGCGGTGGTGTGGCTGGCCGTTACCCGTGCGCCCATACCGGCCTCATACGCCAGCGTGGCCACCGTCTCGACAAAGCGAGACTGCTCGTCATCAATTTCATCGCAATGAATATCCAGCGGACGGTCATATTTCTTCGCCAGCTCAAAGGCGATATGCAGCGACTGCACGCCGTACTCGCGGGTGAACTCAAAGTGGGGGATCGCCCCCACCACATCCGCACCCAGCCGTAATGCCTCTTCCAGCAGCGCCGCGCCGTTCGGGTAAGAGAGGATACCTTCCTGCGGGAACGCGACGATTTGCAGGGTCACCCACGGCGCAACCTCCTGCTTCACTTCCAGCATTGCCTTCAGGGCAGTGAGCGTCGGGTCGGAGACATCCACATGAGTGCGGACAAACTGGATCCCGTTGGCGATTTGCCACTTCAGCGTTTTCCACGCCCGCGCTTTCACGTCGTCATGACTGAGTAGCGCCTTGCGCTCCGCCCAGCGCTCAATGCCCTCAAACAGCGTTCCGGACTGGTTCCAGTTCGGCTCGCCCGCCGTCTGGGTGGTATCAAGATGGATATGCGGCTCAATAAACGGGGGAATAGCCAGCCCACCGCGCGCATTTAACACTTCATAGCTTTCGGTATGGGTGTCATCCATGGGGGTGATGTCACCAAATCGCCCGTTCTCAATGGCAAGCTGCCACAGCCCTTCCCGACCCGGTAAACGAACATTCTGAACAAGCCATAACGGTGTAGTAGACATATCTTTCCCCTAAAAACGCAGCTGCTGGACAGGCGTATCGATTTTTGCAAAACCGCCCCTGATTTGTACACAAATTCAACTAACCCGAAAAGCCTGCGATTTCCATAACTTATAAAAATCCTGACAAATCAGTCATATACCACCTAAGGAGTAGGCGAAGACGTATTTGATTTGCATCAATAAGCGCCCCTGCTGAATCGTTAAGGTAGGCGGTAATAGAAAAGAAATCGAGGCAATAATGAGCAAACTCAGACTCGCTATCATCGGTAACGGCATGGTCGGTCACCGCTTTATTGAGGATCTTCTCGATAAAGCCGATGCCGCTCAGTTCGATATTACCGTGTTCTGTGAAGAACCCCGCAAGGCGTACGACCGTGTGCACTTATCTTCCTATTTCTCCCATCATACTGCCGAAGAGCTCTCACTGGTGCGTGAAGGGTTCTACGAGAAGCATGGCGTAAAGGTGCTGGTGGGCGAACGCGCTATCACCATCAACCGTCAGGAGAAAGTGATCCACTCCAGCGCCGGGCGTACGGTTTTTTACGACAAGCTGATCATGGCGACCGGCTCTTATCCGTGGATCCCGCCGATTAAAGGCGCTGAAACGCAGGATTGCTTCGTCTATCGTACCATTGAAGATCTCAACGCCATTGAGTCCTGCGCTCGTCGCAGTAAACGCGGTGCGGTGGTGGGTGGTGGCCTGCTGGGCCTGGAGGCCGCGGGCGCGCTAAAAAACCTCGGCGTTGAAACCCACGTCATCGAATTTGCTCCGATGCTGATGGCCGAACAACTCGACCACATGGGTGGCGACCAGTTACGTCGCAAAATCGAAAGCATGGGCGTGAAGGTTCACACCAGCAAAAACACCAAAGAGATCGTGCAGGAAGGCACCGAAGCGCGCAAAACCATGCGCTTTGCCGACGGCAGCGAGCTGGAAGTTGACTTCATCGTCTTCTCCACCGGGATCCGCCCGCGCGACAAGCTGGCAACCCAGTGCGGTCTGGCCGTCGCCCAGCGCGGCGGGATCATGATTAACGGCACCTGCCAGACCTCCGATCCGGATATCTACGCCATTGGCGAATGCGCCAGCTGGAATAACCGCGTGTATGGTCTGGTGGCGCCGGGTTACAAAATGGCGCAGGTCGCCGTGGACCACATCCTCGGCAATGAAAACGCCTTCGAAGGCGCGGACCTGAGCGCCAAGCTGAAGCTGCTGGGCGTGGACGTTGGCGGTATTGGCGATGCACACGGCCGCACGCCGGGTGCCCGCAGCTACGTTTATCTCGATGAGAGCAAAGAAGTTTATAAGCGCCTGATCGTCAGTCAGGACAACAAAACCCTGCTTGGGGCGGTACTGGTGGGTGACACCAGTGATTACGGCAACCTGCTCCAGCTGGTGCTGAACGCCATCGAACTGCCGGAAAACCCGGACGCACTGATCCTCCCGGCGCACGCCTCCAGCGGCAAGCCGTCTATCGGCGTGGATAAACTGCCGGACAGCGCGCAGATCTGCTCCTGCTTTGACGTCACCAAAGGCATGCTCATCTCTGCCATTAACAAAGGCTGCCACACCGTTGCGGCGCTGAAAGCGGAAACCAAAGCCGGCACCGGCTGCGGCGGCTGTATTCCGCTGGTCACCCAGGTGCTGAACGCCGAGCTGGCGAAACAGGGCATCGAAGTGAACAACAATCTGTGCGAGCACTTCGCGTATTCTCGCCAGGAGCTCTACCATCTGATCCGCGTGGAAGGCATCAAGTCCTTCGACGAACTGCTGGCGAAGCACGGCCAAGGCTACGGCTGTGAGGTATGTAAACCCACCGTCGGCTCCCTGCTGGCCTCCTGCTGGAACGAGTATGTACTCAAACCCGAGCATACGCCGCTGCAGGATACCAACGACAACTTCCTGGCCAACATCCAGAAAGACGGTACCTACTCCGTGATCCCACGTTCCGCCGGTGGCGAAATTACCCCGGAAGGGCTGGTGGCGGTGGGCCGTATCGCGCGTGAATTTAACCTGTACACCAAAATCACCGGTTCCCAGCGTATCGGCCTGTTTGGTGCGCAGAAAGACGATCTGCCGGAGATCTGGCGTCAGCTGATTGACGCTGGCTTCGAAACCGGTCACGCGTACGCCAAAGCGCTGCGTATGGCGAAAACCTGCGTGGGCAGCACCTGGTGCCGCTACGGCGTCGGCGACAGCGTCGGTTTCGGCGTGGAGCTGGAGAACCGCTACAAAGGCATCCGTACGCCGCACAAAATGAAGTTTGGCGTCTCGGGATGTACCCGTGAATGTGCGGAAGCCCAGGGTAAAGACGTAGGGATTATCGCCACCGAAAAAGGCTGGAACCTGTATGTCTGCGGTAACGGCGGGATGAAACCACGCCACGCGGACCTGCTGGCCGCGGATCTCGATCACGACACGCTGATTCAGTATCTCGACCGCTTCATGATGTTCTACATCCGTACCGCCGATAAGCTGACCCGTACCGCCTCCTGGCTTGATAATCTGGAAGGCGGCATCGACTACCTGAAATCGGTCATTATCGACGACAAGCTGGGCCTGAACGAGCATCTGGAAGCGGAGATGGCACGACTGCGTGAGGCGGTGATTTGCGAGTGGACTGAAACCGTCAACACCCCGGCGGCACAGACGCGGTTCAGACATTTTATCAACAGCACTCAGCGCGACCCGAATGTGCAGGTTGTGCCAGAGCGTGAACAGCATCGTCCGGCGACACCGTATGAACGTATTCCGGTCACGCTGGTGGAGGAAAACGCATGAGCCAGTGGATAACCATCTGCGATATTAACGACATTCTCCCCGCAACCGGCGTCTGCGCACTGCTGGGCAACGAGCAGGTTGCGATTTTCCGCCCCCGCCACGATGAACAGCTCTTTGCCATCAGCAACATCGATCCGTTCTTCGAGGCCAGCGTGCTCTCCCGTGGGTTGATTGCGGAGCATCAGGGCGAATTGTGGGTCGCCAGCCCGCTGAAAAAGCAGCGCTTCCGTTTACGTGACGGACTGTGCATGGAAGATGAAAACTACTCGGTGAAGCACTACGACGTTCGCGTGAAGGACGGCAAGGTGCAGCTACAGGGCTAATTCCCTCGCCTTTTCAATATGAAAAGCTTATGACCCCTTATGGGTAACGGCAGGAAAAACCGTATATTTTCGGCGATTCCTGCTGTTATCCTGACGTCAATTCCTGTTCCTCCATGAATGCTGTGAGGTAATGTCGTGGATCACCTGCCGATTTTTTGTCAATTACGCCATCGCGACTGCCTGCTTGTGGGCGGCGGCGATGTGGCTGAGCGCAAAGCGCGCCTGCTGTTAGAGGCGGGCGCCCGACTGACCGTCAACGCCATTGCCTTCGCTCCTCAGTTTAACGTCTGGGCCCAGGAAGGGATGCTGACGCTGGTGCAGGGAGAGTTTGATGAATCCCTGCTGGAGACCTGCTGGCTGACCATTGCCGCGACGGATGACGATGCAGTGAACCAGCGGGTCAGCGATGCCTGTGAAGCACGCCGTATCTTCTGTAACGTGGTGGATGCGCCGAAAGAAGCCAGCTTTATCATGCCATCGATTATTGACCGTTCACCGCTGATGATCGCTGTGTCATCCGGGGGCCGCTCGCCCGTTCTGGCGCGCCTGCTGCGGGAAAAACTGGAAGCCCTGTTGCCGCAACATCTCGGTCAGATTGCCCACTACGCAGGGCAACTGCGTTCACGCGTGAAGCAAACCTTCGCGACCGTTGGCGAGCGTCGTCGTTTCTGGGAAAAATTCTTTGTGAATGACCGCCTGGCGCAGTCGCTGGCGAATCAGGACAGTAAAGCGGTTGAAGAGACAACGGCGCAGTTACTCGCTGAGCCGCTGGATCATCGGGGCGAAGTGGTGCTGGTCGGTGCAGGTCCTGGCGATGCGGGCTTGCTGACGCTGAAAGGCCTGCAGCAGATCCAGCAGGCGGATATTGTGGTGTATGATCGTCTGGTCTCGGATGACATCATGAACCTGGTACGCCGCGACGCTGACCGCGTCTTCGTGGGCAAACGGGCGGGCTACCACTGCGTACCGCAGGAGGAGATTAACCAGATCCTGCTGCGCGAGGCGCAAAAGGGAAAACGCGTGGTGCGCCTGAAAGGGGGCGATCCGTTTATCTTCGGTCGCGGCGGCGAGGAGCTCGAAACCCTGTGTAACGCGGGCATTCCCTTCTCCGTGGTGCCGGGCATTACCGCGGCATCCGGCTGTTCAGCGTACGCGGGTATTCCACTGACCCACCGCGATTACGCCCAGAGCGTGCGTCTGGTGACGGGCCACCTGAAGACGGGCAGCGAACTGGACTGGCACAACCTCGCCGCCGAAAAGCAAACGCTGGTGTTCTACATGGGGTTAAACCAGGCCGCCACCATTCAGGCGAAGCTGCTGGAGCACGGCATGGCGGCAGATATGCCCGTCGCGCTGGTCGAAAACGGAACCGCCATTACGCAGCGCGTGGTGGATGGCGTACTGACGCAGTTAGGCGAACTGGCGCAGCAGGTTGAAAGCCCGGCGCTGATTGTGGTTGGCCGTGTGGTTGAGCTGCGCGACAAACTCAACTGGTTCTCAAATCACTAACGCACACTCTTCCTTTCCGGAGTAGTCCTGAAGCGGACTACTCCCCTCTTACCGCTGTCGATAACATACCGCCCCGAAGTGGAACTTTTCCCTTTATTCCCTTGAGTGACATCTGATTTTCGTTTTTAAGACAAGGAATGCGTATGTTTAAACTGGCAAAAGCCGCCGTTCTGGTCGGCCTGTTAACCACTCTGACGGCCTGCACCGGTCACGTCCAGAACACCAAAAACAACTGCAGCTATGATTATCTGCTGCACCCGGCGATCTCCATTTCGAAGATCATCGGTGGTTGCGGCCCGGCGGCACAGCAGTAAGCGTTTTTCAGGCGTAAAAAAACCGGGGGTTCCCCGGTTTTTTTGTTTGTGCGGTTTTTTGTCGGGTGGCGGCTCCGCCACCCGGCAAAGCAGACTTAAGGCTTCGCAACAAACCCAATCGCTTCGTACACCGCTTTCAGGGTTTCGGACGCGCGGGCGCTGGCTTTTTCCGCCCCCTCTTTCATCACTTTCTGCAGGAAGGCTTCGTCGTTGCGATAGCGGTGATAACGCTCCTGCAGCTCGGTCAGCATGCCGGAAACGGCATCTGCCACTTCGCCTTTCAGGTGGCCGTACATCTTGCCTTCGAAGTGCTGTTCCAGCTCAGGGATGCTCTGGCCGGTAACACCGGAGAGAATATCCAGCAGGTTGGAAACGCCCGCTTTATTCTGCACATCGTAGCGCACCACAGGCGGCTCGTCAGAGTCGGTCACTGCGCGCTTGAGTTTTTTCACGACCGATTTCGGGTCTTCCAGCAGGCCGATAACGTTGTTGCGGTTATCGTCAGACTTGGACATCTTCTTGGTCGGCTCCAGAAGCGACATGACGCGGGCACCCGATTTCGGAATAAACGGCTCTGGCACTTTGAACACCTCGCCATAAAGCGCGTTAAAGCGCTGGGCGATATCGCGGCTCAGCTCCAGGTGCTGCTTCTGGTCTTCACCCACCGGCACCTGGTTCGTCTGGTACAGCAGAATGTCTGCCGCCATCAGCACCGGATAGTCAAACAGACCGGCGTTGATGTTTTCCGAGTAGCGCGCGGATTTATCCTTGAACTGGGTCATGCGGCTCAGTTCACCAAAATAGGTGTAGCAGTTCAGCGCCCAGCCCAGCTGCGCGTGCTCTGGCACATGGGACTGAACGAAAATGGTGCTTTTCTCAGGGTCGATCCCGCAGGCCAGATACAGGGCGAGGGTGTCCAGCGTGGCTTTACGCAGCTTCTCAGGATCCTGACGGGCGGTAATCGCATGCAGATCCACGATGCAGTAAATGCAATGGTAATCATCCTGCATGCTGACCCACTGACGTAACGCACCCATGTAGTTACCAATGGTCAATTCACCTGAAGGCTGTGCGCCACTAAAAACGATGGGCTTAGTCATTATTCAATTCCTGATGTTCACTGTGCGAAAGCCCGAGAGCGGGCAACAAATCTTTGAAGTGGTCGAACACAACATCCGGCTCACTTAGCGTGATGGCCTCACCGTAGTTGTAGCCATAGGTTAATCCGACGGAAGGACATCCAGCCGCTCGGGCAGCCAGAATATCATTGCGTGAATCACCGACAAAGAGCAGCTCCGCAGGTGTTAAGGATAATTTTCCTGCCACCAGCAACAGCGGTTCCGGATGCGGTTTTTTGTTTTGCACATCGTCTCCGCCCACAATCACGGAGAAATACTTCGCGATATCCAGCGCTTCCAGCAGCGGTGCCACAAACGGCGTGGGTTTGTTGGTCACCAGCCCCATCGGAATGCCCTTCGCGTGCAACACGCTCAGCGTTTCCAGAACGTCCGGGAACAGGAAACTGCCCTCCTCGACGGTCTCTTCATAGAAACGATCGAACAGTTTGCGCAGAATACGCAGTTGCTCTTCCTGTGGGATGTCCGCATGGTCAACGCTCGGTTTACCCTGTGCAGAACGCTGCGATGCGCGCTCCTGACGCGCCCAGGTCAGCGCGCGTTCCATCAGGACATCAGCGCCGTTGCCAATCCACGTGACGACACGATCTTCACCCGCCACGGGCAGCTCAAGGGCATACAGCGCCTGGTCTACGGCACTCGTTAAGCCTGGCGCGCTGTCGACCAGCGTGCCGTCGAGGTCGAATGCCACACCCCGAATTGCCTGCAATTTATCCATGACTTACCTTCGCCAGCTCACGGCGCATTTCATCAATGACTTTTTTGTAATCCGGTTGGTCGAAAATCGCCGAACCTGCAACGAACATATCCGCGCCCGCTGCCGCGATTTCACCAATGTTATTGACTTTCACCCCGCCGTCCACTTCCAGACGAATATCGTAACCTGACTCATCAATACGACGGCGTACTTCACGCAGCTTATCCAGCGTGTGAGGAATAAACGACTGACCACCAAAGCCCGGGTTAACGGACATCAGCAGGATCACGTCCAGCTTATCCATCACATAGTCGAGATAGCTCAGCGGCGTTGCCGGGTTAAACACCAGACCTGCTTTACAGCCGTTCTCTTTGATGAGCTGCAGGGTGCGATCCACATGTTCAGAGGCTTCCGGATGGAAGGTGATGATGCTGGCGCCCGCTGCGGCGAAATCCGGCACGATACGGTCAACCGGTTTCACCATCAGATGCACGTCAATCGGGGCGGTAATGCCGTAGTTACGCAGCGCCTTAAGCACCATTGGGCCAATGGTCAGATTGGGAACGTAGTGGTTATCCATCACGTCGAAATGGACAACATCTGCGCCAGCCGCGAGAGCTTTAGCGGTGTCTTCACCCAGGCGGGCAAAATCGGCCGACAGAATTGAGGGAGCAATCAAAAACTGTTTCATCCGCATCTCCTTGAAATGTGTTTACCGGCGGGCAAAACGGCTCAGGGGCGATAAAGAGCCAGGAGTTCGTCCACCTTTTTACGTGTGCCGCCGTTGCTGCTAATGCTACGCCGCACTTTAACCTGAAAATGCGTCGCGGCTTTGTACCATTCGCGCGTATCAGGGGTATCGTGATTCGAAATTAACACCGGAATTCTTTTACTGACCAGCTTTTCCGCCATCTCCGCCAGGCGGGCCTGTTCGGCCGGGCTGAAGCTGTTGGTGTGATAGGCGGTGAAATTCGCTGTCGCAGACAGCGGCGCGTACGGAGGGTCACAGTAAACCACCGAGTTTACGCCTGCCAGCTCCATACACTCTTCATACGAGAGGCAGTGGAATTCCGCATGCTGTGCTTTTTCGGCGAAGTGATACAGCTCGTCCTGCGGGAAATAGGGGCGCTTATAACGGCCAAACGGCACGTTAAATTCCCCACGAAGATTATACCGGCACAGACCGTTATAACCATGTCGGTTGAGATAGAGGAACAACAGCGCCCGGCGGAACGGATCCTGACTCTGGTTAAACTCCGCACGGAACTGGTAGTAAACGTCCGGGTTATTGTTCTCCGGCGTAAACAGTTTGCGCGCCTCTGCGACATACTCTTCGGTACGCAGCTTAACGATGTTATAGAGGCTGATAAGGTCGCTGTTGATATCCGCCAGGATATAACGCGAAAAATCGGTGTTCAGGAACACCGATCCCGCGCCAACGAAAGGCTCGATAAGACACTCGCCCTCAGGCAGGTGCTTTTTAATATCATCGAGCAGGGGGTATTTCCCCCCTGCCCATTTCAGAAAAGCGCGATTTTTTTTCATGCTGACTAACTGATTACACCTTCTCCGGCTGTGGAGAAAGCTCCGACAGCATCCTGCGCTTTAAACATTACTTCAGATCGGCCTGAACCTGATGAATCGGCTTCGCCCATGGGTTTTTTGCCTGAACATCAGCAGGCAGGGCCGCCACAGCACGTTTTGCTTCATCTTTGGATGAATACACACCGCTGACCAGCACATACCACGGCTGACCGTTACGGGTCGTCTGATAAACCACATAGTTTTTCAGATTTGATTTCTTCGCCCAACTGTTGAGGTTGTCATAGTTAGACGAACTGCTCAGCTGCAGCGTGTAATTGCTGGATGGCGCAGACTTCAGCGAACCGACGTTGCCTGCCGTTTTACCTGCCGCGCTGCTGGATGCTGTTGCCGTCGCGGCTGGAGCCGTGGTGGCAGCCGGTGCCGTGGTGGTCGCCGATGCTTTCGGCGCGGTCTGCGTGACAGGCGCTTTTGCAGGCTCGCTCACCGCAGCCGTTTCAGTGTGTTTCGGCTGTGCCGGTACGGTTTTCACTTCAGGCGCTTTTACCACAGCCTGAGGTTTGGTTTCACGCTTAGGCTCAATTACCGCCTGCTTACGTTCAGGACGCGTGGTGGTTTGCGTCTGACGCGGTTTGGTTTCCGTCGCCGCCGTTTGTGGCTGAGCGTTAGCGTTAGCTCCGCGAATCGGGGCAACCGTTGCAGGTTCAGTTGGCAGCGTAGAGTTAACCACGACGTTATCAACCTGCTGCTGATTCTGCGGCTGCGTCAGGGCATTGTTCAGGTCACCCTGAACTTCTACGCGCTGCTGGCCTTCAGGCGTAACAGGTGCCTGACCCTGAGCGGGGGTTGAAGATACGGGCGGCAGAGAAACATCCTGCGGCGCAGTGGTATTGCCTGCCGTCTGCTCTGCGGAGGTGGTTCCCGGTGCAGGCTGTGCGCCATTCGCCTGATCGCTTGCATCGTTACCGGAAAGGTTGATGCTCTTCTCAGCGGAAGCGGTTTGCTCGGTTGAGTTCGATGACGGTGCTTTTAGCGCGGAGCCAATGCCAACAATTAGCAGCACCAGCACCAGAACGCCAAGGCCCATCATGATGTACTGACGGGAGGCTGGTTTTGGCGCAGCGGCTTTTTTACGTTTACGCGGGCGACGCTCTACAGGCTCTTCGTCCATTGAATCTTCTTCGGACTCATAATCCTCTTCTTCTCGCTCATCACGCGCGTTGCGGCTGCGCGAAGGGCGACGATCGTCTGCATCCAGATCAACATCGTCAAAGTTGATCTGCGGCTCGTTATCACGTTCTGAAGATTGACGAGAACGACCAGTACGACGATCGCTGGGATCGGGTTTCAGCTCGTCTTCTGGTTTGAATTCATCCATTTAACACCCCACTCAAAGGCTTATGCCAACGACTTTGCATTTCACCTGAAGCTAAACGACCACCTGCAACAGTGGCCTGACCTTTCTAGTTGTTACGCCTGCTGACAATCAGCGATAGCGCCAAGAACGACATCGTGCGGCACTCCGCCGCGTACTTCACTCTTCCCTATTGCAAGCGGGAGTACAAGACGCATCTCGCCTGCCAATACTTTTTTATCGCGCATCATGTGGGGTAAATACGCGTGTGCCGACATCTCCTGCGGCCCGGTTACCGGCAAACCAGCACGCTCAAGCAGCGCAACAATACGTGCCGTCTCTTGCGGTTTGAACTGGCCAAGACGTTCAGAGGTGCGGGCGGCCATCACCATGCCAGCCGCGACAGCTTCACCGTGCAGCCAGTTGCCGTAACCCATTTCGGCTTCAATCGCGTGACCAAACGTATGCCCAAGATTCAGTAAAGCACGTAAGCCCGTTTCACGCTCGTCCGCAGCGACAACTTCTGCTTTCAGCTCACAACAACGACGAATGCAGTATGCAAGCGCAGCCTCATCCAGGCGCAGCAGCGCATCCATATTCTCTTCAAGCCAGTTAAAGAACTCGCCATCCAGAATAATGCCGTATTTGATCACTTCCGCCAGACCAGAAGCCAGCTCGCGCGCCGGCAGGGTTTTCAGACAGTCGAGATCCACCACCACCGAGGCAGGCTGGTAGAACGCGCCAATCATGTTTTTGCCGAGCGGATGGTTAACGGCCGTTTTGCCACCAACAGAGGAGTCGACCTGAGACAGCAACGTGGTCGGGATTTGAATAAAGCGAACACCACGCTGATAGCTTGCGGCCGCAAAGCCGGTCAGATCGCCCACAACACCGCCGCCCAGGGCAAGCAGTGTTGTATCGCGACCGTGCGGTTTTTGCAGCAAGGCGGTAAAGACGGTATCCAGTACCGTCAGGCTTTTATACTGCTCGCCATCGGGGAGAATCACACTGTCGACTTTAACGCCCGCCTGCTCAAGCAGGTGGCGTACACGGTCGAGATAAAGCGGAGCCAGCGTCTCATTGGTGACCAGCATCGCCTGATCACCCGCTTTCAGTGGTAAAAAGGAAGCTGGGTCGTTAAACAAACCAGCCGCGATGGTGATAGGGTAACTACGTTCCCCGAGAGTAACTGTAATCCTCTCCATGACGCGACATCCACCTTTAATGCTTTTACCCGCAGGCGAGTGTATATAAAGCCAGAATCAGTTGCTTTCCAGCATATGAATAATCTGGTTTGCAACCACTTTAGCGCTCTGATCGTCAGTACGAATGGTCACATCAGCAATCTCTTCATACAGCGGATTGCGTTCATCGGCCAACGCTTCCAGAACTTCGCGTGGTGGCGTTTCAACCTGCAGCAGCGGGCGCTTTTTATCGCGCTGCGTACGTGCCAGCTGTTTCTCAATGGTCGTCTCAAGATAGACCACTACGCCACGGGCGGAGAGACGGTTGCGGGTTTCGCGAGATTTCACAGAGCCGCCGCCTGTTGCCAGTACGATGCCCTGTTTTTCCGTGAGTTCGTTGATCACTTTTTCTTCTCGGTCACGGAAACCTTCTTCGCCTTCTACGTCGAAAACCCAGCCCACATCAGCTCCGGTTCGTTTCTCAATCTCTTGATCAGAATCGTAAAATTCCATATTGAGTTGTTGAGCTAACTGACGCCCAATAGTGCTTTTGCCGGCACCCATAGGCCCAACCAGAAAGATATTGCGTTTCTCTGCCATTTTATCGGTACTACTAAGACTATTCGTTAATGGTAATCCCCGCTTCGCAGACACCCGGCGTAGCAGGACATGAACTGAAACCTCATATGCAATAGAGCGAGAGTCAGACTAAAAATTATCTCAATACTCCGGCTTGTTTGGCAACTGATTAAATCACCGCGCCGGGCGCATAAGGTAATAAGACGTAAGTCCAACTCAAATCGGTACTCCTTGTATGCTAATTCATGCCCCACGTCAAACATCTGCAACAAACTGAATGCAAAATCATTGCGGGGATCGTTACCCGTCAGTGAATACCGACCAGACGCGGTGTAATAAACACCACTAATTCACGTCGTTCCTGGTCTTTCCCGTCATGGTGAAAAAGCGCCCCCAGCCAGGGGATGTTCCCCAACCCCGGCACGCTGTCACTGCCGGTTTTGTTCTTCTGCGAAAAAATTCCGCCCAACGCCAGCGTTTCTCCACTTTTTACCTCAACCTGCGTCTCTATCTCTTGTTTGTCGATAGCCAGCGTTTCGCCGTCAGCCTGCTGCAGGACCTGTCCTGGCATATTTTCGCTGATGTGCAATTTCAGGCGCACGCGTCCCCCCGGCAATACCACTGGCGTCACTTCCATCCCCAGTACGGCCTCTTTGAACTCCACGGAGGTGGCGCCGCTTTCCCCGCTGGAGACCTGATAGGGGATCTCGCTCCCCTGTTTGATACTGGCTGGCTGCATATGCGAGGCCAGCAGTCGCGGGCTGGCAATAATATCGACCTGCTGTTTTTGCTCCAGCGCAGACAGTTCCAGATCCAGCAGCCGACCGTTGATCCGCCCGATATTAAACCCCACGTGGCTGGTGGCGCTGGCCACGGACAGATCGCTGCCAAGCGTCGTGAGCTGTCCCACCTTCCCCGCGTCGGTGGCATCGGCGAGCGCCCACTTCACCCCCAGTTCACGCAGGCTTTTTTCAGTCATGGTCACAATATGCGCCGCCAGCTCTACCTGCTCGACGGGAATGTCCATCTGACTGGCCCAGCGCACCAGCGTATCCACCACCGTCTGGCTATCCCGGATCAGCAGGCGATTGGTCCGTTTGTCGACAGATAAACTTCCCTTTGGGCTCAGGAGTTTTTCCGCTGCTTTTTGCAGTTCTCCGGCATCGGCATAGGAAAAAGGGATGCTATGTGAAACCAGCGGCGCATCAAGCTGTCGACGCGTCTTCTCCTGTTCTGAACGTTCCCGCTGTTCACGCTGCCAGGCTGTGGTATGGACGTAGAAAATGCCCCCTTCCTCGCGCAAAACGAGTCCGGCGCTGGAGACAACCGTTTGTAGCGCCTGTCGCCAGGGGACATGCGTCAGGTTGAGCGAAAGCGTGCCGCTGACATCAGGCGATACCACCAGATTACGGCTCTCCTGAGTGGCCAGCGCCTGCAACACCTGAACGACCGGAACATCATCCACCACCAGCGTGACCGGCTTTGGCGCGGCGGCCCACAGCGGATGGCTGAACATCAGCAGCAACAGCGTTATCCGTAAATTCATTCTTCTCAATTCCTTCTCGTTGCCACGTCCACTGAACGGGTTCACAGGTGTCTCCCACCTCAACAACCAGTTCCGATTCAGTAATGGCGGTTATTTGCCAGCCCGCCGGGAAGCGCTCATCCATTTTTAGTCGGTGCCAGCGCTTTTGCCCATCCTGCAAAATGCCGATAGCCTCGCGTCCTCCCACCATGCCGCGATAGCGCCACTGCGTCAGTTCACCCGTCGCGCAGGGATCGTCCGGTGGGCGAAAGGGATCGCGCATGCCGGTCAACAGCAATACTGAGCACACCAGCCAGTATCGTGTGCTATTTCGCATGATCCAGCTCCAGCCGCAGGCGTAACGCCTTACCTTCAGGTGCAATAGCGAAAGCCGCAACCTCGACATCCCGCTGCGCCAGCCGGGAAAAAAGCCCCGGAATGGCCTGCCACTCCGCCTCCAGCGTCAGCTCTCCTCCGTTCTGCAGCGGCTTCCAGTGAACCAGCGTCGTCTCATCCCTCTGAAAATCAAGCGGCGAAAACGGCTTCATTTCTGGTGCTTGCGCAGTTTCTGTGCGAAGCGGCACCGAGCGGACGACAGGCCATAACGATGCGTTGGTCCTCGCCTCCTGGATCAGCTGGTTTTCTCGTTCAGCACACTGCCTCTCTACCGGTCTGAGCAGGGTGCCCCACGCAGCGAGCCCTGCCAGGAAAGTGCTCAGACACCAGCAGAGACCGCGGATCCAGGGACGGCTTTCGCACCAGCGTTCCAACAGGATATTCACGCGTTACCCCTCGCTAAGATGAAAGGTGAACGACCAGCGCCCCTGGCTATCCTGCCGAAGCTCACCCGCTGTCCCGGGCGTAAAGCCCGGGAGTTGCCCAAGCGCATCACGTAGCGCAGACAGGGCCGGCAGGGTGGTGGCAAACCCGGTAAACATCAGAGCGGGAGGCTGGTAGCGCAGTTCCGTCAGCCAGACCTGCGCAGGAAGGGTGGCGGACAGCGACTCCAGCACCGGCTGCCATGCGCGCCGCTGGCGTCCGGGGCTTTGCACGGGTGTCGCGAGTCTCTGGCGAGCAACGAGGCCGTGCTGCACGGACTGTATCCCCGTCAGATCCGTTTGCAGGGCGTGCAGCCGCAAAAGCGGGGTCATCCGCAAACAGGCGATGGTCGTGACCATCAACAGCGCCGTGCAGACAAACGTTGCTCCCCAGAAACGCAGGCATCGCGCGCGCCGCTGCTGCCGCCACGGCAGAAAATTCGTGAGGCTCATGCGGGCACCTCACTCATGGCTAACGCCAGCGCAACGGTATAGTCCGCGCCGCATTCCGGTAACGGGGCATGGCATCGGTGCAGGGTTTCCCATGGGTTACGTCGGCTATCAAACAGCGCAATATCCGCCGGCTCCACGGCCAGCAGCGCTGAGAGCTCAGCCACGTTTTCAGCTTCTGCGGCAACACGGCGCCCCCACTGGTGGCGCATCGCCCAGAGCCACTGCCGTTCATCCCGCCAGACGACACACTGCGCCGGTGCCACCGCCGGAAGAAGATTCTTCAGCGCACTGGCATCCGGGGTAATGGTTGCCAGCCGCAAACGTAACGTTTTGGCCAGCGTAAGCAGGGTTTCGACCTCGTTGTTTTGTGCCGCAGTCACGTGAAATGTGCTGCTGAAGGTGTCCTGCGCGTAATCGAAACAGAGCGTATCGGCAGACATCTCCAGCTCCCGTGCCAGCGCCGCGCCAAGCCATGAGATCTGTTCGCTGTCGCGCAGCGCAATGGCCGGGCGGGGAAGCGATCTTTGCAGGGTGCGCGCTGCCGGAAAAGAGAGAAAAACCCGGTGATAGTGCGGCAACGTTTTCCGCCAGTCGCGTAACGCATCAATCAGCTGTTCTGGCTGATAAATCTTGCCGTCACCAATGATCCCTTCGGCCAGAGGAACAGCCCACCAGCGGCGAAGGCACCAGCCCGACTTCTCTCTTACCAGCGCGACGATCAGTACCCTATCCTGTTGAATATGAACGCCCGTTTGCCATGTTTTAAAAGCCATGTTTCACGATCTCCTTATCGCCCGTCGCCTTGACGGCTATATCAATGAATCAGGCTTGCCTTTATACTACCGCGCGATTGTTTAGAAACTGCCCAAGTGAAACCAAATGGGAAATCTCCGGTGAAGTTCGTAAAGTATTTATTTATCCTTGCAGTCTGTTGCATTCTGCTGGGAGCAGGCTCGATTTACGGTTTATACAAATATATTGAGCCACAGCTACCTGATGTCGCCACGCTTCGCGATGTGCGTCTCCAGATCCCGATGCAGGTCTATAGCGCCGATGGCGAATTAATGGCGCAGTATGGCGAGAAGCGTCGTATCCCGCTGACCTTAAACCAAATTCCGCCAGTGATGGTGAAAGCCTTTATCGCCACAGAGGACAGCCGTTTTTACGAGCACCACGGTGTCGATCCGGTGGGGATTTTCCGTGCCGCGAGCATTGCGCTGTTCTCCGGCCATGCCTCCCAGGGGGCAAGTACCATTACGCAGCAGCTGGCGCGTAACTTCTTCCTCAGCCCTGAAAAAACGCTGATACGTAAGATCAAAGAGGTGTTCCTTGCGATCCGTATTGAGCAGTTGCTGAGCAAAGACGAGATCCTTGAGCTGTACCTCAATAAAATCTACCTGGGCTACCGTGCCTATGGCGTGGGGGCGGCCGCGCAGGTGTACTTCGGTAAGCCTGTTGAGCAGCTCACCCTAAGCGAAATGGCAACCATCGCCGGTCTGCCAAAAGCACCGTCAACCTTTAACCCGCTCTACTCGCTCGATCGCGCCACCGCGCGTCGCAATGTCGTCCTGTCACGTATGCTGAGCGAAGGCTACATTAGCCAGAGTGAGTACAACCAGGCGCGCAACGATGTCATTGACGCCAACTACCATGCCCCGGAGATCGCCTTCTCTGCCCCTTATCTGACCGAAATGGTTCGCCAGGAGATGGTGAACCGCTATGGCGATAAGGCCTATGAAGATGGCTACCGCGTTTACACCACCGTCACCCGCAAAGTGCAGCAGGCGGCTCAGGACGCGGTGCGCAACAACGTGATGGATTACGACATGCGTCACGGCTATCGCGGCCCGTCAAACGTGCTCTGGAAAGTGGGCGAAAGCGCGTGGGACAGCAAAAAAATCACCAGTACGCTGAAAGCGCTGCCGACCTATGGTCCGCTCCTTCCGGCCGTGGTGACGCAGGCCGATCCTCAGGAAGCCGTGGCAACGCTCGCGGATGGGACGTCCGTCTCCCTGCGTTTGGAGGGGATTCGTTGGGCGCGTCCGTACCGTTCGGATACCCTGCAGGGGGCAACACCGCGTAAAGTGACTGATGCAGTCCAGACCGGACAACAAATCTGGGTGCGCAAGGTGGGCGATGCCTGGTGGCTGGCACAGGTGCCGGACGTCAACTCCGCCCTGGTCTCCATCAACCCGCAGAATGGCGCCGTGCTGGCGTTGGTCGGTGGATTCGATTTCAACCAGAGCAAATTTAACCGCGCCACTCAGGCGCTGCGTCAGGTGGGTTCCAACATTAAGCCGTTCCTCTACACGGCGGCAATGGATAAGGGCCTGACCCTGGCCAGCATCCTTAACGACGTGCCTATCTCCCGCTGGGATGCCGGAGCAGGTTCCGACTGGCAGCCGAAGAACTCCCCTGCGGAATATGCCGGCCCTATTCGTCTTCGTCAGGGTCTGGGACAGTCGAAAAACGTGGTGATGGTGCGAGCCATGCGCGCGATGGGCGTCGACTATGCCGCTGAATATCTGCAACGCTTCGGTTTCCCGGCGCAGAACATCGTGCGTACCGAATCGCTGGCGTTAGGCTCTGCGTCGTTCACCCCGCTTCAGGTGGCGCGTGGATATTCCGTGATGGCCAACGGCGGCTTCCTGATTGACCCGTACTTCATCAGTAAAATTGAGAACGATCAGGGCGGCGTACTGTTTGAGGCGAAGCCGAAAATTGCCTGTGCAGAGTGCGATATTCCGGTGATTTACGGTAATACACCGAAATCTGACGTGCTTGAGAACAAGGACATGGAAGACCCTGCCGTGTCGCAGGAGCAGCCGAACGGCGTTGTACCGCAGCCACAGCTGGAACAGGCGAACCAGGCGCTGGTCGCACAGACTGGCGCGCAGGAATATGCCCCGCATGTGATCAATACCCCGCTGTCATTCCTGATCAAGAGTGCGCTGAACACCAACATCTTCGGTGAACCCGGCTGGCAGGGTACCGGCTGGCGCGCAGGGCGTGATTTGCAGCGCCATGATATCGGCGGTAAAACGGGGACCACCAACAGCTCGAAGGATGCCTGGTTCTCGGGTTACGGCCCGGGCGTGGTGACCTCGGTGTGGATCGGTTTCGACGATCACCGCCGTGATTTAGGTCGTACAACGGCGTCTGGCGCGATTAAAGATCAGATTTCCGGCTACGAAGGCGGCGCGAAAAGCGCGCAACCGGCCTGGGATGCCTACATGAAATCGGTCCTTGAAGGTGTGCCGGAGCAGCCGCTGACGCCACCGCCGGGCGTGGTGACGGTCAATATCGACCGCAGCACGGGCCAGCTCGCCAACGGCGGCAACAGCCGCGAAGAGTATTTCATCGAGGGCACGCAGCCAACCACACAGGCGGTGCATGAGGTGGGTACTGAGATTATTGATAACGGCGAAACGCACGAGCTGTTCTAAATATAAAATTGCCCGGTATAAACCGGGCAAAACATCGCAGGCCGGGTCAGGCGAAGCCGCCACCCGGCTTTTTTATGGACTACAGTCGCCCCTGCCCCTTCAGCCACTCCCGGACCAGGAACAGCGCGCTCACGTTGCGAGCTTCATTGAAGTCAGGGTCTTCGAGCAGATCCATCAGATGCGCCAGCGGCCAGCGAACCTGCGGCAGCGGCTCCGGCTCGTCCCCTTCCAGCGATTCAGGGTAGAGGTCTTCAGCCACCACGATATTCATTTTGCTGGAAAAATAGGACGGTGCCATGCTCAGTTTTTTCAGGAACGACAGCTCATTCGCACCAAAACCCACCTCTTCTTTCAGCTCGCGGTTTGCCGCTTCAAAGACGGTTTCGCCCGGATCGATAAGCCCTTTCGAGAACCCAAGCTCGTAAGATTCCGTTCCCACAGCGTATTCGCGGATCAAAATCAGATGATCGTCGACAATCGGAACTATCATCACCGCTTCGCGCGACGAGGGGCGCATACGCTCATAAACGCGACGCACACCGTTGCTGAACTCCAGGTCCACACTTTCGACATTAAACAGGCGCGATTTAGCGACAGTTTCAACATTCAGAATGGTGGGTTTTTGTAGTGGTTTGCTCATCTTGATGGGTCTTAGCAGTGAGAACTGGCGTTATTGTGCGATACGCTGCACGGTTTCGGCAATGTCAATCGTTCTTTATTTACATTTGTGCAACGTAGCAGGGATCAATCCTCAATTCAAAACAAATGTCAAGAGGTTGAAATGTTTCCAGGAATTTGCTGATATCGCGCCCTATCAGGCTTTGCTATTATCAGCGGTCACTGGGATGCGCTTCAGAATGCTCAAGTTCGACTCCATACTTGCCGATAGCCAGCCACAGAAACTCATTCAATGTAAAGGTGCTACAGACAACACCTGTAAGACGATAAGTAAGATGGGGAAAGCATGAGCACCATTTTGATTGTTCTCGCTGCTATGCTGGCCGGCGCATTGGTTGCAGGATGGATCTACAGGCGTCGCGTACAGCGCCGTTACCGTCTGCCCTTTTTGAATGCTTTTGCGGGTGCGAGCACGCGTAAGCTCACGCAAGACGAGCGCGATGCGGTTGAAAACTATCTTGAAATACTGAACCGTTCTCAGCTGACCCCTGGGCCAACGGGGGCCACTGCTGCGCCCGTTGCGCTAAAACTTAATGCGCAAAGCGATACCGTGCTTTGCGTGACACGCTCCATCACGCGGTATGGCATCACCACCGACGACCCCAACAAATGGCGCTATTACCTTGATTCTGTCGAAGTGCATCTGCCCCCGTCCTGGGAGCAATACATTAATGACGAAAACAGCGTTGAGCTGATCCATACCGATTCATTACCCCTGGTTATTTCACTGAACGGCCACACGCTGAATGAGTACCTTCAGGAAGCCCCGCGTTTTGCGCTTGAGCGCGCAAGTTCGACGCAGGCCTCCATCCGTGGCGAAGAGACAGAGCAGATCGAACTGCTGAACATTCGTCAGGAGACGCATGAAGAGTATGCCCTGAGCCGCCCGGACGGCATTCGTGAGGCCGTTCTGATCGTCGCCGCCTTCCTGCTCTTTTTTGTCTGCCTGCTGACGCCGGATGTGTTCGTCCCCTGGCTGGCTGGCGGCGCGGTGCTGCTGCTGGCAGCCGGTCTGTGGGGACTGTTCGCTCCGCCAGCCAAAACCTCGTTGCGTGAGATCCACTGCCTTCGCGGTACGCCCAAGCGCTGGGGTCTGTTTGGTGAAAACGATCAGGAGCATCTCAACAATATCTCGCTCGGTATTATCGACCTTATCTACCCGCGTCACTGGCAACCGTGGATCGCGCAGGACTTAGGGCAGAAAACCGATATTGATATCTACCTTGACCGCCACGTTGTGCGTCAGGGACGCTTCTTATCCCTGCATGATGAAGTAAAAAATTTCCCGCTTCAGCACTGGCTACGCAGCGCGGTCATTGCTGGCGGCGCTGCGCTGGTCTTTATCATGTTGCTGCTTTTCGTGCCGCTGGATATGCCCATCAAATTCACCCTGTCGTGGATCAAAGGGGCGCAAACCATCGAAGCGACCAGCGTCAATCAACTGGATGAAGCCGGTGTGCGCGTGGGAGACACGCTGCGCCTGAAAGGAACCGGGATGTGTAATATTCACACCCCAGGGGCGTGGAACACCCGCCAGAACTCACCGTTCACGCCGTTCGATTGCTCGCAAATTATCTGGAACGACGCACCGCCGCTGCCGCTGCCGGAGTCCGAAGTGGTGAATAAAGCCACGGCGCTTACCCAGACGGTCAACCGCCAGCTACACCCGAAACCGGACGATGATTCGCGTGTCAGCCCAGCGCTGCGCTCGGCCATTCAGAAATCGGGCATGGTTCTGTTGGATGATTTTGGTGACATCGTGCTGAAAACACAGGATCTCTGTGCCTCTCAGGACGAGTGCATACGTCTCAAAAATGCGCTGGTCAACCTGGGGAACAGTAAAGACTGGGACTCGCTGGTGAAGCGTGCCGAAGCGGGACGCCTGGATGGCGTTAACGTGCTGCTGCGCCCGGTTAGCGCTGAATCGCTGGATAACCTGGTCGCCACCTCGACATCACCGTTCATGATGCGCGAAACCACCCGTGCGGCGCAGGCGCTGAACAGCCCGGCACCCGGCGGGTTTGTGATTGTCAGCGATGAAGGCAGCGACCTGGTCGATCAGCCTTACCCGCAGGTCGCGCTTTATGACTACCCGGCACAGGAACAGTGGAGCCAGTTCCAGCGCCTGGCGCAGATGCTGATGCAGACGCCGTTCAGCGCCGAAGGCATCGTCACGAGTATTTATACCGATGCCAATGGCACCCGCCATGTCGGCCTGCACCGGATGCCGGATAGCGCAGGGTTATGGCGTTACATCGGTACCTCACTGCTGATGATCGCGATGCTTGCCGCCATTTTCTGGAACGGTGTTATGGCCCTGCGCCGCTACCAGCGTTCGCGCACCCGGCTGGCCGAGATCCAGCAATATTACGAAAACTGCCTCAATCCTAAGCTGATCCCCTCTTCTGAGAGCCTGATCTGATAACGTCGCTGCGCGACAAGATGTGCTACCCTGTCGCGCACGTTTCTTCTGGCTGGAGTTCCCCTTATGCATCTTGATATCGCCTGGCAGGAGGTTGATACCGTTCTGCTGGATATGGACGGCACGCTGCTCGATCTCGCCTTTGATAACTATTTCTGGCAAACGCTGGTTCCTGAAACCTATAGCGAGCAACAGGGGATCACCCCGGCAGAAGCGCAGGCATTCATTCGTTCGCAATATAGCGCGGTGCAACATACGCTAAACTGGTACTGTCTTGACTACTGGAGCGAGCGCCTCGGTTTAGATATTTGTGCCATGACCACCGCCCAGGGCCCACGCGCCGTTTTGCGCGAGGATACGGTTCCGTTCCTGGATGCGCTGAAAGCGAGCGGCAAGCGCCGTATCTTGCTGACCAACGCGCATCCGCATAACCTGGCCGTGAAGCTGGAACATACGGGGCTGGCGTCGCACCTTGATTTATTACTTTCCACCCACACATTTGGTTATCCGAAAGAGGATCAGCGTTTGTGGCATGCGGTGAAGGAAGAGACGGGTTTGCAGCCGGAGCGAACGCTGTTCATTGATGACAGCGAACCCATTCTGGATTCCGCCGCGACGTTTGGCATTCGCTATTGTCTGGGCGTTACCAATCCTGACTCTGGCCTGGCTGAAAAAAGCTATCTTCGCCATCCGGGACTGAACGACTATCGCCAGATGATCCCCTCACTGACTGTGAAGGAGACGCCACATGAAAGAAAAACCCTCTGACGGGGTAAGACTGGATAAATGGCTGTGGGCGGCGCGTTTTTATAAAACACGCGCCCTTGCCCGCGAGATGATTGACGGCGGTAAAGTGCATTACAACGGCCAGCGCAGCAAACCGAGCAAGCTGGTTGAGCTGAATGCCACCTTAACGCTGCGTCAGGGCAACGATGAACGAACGGTGGTGATTAAAGCCATTACCGAACAACGACGGCCCGCCTCTGAAGCCGTACTGCTTTATGAAGAGACGGCGGAAAGCATTGAAAAGCGCGAGAAGACCGCGCTGGCGCGCAAAATGAACGCGCTGACCATGCCCCACCCGGACCGGCGACCGGATAAAAAAGAGCGCCGCGATCTGATGAAATTTAAACACGGTGAGACCGAGTAACCTCACCTGCACGAGAGACTATTATGGCCCAACACGACCAATTACACCGCTATCTGTTTGAACAATTCGCCGTGCGTGGCGAGCTGGTCACCGTATCCGAAACCTGGAAACAGATTCTGGAAAACCACACCTACCCGCTGCCGGTGAAAACCCTGTTGGGCGAACTGCTGGTTGCCACCAGCCTGCTGACCGCTACGCTGAAATTTGCCGGTGATATCACCGTGCAGCTGCAGGGTGACGGCCCGATGTCGCTGGCAGTCATCAACGGCAATAACCAGCAGCAGATGCGTGGCGTGGCGCGCGTTCAGGGCGACGTGCCTGAAAATGCCGACCTCAAAACGCTGGTGGGTAATGGTTACCTGGTGATCACTATCTCCCCGGAGGAAGGTGAGCGCTATCAGGGTGTGGTCGGTCTGGAAGGCGACACCCTGGCAGCCTGCCTGGAAGATTACTTCATGCGTTCTGAACAGCTGCCAACACGTCTGTTTATCCGCACCGGTGAAGTGGACGGCCAGCCTGCTGCGGGCGGTATGCTGCTGCAGGTTCTGCCGGCACAGGATGCTCAGACCAATGATTTCGAACACCTGGCAACGCTGACCGAAACCATCAAGGCAGAAGAGCTGTTCAACCTGTCGGCGACCGACGTGCTGTGGCGTCTGTACCACGAGGAAGAAGTGACCGTCTACGACCCGCAGACTGTGGAGTTTAAGTGCACCTGCTCTCGCGAGCGTTGCGCTGGCGCGCTGAAAACCCTGCCTGATGAAGAGATCGACAGCATCATGGCGGAAGATGGCGAAATTGATATGCACTGTGACTACTGCGGTACGCACTACGTGTTCAATTCAATGGATATCGCTGAGATCCGCAACAATGCCTCCCCGGCGGATCCGCAGGTCCACTAAGCTCTGAGCCTGTTGCCCGGCGGCGCTATGCTTGCACGGGCCTACAATGAATTGTGCAATATATTGATATGATTGCCAATTGTAGGCCAGGTAAGCGTAGCGCCACCTGGCAAGAAAGGGCACTAACGCCATTGCGCGTTATTGTAACTGTCGTAACTCATATCGACACGTTCCCCGAATATCTCAATATCCGACCAGGGTTTCACAACAGATTTCACCTTACCCTGCCGTAATGCACGGTCAAGTTCTTCTCTGGTCAATGCTTCCGGCATTTTCCACGCGTCCCCGGCGATCCGCCACCCTGTGTCGGTTTGTGTATAAGCCACGATCGTGCGATCGGTAAATTGATACAACACGGCTTCCGGCTTGCCGTCCCCGTTAAGATCCAGCGGCATGAGTAAGCAGTTACTCTGGGCACTATCGCAGCTCTCAAAGCGATACTGATTGCTGAGCATGGCTTGCCACAATGCCTTCTCAGGACGGGCCATACCCGGTGCGAGCTGGATCTGTTTTTCCAGCATCGCGGCGGTCATCTTCATTGCCCCGTTAGGGTTCCCGGAGAGAAGACCATTTATCTCACGCTGGCGTTTTGGGTTAGAGATAAACTGCGGATCGTTTTTAAGCATGAGCATCGCTTCCCGCCCCTTCCGTCCAGTGTTACTGAGCATATAAAGGCTGACCTGATCCGCAGTTATTCTGCCATCCTGATAACGGGCCATATGGCTTGCAACGCTGATACGTCCCGGGTCAAGCACAGGGGTGTGGATCAAAATCAGGAAGGCGAGAGAAAGCAATCCAGCGGCCGGTGTAACGTACGCCTGAATCTTTTGCGGTTCACGGTGGTTAAAAACAACGCTGACACAAAAACCGACTGCCCATACCAGCGCCACTGTCGTTATCAAAACGCCGTAAAGACGCTCCGGGGACCAGCCATACTGTGAAATACGCAGCCAAAGCGCCCAGGCTGCAAGAATGGGATAAGCAGGCGAAATAGCGACGGCCAGTCGAACCATTCCACGAAGAGGTCCGTAGTAAGGAAGCACTTGACGTTGCGGATGCCAGACTATCGTTACCAGAAATAACAGCAATAGCGCTAATGTGGTTAACAATCCCGCTGCGGATATCCGCGCTGAAATGGCCTCAAAGCCAACAAAGGGCAATGCGCCAATAAAGAGCAGCGCTAACGCTGCCATCAGAGGAAGCAGGCCGGTCGCAATAAGCGTGAGCAGATTTTGCAATGCCAGAATCAGCCGTACCTGCACGCGGGCCAGCACCACCGCACTTGCCGAAACCACACCAATCGCCACTGAAATAAACCCGTCAGTATTGAAGAAAAGGCGATCAAAAAAGCGTATACCAATGAGTTCGAACAGTTCAGCCCAGAGGAAAAGCACTAGCCAGAAGAAGCCATTCGAGATAACAACAAGGAGTAGTGTCAGGGCGTTATGCCAGTTTTTATCGTAAAAATAGCTGTAAAACGAATCCGTTGACTCGGGCTCCAGACACCTTTGAAGCCATGGCAGCAGGAAAAGCGTCATTAGCAGAAGGTGAACGCCGAAAAAGAGCACGGCCTCTCTGATATCCCAGCTCTCCAGGCCAGCAACGCTCCACTTAAGCCAGCCCCCCATAGCCGCGACAACCACACCAATAGTCCCCAGCGCCAGCCACAAAAGTGACTTTCTGAACGAGGTGATTGCTAGTGAGAACGTGGTGGTCACCATTACGGTGGCAGGTATCACACATAGCAACCACAGCGTATCAGCGGGCAATTTCGCGTACCCGGTATACCACGTGATTAAATAGCATATTACTCCCTGCAATGCGCCCGCCAGCACCACAGCTATGCGCGTAGAAGGTGATAACGTCCCGCTGTTTTCCATCTTTCATCCCTTGTTCACGAAAAGCCTATTGTTTCACCCATGAGATTAATTCGCACCCACCACAAAATCCGAAATCTCTTGCGTACCAGATGTACATCGTGCTTCATAATGTAACACTTACGTAATTTTCTTACGTGTATGCGATTACATTCACATTCCTTCCGATAAAATCACCAGCGTTTAACCTTTTCGGAACATTTTCCCCAACAAAAAAGCGATTCCTGCGATAATCCGCCTGCACTGTGACTGGAGTCGCAGCGTTTTCCGTTAGTAAGGGTTTTGTCCAGATGCGTAAATCTATGAGCCCCGTCGCGGTTAGCAACCTCAGAAAAACCCTACAATTTTAGGCAGTACATATTGGCTAAGGAGCAGTGATATGCGTGTTACTGGTTTAACCCCGCAAGATCTCAAGGCTTATGGTATTCACGACGTCCAGGAAATCGTCTACAACCCCGACTACGATACGCTGTATCAGGAAGAGCTCAATCCAGCACTGGAAGGATACGAGCGCGGTGTGTTGACGAATCTTGGTGCTATCGCCGTCGATACCGGTATCTTTACCGGTCGTTCGCCGAAAGATAAGTATATCGTCCGTGACGAAACCACCCGCGATACGCTGTGGTGGGCTGACAAGGGCAAAGGAAAGAACGATAACAAACCGCTCTCTCCGGAAACCTGGCAGCATCTGAAAGGGCTCGTCACTCATCAACTTTCCGGCAAGCGTCTGTTCATTGTCGACGCTTTCTGCGGCGCTAACGCCGACACCCGTCTCTCCGTACGTTTTATCACCGAAGTGGCCTGGCAGGCGCATTTCGTGAAAAACATGTTTATTCGTCCAACCGACGAAGAGCTGCAGGATTTCACCCCAGATTTCATTGTGATGAACGGCGCGAAATGCACGAACCCACAGTGGAAAGAGCAGGGTCTGAACTCCGAAAACTTTGTTGCCTTCAACCTGACCGAGCGTATCCAGCTGATTGGCGGTACCTGGTACGGTGGCGAAATGAAGAAAGGGATGTTCTCCGTCATGAACTACCTGCTGCCGCTGCGGGGCATCGCCTCCATGCACTGCTCGGCGAACGTCGGGGAAAAAGGCGACGTGGCGGTGTTCTTTGGTCTTTCCGGCACCGGGAAAACTACGCTGTCCACCGATCCAAAACGTCGTCTGATTGGCGATGACGAACACGGCTGGGATGACGACGGCGTATTCAACTTTGAAGGCGGCTGCTACGCGAAGACCATTCGTCTTTCTGAAGAGGCCGAACCGGATATCTTCCACGCCATCCGTCGCGATGCGCTACTGGAAAACGTCACCGTGCGTGCTGATGGCTCCATCGACTTCGACGATGCGTCGAAAACGGAAAACACCCGCGTCTCTTATCCGATCTACCACATCGACAATATCGTCAAGCCGGTGTCAAAAGCGGGTCATGCCACGAAGGTCATTTTCCTGACGGCGGATGCGTTCGGCGTGCTGCCTCCGGTCTCTCGCCTGACCGCCAGCCAGACGCAGTACCACTTCCTCTCCGGCTTCACCGCGAAGCTGGCCGGTACCGAGCGCGGCGTGACGGAGCCAACCCCGACCTTCTCCGCCTGCTTCGGCGCGGCTTTCCTGTCGCTGCACCCGACGCAGTACGCGGAAGTGCTGGTGAAACGCATGCAGGCATCCGGGGCACAGGCATATCTGGTAAACACCGGCTGGAATGGCACCGGCAAGCGTATCTCCATCAAAGATACCCGCGCCATTATCGACGCCATTCTGGATGGTTCTCTGGACGACGCCGAAACCTTCACGCTGCCGATGTTTGATCTGGCCATCCCGACGTCGCTGCCGGGTGTGGATACGCATATCCTCGACCCGCGCAATACGTACGGTTCGCCGGAGCAGTGGCGTGAAAAAGCGGAATCGCTGGCGAAACTGTTTATTGAGAACTTCGAGAAGTATACCGATACCCCGGCAGGTGCTGCGCTGGTGAGTGCGGGACCGAAGCTGTAGGTAAAAACAAAAAGGCAACGAAAGTTGCCTTTTTTAATGTTTTCTCCCTCTCCCCGTGAGAGAGGGTCGGGGTGAGGGCATTAGACCACACTATCCCTCTTTCACCTGCCCCCGCGTGACCGGCACCGGCAACCAGGCGCGAATACTCAAACCGCCCCGCTCGCTGGTACCAATCTCCAGCAACCCGTTATGGTTATCCACAATACGCTGCACAATCGCCAGGCCCAGGCCCGTACCGCTGGTGCTGCGGGCGCTGTCGCCGCGCACAAACGGCTGGAACAGATGCTTACGCTGCTCCGGCTTAATGCCAGGACCGTCGTCTTCGACCTGGAACCAGGCGCGGTTGAGCTCCGATCCGCTGCTCACCTTGATCCAGCCATTGCCGTAGCGCGCCGCGTTGACCACCATGTTCGCTACCGCGCGCTTAATGGAGAGCGGGTGCATGCGAACCTGAATTTCACCCGCCTGAAGGTCGGTATCAATTTCACGTTCATAGCCACTTTCCGCTGCCACCACTTCACCCAGCACCGCGTTCAGATCGGCCATCTCCATCGGCATCTCCTGCCCGGTGCGCAGGTAGTCGATGAACTGCTCGATGATGGCGTTACACTCTTCGATATCCTTGTTGATGGACTCGGCGAGATAGCCGTCTTCTTCTCCCATCATCTCCGTCGCCAGACGGATACGCGTGAGCGGCGTGCGCAGGTCATGGCTGACCCCCGCCATCAGCAGCGTACGATCATCCGCCAGCTGCTTCACGCCTGCCGCCATATGGTTAAACGCACGCGTCACCGAACGGACTTCCGAAGCGCCATACTCGCGCAGCGGGGGAGGAATAATGCCTTTACCGACCTGCAGCGCCGCGTGCTCCAGGTCGACCAGCGGTCGGTTCTGTATACGGATAAACAGCCACGCACCGCCTATCGCCAGCAGCATAATCGCCAGGGTGTAGCGGAACAGCGGCGAGAAATCGCCCTGATGGATTTCGGTCAGCGGGACGCGCACCCAGATGTTGGGCGACAGCCAGGTTTTCAGCCAGACGACAGGCGAGCTTTTGTTTACCTCAACGCGCACTTCCGTTGGGCCGCCCAGCTGCTGCGCCATCTGCTGACTGAGAAATTCGTAGTGCTGCGCCCAGCGCAGGCCAGCGTCTTCCGCCGCTTCATTGGAATAGAGCGAAATGCCCAGCTCACGGTAGATTTCGCGGCGAAACGCCGGAGGCACAACCAGTTGCGTGCCATCCTCCAGCTGCAGCTTATCGGTCATCAGCATACGGACTTCATAGGCCAGGACCTTATTAAACTGCTGGAGGCTAGGCAAAATTGCAAAGTTCAGCACGACCAGGTAGGTCGTCACCAGGCTGACGAACAGCAGGGTGACGATCAGTAACAGGGTGCGGGCAAACGAGCTTCGCGGTGAGAAGCGCATTCGCCTCATGCTTTAGAGCCGTCCGGGACGAACACGTAGCCCAGACCCCAAACGGTCTGAATATAACGAGGATGCGCTGGATCTTCTTCCACCATGCGACGCAGACGGGAAATCTGCACGTCGATGGAGCGTTCCATTGCGGAGTATTCACGACCACGCGCGAGGTTCATCAGCTTGTCACGGGAGAGCGGTTCACGCGGGTGGCTGACCAGCGCTTTCAGCACCGCAAACTCGCCGCTGGTGAGCGGCATAGGCTCGTCTTCACGGAACATCTCGCGCGTGCCGAGATTCAGCTTAAACTTGCCGAAGGCGATGACGGCTTCTTCCTGCGACGGTGCGCCCGGCAGTTCGTTCGCCTGACGACGCAGCACAGCACGAATACGCGCCAGCAGTTCACGCGGGTTAAACGGTTTAGGAATGTAGTCGTCCGCGCCGATTTCGAGGCCCACGATACGGTCCACTTCCTCGCCCTTCGCCGTCACCATGATGATCGGCATCGGGTTGCTCTGGCTACGCAGACGGCGGCAGATCGAGAGCCCGTCTTCACCAGGCAGCATCAGGTCGAGAACCATCAGGTGGAAAGATTCACGGGTCAGCAGACGGTCCATCTGCTCAGCGTTCGCGACGCTACGAACCTGGAAGCCCTGCTCGGTCAGATAACGTTCCAGCAGCGCACGCAGGCGCATGTCGTCATCCACGACCAGAATTTTGTAGTTCTCTTGCATTGTGTGTACTCCCAAAGGTTCGGATAGTCTAATAACAGCGTATTCTAAAAAAGTGCACGTGTTCGACCAGCTAATTCTGGTATAAATTCTAGTCGAAATTGTTACAAAGCATATTTAACAGCAGCTTATCTGCACATTTCATCACATAAATCATTATTAACGCTGTCAGATATGCGATGTGATACGTAATGTGCGCAAGGTTTGCAATGATGTCGAGTCTGAAGGTCACCCAATGAAAACGCCCCTGATCACCCGCGAAGGGTACGAAAAACTCAAAAAAGAGATGGACACCCTGTGGCGCGAAGAGCGCCCTGAAGTGACCAAAAAAGTGACCTGGGCAGCAAGCCTGGGCGATCGCAGCGAAAACGCTGACTACCAGTACAACAAAAAGCGGCTGCGTGAGATCGACCGCCGGGTACGCTATCTGACCAAATGCCTTGAGAACCTTAAAATTGTCGATTACTCCCCGCAGCAGGAGGGCAAAGTGTTCTTTGGCGCGTGGGTTGAAATTGAGAACGACAACGGTGATACCCTGCGTTTTCGCATTGTCGGCTACGATGAAATTTTTGGTCGTAAGGATTACATCTCCATCGACTCCCCAATGGCCCGCGCGCTGCTGAAAAAAGAGGTGGGCGACCTCGCCGTCGTGCAGACACCCGCCGGTGAAGCCAGCTGGTACGTCAATGAGATCGTCTACGTAAAATAGTCCGAGAGCGCCCTCCCCGGCTGGCATTTTGCCGTGTCAGCCCGTATAACTATCCCCTGATTTTTGACCCACAAGATGATAAAGCCATGATGAAAGATTCGCTCTGCCGCATTATTGCGGGTGAACTTCAGGCCAGAGCCGAACAGGTAGAAGCTGCCGTTCGCCTGCTTGATGAAGGGAACACCGTGCCGTTTATTGCACGTTATCGTAAGGAAGTCACCGGCGGGCTGGATGACACGCAGCTGCGTAACCTGGAAACCCGTCTGGGTTATCTGCGCGAACTGGAAGAACGTCGTCAGGCGATCCTCAAATCCATCGGCGAACAGGGCAAACTGACCAGCGAGCTGGAAACCGCCATTAACGGCACCCTGAGCAAAACCGAGCTCGAAGACCTCTATCTGCCGTACAAGCCGAAGCGCCGCACGCGCGGGCAGATTGCGATTGAAGCGGGACTCGAGCCGCTGGCAGAGCTGCTGTGGAACACGCCGTCACATGACCCGGAAACCGAAGCGGCGAAATTTATCGATGCCGATAAAGGCGTGGCGGACACCAAAGCCGCTCTTGATGGCGCACGCTACATTCTGATGGAGCGCTTCGCCGAAGACGCGGCCCTGCTTGCCAAAGTGCGTGATTACCTGTGGAAGAATGCACACATCGTCTCTACCGTCGTCGCGGGTAAAGAGGAAGAGGGCGCGAAATTCCGCGACTACTTCGATCATCACGAACCGATTTCTACCACCCCTTCTCACCGTGCGCTGGCGATGTTCCGTGGCCGCAACGAAGGCGTGCTGCAGCTCTCCCTGAACGCCGACCCGCAGTTTGACGAGCCGCCGAAAGAGAGCCACTGTGAGCAGATCATCATCGACCATCTTGGCCTGCGCCTGAACAACGCCCCGGCAGACAGCTGGCGTAAAGGCGTGGTCAGTTGGACCTGGCGCATCAAAGTGCTGATGCACCTCGAAACCGAGCTGATGGGCACCGTGCGTGAGCGCGCCGAAGATGAAGCGATCAACGTCTTCGCCCGTAACCTGCACGACCTGCTGATGGCCGCCCCTGCGGGCCTGCGTGCCACCATGGGTCTCGATCCGGGGCTGCGTACCGGCGTGAAGGTGGCCGTCGTGGACGGCACCGGTAAACTGGTCGCTACCGACACCATCTATCCGCACACCGGCCAGGCCGCCAAAGCGGCCGTCGTGGTGGCCGCGCTGTGCGAGAAGTACAACGTGGAGCTGGTCGCCATCGGCAACGGTACGGCGTCCCGCGAAACCGAACGTTTCTACCTCGACGTGCAGAAGCAGTTCCCGAAAGTGACGGCGCAGAAAGTGATCGTCAGCGAAGCAGGGGCCTCCGTCTATTCCGCGTCCGAGCTGGCAGCGCAGGAGTTCCCGGACCTGGACGTTTCTCTGCGCGGTGCGGTCTCGATCGCCCGTCGCCTGCAGGATCCGCTGGCAGAGCTGGTGAAAATCGATCCGAAATCCATCGGCGTGGGCCAGTATCAGCACGACGTGAGCCAGACTCAGCTGGCGCGTAAGCTGGATGCGGTGGTGGAAGACTGTGTAAACGCCGTCGGCGTGGACCTGAACACCGCCTCCGTTCCTCTGCTGACTCGCGTGGCGGGCTTAACCCGCATGATGGCGCAGAACATCGTCGCCTGGCGCGATGAGAACGGTCAGTTCCAGAACCGCCAGCAACTGCTGAAGGTAAGCCGTCTGGGGCCAAAAGCGTTTGAGCAGTGCGCGGGCTTCCTGCGCATCAACCATGGCGATAACCCGCTGGATGCCTCCACCGTCCACCCGGAAGCGTACCCGGTGGTGGAACGCATTCTGGCCGCCACCCAGCAGGCGCTGAAAGATCTGATGGGCGACAGCAGCGCCCTGCGCAACCTGAAAGCCGCTGATTTCACTGACGACAAGTTTGGTGTGCCTACCGTTACCGACATCATCAAAGAGCTGGAAAAGCCGGGCCGCGATCCGCGCCCTGAGTTTAAAACAGCGACCTTTGCCGACGGTATCGAGACCATGAACGACCTGCTTCCGGGCATGGTGCTGGAAGGCGCAGTGACCAACGTCACCAACTTTGGCGCATTTGTCGATATCGGCGTGCATCAGGATGGTCTGGTGCATATCTCATCGCTTGCCGACAAGTTCGTTGAAGACCCGCATACCGTGGTCAAAGCGGGCGACATCGTGAAGGTTAAAGTGCTGGAAGTGGATCTGCAGCGCAAGCGAATCGCCCTGACCATGCGTCTGGACGAGCAGCCAGGTGAAACCAGCGCGCGCCGCGGCGCTAACGGTGGCGGTCGCGAGCAGCAGCGCCCGGCCGCTAAAGGCGCGAAACCGCGCGGACGTGATGCCCAGCCTGCAGGCAACAGCGCGATGATGGATGCGCTGGCGGCCGCGATGGGTAAGAAACGCTAACCCCTCACCCTAACCCTCTCCCCAACGGGGAGAGGGGACAAATTATACCGTAATATATGAAACCGATTGCACATCCATATTTAAACCGCGAATTATCACCCCGTTAACAAATACTCTCCTTTTCGTTTTCCCGTCATTTCAGCAAATATTGAGCAAGGTCAAACAGGCCGTAAATTAATACCGCAAACAACATTCCGTCACAGTTTTAATATTGCTGATAAAAACTATTCTCATTATCATCGCATAGTAGATTATTTAACCTTTCGTGGAATCAGGCATTATGCAATTCACTCCAGACAGTGCATGGAAGATTACCGGTTTTACCCGCGAAATTAGCCCGGCCTATCGGCAAAAGCTGCTGTCACTGGGCATGCTGCCCGGCTCGTCATTCCAGGTGGTACGCGTGGCCCCATTAGGCGATCCGGTTCATATCGAAACCCGACGCGTGAATCTGGTACTGCGTAAGAAAGACCTCGCATTAATAGAAGTCGAAGCCTTATCCCGATAACAAGCCAGCGGTTTCAGTGAGTCTAAAAAATGAAAAAGTTAACTATTGGCTTAATTGGCAATCCTAATTCCGGCAAGACGACGCTTTTTAACCAGCTGACAGGGGCCCGCCAGCGCGTGGGCAACTGGGCTGGGGTAACGGTTGAGCGTAAAGAGGGTCAGTTTACGACAACCGACAACCAGGTCACGCTGGTTGACCTTCCCGGCACCTACTCCTTAACCACCATTTCGTCACAAACCTCGCTCGATGAGCAAATAGCCTGTCACTATATTCTGGGCGGCGACGCGGACCTGCTGATCAACGTGGTCGATGCCTCCAATCTCGAGCGTAACCTTTATCTGACGCTGCAGCTGCTGGAGCTGGGGATCCCCTGCATCGTGGCGCTCAACATGCTCGACATCGCGGAGAAACAGAAGCTGCGCATCGACGTCGATGCCCTCTCCGCGCGCCTGGGTTGCCCGGTGGTTCCGCTAGTCTCGACGCGCGCTCGCGGGATTGATTCCCTGAAGCTCGCCATCGATCGCCATGCGGGGAATCGCGACGTTGAACTGGTGCATTACGCGAAGCCCCTCCTGCGCGAAGCCCATATGCTGGCGCAGGAGATGGACAACAGTATGCCGGCGAAACAGCGGCTGTGGCTCGGCCTGCAGATGCTGGAAGGCGATATCTACAGCCGTGCTTACGCCGGACATGCGGCTGATAAACTCGACGTAACCATGGCGCGTCTGAGCGACGAGCTGGACGACCCGGCGCTGCACATCGCCGATGCCCGTTACCAGGCCATCGCGTCGATCTGCGATGTGGTCAGTAATGCCCTCACGGCAGAACCCAGCCGCTTTACGGCGGCGGTGGATAAGGTTGTGCTTAACCGCTTCCTCGGCTTGCCCATCTTCCTGCTGGTCATGTACGTGATGTTCCTGCTCGCCATTAACATCGGTGGCGCGCTCCAGCCGATTTTCGATGCCGGTTCCGTTGCGGTCTTCGTGCATGGAATTCAGTGGGTGGGCTACACCCTGCACTTCCCGGAATGGCTAACCATCTTCCTCGCACAGGGGATCGGCGGCGGTATCAACACCGTTCTGCCGCTGGTGCCGCAGATCGGCATGATGTACCTGTTCCTCTCGTTCCTGGAAGACTCCGGTTACATGGCGCGCGCCGCGTTCGTGATGGATCGCCTGATGCAGGCGCTGGGCCTGCCGGGTAAATCCTTCGTCCCGCTGATTGTCGGCTTTGGCTGTAACGTCCCGTCGGTGATGGGGGCGCGCACGCTTGATGCGCCGCGCGAACGTCTGATGACCATCATGATGGCGCCGTTCATGTCCTGCGGTGCCCGACTGGCGATCTTTGCCGTCTTTGCCGCCGCCTTCTTTGGCCAGCAGGGCGCGCTGGCGGTCTTCTCCCTGTATGTGCTGGGCATCGTGATGGCGATCCTCACTGGCTTGATGCTGAAACACACTATCATGCGGGGTGAAGCCTCACCGTTTGTGATGGAGCTGCCGGTCTATCACGTGCCGCATCTGAAAAGCCTGGTGATTCAGACCTGGCAGCGTCTGAAAGGCTTTGTGCTGCGCGCCGGTAAGGTAATTGTCATCGTCAGTGTTTTCCTGAGCGCGCTGAACAGCTTCACCCTTAGCGGGCAGGCGGCAGATAACATCAACGACTCGGCTCTTGCCTCCGTCAGCCGCGTCATCACCCCGGTCTTCAAACCGATTGGCGTGCATGAGGATAACTGGCAGGCAACCGTCGGGCTGTTCACCGGCGCGATGGCGAAAGAGGTGGTTGTCGGCACCCTGAATACGCTCTACACCGCAGAGAACATTCAGGAGCAGGAATTTGATCCAGCAGCGTTTCATCTCGGCCATGAACTGCTGGGTGCCGTAGAGGAAACCTGGCAGAGCCTGAAAGATACCTTTAGCCTGAGCGTGCTGGCCAACCCGATTGAAGCCAGCAAAGGCGACGGTGAAATGGCGACGGGCGCCATGGGCGTGATGAGCGAGAAATTTGGCAGCGCCTCCGCGGCCTATAGCTACCTCATCTTTGTTCTGCTCTATATCCCGTGCATTTCGGTGATGGGGGCAATTGCCCGTGAGTCCAGCCGCGGCTGGATGGGCTTCTCTATCCTGTGGGGGTTAAACATCGCCTACTCGCTGGCAACGCTCTTCTATCAGACCGTTAACTTCAGCCAGCATCCGCGCTACAGCCTGGTCTGCATCCTCGCGGTGGTTCTGTTTAACGTCATCGTGCTCGGCCTGTTACGACGCGCGCGCAGCCGCGTCGATATCGACCTGCTGGCGAAGCGTAAAACCGCCGCGACCTGCTGCAATAGCCCGGCGGGCGACTGTCACTAAGGAGCACCTCATGGCATCGTTGATTCAGGTTCGTGATCTGCTGGCGCTACAGGGACGGATGGAGGCCAGACAATTAAGCCTCACCCTGCATACGCCGCAGCCGATGATCGATGCCATGCTGGAAAGGCTTGAAGCGATGGGGAAAGCCGTGCGGATTCAGGAAGACGCGGAAGGTTGCCTCTCCGGCAGTTGTAAAAGCTGCCCGGAAGGTAAAGCCTGCCTCAGGGAGTGGTGGGCACTGCGATAATAAAGCCGGGCTGTGATGCCCGGCTTTATCGTATTACTTATAGACGTCCGCTGTTGCGCGTACGTTTTTGGTCTGTTTTTCAGCACTGGTGACAACGTAGTAGGTACCACCCAGCTCATCCGCTTTTTTCGACAGTTCTGCTCTTGCATCCATCGGCGCGGTGGTGTCAGACGTAGAAATCTCACCAATTTTGGTCAGATTCATTCCTGCAACTTTATCTTTTTCCAGCTCTTTTGCCGCAAAGGCGCCAAATGAAAGTGACCCAATAACCAGAGAAGTGACAATACCTGTAACAAGTTTCATAGCCTGACTCTCCATAGGATTGTTGTTTTGATTATCGTAGGCAGAACAACCGCAACGACAAATGGAGTATGGTTGCGGTATGTTACTTTTTCCAGGCTGGATGGAAAATAATCAGTCTAAACGTTGACTTAACGCAATGAGCGCTGAACAAAATTCCGCCGGATGAGAGATAAACGGGGCGTGCGCGGCTTTGGCAATGACCTGCGACTCGCTCTCCGGCCACAGCGCATCCAGAAGCGGAACCACTTTACGCGGCACCAGGCCGTCAAGGTAGCCATAGATACGCAGGTGCGGCATGGCCAGCGCAGCCAGCGGCTCGCGCAGGTCGACCGTTTTCAGGATCTCCAGCCCGCCGTTAAGCACCTCCACCTCCGGCATCGGCAGGGAAAGCACGGTCTGCTTCAGCGTTCTCGCATCCTGACGCGCGGTTTCTGTGCCCATCGTCTGCAGGGCGAGGAAGCGCTCGACGGTCCGCTGGAAATCTTCGCTCAGCTGTTGCTGGAAGCTCGCCAGCACGTCAGGTTTTATACCTGGCCACGCCTCTTGTGCGCTAAAGCAGGGCGACGAGGCCACGGTCACCAGCGCCTTCACGCGCTCGGGCTGCGACAGCGCAATCTGGCTTGCCACCAGCCCGCCCAGGCTCCAGCCGAGCCAGATGGCGTTTTGCGGCGCAGCGTCCAGAACCTGCCGGGCCATATCATCAAGCGACATCGCCCCAAAACCGCGGCTGCGGCCGAAACCGGGCAGATCCACCAGATGCAGGGTGAAATGCGAGGCAAGTTCCTCACTTATGCAATGCCATACTTCTGCATTCAGGCCCCATCCGTGCAGCAGCACAAGATGGCAATTTCCTGTTCCTGCAGTCTGCCACCACAGCGTCTTCATCAGTTACTGTTCTCTTTTTTCACATGGAGGTTGCACATGCTAACAGTGCCAGGCTTGTGCTGGCTATGCCAAATGCCGCTTGCGCTCAGCGGATGGGGTATCTGTTCTGTCTGCACGCGATCGTTCACAAGGCGTATCGCGACCTGCCCACAGTGCGGTTTACCGGCCACGAACCCCGCGTTTCCCTGCGGTCGTTGTCTAAAAAAAGCCCCGCCGTGGCACGCGCTGGTGGCCGTGGATGATTATGTTCCGCCGCTAAGCAGGCTTATTCATTCGCTGAAATTTTCCGGTCAAAGTTCGCTGGCCCCGTCCCTGGCCCGCCTGCTACTGCTGGCGGTTTTACAGGCACGGCGTCAGCGCGCCCTGCCGAAAATCGACAGGGTGGTAAACGTGCCCTTATACCAGCGTCGGCACTGGCGGCGCGGCTATAACCAGAGCGATCTGATCTGCCGCCCCCTCGCCCGCTGGCTTGGCTGTCGGTATGACGCCCGCGCGCTTACGCGTGTTCATGCCACCGCCATCCAGCATCAGCTCAACGCCCGGCTTCGCAAAAGAAACCTCAAAAATGCCTTTCGCCTTGAATTGCCGGTCGACGGCCTCCATATCGCGATTGTGGATGATGTCGTCACCACAGGCAGTACCGTTGCTGAACTTTCCCGACTGCTTTTGCAAAGCGGCGCCGCGTCGGTTCAGGTATGGTGTCTGTGCCGTACCTTGTAGCCCTTCTTCAATGGGCGTATGATTATACCCAGGTAATTTAGTCAACTATTAGGCCAAAGCTATGATCCGTATTTCCGATTCTGCACAAGCGCACTTTGCCAAACTGCTGGCAAATCAGGAAGAAGGGACGCAGATCCGCGTGTTTGTGATTAATCCAGGCACTCCGAATGCAGAATGTGGTGTTTCTTATTGTCCGCCGGACGCGGTGGAAGCCACCGACACTGCCCTGAAATTTGAACAGCTCACCGCCTACGTTGATGAGCTGAGCGCACCGTATCTTGAAGATGCGGAGATCGACTTCGTCACCGACCAGCTGGGTTCTCAGCTGACCCTGAAAGCGCCAAACGCGAAAATGCGCAAAGTCTCTGACGATGCCCCGCTGATGGAGCGCGTTGAGTATCTGCTGCAATCCCAGATCAACCCACAGCTGGCTGGCCACGGCGGTCGTGTCTCCCTGATGGAGATCACCGATGAAGGCTTCGCCATTCTGCAGTTTGGCGGCGGCTGTAACGGTTGTTCCATGGTGGATGTGACCCTGAAAGAAGGGATCGAGAAGCAGCTGCTGAACGAATTCCCGGAACTGAAAGGCGTACGCGACCTGACTGAACACCAGCGCGGCGAGCACTCATACTACTGATTCTTTGCCCGCCCGTATTGCCCGGTGGCGCTACGCTTACCGGGCCTACAAAACAGTTACTGCATTCGAATCCCAGGCCGGGTAAGGCGAAGCCGCCACCCGGCTTTTGTTATCCCGCCCCCCCTCTATATGTTGACCTGCGTCTCATAATTCAAATTTAGCCTCCCAGGGTGATTCTCAATCTCGACATGTTACCCGTATCATTCTCGTGGGCACTCAGCATCCTTATAACAGCCGACTAAACTTAATGGTTTCGAAGGCATCAGTATGAGTGCCGTAAACACTCTGTTCCCAGTTGGGACAATCGGAACTTGTCGTTGAAACAATGACGTTACCCATAACAATTCAAAGGCCAGGTAAATCATGCCATTAGTCATCGTTGCTATCGGTGTTGTGTTATTACTGCTCTTGATGATCCGTTTCAAAATGAACGGATTTATCGCTCTGGTTCTGGTGGCGCTTGCAGTCGGTCTGATGCAGGGGATGCCGCTGGTAAAAGTCATCAGCTCGATTAAAGCCGGTGTTGGCGGCACGCTCGGCAGCCTGGCGTTGATCATGGGCTTCGGCGCCATGCTCGGCAAAATGCTGGCGGACTGCGGGGGCGCCCAGCGTATTGCCACCACGCTTATCGACAAATTTGGTAAGAAGAACATCCAGTGGGCGGTGGTGTTAACCGGTTTTACCGTCGGTTTCGCGCTGTTCTATGAAGTGGGCTTCGTGCTGATGCTGCCGCTGGTATTTACCATCGCGGCTGCGGCGAGCATCCCGCTGCTGTATGTCGGTGTGCCAATGGCTGCGGCGCTGTCCGTTACCCACGGCTTCCTGCCGCCGCACCCGGGTCCAACCGCTATTGCGACCATCTTCCACGCGGATATGGGTAAAACCCTGCTGTTCGGTACCATTCTGGCGATCCCGACCGTTATTCTGGCCGGTCCGGTCTATGCCCGCTTCCTGAAAGGCATTGATAAGCCGATTCCGGAAGGTCTGTACAGCGCGAAAACCTTCACCGAAGAAGAGATGCCTGGCTTTGGCGTCAGCGTCTGGACCTCTCTGGTACCGGTGATCCTGATGGCGATGCGCGCCGTGGCGGAGATGATCCTGCCAAAAGGTCATGCATTCCTGTCCGTGGCCGAATTCCTGGGTGACCCGGTGATGGCAACCCTGATTGCGGTCCTGATCGCGATGTTCACCTTCGGTCTGAACCGCGGCCGTTCAATGGATCAGATCAACGACACGCTGACCTCGTCCATCAAAATCATTGCCATGATGCTGCTGATCATCGGCGGTGGCGGTGCGTTCAAGCAGGTTCTGGTCGACAGCGGCGTGGACAAATACATCGCGGCCATGATGCATGAAACCAATGTCTCCCCGCTCCTGATGGCCTGGTCCATCGCCGCGGTTCTGCGTATTGCGCTGGGCTCTGCGACCGTTGCGGCGATCACCGCAGGCGGTATCGTTGCCCCGCTGATTGCGACCACGGGCGTGAGCCCTGAGCTGATGGTTATTGCCGTCGGTTCTGGTAGCGTGATTTTCTCTCACGTTAACGACCCGGGCTTCTGGCTGTTCAAGGAGTACTTTAACCTGACAATCGGTGAAACCATCAAGTCCTGGTCCGCGCTGGAAACCATTATTTCGGTGTGCGGTCTGGTCGGGGTGTTGCTGTTGAATATGGTGGTTTGATGTAAAAAAGCCGGGTGGCGCTGACGCTTACCCGGCCTACATTCCATTCCCTCTCCCCCTGGGAGAGGGTTAGGGTGAGGGTGGAACTACCGCTTCTTGCCCACCGCCCTTCTGCGCTTATCCAAATCCTTAATCAGCCTGTTCACCCCGTCATCGGCAAACATCTTCTCAAGCGTAGTGGAAAGCTTGCGACGCCAGTTCTTGTACTGATAGCTGGTGCCCGGAATGTTGACCGGCTCCGCCATATCAATCCAGTCTTCCGGCTGCAGGCCCAGCAGGGCACTGTTGCTGTCGGCAATGTAACGCTGCAGACCACGGTTGAGCGTCGGGGTCATCGCCATCAGCGATGCCTTATGCCCGGCACGTTTCGGCAGACAGCCATGCTTATGCAGCGCATCCAGCAGGCCCTGCTTTGCCAGCTCGCGATCCTGATACAGGCCGCGAAGCACATCCTCATCCGGATAGAGACCCAGCGTTTTACCGAGCGTCAGATCCCCGCTTTCCCAATAGCCACGAAGCGTAGGAAGGTCATGCGTCGTCGCGACTGCCATTGACTGTTCAGGGTACGCTTTCGGCGCGCGGAAGGTTTTCTCATGGTCGTTTTCAAAATAGAGCACTTTATAGGAGTAAACGCCGCTGTCGCGGAGTTTGCTGACAATTTCCACCGGTACGGTGCCAAGATCTTCGCCGATCACCATGCACTGGTGACGCTTGCTTTCCAGCGCCAGGATCGACAGCAGATCGTCAACCGGATACTGCACATAGGCCCCGTGATCTGCCGTTTCACCGTACGGGATCCACCACAGGCGCAGCACAGACATCACGTGGTCGATACGCAATGCCCCGCAGTTCTGCATGTTGGCGCGCAGCAGGTCGATAAACGGCTCGTACGCGCGCGCCGCCATCACGTGCGGATCCATCGGCGGCAGGCCCCAGTTCTGGCCGAGCGGGCCAAGGATATCCGGTGGCGCGCCGACGGAGGCTTTCAGGCAGTAGAGTTCACGGTCGCACCAGGTTTCCGCACCGCCCTCTGCGACGCCGACGGCCAGGTCACGATACAGGCCGATCGGCATCTTATAGCCCTGGCTCACCTGCCAGCAGGCGGCAAACTGGCTGTACGCCAGCCACTGCAGCCACAGGTAGAAGTCCACTTCATCCGCGTGTTTTTTACAGAAGGCTTTCACTTCCGGCGTGTCGACGGACTGATACGCTTCCGGCCACACCGGCCAGCCCCAGCGCATTTCGTCCTCTTTCACCTGATATGCGTGCAGCGCATCAAATGCTGCCTGCCAGTACAGGCTCTCGCCCTCCTGAGTGACAAACTGACGGAAGGCCGCCATCTGCTCGTCATCGCGCTGCGAAAAGCTTTTCCACGACAGACGCAACGCGGCCATTTTCAGCGCCGTGACGGTAGAATAGTCCACCCAGTCCGCGTCACGCGCCTGCTTCAGCGCCTGCTGGGTGGTGCTGAGTTTCCACCACGCCTGCGCCTCCTGGCTGTTTTTGAAGTCGTCTAACGCATTAACATCGATATAAATCACGTTCAGCCAGCGGCGGGATGACGGGCTGTACGGGCTGGCGCTCTCCGGGTTGGCCGGATAAAGCGCATGGATCGGGTTGAGGCCGATAAACGCGCCGCCGCGTTCCCCCACGGAGGCCAGCATTTTCTTCAGATCGCCAAAATCACCGATACCCCAGTTGCTCTCTGAACGCAGGGTGTAGAGCTGCACGCAGGCGCCCCACAGCTTTTTACCCTCAAGCAACGCCTGCGGCTCATAGCAGCGTTTTGGCGCGACGATCACCCGGCAATGGAAGCGCTGGTCATCCTGGGTGAGCGTTAAGGAGTGGTAACCCTCCGGCAGCTTTGCCGGAAGGTTAAGGGTCTTACCGCCGGTGGCGTGGCCTTTATGCTGCTGGCCGTCTTCGGTGGTAAGCAGCCAGGTAAACTCGCCGCGCCCCTCCACCGTCAGCAGCATCTTTTTCCCCGAGGTGAAAACCTTCACGTTCGGCACCGGTGCAGCCGACGCTTTCGCGTCGGTTTTGTGCATGGCATCCAGCAAACGTCTTTTGGTGTCGGCGCCAATAGACTGCGGTTTGCCGTGAGCATTAATGTAACTGAGGCTGATCCCCGCCGCCTGCGCGGCGCTGTCCAGACGTTTACTCTCCATCGCGCTTCCTTAGCGTTTTGCCTGCCAGATACGGGCCTGATAATCACGGATTGAGCGGTCAGAGCTGAACATACCGCAGCGGGCAGTGTTCAGAATGCACGCCCGGGTCCACGCTTCCTGGTCGCGATACAGCACGTCGACCTGTTTTTGCGCGTCCACATAGGCTGTGAAATCGGCCATCACCAGATACGGGTCACCGCCGTGTTTGTCCATGCTGTGCAGCATCTGGTCAAACGCGTGCTTATCGCCGTCGCTGTATTTACCGCTTTCCAGCTCTTTCAGTACCGCATCCAGCACTTTGTCTTTCTTGCGCCACTTCACCGGATCGTAGCCTTTGGCCTTAATGGCTTTCACCTCTTCCACGGTGTGGCCGAAGATAAAGATATTCTCTTCACCCACCTTCTCGGCGATTTCGACGTTGGCCCCGTCGAGCGTACCGACGGTCAGCGCGCCATTCAGCGCCAGCTTCATGTTGCCGGTGCCGGAGGCTTCTTTACCCGCAGTCGAGATCTGCTCGGAAATATCCGCCGCCGGGATCAGCATTTCAGCCGCAGAGACGCAGTAGTCCGGCAGGAACACCACCTTCAGCTTGTCGCCCACTTTCGGATCGTTGTTGATCGCCGCCGCCACTTTGTTGATGGCGAGGATGATGTTTTTCGCCAGATAGTAGCCCGGCGCCGCTTTCGCACCGAACAGGAACACGCGCGGTACGCGGTCGGCCTGCGGGTTCTCGCGGATCTCTGTGTACAGCGCCAGAATGTGCAGCAGGTTCAGGTGCTGGCGTTTGTACTCGTGCAGACGTTTGATCTGGATATCGAAAATAGCATGCGGGTTGATCTCAATCCCGGTACGCGCTTTAACAAACGCCGCCAGACGGACTTTGTTCTCCTGCTTAATGGCGCGGTACTGCTCGCGGAATTTTGCGTCGTCCGCATATTTTTCCAGATTGATGAGCTGGTCCAGATCGTTGGCCCACTCTTTCTTCAGGGTTTTGTCCAGCAGACCGGCCAGCAGCGGATTGCACTGCTTGATCCAGCGACGCGGCGTAATGCCGTTGGTCACGTTATGGAATTTGGTCGGCCACAGCTGGTGATATTCCGGGAAGAGGTCTTTCACCACCAGATCCGAGTGCAGCGCCGCCACGCCGTTCACCGCGAAGCCGCTCACCACGCACATGTTCGCCATGCGAACCTGCTTATCGTGGACCACCGCCAGCTTCGCCCAGACCGCTTTGTTGCCCGGCCAGGTTTTATCCACCAGCGTTTTAAACTGGTCGTTAATCTTGTTGATGATCTGCATGTGGCGCGGCAGAAGGTTTTTCACCAGCTTCTCATCCCAGCACTCCAGCGCTTCTGGCATCAGGGTGTGGTTGGTGTAAGCGAAGGTACGGCTGGTAATCGCCCAGGCGTCATCCCAGCTCAGCTGATGCTCGTCGATCAGCACCCGCAGCAGTTCAGGAATGGCAATGGTCGGGTGCGTGTCGTTGAGCTGAATCACTTCGAAGTCCGGCAGCTGCGCCAGCTTGCGACCCGCCAGATGATGGCGGCGCAGAATGTCCGCCACAGAGCAGGCGCACTGGAAATACTGCTGCATCAGACGCAGTTTTTTACCCGCCAGGTGGTTGTCGTTCGGGTAGAGCACTTTGGTCAGCTTCTCGGCGTCGATGCCCTGCTGCTCAGCGCGCAGGAAATCACCGTCGTTGAATTTGGTCAGGTTAAACGGATGCGCATGCTTCGCCTGCCACAGACGCAGCGGCTGCGCCACGCCGTTACGGTAGCCGAGTACCGGCAGGTCCCAGGCTTCGCCGGTGATGGTGAACGCCGGTTCCCAGCGCCCCTGCTTCGTGACTTTCCCGCCAATCCCGACCTGCACATCCAGCTGCGCGTTATGGCGGAACCACGGGTAGGTGTTACGGTGCCAGTCGTCCGGCGCTTCCATCTGATGGCCATCGGCAAATGACTGACGGAACAGGCCGTACTGATAGTTCAGGCCATAGCCAATCGCCGACTGGCCGACGGTTGCCATGGAGTCCAGGAAACAGGCCGCCAGACGCCCCAGGCCACCGTTACCCAGCGCAGGGTCAATCTCTTCTTCCAGCAGGTCGGTAAGGTTAATATCGTGCTCTTTCAGCACGTCCCCCACCTCCTGATACCAGCCGAGGTTCAACAGGTTGTTGCCCGTCAGACGGCCAATCAGGAACTCCATTGAGATGTAGTTGACATGGCGCTGACCTTTTACCGGTTTTGCCAGAGGTTGAGCATCCAGCTGCTCTGCGAGCGCACCGCTCACTGCCTGCCACCACTGGTGAGGCGTCATTTCGTTAGCAGCATGAAGGCCAAAACGCTGCCACTGACGCGTCAGGGCAGCCTGGAATTGAGCTTTGTTGAAGGTAGGCTGTGACATAGGGGATCGGCATCCTTTAGAAAGAAAACACAAGTTGGCGCTAGTGTGCCTGGCTCATTTCACCTCTTCCTCCTCCCGCGGGGGATTAGACAGGGAGGAGTAGCGGGGATGAGCAGAAAAGTGTGATCGAGGCCACTCTCAGAGCATAGTTCGAGTGTGCCCGGAAGAGGAAATAGTCACCGTGGAGAATGTCAAAGAAATGAAATGCGGTTTCGGCTGAAATTAAAACGCGCTGAAATGATTACTTACGTAGAATAATATTTCTGCAATCAGGTCATTACTAAGGAGATTATTAATCCCCCTTAACTTTACACCGGGTATATTAAATTTTCCGTCACTATCCCTTTCTGAAACCAGTTTCAGCGCAGCCGCAACACAGCCATACAAGCCAGCACTGACAAGGCATCAAAGCCCTTTCCAGAAAGTTCCGCCATCCGCCTGAATGTTTTGTGACAGAGTGCAAATTCAGAGCCACCAAATTCAGACATAACTTGCAATAGTTAACTTATTGGCCGACCTTATATCTATTAATTACGAAGCGCAAAAAAAATAAAATCTCTCGTCCCCACAGTGAAGTGAAACCTATGTTGATTCCGTCAAAATTAAGTCGCCCGGTTCGCCTTGACCATACCGTGGTCCGCGAGCGTCTGTTGGCTAAACTTTCCGGCGCACATAATTTCCGACTGGCGCTGGTTACGAGCCCTGCAGGTTATGGAAAAACAACGCTCATTTCGCAATGGGCAGCAGGTAAGAGCGATCTTGGCTGGTACTCCCTTGATGAGGGCGATAACCAGCAAGAGCGTTTTGCCAGCTATCTGATTGCCGCTATTCAGCAGGCAACCAATGGACACTGCGTCGCCAGCGAGGTGATGGTGCAAAAGCGCCAGTACGCCAGCCTGTCCTCCCTTTTCTCCCAGCTGTTTATCGAGCTGGCCGAATGGCATCGTCCGCTATACGTGGTGATTGATGATTACCACCTCATTACCAACCCGGTGATTCATGAATCGATGCGTTTCTTCCTGCGTCATCAGCCGGAAAACCTGACCTTAGTGGTGCTGTCACGCAATCTGCCACAGCTGGGGATTGCAAACCTGCGCGTGCGCGATCAGCTTCTCGAAGTGGGCAGCCAGCAACTGGCCTTTACCCACCAGGAAGCAAAACAGTTCTTTGACTGCCGCCTGACGTCACCGATTGAGGCCGCCGAAAGCAGCCGCCTGTGCGACGACGTCGCCGGCTGGGCGACGGCGCTGCAGCTCATCGCCCTCTCTGCACGACAAAACAACAGCCCGGCACATCAGTCTGCGCGCCGCCTGGCGGGCATCAACGCCAGCCACCTTTCGGATTACCTCGTGGATGAGGTGCTGAACAGCGTTGATCCGGCGACCCGCAATTTCCTGCTGAAAAGCTCGCTGCTACGCTCCATGAACGATGCGTTAATCGTGCGCGTGACTGGGTGTGAAAACGGTCAGCTACAGCTTGAAGAGATTGAACGTCAGGGCCTGTTCCTGACCCGCATGGACGACCCCGGCGAGTGGTTTAGTTATCATCCGTTGTTTGGCAGCTTCCTGCGCCAGCGTTGCCAGTGGGAGCTGGCGGTTGAACTACCGGAAATTCACCGCGCCGCCGCCGAAAGCTGGATGGCGCAGGGTTTCCCGAGCGAAGCCATTCACCACGCCCTGGCGGCGGGTGATGCCAGCATGCTGCGCGATATCCTTCTCAACCATGCGTGGGGCCTGTTTAACCACAGCGAACTGACGCTGCTGGAAGAGTCGCTTAAAGCCCTGCCGTGGGAAAGCCTGCTGGAGAACCCACGTCTGGTGCTGCTTCAGGCCTGGCTGATGCAGAGCCAGCATCGCTACAGCGAAGTGAACACCCTGCTGGCCCGCGCGGAGCAGGAGATGGAAAGCAACATGGATACGCCCCTGCACGGTGAATTTAACGCCCTGCGGGCCCAGGTAGCAATTAACGACGGCGACCCGGATGAGGCTGAACGCCTGGCGATGGTTGCCCTGGATGAACTGCCGCTCGCCAACTTCTACAGCCGGATTGTTGCCACGTCGGTACACGGTGAAGTACTGCACTGCAAAGGCGAGCTGACGCGTTCCCTGTCGCTGATGCAACAAACCGAGCAGATGGCGCGTCGCCATGATGTCTGGCATTACGCGCTGTGGAGCCTGATCCAGCAAAGCGAAATTTTGTTCGCGCAGGGGTTCCTGCAGGCCGCCTGGGAAAACCAGGAAAAAGCGTTCCAGCTGATTCGTGAACAGCATCTTGAACAACTGCCGATGCACGAGTTCCTGCTGCGTATTCGCGCTCAGCTCCTGTGGGCATGGTCGCGTCTGGATGAAGCCGAAAGCTGCGCCCGCCAGGGTGTGGACGTCCTCTCCAGCTTCCAGCCTCAGCAGCAGCTACAGTGTCTGGCGCTGCTGGTGCAGTGCTCGCTGGCGCGCGGCGATCTCGATAACGCCCGCAACCATCTTAACCGCCTGGAAAACCTGCTCGGCAACGGTCAGTATCATAGCGACTGGGTTTCAAACGCCGATAAGGTCCGGGTGATTTACTGGCAGATGACCGGCGATAAAAAATCCGCCGCCAACTGGTTACGCCAGACGCCAAAACCGGAATTTGCCAATAACCATTTCCTGCAGAGCCAGTGGCGCAACATTGCCCGCGCGCAGATCCTGCTTGGTGAATTAGAGCCCGCAGAGATTGTGCTGGAGGAGTTGAACGAGAACGCGCGCAGCCTGCGTCTGATGAGCGACCTCAACCGCAACCTGCTCCTGCAAAACCAGCTCTACTGGCAGGCGGGCCGTAAAAACGATGCGCAGCGCGTGCTGCTGGAGGCGCTACAGCTGGCTAACCGCACCGGGTTTATCAGCCACTTTGTGATTGAAGGTGAAGTGATGGCGCAGCAGCTGCGTCAGCTTATTCAGCTCAATACGCTGCCGGAGCTGGATCAGCATCGCGCCCAGCGCATTCTGCGCGAGATTAACCAGCATCATCGCCACAAGTTTGCCCATTTCGACGAGAACTTCGTTGAACGTCTGCTGAACCACCCTGAAGTGCCGGAACTGATCCGTACCAGCCCGCTGACTCAGCGCGAATGGCAGGTTTTGGGGCTGATCTATTCCGGTTACAGCAATGAGCAGATTGCCGGTGAGCTGGCGGTAGCGGCGACCACCATCAAAACGCATATTCGTAATCTGTATCAGAAGCTGGGTGTGGCGCATCGTCAGGATGCGGTACAGCATGCGCAGCAATTGTTGAAGATGATGGGATACGGAGTGTAAGTCCTTTGCGGTCTGATGCCCTCACCCCGGCCCTCTCCCACAGGGAGAGGGAGAAAGGCTTCTCAACACAACTCTAACTGCAAATTATTATCTTTAATCACCTGCATAACGCCCGCCGGCGGCATCACGTCGGTATAGACCGCATCCACCATGCTGATGCTGCCCATGTTGACCATCGCGTTACGGCCAAACTTCGAGTGATCCACAACCAGCATCACGTGGCGCGAGTTTTCAATGATCGCCCGCTTGGTGCGTACTTCGTGGTAATCAAATTCCAGCAGCGAGCCGTCGCTGTCGATGCCGCTAATCCCGAGAATGCCGAAGTCGAGACGGAACTGAGAGATAAAATCGAGCGTCGCTTCACCGATAATCCCGCCATCGCGGCTGCGCAGTTCACCGCCGGCGAGAATAATGCGGAAATCGTCTTTCTGCATCAGAGTATTGGCCACGTTCAGGTTGTTGGTAACGATGCGCAGGTTCTCGTGATCCAGCAGGGCATGGGCCACCGCTTCCGGCGTGGTGCCGATATCAATAAACAGCGTCGCCCCGTTGGGGATCTGGCTGGCCACTTTACGGGCAATGCGCTCTTTTTCTGCCGTTTGCGTGGCTTTGCGGTCGTGCCAGGAGGTGTTGACCGAGCTGGACGGCAGCGCCGCGCCGCCGTGGTGGCGCAGAATGCGGTTTTGATCGGCCAGGTCGTTCAGGTCACGACGGATGGTTTGTGGGCTGACGGCAAACTGCTCAACCAGCTCTTCGGTGCTGACGTATCCCTGTTTTTTTACCAGTTCGATAATGGCGTCATGGCGTTGTGTTTGTTTCATCAATTATCCCTGAGAATTATGTTCGTTTTCGCGCATGGAGCGTGTCGGCAAAGGCCATCGCCAGCCCAACGGCCAGCCCGGTGACGTGCGCACCATTGGCGATAGACATACCAAACAGATCAAACCATCCGGCAATAAGCCATATTAACGCAAAGGTTATTAATCCGCGCTGCAGATAAATGCCACTTTCAGGGTCACGCTCCCCCCTGAGCCAGACATAGCCCATCAGGGCATACACCACGCCGGAGAGCCCGCCAAACCACGGGCCGCTGAATTTGTGCTGCACATAGCCGCTCAGCAGGGCGCTAATAATGGTGATAACGATCAGCTTCCCGCTGCCCAGACGCTTCTCCACGGCACCGCCGAGATACCACCACCAGAGCAGGTTAAAGAGGATATGCATCACCGAGAAGTGCATCAGCGCGTGGGTAAAGTAGCGCCAGACGTCAAAATTAAGAGACGGGTCATACGGCCACGCCAGGGCGATCATGACGCTCTGGTCGCCCACCACGTTCATGATAATGAAGACGATAATGCAGGCCGCCATCAGCAGCAGCGTAAACGGGCCTGCGCGCTCGCGAATGGTGGCAAGAAAAGGAAAGCGGCTGTAGTGCAATCCGCTACCTGTCTGGCCCGACTGCCAGCTTGCCGCCAGATAGCGCGGGTCACCAGGGTTTTCCAGAAAACGCGCCAGCTCGTCGTTTACCCGCCCGGCCTGGCTCTCATCGGCCAGCCAGACGTCGGTCTGTGTATGTTGCTGGATGGTCAGAATAACGCCCTGCGTCGCCATATAGTCGACAAACGCCTGGGCGACGCGCGGGTTGGTAAAAGAGGTGATCATCAACATGGGCAGCGGTCGCTTATTTCCACACAAAAGGGGACAGTATAGCGGGATCAGCGCTCAAAAGCGTATTCCACTTCCGCCGGGAAATGGCGATGCCAGGCATCGAAGCCACCATCGACGCTGTATACCGCCTCGTAACCCTGCTGAAGCAGATACTGCGCCGCGCCTTTACTGCTGTTGCCGTGGTAGCACATCACCATCACCGGCGTGTCGAAGTCGTTATCGCGCATAAAGGCGCCCAGCGTGTCGTTGGTGAGATGGAACGCGCCTGGCGTGTGGCCCATCGCAAAACTCTGCGGATCGCGGATGTCCACCAGCACCGCTTTTCCCTGGTGCATCTTCTGGTGGGCTTCTTCTACGTTAATACATTCAAACTGATCCATGGTGTTCTCTTTACAGTGGTCGGCGACATGATTTTACCGCGTAGTGTACGTCCTGGCGGCGGGTAAACGCCATTATGTTATCCATATCACTCTAAATTGTTTTTTTGATGTTACCAAAAGCGCGTTCCTTTGCTATTATGAGCGATATCGAACATTTCTGAGCTTTAACGAAAGTGCGTGAGGGTGTTATGGAAACCAAAGATCTGATTGTGATAGGCGGTGGCATCAACGGTGCCGGTATTGCGGTCGATGCCGCAGGACGCGGCTTATCCGTACTGATGCTGGAAGCTAACGATCTCGCCTGTGCGACCTCGTCCGCCAGCTCCAAACTGATTCACGGTGGCCTGCGCTACCTGGAACACTACGAATTCCGCCTGGTCAGTGAAGCACTGGCTGAACGTGAAGTGCTGTTAAAAATGGCGCCGCATCTGGCGATTCCGATGCGCTTCCGCCTGCCCCATCGCCCGCATCTGCGTCCGGCGTGGATGATCCGAATCGGTCTGTTTATGTACGATCATCTGGGTAAACGCACCAGCCTGCCGGGTTCGACCGGTTTGCGTTTTGGCTCAGAATCGGTCCTTAAACCTGAAATCGTGCGCGGTTTCGAATATTCCGACTGCTGGGTGGACGATGCGCGCCTGGTGCTGGCGAATGCGCAGATGGTCGAGAAGAAAGGCGGCGAGGTGAAAACCCGCACCCGTGCCACCGCCGCCCGCCGTGAAAACGGCCTGTGGATTGTCGAAGCGGAAGATATCGATACCGGCGAGAAATTCAGCTGGAAAGCGCGCGGCCTGGTGAACGCCACCGGTCCGTGGGTGAAACAGTTCTTTGACGACGGTATGCATCTGCCCTCCCCGTACGGCATTCGCCTGATCAAAGGCAGCCATATTGTGGTGCCGCGCGTGCATACCCAGAAACAGGCCTACATTCTGCAGAACGAAGACAAGCGCATTGTGTTCGTCATCCCGTGGATGGACGAATTCTCGATCATCGGCACCACCGACGTGGAGTACAAAGGCGATCCGAAAAACGTTGAGATCGACGAGAGCGAAGTTAACTACCTGCTGAAAGTGTATAACGCGCACTTTAAGAAACAGCTGTCGCGCGATGACGTGGTCTGGACTTACTCCGGCGTGCGTCCGCTGTGCGATGATGAATCGGATTCCCCGCAGGCCATCACCCGCGACTATACGCTTGATATTCACGACGTAGACGGTCAGGCGCCGCTGCTGTCGGTGTTTGGCGGTAAGCTCACCACCTACCGTAAGCTGGCCGAGCACGCGCTGGAAAAACTGGCACCGTACTACAAAGGCATTGGCCCGGCATGGACCAAAGACGCGGTACTGCCCGGCGGTGATATTGGCGGCAACCGCGATGATTACGCCGCGAAGCTGCGTCGTCGCTTCCCGTTCATCACCGAGGGGATGGCACGCCACTATGCCCGCACCTACGGCAGCAACACCGAACTGCTCCTGGGTGACGCGAAAGCGCTTGCCGATCTGGGCGAACATTTCGGTCACGAGCTGTACGAAGCCGAGCTGCGTTATCTGGTCGAACACGAATGGGTTCGCCGTCTGGACGATGCCATCTGGCGTCGTACCAAAGAAGGGATGTGGCTTAACGCCGAACAGCAGTCCCGCGTGGCGCAGTGGTTGCTGCAGCATGCGGGGAAGCGTGAGCTGTCGCTGGCGTCTTGATGTGTGCGGCCTGTCCCCTCACCCCAGCCCTCTCCCCTTGTACGGTCCGGGGACATAGTGAACGCTTGTTCGGGGACATGGTAGACACTTACAACTAAGGCATAAGAATCCGTTTATGGAGTCGCTTATGCCCTGGGATGCGAGAGATACCATGTCATTACGTACCGAGTTTGTTTTGTTCGCCTCGCAGGACGGGGCGAACATCCGTTCCCTCTGCCGTCGCTTCGGCATTTCACCTGCCACCGGCTACAAGTGGCTTCGTCGCTGGGCGGAGGAAGGGGCCTCCGGCCTTCAGGACCGCCCGCGCATACCGCACCATTCCCCGAACCGCTCATCTGACGACATCACTGCCCTGCTGCGCATGGCCCATGACCGTCATCAACGCTGGGGAGCCCGCAAGATTAAACGCTGGCTGGAAGACCAGGGGCACACCATGCCCGCCTTCAGCACCGTTCATACCCTGATGGCCCGTCACGGCCTGCTGCCGGGCACTTCACCGGGCATTCCCGCCACGGGACGGTTCGAACATGACGCGCCCAACCGGCTCTGGCAGATGGATTTTAAGGGCCACTTTCCCTTTGGCGGTGGCCGCTGCCATCCGCTCACTTTGCTGGACGACCACTCCCGTTTTTCCCTGTGCCTGGTGCACTGTAACGATGAACGTCGAGAGACCGTGCAGCAGCAGCTGGTCAGCGTGTTTGAACGCTACGGCCTGCCGGACAGGATGACGATGGATAACGGCTCACCGTGGGGAGACACCACCGGCACCTGGACGGCACTGGAGCTGTGGCTGATGCGCCAGGGTATCCGGGTGGGGCACTCCCGGCCGTATCATCCGCAGACGCAGGGCAAGCTGGAGCGTTTTCACCGCAGCCTGAAGGCGGAAGTGCTGCAGGGGAAGTGGTTCGCGGACAGCGGTGAACTGCAGCGCGCCTTCGACCACTGGCGGACGGTCTATAACCTTGAACGCCCGCATGAGGCGCTGGATATGGCGGTACCGGGCTCGCGGTATCAGCCGTCATCGCGACGGTACAGCGGCAACACAACGCCCCCGGAATACGACGAGGGCGTGATGGTCAGGAAAGTGGATATCAGCGGAAAGCTGAGCGTTAAAGGGGTAAGTCTGAGCGCGGGTAAAGCGTTCAGGGGAGAGCGGGTCGGACTGAAGGAGACGCAGGAGGATGGCTGCTATGAAGTGTGGTGGTACAGCACGAAAGTGGGGGTGATCGACCTGAAGAAAAAGTCGATCACCATGGGTAAAGGATGTTAAAAAGTGTTCACCATGTCCCCGAACACCTGTCTACCATGTCCCCGGACCGTACACCCCTCTGGGGAGAGGGTCAGGGTGAGGGGTTGTTTTTACAACCGCACCGGATCAATATGCCAGATCGTCTCGGCATACTCCTTGATGGTCCTGTCAGACGAGAAATACCCCATATTGGCGATGTTATGCATCGCGGCACTGGTCCACTTCTCCTGCTGACGGTACAGCTCGTCCACCCTGTCCTGACAATCCACATAGCTGCGATAATCTGCCAGTACCTGGTAGTGGTCACCAAAGTTAATCAGCGAATCCACCAGGTCGCGGTAACGGCCCGGCTCCTCAGGGCTAAACACGCCGGTCGCAATCTGCGTCAGCACCTGACGTAGCTCTTCATCCTCTTCGTAATATTCACGCGGCGAGTAGCCTTTCCGGCGCAGCGCCTCCACCTCTTCCGTCGTATTACCGAAGATAAAGATATTCTCTTCCCCCACATGCTCCAGCATCTCGACGTTCGCCCCGTCCAGGGTACCGATAGTCAGCGCGCCGTTGAGGGCAAACTTCATGTTACTGGTGCCGGAGGCTTCCGTTCCCGCGGTGGAGATCTGCTCAGAGAGATCCGCCGCCGGGATGATCAGCTGCGCCAGGCTGACGCTGTAGTTCGGGATAAACACCACCTTCAGCTTGTCACCAATATCCGGATCCTGGTTTACCACCTTCGCCACATCGTTGATCAGATGAATGATGTGCTTCGCCATGTAATAGGCGGAAGCCGCCTTACCGGCAAAGATCTTCACGCGCGGAACCCATTCCGCCGTTGGATCGGCCTTGATGCGGTTGTAATGGGTGATCACGTGCAGCACGTTCATCAGCTGACGCTTGTATTCGTGGATGCGTTTGATCTGCACGTCGAACAACGCTTTCGGGTTGGCCACCACGTTGAGGTGGAGCGCCAGCCAGACCGCCAGCCGTTTTTTGTTCAGCAGCTTGGCTTCGCGCACGGCCTTATTCACCGTCGGGAAATCAATATGCTGTTCAAGCTCGCTCAACTGGCTCAAATCGGTACGCCAGGTGCGGCCGATATTCTCGTCCAGCACCTCAGAGAGCGGCTGGTTAGCCAGCGCCAGCCAGCGGCGCGGCGTAACGCCGTTGGTAACGTTGCAGAAGCGCGTCGGGAAAATCTTCGCGAAATCCGCAAACAGCGACTGCACCATCAGGTTTGAGTGCAGCTCAGATACCCCGTTCACCTTGTGGCTGATCACCACCGCCAGCCAGGCCATGCGCACGCGGCGGCCGTTGGATTCATCAATGATGGATGCCCGGCTCAGCAGGCCAGTATCGTTCGGGTACTGCTCCTGCAGGGTCTTGAGGAAGTAGTCGTTAATCTCAAAGATAATCTGCAGATGGCGCGGCAGGATCTTGCCCAGCATATCCACCGGCCAGGTCTCCAGCGCTTCGCTCATCAGCGTGTGGTTGGTGTACGAGAACACCTGGCAGGTCACCTCAAAGGCGTCGTCCCAGCTGAACTTATGCTCGTCAATGAGCAGGCGCATCAGTTCCGGAATGGAGAGCACCGGGTGGGTGTCGTTGAGGTGAATCGCCGTTTTCTCCGCCAGATTGGCGTAGGTTCTGTGCAGCTGATGGTGGCGGCTGAGGATATCCTGAATCGTCGCGGAGACGAGGAAATATTCCTGACGCAGGCGCAGCTCACGGCCGGAATAGGTCGAGTCGTCCGGGTACAGCACGCGAGACACATTCTCGGAGTGGTTTTTATCCTCCACCGCCGCGAAGTAGTCACCCTGGTTAAATTTACCGAGGTTGATTTCACTACTGGCCTGCGCGCTCCACAGGCGCAGCGTGTTGGTGGCATCGGTGTCGTAGCCGGGGATAATCTGGTCGTAGGCCACGGCCAGGATCTCTTCGGTTTCTACCCAGCGGGATTTTTTCCCTTCCTGCTGAATACGCCCGCCAAAACGCACCTTGTAACGCGTATTGTGGCGTTTGAACTCCCACGGGTTACCGTACTCCAGCCAGTAGTCCGGTGACTCTTTCTGGCGCCCGTCGACGATATTCTGTTTGAACATGCCGTAGTCGTAGCGAATACCGTAGCCGCGGCCCGGCAGCGCCAGCGTCGCCAGCGAGTCGAGGAAGCAGGCGGCAAGACGCCCCAGACCGCCGTTACCGAGGCCCGGGTCGTTCTCTTCGTCGATCAGTTCTTCTAGATCTAACCCCATCTCTTCCAGCGCGGTTTTGACGTCGTCATAAATACCGAGCGACAACAGCGCATTGGACAGGGTGCGGCCAATCAAAAATTCCATCGACAGGTAGTAAACCTGTCGCGTTTCCTGCGAGAGCTGGGCGCGGTTTGAGCGCAGCCAGCGTTCCACTAAGCGGTCGCGCACCGCAAACAGGGTGGCGTTCAGCCACTCGTGCTTGTTGGCGATAACCGGATCTTTCCCGATGGTGAACATCAGCTTGTAGGCGATGGAGTGCTTTAACGCCTCAACGCTGAGCGTGGGTGAAGAGTAGCTAAAGGGAGCGTTCATATCAGTAACTTCGCCTCGTTACATCAAGCGTTGATAAAGATCGCGGTACGACTGCGCCGCGACATGCCAGCTAAAGTCCATGGACATCGCCTGACGTTGGACGTAACGCCACAGCGATGGACGGGACCACAAGACGAAAGCACGCCGAATCGCCCGTAGCAGCGACCAGGCATTACTGTCCTCAAAGACAAACCCGCTGGCGATACCGTCCGCCAGGTTTTCCAGAGAGCTATCGGATACCGTATCCGCCAGCCCGCCCGTGCGGCGTACCAGCGGCAGGGTGCCGTATTTCAGACCGTAGAGCTGCGTCAGGCCGCAGGGTTCGAAACGGCTCGGCACCAGAATGACGTCCGCGCCGCCCATAATGCGGTGCGAAAACGCCTCGTGATAACCAATCTGCACGCCCACCTGCCCCGGATGTTCCGCGGCGGCGGCCAGGAAACCTTCCTGCAGCACCGGGTCGCCCGCCCCGAGCAGGGCCAGTTGTCCCCCCTGCTCCAGTAAACCGGGCAGCGCCTCCAGCACCAGATCCAGCCCTTTCTGGCTGGTCAGGCGGCTCACTACCGCGAACAGCGGCACTTTGTCGTTAACCTTCAGGCCCATCGCAATCTGCAGCTGGCGTTTGTTTTCCGCTTTGTCTTCCACCGAATCACGGCCATAGCGCGACGCCAGCAGGAGATCGGTTTCCGGGCTCCAGATCTGTTCGTCGACGCCGTTCAGAATGCCCGACAGGCGCCCTTCACGATGGCGCTGGCGCAACAGCCCCTCCAGACCGTAGCCAAACTCAGGCTGGGTAATTTCGCGGGCGTAGGTTGGGCTCACGGCGGTAATATGATCGGCGTAATAGAGCCCGGCTTTCAGGAACGAGATCTGCCCGTTAAATTCCAGCCCATGCATGTTATAGAACGATAATGGCAGATCGATTTCACTCATGTGATGGGCATAGTACATCCCCTGATAGGCCAGGTTATGCACAGTGAAGACCGATTTCGCCGGGTGGCCGCGCGCGGCCAGGTATGCCGGGGCCAGCCCGGCGTGCCAGTCGTGCGCATGCACGACATCCGGGCGCCAGAACGGATCCAGCCCCGTCGCCATTTCTGCACCGACCCAGCCAAGCAGCGCAAAGCGCAACACGTTGTCGGTATAGGCGAACAGGTTCGTATCGTGATACGGGCTGCCCGGTCGGTCGTATAAGTGTGGCGCGTCGATCAGGTAGATCCCTACACCGTTGTAATGCCCAAACAGCAGGGTAATGCGTCCGGCAAACGTGTCACGGCGGGTCACCACTTTCGCATCAGGTATACCGCGCCGGATATCCGGGAAGGCGGGCAGCAGGACTCGGGTATCCACGCCTCCGGCGATTTGCGCCGCCGGTAATGCACCAAGTACATCTGCCAGACCGCCCGTTTTTAATAACGGGAACATCTCAGAACATACGTGTAAAACCTGCATCATCGCTCCTGTTTGATTTGCAGCTTCCGCAACATTTCCCGTGTGACTAACACGATCCCCTCTTCCGAACGGTAGAAACGACGCGCGTCTTCTTCCGCATTCTCCCCAATGACCATCCCTTCAGGGATGACGCAGGCACGGTCGATTACGCAACGACGCAGACGACACGAACGCCCTACCCAGACATCCGGCAGCAAGACTGCCGAATCGATATTACAGAATGAATTTATCCGCACGCGGGGGAACAGTACCGACTGCACCACCACCGAGCCTGAAATGATGCACCCGCCGGACACCAGCGAGTTCAGCGTCATACCGTGGCTACCGGAGCGGTCCTGAACGAATTTGGCCGGCGGCAGCGATTCCATATGTGTACGAATCGGCCAGTTTTGATCGTACATATCCAGCTCAGGCGTGACGGAGGCTAAGTCGAGGTTCGCTTTCCAGTACGCTTCCAGCGTTCCCACATCGCGCCAGTAAGGTTCCGCATTCGGGTCTGACTGCACGCAGGACAACGGGAATGGATGTGCATACGCCATGCCAGCTTTGGTGATTTTCGGAATGATGTCTTTACCGAAGTCGTGGCTAGAATTTTCGTCTTTGTCGTCTTCTTCCAGCAGCTCATAAAGATAATCGGCATCAAAGACATAGATCCCCATGCTGGCAAGGGATTTGGTGTCATCACCCGGCATGGTTGGCGGGTTCGCCGGTTTTTCAACGAAGTCGATGATTTTGTCGTCCGCGTCCACGTGCATCACGCCAAACGCCGTCGCTTCAGCAACGGGCACCGGCAGACACGCCACGGTGCAGCGCGCCCCTTTTTCGACGTGGTCGATGAGCATGTGGGAGTAATCTTGCTTGTAGATGTGGTCCCCGGCGAGGATCACGATGTATTCCGCGTTATAGCGGCGAATGATGTCGAGGTTCTGCGTCACTGCATCCGCCGTGCCGCGGTACCAGTTTTCCCCGTGAACGCGCTGCTGAGCAGGAAGCAGATCGACAAACTCGTTCATCTCTTCGCTGAAGAATGACCAGCCGCGCTGGATATGCTGAACCAGCGTGTGCGACTGATACTGCGTAATGACGCCAATGCGGCGAATGCCTGAGTTCAGGCAATTGGAGAGCGCAAAGTCGATAATGCGGAACTTACCACCAAAGTGAACAGCCGGTTTGGCGCGCTTGATGGTCAAATCTTTCAGACGGGTACCACGCCCACCCGCAAGGATCAGGGCAACCGTTTTTAATGGTAGCTGGCGTGCCAACATTAAGGGATCGTTCTTCTCTAATCTAACCATGACTAACTCCTTTTTTATCATCTTTGGAATACGCACACTCCGTGCGCAGGCCCGTGCCAGACAGCCATTACTACCGGATTATCCGCTCCGGCAAAGGGGGGAACGGCGCGCCATTCCCCGTCAGGTAAAACAATCTCTGCGACGTCATCCGTCGCGTTCAGCGTGACCAGCCAGCGATCCGACAACAGGATCTGCAGGCGGGGTACGCCGTGTTGCCACTCTTGCGCGCTTAACGGTTGCGCGTCTTTATTCAGCCAGCGAACGTTTCCGTCACCCTCTTCCCACCAGCGGTCGGCGGTCAGTGCGGGAATGTGCTGGCGAAGATAGATCAGCGCCGCGGTGAAGTGGATCAAACCGCTGTTCGCTTCTCCCCAGTCGAGCCAGGTTAAGGTGTTGTCCTGGCAATACGCATTGTTGTTACCGTGCTGACTGTGGCCATGCTCATCGCCTGCCAGCAACATCGGCGTGCCCTGCGACAATAAAAGCGTTGTCAGCAGCGCATGTACGCTGGCGCGTCGCCGCTCGATAACATCCAGACTTCCGCCTAATCCTTCTATACCATGATTAAAGCTATGGTTATTGTTAGTGCCATCGCGATTCTCTTCGCCGTTTGCCTCATTGTGTTTCTGATTGAAACAAACGCAGTCCCTGAGGGTAAAACCGTCATGCGCCGTTAACAGATTGATGGTGGCTGACGGGTGTTTACCGTCACGCTTAAAGAGATCGCTGGATGCGGCAAAGCGTCCGGCAAATTCCCCCAGCGACAGATTCCGCTCCAGCCAGAAGCGGCGCACGGCATCGCGATAATGATCGTTCCACTCGGCAAACAGCGGCGGGAAATTCCCGACCTGATAGCCGCCTTCACCGATGTCCCACGGCTCCGCGATGAGCTTCACCTGCGAGAGCACCGGACAATTTTTTATCGCCTCAAACAGCGGCGCCTGCTGGCTGAACGCCGGCGTGCGCCCCATGACGGGCGCGAGGTCGAAACGAAAACCGTCGACGTGGAACGTGTCTACCCAGTATTTCAGGCATTCATACGCAAAATGCGTGACCGCCGGATGGCTGAGATTGAGGGTGTTACCGCAGCCGGTCCAGTTCTCATAATCGCCATCCTGCCTGATCCAATAATAGCTACGGTTATCAATTCCGCGCATGGAGAGCGTCGGGCCATCGAGATCGCTTTCCGCACTGTGGTTCAGCACCACGTCCAGAATGACCTCAATACCCGCCGCATGGAGCGCCTTCACCGCGTCGCGAAACTCGTCCCGCGCCTTGTCAGGATGGACGGCATAACGCGGCTCAAGCGCGAACATCGCCAGCGGGTTGTAGCCCCAGTAGTTGCTCAGCCCCAGCCGCTGCAGGCGAGGCTCGCTGGCGAAATGGGCGACGGGCAGCAGTTCCAGGGCGGTAATGCCAAGGTGTTTCAGGTAGGCGACCATCGTCGGATGCCCAAGCGCCTTGTAGGTGCCGCGCATCTCTTTGGGGATCGACGGGTGCAGGTAGGTCAGCCCTTTGACGTGGGCTTCATAAATGACGGTATTGCCCCACGGCGTGTGCGGCGGGGCATCGTCTTCCCAGTCATAGAGATCGTTCACCACCACGCTTTTTGGCGCGACGGGCGCGCTGTCGCGGTGGTCGGGCTCGCCGTAGCCCACGTGGAATAGCAGGTCGTCTTTAAATTCACCGTCCACGCGGTGCGCGCACGGGTCAATCAACAGCTTCGCAGGGTTAAACCAGTGTCCCTGCGCGGGTTCCCACGGACCGTGCACGCGAAAGCCATAGTGCAACCCTGGCCGACCTCCGGCCAGGTAACCGTGCCAGGTATCCCCGGTGCGGGCAGGTAAATCATAACGGTGTTCGTTACCTTCACCGTCAAACACGCACAGTTCTACCCGCTCAGCGTGGGCGGAAAAGAGGGTGAAATTAACCCCCTTTCCGTCAAAACTCGCCCCGAGCGGTTCGGGTTTACCTGCCGTAAGCTGCGTCATTCGCCCTCCCGCACCAGCCAGACAGTGCTAAGCGGCGGCAGCGTCAGGCTCAGGGAGTTTGGCCGCCCGTGGCTTTCGATGGCATCGCTCTGCACCAGCCCGCCGTTACCGGCGTTGCTGCCGTGGTAATGCATTGAATCGGTGTTGAGAATTTCACGCCATTTACCCGCCTGATTAATCCCGAAGCGGTAATGGTGGCGCGGAACGGGCGTGAAGTTGCTGGCGACGATAATCTCGTTACCCGCCTTGTCACGACGCACAAAGACAAACACCGAGCGCGCATGGTCATCCACCACCAGCCACTCAAAGCCGTAAGGATCAAAGTCCAGCTCGTGCAGCGCTTTGTGATGGCGGTAGGTCAGGTTCAGGTCACGGACCAGACGCTGCACGCCGTGATGCCAGTTATCGCCTCCTTCCAGCAGATGCCAGTCGAGGCTGGAATCGTGGTTCCACTCGCGTCCCTGGGCGAACTCATTGCCCATAAACAGCAGTTTTTTACCGGGGAAGGCAAACATCCAGCCATAGTAGGCGCGCAGGTTGGCAAACTTCTGCCACGCGTCGCCCGGCATGCGGTCGAGAATGGATTTCTTGCCGTGCACCACCTCATCGTGCGACAGCGGCAGCATGAAGTTTTCGGTGTAGTTGTAGAGCATCCCGAACGTAAATTTATCGTGATGATACTGACGATAAACCGGATCGAGTTTCATGTAGTCGAGCGTGTCGTGCATCCAGCCGAGGTTCCACTTGTACCAGAAGCCCAGACCGCCCATTGACGGTGGACGGGAGACGCCGGCAAAGTCAGTCGACTCTTCCGCCATCGTCACCGCGCCCTCAACCTGCTCGCCGATAATGCGGTTGGTGTTACGCAGGAACTCAATCGCTTCCAGGTTTTCGCGGCCGCCAAATTCGTTCGGGATCCACTCGCCCTCTTTGCGGCTGTAGTCGCGGTAGATCATCGACGCCACCGCATCCACGCGCAGGGCGTCAATGCCGAAGCGCTCGATCCAGTACAGCGCGTTCCCGACAAGGTAGTTCGCGACTTCACGACGCCCGTAGTTATAGATCAGCGTATTCCAGTCCTGGTGATAGCCTTCACGCGGATCGCTGTGCTCGTACAGCTTTGTGCCGTCAAACTCGGCCAGCGCGAAATCGTCCGCCGGGAAATGGCCCGGCACCCAGTCGAGGATGACGTTCAGCCCGGCGGCGTGCGCGGCATCGATGAAATAGCGGAAATCATCACGCGTGCCGAAGCGGCGCGTTGGCGCATACAGCCCGGTAGGTTGATAGCCCCAGCTGCCGTCGAACGGGTGTTCGTTAACCGGCAGCAGCTCAAGGTGGGTAAAGCCCATCCATTTGGCGTACGGCACCAGCTGGTCCGCCAGCTCGCGGTAGCTCAGCCAGAAGTTGTTATCCGTGTGGCGACGCCAGGAGCCGAGATGCACCTCATAGACGGAGATCGGCGCATCGAATCGGTTGGCCTGTTTGCGCTCCTCGGTCTGCACAACTTTCTCCGGCAGGCCGCAGATCAGCGAGGCGGTGTCCGGGCGCATCTGCGCTTCAAAGGCGTAAGGGTCGGATTTAATGCGCAGCTTGCCGTTGGCATCGATCATCTCGAACTTATAGAGCTGCCCGTTGTGCGCCCCGGGGATAAACAGCTCCCAGATGCCGGTTTCCCGGCGCAGGCGCATCGGGTGACGACGCCCGTCCCAGTAGTTGAACTGCCCCACCACGGAGACCCGCTGGGCATTGGGTGCCCACACGGCAAACCGCGTGCCGGTGATCCCATCCATCGTATCCGCATGGGCACCCAGCGTTTCATAAGGACGCAGATGGGTCCCTTCGGACAGCAGCCAGGCGTCCATCTCTTTTAAGAGCGGGCCAAAGCTATAGGGGTCGTCAATCAGGTTTTGCTGGCCGTGCCAAATGACGGCGAGCTGGTAACGAAAGGGGTTTTTACGACGAGGCATGACGCCTGAGAAGAAGCCACGCGAATCGAGGCATTCCAGATTACCCACCTTGCGGCCGGTTTTGGGTTCAATCACCCAGACTTCCGTCGCATCCGGTAACAACGCACGGACTTCGAGCCCGGCCTCAGTACGGTGCATCCCTAGCACAGAAAAGGGGTCGGCAAAATGACCCGCAATAAGCGCATTAATCACGTCTCTCGAAATACGATCGGACATGGTATTCATCCTGTTTTTTTATGTCGTCCTTTTTAGCGCCCGGGACGACTTTAATGTGACCTGAACGAGCATCCTGTCAGCCCGTCCTAACCTCAGGTAAGAAATGACTCTTCCTTAAAGCATAGCCAACGCTCTACATGACTCCTGATAAAAAATAAGACATCTGCGTTTTACTCCCTGTAGTACGCAAAAAAAGGGGGTGAAAATCACCCCCGGTAGTTAACAAATTATTACGCCAGCTGGCGCAGCATACGGCGCAGCGGCTCGGCGGCACCCCACAGCAGCTGGTCACCCACGGTGAACGCGGAGAGATACTCCGGCCCCATGTTCAGCTTACGCAGACGGCCAACCGGCGTGGTTAGCGTGCCGGTTACGGCTGCTGGGGTCAGTTCACGCATGGTGATATCGCGATCGTTTGGCACCACTTTCGCCCACGGGTTGTGCGCGGCCAGCAGCTCTTCCACGGTCGGAATAGACACATCTTTTTTCAGTTTAATGGTGAAGGCCTGGCTGTGGCAGCGCAGCGCGCCGATACGCACGCACAGACCGTCAACCGGAATGGTGTTCGCGGTATTGAGGATTTTGTTGGTCTCGGCCTGGCCCTTCCACTCTTCGCGGGTCTGGCCGTTATCCAGCTGTTTGTCGATCCACGGGATCAGGCCACCGGCCAGCGGTACGCCAAAGTTATCCACCGGCAGCTCGCCGCTGCGGGTCAGCTGGGTGACTTTACGCTCGATATCAAGGATCGCAGACGCCGGGTTGGCCAGCTCGGTCGCGACGCTGTTATGCAACTGGCCCATCTGGGTCAGCAGCTCACGCATATGACGCGCGCCGCCGCCGGACGCCGCCTGGTAGGTCGCCACGGAGACCCACTCCACCAGGTCCTGCGCGAACAGGCCGCCGAGGGACATCAGCATCAGGCTGACGGTACAGTTACCGCCGACAAAGGTTTTCACGCCCTTGTTCAGCCCCTCGGTGATCACGTCCTGGTTAACCGGGTCGAGGATGATAATGGCATCGTCTTTCATGCGAAGCGACGAGGCGGCGTCAATCCAGTAGCCCTGCCAGCCGCTTTCACGCAGCTTCGGATAAATTTCGTTGGTATAATCGCCGCCCTGGCACGTCACAATAATGTCGAGTGCCTTCAGCGCTTCCAGATCGTAAGCGTCCTGCAACGTACCGGTGGAACCACCAAAGGACGGCGCAGCCTGGCCAAGCTGGGAAGTGGAGAAGAAGACCGGGCGGATGGCGTCGAAATCGCGCTCTTCAACCATGCGTTGCATGAGTACAGAGCCGACCATACCGCGCCAGCCGATAAAACCAACGTTTTTCATAGCATTTTTTTCCTGCAAGGGGTGTGTGCTGATTGTGCAAGCCAGTATTGAACTGGGATATGCTTCACATTACAAAATGCTGCCAAAGTCGCAAGCGAAATTAATCGATGATTGCCCGGCTATCAGAAAAAGAGCTAATCATCATAATAACCATAGAGAGTTTCAGGGATAATTTACATGAGTGAAATCATTTCCGCCGCGGTTTTATTGATCCTGATAATGGATCCGCTGGGAAACCTGCCGATCTTTATGTCGGTGCTAAAGCATACCGAGCCAAAGCGCCGCCGGGCGATCATGATCCGCGAGCTGCTCATCGCCCTGCTGGTGATGTTTATCTTCCTGTTTGCCGGCGAAAAGATCCTCGCGTTCCTGAACCTGCGCGCCGAAACCGTTTCGATTTCCGGTGGGATTATTCTGTTCCTGATTGCCATTAAGATGATTTTCCCGAGCGCGGAAGGCAGCAGCAGCGGCCTGCCCGCCGGTGAAGAGCCGTTTATTGTGCCGCTGGCGATCCCCCTCGTTGCCGGACCGACCATTCTGGCCACGCTGATGCTGCTGTCGCATCAGTATCCCAATCAGATGAGCCATCTGGTGATTGCTTTACTGATCGCCTGGGGCGGGACATTTATTATCCTGCTCCAGTCGTCGCTGTTCCTGCGCCTGCTGGGCGAGAAAGGGGTGAATGCGCTGGAGCGTCTGATGGGGTTGATTCTGGTGATGATGGCAACGCAGATGTTCCTGGACGGGATCCGGACGTGGATGAAAGGATGACGTTCTCCCTCTCCCTGTGGGAGAGGGCCGGGGTGAGGGCATCAGGCCGCAGAGGGCAGCCCACTTAACCCTTACGAATCAAATACCGGTACGGTAGCGCCTCAGTCTGCTGTGCCACCAGCTCATGCTCCATAAAGGTACAAAACCCGGGGATATCGCGGGTCGTTGCCGGATCGTCGGCGATGATCAGCAGCGTTTCTCCGGTCTGCATGTTGCGCACGGTTTTACGTACCATCATTACCGGTTCCGGGCAGCGAAGGCCCTGGGCGTCAAGGGTGTGGTCTGGGCTGGAAAACAGGTCGGTCATGATCTTCTCGGTCAGGTAAAAACGGCTGTAGTTTACGCCCCGTGGCAGTCAATGCAAACCAGGTTAACGATTGCGTAAAAACTAACCATTGCAATGTCCTGCCAAAGCAGTATCATTCTGCGGTTTTTATTGGGTTCCCTCACCCCAACGTATAAAAAGGTCACAATATGACGCAGTTTTCTGAATCACAGCGCGTAAAAGCGTTGTTCTGGCTTTCACTTTTCCATTTGCTGGTGATCACCTCCAGCAACTATCTGGTGCAGCTCCCGATCGCCATTTTTGGTTTTCATACAACCTGGGGCGCGTTCAGTTTTCCGTTTATCTTCCTCGCCACGGATTTAACCGTACGTATCTTTGGCGCACCGCTGGCCCGACGCATTATTTTTGCCGTCATGCTTCCGGCGCTGTTCATCTCGTACGTGATTTCTTCCCTGTTCTATATGGGAAGCTGGCAGGGCTTTGAGGCGTTGACCCACTTCAACCTGTTTGTCGCCCGCATCGCCACCGCAAGCTTTATGGCTTATGCGCTGGGGCAGATCCTCGACGTGCATGTGTTTAATCGCCTGCGTCAGAATCATCGCTGGTGGATGGCCCCCACAGCCTCGACGCTGTTCGGCAACGTCAGCGATACGCTGGCGTTCTTCTTCATCGCCTTCTGGCACAGTCCGGATGCGTTTATGGCCGAACACTGGATGGAGATCGCCCTGGTGGACTACTGCTTCAAGGTGCTCATCAGCATTGTCTTCTTCCTGCCCATGTACGGCGTCCTGTTGAATATGCTGCTGAAAAGGCTGGCAGATAAATCTGAAATCACAGCATTACAGGCTGGTTAAAGGTTCGCTTTATCAGTTGTGATAAGATGAGCGAATGAGCCGTTATGGCCGTTTATCGAAAGGAAGAAGTCAATGCGCAATCTGGTTAAATATGTCGGGATTGGCCTGCTGGTTGTGGGTCTTGCAGCCTGTGATAACAGCGACACGAAAACGCCTGCTCAGGGTGCATCCGCTGAGAGCAACGCAACCGGTCAGCCGGTGAGTCTGATGGATGGCAAACTCAGTTTCTCTCTGCCAGCCGATATGACTGACCAGAGCGGCAAGCTGGGTACGCAGGCGAACAATATGCACGTTTACTCCGACGCAACCGGTCAGAAAGCGGTCATTGTAATTGTGGGCGACGACACCAGCGAAGACCTGGCCGTCCTGTCCAAACGCCTGGAAGATCAGCAGCGCAGCCGCGATCCGCAGTTGCAGGTGGTCACCAACAAGTCCATCGAACTGAAAGGCCACACGCTGCAGCAACTGGACAGCATCATCTCTGCAAAAGGCCAGACCGCTTACTCTTCTGTTGTGCTGGGCAAGGTCGATAACAAACTGCTGACCCTGCAGATCACCCTGCCAGCGGAAGATCAGCAGAAAGCGCAAACGGCTGCGGAAAACATCATTAACACCATCGTGATCCAGTAACGCTTCACGATGATGACGTGGCCTCCGGTGCCTGCACCGGGGGCCATTTTTTTAGCCGCCATGTCAGCATCAAGGCAATCACCACCAGACCCGCCGCGGCCAGATAGATAACCGGTACGCCTGCCCAGGCCATCACCAGACCCGCCAGCGGGCCGGTAATGCCTAACGACATATCCATAAATACCGTATAGGTCGCCAGCGCCGCCCCCTGATTCTGCGGCGGCACGGCTTTAACTGCAACCACACCCAGTGCCGGGAAGACCAGTGAAAAGCCCGCCCCCGCAAGGAAGACGCCCACTTTCGCGACCCATGGCGCCATGGCTATGCCGGTCAACAGCAGGCCAACCATCTCCACCGCAAAGCAGATCATCGCCACGTTCAGCCCGCCCAGACGGTTGATACCGTTAGGGAAAAGTAACCGCGCGCCCACAAACGCACAGCTGAACAGGGTTAACGCAAAGGCGGCGCCGTCCCAGCCTTTGGCATCGTAAAACAGGGTAATGAAGGTGGCGATGACCCCGAAGCCGGTGGTCGCCAGCGCAAGCGCCATCCCGTATGGCCAGACCCGCCCGAGCACCGCCCGGAACGGCAGTGGTTTACCTTTGCTGGCTTTGACTTTCGGGCGCGGCAGGGCAAAGAGGATCGCCACCAGCGCGACCAGCATGATGGTGCCCGCCAGCCCGTAGAGACCGCCATACGCATAACACATCACCCCAAGCGGGGCGCCCAGCGCCATTGCGCCGTAGGTGACAATGCCGTTCCAGGAGATCACCCGTCCAATGTGCGGCGCACCGACCACCCCCACGCCCCACAGCGTTGACCCGGTTCCCGCCAGGCTTTGCCCAATGCCGAGGATGACGCGGCCCAGGCAGAGCAATGCCAGACTGACCAGCGGCCAGTGGCTGGTTGTGGCAGCCAGCAGGTAGCTCAGCCCACTCAGGAAACAGCCGCACAACCCGACAACCACGATGCTTTTTGGACCGAACAGGTCCGCGTAGCGTCCGGCATGCGGGCGGCTCAGGAGCGTGGCGAAATACTGCAGGCTAATCACCAGCCCCGCCCAGAATGCGCTGAAGCCCATAACGTCATGGACATAGCCCGGCAAGACCGCCAGCGGCAGGCCGATGGTCAAATAGCTGGCAAAGTTAAAAATCACGACGGACACGATGCGCAGATTGAGGCGCAGTCCGCTTAGCACCGGTTCAGCGGCAGGTTCGGGCATGGGGTTTTACCTGGAATTTTGCAACAGTGTTTCACTATTACCACGACGCCAACAGAAAATCAGCAGCGACTTTTCAGATTAACGGTGCCAGACGAGGCGGATCCCGCGCACTACACTTAACGGGCAACCACATAAAGGAACACGCATGACCCCTAATCCGTCCGACAAAGCTGGACTCCATATCTTATTAAAACTCGCCTGTCTGGTGGTTATCCTTGCGGGTATCCATGCCGCCGCCGACATTATTGTCCAGCTCCTGCTGGCGCTCTTTTTTGCCATCGTGCTTAACCCGCTGGTGACCTGGTTTTTACGCCGGGGCGTCAGCCGCCCGGTGGCTATTACCATCGTGGTTATTGTGATGCTGATTGCCCTGACGGCGCTTTTCGGCGTGCTGGCGGCCTCCCTGAGCGAGTTCTCCACGATGCTGCCGCAGTACAACAAAGAGCTGACGCGGAAGATCGTGGCGCTGCAGGAGATGGTCCCCTTTCTGAATCTGCATATCTCACCCGAACGGATGCTGCGCAGGATGGATTCAGAGAAAGTCATGACCTACGCCACCACGTTAATGACGGGCCTCTCCGGGGCGATGGCCAGCATTCTGCTGCTGGTCATGACGGTGGTGTTTATGCTGTTCGAAGTGCGCCACGTCCCCTATAAGCTGCGCTTTGCGCTGAATAATCCCCAGATCCACATTGCCGGCTTACACCGGGCGCTGAAGGGCGTCTCCAAATATCTGGCGCTGAAAACGCTGCTGAGCGTATGGACCGGGATCATTGTCTGGCTGGGGCTGATGCTGATGGACGTGCAGTTCGCGCTGATGTGGGGCGTTCTGGCCTTTCTGCTGAACTACGTGCCTAATATTGGCGCGGTGCTCTCTGCCGTACCGCCGATGATTCAGGCGTTTCTGTTTAATGGCTTCTACGAATGCATGCTGGTGGGGGCGCTGTTCCTCGTGGTGCACATGGTGCTGGGGAATATTCTTGAGCCGCGCATGATGGGCCACCGGCTGGGAATGTCGACGCTGGTCGTGTTCTTATCTTTACTGATTTGGGGATGGCTGCTGGGCCCGGTCGGGATGCTGCTGTCGGTCCCGCTCACCAGCGTGTGTAAGATCTGGATGGAGACCACCAAAGGCGGCAGCAAGCTGGCCATTCTGCTTGGGCCAGGCAGACCCAAGAGCCGGCTTCCGGGTTAAGCGTCTGGGGTAGAACGGAACATTACTCTACGGGAAATTTTTAGGAGAAACGTTATTCGCAAGCCTGCGACAACACTGTACGATGTACGCTGAAACATCGCGCTTGCGAAGAAAACATTACAGAAACAGGTTTATCGCGGACGCGCTTAGATGAAATTCACACTCTCTATTATCGACTGGCAGGCAAGAGCGCCAGGACTCAGCGATGCCGACGCATGGCAGGCATGGTCGCGCCAGTCCGAAGCCATCGATCCCGCCGCGCCGCTTGCGAAACCGACCGAACTGCCGATGATGACCGCCCGCCGCCTCAATTCTGGCAGCAAGCTGGCCGTCGATATCGGTCTTGCGATGCTTCGCAAACATCGTATCGATGCCGTGGTCTACAGCAGTCGACATGGCGAACTTGAACGCAACTATCGTATTCTGCAAGCGCTGGCGACGGAGCAGCCCGTTTCCCCCACCGATTTTGCGATGTCCGTCCACAATGCCGCGGTAGGCAACCTCACGATTACCGCGGGTCAGCCGATTGTCTCATCCTCGGTCTCCGCCGGTATGGACACTTTCCAGCAAAGTTTGTGCGAAGTGTTGAGTTTGCTCCACGCGGGCTACGCCCGCATTTTGCTGGTAGATTTTGACGGCGTACTGCCTGAGTTTTATCAAACCGCACTCCCGCCGCAGATGCCCGTCTGGCCTTACGCCCTTGCGCTGGTGATTGAAGCCGGAGACACGCTCTGCTGTGAAACCCGGAGCGCAGGCGTGAGTGAAGAGTCGGCGTTGCCGCAAAGCCTTCAGTTCCTGCGACATTATCTGAGCGACGCGCAGCAATTTTCCCTTGCGGGCGAGCGTTTGCAGTGGCAGTGGACGCGCTAATGAGCCGGTTCCTGTCCCGTCTCAGTCGGTTATGGCGCATGCTGATGACCGGGTTCTGCTTCGCGCTGTTTGGCCTCGGCGGGCTGCTGCTGTCGCTGGTCTGGTTTAACTTGTTGCTGATTTTCCAGCGCGATGGCGCGAAACGCCGCCGACTGGCGCGACGCAGCATTTCAGCCAGCTTTCGGCTGTTCCTGGCGGTCGTTCGCGGGACAGGCGTACTGGATTACCGCTTTAACAATCTGGACGTTCTGCGCGCCGAGCGCGGTTGCCTGGTGATCGCGAACCACCCTTCGCTGCTGGACTATGTGATCCTCGCGTCGGTCATGAACGAAACCGACTGTCTGGTGAAAAGCGCGCTGCTGCATAACCCCTTTGTCAGCGGCGTGATCCGCGCAGCCGACTACCTGATCAACAGCGAAGCAGAAACGCTGCTTCGAGCCAGCCAGCAGCGCCTGGCGCAAGGGGATACTCTGCTTATCTTTCCCGAAGGCACCCGCACCCGCGTAGGTGAAGCCATTACCCTGCAGCGGGGGGCCGCAAATATCGCCGTTCGTTGCAACCGATCCCTGCGCGTGGTGGTGATCCACTGCAGCGAACGGATGCTGGATAAACAGAGTCGCTGGTACAATGTGCCACCCAAAAAACCTGTTTTTACCGTGGATGTTCGCGAACGCATCAACATTCATGATTTTTACGATGCAAGCCAGCATGAACCTGCGCTGGCTGCAAGGCAGTTAAACCGGCATATGCAGCAGCAATTAACATCCGGTCTTCAATCTTTGTCAGGAATGAAAGATGCAAGCGCTCTACCTTGAAGTTAAGAATCTCATTATCTCTACGCTGAATCTGGAAGAACTTACCCCAGAGGATATTGATACCGACGCTCCGCTGTTTGGCGACGGACTGGGTCTGGATTCTATTGATGCCCTGGAGCTGGGGCTGGCTGTGAAAAATCAGTACGGCGTAGTGCTTTCTGCTGAAAGTGACGAGATGCGTCAGCACTTCTATTCCGTTGCCACGCTCGCTGCTTTTATCCATCAACAACGCGCCTGAGAATGACCCGCTATGACAGACCAAGAAACGATTTATCAGGAAGTTTCTGCGCTTCTTATTAAACTGTTTGAACTCAACCCTGAAGACATTACGCCACAAGCCCGGCTTTACGAAGATCTGGATCTCGACAGCATTGATGCCGTTGACATGGTGGTAAACCTGCAGAAGAAAACGGGTCATAAAATTAAACCTGAAACCTTCAAAGCAGTACGTACCGTTCAGGACATCGTGGACGTTGTGGAACAACTCCAGCGCGAAGCCTGACGTGCCGTCCATTCCGCTCATCCCGATACTGACGGGCCTGATGCTGCTGGCATGGCCGTTTTTGATTGGCTATGGCCTTGCAAGCCACCGTTTACAGTGGATATTGCCCGTAATAGCGCTGGTATTACTGCTGCGTTTATATCAGGCGCGCCAGCATAGCGGTCCCCTGCGCTATGTGATACTGAGCGTGACACTGCCCGGGGTGATGCTGTGCATGGCGAGCGCGTTTCTGCACGCTCACCAGTGGGTACTGTTTTATCCGGTGGTCGTCAATCTGGTGATGCTGTTGGTGTTTGGAGGGTCGCTCTGGACAACCATGCCGATGGTAGAGCGGCTTGCGCGGATACGTGAACCCCATCTGTCGCCAGCAGGGGTTCGCTACACCCGCAAGGTCACTCAAGTCTGGTGCGGCTTCTTTATCGGCAACGGGGCAATAGCGCTGTTTACCGTGTTGTACGCCGACATGCGCCTGTGGACGTTGTGGAACGGGATAATCGCCTACATTCTGATGGGAACACTGATGGCCTCCGAGTGGCTGGTGCGCCAGCGGGTGATGAAAAGAGAGAACAATGAGTAAACCCCTTCCTCTTAGCCAGTGGCTAAATGCCCCACGTCCTGATGACACGCCGATCGCCTGGCTCGACGAACGTGTCTGGACGCTCGGCGACCTGCGCCACGATGTGACTCGGCTGGTCGACATGTTGCACCAGGAGGAAGGCGAACGCTGGGCGCTCTGTTTTGAAAACGGCTATCTTTTTATCGTCGCCCTGCTGGCGACGCTGCATGCGGGTAAAACGCCCGTGCTCCCCGGCCACAGCCGGACTGCGCAGCTCAATGAACAGCGGGCCATGTTCGACGGCATCCTGAGCGACACCACGCTCGACTTTTCGGGGCGACAGCGGTTAGTGGTTTCCACTGCGCGGACAGACAACGCCTTTTCTCTCCTGCCCGACATTGACGATACGCGCGTTATCGAGCTTTTCACCTCTGGCTCCACCGGCGCACCGCAGCGGGTCATTAAGCCGATCATCAGTCTGGATCGTGAAGCCTGTTTAGTCGCTGACCGGTTTGGCGAACGGCTGGCGGGCTGTAGCGTCGTGGCTTCCGTGGTGTTGCATCATCTGTATGGCCTGACGTTTCGTGTCGTCTTACCCATGGCGCTCGGTCTGCCGGTACATGCCCGCCTGCTTAACTATGCCGAGCAGCTCTCAGCCCTACCCCACAACAAACGCTATCTTTTCATCAGCAGTCCGGCGTTCCTCAAGCGGCTGGATACGGCACTGACGCCTCCCCCTGTTGCCCTGCTCTTCTCAGCAGGGGGTGTACTGCCCTGGCAGGATATCACCACATTTCAGGGATGGCTCAACGTCTGGCCCGATGAAATCTACGGCAGCACCGAAACGGGAGTCCTGGGCTGGCGTCACCGTCAGGATGAGACGACGCTCTGGCAGCCGTTCCCCGGCGTGACGTTCCAGGACGATCGCGTGACGTCGCCACTGATCCACGAGGTGGAGGGGATTGTGCTGAATGATATTCTGCATTTCACGGCAGACGGGCAATTCAACATCGTCGGACGCCGTGGTCGGATAGTCAAAATTGAAGATAAACGCGTTTCACTCGATGAGATCGAGCAGCGACTACTGGCGCTTGACGGCATTTGCGACGCCGCCGCGCTGGCGGTCACGCGCGGGGGACGCCAGAGTATAGGCGTGCTGCTGGTGCTCAGTAACGCGGCGCGTTTGCAAAGAGATAACGTGGGTAAAAATGCTCAGGAATCAGCCTGGCGTCGCGCGCTTCGTCCCTGCCTTGAACCGGTTGCCGTGCCCCGCTACTGGCGGATCGTCGAAGAAATCCCGGTCAACAGCATGAACAAGCGTGTTTATACTCAGCTACAGGAGTTGTTTCATGAAACCCCATGAAATTGAACGCCACCAGACCCATCCGGAGCATCTGGAGATCACCCTTTATCTCGATCCTGACCTGCTCTGGTTTAAGGGACATTTTGCCGTCCAGCCGCTGCTTCCGGGCGTTGCACAACTCGACTGGGTGATGCATTACGCCACCACCCTGCTGGCACCGGGCTACCGTTTTCACAGCATCCAGAATGTGAAGTTTGCTGCCCCGCTTTTGCCGTACAACACGGTGACGATGGTCCTTGACTGGCACCCTGCCCGCCAGATGCTGAGCTTCAGCTACCAGCGCCATGCGGGCAGCGAGCGCCATACCGCCAGCAGCGGGAAGATTCGTCTATGCCAGTAACCTTCCGTCCCTGCGTGCTGATCCCGTGCTACAACCACGGTGCAATGATGCCAGCGGTGCTCTCACGCCTGGCGCCGTTTGACCTCCCGTGCCTGGTGGTGGACGACGGCAGCGAAGAGAGCACGCGCCGCGCGCTTGCGCACCTGGCGGAGCAGTATCCTCAGGTCTCGCTACTGCGTCTGGCGAAAAACAGCGGCAAAGGCGCGGCGGTGATGGCGGGACTGCAGGCCTGCGCAGAGCGCGGCTTCACTCATGCAATCCAGGTGGATGCCGACGGCCAGCACGCGATTGAAGATCTCCCCCGCTTTCTGGCGCTGGCACAACGTCACCCCGAGGCGCTGATTTCCGGTCAGCCCGTTTACGATGACTCCATACCCCGTTCGCGCCTTTACGGACGCTGGATAACCCACGTCTGGGTCTGGATTGAAACGTTGTCCCTGGAGCTTAAAGACAGCATGTGCGGCTTTCGGGTCTATCCGATCACGCCGGTGATGCAGCTTGCCGCACGTACCTCGCTCGGCAAGCGCATGGACTTTGATACTGAAGTGATGGTCCGCCTCTACTGGCAGGGCACGCCCAGCTATTTTCTGCCCACCCGCGTCACCTACCCGGCAGACGGTGAATCCCACTTCGATGCGCTAAAAGACAACGTGCGCATCTCGCTGATGCATACCCGTCTGTTCCTGGGGATGCTGCCGCGCATCCCCACCCTGCTGATGCGCCGTCGCCCGCAGCACTGGGCGCAACAGCAGGAGGTCAAAGGGCTATGGGGAATGCGCCTGATGTTACGCGTCTGGCAGTTGCTTGGTCGCAAAGCCTTCACCTTGCTGCTGTGGCCGGTCACCGCTGTTTACTGGCTTACCGCCCGTTCGGCGCGTCAGGCGTCGCAGCAATGGCTGAGGCGGGTTAAAGAGGTCATGGCACAGCGACAGATCCCACCGCCTCCCCGGTTGAACAGTTTTTTACACTTCCTGCGTTTTGGTCATGCCATGCTCAACAAAGTGGCCAGCTGGCGCGGCGAGATGCAGCTTCATCGCGATCTGGTGTTTGCACCGGGTGCCAGCGAGGCGCTGGGACTGGACGATCCTCGGGGTAAACTGCTGCTGGCCTCGCATCTTGGCGATGTGGAAGCCTGCCGGGCGCTGGCGCAGCGTGAAGGGGGAAAAACCATCAACGCGCTGGTCTTTAGCGATAACGCCCAACGCTTTAAGCAGATCATGGAAGAGATGGCGCCGCAGGCGGGCATTCACCTGATGCCCGTCACTGACATCGGCCCGGAGACCGCTATCCTGATCAAAGAAAAACTGGATCGTGGTGAGTGGGTGGCCATCGTGGGCGATCGTATCGCCGTCACGCCGCAGCGAGGCGGCAGCTGGCGCGTGATCTGGAGCGAGTTTATGGGCAAGCCCGCGCCGTTCCCGCAGGGGCCGTTTATCCTCGCCTCCATTTTGCGCTGTCCGGTGGTGCTGATTTTTGCCCTCAGCCACCAGGGGAGGCTCACCCTGCACTGCGAACCGTTTGCCGATCCGCTGCTGCTGCCGCGCGGTGAACGCCAGCAGGCGCTGCAACATACCGTCGATCGCTACGCGCAGCGGCTGGAGCATTACGCCTTACTGTCGCCGCTCGACTGGTTTAATTTTTTCGATTTCTGGCAACTGCCCGAGATCGCCGAGAAGGAGTAAAGGGTGCTGACCGATCCCCGCTTTACGACGGAAGTTGAAATCACCGTCCCGTTCCACGACGTCGACATGATGGGCGTGGTCTGGCACGGCAACTATTTCCGCTACTTTGAAATAGCCCGCGAAGCGCTGCTCAATCAGTTTGATTATGGCTATCGCCAGATGAAGGCCTCCGGCTATGTCTGGCCGGTGGTCGATACGCGGGTGAAATACCGCGATGCGGTGACGTTTGAGCAACGCATCCGGGTCCGGGCGCAAATTGAAGAGTATGAAAACCGCCTGCGCATTGCTTATCAAATCTTCGACGCGCAGACCGGTAAACGCACCACCACCGGTTACACCATCCAGGTGGCGGTCGACGTGGCCACCCGCGAAATGTGCTTTGTCAGCCCGGCAATATTGTTAGAACGAATGGGAGTAACGCCATGAAATGGTTGCCTTTGCTGACGCTGATGTTCAGCCCGCTGGTCAGCGCCGTGACGCTGGATGAGCTGCAGCAGCGGTTCACAGAGCAACCTGTGGTGCGCGCGCACTTCGAACAGGTTCGCACGATTAAAGATATGCCGCAGCCGCTGCGCTCGCAGGGCGAGATGGTGATCGCCCGTGACAGCGGCCTGCTGTGGGATCAAAAGGCCCCGTTTCCCATGACGCTACTGCTGGATGACAAACGGATGGTGCAGACGATCAACGGCCAGCCGCCGCAGACCATTACCGCCGACAATAACCCGCAAATGTTCCAGTTCAACCACCTGCTGCGGGCCTTGTTCCAGGCCGACCGCAAGGTGCTGGAAGACAATTTCCGCATCGATTTTAGAGACCAGGGGGAAGGCCGCTGGTCGCTGGTGCTCACCCCCATAACGACGCCGCTGAACACCCTTTTCACCACTCTCGATTTGGGCGGTGCGACGTATCTGGAGTCTGTTCGTCTCAACGACAAACAGGGCGACCGCACGGATATCACTCTCTCCCGCCACCGACTGACGCCCGCCAGCCTGACCGATGACGAACGCCAACGCTTTGCCGCACCGTAAATCGTTGCGCCCGGCGCTGCTGTGGGCCGCGGGATGCCTGATTATGTTGGGTCTGCTGGTGTCGCTGCTGCCCGGCGCCCGCCTGAACAGCAGCGTGCTGGCCATGTTGCCGACACAGACGCTGGGGGCGATTCCTCCAGCGCTCAACGACGGCTTTATGCAGCGGCTCGACCGCCAGCTGGTCTGGCTGGTCAGCCCCGGCAAAGATCCGGACCCGCGCGTGGCGCAGCAATGGCTGGAATTGCTGCAAAGCAGTGGCTTGCTCGGTGAGGTCAAAGGCCCGATGGACGCAGCCCGGCAAAAGGCCTGGGGGGAATTCTTCTGGCAGCACCGCAACGGCCTGGTAGATCCGGCCACCCGCGCCCGCCTGCAAAACGGCGGCGAAGCGCAGGCGCAGTGGATTTTATCCCAGCTCTACTCTGCTTTTTCAGGCGTGAGCGGCAAGGAGCTGCAAAACGATCCCTTGATGCTGGTGCGCGGCTCGCAGCTCGCCCTCGCGCAAAACGGTCAGAAAATGCGGCTGATGGACGGCTGGCTGGTCACAAAAGATGAGGCGGGAAACATCTGGTATCTGCTGCACGGCGAGCTGGCGGGCTCGTCGTTCGATATGCAGCAAACCCACCGGCTGATAACCAGCCTTAAGGCGCTGGAGGTGAAGCTGAAAGCGCGCTACCCACAGGCGCAGCTGCTGTCTCGCGGCACCGTCTTTTATAGCGATTACGCCAGCCAGCAGGCCAAACGAGATATCTCAACGCTCGGTGTCGCCACCCTTCTTGGCGTGATCCTGTTGATTGTGGCGACGTTCCGCTCCCTGCGTCCGCTGTTGCTGTGCGCCATCTCGATTGCCGTCGGCGCGCTGGCGGGCACGGTCGCCACCCTGCTGCTGTTTGGCGAACTGCACCTGATGACGCTGGTGATGAGCATGAGCATCATCGGTATTTCGGCAGATTATACCCTCTACTACCTGACCGAACGGCTGGTGCACGGTGGCGAAAATTCACCGTGGCAAAGCCTGGACAAAGTGCGTCATGCCCTGCTGCTGGCGCTTTTGACGACCGTCGTGGCGTACCTGATTATGATGCTGGCCCCCTTCCCCGGGATCCGCCAGATGGCGCTGTTTGCCGCCGTGGGGCTGAGTGCCTCCTGTCTGACGGTGATCTTCTGGCACCCCTGGCTTTGCCGCGGATTGCCAGTACGCCCGGTTCCGGCCAGAAGAGCGATGTCGCGCTGGCTGGCCGCCTGGCGACGCAAAAAGACACTCGCGGTTGGCCTGCCCGTCACGCTGGCGCTCCTCTCCGCCGTGGGAATTGCCACCCTGAAGGTGGACGACGATATCGCCCAGCTACAGGCGCTACCGAAAACGGTTCTGGCGCAGGAGAGAGCCATCACCGCCCTGACCGGCCAGCGCGTCGATCAGAAGTGGTTTGTGGTTTACGGCGCGTCGGCCCAGCAGACGCTGGAGCGGCTGGAGGCCTTTACCCCGGCGCTGGCGCAGGCGCAAAAAGCGGGTGAGCTGACAAGCTGGCGAACCCTGCCGCTGAACTCCATGAAGCGGCAAAAAAGCGATCTTGCACTGCTGCACAACGCTGCACCTGCGGTAACGAACGTGCTGCACAGCGCGGGCCTTAATGCCGTTTTACCGAATCTGACGCCGATGCCTTTCAGCGTGGAGGCCTGGCTTGCCAGCCCGGCCAGCGAAGGCTGGCGTCTGCTCTGGCTGACCCTGCAGGGCGGCGAAAGCGGCGTGCTCGTCCCGGTGGACGGCGTCAAAAACAGCGCAGCACTGAGTGAACTGGCGGCACAGCATGAAGGGGTCGTCTGGGTCGATCGCAAGGCCAGTTTTGACAGCCTGTTTGCTCTTTATCGCACGCTGCTTACGGGGCTGCTGTGCGTGGCGCTGGCGGTGATCGCCTGCGGCGCGATGCTCCGTCTTGGCTGGCGCCAGGGACTTATCAGCCTGGTGCCGTCGGTGCTGTCGCTCAGTTGCGGGCTGGCGGCGCTGGCCGTCGTCGGGCATTCCGTCAATCTGTTTTCGCTGCTGGCACTGGTGCTGGTGCTTGGCATTGGCATCAACTACACGCTGTTTTTCAGCAACCCACGCGGCACGCCGCTGACGTCGATGCTGGCCATCACCCTGGCAATGATGACCACGTTGCTGACGCTGGGCATGCTGGTGTTCAGCGCGACGCAGGCCATCAGCAGTTTTGGTATTGTGCTGGTAAGCGGTATTTTTACCGCCTTCCTGCTGGCCCCACTGGCGAGGCCGGTCAAGAACGAGAGAAAACGATAATGAACGCTTTTTACCGCGCCGCAGCACTGGCTTCGGCGCTGCTGCTGGCAGGCTGCAGCCATTCGACCGATACTGAAGGAACTCGCCCGCAGGCCTGGCTTCAGCCGGGCACTCAGGTGACGCTGCCACCACCGGGCATTACGCCAGCCATCCGTTCTCAGCAGCTACTGACCGGCCGGTTTAAGGGTCAGACCCAGTCGCTGCTGGTTCTGCTGAACGCTGACGGGAAAAAAGTGACGCTTGCGGGACTCTCCTCGGTGGGGATCCGCCTGTTCCTCGCAACCTATGATGGCACCGTGATCCACACCGAGCAGTCGGTCATGATGCCGCAGTTGCCGCCAGCCAGCCAGGTGCTGGCAGATGTGATGCTCAGCCACTGGCCGCTCAGCGCCTGGCAGCCGCAGTTGCCGAAAGGCTGGACGCTAAACGATACTGGAACCCGACGCGAACTGCGTAACCCTGACGGCAAGCTGGTCACAGAGATTATCTACCTGCAACGCAACGGTAAGCGCGAGCCGATCAGCATTGAGCAGCACGTCTTTAAATACCACATCACCATTCAATATCTGGGTGACTGAGATGATTTACATTTCCGCTGTTGGCATGGTCAACGCGCTGGGCAACTCGGTCGATGAGATCGCGGCAAACCTGAACGCCGGGGTTTCGCCGGGTATGCGTCACCGTGCGGGATGGCTGCAAGGGTTACCCGATGCCATGCTGGGGGGCGTTGAGGGTGACCTGCCACCGATACCGGATAGCCTGTCAGCGCACCGTAGCCGTAACAATCAGCTGTTGCTGGCGGCGCTGGCGCAGATTCAGCCTGCCGTCGAGGCCGCCATTGCGCGCGTGGGCCGCGACCGCGTGGCGGTTGTGCTGGGCACCAGCACCTCGGGGCTGGATGAAGGCGATGAGTACGTGCGCCTCTCCCTGACAGGCGAGCGCAGTCCGCAATGGCAGTATCCGCAGCAGGAGCTGGGCGACCCCTCCCGCTTCCTGGCCAACTGGCTGCAACTGGATGGCCCGGCATATACCATTTCTACCGCCTGCTCCTCCAGCGCCCGGGCGATCATCAGCGGACAGCGTCTGATTGAGGCCGGACTGGTGGACGTCGCCCTTGTGGGCGGTGCAGACAGCTTAAGCCGTATGCCGGTCAACGGTTTTAACAGCCTTGAATCGCTCTCGCCCACGCAATGCGAACCGTTTGGCCGCGACCGCCGGGGGATCACCATCGGTGAAGCGGCGGCCCTCATGGTGCTGACCCGCGAACCGGATCAGGTGGCGCTGCTGGGGGCGGGCGAATCGAGCGATGCGTACCATATCTCTGCCCCACATCCAGAGGGTGAAGGCGCCATTCGCGCCATTACCCAGGCGCTGAAGGCGGCAGGCATGACGGCAGATGAGGTGGGCTATATTAATTTGCACGGCACCGCCACCCCCCTCAATGATCGGATTGAGGCGCACGTGATTAACGCCCTCTTTGGCGACCGGGTACCATGCAGCTCCACCAAACACCTCACCGGCCATACGCTTGGCGCGGCCGGGATCACTGAAGCCGCCTTAAGCTGGCTGATCCTGACCCGTGACCTGCCGCTGCCGCCGCAGGATTTTTCCCGCTACGCGCCGGACGACACGCTGCCGCCCTGCGGCCTGCTGCATCAGCGTGCGCCGCTGACAAAACCGGTGATTTTATCGAACTCATTCGCCTTTGGCGGTAACAACGCCAGCCTTCTGCTGGGGAGAGTGTCATGAGTTATTTATCCCCCGCCGACTACCTGCCTCACGATACACCGATGCTGCTGCTTGAGCGCGTGGAGCGTGTCACCGACAGCTGCGCGGTGTGCAGCGTCACGGTCGACGGGCACGGTGTGCTTGCGCCATTCCTGAACGTTGACGGCGATCTGCCGGGCTGGTTTGCGCTGGAACTGATGGCCCAGACCGTGGGCGTCTGGTCCGAATGGCACCGTCTGCAAAAAGGGCTGCCCCACAGTCCGCTGGGCATGGTACTGGGTGCTCGCGAGCTGGTGTGCAGCGCGGGCCGCTTTGCCGCAGGCACTACATTAACCATAACTATCGAACGCCTGATACAGGATGAGCGCTTTGGCAGCTTTGAATGCACAATCCAGACGGATAACGCCCCTCTTGCCACGGGCCGCGTGAATACGTTCCAGCCCAGCGAGGACGAATTAACCTCACTTTTTTCTCAGGGAGCTTCATCATGACACGTTCCGTACTGGTCACTGGCGCCAGCAAAGGCATTGGCCGCGCAATCGCCCGTCAGCTTGCGGCTGACGGTTTCACCGTGGGCGTGCATTACCATCGTGATGCTGATGGTGCTCAGGAGACGCTGGATGCGATTGTTCAGGCCGGCGGGACGGGCCGTTTACTGACGTTTGACGTGGGTAACCGCGAGCAGTGCCGCGAGGTTCTGGAACAGGAAATCAGTACCTTTGGCGCATGGTATGGCGTGGTCAGCAATGCCGGAATCGCCCGCGATGGCGCGTTTCCGGCGCTCAGCGACGAGGACTGGGACAGCGTCATCCACACCAACCTCGACAGTTTTTATAACGTCATTCATCCCTGCATCATGCCGATGATCGCAACCCGCAAGGGCGGACGAATTATTACCCTGTCGTCCGTGTCAGGCGTGATGGGCAACCGCGGACAGGTGAACTACAGTGCCGCCAAAGCCGGTATTATCGGCGCCACCAAGGCGCTGGCCATTGAACTGGCAAAACGCAAAATTACCGTCAACTGCATCGCGCCCGGGCTGATTGATACCGGCATGATCGAGATGGAAGAGACCGCGCTGAAAGAAGCCATGTCCATGATACCGATGCAGCGCATGGGACAGGCCGACGAGGTGGCCGGTCTGGCGAGTTATCTGATGTCGGACCGGGCAGGCTATGTGACACGCCAGGTGATCTCGATTAACGGGGGGATGTTATGACGCGTCGGGTAGTGATTACGGGAATGGGTGGCGTGACCTCCTTTGGCGAGGACTGGCCGACCATTTCACAGCGGCTGCTCGGCTACGAAAACGCCGTGCGCACCATGACGGAGTGGCAAGAGTATGCCGGTCTGCAAACGCTGCTGGCCGCCCCCATTGAGGATTTCACCCTCCCGGAACACTATACCCGCAAGCGCATTCGCGCCATGGGCCGCGTGTCGTTACTCTCCACCCGCGCCACCGAACTGGCGCTTGAGCAGGCGGGCCTGATCCATGACGCAGTCCTGACGCAGGGGCAAACCGGCATCGCCTATGGTTCGTCCACGGGCAGCACAGGACCGGTCAGCGACTTCGCCTCCATGCTGATGGAAAAACACACCAATAACATCACCGGCACCACCTATGTGCAGATGATGCCGCACACCACCGCGGTCAATACTGGCCTGTTCTTTGGTCTGCGGGGGCGCGTCATTCCCACGTCGAGCGCCTGTACCTCAGGCAGCCAGGCGATTGGTTACGCGTGGGAAGCCATTCGCCATGGTTATCAGACCATTATGGTCGCCGGGGGCGCCGAGGAGCTTTGTCCGTCAGAAGCCGCGGTATTTGATACGCTGTTCGCCACCAGCCAGCGCAACGACGCGCCAAAAACCACGCCGTCGCCCTTCGATACCGCGCGCGATGGTCTGGTCATCGGTGAAGGGGCTGGCACGCTGATTCTGGAAGAGCTGGAGCACGCCAAAGCGCGCGGGGCGATCATCTACGGCGAAATCGTGGGTTTTGCCACCAACTGCGATGCGGCGCATATCACCCAGCCACAGCGTGAAACTATGCAGGTTTGTATGGAGCAATCGCTGGCGATGGCAGGCTTACGCGCCACGGATATTGGGTATATTTCTGCCCACGGTACCGCCACCGATCGCGGTGATATCGCCGAAAGCCAGGCTACTGCGGCCATCTTTGGCGACAGGGTCCCCATCTCCTCGCTGAAGAGCTATTTTGGCCATACGTTAGGTGCCTGCGGAGCGCTGGAAGCGTGGATGAGTGTGCAGATGATGCGTGAAGGCTGGTTTGCCCCGACGCTCAATTTAAGACAACCGGATGAGCAATGTGGTGCTTTAGATTATATTATGGGGGAAGCCCGTCAGATTGACTGCGAGTATCTGCAAAGCAATAACTTCGCGTTTGGCGGCATCAATACCTCAATCATTATCAAACGCTGGGCGTAACTATGTACCAGTTTATACTGGGAAAAATCTCCACTCTTAGCGCGGACCCGCTGGCGTCAACGCTCGCAGACATGGCGCCACAGGGTGCCCGAAACCGTTCCTGGCTGGCTGGCAGGACGCTGCTCGCCCGGACATTGTCACCTTCTCTGCTGCCCGACATTGTGTACGGCGAACAGGGGAAACCCGCCTTTGCGAAAGACCATCGGCTCTGGTTTAACCTGAGCCATAGCGGGGACGACATTGCTCTGCTGGTGAGCGATGAAGGTGAAGTGGGCTGCGATATCGAAGTGATACGCCCGCGCGAGAACTGGCAGGCGCTGGCTAACGCCGTTTTCAGCGTTGCGGAACATGCGGAGCTGGAACGCGAAGCGCAGGAGGCGAAGCTCTCAGCTTTCTGGGGGATCTGGACGCGTAAAGAGGCGATTGTGAAGCAGCGAGGCGGCAGTGCCTGGCAGATTGTTAGCATCGACAGCACCTCGCAGACCCACACGGTCAGCCAGCTTCACTTTGGCTCTCTGAGTCTCGCCGTCTGCACGTCCACCCCGTTTACCCTTACCCCCGGTGCGATTTTTCACCACGAGATGTCCGGGGCAGAAATATCACCAGCACGCCCAGTATAATCAACCCGACACCCGCCAGCCCACGCCAGGAAAAATGTTCGTCCCAGCCGGGCAGCAGGATCGCCGCGCCCCACACCAGGATATAGCTGAGGCTCAGCAAGGCATACGCTTTGCTGAGCGCCATACGGTGCAGCGCCAGATACCAGCAGCCCATAGAGGCGACATACCCCGTTAACCCCAGCAGCAGCGCACCGGTACCGGACGAGAAATGCCAGAGGGCCTGGAGAAATGCGAACGCCTCGCCTACAGAGGGAAGCGCCTGCATGGCGCTTCGCAGCAGCAGCTGCGCGGCGCTGACTAACAGCACGCTGCATAACGCCCACAACGCCCCTTTCACAGGCTCCCTCCCAGGATAATAATCCCCATGATGATGAACCCCACCCCCAGCCAGTGGTGTGACGCGACGTGCTCACGCCAGACGACCTTCGCCGCCAGCGTCACCCAGACAAAATTGAGGCTCAGCATCGGGTAGGCAATGCCGACGGGCAGGCGTTGCAGCACCACCAGCCAGACCAGCATCCCGCAGCCCAGCATCAGCATTGCCAGACCAAGCCACAGCGCGATATGCGCCCCACGCCTCCCGGCTTTCGCCGGACGGGTGGCTTGCTTCTGACACAACTGCCCCGCACAGCTGAGCACGCTTGCCAGTATCAGCCAGATCCAGATCATCATTTCGGCAGATACTGCAGGTAGGCCAGACGGCCCTGGATATAGAGGCTGTCAGGCTCGGGCAGATTCGCCCGGGAAAGGTCATCGCGTTTGGACAGCAGGATAACCAGCGATACGCGTCCCTGCTGACGATGCGCCGCCAGCCACTGCGCGAAGTCATCTTTGCCGACAAAACGATCGTTCACATCGGGATAATCCAGCCCGTAGCGCAGCTCGCCACTCTGACCAAACAGGGTGATGTCATTACGCTTCAGCTCCCACGCCAGGCCGGCGGCCACGCCAACATTGTTGGCCAGCACAAACCGGCTGTTCTGCAACGGCTCGCGCACGGTATCGACCAGCGACTGCGGCTGTTTGGAATCCACCACCAGGTTAGGAATGGCAAAACCAATCAGCAACGCCAGTCCCGCAGGACACAAGGCAGCCAGCCACCAGCGCTGCGGGCTCTGTCGGAAGGTAAACCAGCCTACCGCAGCCCAGATGAGGAACGCCACCACCGCACAGAAGACTTTATACAGCTCAACGGATGTCCAGACAGGATGCTTAGCCAGCCCCCACGGCGAGACCACCAGCGCCGCCACCACGCCGATGACGCCAAACGCCAGGTTAATCCCGCCGTTAATGCGCAGCGCTCTGGCACCTTTTTCCGCCGCGAGGCAGGCATAGCGCGCCATCAGGATCGCCAGCGGGGCAAAACAGGGCAGGATATAGGTCGGCAGCTTGCCTTTGGCGATGCTGAAAAACAGCAGCGGCATCACCACCCAACCCAGCAGATAGAACCCGCCGCCCGTGTTTTGTCTGTCATGCCAGCCGAAACGAAACGCGCCGGGCAGCAGCGCCAGCCACGGCAGGCTGCCCGCAATCAGGAACGGCAGGTAATACCAGAATGGTGCTTTGTGCTGCGCGTCGCTCTGAGCAAAACGCTGAATATGCTCCACCCAGAAGAAGTAACGCCAGAAATCAGGCTCACGCTGCGCAATGGCCAGCGCCCACGGCAGAACAATCAGCACGCAGCTCAGGATCGCGAGCCAGCCAAATATCAGCACCTCTTTCCAGCGCTTCTGCGCTATCACCCACGGCAGCACGCCAATCACCGGTACCGCCAGCGCCAGGAAGCCTTTGGTCATTACCCCCATCCCGCACGCCAGCCCAAGCAGCACATAGCCACCGGCTTTTCCGGCCACGGTTTGGGCCTGTGAGGCCAGCCAGAAGCTGCACATCGCCGCCACCAGCCACAGGGTGATAATGGGATCCAGCACCGCATACGTACCAATGCCATAGACAAGGAACAGGGTCAGGAAAATAAGGCCGGAGAAAAGGGCTGTTCGCTTATCCCGCCAGAGACGCCAGGCCATCCAGATAACCAGCAGCGCCGTCAGTCCAGTGGAGAAGATCGCCCCGGCGCGCACGGCAAGGTTCGAGTGCCCGAACAATACTTGCCCGAGGCTGTTGATCCAGTAGCCAGCAATCGGTTTTTCAAAGTAACGCAGCCCCAGAAAATGGGGGACCACCCAGTCACCGGAGGCCAGCATTTCGCGGCTGATTTCCGCATAGCGCGTTTCATCAGGCTGCCACAGCAGGCGGATATCGACCGGGATGAGGTAGTAAACGATAAACAGTGCGAGAAGCGCTAAGCCATAACGGGCTGTTTTCATGGGACCGAACTCACGGTTTGTTGAAAGCCAAGCCAGCCTTCCCGGCCAGCCAGTTCATTACGGACAACTTTGCCCACGGGCAGGGTGCTGAGATCATCAGGCAGCAACTCGCTTAACGGGCAGAAGGTAATCCCCTCCTGCGCGGCCAGGGTCAGCAGCGCATCGAAATCCTGCTGGAAGGCAATCCCTTCCACTTCGGCATGGATGGTATACACCGGCGTACCGGCGTCGCGATGGATGCAGTCCAGAATATAGCGGTTGAACCCGTCGGCGGTCACCTCGCGCCCCACCACTTCATCCCAGGTGGGAAGCGTGACGGGAATTTGCACCGTACCGTAGCGATTTTCGCCCAACAGTGGCAAAAAGGGTCCGGTTCCGCGGCAGTCGCTGTTGTAGCGAAACGCGAAGGGCTCTTTGGCTTTCACCACGCGCTGATCCGCACGCCAGCCTGCCACGGCGGAGCAGCGCACCGGCTGACCGGTAATCGCCTCCAGCTCCAGCATCCCGCGCTCGACTTCGCGGGTCAGGCGGGGGATGTCCCAGACGCCCGCCCAGGCTTGCCAGGCATGGTGATCCCAGGCGTGCAGGCCCACCTCATGATGCTGCGCCGCCTCCCGGATAACCGCTTCATTACCCGCGCCGATGCGCCTGCCGGGCCAGGCGGTGCCGGCCAGCAAAATATCCCAGCCGTAGAGGGATGCGGCGCGCGAGCGCAGCATTTTGAACAGAAACGCCGGTTTAACCAGACGCCATAAATGGCGTCCCATGTTGTCAGGCCCCACGCTGAAGAAAATGCTGGAACGCACGCCGTGCCTGCCCAGCAGTTCCAGCAGTTTGGGTACGCCGTCACGCGTCCCCCTGAAGGTGTCGACATCAATGCGTAAACCGACTTTTTTCATGAGGCCTGTTCCGAGAGCTCCACGGTGCGCAGGAAGAAATCGAGCGTTTCATCGATGGTCTGCTCCATCTTCACCGTCGGCGTCCAGTTCAGGCAGCGCTTCGCATTGCGAATGCTGGGCTTACGGTGCTCGACATCCTGGTAGCCTTTGCCATAGTAGCTGCTGCTTTCCACTTCGCGGAAACCGGCAAACGGCGGGAATTTATCGCGCAGCGGATGGCGCTCAAAGCTTGCCAGCAGCATTTCGGCCAGCTCGCGAATGCTCGCTTCGTTATCCGGGTTGCCGATGTTGATGATTTCACCATTGCAGCGGTTATCTTTGTTTTCGATGATGCGGAACAGGGCTTCGATCCCGTCGCTGATATCCGTAAAGCAGCGTTTCTGTTTACCACCTTCGATAAGCTTAATAGGTGAGCCTTCCACCAGGTTCAGGATCAGCTGGGTGATCGCGCGGGAGCTACCGATACGCGCCGCGTTCAGGTTATCCAGACGGGGTCCCATCCAGTTAAACGGACGGAACAGGGTAAAGCGCAGCCCTTCTTTCTCGCCGTAGGCCCAAATCACGCGGTCCAGCAGCTGTTTAGAGACAGAGTAGATCCAGCGCTGTTTGTTGATCGGCCCGACCACCAGGTTAGAGGTGTCTTCATCGAAGTTCTTATCGGTGCACATGCCGTACACTTCAGAGGTGGACGGGAAGATGATGCGCTTGTCGTATTTCACGCAGTCGCGGATGATCTTCAGGTTCTCTTCGAAATCCAGCTCGAACACGCGCAGCGGGTTACGGGTGTACTCGATTGGCGTGGCAATGGCGACCAGCGGCAGCACCACGTCACATTTTTTAATGTGGTACTCGATCCACTCAGAGTGGATGCTGATGTCCCCTTCCACAAAGTGGAAACGCGGGTTATTGAGGAACCGGCTGATGGCATCCGCGCCAATATCCAGGCCATAAATTTCATAGTTATCGTCTTTGAGCAGGCGTTCGGTCAGGTGGTTACCGATAAAGCCGTTCACGCCGAGGATCAGCACGCGGGTGCGGCGTTTGAGAGCCACCACCGGTGCGCTGGTGATCAGTGCCCCGGCCACCAGCCCCAGAGACTGCGCCAGCTGGGTGCCCTGCACGTACAGGCCGTTGTCGGTTTGCCCGGTGACGATCTCCAGCGCTTGCTCACCACAGCTCACAATCAGCGGGGAGACGGAGACAACAGTGCCCGGTCTGGCGGCCGGAATGTCGTCACGCACGCGAGATTTCCAGACGATAAACTTGCTGACGCCCGCAAAGCTGTATGCGCCCGGCCACGGGTCGGTCACGGCGCGCACCAGGTTGTGCAGCTGGCGGGCCGGCTTGCTCCAGTCCAGACGGCCATCTTCCGGCGTACGGCGGCCAAAGCAGCTTGCCTTGCTCTCATCCTGCGCGGTCTCGCTGAAGGTGCCGTTCAGGATGGTCGGCAGCACATCGCGCAGCAGCGTCTGCGCCGTCGCATTCAGCTTGTGATGCAGCTGCAGCGCGGTGTCGTCAGCGTCGATAGCGACTTTCTGCTGAGCCACGATGGCGCCCGCATCCGCACGGCGCACCATGCGGTGCAGCGTCACGCCGGTTTCCGTCTCACCGTTCACCAGCACCCAGTTCAGTGGGGCGCGGCCACGGTAGGCAGGCAGCAGAGAGCCGTGAAGATTAAAGGCCCCTTTTGCGGCCAGGCCCAAGATCTCATCGCAGAGCAGATTGCGGTAGTAGAACGAGAAGATCATATCCGGGGCGAGCGCGCGGATGCGCTCCACCCACAGCGGGTGGTTAACGTCGTCCGGCGCATAAACCGGGATCCCACGCTCGGCGGCGATACGCGCCACAGAGCCGAAAAAGGTATTCTCTCCGGCGGTGTCCGGATGGGTAAAAATTGCAGCAATATCATAGCCCGCGTCCAGCAGGGCCTGCGTGCCCGTGCACCCCATATCGTGATAGGCAAAGACAACAGCTTTCATGGGTGGTTTTCCTCTTGAGATGCTTTGTGTTCCTGACGGACAACACGTTGGATAAAGTAGCGCGGACGCGCGCGAACATCGTTATAGATACGGCCAATGTACTCACCGAGCAGCCCCATCCCGACAAACTGGGCGCCGATGAACATAAACAGCACGGCAAAGAGCATGAAGACCCCTTCCGCCGCCCACTGCGGACCAAAGACCAGGCGCAGGACAACCAGCAGAACGGACAGCGCAAATCCGGCGACGGCGATAATGCTGCCGAAAACGCTCAGCAGGCGCAGCGGCGTGGTGGTCAGGCAGGTGATGAGGTCGTACATCAGGTTGATGAGACGCATAAAGCTGTACTTCGACTCCCCGTGCTCGCGCTCGGCGTGCAGAACCGGGATCTCCGTCGCCTTACGGGCAAAGGTGTTGGCGAGGATCGGAATAAAGGTGCTGCGTTCATGGCAGTGCAGCATGGCGTCGACGATATGGCGGCGGTAAGCGCGCAGCATACAGCCGTAATCGCCCATCGCTTTACCGGTGGTACGCTGGATAAGACGGTTAATGGTGCGTGAAGCCAGCTTGCGGAACAGGCTGTCCTGACGGTTTTGCCGTACCGTGCCGACCACATCAAAGCCTTCATCAGCTTTGGCCACCAGACGCGGGATCTCTTCCGGCGGATTTTGCAGGTCCGCATCCAGGGTGATGACCAGATCGCCCGTAACGTGGCTAAACCCCGCCATAATCGCCGAGTGCTGGCCGTAGTTACGGTTGAGCAACACCGCAACAATGTGGCTGCCTTCAGCCTGCGCGGCTTCGGTCATCATCAGCGCGGAATTGTCGCTACTGCCGTCATCCACCAGCAGAATTTCGTAGGCTTTGCCCATCGTGTCGCAGGCAGCCGTGGTGCGGCGAATCAGTTCAGGCAGGCTCTCCTGCTCGTTATAAACCGGGATAACCACGGAAACTTTTTGTACGGGCGGTGCACTGAACATATCAATGTCCTGCAAGCTGATGGAGCGCGGTAATGACGCGGGTTGTGTCGTCATGAGTCATGTCCGGGAAAAGTGGGAGAGAACAAATACGCGCGCTATTCCATTCAGAATTCGGGAGCGATACTTCAGGAAAACGCTCGCGGTAGTATTTTTGCGTGTGTGCCGCGCGGAAATGGAGGCCGGTGCCGATGCCCTTCTCTTTCAGCGCGGTCATCAGGCTGTCGCGGGAGATCCCGCAGCGCGCTTCATCCACGCGAATAATAAACAGATGCCAGGCGTGAATGTGCGGCCATGACGGAATAGTCAGCGGCTGGAACGGCGTATCGGCGAGCTCGCGCAGGTAGCGTTCAGCGATCGCCTGGCGGCGTTGGTTGGCCTCTTTCAGCTTGCCCAGTTGCACCAGGGCCAGGGCAGCATTGATATCCGCCAGGTTGTATTTATAGCCCGGCGCGATCACCTCCGCCTGCGGCGCACGGCCATGCGTCTGGCGGTCATAGGCATCCACCCCCAGGCCATGGAATTTCAGGCTGCGGATCCGCGCAGCAAGCCCGGCATTATCCGTAACGACTAAGCCGCCTTCTGCACAGGTCATATTTTTAATGGCGTGAAAGGAGAAAATCGCCGTTCCTTTCCAGCCGACATGACGGTTTTTGTAGTACGTTCCGGCGGCATGGGCCGCGTCTTCAATCACCGGAATACCGTGACGTTCACCGATGGCGTGAATAGCGTCGATATCACAGGGCGCGCCGGCATAATGCACGGGAATAATGGCTTTAGTACGCGGGGTAATAGCCGCTTCAACGGCGTCGGGCGTCACCATCAACGTCTCTTTATCCACGTCAATCATCACCGGCGTGGCGCCCAGCAAAACGATCATATTCAGCGTGGAGACCCAGGTCTGGGAGGGGGTAATGACTTCATCACCCGGGCCAATATCCAGCGCCATCAGCGTGACGTGCATTCCCGCGGTGGCCGAACAGACCGCAATCGCGTGCTGATTGCCGGTAAGCTGGCAAAATGCCTCTTCCAGCGCCTGATTTTTCGGCCCGGTCGTGATCCAGCCGGAGGCTAATACCTCCTGCAACGCCGCTAATTCCTCATTGCCCATAGACGGGCGGGAAAAAGGCAAAAAATCACTCATCATTAAATTCCTTGCAATAAGAATGGCATGCTTTTGATATTAACCATTTGCCAGTTCGTTTATTTCAACGAACCATAAACTCATATCAAGGTAGCGCTCATTTCTTAGGGAAAAATTAAGATGAGTATTTAAACCGAAATAAACAACATGAAAATCAGTTTATAATCAACAGATTGCACTTTTATGAATTATTTATTTTGTGATCGTATTCAACCTTTTCAAAATGTAACGTTTAAACCAAACCTCAACAAACAAAAAAATTCCCGGTTTTTCCAAAATAATAGGGAATAACCGGGAACTTTTCTTTTTAGTTAATTGTCGCGCTTATTTTAAGTTATCTGGAAAGTTTTCTGGTAACTCGCTGGCCGCACACGCAATCACGCTGTCATCGTTAGCACCGCAGTCGCGCACAAAGGTAATAGTGGCAAATTCATCAATCACTTCCGTTGGATACGCAGGGCCTGCATCGCGATAGCTGTTCATCAGCGGAATGTGATCGTTCTGGAAGCAGACGGTTTTTTCCGGGTTGTTCATGACCCAGCGCGGGAAGAAGATGGTGCCATGGAACAGTTTGTCGCCCAGGTTCACGATCAGACTGACGTCGGTGCCGGTTGGCTCGGTCCATGAAATTTTGCAGATGCTCTCACCCACGCGAGCGATATACACCCGCTGATCTTTTACCCAACGATTTCCCACCAGACCGCTGTGAATACGGTAGTCGATGGTCGTGTCATTTTTGATATAAATCTCGTAGTTCCAGCCATTATCGTAGGTATAAACCAGATGTTTGCCGACGAAGCCGCTTAAATCATGTTTGTCGAAGGTGTTCATAAGATGTCTCCTTTGTTTTGATGAGACGATCGTACCCCTTCAAAAAATGAATAAATAACGCTATGTTTGAATCAAATTCATCCAAATTTTAGATTAATTATGCATAAGACGACGCTTGAGCAATGGTCTTTACTGGCGAAAGTGGTTGAGGCGGGCAGCTTTGCCAGAGCCGCAGAAGAGACTCACCGCAGCCAGTCTTCCGTCAGCTATAACCTGTCGCTTTTGCAGGAACGGCTGGGAGTGGCGCTTCTGGTTCAGGAGGGCCGCCGGGCGGTGTTGACCCCCGCCGGGGAACTGCTTCTCAACCAGGTCAAACCGCTATTAAAAGCCTTCGCGTATGTTGAAACCCGCGCGGCGACCCTGCGCAACGGCATGCGCACGCGGCTGGATCTGGTGGTGGATAATATCTTCCCCCGCCGTCGTCTGTTCGCCATCCTGCGTCAGTTCCAGCAACAGTATCCGCAAACGCAGGTGCGCCTCACCGAAGTACTGGAAAACACGCGCGCTGAGGCGATTAACGATGAAGCCGATGTGATGGTGCTCACCCGCCGCCAGGATATTACCGGGCTGGGCGAATGGCTGATGAACATCGACTTTGTTGCCGTGGCCCACCATCAGCATCCCCTCTTTACGCTCGACGCACCGCTTAGCGATGACATGCTCCGCCCGTGGCCGCTCATCCAGATTGCGGACAACCAGTCTTCAGCGCGCACGGCCGGAGGCTCCTGGACCTTCTCCACCATTGACGCCGCCATTGAGGCGGTGATGTCGCAGGTGGGTTACGGCTGGCTGCCGGAGGAGCGCATACAGGCTCAGCTCGAGCAAGGGGTGCTGAAGCTGCTGCCGCTCAGTCACGGCGTGCGCCGGGCCACGCCGCTGCACCTGATCGTTAAGCGCTCCCTCGCCCCGCTTGATGAGCAGGTCGAGACGCTGTTGCGCCTTTTTAGCCAGGAGCCGTCATCATCACCTGCTACGCTTTAAGGTCCGAACGTTAAAACGATAAGGAGCCTGATGATGAAGATCGACCTGACGGGAAAAGTGGCGCTGGTGACCGCCTCGACGGGCGGAATTGGTTTCGCCATTGCCAGAGGGCTGGCTGAAAGCGGCGCGGAAGTGATCGTCAATGGGCGCAGCACCGACTCGGTGAACAAGGGTATTCAACAGCTACAGCAGGTGGTGCCTGGCGTGCAGGTGCGTGCCGCGATCGCCGATCTCGGTTCAAATGAAGGGGTGGAGTCGCTGCTGAAGGTAGCGAGCAATGTCGACATTCTGGTCAATAACGCCGGGATTTACGGCCCGCAGGATTTCTATGCCACCGACGATGACACCTGGGAGCGTTACTGGCAGACCAACGTGATGTCCGGCGTGCGCCTCTCCCGCGCTCTGCTTCCCGGTATGGTGCAGAAAGGCTGGGGACGGGTGGTGTTTATCTCCTCCGAGTCAGCCTGCAATATTCCGGCGGACATGATCCACTACGGTGTGACCAAAACGGCGCAACTCTCGCTGGCGCGCGGGCTGGCGAAGTTCGTGGCGGGCAGCGGTGTGACGGTCAACAGCGTCTTGCCGGGCCCGACGATGTCGGACGGTTTCGCGGAGATGATGAAAGACGAGATCGAGAGAACCGGAAAATCGCTGGAGCAGCTGGCAAAAGAGTTTGTGATGGCCAACCGCCCCAGCTCGGTGATCCAGCGCGCAGCCACGGTTGAAGAGGTCGCCAACATGGTGATTTATGTCTGTTCGCCTCAGGCCTCCGCCACCTCGGGCGCGGCGTTGCGCGTCGACGGTGGCGTCGTGGATGACATTATCTGAGCCGGTCAGGCCGCACTGCCTGCAACCCGGCGGGCAGTAATATAGTGCGCTTGCCAGTAGCTATCGTTCAGGGTGGACACCGTCACGCCCTGGCTGCTTGAGGCATGAATAAACTGGCTGTCGCCAATGTATACGCCGACGTGCTTACGGTTCGGGCCGGTCTGGAAGAACACCAGATCCCCGACCTGAAGGCGGTATTGCGCCACCTGCACGCCGCGATGGATCTGCTCACCTGTCGTGCGCGGCAGGTCGAGATGTACGGCATCGCTGAACAGATGCTGCATCAGCGCGGAGCAATCCACCCCGCGATGCGTGGTGCCGCCCCACTGATACTGCGTGCCTTTCCACTTCTGGTATTGATCGAGAATACGTGAGCGCAGCGGACCCGTTTCCGGATGAAGCAGCGCCGATTTCGCAGGCGCTGCCGCAAGCTCGTTGTTCATCGATAGCATTGATGCCGGCAGTTGAAAACTGAAGGCGGAAAACGAGGCAAAACTTAACGAGAGTATTGAAATAAGCGATCTTAAGGTCATATCAGAGAGCGTATGTGAGTGAATTTTTCCTTACCTGCGGAGGCCAAGGGTCCCCCTAAAAATCGTGATGTGGCGATAATATAGGCAGCTCACTTTTTCACCAACGCTTATCGAGACCAAAATTGGACTCACTTTCAGTTCGCAAGATCGAGAAAAAAATGGTGGGGATGTAAGGACTCCCCGGGTAAAGCAGGTAAACTGATCCGAAGAATGTGTATTTCAGCTAAGACGTATTTATGACCAATATGATTGCCGACGAGACGGTGGCGAAATCCAGCGTGCTCTCTGTCTTTGACTTTGACGGGACATTAACGCACCACGACAGCTTTATCCCTTTCCTGCGGTTTGCCTTCGGGAAACGTTACTTCGCAGGTCGCCTGGTGCGTATGGCGCTGCCCACGCTCCACTGCGTGCGCCGTAAGCTGACGCGCGATGAGCTAAAAGAAGTGCTGATTAAAACGTTCCTGACGGGCGTGGATGAACACTGGTTACGCCAGCAGGCGGAAGCGTTTTGCGAAAAATACTGGGACAAGCTGATGCGCCCCGAAGGGGTTCTGGCGGTTGCGGCTGAGGTAAATTCCGGTGCGGAGGTGACCATCTGTTCCGCGTCGCCGGCGCTGGTGCTCCAGCCCTGGGCCGACAAACTGGGCATTAAGCTGATTGGTACCCAACTGGAAGTGAAAGACGGTAAGCTGACGGGGCGCATTACCGGCCATAACTGCCGCTGCGCTCAGAAAGTGGCCAGGTTGGAAAAAGTGTACGGCGATTTGAACGCCTATCACCTGCGCGCCTGGGGAGACACCCGCGGCGACCACGAACTGCTGGCAGCCGCGCAGGATCCACACTGGCGGCATTTCCATCCCCCGCGCAAGCGCCGGAATTCACCGATCAAGGGTTAGGTGCGCTCTGGTGCCCTTACCCCGGCCCTCTCCCACAGGGAGAGGGAGAAAAGCGAGGTATCATGCCTCACGCTTCCCAGGGAACATCACGCTCGCAATAATCCCCAGCGCCAGCACGCCGAGCACGACAAACAGACTTGCCGTGGCGCCAATGTTGTAACCGTGATGCCAGAAGTGATCGGTAGCATTTAATCCCAGCTTGAACGCCACGAAGAACAGCAGCAGCACGACGGCTTTTTCGAGGTGCACCAGATACTGCTTCATCGCTTCCAGCACGAAGTAGAGCGTACGCAGGCCCAGAATGGCGAACATCATGGCGCTGTAAATAATCAGCGGTTCGCGGCTCACGGCAATAATGGCCGGCACGGAGTCAAAGGCGAACATCACATCAGAGAGTTCGACAACCGCCACGCAAAGCAGCAGCGGCGTCGCATAGCGCTTCGCCTTCTTAACGCGGCCCACCATCACGTCCTGGTTTTCCGGTTTTTCAAGCTCCGCATCCACCTCTTTCTGGGTCAGAATAAAGGCATTGCTGCTGATTTTCGGCCAGACAGGATAGAAGCGTTTCACCAGGCGATACGCGAGATGCCCGGAGTAATCCTCCACCTCGTCGCTCTCTTCATTGCGCTTGAGCATCATCACCGCCGTCCAGCCGACGACCAGCGCGAAAATCACCTCCACGTACGGCCCCAGGCTCAGCAGGCTGGTGCCGATCGCCACGAAAATACCGCGGAAGATAATCGCCCCCAGCACGCCCCAGTAAAGGACGCGGTGACGATACTTATCCGGCACGCCGAACCAGGCGAAGATCGCCATCATCACAAACAGGTTATCGACAGAGAGCACCTCTTCCAGCGCGTAACCGGTAAGGAACAGGCTCGCCATTTCGGCACCATGGTGAACATACAGGAACCCGGCGAACGCCATCGCCATCATGACCCAGAAGAGGGACCACATGGCGGCACTTTTCAGCGAGATCGGTTTATCGTGACGGTGCATAAAGAGGTCGATAAACATCGCCCCAACGGCCATCACCACAAAGACAACAACGGTTTCCGTCGGGAAACCGAGATGAGCAGCAGACATACAAAACCCTTTTGGCAGACAAAACACAACACCATGCAAACTGGCGTAAACCAGGAACAGAAAGGCGTGGGCTGTTACTCAGCCTCTTCACCCTCAAAGCCGTAGCCCTGTCGGCTACGCAAGAAGGGGGTACTTTACCTTACCAGGCGGGGCATGCGCATCTGTCGTTTAGGCGGTCATGCCACGCAAACGCTGCAGCACCGCCACCAGCACCGCCACAGACCAGCCAACCATCAGGGCGCCGATAAGCCCCTCTACGCCGCCGATGAGCCGCCAGTGCTGGGGTAACGTGACATCGCCGTACCCCACGGTGGCGTAACTGACCAGCGAAAAATAGAAGCTGGTATTCCAGTCCTTAAATGCGTCAATGACAAAATAAAACGCAGCAAACAGCCCGGCTTCGAGGAGATGCGCGAAGATCATGGAGATAACGATGCCAACATTGCGTAAGACAATGCGTACCGCTGAATCCACTTCTAGTTTTATGAATTTTAAAACGCCAAACATCCACAGCGAATGGATCACCACGGTAAGGGTAAGCAAAATGATAATACTGAGTAGCTGCATGACGAATGCTCTGACCAAAAGGAATATGGCCCCGCGAACGCAGCGGGGCACCTGGTCGAAGCTTAGTTGAAAGAGCAGGAAAAGTTGGTGCAATAATTGCGTTGCGTGATTATTTCTCTGCTGTGTAGAGACATTAAAGTTGTATCCTTTAACCTGAAAAAGACTTTAAAGTTGTAAAGTTTTAAAAAAACACATACAAAACATGATGCTAAGTGTGTATCACACGCTGTTCCAACATTATGCCTTGATGTTCTTGCAGGAACTGCAATTTACAGGAGGAAAAAGGTGTTTTTGTAGTTATCTGGCGTTACGTGACAGTGTTGGTCAGATACTTCCACCTCTTCAGAGTTAAAGTTTGATATATGGGAAAAAAAACGCTCCCGGACGGGAGCGTAAGCCAGTGACTTCGGCGTCAAATGAGGGTCTAACAAGTGGAGCTGCGGGTTAATTCTGGGTGATCTGACTGCGATGCTTATCAGCCTGCTGCTGGTGAACAACGGAAGACTGACCATTATTCGCCTTCTCATGTACAGCTGCGGCCTTCTCATGCTCGCTCATTTCAGAAAATGACTTTGCTGTTTCGTTGGTAGCTCCGGGTTTAGCTTTCATCATTTTTTTATGCATTTCAGCCATGTCCTGGTGGGCAGCAGAATTGCTGTTTTGCATCATGTCATGGGACATTGCGGCCTGATCGTGACTGCTCATATCCATCATTGTCATGCTGTCTCCCTGAATTGCACTTTTTTCAGCAGATGACTGCATCTGGTGGGCAGGTGCCTGTGCATTATTTACCTGGTCATGCATGTTCATTGTCTCTGCAGCCATGGCAGATGAAGCGGCAGCCATAATGGCAACAAATGATACGAGAATCTTTTTCATGGTTGGGTCTCCGGTGTTTACATACCCAAACAATCAATGGCTTATAACAGAGAAAGCAGTTGATCTCAGGGCGGGTTAATCATCACTCCAGGAACCAGGTGATTGTGTTATCACGCTGCTCCTGATTTATGAATAATTATAAAAAACCGCCTCTGTTTATCGCGTGACTGAATGATGACAATTTTGTCACCTTCCAGGTTTCTCCTGAACAACGGGATTAATCCATTAACAGGCGCACTTTGAACACAATTTCACGCCCCTGCTGTTCTGCTGACAGCTCGCCGCCGTGAGCATGAATGATCGACCTTGTAATTGATAATCCCAGCCCCGCGCCTTCCGTGTTGTAGAACCTTGATGAGTCTGCGCGATAGAACCGGTCAAACAAACGTTCCAGATTAGCGGGAACCTGGCCGGACATCGTATTCGTAATCATCACGTTCACACAGTCACTGTCACGCTCAAGGTGTATCGCTGTACAGGTGTTATCGGGAGAATACTTGATTGCATTGGAAAGCAGGTTACTGAAAGCACGTCGGAGCATATCGCTGTCTCCGGCAACAACGCCCTCTCCTTCAACCGTGATTGTCTTTCCTGTTTCGTCTGCCAGGGGCTCGAACAACTCACGTAATTCATTCAGTTCGGCTGCCAGATCCACATCATGTTTATCCAGCCGCAGCAGACCATGCTCTGAACGTGCCAGAAAAAGCATGTCACTGGTCATTCGTGACAACCTTTTCAGTTCTTCCAGGTTAGCGAATAAAATTTCGCGGTAATGCGAAACATCCCTTTCCTTAGCCAGTGCAAACTGCGTCTGCATCATCAGATTACTGACTGGTGTGCGCAGCTCATGCGCGATGTCAGACGAGAAATCTGACAGTTTCCGGAATGCCCCCTCCAGGCGATCAAACATATTATTGAACTCCTGCATGGTCTCAGAGATTTCCGGCGGAGCCAGATCGGGATTTAGACGCTGATCCAGGCTGTGTACGGTCATGGAGGAAGCCAGACTGGTCATTTCCCGTAGCGGTTTCAGACCAATACGTGTGGTCAGCCAGCCCAGAAAAACAGAAATAAAGACCAGACCGATATTGAACCAGAACAGCCAGGTACTGAGTTTGTCCATAAACAGGGTGTGATACCCAGTATCCGTGGCAACCGTAATGATGACATGTTTGCTTTTACCCTGTTCCGGCGTCACGGCAACCCGCCGCGAGATACTGCGGTACACGGTGTTATTTTCTTCCGTCTGGATCATATAGTCGAGAATATCACCCGACTTATTAAGCAGGACCGCTGGAACAACAGAATTTTTGGCATAGAGTTCAACAATTTTTTCATTTTCCATGTTTTTTATAGAAATGAATAAGCCATTGTGCCCCACCATCGCATCGTTTATTTTTTCTGATAATGACTTAATATCCGTTTTGTTCCTGAACGTCTCTGTTTTAAGAAACTCTTCGGTGAGCTGAAGTTTACCTGTCAGAAAATCGCGGTCCTGATTATCGAAATAGCCATTAAGGGTGCTAATCAGGATAAAACTTGATAACCACCATACCGTAAGCATCACCGCAGAAAAAATCAGGCTCAGGCGTGTGGTCAGGGAAATTTTGAACCTCACTCTTCTCTGATCTCCAGGACATATCCGGCACCGCGAACGGTATGGATCAGTTTTGGCTCAAAGTCATCATCAATTTTACTTCTCAGACGTCTCACGGCGACATCAATCACATTCGTATCACTGTCAAAATTCATGTTCCAGACCAGGGACGAGATAAGACTCCTGGGTAACACTTCTCCGGTGCGTTGCAGCAGCAACTCAAGCAGAACGTATTCTTTACCGGTGAGATGGATCTTCTTCCCCGAACGGATCACGGTCCGGCGCACCATATCAACGGTCATATCGGCGATGGTGCAGACTGTTGCGGCCTGCGAGCGTGCCCGGCGCAGTAGGGTTCTTACACGTGCAACCAGCTCCGTAAAATCAAAGGGCTTAATCAGGTAGTCATCTGCGCCAAGCTCCAGTCCTTTCACTTTGTCCCGCACGTTGTCCTTTGCGGTTAAAAACAGGACCGGTTCTTCGTGCCCGGACTCCCTCAGTGCGCTGATGATTTGCCACCCGTCGAGGAAAGGCAGCATCACGTCCAGTATTATCAAATCATACTGTCCCTTCGACGCGGCCCCGAGACCATCGCGGCCATTATTAAAGAGATCGGCCTGATAGCCTTCCTCAACCAGTCCCTGCTGCAGGTAACGACCTGTTTTTTGTTCGTCTTCAACGATTAAAATACGCTGCATGGTCAACTCGCTGATATGAAAGTAAAAATCTCACGCATAAGCTTTGGCTGTCCCCTAGCTGACCTGAGACGGAGCAAGCATTCCGAGCCACGCTACGGCGCCCAGAATGATAATCGCAACAACGAATTCTGTCAGGATGCTGTTTCGCATCAGGGCAACGCTGCGATCATAATTCCCTTCCCTGACCATAACTTCAAGCCGGGGACCCAGGTGAAACCGGTTTGCTGCAGCCAGAAGAAGCATCAGAACAAACAGAGCCGTCTTGGCAAGCAATATCCTCCCCCAGGAACTGTTGAATAAGGGAGTTAAGTTACCCTCAGCAATATACAGATAGTTGACCAGCGCACTCAGGATCAGGGCTACAACAATCACCGTTCCTGCCGTGGCAAATTTTGCCAGGGAGTCAGATATCACAATGACGCTCTGTGCATTATGCTCGTTTCTGCGCATCAGCAGGATAGCAAATGCAACCAGAGCACCTGTCCAGGCACCTGCAGCGCCGAGATGGGTCAGATCGCTCAGTAAATGGAGATAGTAATGCAGACCGTCATGCATAACGGCGTGTCCTCCCCAGGCAAGTGTAGCCAGCGCCACGCCCCCACTCATCGTCATCAGCAGGCAGGACAATACTCTCTTATTAGTGTAAAGGAACAAAGCACCGAGTGTGGTAAACAGGGCACAGAGCCTGACAATCCAGCTAATACCCACATCAGTTTCTTCTATCACCATCTCGATAACATGGATGGATAATTCTCTGAGGTCAGTTACTCCACTCATGGCATTAGATACCAGGAGCATATTAATGCCAGTAAGAATGATGCCTGTAACAACAGCAAAAGTTATAAACGACCTGAAATTAGTCAGGTTATAGGTTTCATGTCTGACACCGCTTATTCCATATATCTGAAAAAATGGCAATCCAAATATTACCATCAAATCCAGATAAAGAAGAAAACGAATAACAATCATAATCAGGTCGTTCATAATATTACTTCACTGTAAAGGTGTAATTACCGGTAATAGGGTGCGTATCTGAAGAAACCGCGCGCCAGTCAACACGATAAGTGCCAGCGGGTAAAGGCTCTCGCGGAATAATGACCATCGATTTAGGGTCAGCGCCTGGCGCCACTTTTGCCGCGACCGGCATCGGAGAATGTGATGACATGCCTTTCATACCCGTCATCGTTAATTTTGCACCTGAGAATTTCACGGTCAGATTTTCCGAGAAATTAAGCTGAATCTTTTCCGGGGCCGCTACGGCTGAATCAGCCTGTGGCACAGAGCTTTTTAATTCCGGATGGGCCATAGCAGAGAAAGCAACGCCCATAACGAGGCCACCTGTAAGAATGGCTTTATTTAAAATCGACATTTTATTTACCTGTTTAGTTGAGTATTTTATATCAGTGCGTTAAAACCAGATTCTGGCTCCCGCCAGGAATACTACCTGATGGTCTTTCTCACCTTCTCTTTTCGCCATATCGGATGTTTTCCCGTAAAGTTGATTCCAGGAAACGCCTATATAGGGTGCAAACTCACGGCGTATTTCATAGCGCAGCCGGAGCCCCAGCTCTGTGTCAGTCAGTCCCCTGCCGCGACCCCGCGATTCATCATCCTGACTGTAGAAATTCACCTCATAGGATGGCTGGAGTATGAGCCGGTTAGTCAGTAAAACGTCGTATTCTCCTCCCAGACGAAGGGCTGCTTTTCCGCCATTACTGACAAAACCCGTAATTTCAGACTCAAAATTATAGAGTGCCAGCCCCTGAAAACCGACAGCAGCCCAGGTCCGGGCAGAAGCAGGTCTGAAATCCTGCCTGACACCCGCAACCAAATCCCACCATGGGCCAACCGCATGTCCCCAGAGTAACTGCGCTTCAGCCGCCTCCGTTTCCCCATTGCTTCGTTCACCTTCACTCTTTAGCCAAATCCGATCTGTGTCGCCTCCAATCCAGCTGTTAACACTCCAGCTGAAATTGTTGGTGTTGTCCGACCGTTGCCATTCCAGTTGATCCAGCAGAACCAGATAATTAATCGCACTGTCGTGAATCGCATGCCCCTGTAAATTGCCGAATGCAGCCTTCCGGTCGGCATCGGTAACAGGCGGAATTGGCGTTCTGCTCTCAGTTACAATGGGCTCCATTGACGTCATCTCAGTGAAATTCTCATCTGCTGGCATCTGCATGGCAGACATGTCGTGCCCGGCGTGGGGATCTGCAGAGACGGAGCCCGCCGCAATAGAAAGCTGTGAGGTAAACAAACCGGCGACCAGAACAGGTATGGCCTTCAAATTTCTCTTCATTCGCATCATTCCTCCACCCGGACTTCACGAAACATTCCCATTTCCATGTGATAGAGCAAATGGCAGTGATACGCCCAGCGGCCAAGCGCATCTGCTGTCACTCTGTAACTGCGTTTTGTACCAGGGGGAACATCTATTGTGTGTTTACGAACCATGAAATTACCGTTTTCATCTTCCAGATCGCTCCACATACCATGCAGGTGAATGGGGTGAGTCATCATGGTATCGTTGATCAGCGTGATCCTGAGCCGCTCACCGTATTTCAGCAGCACCGGTGCGGCATCTGAAAACTTGATTCCGTTAAATGACCAGGCAAACTTTTCCATGTGGCCGGTTAAATGCAGTTCTATGGTACGGCCAGGTTCACGTCCGTCAGGATCCTCAAAGCGGCTTTTCAAATCCGCGTACGTGAGAACCTTTCTTCCGTTATTTCGAAGACCAATACCCGGATCATTTAACTTCGGAGAGACGCTCATCGCCTGCATATCAACCAGTGGGTTATCCGTTTCTGACGCAGGATGACTTTGCATACCCGGCATTCCGGCCATCCGGGAATGATCCATACCGGCCATGCTGCTGTGATCCATGGGCGCGGAGGATGTCCCGCTATCCGGAAGGTCAGCACCGTCCATAGACATCATCTCTCCGCTGTTATCCATGCCTCCCATCTGGCTGTGGTCCATTCCTGCCATATCATGTCCCATTCCCCCCATACCCATATCTTCCATGGTCAACAGAGGACGGGGATCGAGGGGGGGAACGGCAGCACTTAACCCCTCTCTCGTGGCCAGTGTCCCTCGAGCGTAACCGGTCCTGTCCATGGATTGTGCGAAGATGGTATAGGCCTCACCCTGAGGCTCCACAATGACATCATAGGTTTCGGCAACGGCAATCCTGAATTCGTCAACGGTAACCGGGTTTACATACTGGCCATCTGCAGCCACGACCGTCATTTTCAGCCCGGGGATACGGATATCGAAATAGGTCATTGCCGAGCCGTTGATAAACCGTAAGCGTATCTTTTCACCGGGACGGAACAGTCCGGTCCAGTTTTTCAGCGGGGCCTGCCCGTTCATGAGATAGGTGTAGGTGTAGCCACTGACATCCGCGAGGTCAGTCGGATTCATTTTCATTTCAGCCCACATTTTCCGATCGGCAATGGTGGCTGACAGCCCCCTGGTATTCACGTCGCGGAAAAAAGAGCCAACGGTTGGTTTATTGAAATTGTAGTAATCCGACTGTTTTTTTAATTTTTTCAGCAGGCTGTGAGGATTTTCATCGGTCCAGTCAGACAACATGACCACATGCTCACGATCGTAAGTAAACGGTTCTGGCTCCCCGGCATCGATGATAATGGCACCGTATACCCCCTCCTGTTCCTGCAGACCGGAATGGCTGTGGTACCAGTAAGTCCCGTTCTGCTTAACCTTAAAGGTGTAAACGTAGGTATCATCAGGCTCTATGCCCATAAAACTCAGCCCCGGAACACCATCCATATTGGCCGGAAGAATAATGCCGTGCCAGTGAATGGACGTCTGTTCATTAAGACGGTTTTTGACCTTCAGGGTAATGGTGTCACCTTCTTTCCAGCGAAGAACGGGCCCCGGCAGGCCTCCATTGATTGTTTTGGCCTGACGCTCACTGCCCGTGATATTGACGGCCGTTTCACCAATGGTCAGGTCAAACTGAGTACCCTGCAGGGATGCGGCAACTGGCAGGCTCAGACTGGAACGCGCATTGAAACTCCATACGCCAAGACTTCCGGCTACGCCAGAGAGGGTTAACCCCTTCAGGAAAGTTCGTCGAGACGTTTTCAACAGCATGCGCATTCCCTTATTTAAAGTATGGTTACTGACAGAATTCGAGAACCGATTTAAATTAAATTACTGGTTCATCCACTTACAATGAAATGAATCTAGCACACCTTAAGAAACAAATTCATTACAATCGTGTAATGTACATAGCTGTATTACATTTACGTCATCTTCCCCACAGGTTGATTATTTTTATATATGATCATAAGGACATCTTTTATGTACCTCAGAAGGTAATTACACATGAATATATTAATCACGACCACTGCGTTTACAGCTTTATTTTGTGGGGCAGCTTTTGCTCAGTCCAGTGATATTGCCCATGAAGCACATCGATTTGTTAATAATGCCTCAGCCGTCAGTCATGTGAATTCCTCGACGCATGAAAACTTACCGGACAGGGTTAATAAAAACAACACGCCCTCATTCTCTGAAATGAATGAACATGAAAGGGCCATTGTTGCTCATTCATTTATGAACAACAGCGCGTCCTATGCGCATCAGAAAATGATTGAGGAACATAAAAAAATGCTGTCCGGCAGTGATGCAAATTCAAAGACCTCGTCTTCTTCTTTTAACGAACTGAATGCCGGAGAAAAAGCCGCTCTCGTGCATGAGCAGGTCAATAATGCCGGTGCGGAAGCACATCAGACGCAGGCAAGAAAGCTTCGCGGGCTGTATTCGACCAGGTAACTGCAGGCGGGTTAGTGCTTAGCGTCAGGTGCGCAGCAGGGCTTTACTGACGGGTTACGTAGCAGGACATGAGCCCCATATTGCTCTGCCGTAACCTGTTTCAGTCCCGTTAATCATCACCGTCGGGCTGGTCATACAGTTCCCAGAGCTTCAGGAGCAAACGGGAAACAAGATATGTTACAAAAATGACGACCATCAACGGTGCTCCCGATTAACTGACAGATGACACGCCTCCTGAAAACCCCTAGCATACGCCGCAGTGTTCATGCTAACGGCGAATTCCAGTAAATGTATTCTACCGATGTCGTAAAAGAAAATGCCTACCTTTCAGCCACCCGCTCGGGGCTGGAATCGAACGAGATCGCTACTCTTCAGCGCTCCTTGCCTTCCCGGTTTAATCTGCGGCATTTGAAAAAAAATGAATCATTAAAACTCGTACTGCAAAAGAAAGCGGGAAAATCACGTGTCGTGGCCTATAAATTTACGTCCGGTTCATTTAATTACACGGCGTATCGTATATCAGATAAAAAGTTCTATAACCTTTCCGATACTTCCGGGAAAGGCAGTCTCGATTATCCGTTACCGGCCACAGCAAGACTCAGTTCGCCTTTCAATCCTGCAAGACTTAACCCGGTATCGGGAAAAGTGAGTCCCCATAATGGCATTGATTATTCCATGCCCATGAACACGAAAATAGTCAGCGTCATCGACGGAAAAATCACACGGGCCGAATACAACAGTACCATGGGATATTTTGTTGAAGTAACGGGAAAAGCCGGTGTTAAAACTCGCTATCTCCACCTCAATAAAATACTCGTTACTAAAGGGGCCAGGGTTACACGGGGAGGTGCTATTGCGTTATCCGGTAACAGCGGACGTTCATCCGGTCCTCATCTGCATTACGAGCTGGTCATCAATAACAACCCTGTTAACTCTCTGGCGTTCCGGGCAGCGGCACCCGCTGATAACAAACTCGAACAGCATGCCTTTGCGCATGCCAGAGACTACGAACGATACCTGGACTGATAACGGGACCGCGACGCGGCCCCGTCTGCCGGATTAATTTTTTTTATCGTTTTCACTTCCGTGATGTTGATGATCTCCATGCCCTCCGTGGCCGTGGAAAAGATGCATTAGCGGGCAGACCAGCAATAACAGATATGGCCAGTAACCTGCCACATGTGACCAGTGTTCGCGCAGGAGGGCAAATGCCGCGATCGCGGCGACAGCAATAAGCGCATAGGTGGTACTTTTCATACTGGACTCCTTCTGTTCGTAACTGACCCTTCACTCAGTGTTATTTCCCGAGCCTGACACTTTTCAGACGCAACGCATTCACAATGACGCTGACGGAGGAAAGAGCCATGGCCGCCGCCGCAATAACTGGCGACAGCAGTATTCCATACACAGGATAAAGCAGACCTGCAGCCACAGGCACGCCAAGTGCGTTGTAGATAAATGCAAAAAACAGATTCTGACGGATATTTTTCATGGTGATCTCTGACAGATGACGGGCCCTGTTCAGTATCATCAAGTCGCCTTTGAGAAGGGTGACTCCGGCACTTTCAATTGCCACATCTGTACCCGTTCCCATGGCTATACCCACGTCAGCCGCTGCCAGCGCCGGGGCATCATTCACACCGTCTCCGGCCATCGCAACCACATGGCCAGACTCTTTCAGTCGGGTTATCACTGCTTTTTTGCCATCCGGCAGAATTCCGGCTTCAACCTCATCTATTCCCAGTTTCCGTGCGACTGCTTCAGCAGTAAGCTGGTTATCCCCGGTGAGCATAACGATGCGGATCCCCGCCTGACGCAAAGCTTTAAGCGCATCCGGCGTGGTTGTTTTCACGGGATCCGAGATAGCTATCAGGCCTGCAAGGTCCCCGTCTGTGGCCACATAGATAACGGTAGCGCCTTCCATCCGCAACGTATCCGCAACGGCCTTTTGATTATCAATAACTATACTGTTTTCCTGCATAGCCAGTTCATTACCAATAACAACCCGTTGACCTTCGACATCGCCTGAGACACCTTTACCCGACGGTGCATCGAAATGAGTGACTGCGGGTATTGCGATCCCCTTTTCCTGTGCTGCTTTAACTACTGCCATACCCAGCGGATGCTGCGAGCCTTTTTCCACTGCGGCTGTTACACGCAAAAGAGATGTTTCCCCACCCGGATTGAGACTGATAATCCCTGTCACCGTAGGCGAACCTTCCGTGAGCGTGCCTGTTTTGTCGACAACCAGCGTGTCCACTTTTTCAAGACGCTCAAGGGCTTCGGCATTCCTGATTAACACCCCGGCCTGGGCTCCTTTGCCCACCCCCACCATTATCGACATCGGCGTGGCCAGCCCCAGCGCGCAGGGACAGGCAATAATCAGGACCGACACAGCCGCAATGAGACCGTGCGCCATCCTGGGCTCGGGCCCCCAGACAGACCAGATCACGAAAGCAACAACCGCGATAAGTATCACCAGAGGAACAAACCAGCCTGAAACGCTGTCAGCCATTCTCTGGATGGGGGCACGCGAACGCTGTGCATCAGCGACCATCTGAACAATTCGTGAGAGCATTGTTTCATCACCGACTTTCTCTGCACGGATGATGAGACTCCCTGTCTGATTAATGGTCCCCCCGATGACAGGGTCACCCTCCGTTTTGGTAACCGGCATAGATTCCCCGGTCACCATCGATTCATCAACGGTTGTTTTGCCTTCGATCACGATACCGTCGACCGGAATACTCTCTCCAGGTCTGATGCGGAGCTTATCGCCAGGCAGGACATCTTCCGCATTAATATCCGTTTCATGACCGTCATGATCCAGCCGTCTGGCGGTTTTGGGGGCAAGGTTCAGAAGCGCAGTAATGGCGCCTGAGGTTTGTTCCCGTGCCCGCAGCTCAAGAACCTGTCCCAGCAGAACAAGCACCGTAATAACTGCTGCGGCTTCAAAATAAACGGCCACCAGGCCATCCATGTTTCTGAACGATGCAGGAAACCAGGAGGGGAAGACGGTTGCAATGACGCTGTAAACCCAGGCTACGCCGGTCCCCATTGCAACAAGGGTAAACATATTCAGGGAGCGGTTACGTAACGACATTCCGGCCCGGGCGAAGAATGGCCAGCCACACCACAACACGACAGGGGAGGCCAGAAGCAGCTGCAGCCATGTGTTGTACTGTGGCGGTACTGTATTCCTCAACTCGGGAAACAGATGAGATCCCATTTCGAGTACCAGAACCGGAAACGCCAGCAACAACCCCAGCCAGAAGCGTCTTGTCATGTCGTGAAGTTCATCACTCGGCCCCGTGGATGCCGTAGCTACGAGCGGCTCCAGTGCCATTCCACAGACAGGACAGCTTCCGGGACCACTGCGGCGTATCTCCGGGTGCATCGGACATGTCCACACACCTTCAGAATTCTCTTTTTCCGCCTGGTGGTGAGGCTGTTTTATCTGATCAGGGCTGACTTCGTGATGATCGTGGTGATGGTGATGGGAATGTTCACTGGCATCTTCGGTAAGATAACGATCGGGATGGGCTTTAAATTTACTCTCACAGCTGGCGGAGCAGAAATAAAGTTGATGGTCCTGGTATCGAATGCTGCTGTGCGCCCTGTCGGGCAGGATGGCCATCCCGCACACGGGATCTCTCACCTTATGCAATACGTGGCCCTCGTCCGGGGATAATGTCTGCTCAGAAGCAGTCTGGTTGTTGTGTTGCACTGCATTGTCATTTTTCACAGTAACTCTCCTTATGCATACCGAAGCATCTTCTGTCTTCAGGGTATGTCATGGATGCGATTACCACGAATATCGCCGGCACAGGAGTGCCTGCTACCGGCGTCCCGTTATCAGCCGTTCCGCTGACTATTCGATTCGCTGGAAGACTTTTTTACTTCCATCCGGTGAGAATGCGATAACATCGTAAGCCTCTTTTCGGGCTCCCATCTCCATTCCAGGACTTCCTGCTGGCATACCGGGGGTGGCGAGACCGTATATACCTGAACCAGACTGCATTGCCTTATGTATCGTTGTCGCAGGCACATGGCCTTCAATGATCAAATTACCGGCAACCGCGGAATGACAACTTCGCAGTCCTGCAGGAATAGCATGCTTTTCTTTCAGGGCTGACAGCGCCTGATCATTCATGACGTGAGTTCGTACTTCAAACCCGTCTTTTTCCATCGCCTTGCCCCACAGGGAACAACAGCCACAGTTTTCAGATTTGTACATATCAATCACTTTTTCACTCGCCATCGCGGGCAGTGAAAGGCCGAGAGCCAGCGCCATCAGAACCACTTTTTTCATACTCACCTCTGTATATTATCGATTTAAACCCTGACGTCAGGGTGAATCAGTAAAGAAGGACACCCACAGGGGGTGCCCTTTCAGGTTCAGGACACGCTTTTTTTATGTCTGCGCAGCCAGATTAATTTGTAGGCGGCAGGAATAATGAACAGGGACAGCAGCGGAGCCGTGATCATCCCACCAATCATGGGTGCCGCGATACGGCTCATGACTTCTGAACCTGCACCGGTTCCCCAGAGTATTGGCAGCAGACCCGCAATGATCACCGCCACGGTCATGGCTTTCGGCCGGACACGCAGTACGGCACCATGATAGAGGGCTTCATCAAGGCCTTCCGGTGTGAACGTCTCTTTACGGGACAATTCCGGGTGCGCTTCAATGGCATGACGCAGATACATCAGCATGACCACGCCAAACTCTGCTGCCACCCCGGCCAGAGCGATAAACCCCGTTCCGGTTGCGACAGACATATGGAAGCCCTGCCAGTACAGGAACCATATCCCGCCAACCAGGGCGAACGGCAGGCTCATCAGGATCAGCAGGGCTTCATCAACCCGGCGGAATGCCAGATACAACAGGATGAAGATGATCATCACCGTCATCGGCACCATCAGCTTCAGTTTCTTGTTGGCATGCTCAAGCAGTTCAAACTGTCCGGAGAATGACACGCTGGTACCCGGTCTCAGTTTCACTTTCTGACTGATCGCCGTTTTAATGTCATTAACCACCGACACCATATCCCTGCCGCGCGCGTCAATGTAAATCCAGCTGGCTGGACGGGCATTTTCCGTTTTCAGCATAGTCGGCCCGGAAACGACCTTAATATCCGCAACATCGCCCAGCGTGATCTGCTGCTTCATCGGGGTCAGGATCGGCATCTGTTTCAGGGCCTGCGGGCTGTTCCGGTAATCCTGCGGATAGCGGATATTAATCGGGTACCGGGCCACGCCTTCAACCGTTTCCCCTACCGTCGCGCCGCCGATGGCTGATGAGATGAACAGCTGCACATCGCCCACCGTCATTCCGTAGCGGGAGGCTTTTTCCCGGTTGATATCCACATCAATGTAGCGCCCGCCTTCCAGTCGCTCTGCGAGAGCAGACACTACGCCGGGTACGGTTTTGGCGACCGCTTCGATACTCTGCGCCGTTGCATCGATATCGGACAGAACCGTTCCGGACACCTTGATACCTATCGGGCTTTTGATCCCGGTTGAGAGCATATCAATACGGTTACGGATTGGCGGCACCCAGAGGTTTGCCAGCCCCGGTAAACGGACGGTCCTGTCGAGTTCTTCAATAATCTTGTCAATCGTCATGCCTGGACGCCACTGATCCTCAGGTTTGAGCTGGATCGTGGTTTCAACCATTTCGAGCGGTGCGGAATCCGTGGCGGTCTCTGCTTTACCGGTCTTGCCAAATACAGAGGCCACTTCAGGAACGCTTTTGATTAACTTGTCCGTCGTCTGCAGGAGCGCTGCAGCTTCAGCCGGAGAGACACCCGGCAGGGTCGACGGCATATACAACAGGTCGCCCTCGTTAATCTTCGGCAGAAACTCACCGCCCACCTGGCTCAGCGGCCAGATAACGGTGAAAATGGACAAGGCCGCAACCAGCAGGGTTGTTTTTGGCCAGTGGAGAACCCGCAACAGCAATGGATGATACGCTTTGATCAGTACCCGGTTCAGGGGGTTACTGGTCTCTGCAGGAATTTTCCCCCGGATCCAGAATCCCATCAGAATCGGAATGACGATGATGGCCAGCGCGGCCGCGCCCGCCATGGAGTACGTTTTCGTGAATGCCAGCGGGCCAAACAGACGTCCTTCCTGACCTTCCAGGGTAAAGATAGGAATAAAGGACAGGGTGATGATCAGCAGGCTGATAAACAGTGCGGGTCCCACTTCAACGGAGGCATCGGTAATCACCTTCCAGCGGGTGGCGTTGTCAATCTGCTCACCCGGATGCTGATGATCCCACTCCTCAAGCCGCTTATGCGCATTCTCAATCATCACAATGGCGGCATCCACCATCGCACCGACGGCAATCGCTATCCCTCCCAGCGACATGATATTGGCGTTCAGTCCCTGGAAGTGCATGACGATAAAGGCGATACACAGACCAAGCGGCAGAGAGATAATCGCCACCAGGGCAGAACGTACGTGCCACAGGAACAGGGCACAGACGATGGCCACCACGATAAACTCTTCCAGAAGTTTGGAACTGAGGTTATCAATCGCCCGGTCGATGAGCTGGCTGCGATCGTAGGTGGTCACGATTTCAACGCCTTCCGGCAGGCTGGCCTTCAGCGTCTCAAGTTTATCCCTCACTGCCGTGATAACGTCGCGTGCATTTTTACCCGACCGCAGGATCACCACGCCGCCAGCGACTTCGCCCTGGCCGTTCAGCTCGGCAATACCACGCCGCATTTCAGGCCCGGTCTGCACGCGGGCAACATCCCGCAGATAAACCGGCACGCCGTTCTCGCCTGTTTTCAGGACGATGTTATTAAAATCATCAATGCTCTGAAGATAACCGCTGGCACGGACCATATACTCAGCTTCGGCCATTTCAACGGATGAGCCACCGGCCTCCTGGTTAGACGATTCAAGGGCCTGTTTCACTTCGGGCAGGCTGATACCATACTGAGACAATTTTACCGGATTGACCTGAATCTGGTACTGTTTCACCACGCCGCCAACCGAAGCGACCTCAGCCACGTTCGGGATGGTTTTCAGCTCAAATTTCAGGAACCAGTCCTGCAGAGAACGCAGTTCTGAAAGGTCGTGTTTTCCGCTGCGATCGACAAGGGCATATTCAAATATCCAGCCCACCCCCGTGGCGTCCGGACCGATTTCAGAACTCACACCGGCGGGCAGTTTTCCCTGTACCTGGTTCAGGTACTCCAGCACGCGGGAACGGGCCCAGTACAGATCGGTGCCGTCTTCAAAAATGACATACACATACGAATCACCGAACTGTGAAAAACCACGCACGGTTTTTGCGCCAGGCACGGACAGCATGGTGGTGGTAAGTGGATAGGTGACCTGGTTTTCTACAATCTGCGGGGCCTGGCCGGGATAGCTGGTTTTGATAATGACCTGCACATCTGACAGGTCAGGCAAGGCATCGACAGGCGTGTTAATAATCGTCCATGTGCCCCAGATGCTGAGAAACAGGGCCCCCATCATGACCAGGAAACGGTTGGCGACAGAGCGCCGGATAATCCATTCAATCATCGTCGTCTCCTCAGTGCCCTGAATGCATATTTACAGGCTGGTCAGACATTGCTGGCATACTGCTTTCTGTTTTTTCAGGGTGGCGCATACGTTCCAGTGCGCCCGTAATATTGGCTTCAGAGTCAATGAGGAACAGGCCACTGACCACCACGGTATCGCCTTCATTCAGGCCGGAGCCGATGCCGGACTGTTGCTGTGACTCATGCAGAACGTGGATCTGTTTCGGCACAAACTTGCCTTCATCATCAACAGTAATCACGCGCTGTTCTTTGCCGGTATCGATAACGGCCTGGCTTGGTATCAGCAGCATCTCCTGGCTTCTGGTATTCAGTTTCAGATAGGCATTCATGCCCGGCTTGAGAAACTCATCCTTATTAGAAACCTGGAGACGGACCTGAAGCGTACGGGTTGTCTGATCCACGCTGGGAAGAATATTCCATTTTTCGACATGGAATGTTTTATCCGGATAAGCCGGTACCGAAATTTCAAACTGCGACGTATCTTTCAGCAGATAGGCGATAGATTCTGGCACTGCAGCGCTGATCCAGACCGGGTCCATTCCCTGAATCTGAGCCACCACCTTATCTTTCGAAATATTCATGCCGGTGCGCAGGTCAAATGCAGTAATGACACCATCAATAGGTGCTTTAATGGTAAAACGGGTCTGAATGCTCCGGGTAGAACGCAGTCTCTGAATATCCTCTTCCGGCATACCTGCCAGGCGAAGCCGTTCCAGAACGCCTTTAATTTGCGTGGAAGTACCACCGGTGCTGGATAACAGAAGGAATTCACTCTGTGCTTCCACCCAGTCCGGAATGGTAATATCGATAAGTGGCGTCCCCTTCTTCACATGATCGCCAATCGTCATGGGGTAGACTTTTTCGACAAACCCGTCAGAACGCGCCTGCACAATAACAAACTGATACTCGTTATAGCTGACATTAGCCGGGATTGTCTGAGAATAATTCAGCATTCCTCGCGTGACTTTTTGCGTTTTTAATCCCAGATTCTGAACCTGGGTTGGGTCGATACGGATCCCGCCACTGCTTTTATCGCCACTGTCATCAGCATATTTTGGCACCAGGTCCATATCCATAAAGGGCGATTTTCCGGGTTTATCAAATTTGGTATCCGGTTTCATTGGGTCATACCAGAAAAGCACCTTTCGTTCCGGTGCCTTTTGTTCTGTTTTTTCTGTCTTTTGTGCTGAGTTTACATACTGCCAGGCAGTAACCGATATCAGCCCCCCTGCTATGAGGCTGCTGATAATTATTGCAGCATATTTTATCTTTAAAGAAGCCATACAATTTTCCGCTAAAAAATCAAAACACCTGGCATATGCGCCTGACGGTTAACTCACACATATACCTATGTGAATGTACAGGCGCACAGGATGTAATCGCTCCGGACAGCCAATCAGGACTGCGTCACGTTAATGCTTTTGAGTAAGGAGATATTGCCCTGCTGAATAAACGAGAAATCGACATGGTTGCCTGTTTTCAGGGCATTAATAGCATCGTCTGCATTAACAAAAGTAAAGCGCATGGTCATTGCAGGCCAGCCCACCGCTGGAATTGCTTCATGCGAAATGGTGATTTTCTTAGTATTCATATCAATGTCTTTAACGACACCGGTGCCCTTGATAACTTGCTGTACCGAAGCATCACTGGCAGTATTCATATCGCCATGCTGATGTGTTTCAGCATGAAGACCGGCAGAAAACATGACAGAGAAGGCACCAAATAAAACGGCTTTAAGTGAATTACGCATTTTAATTTCCTGATTAATTAAATAAATTTACTCTACCCAACCGCCACCCAGCGCGGTAAACAGATTAATTTCGTTAACCTGCCGGGAATAGGTAAGATCGAGAATGGTTTGCTGGGTAGCGAAGAGGGAACGTTCTGCATCCAGCACTTCGATGTAACTGACAGCACCACTTGCATACAATCCTCTGGCACGCTGGAGAGTTATCTGAAGTGAATCAAGATAACGCTGCTGTGACTCAAGTTGCTGGCTAAGGCTGTCGCGCAGCGCAAGCGTGTCGGAAACATCCTTAAAGGCTGACTGAATTTTTTGTTCGTAATTAACCACCGACTGTTGCTGGCGAATTTCAGCCAGCTTCAGATTGGCTTTATTCCTGCCAGCATTAAATATAGGAATTTCAATTTTAGGGATAAAATTCCACATTCCACTTCCTGACGTAAACAGGCTGGACAGCTCCGTACTGCTTGCGGAAAGACCACTGGTCAGGGTAATTGAGGGGAAAAAGGCCGCTCGCGCTGCGCCAATATTGGCATCAGCCGCTTTCAGCTGATATTCCGCTTCCATAATATCCGGTCGCTGCAGCAAAATTTGTGAAGACAGATTTGGTGGCAATTTTACTGGGGCTATCTCCCCGCCTTTCATCCCTTTTTCTGACGGAAGTGCGCGGTACGTTCCCAGCACCAGTTGCAGGGCATTGTTTGCCTGAGCCAGATCGCCTTCTCGTTTGGCTATTTCGGCGCGGGTACTTTCGATTTGTCCTCGCGCCTGTTCAAGTGCCAGAACGTTCGTACTCCCGGTCACGAGCTGCTGCTCAACGAAAGCATAGGACTGTTGATAATTTTTCAGCGTTTCCCGCGCAATACGAAGTTGTTCGTACGCCAGTTGCTGGCTGAAATAGCTTTGTGAAACGTTGGATACCAGCAGGATGTGTACGGCCCGACGGGCTTCTTCGCTGGCAAAGTAGTTCTGGCGATCAGCATCACTCATGTTCTTAAGTTTGCCGAAAAAATCGAGCTCATAGCTGAGCTCCAGTCTCGCGTCGTACTCCTGTGTGGTCGGCTTGTCACCTTTCAGACCACCGCTGTATGTTATCCCGGATGAGGCATTCAGCTGGGGATAACGATCTGCATCCGTGACGTTGAACTGGGCTCGGGCCTCTTCAACCTTCAGGGCAGCCATTCTCAAATCACGGTTATTAGTCAGAGCTTCACCGATCAACCGGGTAACCTGGGGATCGACAAAAAAGTTACGCCAGCCCGTATCCTGATAGCCATTTACCGCTGGCGTCAGGCTGTTATGGGACAGTGAAAACTGCTGGGGTACCGGTGCTGCGGGCCGCTGATATTCAGGCGCAAGCGACACGCAGCCTGCCAGGATGAATATCGTGCTAATGCTGAGTAATTTTAATTTGAACATAACGCTTCTCGTCCAGGCAGACCTGGTAAATGGTTCAAATGAAGTCCAGAGTATTGATAGGGGTACTTTACCTAACGCTCTCTGTTTGCCGGGTGACAGGATAATGACAATGTTGTCATTTTTGCTGTAATCCGTTGATAACGATCGTGGGCGCAATAGAATGACATTAGCAGCCAGCCGGGGAGCAAGATGAAAATATTGATCGTCGAAGACGAAATTAAAACAGGTGAATATCTCAGCAAAGGGCTTACAGAGGCAGGGTTCGTAGTGGATCACGCTGATAATGGTCTTACCGGATATCATCTCGCCATGACAGCCGAGTATGATTTAGTCATTCTGGATATCATGCTACCTGATGTGAACGGCTGGGATATCATCCGCATGCTGCGCACTGCCGGAAAGGGTATGCCGGTCTTACTGCTGACAGCCCTCGGCACGATCGAACATAGGGTCAAAGGACTGGAACTGGGTGCGGACGATTATCTGGTTAAACCCTTTGCGTTTGCCGAACTGCTCGCCCGGGTGAGAACCCTTCTGAGGCGGGGAAACACGATGATCACGGAAAGCCAGTTTAAGGTGGCTGACCTCTCGATTGATCTCGTATCCAGAAAAGTCAGTCGCGCCGGAAACCGCATTGTGCTCACCAGTAAAGAGTTCAGCCTGCTGGAATTCTTCATTCGCCATCAGGGAGAGGTTCTTCCCCGCTCCCTGATTGCCTCTCAGGTCTGGGACATGAATTTTGACAGCGACACTAATGCGATCGATGTCGCAGTAAAGCGACTCCGCGCTAAAATAGACAACGATTACGAGACAAAGCTGATCCAGACAGTCCGGGGCGTGGGCTACATGCTGGAGGTCCCGGATGCATAGCAAACCTTCCAGACGCCCTTTCTCACTCGCTCTGCGGCTGACCTTTTTTATCAGCCTGTCCACGATACTGGCTTTTATCGCATTCACCTGGTTTATGCTGCATTCTGTTGAAAATCATTTTGCCGAGCAGGATGTCAGCGATCTTCAACAAATCAGCACCACACTGAACCGTATACTGCAGTCCCCGGTGGATCCGGATGATAAAAAAATAAGCAAAATAAAGGAATCAATTGCCAGCTACCGCAACGTTGCCCTTTTGCTCCTCAATCCCAGGGGGGAAGTGCTCTTTAGCTCAGCTCAGGGGGCGGCACTACGCCCGGCAGTGAATTCAGCAGATTTTAGCGAGCACAGCCGCGCACGGGATGTCTTTCTCTGGACGGTGGAGGATCCTGCGGGACCGATGGATACCGGGTCCGAAATGAAGATGGAAACATACAGGATTATCGCCTCCTCTGGTCAGGCGATATTTCAGGGCAAACAGCAGAACTATGTCATGCTGACTGGCCTATCCATTAATTTCCATCTCCATTACCTCGATGCGCTGAAAAAGAACCTGATTGCGATTGCCGTCGTGATAAGCCTGTTGATTGTTCTGATCATTCGAATCGCTGTCCGTCAGGGGCACCTGCCCCTTCGTAATGTCAGCAATGCCATTAAAAACATCACCTCCGAGAATCTTGATGCGCGACTGGAACCGACACGCGTTCCCATTGAGCTGGAGCAACTGGTTATCTCGTTCAATCATATGATTGGAAAGATTGAGGATGTCTTTACCCGCCAGGCCAATTTCTCTGCCGATATCGCGCATGAGATCAGAACGCCCATCACCAATCTGGTGACGCAGACTGAAATCGCACTGAGTCAGGATCGAACACAGAGGGAACTTGAGGATGTCCTCTATTCCAGTCTTGAAGAGTATAACCGGATGACCAAAATGGTCAGCGATATGCTGTTCCTGGCACAGGCAGATAATAATCAGCTGATACCTGACAGGGTCATGTTTGACCTCAGAGCGGAAGTCATGAAAGTCTTCGAGTTTTTCGAAGCCTGGGCCGAAGAACGCAATATCACGCTCAAATTTAACGGGATGCCCTGCCTGGTTGAGGGAGATCCACAAATGTTCAGAAGGGCGATCAATAATCTGTTATCCAATGCCCTGCGTTATACCCCGGAGGGACAGGCAATCACCGTCTCAATAAGAGAGCAGGAGAGCTTTTTTGACCTTGTGATTGAAAATCCGGGGAAACCAATCCCTGAAGAGCATTTATCAAGGTTGTTTGACCGTTTTTATCGGGTGGATCCGTCCAGACAACGAAAAGGAGAAGGCAGCGGCATCGGCCTTGCGATTGTGAAGTCAATCGTGGAAGCACATCACGGAAGAGTGCAGGTGGAATCGGACGTACACTCAACGCGTTTTATCTTATCCGTGCCCAGACTGGAGAAAATGATTCCGGACACCCAGTGCTGGGAATAAAGATTTAAATGACAAAGATGTCATTAGCCTGTCATGCAGCAAACAGAAGCCATTCGATATAATTAGTGCAACTTATCAGGAAGGCTGGATTGCTTTATCAATATCCGGCGTCAGTGGACGCCAGGAAATGAATATCCAGTCCCCTCCCGGAGAAATAAACACTTCCGAACCTGTTTCAGTTATGGAACTGAAAACACCGGTTGTACTCCCCCGGACATCACTAATTAAGAAATGGAGAGTTATCATGAAAAATATCGTATTAGCATCCTTGCTGGGCTTTGGCTTAATTTCTTCGGCCTGGGCCACTGAAACCGTGAATATCCATGAGCGGGTCAACAATGCACAGGCACCTGCTCACCAGATGCAGTCTGCTGCGGCTCCTGTCGGGATCCAGGGGACTGCACCTCGTATGGCCGGTATGGACCAGCATGAACAGGCCATTATTGCTCATGAAACCATGACGAACGGGTCGGCGGATGCGCACCAGAAAATGGTGGAAAGTCATCAGAGGATGATGGGAAGTCAGACCGTTTCCCCTACCGGGCCGTCGAAGTCATTAGCGGCAATGAATGAGCATGAAAGAGCTGCAGTTGCCCATGAATTTATGAATAACGGTCAGTCTGGCCCACATCAGGCCATGGCCGAAGCGCATCGTCGCATGCTCAGTGCAGGCTGACGGCGAGGGAAGTATCTGTGCTGTCCTTATTTCCTTGATAGATTTTTCCGTAACCGGATATATGGCAACATCTTTGCCCCCTACAGGGGGCATTTTTATCAGATTCTGCTACAGTTAACGGGCATCAACGCTAAAAGGATATTTTTTATGAAAGCCAGAAACACTTTATTTGCAGTATTAATGTTATCCCTGCCAGCGATTTCAGCAGAACATTCAGAAATGAAAATGACTGATATGTCTACCTCGGCTTCGTCACAGGAATATATGGCTGGCATGAAAGACATGCATGACAAAATGATGGCTGCCGTAAATGAGTCCGATCCCGACAAGGCTTTTGCGAAAGGCATGGTAGCGCACCATGAAGGGGCAATAGCAATGGCTGAGACCGAGCTCAAATACGGAAAAGATCCGAAAATGAGAAAGCTCGCGCAGGACATCATTAAAGCTCAAAAAGGTGAAATTGAGCAGATGAATAAATGGCTTGATAGTCAAAAGTAAACATTGTAGAAATGTCACGACAAGCGTGATTTTACATCGTTCCTGGGCGCGGGAGTCGGTTAATCTTTATATAATTCAAACCCGATTAATTTCGGGTTTTTACTACTCTGTACTCCGGTCCTTTGTTGAGGACCGGAATATATGCACCTGAGATGCTTATTTAATACATTATCTCGTCATGGATACAATGTCGCTCAGGATCTCAACCAGCTCGCTTCTCTCCTGCGTTCCGTCATGATAGGTTGATCTTGAGATGATTCTTTCTGATGTCATCTGAGGCCAGAATTTATCTAGTACATTATCGGGTTTCATTCCCACAGCCCGGCCGATTATTTTTTTAGCGTCACAGGTGTCCGTAAACGTGACGGCTACACCAGTAATTTCCTCGATAAGATCCGGGCACAGATAGTTTTCTATCTCACGTTTGCGCGTAGCGAAAAATACCTTACCGGCCTCCTCTACTTCTTTTTTACGCTTCTGGATGGACAGAACCTGTGCAGGGTCTCCCCCAATATCGGAGTCCAGAAATACGCACCAGGGAAGCCCCAGATCTTTGGCCAGATTCAATGTAACCCAGTGTTTGACGCTACCACACCCTCCTATGAGGACTGGCACTATTTTCACGTCCTCCAGAGAGGCTGGCAGCGCACCTGACTGTTTTAATGAACTGGCCGCATGCCTCAGGAAAGTAACATCCGACTTTCCCTCTACCAGAACAATCCCCTGCGCCCTTTCCATACCGGTCTCTGGCAGCACCCCCAGGCTTTCAGTGGCTTCCTTCAGCACTGCGTCATCCGGCATTTTTACTACGGGTTCACCCGCCTCATTTCGGGTAACATAACGTACGCCTTCGACAGGGATTAATCCGGCCAGCGCCGGGACATGGGTGGTGACGATAATCTGACGGTGCGGCTGGCCTGCCAGTGCCAGTAACGCTTTCATCAGCATCATCTGATAGTTCGGATGCTGTGACGTTTCAGGCTCCTCTATGGCATAAATCACATTTCTGGGCGTCCCCGCGACATTCTTTTCAGCCTCAGCCCGAAAAAAATTCAACAGGATAAGCCTCCTTATCCCGCTGCCGCGCTTATTGATGGGGATGCCATTTTCCCCGTCCAGGGTGAAATTGAAGGTCCACTTGGGTTTCTCCTTAAATCGTGGAGTCAGTTCACTGGCGAGTTCGGGGGCCATTTCACGTAATTTATCCAGCGTTCTCTGTGCGACATCCAGGACGCTGTCCTGAATCTCATTTTCCAGCGCTGTAATTTTGTCCTGCAGCGCAGCCTGAGCGTCTTTTACGGCCTGCTGTAAGGGGTTTTTAGCTTCGGAATCCCCGTCGCTGCTTTCCCTGTCGGCTTTGAAAATCGCATACGTGGGCAGCAAATCGAGGATCTTACCCCATAATGATTTTGTGTCGGTTCCGAACTCTTTATCGACATCCAGCATAATTTCCGAACAGGTATAGGGGGCTGCGGCTTCCCTGATGGCCTGACGCCATAACGATGCAGTGCGTTTATCCGCCACATTTTTTTCAACTTCTTTTCCCACCGCCTTGAGCTCAGAAATTTTCATGCCCAGTAAATTTCTCAGGGGCTCCTCATCCGGGTGGATGCAGCGGATGCAGGTCTGCTCCGGTTTTCCTGAGGTCGTTGCTTTAAACGTTTTGACGATTTCAAAATTGCCGTCCTCATTCAGCAGATGTTCTGAGGCGAGCGTGGTCTGCACCCTGTCGTCGATCATGATAAAATCGGGCAGGTCATCAAATTCACAGGCTATTTCAAAACGGCCGTCCCCTTCTCTTAGGCTGAAACAGTTCATGTCATTCTTGTCAGCCTTCATTCCTTCTGTTTCAAAAAAAATAGCCAGCGCTTCCAGAAGCGTTGATTTCCCAAAGTCATTACGACCGACAATACCCGTCATGCTTTCATCAATAATGATTTCAGTAGAGTTTCTGTAGCCTCTGAAGTTTTTCAGTTTTAATTTTCTGAGCCGCATATGAAGTCCTGTGTGTAAGAAAGCGTTTTGCTGCAACCTGAATACAAAATATATTTTCAAATGCCTGCCAACAAGCAGGGATAACCGTTATTCAGAATATCTTAACGACATTTCGGGATTATGATCTGGTCGCGCTTTCAGAACTTTACTGCCCCTCAAAACACCGGAAACTAACTTGTGGTTGGTTACATGGCAAAGTTAAAACTCCAGAATCACGGGTAATGATTTCAATGCTTATTATATTTTTTGGAATTGACTCATGAGCTTTATAATTTAAATGATAATAATAACCATTCTTTTATGCGTAATATTTGCTACTGACACTGATGAATTTAAAAGAAGATAGATTTTCATTTACGGATTATTTCCTAAATTCATCGATAATGTGATCGACATAAAATTTTCACTGAAGAATGAAGAGATAATTTAAGGCCGAGCGAAATAGCTCAAAATGGTGTATTTAACATAACAGAAGAAATGAAAGGCTCTATCGCAACCTGATACTTCAGGCCGCTAAGGGGTTAATCTTGTTGAAGAAAAATTAGACCGGGAAGCGCCAGGCGTCACCATTTCTCCCGCCTGGCTGGAAGTGAAGAATAATTGTGCATAGCTCCGTATTCGGGCTTTGCATCTGACAATGGTTCCCTGGATGAAAGTACGATCTCCACTCCAAGGACGCTGAACACCCTAAACAAACGCTCAAAACCCGCACTTGCAGGGTTGGCCTCTAGTCGGGCATAAGTTTGCTGTGTTATACCCAAACGTTCAGAAACATCTTTTTGCGTCAGTCCATTGGCTTTGCGAAAGCCGATTAAAACAGGACGTAACTGATTCAAAGTCTTCAAAGCGTATTGAGTGTTCATAAGTGACCTTCCGTATCGACGAGTTAACAAGCATAACGCAGGGATTTACAGCATATAGGCTGTAATGCTCATTAACAGACTATAGGCTGTAATACGAATCCTGCCAAGATGCGGCATCTTTCAAATACAAGGCCGTATTGGGTAAGCAGTACACCGTTATATAGCACCCCTTGCCCCTTTGCTGGAGAGGGACCCACGTGATCGCAGGTCTTTTAGACGTTGTTGCTAACCGGCATCATACACAGGTGGTAACCCCCAGGGAAACTCTATGAGTGATAATTTATTCCTGCCCCAGTCAAAATATAAAACCTTATCTAACTAGCTTTCTTAGTATTTTATAAATGAAGTGAAATTAGCGAAGAAGTTTTACATTGTAAAGTGAGCAAAAATATTTACCATTCAACTGGCAAAATTTACAATCTGCAGCCCTTAGCCTGAGAAAATGCACATTAACAGAATAATCATCAAGTCCGATAGAGGCATAACTTACGTCCTCAAAAATATCAGAAATAAATGAGTTGAAATTACAAAAATTAACTTCACTTAACATCTTGAACACCGCAGAAATATATCTATCATGCATTATCTTGACTTCGATAACCTTAGATAAACTTGAATGCGACTTACATTTGAAGAGATCAAAGAGAAAGTAAATCAGCATATTTTTATTGTCCGAAATCCATTTTAAAAATTTATTACGTGCACATGGTAATATATACACTGGATTTTTGAAAGGGTTTGAAACGTCAACCACAAGGGAACAATAACCATGAGGATTTATTCCACTTATAATTAAGTCACTAAGTCCTTTCACTGCATTCAAATAGTTATCAAAACAAACCTCATATAAACTGGTACTATGAACTGCACATTTAGATTCAAACAACCATCTATGACGCAGATAACCAATGCCTTTAGAGTGTATATCTTCAACAATACATTTGTGACAGTAACGAATGTTTGAGATGTTTACCAATGGATATGAATTAGTTATGTGAAAATTTTTCCGACAGGCATCTTCAACAGCGTTAAAATACCCGTAAACACCAGAAGATAACGACACTATATTGGAAGTTAGTATATAACCATTTCTAGTGGCAAGAATGTCATATATATCCTGCAAGCTATGCAATTTGTACATATCAATCAGTTCGAAACGAGGAAAGGCATCGTACCTTAGTGCGCCATGCTTTGATATTATGTTCCTGCAATTGGATAAGTTATACATTATCTGTGAACGCAGAAGAAAACTGTGCCACAATTCATTTTCGTAAACCATATAACTCCCTCTTATTTAATTAGTTCCATTTTTCTGAGAAGTATCATTGTCATTGGTAGTTTATCTCTGTATTTCAAAAGCCAGCCATGCCCTCCCAGTAAAGCATCTAGACTTGTAAGTGACATCGAGTACTGCCCCTGAGATAAAACATCATTTATTAATGATGATGAGATAATATCTCTCTCGCTCCAGTCTACTCTTTTATTTTTATAGCATCGTATTGTTTTAGGAAGACAGGAATTAAGCCAGTCACATTCATGTTTATTTAGCCAATAGAAACTTGCATAACAACTTTCTTTGACTAACTTTCGTGTTATAGAAACGGATTGATTATGTATAAATCTTAATATTTTCTGCTTATGACGCCGTCTTAAAGAATCTTTTTTACATTTTTTACGCCATGAGCATAAACCGTAACAAGATGAAATTACAGAGGATACAGCTCCTTCCGATAATGAGTTTTTCTCAGCTATGGATGCCAGACTAAACCCCCTTACAGCCATAGACTTGATAAGCAATTCAGTGAATATATTAATTTTTGTGTTTCGCTTAAACGCCCTCAGGTATTTTTTATAAATAAGTGTTTTAATGTAACATCTGCTGCGACTAAATTCCTTCCCAAGGTTGCTAACACTAGTATTATTTTCAACTATATGAAAACTGTATTTCTTATGACTTTTAAAGATTTCTTTCTTTTTATTAGTACGACTTCCTGCATACGTTGGCCAGCAAGTATTTAACAAACAATAACAAAGCAAAAGATGCTTTGTGGGATGCTGACAACATTTGTCTTTGAGTATAGGCTCCCAGTAATGATAATCAGTTAGGGATGTTGGTATAAGTCCCGATGAACCCTCCCCAAATAACTGGCACTTAGCATAAACATGTGCGTAGAATACATTTTTCTTTAAATTTCCATCCAATGATAATAAATTCAACTTTTTAAGTACATCCATGTAATTGGGGTGTGTAATATCTTTTCTTCTGATTATATTTAGGGACTCATAACAAAACTTAGCAAAATCGAAGTCTATCTCATTGCTAAGTTGTTCTGTATACGAAACAGGAGGCATCAGTCCAATACGTATGTGCGGTGAAGAAGGGACATGGATGCTTTCAAGCGCTACCGGATGCCGATGGCAGGTTGTAACCCCATGAAGCTGATGCGCCAGATGCCAATAAGTAACACCATAATGAAAAGTATCTTCACGAGCGCAAACCGGGCAAAACTTCAATAGTGTGCGCTGCCCTAGTGAAAAATTACTAAGGCGGCACAATCGATTAAGCCTGGCAGGGGTCGTGTTGAAATCCATAATTTCATTACGACTGATTGGTAGTGCCCAGGCAAAAAGAGGGAGTAAAGTCTGTTCATGCCAGAGCTGATCTGCACTTTCGGATGTATGAAGAGAAATAGCCTTTAATCCTGAATTGAGAATTGGATGGACGTTCATATCAGGTTTGTTGAAAATGATCGTTAACAGAGAAGATGGGGACATACCGTACACGGTAGTTGTCCGACAAAACCGGCTGAACAAGGATTCATCAGGCAAAACAGGCAACATTCTCATTTCCCACACCTCTCTTTGACCGTTACGAACTGTTACCTCATTACAATTTATTAAGTGGATCTATATTTATAAGCCCGCAACGCTGAAGAGCATCGTAGGTATTTTTCTTTTCAGCTGTTCTGTTGATAACAAGATCGTGGTCAAGAGACAGTATTTTCTCGTCGAAATTGCGCAAAACCTCGTCTATTTTTCCTACGAATTCCTTGTGCTGTGGCCTGTCTATATCCCCAGGGATCAAAGACTTTAGGGACTTCTCTGCCATGATTTTAGCCGAAGCATCACCCTCATTAGATGCAGAGAGCCATTTAGCTTCCTCATCTTCAGTCGCGGCCCCCGGGAGTGGAGTATCCTTATATTCCTCCGTATGACTCACGAGTACCGGTACAGAGGCCGACAAGACTGCGCCAGTGATGATTTCATTGCCGCTACCGATAACCTTTAATTGTGCCCCCCGATAAATCATCTGAGCCAATCCAATATTGCCTTTAGATAAAATGAATAATTTTTCGTTTAACTCATCATTTAATGGAGTTTCAACATTTGTCCATTGTAATGGCCATAAATAATGAATAAACGATTGCCAGTCTTGTGAATCGTATCTAACATTCTTAATTTTCATGTAACCACCAGACTCTGCCCGCCTGGCAATTCTCATTTTCTTTGTCAGCGTCTCGTCAAAAGGATGATTTCCACAAAAAACCATAGATACCCCCATGGAATCTACAATTTCATGTAAAAAATCAATCAACTTACTCTCACCCCCGGTTCTTGAAAATTTAAGCCTCTGCATTTCATCAATAACAAGGATACCCAAAAATGATGATTTAATTCTTTGTGCAATCTGGCGAGCCAGAGCACCATTTCTAATCTCAGGTGTAGTTCGTTCAATACCAATTGCATCATCTAATTTTTGTAAAATCTCTTCACAAAGGTCTCTCACACTTGAATTGTATGGACAATTAATCTTTACCCATACAATTTGCTTACTGAAGCCGGGAAAAACTCCTTTATAGCTGCTGTGTTCTATAATCTGAGGGAAATGATCCATGACTTGCTCAATCATGGTAGTTTTTCCAGAACCACTCATTCCAACTATCGTAATAGTTTCAGCCTGGGATTTAAAATATCCACTTTCTGGCTCAATATCAGGACGCTCATTTCCATAGTAATGAAGATATTGAATTGTTCCGCTTTTTAAAGGATTACGAGCTGCATAGCTTTCCCTAAGTGCCCGTAAGATCATCTTATAAGCCTGGATAAGATTGGTTTGAGGGCAACGGAATTTCTTTATACGTTCGACATACTGCTCTCTAACATTCGCCGGGGCAGTCCAGCGGATTTTTTCGTCAATTTCGGGGAAATAACTCATTTCCAGAAGTACTTCATCTTCCGTAAGCGCTTCAGGAAGTGCTTCAATTAAGGGATTGCCACGATACTCAGGTAACTCCTGTTCTTTATATATCGCTGAAACGCGCCGTATAAGATTCATTATTCTGCGTCCTCAGTCTTCTTCTTACCTTTTAACCATCTTTGTTTCTCCTCCCGGCCAGGCAAAAGCAGAACATTACTGGATGAAGGAAGTAGGGGTTCAGATCTTCCATTAGCAACATGAGTTCGCCCTAATGAATCAAGTTCATTTTTCCTGTTCTTTTTAATATCTTTACCATGTACCCGGCGAGATTCGTATATTTCATTTAATCTTTCGTTACCTTTCCTGTTAAATTCATCTTTATTATTGATATTGCTGAGCGAATCCAGAGTAAATAAATTAATTTCTTTTTGAGTATCTACCCAATCAGCCATTACATCTGTATCAAGATGAGCTTTCCCTTTAAATACATCTCTTTTCTTAAGTAGGTAATGTTTTTTGAAAATGCTATTTTTGTCAAATCTTACATATATATAATCTACGCAATTGTCATCTATTCTTGCTTCACAAGTGGTTCTTCCAAATACTCTGACACCTGATGCAATTTCAGGATCACATTCATAAAAAAGATTATTGTACTGAATCCCACCGGCGGTAATGTTAGCGTTCACAGGGATTAACAATCGTGCGATCACTTCGTCGGCCCCAACGGCTCTTGCGCTGAATCTCCCGTGCTTTAAGCTTATCATCCAACTATTTTTTGGTGATATTACGAGATCATTTTCAATCAGTAAGGGATTGATATAAGCCAGTTCCTCATACGTTCTCTGATTATGTGCAAGTATCTCCCGAATCAGTAAAGACGTGACCTCCTGAATCGTTAAACAAGCCCTGGATTGCGGTATTGGCTCTCCTTTAACAATCTTTCCCCTTCGTGTTGTTCCAATAAGCCTATGAATAACCTCATCATTCAGAATGCCGAAACAGCGTTCAACAATGCTTTTTCTGTCGCCTCTACCGACTGGCGCAAACTCAAGTTTTGTCAGGGGGGTCATCTCTTCCTGAGGTTTAAGACCAATCATCTCCCCGTTGTCACACATCAATGTTAATGGAATGTGAGAACAAGGCCAATCATCATCAGTAATAGAGATTCCAAATAATCTACAATATTCTTTTTTTGGCATAAAGCAATTTGCTAACGCTTGTCGGGCGGCTCGCCATGAAGCATGGTATAAAGAAACATGAAGGCCAACAATCATTCTTGTTGCACGATCCACCACTGTATAAATAGTAGGACGCCCAATGACTTTTCGTCTGTTTAAACTCGAAATAAGATGTACATCAGCGACAGTTGAGTCTATTTCGAAAACATCACCCGGCAAAACAGTTGTATTAGCCACACTACCTAAAAGCGCCCGCATTTTGAGGTCTATTTCTTTTTTCGTGTTCTTCTTATTTATCGAGAAATCTTTAGTGAAGAGTTTTTTATTCCAGTATGAAAATTGTTTTAAAGAAGGAACATATGGAGCTCTATTTTCTAGGTTTGCTGTTTTAATTTCATCCCTAAAATACAAATCAATATGTCTCTCTAATGTTTTCTTTATCGTATCTCCGTTAACTTTATAATGATACGTAATGAGAGATTTTCTAATATTATTTATATCTCTTTCATTAAGAATGAAAACACGTGATCGTTCATTAGGTAATGCTCTGTTTTTTTTGGAATTCCCAAGTTTAATTTCATGTTTGATTCTACTTTTCCCAGCGGCGCCACAGTTCGAGAATGCGGGTAGCAATGCATAAATATCCTGCCCATGTCGCCAATACAACGCCAGAAGCGTTCTGATAGTATATTGTGATATTTTTTTATTTCTTGAGTAATCCATTAAAAGGTGCGACTTTTTATGTAATGCATAGTCGAACAGAAACATTCTGTCATCTACAAGATCTTTAATGATATTGTAATTTTCATCTCGCCTTCCTCTGTCTTTATCTGTTAATTCTTTCTCATCTACTAACATATATGAAGGATATATATAATCTTTACAAGTTATGCTATTTGATTCAATATAATATTTAAACATTGAAAATGAGAAAGGGATTGGCTTACCCGTTCTTTCTGATTTTATTTTAAACAAAATTAACAAATCGACCTTTCTGTCAAAATCCAAAACACGGTAAAGTCCCTCTGCAAGCAAATCAGTGCCTTGAGAGAGCCAGACTGAATTCCTAATAATATCCATTTGCGTTCAGTCCTATATAGTGGTCATTGGAAATTATCTTTATCAGACCGGTTTCGAGTATTGGATATGATAAATCAACATTTATCATTTTTAATCCAATCATTGCCTGCAATAACATCATCGCTTCTTGTGCATCTACCCCAAAGATTGATGAAATCATTGCACGTAGTCCTACTATGGGATAAACATCTGGTTTAAGCTTCCATAGGATTTTATCAAGAGGATATTTATCATAAAATTCAGAACCATCTCTTAATACAGAAGTAGCCCAGCAAATGTTTTTACCGACGACGTTATTGAGTTCCGAGCCAACATAAATTTGAAACTCAACATCAATCAACTGCCAAAACATCCTCTCTATTTCAAGTTTTTGGGCTTCGCGTTCAGGTATGCTCTCGTTATGTTTTACTGCTATAGCTTTGTATCGAAGTCCGCCTTCAGGAGTTCTCAAGGTCAGTAAAAAATCGGTTGTCATAACATTCAGAACTTCGACAGGTACTCCTCTTACTCCCCTCACCATAGGATGTTGAAAATGTAGATGATTTGCTATTTGTTGGGTAAGCCGGAGAGGAAAGAGTGGGAATTGTTCCCGGATATCAATCACCGAGTCATTAAACTCAGCCAGATAGAAAAAGTTACTTTCGACAGAAGAAAGGAGATGATGGTTTCGAAACGTCTTAAGGCCAAAGACTATCGAACGGTTTCCACGGGATTTAACGTCCTGAGCTCTAAGCCAGGGCTGATAACTTTGGCCATAGCCCACTCCTATGCCGTCACCTAGCGCATTTTCATAATCCAAATAGGATTTGAGACGCCTACCCCTAGCCATGATCGTACCCTAAAAACGACATTGATACGTACCTATATGTGCATTTTATAGTCTCCAACCCTATAACCACACATTCAGTAAGTATACAACATTAGCGTCGTTTTTTGAGAATGGTTACAACTTTAGTGCTTTGTGTACAACTTTATTGTCCTCGGACATCTGCCAGCGCCTGTGCGCAGGCCCAGGCACTGGCCCATGCCCACTGGAAGTTATACCCGCCGAGCCAGCCGGTCACATCCATCACTTCACCAATAAAATAGAGCCCCGGCACGTTGCGCGCTTCCATGGTGCGGGAAGAGAGTTCATGCGTATCCACGCCACCCAGCGTCACTTCCGCCGTGCGGTAGCCTTCGGTGCCGTTTGGCTGCACGCGCCAGTTCGTCAGGGTCTCGACCAGCGTCTCCTGCTCGCGGCTGTTAAGCTGGCGGAGCGACACATCCGGGATCTGACCTAAAACCTGCAAACACTCCACCAGACGTTTCGGCAGCTGCATGGCCAGGGTATTTTTCAGGCTCTGATTCGGGTGCGCGGCACGCTGCGCGTTGAGGAACGCGTCCAGATCGCAATCGGGAAGCAGGTTAACCGTGACAAACTCCCCCGGCTGCCAGTAGCTGGAGATTTGCAGTACCGCCGGGCCGGAGAGGCCGCGATGGGTAAAGAGCAGATTTTCGCGGAACACCGTCCCGTCTTCAGCGGTAATAACGGACGGAACGGAGACCCCGGAGAGCGTCTGGAGCTGTTCCAGCAGCGGTTTATGCAGCGTAAACGGCACCAGACCGGCGCGGGTCGGCAGCACCTTCAGGCCAAACTGCTCGGCAATTTTGTAGCCGAACGGCGAGGCACCCAGCCCCGGCATCGACAGACCGCCGCTGGCAATCACCAGGTTATCGGCACTGACGGTGTCACCGTTGAGCTGAAGCATATAGCCCTGTTCGTCACGCGTGACCGCCAGCACCTCCGTGCGCAGACGCATGACCACGCCGCCCTTTTCGCACTCGGCCACCAGCATATCGACAATCTGTTGCGCGGAGTCGTCGCAGAACAGCTGGCCCAGCGTCTTCTCATGCCAGGCGATGCCGTGCTTACCCACCAGATCGATAAAGTCCCACTGGGTGTAACGCGCCAGCGCAGATTTACAAAAATGCCGGTTCTGGCTCAGATACGCCGCAGGTTCAACATAGAGGTTGGTAAAGTTGCAGCGCCCGCCGCCGGACATCAGGATTTTACGGCCTGGCTTTTTACCGTTATCCAGCAGCAGCACGCGACGACCCGCCTGTCCGGCCATCGCCGCACAAAACATACCCGCCGCACCGGCGCCAATTACTACGGCATCAAACCTTTCCACGTCAAAATCCTCATTATTCACTGCCGCGGATTGTAAAGTTTCCTCTGTGGTCACACCAGCGTAAAAAGATATTACAAAGCCATTCCATTGAAATTTAAAGAATATCCTTTCGGGCGCTTTTCCCATTTCAGGTGGTATGTCAAAAAAAGTCTATATTTCACTTTGCCCGTTGCGCATTTGTCCTGGATAATGCGCCGCGTTCATGTCCTCAAAATGGCGTAACGTCCTATGCTACATTTGTTTGCCGGCCTGGATTTACATACCGGGCTTTTACTTTTGCTTGCTCTGGTTTTTGTACTGTTTTACGAAGCGATCAACGGCTTCCACGACACTGCAAACGCAGTAGCAACGGTTATCTACACTCGCGCAATGCGATCGCAGCTTGCGGTTGTTATGGCGGCGGTATTTAACTTTTTTGGTGTCCTCCTGGGCGGGCTGAGCGTTGCGTATGCCATTGTGCATATGCTGCCAACGGATCTGCTGCTTAACGTTAGTTCTGGCCATGGCCTCGCTATGGTGTTCTCAATGCTGCTTGCTGCAATTATCTGGAACCTCGGTACCTGGTATTTCGGCCTGCCTGCATCCAGTTCTCACACTCTCATCGGCGCGATTATCGGTATCGGGTTAACCAATGCCCTGATGACCGGTACATCGGTTGTTGATGCGCTGAACCTTCCAAAAGTACTCGGGATTTTCGGCTCTCTGATCATCTCCCCTATCGTGGGTCTGGTGGTTGCGGGTGGATTGATCTTCATCCTGCGTCGCTACTGGAGCAACACGAAGAAACGTGCGCGTATCCACCTGACGCCAGCAGAGCGTGAGAAGAAAGACGGCAAGAAAAAGCCGCCATTCTGGACGCGTATCGCCCTGATCATTTCCGCTATCGGCGTGGCCTTCTCTCATGGCGCGAACGACGGGCAGAAAGGCATTGGTCTGGTGATGCTGGTGCTGATTGGCGTTGCGCCGGCAGGCTTCGTGGTCAACATGAACGCCTCTGGTTACGAAATCACGCGTACCCGTGATGCGGTCAACAACGTTGAAACCTATTTCCAGCAGCATCCTGACCTGCTGAAAAAGGCGACCGGCGTTGACCAGTTAATCCCTTCTCCGGAAGCGGGCGCCACCACGGCACCAGGCGAGTTCCACTGCCATCCGGCAAACGCGATTAACGCGCTGGAACGTGCGAAAGGCATGCTGGGCAACATCGAAAGCTATGACAAACTGGCCGTTGAACAGCGTGGTCAACTGCGTCGTATTATGCTCTGCATCTCTGACGTGACCGATAAAGTCGCGAAGCTGCCAGAGGTGAACGGTGACGACAAACGTCTGCTGAAGAAACTGAAAAGCGACATGCTCAACACCATTGAGTACGCGCCAATCTGGATCATCATGGCTGTCGCGCTGGCACTGGGTATCGGCACAATGATTGGCTGGCGTCGTGTGGCGACCACCATCGGCGAGAAGATCGGTAAGAAAGGCATGACCTATGCGCAGGGGATGTCCGCGCAGATGACGGCGGCGGTGTCTATCGGTCTGGCAAGCTATACCGGTATGCCAGTCTCCACGACCCACGTTCTCTCCTCGTCCGTGGCAGGTACCATGATTGTTGATGGTGGCGGTCTGCAGCGCAAAACCGTGACCAACATTCTGATGGCCTGGGTGTTCACCCTTCCGGCATCTATCCTGCTCTCTGGCGGGTTGTACTGGATTTCGCTGAAGCTGATTTAATCGGCTGAGGGCGACAAAAAAGCGGGTCAGGAAACTGACCCGCTTTTTTTATGGCTGCTATTTGCCATGAGGTGTTTGATAATATGAGGATTTCCTGAACATTTTTTGCTCAACCTCAAAACACCGAAAAAACTATCATGGCGGCCAGAATAAACATCCAGACAAAGGAAAGTGTATGGCTTCTGTCCCTATTTCAGGACCAGGTTCAATCGTTATAGCAAACAATATGCGTGAAGCTCGCCTTAATGGAATGTCGCGTAATATGGCCACGCCCTCAACGTATTTTTGGTTCTACCAAAAAGTCCGGAATGGCGGCCCCTGGGATTATAAAAAATTCGACCCCTATTTTGCTGCATTTGGTAACTTCAACTTCGGAGCCGCCGGTACTGCGGCAGGTATCCCTGCAAACATCCTTCTTATGGGCGCAGGCTGGGCTCAAGGTCGGGCAGGTACCTCAAAACCAGAATGGGGAAAATGGTACGAAAAGCCGCCTTACGGAGACGACCCAACCGACCAACGCAACATCAGAGAAGGAATAGAGTATGCCATTCAAAACGGCTATTAAATGGATTCATCGCCTTATTACCCTTTCGCTTCTGGTTCTGGTCATTGGATTTCTCTGGTTAAACCATCAGCCCAGTCAGCGAAACAGCGACGAACTTCAGCGCGTTTATAAATTATCCGATAGCGTCTGGCTCTATATGACCGTGAACAATCAGGGTGGCGCAACCGTACCAACAATCTACCGTTACTATCTCTCGAAGGAGATCGCCGGGAAAGGTACCGACATTATCCATCAACTTGCTAAGAAACATCCGGTCATCGAGGGTACAGGCACGATTACCGCTGCCAGTATTGATGCAAGTGGGGAAGTGAACATTGCCTATAGCGGCAAGGTTATTTCGATTGAGAACAATATCTCCAGTCTCCGGTTCTCAGTTAAACCTTGAGCCAGATGAAAGAAGGCGGGGTTTTCCCCGCCTGCTGTGTCACTCAGTGCCAAATCATCAATGCAATCATACTGACCACGACCAGCCCACACAGGGCGCTGGTCAAAATGAACTGACGACGCAGACGCTCGCAGCGACGAATAAACTCTTCATCGTGATGATCGCGGTAGCGCTGGTAGTAGATATATCCCACCAGACGCATCTGCTTGCTGGGCTGTCCATGCGAGGTGAAGAAACCTCCACCGTCCACATACTGATAAAGCAACGGATCGCAACCACGAAGTACCACTAACAGCGCACGTAACGATGAGAAGTAGCGCGCCATATTCACTATGCAAACTACGCATAACGCCCAAAACAATGCGACGGTGCTAATCATACATCCTCCCCGGCGTCCGCCCACGAAGCAAGGCTTCTGAGCTACCGCACCCCAATGCCCTGACAGACAGTTCAGTGAAAGAATGACCAAAAGTCGATCCGGTTCGCGTTTTCATATCCGAACGGCTCATTAAATAGTGTAGGAGATCCGTTAATTTTTTTGCCACAAGGTTAATCGTTATCAACACCAAAGCTTGAAAAATATGTTTTACTGGGCCGTAATGAAAGTATCAGACGACGGCTTTCACATTTAGTCATCGATAACTTAAGGAAGGAGTAACACTATGGCTTACAAACACATTCTCATCGCGGTAGACCTCTCTCCGGAGAGCAAAGTGCTGGTTGATAAAGCGGTATCCATGGCACGTCCCTACAACGCGAAAGTTTCCCTGATTCACGTTGATGTGAATTACTCCGACCTTTACACCGGTCTGATCGACGTCAATCTCGGCGACATGCAAAAACGCATCTCTGAAGAGACACACCACGCCCTGAGCGAGCTTTCCACCAACGCAGGCTACCCGATTACCGAAACCCTGAGCGGCAGCGGCGACCTGGGCCAGGTATTGGTTGATGCGATCAAGAAATATGACATGGATCTGGTGGTGTGCGGTCACCATCAGGACTTCTGGAGCAAGCTGATGTCTTCCGCGCGCCAGCTGATTAACACCGTTCACGTGGATATGCTGATTGTTCCGCTGCGTGACGAAGAAGACGAGTAAGTGCAAAAAAGCCCGGTGGCGCTAACGCTTACCGGGCCTACAAGGTAAAAGCAAAACGGCAACATGGTTGCCGTTTTTAATGTTTGTTCCCTCTCCCACAGGGAGAGGGTTAGGGTGAGGGCATCAGCCCGCACTCTTCCGGCGTCCCCGGATAAATATCAAACCGGTGCCCTTTGGTGGTCACCGCGTTGGTCGTGGCAACGTCCGCCAGCGGCGGCGCATAGTCAGGACGCTTCACCACCACTCGCTTCGTCGCTAACTGGCGAGCGGGCTCCAGCAGCCCATCGGCGTCCAGATCCGGCCCCACCAGCGACTGAAACACCCGCATCTCTTTCTTCACCAGCGCGCTTTTCTGCTTATGCGGGAACATCGGGTCAAGATAGACCACCTGCGGGCGCGGGGTGATATCCGTCAGCGCCGTCAGGCTGGAGGCGTGGATCAGCTGCAGTCGTTCCTGCAACCACGGGCCGATTTCCGGATCAGCATAGCCCCGCGTCAGACCGTCATCGAGCAGTGCAGCCACCACCGGATTGCGCTCCAGCATCCGCACGCGACAGCCGACCGACGCCAGCACAAACGCATCGCGCCCTAACCCTGCCGTGGCATCCACCACGTCCGGAAGATAGCCTCCCTTGATGCCGACCGCTTTGGCCACCGCCTCACCGCGACCACCGCCGAACTTGCGCCGGTGCGCCATCGCGCCCCCCACAAAATCGACAAAAATCCCGCCGAGTTTCGGCTCGTCGCGTTTACGGAGTTCAAGATGCGCTGGCGTCATCACCAGCGCCATCAGGTTCTCTTCATCGTGCTCCAGCCCCCAGCGGGCGGCCAGAACAGATAAGGCGCCGTCTCCGGCGCCTGTTTCATCCACTAAGCAGATCTTCACGTAACAATCAGCCTTTGATCCCGTAATGCTCAAGCATCGCATCCAGCTGCGGCTCGCGGCCACGGAAGCGTTTGAACAGTACCATCGGCTCTTCGGAACCGCCGCGCGTCAGGATGTTATCGAGGAACGACTGGCCGGTTTCGCGGTTGAAGATCCCCTCTTCTTCGAAGCGAGAGAAGGCATCCGCCGCCAGCACGTCGGCCCACAGGTAGCTGTAATAGCCTGCCGCATAGCCGCCCGCGAAGATGTGGCTGAACGCATGCGGGAAGCGGCCCCAGGTTGGCCCTGGAATAACGGCAACCTGCTTTTTAATCTCGGCCAGGGTTTCGAGGATTTTCGCCCCTTGTTCCGGGCTGAACTCGGCGTGCAGGCGGAAGTCGAACAGGCCGAACTCCAGCTGACGCAGGATGAACATCGCCGCCTGGTAGTTTTTCGCCGCCAGCATTTTATCCAGCAGCTCTTTCGGCAGCGGTTCGCCAGTCTCGTAGTGGCCGGAGATAAACGCCAGCGCGTCCGGCTCCCAGCACCAGTTTTCCATAAACTGGCTTGGCAGCTCGACCGCATCCCACGGCACACCGCTGATCCCGGCCACGCCTGCGGTTTCAATGCGGGTCAGCATGTGATGCAGGCCGTGTCCGAACTCGTGGAACAGGGTGATCACTTCGTCGTGAGTGAACAGCGCCGGCTTGCCGTTTACCGGGCGGTTGAAGTTACAGGTCAGGTACGCGACCGGCTTTTGCAGAGAACCATCGGCTTTACGCATCTGGCCCACGCAGTCATCCATCCACGCCCCGCCGCGCTTGTTCTCACGGGCGTAGAGATCGAGGTAGAAGCTGCCGCGCAGCTCGTTTTTCTCGTCATACAGCTCGAAGAAGCGCACGTCCGGGTGCCAGACGTCGATGTCGGTGCGCTCTTTGGCGGTGATGCCGTAAATCCGTTTCACCACTTCGAACAGGCCATTGACGGCTTTGTTTTCCGGGAAGTACGGGCGCAGCTGCTCATCACTGATGCTGTAGAGATGCTGTTTCTGTTTTTCGCTGTAATAAGCGATGTCCCACGGCTGCAGCTCGTCCACGCCGAACTCCGCTTTGGCGAAGGCGCGCAGCTGGGCCAGCTCTTTTTCACCCTGCGGACGGGCACGTTTAGCCAGATCCGTCAGGAAATCGAGCACCTGCTGCGGGTTTTCGGCCATTTTGGTGGCGAGGGATTTATCCGCGTAGCTGTCAAAGCCCAGCAGCTGGGCCAGTTCGTGGCGCAGGGCGAGGATTTCCGCCATTACCGGGCTGTTGTCCCACTTACCGGCGTTCGGCCCCTGATCGGAGGCGCGGGTGCTGTAGGCGCGGTACATCTCTTCACGCAACGCCTGGTTGTCGCAGTAGGTCATCACCGGCAGATAGCTTGGAATATCCAGGGTTAACAGGTAGCCTTCCTGCTCTTTCGCTTCGGCCTGCGCTTTAGCGGCAGCCAGCGCGCTTTCCGGCATGCCTGCGAGTTCCGCTTCGTCGGTAATCAGCTTCGTCCAGCCCATGGTGGCGTCGAGCACGTTGTTGCTGTACTGGTTGCCCAGCTCAGAGAGACGCGCGGCAATTTCACCGTAGCGGGTCTGCTTCTCTTTTGGCAGACCAATCCCGGAAAGCTCGAAATCACGCAGGGCGTTATCGACCGATTTTTTCTGCGCCGTGTTCAGTTCGGCATAGTGGTCGCCGTCGCGCAGATCGCGATACGCTTTGTAGAGCCCTTCGTGCTGGCCAACCCAGGTGCTGTACTCCGAGAGCAGCGGCAGGGTCTGTTCGTAGGCTTCGCGCAGTTCCGGGCTGTTTTTTACCGAATTCAGGTGGCTCACCGGGGAGAAGATACGCCCCAGCACGTCATCCACTTCGGCCAGCGGCTGACACAGATTTTCCCAGGTGTACGGCGCGCCCTGCGCGACCACGCTTTCTACCGCCGCGCGGCAGTTGTCCAGCGCTTGCGTAACGGCTGGAACCACATGCTCAGGGAGGATTTTAGAAAACGGTGGCAACGAAAAAGGCGTCAGTAATGGATTGGTCATAAACGCTGTCCTGTTGAATAAGATGAATGAAGCGCGCATCCGGCGCTGTGCATATTGTCTGGTAATGGGGTTAAGTGTAGAGGATTTCAATGCCTGCGCTTCGCGGGCCGACGGGTAATCTGTGCCGTTCTGCTGTAAACTGTGGCAAATCGTCATTTCATCGGAATTTCATTACCCATGCTCAGTTATCGCCACAGCTTTCACGCAGGCAACCACGCCGACGTCCTCAAACACACCGTTCAGAGTCTGATTATTGAATCACTCAAAGAGAAAGAGAAGCCGTTTCTCTATCTGGACACGCACGCGGGCGCGGGCCGTTATCAGCTGAGCGGCGAACACGCCGAGCGTACCGGTGAATATCTGGAAGGGATTGCCCGCATCTGGCAGCAGGACGACCTGCCTGCCGAACTGGAGCCGTACATTGGCGTGGTGAATCACTTTAACCGCAACGGCCAGCTGCGCTACTACCCCGGCTCGCCATTGATTGCCCGCCAGCTGCTGCGCGAGCAGGACAGCATCCAGTTGACCGAGCTGCACCCGAGCGACTTCCCGCTGCTGCGTTCTGAATTTCAGAAAGACAGCCGCGCCCGCGTGGAAAAAGCCGATGGCTACCAGCAGCTGAAAGCCAAACTGCCGCCGGTTTCCCGTCGCGGCCTGGTGCTGATCGACCCGCCGTACGAAATCAAAACCGACTATCAGGCGGTGGTGACCGGCATCCACGAAGGCTACAAACGCTTTGCCACCGGGACATATGCCCTGTGGTACCCGGTGGTTCTGCGTGCGCAAATCAAGCGCATGATCAAAGACCTGGAAGCGACCGGCATCCGCAAAATTTTGCAGATTGAGCTGGCGGTACGTCCGGACAGCGACCAGCGCGGCATGACGGCCTCCGGCATGATCGTCATTAACCCGCCATGGAAACTCGAAGCGCAGATGAACAACGTCCTGCCGTGGCTGCACAAAACGCTGGTGCCAGCGGGAACAGGCCACACCAGCGTCAGCTGGATCGTGCCGGAGTAATCGCAGCCATCGGTGGAAACTATTGATTTCAGGTATACAATCGCGGCAATTCACGATTAAGGACAAAAGCTATGACTAAGCATTATGACTACATCGCAATCGGCGGCGGCAGCGGCGGCATCGCCTCCATCAACCGTGCGGCCATGTACGGCCAGAAATGTGCGCTGATTGAAGCCAAAGCACTGGGCGGCACCTGCGTGAACGTGGGTTGTGTACCGAAGAAAGTGATGTGGCATGCGGCGCAAATCCGTGAAGCTATCCATATGTATGGCCCGGATTACGGCTTTGACACCACCATCAACCATTTCGACTGGGATAAGCTGATCGCCAGCCGTACCGCCTACATCGACCGTATTCACACCTCGTACGACAACGTGCTGGGTAAAAATAACGTCGACGTTATTCACGGCTTCGCCCGTTTTGTGGACGCGAAGACGATCGAAGTGAACGGTGAGACGATCACCGCCGATCACATCCTGATCGCCACCGGCGGTCGCCCGAGCCACCCGAACATCCCGGGCGCGGAATATGGCATCGATTCTGACGGTTTCTTCGAACTGCCTGCCCTGCCAAAACGCGTTGCCGTGGTGGGTGCGGGCTACATCGCAGTGGAGCTGGCCGGCGTGATTAACGGTCTGGGTGCTGAAGCGCACCTGTTCGTGCGTAAACACGCGCCGCTGCGCAGCTTTGACCCGCTGATCGTGGATACGCTGGTCGAAGTGATGAACACCGAAGGCCCAACCCTGCACACCAATGCCGTACCAAAAGCAGTGGTGAAAAACGCGGACGGCAGCCTGACGCTTGAGCTGGAAGATGGCCGCAGCCAGACCGTCGATTGCCTGATCTGGGCGATTGGCCGCGAACCCGCCAACGACAACTTCAACCTCGGCGTGACGGGGGTGAAAACCGACGAAAAAGGCTACATCGTCGTTGATAAATTCCAGAACACCAGCGTGCCGGGCATTTACGCCGTTGGCGATAACACCGGCGCGGTTGAGCTGACCCCGGTGGCCGTTGCGGCAGGGCGTCGTCTTTCGGAGCGTCTGTTCAACAACAAGCCGGACGAGCATCTGGACTACAGCAACATCCCGACCGTGGTCTTTAGCCACCCGCCAATCGGCACCGTCGGCTTAACCGAGCCGCAGGCGCGCGAGCAGTATGGCGACGATCAGGTGAAAGTGTATAAATCCGCGTTTACTGCGATGTATACCGCCGTCACCTCGCACCGTCAGCCGTGCCGCATGAAGCTGGTCTGCGTCGGACCGGAAGAGAAGATTGTCGGTATCCACGGCATTGGCTTCGGCATGGATGAAATCCTGCAGGGCTTCGCGGTGGCACTGAAGATGGGCGCAACCAAAAAAGACTTCGACAATACCGTGGCGATCCACCCAACGGCGGCGGAAGAGTTTGTGACCATGCGCTAATCCTGATGCCCCTCCCCGGAGGGGTATTTTTTTAACATTCATAAATCGTTGCAAAACGAATGCTCCGAAAATAGTGATCTACCGCACATATTCCTCCCCCTCTACCGAAGCGAATGTCTACGCTTATAGGACGCCCGGAAAAACCTGTCTTTCAGAACATACAACCGGAGGTCCTTATCACCATGTTCAACCAGAAACTACAGGCTAACGAGAACATCGAATTCGAGATTGCAGAAGAGCTGCGCTACGAGACCGATCCCTGCGAGTTAAAACTGGATGAGATGATCGAGGCGGAGCCGGAACCGGAAATGATTGAAGGGCTGCCCGCGTCGGATGCGCTGACGCCCGCAGACCGCTACCTTGAACTGTTTGAACACGTACAGTCGTCACGGCTGTTTGCGGACAGCAAAACCTTCCCTGACTGCGCGCCGAAGATGGACCCGCTGGATATCCTGATCCGCTACCGCAAGGTCAGACGCCACCGGGATTTTGACCTGCGCCAGTTCGTGGAGAACCACTTTTGGATGCCGGAAACCTACGACTCAGAATATGTTTCCGACCCGGGTCTGTCCCTGAAAGAGCACATTGATAATCTGTGGCCGGTGCTGACGCGCGAGCCGCAGGACCATATTCCCTGGTCCTCCCTGCTGGCCCTGCCGCAGGCCTATATCGTTCCCGGCGGACGATTCAGCGAGACCTACTACTGGGATTCCTACTTCTCGATGCTGGGTCTGGCGGAAAGCGGGCGCAACGATCTGCTGAAGTGTATGGCGGATAACTTCGCGTGGCTGATTGAGCGCTACGGCCATATCCCTAACGGCAACCGTACCTATTACCTCAGCCGTTCTCAGCCTCCGGTCTTTGCCCTGATGGTGGAGCTGTTTGAGGAGGATGGCGTGCGCGGTGCGAAACGTTACCTTGAGCACCTGAAAATGGAGCACGCCTTCTGGATGGACGGGGCGGAGTCGCTGCTGCTTAACCAGGCTTACCGCAGCGCCGTGCGCATGCCGGATGGCTCGTTGCTAAACCGCTACTGGGATGACCGTGACACCCCGCGCGACGAATCCTGGATTGAGGACGTGGAAACCGCCCGTCACTCCGGGCGTCCACCGAACGAAGTGTATCGCGACCTGCGTGCGGGTGCGGCCTCCGGCTGGGACTACTCGTCCCGCTGGCTGCGCGAGCCGGGTCGGCTTGCCAGTATCCGCACAACGCAGTTTATCCCCATCGATTTGAACGCCTTCCTGTTCAAGCTGGAAAGTGCGATCGCCAATATCTCGGCATCGAAAGGGGATAAAGAGACGGCCGACCTGTTCCGCCAGAAAGCCAGCGATCGCCGGGCCGCGGTGAACCGCTATCTGTGGGATGAAGAGAACGGCTGCTACCGGGATTATGACTGGCGACGCGAAGTGATGGCGCTGTTTTCCGCCGCAAGTATTGTGCCGCTGTATGTCGGTATGGCGACCCATGAGCAGGCTGAACGGCTGTCTGATGCGGTTAAAGCGCGTCTGCTCACGCCGGGGGGGATTCTGGCGACCGAGTACGAAACCGGCGAACAGTGGGATAAACCCAACGGCTGGGCGCCGCTGCAGTGGATGGCCATTCAGGGGTTCAAGCAGTATGGTAACGACTCCCTCGGGGATGAAATCGCCTGGAGCTGGCTGCATACGGTGAACCATTTTTATAAGACCCATCATAAGCTGATTGAGAAGTACCACATCGCCAGCAGTACCCCGCGCGAAGGGGGCGGGGGTGAGTATCCGCTGCAGGATGGCTTCGGCTGGACTAATGGCGTGGTGCGCCGGCTGATTGGGTTGTATGGGGAGCCTTGAGGAGGGTGAGGGGATCAGACCGCACCCTCACCCTGGCCCTCTCCCACAGGGAGAGGGAGTAGAAATCAGCGGATCACCTCATAAATGGCCGTCTGGATGGACTGCCATTTTTTGTTGCTGGCATCCGGCTGCGACTGGGCCCGGCGCGTCGCCATGTCGAGATCGTGCTGCTGGCGTTTCACCACCGCAGGCACGGTGCAGAACGCTTTCAGATACTCTTTCCTTACGGAAGTCAGCGACTCGCCGTTCGCCATGGCGTGGCTGAGCGTGTTAATAAAGCGACGACACGGCTTCTCTTCCACCATGTTCTGCCGGTAGCGCAGCATCACCTCCAGCACGTCGTCATAACCTGCCGACATCGCCTCTTCGGTCCAGGAGAGCTTCCAGTCCATTCCGCCCTGCAAAAAGAGCTGCGCCACGCGGGTATCGTTGCGGTTGATGGCCGAACGGAAATTATTCTCGTCCCAGGTAACGCCCATTCGCGTGAGTGTTTCACGCGAGGAAGGGGTCTCGCGCATTTCCTGTGGCGGTGCCGCTTCTGCGGCTTTGGCAACGGCAGGTTGCGGTTTGCTGCTGGTCACCAGCCAGAAGCCCCCCGCCACAATAGCAATCACCATGACGCCAACCGCCCCCCATAACACACCGGAAATGAGCTGTTCGCGTTGTTCCGGGGTACGCGGCGCGCGCTGCGTCGGCTTTTCAATGGTGTCTCGGACTTCAAACAGATCCCCGCCGGTGACCCGATCCATTTTCTGCGCCTTTTCCCAGAACGTATGCAATTCGCTGGCATCCACCGCCATGAATCCGGCCGGATTGACGCGGGTTCTCCCCTCCTCAAACGCCCGCTGAACCGGCCGTGAGATCTGCGTGTAGTAGCTATCCAGCAGCTGAATTTGCGCCGAACTTAACGCTTTCTGTACGGTGAGGTGGTTGCGGATTTGCCGAATGTCGTCGAGGAAAGTTTGTAGGGTTTTTCGCGGCTCCACCAGAAGCGTAAGCATGGCGGGGTCGTTAAACAGTGAGGCGTAGTAGCGGCTGAACTCTTTTTTATCCACCAGCATCTGCGCCAGTTCACTGAACATCATGCCGCTCAGGACATCGTTAATCTCACCCAGTTTCAGCCAGCGTCTGACGCGGTCAGCGTTAAACAGCGTCTTGAGATGGTTGTTGAGGCGCACCGGATCGGGCCAGGCCTGCTGAATAAGCCCTTTTAACATCAGCTCTATCGCACGCACCTGTTTTTGCGCCTGCTGCTGCTGAAGTTCGCTGCCCGGTGCCAGCTCCGTGCTGTAGGTCAACAGCGGCTGCTGCAGGCGGAGATGTTCCAGCGCGGTCACAAACCGCATCGCCGCAATCAGCTGGTTTTCACTCACATCCTGCCCGCTTTCATACTGCGGCACCCGCTGCTGTAACAGGCGCAGCTGGAGGGTAAATTCCGACATCTCGGCATCATTCAGGTTGAGCTTCTTCGCCACGGCACCCCAGCCGCCCTGGGCTAAGCGCGCGCTGTCGAGCTGCTCCAGAAACCAGCGTGGATCTTTACCCTCCGAAGCATGTACATTCAGAAGAAGTAAAATTTCCACCGACGCATGGCGAATGACTGCCAGACAGTGTTCGAACTGTTCGCGAATATGATGTGATGTGCTGAGAGTCATTATTTTCCTTAAGTGACAACGAAGACATCCGAATGGGCACGTGAAGGCCGTTTTTCTTTTTATTTATACGAGGTTAACCATACCTGACTTTCTGTTTAAATAAAGTGACAACCCTAAAATCATTTAAAAATGTCAGGAGAATCTGAATGCCAGTTTTAATTACCCCTCGCCTTCACTGTTCGCCCCTGCAGGAACAGGACTGGACCTTTTTTCTGGCGTTACAGCAACATCCCGACGTTATGCGCTTTGTGGCGGAAGACCGCCCCGTCGCGGACATCCGCGCCGCGTTTGAGGCCCGCCTGACGCCCTGGACGCCGGGCAGTGCGCACTGGCTGTGTCTCGTCGTCCGTGATGCCCTCACCCGGGTTCCGCTGGGCGTCACCGGCTATATTCATCGGGAGGAGGATTGCGCAGAAGTCGGTTTTCTTTTCGCACCCGAGGCGCAGGGAAAAGGCTACGGCTTCGAATCCCTGCAGACGCTCTGCCGCTATGCCTTTGAAGAGGGCGGCATACGCCGACTCACCGCCACCGTTACCGCCGGGAATGTCGTCTCAAGACGTCTGCTGGAAAAAGCCCGGTTTCGCCTGGAAGGCGAATTACGTGAGAGCTATTACCTGGCGGGGCGCTGGCAGAATGACTGGTTATTTGGTTTATTACGGCAGGAATATCTGAACAACAATTCCTGATTAACAGCCATTTGGCGGATATTTATCGTAAATCGTTTCCTCTACAGTGTCGCCTCTTGAGAGGAAACGAATATGAACGGTCTTACGCTGGAAATATCTTCTGCCGCCATTGAATTAATAAAAAAGCATCAGGGGCTTTCTCTGGAGAAATATCGTGACGAACACGGATTATGGGTTATCGGCTACGGCCACGTTATCCGCGATCGGGAGCAGTTTCACGGTCCTGTCACTCCGCTGGAGGCCGACGCGCTGCTTCAGGAGGACATTCGCTTGTGCGAGGCGCTGCTGCGGGAAAATGTGACACGTCCATTAACCCAACAGCAGCATGACACGCTGGTGATGATGATGTTCAGCTTCGGAGAGATACCTTCGCTGCCGGAAACGATTTTTCAGGCCGTCGCCCGGGTGTAGTACATCGCAGCCTGAGTTCTGTTTTTAACGTCCAGCCGCCGGAAAAGCGCCTCCAGATGCGCTTTTACCGTGGCCGCACTGATGTTGAGGTTGCGCCCAATCTCTTTGTTTGACTCCCCCGCCGCCAGCAGTTTCAGCACTTCGCGCTGGCGTTCACTTAATGCCAGTAACGCCTGTGGCGACGACGGCTTTCTGACCCACTCTCCGGGAAAGCAGACCATCCCTCTGGACACCGAGTCCAGGACGGCGGAAAAGCGCTCGGGGCTGGCAGTGCGGGGAATAATGGCCATGATGTTTCGCTGGCGCAATTGTTCAACCCATCTGGCCTCTTTTTTCGCCAGAACCATGATCACGCGTATCGTCGGCAAGCGATGCAGGATATCATCCAGCACACCACATCCCTCATCCTGAATTAAATTACCGTCAATCAGGACAATAGCAGACGGCGACGCGGACATCTGCGCCCATAAATCTTCTGCCTGACAGGTTCCAGTGATATTTATTTCCGGAATTAACGTCCGCAGACTGTGTATCGCTCCATGAATAAATAGTGACTGCCTGTCAAACATGATTACTCGCATCGTTTTTCTCCCTCTGAGAATAGCGAAGGGGGATTCTACAGAGGGGGGATTTGAGAAAAAACTCAATGAACGGAGCGGTTACAAAATCGCCAGGGGTATTTATATCTGCCGTATCCTGACACACTTTACTTAAGGATTTCCTTAAGGGGGTCCGTCCCCTTAAGGCGGCGTATTACAGGAACATCCCGCCAGACACTTCAATACGTTGCGCATTCATCCAGCCCAGTTTATCGCTCAGCAGCGCCGCAATGGCATCGCCAATATCATCGGGCAGGCCAACCCGGCCCAGCGCCGTTTGCGAAGCCAGCGTCTGATTCAGCTGGGCGTTGTCGCGCACACTTCCGCCACCAAAATCCGTCTCGATCGCCCCTGGCGCAATGATATTGACGGAGATCCCCCGCGCCCCCAACTCTTTCGCCTGATAGCGGGTGAGCACTTCCATCGCCCCTTTCATCGCCGCATAGGTTCCGGCCCCTGGCTGAGTAAAACGGGCCAGCCCGCTGGAGACGTTGAGGATCCGCCCGCCATCGTTCAGCAAGGGCAGAAGACGCTGGGTCAGGAAAAACGGTCCTTTAAAGTGAATACTCAACGCCTCATCGAACTGGGCTTCCGTCGTCTCGGCATACGGCGTGAATAAACCCGTTCCGGCATTGTTCAATAAATAATCAAAACGTTCACGTTGCCAGACAGACTTAAGGATTTCCTGTAACTGCAGGGCAAACGCGTCGAAACTGGCGATATCCCCGACGTTGAGCTGCAATGCCGCCGCGTTGACCCCTTTTTCCTGAATTTCGCGCACAACATCCAGTGCGTCCTGCTGATTGCGATGGTAAGTCAGGATAATTCCTGTTCCGTCTGCCGCCAGCTTCAGGGCGGCGTTTTTACCCAGACCGCGGCTACCACCAGTCACTAATGCGATACGTTCAGTCATCATAAACCTCGTTTTGGCTGTTAGGGAGATTGAGAAAGAGCTTATTAGGTGATAGAAGATCAATAAAGACAGCAAAGAGCGCTTCACTGTTTCATCTGCAACAACAATGAGCGGCAGCTATGGATAAAATTCACGCAATGCAGTTGTTTGTCCGCGTCGCGGAGCTGGAGAGTTTTTCCCGCGCGGCAGAAACATTAACGCTGCCGAAAGGCAGCGTTTCACGACAAATTCAGGCCCTGGAGAACCGGCTTGGCACCCAGCTTTTGCACCGCACCACGCGCCGCGTCAGCCTGACGCAGGACGGCATGGTCTATTACGAACGGGCAAAAGATCTGCTGGCGAACCTCGATGAACTGGACGGTATGTTTCAGCACGATCCCTCCAGCATCAGCGGACGGCTGCGCGTGGATATGCCCGTCGGCGTTGCACGAAATTTAGTCATCCCTAAACTGCCAGCGTTTCTGCAGCAGTACCCGGGTATCGAACTGGAGCTCAGCAGCAGCGATCGTCTGGTGGATGTGATCCGTGAAGGGTTTGACTGCGTGGTACGCGTCGGCACGCTGAAGGATTCGGGGCTGATCGCCCGTCCGCTGGGCAAGCTGTCGGTGATTAACTGCGCCAGCCCGGATTATCTGGCGCGTTTCGGCTATCCGGAAACGCTGGATGATTTAGGCTCCCATGCTGTGATTCACTACGCTGCGATGCTGGGAACCCGCCCTCAGGGCTTTGAGTTTTATAACGGCAGTAGCACCCAGTGGATTAAAACGGGCGGGGTATTAACCGTTAACAGTACAGAAACCTACCAGGCGGCCTGTCTGGCCGGGCTGGGGATTATTCAGGTCCCGCGCGTCGGGGTGCGTGATTCTCTGCGGGCGAAGAAGCTTATCGAGATCCTCCCGCAGTACCGGGCTGAACCGATGCCGGTCTCGCTGATTTATCCCCACCGCCGCAACCTCTCCCGCCGTGTACATCTGTTTATGGAGTGGCTTACTGAACTCACAAAAGCTTACGTGGATTAGTCGCAAGCTATAATTCAATAACATCCAGCCAAACGAAAAGGAAAAGACGCGTGACGCCGGAAAACAACCCGCAACGACCCACCCAACAATTAGAGTATGATCCCATCAGGAAGATGGAAACCGGGCCAGAAGAGGCCAAAGCACCTGGCACCGTCAGCAAGGCGCTGGGAACCGTCACCGGCATCGCCGCAAGAATCCAGCAGTTTCCCATGGTGGCGCATCTGATACGCGCAACTGAGCGCTTTAATGACCGCATGGGGAACCAGTTTGGCGCCGCCATCACCTATTTTTCCTTCCTGTCGATGATTCCGATCCTGATGGTGTCGTTTGCGGCGGCCGGGTTTGTGCTCGCCTCACACCCGACGCTGCTGCAGGATATCTTCACGAAGATCCTGAATAACGTCAGTGACCCGACCCTGGCCAGCACGCTTAAAAGCACCATCAATACCGCTGTTCAGCAGCGTACTACGGTCGGCATCGTCGGTTTGCTGATCGCCCTTTACTCCGGCGTAAACTGGATGGGCAACCTGCGCGAGGCCATTCGCGCCCAGTCGCGCGATGTCTGGGAGCGTAAGCCGCAGGATCAGGAGAAGATTTGGGTGAAGTATCTCCGCGACTTTGTTTCGCTGATTGGCCTGCTGGTCGCACTCATCGTGACGCTTTCCATTACCTCGGTGGCGGGCTCGGCGCAGCAGTTGATTATCTCCGCGCTCTATCTGGATTATATCGAATGGCTGAAACCCGCCTGGCGGGGCATTGGGCTGGCCATCTCCATCTTCGCCAACTATCTGCTGTTCTTCTGGATCTTCTGGCGTTTGCCGCGCCATCGCCCGCGTAAGAAGGCGCTGATCCGCGGCACGTTGATTGCGGCGATCGGCTTTGAAGTCATCAAAATTGTGATGACTTACACCCTGCCATCGCTGGTGAAATCCCCGTCTGGCGCGGCGTTTGGCTCGGTGCTGGGCCTGATGGCGTTCTTCTATTTCTTCGCCCGTCTGACCTTGTTCTGCGCAGCGTGGATTGCCACCGCCGAGTATAAAGATGACCCGCGGATGCCGGGCAAAACGCACCGCTAACCCTTCTTCCGGGCTGAAATTTCAGCCCGATTCATCATTTCAGCATATAAATCCAGACCGTAACTTTTATTTAACCAAAAACCAGTGTTATTGACTGATATTTAAAATCTGTGAAGCATTTCATAGACGTGATTTGGCTGGTCTGAAAATTATCCGCTTTTTGTTGCTTTTATCACCAGCCCGCGGCTTTGTTACAGATTGAAATGTCGCTTTTGCTGTGCGTAATATGGCCTTTCGTTCGACAAAAATAAGAAAATATTATGCAAGCAACAGCCACCACACTCGACTCAGGAACGGAAAACGTTCCGGTAAACTCGCGCAATAAAGTCGTCGTCGCCTCGCTGATTGGCACCGCCATTGAGTTCTTCGACTTCTATATTTACGCCACCGCCGCGGTTATCGTCTTCCCGCATATTTTCTTCCCGCAGGGAGACCCGACGGCGGCCACGCTACAGTCTCTGGCGACCTTTGCCATCGCGTTTGTGGCGCGTCCGATTGGCTCGGCGCTGTTTGGACACTTTGGCGATCGCATTGGACGTAAAGTGACGCTGGTGGCCTCGCTGCTGACGATGGGGATCTCCACCGTCGCCATCGGCCTGCTGCCGACCTATGAGACCATCGGCATTCTGGCGCCGGTCCTGCTAGCGCTGGCGCGTTTTGGTCAGGGTCTGGGCCTGGGCGGTGAATGGGGTGGCGCGGCGCTGCTGGCGACCGAGAACGCCCCGGCGCGTAAACGCGCGCTGTATGGCTCCTTCCCGCAGCTTGGCGCACCGATTGGCTTCTTCTTTGCGAACGGGACGTTCCTGCTGCTCTCATGGCTGCTGACGGATGAACAGTTCATGAGCTGGGGCTGGCGTATCCCGTTTGTGTTCTCCGCCGTACTGGTGCTGATTGGCCTGTATGTCCGCGTCTCTCTGCACGAAACGCCGGTGTTCGCGAAAGTCGCCGCGGCGAAAAAACAGGTGAAAGTGCCGCTGGGTACACTGCTGACTAAACACGTCCGCGTGACCGTGCTGGGCACGTTTATCATGCTGGCCACCTACACGCTGTTCTACATCATGACGGTTTACTCCATGACCTTCAGTACCGCCGCCGCGCCGGTTGGGCTGGGGCTGCCGCGTAACGAAGTGCTGTGGATGCTGATGATGGCGGTTATTGGGTTTGGCGTGATGGTACCGATTGCGGGTCTGCTGGCGGATAAGTTTGGTCGCCGTGCGAGCATGATTACGATTACCTCGCTCATTATTCTGTTTGCCCTGTTTGTCTTCCCGCCGCTGCTGGGCTCAGGTAGTCCGGCGCTGGTGATGGCCTACCTGCTGATTGGCCTGAGCCTGATGGGGCTGACCTTCGGTCCGATGGGCGCGCTGCTGCCGGAGCTGTTCCCGACGGAAGTGCGTTATACCGGCGCGTCGTTCTCCTATAACGTCTCGTCTATTCTGGGCGCGTCCGTTGCGCCATATATCGCCACCTGGCTGCAGGCGAATTATGGCCTGTTCTATGTGGGCGTCTATCTGGCGGCCATGGCGGCGCTGACGCTGATTGCGCTGCTGCTGACGCACGAGACTAAGCATCAGGCTTTGTAAGCTAATGCCGGGTGGCGGCTATGCCTTACCCGGCCTACGATTCAAATGTAGGCCGGGTAAGCGCAGCGCCACCCGGCAATAACAGACCGCACCTTACTTCTTCATCTGCGACAAAATATTCCGGCACTGATTCGCTTCCCCTTCTGACGGTGAAATCAACGCCAGCAGCGCTGCGGCTGGGGTGACCAGCGTCGCGAGGGCTGCGGCCACCGCGCCGCGTGCAATCAGCGGCCCGGGTTTTACCCCCGCCTGCGGGTTTTTGAAAGTGCCGCGCACATACAGCGGCGAACGCAAGGTGATGATACGGATCCCCTTACTTTCCGGGTCAATGGTCAAATCAAGCTGCTCCGAGGCCATGCTGGCGGTGCCGGTCACGTTGATCACCGCGTTTTCCGTGTCAAAGGCAAAAATCTGCGGACGCGCCACACCGTTCACCAGGTCCAGGTTGGCCGCCGCACAGTTCACCCGCACCTCATCGTCACCGAAGATCTGCCCGATGATATAGTTCCCGACGTTCAGCCCGAGGATCTCCATCAGGTTGCGGCTCACCAGCCCGTCATTCATCAGCAGCTTGAGGTTACCGTTACTGCTTCCCAGCAGCGCCGCCACGGAGTTCCCCACGCCGCGTATGTCGGCATCGCCGTTCATTTCACCGAGGGTTTTCTGCATCAGCTCCACATCGGGCATCAGCTCTTTCAGCTTGAGCCTGCGGGCCTGAATATCGGCTCGCCCCTGCATCGGCTTTTTATCGCCTTCGAGGTGAATGTTCGACGAGATGGTCCCACCCGCCATACCAAACTTCAGCGGCTGCAGGCGCAGGTCAGCATTTTTAAGGAGGATATGGGTCGAAAGATTGCTGATTGGCAGCGTGCTGCCGTGCTCAATTTTTCTGCCTTTGAAACGCACGTCCGCGTCCATCACATCCCACTTATCCGTCTCAAAGCGGTCATAGGGCAGTACTTTCCCGGCTGGCTGGAGATCTTTCTTCACCTCTTTTGACTTCGTCCCTTTGCCGGAATCGACGCCGATCAGCGGACCCAGGTCGGCGAGTCGCAGCTGACGAGACTCGACATCCCCCTCCAGTTTGGGGCGCGGTTTCCCGGTGGTGTAGGTCAGCGAACCGTGGATGTCGCTGTCGCCGATGCGGCCGTTAAAATCCCGGTAGTTAAAAACAGAGGACTTTTCGCTGTCGATTTTGGCGACCAGGTGCCCGTCCGTTTCAAACGGCGGGGTATCCGGGAGCAGTACGCCGGTCAGTTCATACAGCTCACCCAGCGAATCACCGGCAAATTTGAGCTGAAGATCGACGCCGCCCATGTTCATCGGGTCGTTGACCGTCCCCACAAACGCCACACGGGTGTTCCCGGAGCGGAAATCCGCCTGCACCGGGAACGGCGTACCCTCACTGCGGAGCGCCAGCATACCGCCCATTTTTCCTTTTCCGCTCAGCGGCTGGCCGTTGTAGCGCCCTTTTGCCGTCAGGCCGAAGACGTAATCCCCTACGCTTGCGGTGTCGCCTTTGGCTTTCGTGCCCGTCACCTCGCTAAAGGGCAGCGGCTTGCCGAGCGGATCGACCAGGATCTCCACATCCGCCTTGCTGACTTTATCGTCGATGGCGATCCGTCCGCGATCGAAGAGAATATTGTCGAGACGGAATGACCAGGACGAGGGCCGGGCATGCGGATCTTTTTCGCCGTCGCTGGCAAGGTTAAAGGTCCAGTTGTTGTTTTTTTCAGAGAGACGGATCAGGCGCGCATCGGGCTGCTGCAGCTTGATCCACGGCAGATAGACCGTTTTGGTGAAGAGCGCGAGCGGAGCCAGGGTGGCTTCCACGCGCGGCAGATGCACCATGGTGACATCAGGGATATCGGGCGGGTTGCCGAGAATGATGTCGTCGGCGTGGACATGTGGCCAGGGGATCCAGCTTCGCCAGCCGGGCTCCTCCTTCTGACGCTCCCACACTACCCCTAAATCACCGCGTATAGCGAAGGGGCGATTCAGCTCGGTTGAGACTTTCTGGTTGATGGTCGGCTTAAGGCGGTTCCAGTCAAACGTCGCAATAATGATGACGACGACCACAATCAACAACAAGAAAATCCCTGCGGTCCAGGAGATTACCCTGGTTGTTTTCGTCATTTTTATCCCCTTTCCTGATGACCTGTCCTGTAAAACTATAGTCCAGACAAAGGGAAGCGGGCTTATCAGAGGGTCGTTATCACGCTATCGAGGCGATCCATGGGTACCGGGCGAGAGAGGAAATAGCCTTGCGCCGCCGCGGCGGGAGAGTTTTGCACGTCACGCCACTCTTCCAGGGTTTCCACGCCTTCAACAATCACGCCCTGGCAATAGCGGTTCATCAGCTGTAATAACAGCGTAAACAGATTCCGCCCTTCCGGGGTCTGGCGCAGCATAATAAACAGATCGCGAGCCACTTTAATGTAGTCATAACGCACTTCACTCAGGGCGGAGAAGTTCGCCATGCCGGTGCCAAAATCATCCAGCCATAGCGGGCCAAATTCGCACATCGACGCAAACGAGGAGTCCTGCGGCAGGCGGACATGCTCCACCAGCTCAAAGCGCATCCACGGCAGGGTGGCGATCAGCTCCTGCAATTTCGCATTCTGACGCAGCGCCAGCAGAGTCGGGCCATCAACGTTGACCGAAGCGAGGATATCGTGCTGTTCGAAAAAGGTCTGCTTCGTCGCCAGCATACGGAGCTGCTCTTCCAGCACATCCAGACGCTGGCGAACGGCCACTTCGGCAAAGTAGCGATCCGGTGCAATACGCTGAGTAGGGTTTGAGGGGTGCGTCACCACGGTCAATATTTCAATGGCCATCAGTCGGCCATCCGTTCGGTAGATCGGCTGATAGGTGTACGCGCGCTCACATTGCAGCCAGTAGCGATGCTCCTGCAAGTTCTCAATACTTGCCTCAGGCGTAGTGCTCAGCCGCTGGATAACCTGCTCTGACTTCATTTCAGATGTCCTGTTGTTGGGATGGCCTTTCTGGACTCGTCACAGGATTATCGGCGCGGCAATTGAGAACTTTATGTTCAATTAACCCGGAAAATGAAATTAAGATGACAGCAATGAGCAGGAACACGCGCTGGCTCAAATAAAATAATGGAACGTTGTTTTAATATAGTTGACCTGTTAATTCACCCAGCGCACACTAGCGAAAATTACTCTGTTCAGGTTCACGACTATGTCTAAAAAAATTGCCGTGATTGGCGAATGCATGATTGAGCTGTCCCAAAAAGGCGCGGACGTCAGCCGCGGATTTGGTGGCGATACGTTAAACACCTCCGTTTATATTGCCCGTCAGGTTGCGCCTGAGGCGCTCACCGTGAACTACGTTACCGCCCTGGGGACGGACAGCTTCAGCCAGCAGATGCTTGAGGCCTGGCAGAGTGAACATATTGATACCTCACTGATCCAGCGTATGGAAAACCGCCTGCCGGGTTTGTATTACATTGAGACCGATGAGACCGGCGAGCGTACGTTCTACTACTGGCGTAACGAAGCCGCGGCGAAATACTGGCTGGAGAGCGACGACGCCGCCGCCATTTGCGAAACGCTGGCGACGTTTGACTACCTCTACCTGAGCGGGATTAGCCTGGCTATTCTGAGTCCGTCCAGCCGCGAAAAACTGCTGTCGTTGCTGCGCGAATGCCGCGCCAACGGCGGGAAGGTGATTTTCGATAACAACTACCGTCCACGCCTGTGGGCCAGCCGCGAAGAGACGCAGCAGGTCTATCAGCAGATGTTGCAATGCACCGACATCGCCTTCCTGACCCTCGACGATGAAGACGCCCTGTGGGGAGAAAAACCGGTTGAGGACGTGATTGCGCGCACGCAGGCGGCTGGCGTGAAAGAAGTGGTGATTAAGCGCGGCGCGGAGTCGTGTCTGGTGGCGATTACGGGGGAAGCGGTGGTTGACGTCCCGGCGGTGAAGCTTGCCAGAGAGAACGTGATTGATACCACGGCGGCGGGTGATTCATTCAGCGCGGGGTATCTGGCGGTGCGTCTGACGGGCGGCACGCCGGAAGCGGCAGCACAGCGTGGGCACCTGACGGCCAGCACTGTTATTCAGTATCGCGGGGCGATTATTCCGCGTGAGGCGATGCCTGTTTAAGTCAGGTGCGGGCTGTTGCCCTCACCCTAACCCTCTCCCACAGGGAGAGGGAATATTTAAGCATTACTGCCCCTGCGGAATATCCGTCGCATCCGGGTGTAAATCATCCGCCGTCGCGGCCTGCGCTGGCTGCGGCGCGGTAGCCATAATGGAATCCCAGGTTGTCTGCAGTTCCTTCATGTCATATTCCGGCTCGCCTTTCGGTTGCAGGAGGATCAACGCCATATCCTGCGACAGCTGCTGACGGAGGTCCTGATTGAGCATCTCGACGGTCAGACCGTTCAGGAAGTCCTGACGAAGCTTCTGGTACTGTTCCGGCGCAATGTCCACCACCTGGTTCTGCAGAGAGCGAATACGCTGGCTGATCAGAATGTCGGTATCGGCGCGAGCGTAAGTCGCAAACAGCTTCTGCAGCTCCAGCTTTTTCTGCGCCACGAGAGCATTGAACTCCTCTTCAGGAAGCCCCTCTTTACGCACTTTTGCCAGCTCTTTCGCGACCACACCCAGATTTGCATTCAGCTTATCGCCCGGTGATTCAACGTTAATGGCGCATTGCGCACGCTGGAACAGCACGCGGCAGTCAAAGCCAAGACCGATATTCTTCACGTTGTTCTTACTGAGCGTCTGCTGAACATGCCAGAACAACGCTTCACGGGCCAGATCGGCACGCCAGTAGCGCAACAGCGCCGCGGACTCACGGATTGGCTGCCAGGCGTTATCCCACATCACGGAGAGTCTGTCCTGACGCACGGTGTCCGTCATGATGCTGACAGGCTCTGCACGCAGCGGAGAGAGGGTCGGCACCGGGGCCGGTGATTCACGCTTGCCTTTCAAATCGCCAAACGCTTTGTTGATCTGCTCAACCACTGCGCGGCTGTCCACGTTACCCACCACGATCAGCGTCATCGCGTCCGGGGTGTACCATTTCTGGTAGAAGGATTTAACCTGTTCGACGTCTACCGGCTGTTTCAGCGGTTCAGCCGGATCGTGCCCCAGTAATGCGGAACCCTTCAGGCGGTAACGCCACCAGCCCTCTTTGGTATCACCAGGCCAGGTCGCCACCATGTCGCTGTTGCTCAACGCATAGTTGACGGTGTCCGGCGTAATCGCCAGATTGCCAGAGGCATCGGAGAGATAAGTGAGGGCTTCTTTAAGCAGATCGTTACGGTTATTAGGCAGGCTCAGGTTAAACATGGTGTAGTCATACGAGACAACAGCCGGTGGGAGTGGGCGTTTCGGATCGATGGCCTGTTGCCAAAGCGAACGCACCTGAACAGCCTGCAAGCTGCCGCTCTGAGTGAGCGCCAGCCGGGGAATAAAATGGCTAAAACCGGTTTGCTGAGTGCTTTCCGTAAGGGAACCGGTATTAATAGACAGACGGATTTCAATACGATCGCTGGGACGCTGCGGCGTGGCTAACACCTGCCACTGAAAACCGTTCGCTAATGTTCCTTGTTGCCAGGCCGGGTCTGGCTGGAGCGCATCTGCCTGCACATAACTGGCTGCTGCCATCATCAGCAAACCGCCGGTTAAGAGTCGAATTTTTGTGCCCTGCATGTGAACCCCTGATCAACATTCCTGGTTAAAAAAGAGTGCCTCGCGACGCGCCTCACTCTTAAAGATGACGATGAAAACACGTCGATTAGACCGCGCATTCGGCAAAACGTCACGGTCAGAAGTGAAATATACCCAAAAAAATCTTGTCGAATTATGACAGGTACGAACAGTTATTATGCGCAGGAGCCCGCATCCCGACAAGGGAATACGGGCATTTGTGACAAGATTAAGAGGATAAACCCGGATTTTTGCTGTCCGATGAACGATTGTTCAGGGTATCGTCGAGCTTTTTGTGATCCAGCTCTTTGACCCATTTCGCCACTACCACCGTAGCCACGCCGTTACCCACCAGGTTGGTCAGGGCACGCGCCTCTGACATGAAGCGGTCAATCCCGAGAATTAACGCCAGACCCGCCACCGGCAGGTGCCCTACCGCGGAAATCGTCGCCGCCAGCACGATAAAGCCACTGCCCGTCACGCCTGCCGCCCCTTTAGAAGAGAGCAGGAGCACCACCAGCAGGGTGATCTGATGGACAATATCCATATGGCTGTTGGTCGCCTGGGCGATAAACACCGCCGCCATCGTCAGGTAGATCGAGGTGCCATCCAGGTTGAAAGAGTAACCCGTCGGGATCACCAGCCCCACCACCGATTTACGGCATCCCAGTTTTTCCATCTTATCGAGCATACGCGGCAGCGCCGATTCTGAAGAGGAGGTCCCCAGAACAATCAGCAGCTCTTCGCGGATGTAACGGATAAATTTGAAGATGTTGAAACCTGTCGCACGGGCGATGGAGCCCAGGACCACCACCACGAAAAGGATACAGGTGATATAGAAACAGATAATCAGCTGCCCCAGCTGCACCAGCGTACCGACGCCGTATTTACCGATGGTGAAGGCCATCGCACCGAAGGCCCCAATCGGCGCCAGGCGCATGATCATATTGATGATGCCGAAAATCACCTGCGAGAAACTTTCAATGACGTTAAAGATGAGCTGGCCTTTGCTGCCCAGACGGTGGAGGGCAAAACCAAACAGCACGGCGAAGAGCAGAACCTGCAGGATATTACCGCTGGCAAACGCGCCAATTACGCTGCCAGGAATGACGTCCAGCAGGAAGGCGACCACACCCTGATCCTTCGCCTGCTCGGCGTAAACCGCGACGGCTTTCGCATCCAGCGTCGACGGGTCGACGTTCATACCCGCGCCTGGCTGCACCACGTTGACGATGATCAGACCAATAATCAGCGCCAGCGTACTGACCACTTCAAAATAGAGCAGCGCTACGGCACCGGTTCGGCCAACCGCCTTCATGCTTTCCATGCCCGCGATGCCCGTCACGACCGTACAGAAGATCACCGGGGCGATGACCATTTTGATGAGCTTAACGAACGCGTCGCCAAGCGGTTTCATTTGTGCGCCCAGTTCAGGGTAATAGTGACCCAGCAGAATACCGATGGCGATGGCTGTCAGGACCTGGAAATAAAGACTTTTGAAGAGTGAGGTTTTCATAAGGTGTCCTTGGGAAGAAAAACCACAGGTTTTGTAAGGTTATGGTTAACCTGCGGCTTTAAAATAACACCCACATAACAGGACAGAAATAAACTCAGTTCAAATTTGAAACACAAATGTTAAGAACTTTGAGCTGGCTCGCACAAGCCAGCAACAAAATTACACTTTTGCGTGATGGCCAGCGCCAGAAAGGTAACGTTCTTCAAAGACATCCGCGGGAACCGCTGGGGCAAAAAGGAAGCCCTGTCCACTCTCCACGCCCGCCTCAGCCAGCCAGCTGCGTTGCGCTTCGGTTTCAATCCCCTCCGCAATAAGATGCAAGTTGAGGCTGCGCGCCATATGGATAATCGCCTGCACCATACTGCTGTCGCCCGGCAGACCGTCGACAAACGCTTTGTCAATTTTCAGCACATCCACCGGCAGGGTTTTCATGTGCTGAAGCTGACGCAGCCCGGCGTAACCCATGCCAAAATCATCCAGCGCAATGCGAATGCCGGCATGACGCAGCGGCTTCAGAATGGCGACGGCTTCATTGGGGTCGTCTATATGCCGACTCTCTGTCACTTCCAGGGTCAGGGTATTCGGTTTGATGCGGTAACGGTGGATAAGCTCCAGCATCTCTGAAACCATGGTCGGGTGCTTCAGCTGCAGGGCGGACAAATTGACCGACAGCGGCAACGTCACGCCGCGCTCCTGCCAGGCGGCAAGCTGACGGCAGGTCTCTTCCAGCACCCAGTATCCGATAGTCACCATCAGACCGCAGGATTCAATGCGCTCAATCAGTCCTTCCGGTAACTCCCATGAGCCATCCGGCTGTTTCATCCGCAATAGCGCCTCAGCGCTTTTCACGTCTCCCGTGTGCAAATCCACCTGCGGCTGGAGCCAGAGGGCAAACTGGCGGTTATCCAGCGCGGTCAGAATATCGCTCTCTTCCGTCAGGCGCTGCTGCGCCTTTTCCATCTGCTCCGGGTCGAAGAACTGGATCTGATTTTTGCCTTTGCGACGGGCGGTGAACGCCGCCGAAAAGGCGCGGCGATAAAGCTGTTCCGCGGTCAGATCGCCATAGTACATCGCAATTCCGATGCTGGCGCTCGGACGAAGCTGGATACCCTGAATGGGGAGCCGCTCATTAATGACAGTGAGTACTTGCTGACCTAATGTGATCGCATGCCACGGCTCTTTCACCCCGTTTGCAATCACCACCAGGTCATACCCGCTCACCTGGGTCAGCACCATGCGTGGCGCAAGCACAGATTTCACCTTTTCCACCAGGGTGAGCAGCAGCATCTCGCGCTGGCTCTCCTTGAGCACGCCCGCCGTGTCCTGCAGGGTTTCACAGGCGATGACCATCAACGCCGTAGTCTGCTGGCGAGCGACGGTCTGCTCCAGCATTGCCATCAGAAACGCTTTATTGGGGAGCTCCGAGACCGGGAAGCGGGTGGCGCTACTGTTCAGCTCTTCCTGCTGACGCTGGATGCGCTGCTGGTTAAGGTTGTAGCTACGCACCAGCATGCCGATCTCATCGTCATGATGAAGGCGCGGCAGCTCAAGCTGATGGCCCATCTGGTCCTGTGGGGAAAGGGTGTTCAGCTCCCGGGCGATACGCCGCAGCGGATGCACGATCAGCCGGTTAATGCACCAGGTCAGCGCCACGCTGAGGATCAGTGTCATAAGTAAGCAAGTGGTCACTAACGTGACAAACCAGCTCATGACGAATTTATACATGCGGTACGAGTCCGCCTGCAGGACGAGATAGGCTAACGGCTGCGGGTTGGCAGGACGCTCAAGCGAGTAAATGGGGAGCGAGATTTGTACCGGCAGTTCAAACAGGCGCATCACCATCATCGGGACAGGACGCTCAGGGATAAAGCTCATCCGCAGCGCCTGGAACTGGTTAGGCAGCACCACGTCTGCGCGGCTGACTACGCCTGCAGGCTGGATGCGTTTTAAAATGGTTTCCGCTTCGGGAATATCACCTTTCAGGATCGAGGCTGAGAGCGGGCCGCGCACCGAGCGAGCAATACTTTCTAATTGCGAAGCCGTGTTATAGCGATTCTGCTGCACGGAATGAAACAGCAAAATTACGCAAAATAGCAGTACAAACAGCATTGTGACGGCAGACACCATCGCCATCTGTTTGATCGTTAAGGAACGGCTGACACGCAAAATGACTCTCCACAGAACTCGAAGCGCAGGGCGCACCAGGGTGTAAACCTGGCGCGCCTGAGTATACCCGATTGCTGCACTTTTAAGAGAGACTTACAAATGGATTAAGTAAAATCCGATTACCAGTCCGCGTAAGGAATGAGCGGCTGCGGCGGTAAGTCCATATCACCCTGCCAGCCTGCGGCAGAGTAGCGTACGTACAGCAGCGCATGGCTTGGGGTATAGTCTTTTGCTTCCTGAATATCCACGCCCAGGCCAACAAACCAGTTGGAGGTCACCCGACGTTCGATAATGGCCCGCGCGGTATAACCGGTGCCTGAAGAGCTGCTGCCGGTTTCCATCGCCCCCCGGTCGGTATAGCGGCCAGGTTCATCGGTTGGAATAAGACTCTGGTCCGGGTAGCGCAGCTCGTCATTGGTTTTGGAGTGCGACCAGGAGACAGATCCCCCCAGTTCCCAGGACCAGTTCTCCGTGCGTTTACGCCAGGTCACCGGCAGGGCGAAGGAGACATACTCCTGCGGGCTGTAATAACCGCCCTGACCCAGAGTATAGCCACTCAGATCTTTGTCGTAGTGCCACAGCATGTTAGAGACACCGACGGTAAGCCGCTCATTGTTTTTATTAATGAGCTTGTAGTAGTAACCGGTCATCCAGCGCACGCGCCAGTTATCCTCCACATTTTTACCCGTCAGCGTCTCCGCATTCAGGCTTGACCAGATGCCGTTCGCCTCGCCTTTGTCGTAGCTTATACTCACCCCACCGCCGGTGGCGCGCACGCCGCCCCAGGTGGTGCCGGTGTTGGTATCTTTTTGCCCGGCGAAGGCCAGCAGAGAGCTGGAGATCGGCCGACGATGGGCGTTAACGGTGTAGCCCACGGGACCCAGGTCGCTGCTGTAGCTTACCCCGCCGACCACATCGACCACCTCGAAGCCCATCGGCGTAGTACCGATATCCCACGCCCAGGTTTTGTTCTGCCAGCCGACGGCAACGCTCGCGCCATTGTCTGACTGATGCGTGTTGCCGCTACACGGCGTTTCGGCACAGGTCCCCCACTTGGGATCGTAGGTGCCGTTACGGGTAGCAAACGAACCGGCATCCATATTGACCAGATCGCTGCGGAAGAACATCCGTCCGTCCGAGAGCGGGGCATCAACCTGCAGCATGGTGGTATGCGCTTTCAGGTCGGAGTAGCCCCCCGTGCCGCTGGAGCCCCAGTAATCATGCTGCAGCGTGACGTTAAAATCCTGCTGACGGTACAAATCTCCGGCATCGCTACGCACGCCGCGCTTCAGCCAGTCATCTTTTTCATCGTTACGCGTCAGGCGCGTAAAGCTGTCATTATCCGCCGGACGGGTGGTGGTGATGCCAGAGGAGACCATGGCATCTTTATAGGTCTCCAGCGCCTGCTGAGGCTGGCCGTTTTGCGCCTGAAAACGTGCCGCATCACGCAGCACCAGCGCGTTTTCCATCGACGCTGGCTGTGATTTAGCCTGCGGAATGATTTTGTTGAAGGTCTGTTCTGCAGCTGCGGCGTCACCCAGACCCGCCTGCGCCATCGCGATCCGGCGCTGCATATTGAGCGACAGCGGCTGGCCATTTTGCGCAGCGGGCAGCTTCGCCAGCTCCGCGCGGGCGGCATCCTTGTTACCTTGCGCGCTGTAAATTTCGGTCAGACCGAGGATCGCGTCTTCGTTCTGCGGCTCACGCTGCAGGACGGCGTTGTAGGTCGTTTTTGCCGAGTCCAGATCGCCACGCTGCTGTGCCCAGTCCGCCAGCGTGAGGTCGATGCGGGTGGAGGCTGGTTGCTGGCGAAGAAGTTTTTCCGCCTCCTGCTCTTTGCCGCTGTCGCGCAGGCGGTTGGCGGTTTCCAGCACCTGATTGCTTTGCAAACGGTCGGCAAGCTCCTGAATATTGCCGTTCCACTGGCTGCGCGGCAGCGTGTCCAGATGCGCCAGCGCGGCCCGGTCCTGATCGTTTCCGGAAAGATAGAGCCCGTTGGCATAAACCTGATCCGGATCGGTGGGTTTCTGGCGGGCAAGCTGACGCATCAGGGTATCCGCCTGGCTGCGCTGGCCGGCGCTGTAGAGATCGCGGGACAAACGGTAGGTTATCCACACGTCGCCCGGAGAGAGCGCCAGACGACGGCGCTGAATGTCGGCAGCCTGAGCGTATTTCCCCTGGTTCTCCAGCTGTTCTGCCTCGGCGGAGAGCTGCTCGTTGGTCAGGCTGCGCTCAATGTCATCAATGCTGCGACGCTGGCTGGCGGAGAGAGACTGGATAAATTGCGACGCCTTCTCCGGCGACTGCGCGCGGTAGATATTGGCCAGCCCACGAACCGCATTGCTGTTGCCGCTGTCCATACGCAGCGCCTGGCGATAATAGCGCTCCGCTGCAGCGTTATCTTTACGCGCCGCCGCGGCATCTCCCAGCCCCAGCACCGCATAACTGTCGGTATTGTCGATATTGCGCGCCTGCTGATAGTAGCGTTCCGCCTGCGCCGGGTTATTCGCCTTCAGCGCCGCATCGCCCTGCTGGATCAGCAGCCAGTAACGGTTAACCTTCAACAGGCTGTCCCATTTGCCGCGGTTATCACTCTGCGGGTCGAGGGCGATCGCCTTTTCAAACTGGGCCACCGCGCGAGCGCGGTCGCCTTTCTGTGAGTATGCCTGGCCCAGCGCGCCGACGGCTTCACTGTCGGCATGGTTTGCGCTGACCGCCTTTTTCAGATCCGCCACCGCCTTCTCCCCCTGCCCGGCATCCACCGCCGCCAGGCCTTGTGCTTTCGCACGGAAAGTCGGATCGGCGAGCTGTTTCTGCTGCGCTTCAAGCTGTGAACGCGCTGCCGTTACGCTCTCGCCTTCACTGAACACGCTCAGGTATTTTTGCAGCGCAGTGACGCTGGCGTTGCTGACAGGCTGGTCTTTGATCTGCTCATACCACATATCCGACGCCTGGCTGCGCCCATTGGTGGAACGGGCCATCTCCTGCAGCACCGCAAAGCCTTCATCACGACGTCCGGTCTGGAACAGCAGTTGAGCCAGCGTGGACTGCAGCTGGGTATTACCCGGACTGCTGCTGTTAATTTTCTTCAGCTGGTTAATGGCCGCATTGCGGCGGGCGGGATCTTTCGCCACCACATTCCAGTACTCTGTCGCCACGTCGCCACCCGGTGGGTTGCCGTCGAACAGCTTGTCATAGGCGGCAATGGCCTCCTGCGTATGTCCCGTTGTGGCGAGTAATCGCGCCTGCTGTAACTGCTGGCGGCCATCCGGGGTGGACAGCAGCATGGTGTTGCGAGAGGACTGATACGCACTGGAACCCGGCGCGATCCCTTTCAGACGATCCAGCTCTTTTTGCGCACCGGCGTTATCGCCCTGACGCAGCAGGTAGCGAAAGCGTGCGGCAATCACGTCAGGGTTGTTTGGGTCGATTAGCTCAAGACGATAGAGCGACTGACGCACCAAATCCTCACGCTGTGTCGATTCGCCCAGCCGAACCTGCTCCAGCAGCTGTTGCTGCTGCGGGGAGTTGGCGGCCTGGGCCCACGGCATCAGCGCCAGGCCAAGCGATAAACTGAGTAGATTTACTGTGAACTTGCGCATTCCTGGCCCCAATCCGGTATTAATTCACCTTTAGCGGTGAAGCGAAAACGATGCTGATCCCATCCTTGTCCAAAGAGAGTCAGTACATAGCTGTAATAGGCGTTGTTATCGGGAAAATGGTCTGCCACGCGCTGGCGTTGAACCGCCTGGGCATCACGCTGTTGTAAAAAAGGCAGCATGGCGGCGGAGAACCCCACCGGGCCATTTCCCGTCGGTTTTCCACTCGCGACATCCACTTTCTCCGGCGGGAGACCCTGTCTGGTCGTCATGGCCGCCATTGGCTGGAAGCGCGTCAGCAGCCGGGCTTTCTGAGGATCTTTATCACTCATCATCCCTACCCAGAGATAAACGCGGATGGCATCGTAGCCACCCACCAGCGATTTATCCTGCTGCAGGCGCCAGCCTCTGTTTTTCCGATACTGCACCCAGTCCGGCGCAAACCCTTTCGGCGCACTCTCCATCAGCAGGCGCAGATTGGTTTCACGAAGCTGGGTCCACGGCGCACCAAAGCGCGTGAAGTAACGCGCGAGCTGCGGAGGAAGATAGCTGGGGTTAAAGCGCCAGGCGTGTTCATCGGCAAAACCGACTTTTCCCGGGAGCAGCATTGCGCCGAGCCCCGGTACCTTCACCACTTCCTCGCTGGCAATCCGTTTAAGCAGTGCCTTACCCGTGCGGGTATAGTCCGGCTGTTTCCACAGCCGACCCGCTTCGAGCAGTGACCAGGCGATCCAGACATCGGCGTCGGAGGCGGAATTGTTATCAATCACCGCCCAGCTCGCCTTGTCTTTCTGACCCCATAGCCAGGCCGGCAAACGATCGTCGAGATTGCCGCTGGCAAGATTATCGCGCGTCCATCTCAGCAGCTGGTCAAACGCGTTGCGATCGTTCGCCGCCAGGGCAAAGAACAGGGCGTAGCTTTGCCCTTCCGAAGTCGTAATTTTGCGCGTGTCACTGGGATCAATGACACGCCCACCCTCGCTGATGTAATCCTTTTTAAACTGCTCCCAGGCAGGCCAGGTACAGGCGGCGCGAAGAGGGAGCGCCGCCAGCATCAACGCGGCGAATGCACACCAGCGAACGGCGTTCATCACATCTTACTCATCCGGGTTCAGACGACGACGACTGATGATGCGCAGCAGACGCCACAGCACCCAGGCCAGCAAGACCACACTGACCGCCGCCAGGATAGCCAGCAGAACCGGATGGTTAGACAGCGCATACCACAGGCGTTCGAACCACGGCAGATGGCCGACGTAGTACACATCACCAACACGCAGGCTATTCACGCCCGACTCACGGATGACGGAGACGGAACCGAACATTGCAGCACGTTTACCGCTGTCGTTCATGGCCGTATTGAGCAGTTCATACCCGCGCGGGCTGTCTGCCAGCAGAGCCACCACGCTACGCTGGTCATTGTAAGGTGACTGGAAGCCCACCACCGCGGCCATTGCCCCCTGAGACGTTACTGTCGTCTGCGCGCTGGCCTGACGGTCGTTAACATCCGGCATAATGCTCGGGAATTCGGTCTGTCGCAGCGGCGTGTTGACCCAGGACTGGGCTGCTTTCACCAGCAGATCGATGCGTTTGTCATCCTTCAGCTTGTCCGGAATGGTACCGATCACCATGATATCCGCGTCTTTGTTCTGAATCTGGCTACCATCATCCGTCAACGTAACGTTAATCGCCGGCAATCCTGTCTGACCACCTACGGTTGCCATGGTGTCCAGCAGGGTAGTCACCTGCCCTTCGTTTGGCGTTTTTGGCATCACAACAATCGATTCAGAGAGATCGGCCATGCGGCTGAACGGGAAGCCTGCATTGGCAAAGGCGCGCAGATCCGGCATCGCCAGAAAGTGGTAGTACTTCGAGAAGTCGATGGTCGACTCATCGCCAATCACCACGTGGTTCTGAACCGGCTGGAAGGTAATGCAGTTTTCCACCGAGCCGCCAGGCATCGGGTTCATGTACTGGAAATCAAAGCGCAGCTGGTTGATCGCGCCAAGCTTCAGCGCCGGGATCGAGACATCCGTTTTACCGTCCAGCAGCCCCTGCAACACCGGCAGGCGAAGCATCAGGCGGTTGGTATCCTGCGTGCTTTGCAGGCTGAACGACTGCAGGAACTGGTTGTTCAGGCTGATATCCATGCGCGAGCTGTCTTTGGTGGCTGGCGCGGTATAACGGTAGTTGAGGTTGATATCAATGCCGTTGGTACGCAGCAGGTACAGATCCGGCGGCAAATTCAGTGACAGGCTGATCGGCGCAGGCTCAAGCCCCGTCGCCTGCAGCTGTTCTTCATAGGTTTTCAGCTCGCCAAAGGTGACCGCACGGTCGGTACGCACCCAGTTTGGCGCATCATAAGGTTTACGCGCCAGCAGCGGCTTGACCTCATCCACCACCACGCTGTTGCCACGGAACAGGATGTTGCCCTGGGCAATCGCTTTTGCTGCCTGAACCAGATCTTTATCGTCACGACCAAAGACCACCAGCAGCTTCACGTACGGATTGTCCGGGTGGCTCATCATCTCCACGGTCGGCGCTTTAACGTCCGGGTGATCGCGCAGGAAGGCCGGACGTTTCGCGTTGGTCGCAAAGACAATCGCATTTCGGTCCGGCAGTTTGTCATACATCGCCGGGAAGCTCTGGCCACGCCAGCCCGCACGGGAACCAAACCAGGACGCCACAATGGTGGCCGCCAGCTGTTCCGTGACGTCCGGAGACGCCGCAAACACCACCGGCAGGGTGAGCGGACGGTTATCCCGAGGATCAAAGAACGGAACCGGGAAAGCCGAGAGATCGTTTTTCAGCGCCAGCGACTGGTAGGTCATCTGCAGCGAGGAGTTACGCCCGACGTCCATCCACAGCGTGTTGCTGGCAGGGTTTTCGCAGACATCGCGGTAGTGACCGACAAACTCCAGGCGGATACGGTTAAAGTCGGTGATGAACAGTGGGTTGATTGGCACCTGAGCCTGCGTTTTCTTACCCAGTTGCTCTTTCGTGACCGGCAGAACGTCCATCAGCTCATCATTCAGGTAGACCTTCAGCTGAGACTGCGTCGGCAACAGTGATGGCGACGGCGTATATTCAAGATTCAGCACCGCATTAGAAACGACCTCGTCGCTGCGCATGCCAAATTCAATGCCGCCGTTCGGGTTGATACCGCGCAGCACCATGCTGCCCGGAGGCGGCGCAATCTGTGCGAAGGTGAGCTTCACGTCCCGTGACGGGGCATTCTCCGCGACGACAGGGGCATTCGCTCCGCGGACGCCCGGCATCACCTGTCCGACGACCTGGCTGCCTGCCGGCAGGGTGTTCCCCTCCGTTGGCTGGTTCGGAATGATGTTTTCTGTCTGGCCGGGTGCCGCAGTGACAACCGGATCGGTTGCCTGCGCGACGACAGGCACCGTTGGCGCAGGCGTTGCCGCTGCGTTATCAGGAGCTGCGTTAGCCATTGTTGCGGGGAGGGTACTCATCCCCATTGCCACTGCACATAACCAGGAAAGTTTTGTTTTCATCGCGTTATCATCATTGTTGAGCCATAACCGGGTCCGCCTGCTTCGCCTCATCCCGCCCAGGACGACGAGGAATGAACGACACGACCCAGGAAACCAGCGAAGTAAGTGACCGGAAAATTAATTTCACCGACGACGGGGCAAATTCTGCAAGGTGACGATAGCCACGGAACCCCAGCTTCAGAATATCCAGCAGGCTTTCCAGAGGTTTATCTTCCGGGAAGCTGTCCTGCCAGAGAGCCCACGTATCCGCGCGGGCAAACGTACACTGCACAAAATCAATATGTTGCTTTTTGGTCAACGGCATCAGCTGCAGACCCACTTCATCGCCCGTCACACGAACGACCTGTGTCGGGAAGACATACTCCTGCTGGCCGCGTTTAAGCAGCAGGTTAACTTTTTGCCCTTCCAGCACCTTGGCCTGGCCGTTGATTTTGATCCCCAGACCACCGTCAGAGAAGTCGTGCACGGTACAGGAGAAAAGATGTCCATCTTCACGGGCAATGGCCGCCGGCATGCAGATTTCCACGCGATGCGCACGGCGAACCTGTTTGCTCTCCACAGACACCGCCACCGCGCCACCGAGGATAATCAGGTTGTAGAAGACCCAGGCCATACTCACGAATACCGTCAGGATCTCGTTTTCCGGGCCATAGAAGTAACGCCAGATACCGGCGATGACGCCCACAATATTCAGCAGTACCAGGAAGATATACGGACGGGAGATCACCCAGTCGACGTACTCCTCTTCCACCAGACCGCCCTTCGCGGTGACGTTGAATTTACCTTTATGCGGGTTAATCAGCGCCACCATCGTCGGCGGTGCGATGTACCAGGCCAGCACCGTTTCGTAAATTTCACTCCAGAAGGAGTGGCGGTATTTACCCTGAATCTTCGAGTTCGTCAGGCTCGCGTGGATCATGTGCGGCAGAACAAACAGCGCAATCATCAGCGCGGGAGCGTAGATGATATAAGCGTGAAGAAGCAGGAACGCCAGCGGCGCGGTCAGGAAGATCAGCCGCGGGATACCGGATAAGAAGTGGAACATGGCGTTGACGTAGCAAAGACGTTGCGCCAGCTTGAGGCCTTTTCCTATCAGCGGGTTATCAAGACGGAATATCTGCACCATGCCGCGGGCCCAGCGAATACGCTGACCGATGTGCGCCGACAGTGACTCCGTTGCCAGACCGGCAGCCTGAGGAATGCGCATATAGGCAGAGGTATAGCCGCGACGGTGCAGACGCAGAGAAGTGTGAGCATCTTCGGTGACCGTTTCCACGGCAATGCCACCAATTTCATCCAGCGGTTTACGGCGGATAACAGCGCAGGAGCCGCAGAAGAAGGTGGCATCCCACATGTCGTTACCGTCCTGCACCAGACCATAGAACAGCGTGCCTTCGTTCGGGGTTTTACGGAAGCGACCCAGGTTACGTTCAAACGGATCCGGCGAGAAGAAGTGGTGCGGCGTCTGCATCATCGCCAGCTCTTTCTCTTTCAGGAACCAGCCCATGGTCATCTGCAGGAACGAGCGCGTCGGCACGTGGTCGCAGTCAAAGATCGAGACAAACTCCCCAGTGGCATACTTCAGCGCGTTGTTGATGTTCCCGGCTTTAGCGTGCTCGTGAGTCGGCCGGGCGATGTACTCGACGCCCACCTCCTCGGCGAACTGACGAAACGCCGGGCGGTTGCCGTCGTCGAGGATCCAGACTTTGAGCTTATCTTTCGGCCAGTCGATGCCCAGCGCGGCATAAATGGTGTTTTTTACCACGCTCAGATCTTCGTTATAGGTCGGGACGAAGAGATCAACGGCCGGCCACTGCGTGGTGTCTTTTGGCAGCGGAACCGGCTGGCGGTTGAGCGGCCAAATCACCTGGAAATAGCCCAGCACGAGCACAATCCAGGCGTAGGTTTCGGCAAACAGCAGCACCAGGCCGCACACCAGACTGACCGGATCGTCCCAGTTAAGGGTTGAGGTATAACGCCACCATATGTAGCGACAGGAGACGGTCAACGACAACACAATCAGCATCAACGCCGAGAAGCGACCAGGAATACGGCGAACCAGCAGCGCCACGCCCCACAGCAGGATCAGGAAGGTGAACTGCGCCAGCGGGTTAAAGGGCTGCGTAATACAGACCAGTGCCAGAATGAGCGAGAACACGACGATGACGCCGAGAATAAAACGCCGCAAGCCCGGGTGGAGATGCCCGAGCTCTTTATGGTTATCCAGATGGCTGGTCTTATCGGTCACGCTGTTGGGCAGTCTGTCCAGCCACTGGTGGTAGCGTTCGCGTAGCTGTTGCACGCGGGAGAAGCTGCGCCAGTGCGGCGTTATTTTCTCGTTGCGGGATGATGTGACCGCCAGCCAGAGCGCCTGAATGAGGTAACGCGCCGGGTCCAGTGGCCGCGGGCGGTTGGGATTGATGTGGGGATAGAGCTCACTGTGTCGTGCGCGGATGCGCTGCCAGCGAGGGTGTTCGAGCGGAATGAACGTCCAGGCCAGGATCATCCAGAAACAGCCGAGCGCGGCGCTGAATGCCGAAGCACCATGCCGGCGAAAATGCCGGTAGTTTTCGCTCAAACGCGAACTGACCGGTGGGATGAGTAACCAGCTGGCGAGTCGACTCATACAGAACTCCCTGCAGGCTCCGCCCCTTTGGCGAAGTTCAGCAGACACCAGTTAGCCAGCGTCAGGATCTCTTCTGCCGCCAGCGAATCGCTGCGGTACTCGCCGAGCGGTTGCTTGGACGCAAGGCATTCAGCCATTCCTTCATCACGATGGATGACAATAGGAAGCAGACGACGCTGGCTTTGCAGCCATACCTGATACAGATCGTCCTGGATCTGGCTGCCAATGCGTAAATCGTTAATCAGGATATGCGCATTCTGAGGTAAACCCTGCTGATGCAAGCGGATGTGGCAATTCGCATCGACATTGACGATGGAGAGGACGTGATCGCACTGTGCGATAAGCTGTCGGGTCAGTGTGCCGGCGCCGTGCGGCAGATCCAGCAGGATCCACCGGTAATGCCCCTTTTCTTTCAGACTTTGCAGCGCCAGCGTGAACTGTGAAAACAGGCGCTGATAGGCGGCTTCATTCTCGCGTTCCGTGGTGGTGAGTTGACCAAACGGCAGCAAATCGAGCTGGGAGGTATAGCGCATACCGGCATCCCGCCAGTCTTTATCATCAAGCAGCGCCCGGGCCCAGCCCTCTTCGCGAGTAAAGTCGACGTTAAACGACATACGCAGCAAATTATCGGCGCAGGCGTCAATAACCAGCACCGATTCACCTAAAAGCTGTAATGACCACGCCAGCGCCGCGGTAACAGATGTGGTACCCACACCGCCACGGACACCCTGTAATCCGAGTATGGCCATCAATGGCTCCCTTATTGTTGATGGGCAAATTCAGCTAACAACGGCCAACGTTTAATAGCCGCAGCCAACTGTTCCCGCTGGGAAATATCGGTGTAATCTATTTCAGGTAAAGAAAAGGCCTGCGTCAGCGCCAGAAAATCGTTTTGGAATGTGTAACCCAGCGTCGAGTCGACTGGGGTTCCGGGTTCATTATTATCCATTCTTTTTCCATCCCTTTGAGGAAAATCGCACGCTCAGAAGTTGCGGGGCTCCCTGCCCGGACAAATTTCATTTACATGCTAAATCTGATGTTCTTTAATTTCAATGTTAGGTTTATTTCTACGCTTTCGCTAGTAAACTGAGATACAGATAAATTAGACGAAAAGAGGGACACCGTGGACTCCATATTTTCTATTGGCATCCAGTCATTATGGGACGAATTGAGCCACATGCCAGTCGGAGGAGTCTGGTGGATTAATACGGACCGTAATGAAGATGCTATCACTCTGGTAAACCAGACAATTGCTGCTCAGGATAAGGATTCCCGCGTGGCCGTCATTAGCATGGGTGACGATCCGAAGAAGATTATCACGCTTGAAAGCGATCGCGGCCCCCAGACGGTGCGATTATTTTCCATGAAACCGGAAGCCGATAGTCTATACTTTTTGTCCCGCGATGTTCAGTGCACTATTGATCCGGATCACTATTTGGTGATTCTCAAATGTGCAAATAACGTCCTGCAAAATATTCCTGCGGAAAAGCTGCTGCCGTGGCTGGAAAAAATCAATAAATGGGCAAAATTTCAAAATTGCACGCTATTGGTCGTCAATCCCGGCAGTAATAATGACAAGCTGTTCTCACTGTTAATGGGCGAATATCGCTCCCTGTTCGGTCTGGCAAGCGTTCGTGACCAGGTGGGCAGCTATCTCTACGATATTGCTTTCTGGTGTAATGAAAAAGGGGTGAGTGCCAGGCAACAACTTACTCTGAAACATATTGAGGGCAAGTGGCACGTGGCGCAGCAGGAAGAAACCGTGGTTCAGCCGCGCAGCGATGAAAAACGTATCCTGAGCCATATCGCGGTCCTGGAGGGTGCCCCTGCTCTTTCGGAAAACTGGTCCCTGTTTGACTCTAACGAAGCCCTTTTCCATGAAGCCCGCACAACCCAGGCGGCAACCCTTATTTTCTCGTTGATGCAAAATAACCAGATTGAGACGCTGGCAAGACAGATCCATACCTTACGCCGCCAGCGCGGAAGCGCGTTGAAAATTATCATACGTGAAAACAATACCAGCCTGCGCGCCACCGACGAGCGCCTGCTTCTGGGCTGCGGCGCGAATATGGTTATCCCCTGGAATGCGCCGCTGTCACGCTGCCTGACGCTTATCGAAAGCGTGCAGGGTCAGCAGTTTAGCCGCCATGTACCGGAAGAGATTTCCACGCTGCTCTCCATGACCCAGCCGATGAAACTGCGTGGATACCAAAAATGGGATACCTTCTGCGATGCCGTCGGCAACATGATGAGCAACACGCTTCTTCCTGCTGACGGAAAAGGGGTCATGGTTGCCCTGCGTCCTGTACCGGGTATTCGCGTTGAACAGGCTCTCACCTTATGCCGCCCGAACCGTACAGGGGACATCATGACCATCGGCGATAATCGCCTGATGCTGTTTTTGTCCTTCTGCCGGATAAACGATCTTGATACTGCGCTTAACCACATCTTCCCCCTGCCGACCGGAGACATCTTCTCGAACCGTATGATTTGGTTCGAAGATAATGCCATCAGCGCGGAACTGGTGCAGATGCGTGCGCTCCAGCCAGAACAATGGGCTAAACCGCTCGCTATCACGAGCGATGCGAAACCGATCCTCAATGCCAGACATGATGGACATGTCTGGCGACGGGTGCCGGAGCCTCTTCGCTTATTAACAGACAACGCGGAGAACGCACTATGAATATCAGCGATATCATTCAACTGGTTATAGTCTGTGCGCTGATCTTTTTCCCGCTTGGCTACTACGCACGCCATTCCATACGTCGTATCCGTGATACGGCCAGAGTGCTGTTTATAAAACCTCGCCACGTTAAACCAGCCGGAACACTGACACGGGCATCACACGTCAAGGCAGACCGAAAACATGACTAATTCAACCTATACCGCTTCGTCACCTTCGCCGCTCTGGCAATACTGGCGCGGCCTTTCCGGCTGGAACTTCTACTTTCTGGTGAAGTTTGGTCTGCTGTGGGCAGGCTATCTGAATTTCCATCCTCTTCTCAACCTGGTGTTTATGGCCTTCCTGCTGATGCCTTTGCCGAATATCAGGCTGCATCGTTTACGCCACTGGGTAGCCATTCCTGTCGGCTTTGCGCTGTTCTGGCATGATACCTGGCTACCGGGGCCGGACAGTATTATGAGCCAGGGCTCGCAGGTGGCGGGGTTTAGCGCCAGCTATGTCCTCGACCTGATCGAGCGTTTTATTAACTGGCAGATGATTGGCGCAGTATTTGTGCTGCTGGTTGCCTGGCTGTTCCTGTCACAGTGGGTCCGCGTCACAGTGTTTGTCGTGGCGATTATGATCTGGCTTAACGTGCTGACGCTGGCAGGGCCAAACTTTTCGCTGTGGCCTGCCGGTCAACCCACCACCACGGTGACCACCACAGGGGGAAGCGCGGCGGCAACCGTCACGACGGCTGGCAATACGCCTGTCGTGGGGGATATCCCAACCCAGACCGCACCGCCGACCTCCACAAACCTGAATGCCTGGCTCTCCAGTTTCTATACTGCGGAAGATAAGCGTCAGACGAAATTCCCGGACGCGCTGCCGGCAGATGCTCAGCCGTTCGAACTGCTGGTGATCAACATCTGCTCTCTCTCCTGGGCCGACGTGGATGCCGCAGGTTTGATGTCGCATCCGCTGTGGTCGCATTTCGACATTCAGTTTAAAGATTTCAATTCGGCCACTTCATACAGCGGCCCGGCGGCGATCCGCCTGCTGCGTGCAAGCTGCGGTCAGACATCGCATAAAAACCTGTATCAACCCGCCGGCAACCAGTGTTATCTGTTCGATAACCTCGCCAAACTGGGCTTTACGCAGCATCTGATGCTGGGGCATAACGGCCAGTTCGGCAACTTCCTGAAAGAGGTGCGCGAACAGGGTGGCATGCAGGCGCCGTTGATGGATCAAACAGGTCTTCCGGTCTCTCTGCTGGGCTTCGACGGCTCGCCCGTTTATGACGATACCGCCGTACTTCAGCGCTGGTTGCAGACCATCGAAAAAGACAGTAATCCGCGCAGTGCGACGTTCTTTAACACCCTGCCGCTTCACGACGGTAACCACTTCCCGGGCGTGAGCAAAACGGCAGACTATAAAGTGCGTGCGCAGAAATTCTTCGACGAGCTGGACGCGTTCTTTACAGAGCTGGAAAAATCCGGCCGTAAAGTGATGGTGGTGGTGGTCCCTGAACACGGTGGTGCGCTGAAAGGCGACAGAATGCAGGTGTCGGGCCTGCGTGATATCCCAAGCCCGTCCATTACCAACGTGCCTGCTGGCATTAAATTCTTTGGTATGAAGGCACCACACCAGGGCGCGCCGATTGAGATCACCCAGCCAAGTAGCTATCTGGCGATCTCAGAACTGGTTGCCCGTGCGGTGGACGGCAAGCTGTTTGTCGAGGATAGCGTGAACTGGGATCAGCTCACCAGTAACCTGCCGCAAACGGCAGAAGTTTCCGAGAACGCTAACGCGGTAGTGATTCAGTATCAGAACAAACCGTACGTTCGTCTGAACGGCGGAGATTGGGTACCGTATCCGCAGTAAGGCCCCTCGCCCTAACCCTCTCCCCACAGGGGAGAGGGGATAGTCGGTGCGTTATTATTGCGCTGAGATCCACACCAGCATTTTCAGACTTGCCGAATAGTAGTCGTCTTTAGAGGTGATTTCGGGTTCTCCGGAAGACTGCCCCATCGTTAAATCGCGTACCGCCAGCAGACCACCTTCCATCATATAGGGCGCATAGTCGTTGGTCGTGACGTTCACCCAGGCGGGCGTTTGTTCCCGGGGAAACTGACCGAACCAGGCTTTCCACGGCGTCAGCAACGGGCTTTGTTTATCCGACCAGGCAACGTACAGCGGAATACGAATCGCATCGTAGCTCATCCGCGGAGGCCAGCCCTGGGCCGGCGCCAGCTTGCCGCCTGATGTCAGTGAAACCCAGTCAGGGGGCAGATTCGCTTTACCCGACCCCATTTTCCCCAGCAGGCGTTTCCCGTCCTTCATCAATTCATGCCAGACCGCTAAATGACTGCGCGCGGCAAAGTCCTGCCAGGCCGGAAACACGAAATAGGACGGATTAAGGATCACTTCACCCTCAGGCTTAAATCCCTGGACGCCGGGCAGCATCACGCGATAACCCGCATAGCGGATCACGCTGTGGTCAATCAGTGCTTTTGTAATGGCATCCGATGCGGTGCTGTAACGCTTGTCATGCCAGCGGGCATCGGCTTTTAATAACGCCCAGGCGATCAGCACATCGCCGTCTGCGGCGTTGTTTTTGTCGGCGATAGGGTTGGACTCTGCAGGGTTGTAACGCCAGTAAAAGAGACCATTCTCTTTGTTCTTCAGCTGACTGTCCGTCCATTGCCAGAGCTTATCGAACGTGGCTTTATCGTCATTGGCCACCGCCATCAGCATGGCGAACCCCTGACCTTCCGTATGCGAAACACCGCCATTGCCGGTATCGACAATGCGGCCTTCCGGTTTGAAAAAGCGTGCCTTGTAACTTTCCCAGGCCTGCCCCGCCTGCGAGAGAGGCGAGAACAGAACACTCAACATGACAGCCAGCGTCGCGCAGACGGGTTTTCGCATCATTCACTCAGTCCGGTTATTCGGCACTTCGCAGAGAAATCTCACCGCCCACCCAGGGCTTGATCGCGCCATCCTGCTCCAGAAGCAACGCCCCCTGCGCATCAATACCGCGGGAAGTACCGTAGATCTCTTTATCGCCAATCAGCAATTTCACCGGGCGGTTGATAAAGTTATCCAGTTTTTCCCAACGCGACAGGAACGGAGCCAGCCCTTCCTGCTCAAAAAGCGTGAGTGAACTGCGCAACTCTTTAATCATACGCACGGCGAGGGTGTTGCGATCGATGACGATGCCCGCCTCCTGGAGGTTAGTCCAGGCCTGGTTCACCACATCACTCTGGACGTTGCGCATCACCATATTGAGGCCCGCGCCAATGACAATTTGCGCCGCATCGCCGGTTTTCCCCGTCAGTTCAACCAGGATACCGGCCAGTTTTCGATCGTTGAGGTAGAGATCGTTAGGCCACTTCACGCGTACGTTATCCGCCCCCAGATCGTGCAGCACTTCCGCCATGACAATGCCGATAACCAGACTCAGGCCAATGGCAGCGGCAGGCCCCTGCTCCAGACGCCAGTACATGGAGAGATAAAGGTTCGCACCAAACGGTGAGAACCATTTGCGACCGCGACGGCCACGCCCGGCCTGCTGATACTCAGCAACACAGGCATCGCCGGATTTCAGCTCAGGCAGACGATCCAGAAGATACTGGTTCGTCGAATCAATCACGGGCAGCACCGCCACATTGCCGTGTCCAATCTGGCTGCGAATCAGTTCTTCATTCAGCAGTTGAATCGGTTCCGGCAGGCTGTAGCCTTTTCCTGGTACCGTGAAGACATCGACACCCCAGTCGCGCAGCGTCTGAATATGCTTATTGATGCCGGCACGGCTCATGCCCAGCTGTTCGCCCAATTGCTCGCCAGAATGAAACTCACCGTCGGCAAGAATGCCAATCAGGGTTAAGGGGATGGTATTGTCCTTCACGCGATGGCCTCCACGGCATTGACTTCGCCTGTGCACCCGATAAAGCGCACTTCCGGCTCCAGCCAGACGTTAAATTTCTCGCCCACACGCTCACGGACATGATGTGCCAGCTGAACCACATCATCGCTGGTCGCATCACATTGATTAATCAGTACCAGAGCCTGCTGTCGGTGAACGGCAGCACCGCCGACTGCCGTGCCTTTTAACTGGCATTGATCGATAAGCCATCCCGCAGCAAGCTTCACGCTGCCGTCCGCCTGAGGGTAATGTGGCGCTGTTGGCCATCCTTCAAGGAAGATTTTTGCCTTTTCGCTGCTAATTACCGGGTTTTTGAAGAAGCTTCCGGCATTGCCGTTTACTTTGGGATCGGGAAGTTTGGTCATCCGCATATGGCAAACCGAGTCAAAAACGTCGCGAGGGGTAACGGTTGCCGGATCGAGACGCGTTAAATCACCGTAGGTCAACACGGGCTGCCAGCGCTTAGACAGACGCAGGCCCACGGCGACAATGACGTAGCGATCCTGATATTCATGTTTGAAGATACTGTCACGATAGCCAAAACGGCACTCTTCTGCGGTTAAACGCTGGGCCGTTCCGGTCGCCAGTTCGATACAGTCGACATACTCACAGACATGTTTCAGTTCGATGCCATAGGCACCGATGTTTTGAATGGGTGACGATCCGGCGCAGCCTGGGATCAGCGCAAGGTTTTCCAGACCCGGCATTCCTTTTTCGAGGGTAAACTGCACCAGATGATGCCAGTTTTCACCGGCCCCTACGTGAATGTGCCAGCTATCGGCGCGCTCTTCCACATCAATGCCCATGATGCGGTTAACGATTACTGTTCCCGCAAAATCGTCGAGAAACAGGACATTACTTCCTTCGCCCAGAATCAGTACGGGTTCGTTATTTTCTGTTGCGCTTTGCCATGCATTCAGCAACTGCTGTGCGGTATCGGCACGTACAATCTTTTTAGCATTGCGTTGAATGCCAAAGGTATTCCAGGGCTTAAGGGAGTGGTTCATAGACGCTATCCTGATGCAAAAACGCAGGTAGTTTACCGTATAAGCAAGGTATTGGGGGATTAGTTTTGTGCAGCGCAGAAACGCAAAAAGGCCATCCTTTCGGATGGCCTCTTCACTTGTTTGATGCCTGGCAGTTCCCTACTCTCACATGGGGAGACCCCACACTACCATCGGCGCTACGGCGTTTCACTTCTGAGTTCGGCATGGGGTCAGGTGGGACCACCGCGCTAAAGCCGCCAGGCAAATTCTGTTAATCTGTATCAAAGCTGAAACTTGTGTCGTCTCTTCGCCAAAACATCTTCGGCGTTGTAAGGTTAAGCCTCACGGTTCATTAGTATCGGTTAGCTCAACGCATCGCTGCGCTTACACACCCGACCTATCAACGTCGTCGTCTTCAACGTTCCTTCAGGAGCCTTAAAGGCTCAGGGAGAACTCATCTCGGGGCAAGTTTCGTGCTTAGATGCTTTCAGCACTTATCTCTTCCGCATTTAGCTACCGGGCAGTGCCATTGGCATGACAACCCGAACACCAGTGATGCGTCCACTCCGGTCCTCTCGTACTAGGAGCAGCCCCCCTCAATTCTCCAGCGCCCACGGCAGATAGGGACCGAACTGTCTCACGACGTTCTAAACCCAGCTCGCGTACCACTTTAAATGGCGAACAGCCATACCCTTGGGACCTACTTCAGCCCCAGGATGTGATGAGCCGACATCGAGGTGCCAAACACCGCCGTCGATATGAACTCTTGGGCGGTATCAGCCTGTTATCCCCGGAGTACCTTTTATCCGTTGAGCGATGGCCCTTCCATTCAGAACCACCGGATCACTATGACCTGCTTTCGCACCTGCTCGAGCCGTCACTCTCGCAGTCAAGCTAGCTTATGCCATTGCACTAACCTCCTGATGTCCGACCAGGATTAGCTAACCTTCGTGCTCCTCCGTTACTCTTTGGGAGGAGACCGCCCCAGTCAAACTACCCACCAGACACTGTCCGCAACCCGGGTAACGGGTCTACGTTAGAACACCAGCCATTAAAGGGTGGTATTTCAAGGACGGCTCCATGCAGACTGGCGTCCACACTTCAAAGCCTCCCACCTATCCTACACATCAAGGACCAGTGTTCAGTGTCAAGCTATAGTAAAGGTTCACGGGGTCTTTCCGTCTTGCCGCGGGTACACTGCATCTTCACAGCGAGTTCAATTTCACTGAGTCTCGGGTGGAGACAGCCTGGCCATCATTACGCCATTCGTGCAGGTCGGAACTTACCCGACAAGGAATTTCGCTACCTTAGGACCGTTATAGTTACGGCCGCCGTTTACCGGGGCTTCGATCAAGAGCTTCGCGTTGCCGCTAACCCCATCAATTAACCTTCCGGCACCGGGCAGGCGTCACACCGTATACGTCCACTTTCGTGTTTGCACAGTGCTGTGTTTTTAATAAACAGTTGCAGCCAGCTGGTATCTTCGACTGATTTCAGCTCCACCCGCAGGGGCTTCACCTACATATCAGCGTGCCTTCTCCCGAAGTTACGGCACCATTTTGCCTAGTTCCTTCACCCGAGTTCTCTCAAGCGCCTTGGTATTCTCTACCTGACCACCTGTGTCGGTTTGGGGTACGATTTGATGTTACCTGATGCTTAGAGGCTTTTCCTGGAAGCAGGGCATTTGTTACTTCAGCACCGTAGTGCCTCGTCATCACACCTCAGCGTTAAAAAACGACCGGATTTACCTAATCGTTCCGCCTACATGCTTAAACCGGGACAACCGTCGCCCGGCTAACATAGCCTTCTCCGTCCCCCCTTCGCAGTAACACCAAGTACAGGAATATTAACCTGTTTCCCATCGACTACGCCTTTCGGCCTCGCCTTAGGGGTCGACTCACCCTGCCCCGATTAACGTTGGACAGGAACCCTTGGTCTTCCGGCGAGCGGGCTTTTCACCCGCTTTATCGTTACTTATGTCAGCATTCGCACTTCTGATACCTCCAGCAACCCTCACAGGCCACCTTCAACGGCTTACAGAACGCTCCCCTACCCAACAACACATAGTGTCGCTGCCGCAGCTTCGGTGCATGGTTTAGCCCCGTTACATCTTCCGCGCAGGCCGACTCGACCAGTGAGCTATTACGCTTTCTTTAAATGATGGCTGCTTCTAAGCCAACATCCTGGCTGTCTGTGCCTTCCCACATCGTTTCCCACTTAACCATGACTTTGGGACCTTAGCTGGCGGTCTGGGTTGTTTCCCTCTTCACGACGGACGTTAGCACCCGCCGTGTGTCTCCCGTGATAACATTCTTCGGTATTCGTAGTTTGCATCGGGTTGGTAAGCCGGGATGGCCCCCTAGCCGAAACAGTGCTCTACCCCCGAAGATGAGTTCACGAGGCGCTACCTAAATAGCTTTCGGGGAGAACCAGCTATCTCCCGGTTTGATTGGCCTTTCACCCCCAGCCACAAGTCATCCGCTAATTTTTCAACATTAGTCGGTTCGGTCCTCCAGTTAGTGTTACCCAACCTTCAACCTGCCCATGGCTAGATCACCGGGTTTCGGGTCTATACCCTGCAACTTAACGCCCAGTTAAGACTCGGTTTCCCTTCGGCTCCCCTATACGGTTAACCTTGCTACAGAATATAAGTCGCTGACCCATTATACAAAAGGTACGCAGTCACACCCGAAGGTGCTCCCACTGCTTGTACGTACACGGTTTCAGGTTCTTTTTCACTCCCCTCGCCGGGGTTCTTTTCGCCTTTCCCTCACGGTACTGGTTCACTATCGGTCAGTCAGGAGTATTTAGCCTTGGAGGATGGTCCCCCCATATTCAGACAGGATACCACGTGTCCCGCCCTACTCTTCGAGTTCACAACCTGTGTGTTTTCGTGTACGGGACTATCACCCTGTACCGTCGGACTTTCCAGACCGTTCCACTAACACACAAGCTGATTCAGACTCTGGGCTGCTCCCCGTTCGCTCGCCGCTACTGGGGGAATCTCGGTTGATTTCTTTTCCTCGGGGTACTTAGATGTTTCAGTTCCCCCGGTTCGCCTCGTTAACCTATGTATTCAGTTAACGATAGTGTGACAAATCACACTGGGTTTCCCCATTCGGACATCGCCGGGTCAAAGGTTCATATCACCTCGCCGGCGCTTTTCGCAGATTAGCACGTCCTTCATCGCCTCTGACTGCCAGGGCATCCACCGTGTACGCTTAGTCGCTTAACCTCACAACCCGAAGATGTTTCACTTCTGATTGCGAAAATTTGAGAGACTCGAACACACATTAACTGTGTGTCGTTTCAATTTTCAGCTTGATCCAGATTTTTAAAGAGCAAAACTTCGCAGTGCACCTTTTCAGGTTCACTCTGAAGTTTTCTTGTGTTCGCAGTAAAAGATGGTGGAGCTATGCGGGATCGAACCGCAGACCTCCTGCGTGCAAAGCAGGCGCTCTCCCAGCTGAGCTATAGCCCCATCGTTGATAACCTCTTCAAATTTGCTTCGCAAATTTGGTAGGCCTGAGTGGACTTGAACCACCGACCTCACCCTTATCAGGGGTGCGCTCTAACCACCTGAGCTACAAGCCTGTAGAGGTTTTTACTGCTGTTTTTCATCAGACAATCTGTGTGAGCACTGCAAAGGCAGGTTCTTTAAGGTAAGGAGGTGATCCAACCGCAGGTTCCCCTACGGTTACCTTGTTACGACTTCACCCCAGTCATGAATCACAAAGTGGTAAGCGCCCTCCCGAAGGTTAAGCTACCTACTTCTTTTGCAACCCACTCCCATGGTGTGACGGGCGGTGTGTACAAGGCCCGGGAACGTATTCACCGTAGCATTCTGATCTACGATTACTAGCGATTCCGACTTCATGGAGTCGAGTTGCAGACTCCAATCCGGACTACGACGCACTTTATGAGGTCCGCTTGCTCTCGCGAGGTCGCTTCTCTTTGTATGCGCCATTGTAGCACGTGTGTAGCCCTACTCGTAAGGGCCATGATGACTTGACGTCATCCCCACCTTCCTCCAGTTTATCACTGGCAGTCTCCTTTGAGTTCCCGGCCTAACCGCTGGCAACAAAGGATAAGGGTTGCGCTCGTTGCGGGACTTAACCCAACATTTCACAACACGAGCTGACGACAGCCATGCAGCACCTGTCTCAGAGTTCCCGAAGGCACCAAAGCATCTCTGCTAAGTTCTCTGGATGTCAAGAGTAGGTAAGGTTCTTCGCGTTGCATCGAATTAAACCACATGCTCCACCGCTTGTGCGGGCCCCCGTCAATTCATTTGAGTTTTAACCTTGCGGCCGTACTCCCCAGGCGGTCGACTTAACGCGTTAGCTCCGGAAGCCACGCCTCAAGGGCACAACCTCCAAGTCGACATCGTTTACGGCGTGGACTACCAGGGTATCTAATCCTGTTTGCTCCCCACGCTTTCGCACCTGAGCGTCAGTCTTTGTCCAGGGGGCCGCCTTCGCCACCGGTATTCCTCCAGATCTCTACGCATTTCACCGCTACACCTGGAATTCTACCCCCCTCTACAAGACTCTAGCCTGCCAGTTTCGAATGCAGTTCCCAGGTTGAGCCCGGGGATTTCACATCCGACTTGACAGACCGCCTGCGTGCGCTTTACGCCCAGTAATTCCGATTAACGCTTGCACCCTCCGTATTACCGCGGCTGCTGGCACGGAGTTAGCCGGTGCTTCTTCTGCGGGTAACGTCAATTGCTGAGGTTATTAACCTCAACACCTTCCTCCCCGCTGAAAGTACTTTACAACCCGAAGGCCTTCTTCATACACGCGGCATGGCTGCATCAGGCTTGCGCCCATTGTGCAATATTCCCCACTGCTGCCTCCCGTAGGAGTCTGGACCGTGTCTCAGTTCCAGTGTGGCTGGTCATCCTCTCAGACCAGCTAGGGATCGTCGCCTAGGTGAGCCGTTACCCCACCTACTAGCTAATCCCATCTGGGCACATCTGATGGCAAGAGGCCCGAAGGTCCCCCTCTTTGGTCTTGCGACGTTATGCGGTATTAGCTACCGTTTCCAGTAGTTATCCCCCTCCATCAGGCAGTTTCCCAGACATTACTCACCCGTCCGCCACTCGTCACCCGAGAGCAAGCTCTCTGTGCTACCGTTCGACTTGCATGTGTTAGGCCTGCCGCCAGCGTTCAATCTGAGCCATGATCAAACTCTTCAATTTAAAAGTTTGATGCTCAATGAATTAAACTTCGTAATGAATTACGTGTTCACTCGTTGAGACTTGGTATTCATTTTTCGTCTTGCGACGTTAAGAATCCATGTCACTTTGAGTGCCCACACAGATTGTCTGATAAATTGTTAAAGAGCAGTGCCGCTTCGTTTTCGCTGCGGCGCGGGGTGTGCATATTACGCTTTCCCGCTTCAGAGTCAAGTGATTATTTTCGCTTTTCTCTGCTGACCCGGCGGCGTGTGTGCCGTTGTTCCGTGTCAGTGGAGGCGCATTATAGGGAGTTATTCCGATGTGACAAGCACAAAATACAAAAAACTTTTCGTTCGCTCACTTTTCAAACTTAACGCTTATTTAAGTCGCGAATTGCCCGTTAAATGCGCGATTTCCCGTGCAAAACTGGCCACCTGCGACCAGTCGGTATAAACCACTTCTTTACGCGTATCCGTTTCGCCCCCCGTCATTTTCATGATCAGGCGGATCATAAAGCGGTCATACCAGCGGTAGCGAGGGTAGCGCAGCGCGCCGGCAAAAACGGCGCACAGGTCTGGCTGCCACGGCGAGTTGAGTAAAAACTTGCGCGTGTAGCTGTTGGTCTGCGGCGTACGCTTTTCCGCTTTACGCGCGACCAGATTGACCGAGTAAAACGCACCGGGCAATTTATTGAGCACCGCCGTATGTTTTTTCACAAAGCGATCCAGCGCCGGATGGAAATGCCCGTAACGAATTGACGCGCCAATCACCACGCGGTCGTAATCCTGCCAGGCAATCTGCTCCGCACGGTTCAGGTTCACCACATCCGAGTATATACCCAGCTCTTTTAATTCCGACGCCAGATACGCGGCAATCTCACGCGTTTGCCCATCTCGCGTAGAGAAAAGAATCAGTGTTTTCATCAACGGCTCCTTACTCGCGCCAGAAGGTAGGAGTGAACAGTACCAGCAGCGTAAAGACCTCAAGACGACCAAACAGCATATTGGCGATGAGGATCCATTTCGCGACCGGGTTCATGCTGGCAAAGTTATCCGCCACCACCCCAAGTCCGGGCCCCAGGTTATTCAATGTTGCGACGACGGACGCAAAGGCGGAGAAATCATCCACTCCCGTCGCGATTATCGCCAGCATACTGACGATAAAGACCAGCGCATAGGCTGAGAAGAACCCCCACACCGCTTCGAGGATACGTTCCGGCAGCGCGCGGTTCCCCAGTTTGATGCTATAGACCGCGTTCGGGTGGACCAGACGTTTCAGCTCACGGTTGCCCTGCTTGAACAACAGCAGAATACGAATCACCTTCAGGCCACCGCCAGTCGACCCCGCACAGCCGCCGATAAAGGCGGAACATAGCAGAAGTACCGGCAGGAACAGCGGCCAGCGTGCAATACTGTCCGTGGTAAACCCGGCGGTTGTCGCCATTGATACCACCTGGAAGAACGCCTGATTCAGGGTCGTCAATGCCGAGTTATAGACATCATGGAACCACAGCACCAGGGTACAGATGATGACCAGCGTAAGCTGAACCCCAATAAACATACGGAACTCCGGGTCGCGCCAGTACACCTTCAGGCTACGCCCGCTCAGTAAAGAGAAGTGCAGGCCATAGTTACAACCGGAGATCAGAAGGAAAATCGCAATAATAGTATTGATCGTTGGGCTGTCGAAGTAGCCCACACTGGCATCGTGGGTGGAGAACCCGCCGATGGCAATCGTCGCAAAACTGTGTCCGATAGCATCGAAAGCCGGCATCCCGGCAAACCATAGCGCCAGCGCACAGGCGACCGTCAGCAGAACATAAATCAGCCATAAGGTTTTCGCCGTCTCGGCAATACGAGGCCGCATTTTGTTGTCTTTCAGCGGCCCGGGCATTTCGGCGCGATAGAGCTGCATCCCACCGACGCCCAGAATAGGCAGAATGGCGACGGCCAGGACAATGATTCCCATCCCCCCGAACCACTGCAGCATCTGGCGATAAAAGAGAATCGCGTGCGGGAGTGAATCCAGACCCACCAGCGTCGTCGCCCCGGTTGTCGTTAAGCCGGAGAAGGATTCAAAAAAGGCATCCGTGATGCTCAGGTTAGGCTGTTCTGAGAAGATAAAGGGGAGCGAACCGACGCTTCCCAGCACCGTCCAGAACAGAACCACAATCAGAAATCCTTCGCGAGATTTCAGCTCACCTTTCTGACGACGGTTTGGCCACCACAGCAGCGAGCCAATCGCCAGCGCGACAAAGAAAGTCTGAGTAAACGCCCGCCCTGCGCCGTCCCGGTAGATAAGCGCCACAAGTCCTGGGAGGATCATCGTCCCGGAAAAGAGTATGACCAGCAGTCCAACGATTCGGGTTATGGCACGAAAATGCATCTCTGCCGCTTCCTTTGGTATTCAAAAGTGAGGTGGGGATTATTCTTCAATCGACAGCAATTGCAACGAACCACGACTAAAATCAGCCAGTTTTGCTGAAAAAGCAGCCAGTTCCGCCTGAGGAAGCGCCACGCGTAATTGCACCATTGCCTGATATTCACTGTGTGCGATGACACCATTGAACTGCTTCAGCAGCGCTTCAATACCCGAGAGCTGGGCGTAATCGCATAACAAAGTATATTCGGTGAGCGGCGTTTTGCGGGTAGTGACCAGCATATTAAGCGCCTGCTGCACGCCCCCGCCATAGGCTTTAACCAGTCCACCAGTACCTAACAAAATGCCGCCGTAATAGCGCACCACCACGGCGGTAATTTCACCCACGCCGCTGCCCATCAGCTGCGAGAGCATGGGTTTACCGGCCGTGCCCGCCGGTTCACCGTCGTCGGAAAACCCCAGCTGCTGTGAATCGTCCGGCGGCCCTGCCACCCACGCCACGCAGTGGTGACGCGCGTCAGGATGTGCAGCCCGAACGGACTCGACAAACGCTTTTGCCGCGTCCACGCCGTCGGTATGCGCCAGCAGCGTAATAAAGCGGCTTTTCTTGATTTCCTCAACAAAGGTGACCGGTTCAGCCGGTATCAGCCAGCTTTCCATCAGGCCAGCTTCAGGTCTCGCGTCATGTTCTCGATACCATTTTCGTGAACCACAACGTTATCTTCGATGCGAATACCACCAAACGGCTTCAGCGCGTCAATTTTTTCCCAGTTGAAGTGTTTGCTGAACTGACCTTCACGCCACGGTGCCAGCAGGGATTCGATAAAGTAGATCCCCGGCTCGATGGTCAACACCATACGCGGCTCAAGAATGCGGGTGCAGCGCAGGTAAGGGTATTTAGACGGTGCCGCCAGGTGCGTACCGGTATCGTCCTGCATGAAGCCGGCAACGTCGTGAACCTGCAGACCCAGCGGGTGACCAATACCGTGCGGCATGAATGGCCCGGTCAGATCGTTCTCAACCATCGCCTCTTCGCTCATGTCTTTCACAATCTGATGCTTACGCAGCAGTTTCGCAATGCGCTGATGGAACTGGATGTGGTAATCCACATAGCGGGTTCCCGCCTTCATGGTGCTAATAAGCGCCAGCTGTTCATCGTTCACGTCTTTAATCAGCTGTGCGAAATCGGTGTCCGCGTTGGCCGCCCAGGTTCGGGTCAGGTCCGCCGCATAACCGTTGTACTCGGCACCCGCATCAAGCAGGAAGCTGCGTATTTCCGATGGAACCTGATGATCCAGTTTGGTGTAGTGAAGCACAGAAGCATGCTCGTTGAGCGCGACGATATTGCTGTACGGCACATCGGTATCACGGTGGCCTGTCGCGGTCAGATAGGCCTGGTTGATATCGAACTCGCTCATACCCGACTGGAACGCTTCGTGCGCCGCACGGTGACCATTCACCGCCGTTTTTTGCGCTTCACGCATACAGTAAAGTTCGTAGTCGGTTTTATACGAGCGGTAATAGTGCAGGTAATCCAGCACCCCTTTCGGGTTGAGCTTGTCGGCCGGAATGTCCAGGCCCAGCGCACGTTCCGGTACCGGACCAATATAGGCGATGTTGCCGCGTGCGGCAGGCAGCTGGCTGCCAATGCCGTCGGCTTTTGGTAAGGCGATGACCTCCACTTCTTCTGTCCAGAAGCTGGTCGGCAGCGGTTCCACGTTGTGCCAGTAATCGACCGGCAGGTAGAACCACAGTTTCGGCTTGTTCACGCCATCCACCAGCAGCCAGCAATTTGGAACCTGAGTCACCGGCACCCAGGCTTTAAACTGGGGGTTCACCTTAAACGGGTAAGCGTGGTCGTCGAGAAAGGTATTCATCAGCTCGCCGGAGTGGATCAACAGCGCATCCAGCTTAAAGCGGGCCAGTACATCGCGGGTACGTTCCTGTAGGGTAACGATATGATTTTTATAAAGCGAAGCCAGTGAGTCCATCATTCTTCCTTTCGTTTTTTTGACCTCAAGTCATCGCATCTTAGCACACCTCTCTCCGGCTGCGTGATTTCCGCCGACCGTGATCAATGCAGCAATTTCTTAATGAGTAATTTGCATTTTATTAACATAAATCCCACACTCCGACTCATCTGGTATGACCAGATCCACTTGCTGGATTCAGGAGACTGACATGCTCTACAAAGGCGACACCCTGTACCTCAACTGGCTGGAAGATGGCATTGCCGAACTGGTGTTCGATGCCCCCGGCTCAGTAAATAAGCTTGATACCGCGACGGTGGCCAGTCTTGGCCAGGCGCTGGATGTTCTTGAAAAACAATCTGAACTAAAAGGGCTGCTGCTGCGCTCGAACAAAGCGGCCTTTATTGTCGGCGCCGATATCACCGAATTCCTCTCGCTCTTCCTGGTGCCTGAAGAGCAACTGAGCCAGTGGCTGCATTTTGCCAATAGCGTCTTTAATCGTCTGGAAGATCTGCCTGTTCCGACGATCTCCGCCGTCAACGGCTACGCGCTGGGCGGTGGCTGCGAATGTGTGTTAGCGACTGATTACCGTCTGGCTACGCCGGACCTGCGCATTGGCCTTCCGGAAACGAAGCTGGGTATCATGCCGGGCTTTGGCGGCTCCGTGCGCATGCCGCGCATGCTGGGTGCCGACAGCGCACTTGAGATCATTGCCGCAGGTAAAGATGTCGGTGCAGAACAGGCGCAGAAAATCGGCCTGGTCGACGGTGTCGTGAAGCCAGAAAAACTGATTGAAGGCTCCCTCGCCATTCTGCGTCAGGCGATAAACGGCGATCTCGACTGGAAAGCCAAACGCCAGCCGAAGCTGGAGCCGTTAAAACTCAGCAAGATTGAAGCCACGATGAGCTTCACCATCGCCAAAGGCATGGTGATGCAGACCGCGGGTAAACACTATCCGGCGCCGATCACGGCGGTGAAGACCATTGAAGCCGCCGCCCGCTTTGGCCGCGATGAAGCCCTGAAGCTGGAAAACCAGAGCTTTGTCCCGCTGGCACATACCAACGAAGCCCGCGCGCTGGTTGGCATCTTCCTCAACGATCAGTTCGTGAAGGGTAAAGCTAAACAGCTGACCAAAAACGTTGAGACACCAAAACATGCGGCCGTGCTTGGCGCTGGCATTATGGGTGGCGGCATCGCTTACCAGTCTGCCTGGAAAGGCGTGCCGGTGGTGATGAAGGACATCAGTGAGAAATCCCTGACGCTGGGGATGACCGAAGCGGCCAAGCTGCTGAATAAACAGCTGGAACGCGGCAAAATTGACGGACTTAAGCTCTCCGGTGTGATCTCGACTATCCAGCCAACGCTGGAATACACCGGTTTCGACCGCGTGGACGTGGTAGTTGAGGCGGTCGTAGAAAACCCGAAAGTGAAAAAAGCGGTACTGGCGGAAACGGAAGAGAAGGTTCGCCCGGATACCGTCCTGGCGTCTAACACCTCAACGATCCCAATTAGCGAGCTGGCGAGCGTGCTGAAGCGTCCGGAGAACTTCTGCGGGATGCACTTCTTCAACCCGGTACACCGTATGCCGCTGGTCGAGGTGATCCGCGGGGAAAAAACCTCTGACGACACCATTGCCAAAGTGGTGGCGTGGGCAAGCAAGATGGGTAAAACGCCGATCGTTGTTAACGACTGCCCGGGTTTCTTCGTCAACCGCGTCCTGTTCCCTTACTTCGCCGGTTTCAGCCAGCTGCTGCGCGACGGCGCGGATTTCCGCAAAATCGACAAAGTAATGGAAAAACAGTTCGGCTGGCCGATGGGTCCGGCGTATCTGCTGGATGTGGTCGGCATTGATACGGCACATCACGCTCAGGCAGTCATGGCGGCGGGCTTCCCGCAACGCATGCAGAAAGATTATCGCGACGCCATTGACGCCCTGTTTGACGCCAACCGCTTTGGTCAGAAAAACGGCCTGGGTTTCTGGCGCTATAAAGAAGACAGCAAAGGCAAACCGAAGAAAGAAGAAGACGCGGCGGTGGATAGCCTGCTGGCCGGTGTCAGTCAGCCGAAACGCGACTTCACCGACGATGAGATCATCGCCCGGATGATGATTCCGATGATCAACGAAGTGGTGCGTTGCCTCGAAGAAGGCATCATCGCCAGCCCGGCAGAAGCCGATATGGCGCTGGTATACGGCCTGGGCTTCCCGCCGTTCCACGGTGGCGCGTTCCGCTGGCTGGACACGCTCGGCAGCGCCCGCTATCTCGATATGGCCCAGCAGTATCAGCACCTCGGCCCGCTGTATGAGGTGCCGGAAGGGCTGCGCAACAAAGCGCGCCATAACGAACCCTACTATCCAGCAGTTGAGCCAGCCCGTCCGGTTGGCGAGCTGAAAACGGCTTAAGGAGTCACAATGGAAAAGGTTGTCATTGTTGATGCGATTCGCACCCCGATGGGCCGTTCAAAAGGCGGCGCATTCCGCAACGTGCGTGCGGAAGACCTCTCCGCGCACCTGATGCGTAGCCTGCTGGCGCGTAACCCGGCGCTGGATCCGGCTGCACTCGACGATATCTACTGGGGCTGCGTGCAGCAGACCCTGGAGCAGGGCTTCAACATCGCCCGTAATGCCTCCCTACTGGCGGAGATCCCACATTCCGTTCCGGCCGTCACCGTTAACCGTCTGTGTGGTTCGTCCATGCAGGCGCTGCACGATGCGGCACGTATGATCATGACCGGCGATGCCCAGGCCTGCCTGGTCGGCGGCGTGGAACATATGGGTCACGTACCGATGAGCCACGGGGTCGATTTCCACCCGGGCATGAGCCGTAACGTGGCGAAAGCCGCGGGGATGATGGGCCTCACCGCTGAGATGCTCTCCCGCCTGCACGGCATCAGCCGTGAAATGCAGGATACCTTTGCCGCGCGCTCTCACGCTCGCGCATGGGCCGCAACGCAGTCCGGCGCATTCAAAAATGAGATCATCCCAACCGGCGGCCACGATGCTGACGGCGTTCTGAAGCAGTTCAGCTACGACGAGGTGATCCGCCCGGAAACCACCGTGGAAGCCCTTTCCACGCTGCGCCCGGCGTTTGATCCGGTCACCGGTACGGTAACAGCCGGTACCTCGTCGGCGCTGTCCGACGGCGCGGCCGCGATGCTGGTGATGAGCGAAAGCCGCGCCCGCGAGCTGGGGCTAACGCCTCGCGCCCGCGTGCGCTCAATGGCGGTCGTGGGCTGCGATCCTTCGATTATGGGTTACGGTCCGGTTCCGGCCTCGAAGCTGGCGCTGAAAAAAGCAGGATTAACCACCAGCGATATCGACCTGTTTGAGATGAATGAAGCCTTCGCCGCGCAGATCCTGCCGTGCATTAAAGATCTGGGGCTGATGGAGCAGATAGACGAGAAGATCAACCTCAACGGCGGCGCGATCGCCCTCGGTCACCCGCTGGGCTGCTCCGGGGCGCGCATCAGCACCACGCTTATCAACCTGATGGAACGCAAAGATGCCCAGTTTGGTCTGGCAACGATGTGTATTGGTTTGGGTCAGGGTATCGCGACGGTGTTTGAGAGAGTGTAAGGCTATAACGTAGGCCCGATAAGCATCGCACCATCGGGCTTTTGCCGGGAGGCGCTGCGCTTTCCCGGCCTACGAGAGGTACCTCGCCGCCAGTGACGTCACTGGCGAAGAGAGACAGTTTAGTTGCCGTTCTTCCCGCCTGTCAGGGGCGGGTTTTTTATTTAGATAAACGCAAACGCATCGCCAAACAGGCGGTCTTCACGCGCGTCACGTTCATTACAGAACAGATCGCGGGCAATTTTCGCCATCTCAAAACGGCCAGCGATGTAGATATCATGCCCTGCCAGCGTGCCGTGATCCTGCAGTACTGCCGTCAGCACTGTACCGCTACGCCCACGCCAGCCCTCTTCCGGCTGTTCAACCACCGGCTCAACACGCAGGTTAGGATGGGTGACGCTCAGCGCTTCCAGTTCAGACAGGTCGTAGAGATGTTTCTCTTCACGGCCACCCCAGTAGATGGTGATATCACGGTCCGGGTTACGCGCGAGGGCAGTCAGCAGAATAGAACGTACGTAGGAGAAGCCTGTCCCCCCGGCGATCAGGATCAGCGGACGGTCTTCGTCATCACGCAGCCACGCGTCACCGTGTGGAATGTCCACCACGATCTCACGCTCTTTAAGAATGCGGTCCATGACGGCCATCGCATACAGGTTAAGCTCTGACGCGCCGATATGAAGCTCAATAAATTCCTGCTCCGCTGGCGTTGAGGCCATAGAGAAAGGACGCTTATCACGTTCATCCATCACGACCATCAGGTACTGACCCGCGCGGAAAGAGAATGGCGCTTCTGGCACTAAACGGACGCGATATACGGTGTCGGTGATGGCATCTACCGAGGTCACTTTACAGCTTAAGGTTGTCATTCGCTCTCTCTGTCGGGAAGTCTAAAGGGCTTAACGGTCAGCTCAGGGTTTACCGTTATTCATTATGGCCAGTTCGTCCCAGATCGCGTCAATTCGCGCGGTCACAGCAGGATCTTTTTTGATCGGGCGACCCCATTCACGGTCGGTTTCGCCAGGCCATTTATTTGTGGCATCCAGTCCCATTTTTGAGCCAAGGCCGGAAACCGGCGAGGCAAAATCCAGGTAATCTATCGGCGTGTTTTCGACTAACACCGTATCGCGCGCCGGGTCCATTCGCGTGGTAATGGCCCAGATTACGTCATTCCAGTCGCGGGCGTTAACGTCATCATCGCAGACAATAACAAATTTGGTATACATAAACTGGCGCAGGAATGACCATACGCCCATCATCACGCGTTTAGCGTGGCCCGGATACTGCTTCTTCATCGTGACCACTGCCAGGCGATACGAGCATCCTTCAGGCGGCAGATAGAAATCAACAATTTCCGGGAACTGCTTTTGCAGGATCGGCACAAACACTTCATTCAGCGCCACGCCCAGCACTGCAGGTTCATCCGGTGGACGTCCGGTATACGTGGAGTGGTAAATCGCATCTGCACGCTGGGTTATGTGCGTCACGGTAAACACCGGGAAATTATCCACTTCGTTGTAATAGCCAGTGTGGTCGCCGTAAGGACCTTCCGGTGCCAGTTCACCCTGCTCAATGTAACCTTCCAGCACAATTTCCGCACTGGCCGGGACTTCAAGATCGTTAGAAATACACTTCACGACTTCGGTTTTGGTCCCGCGCAGCAGGCCTGCGAAGGCATATTCTGACAGCGTATCCGGCACCGGCGTTACCGCGCCCAGAATGGTGGCCGGGTCAGCGCCGAGCGCAACAGACACAGGGAAACGTTCACCCGGATGCGCAGCACACCATTCCTGGAAATCCAGCGCGCCGCCGCGATGCGACAGCCAGCGCATGATGAGCTTATTCTTGCCAATCAACTGCTGGCGGTAAATACCCAGATTTTGCCGCTCTTTATGCGGCCCACGCGTGACGGTCAGCCCCCAGGTGATGAGAGGCGCAGCGTCTTCAGGCCAGCACTGCATGATCGGGATTTTGGTCAAATCAACTGCATCACCTTCCAGCACTTTCTGCTGGCATGGCGCGCCGCGAAGGCGTTTGGTGGGCATGTTCAGCACCTGCTTAAACTGCGGCAGTTTGTCAAACAGGTCGCGGAAACCTTTTGGTGGCTCCGGCTCTTTCAGAAACGCCAGCAGCTTACCCACTTCACGCAGCGCCGTGACGTCCTCCTGCCCCATTCCCAGTGCGACACGACGCGGCGTACCAAACAGGTTGCACAGCACCGGCATTGAGTAACCCTTCGGATTTTCAAACAGTAATGCAGGGCCACCGGCACGCAGGGTGCGGTCAGCAATTTCTGTCATCTCCAGATACGGATCAACAGGAAGTGTAATGCGTTTGAGTTCACCCTGCTTTTCCAGCAGCGTCAGGAAGTCGCGGAGATCGTGGTATTTCATGCAGTTAATCATGGCCTCTCTGTAAGCGCTTCATTATACGGCGTTAGCCTGCGTGATGCTGTAATTTTGTTAAACAAGCGTGAACTTATGCGTTCTGTTCCCATTTCCCCCATTATAATCAGCTTAGCGATCCCGCCAGGGTTTTGATATGCTTGCGCCCCGAACTAAGGGAAAGAGTGATTATGCAGGCCTGGTATTTACTGTATTGCAAACGCGGGCAACTTCAGCGCGCGCAGGAACATCTTGAACGTCAGTCTGTAAATTGCCTGACGCCCGTGATCACGCTTGAAAAAATGCAGCGCGGGAAGCGCACAACCGTCAGTGAACCTCTGTTCCCGAACTATCTGTTCGTTGAGTTCGACCCGGAGGTGATCCACACCACCACCATCAGCGCCACGCGTGGCGTCAGCCACTTCGTTCGTTTTGGCGCTCACCCGGCAACGGTTCCGTCGACGGTCATTCACCAGCTTTCGGTTTATCAACAACCTGAAGGCATCACCGACCCGGAAACTCCGTACGCGGGAGACAGCGTCGTTATTACGGAAGGGGCTTTTGAAGGCCTGCAGGCAATTTTTGCCGAGCCGGACGGCGAAGCGCGCTCCATGCTGTTGCTCAATCTGCTGAACAAGCAGGTGCTGCAGAGCGTGAAAAACACCGACTTCCGCAAAGTTTAAAAACGTATCCCGAACAGCGTACGCACGTTGTCATCCGTTTGCGCGGAAAGCTCGGCCGGATCCTCTCCGCGCCACGTCGCTACACGCTCAACAATGTGTCCCAGGTAAGCGGGCTCATTTCGCCGCGAAGCCGGTTTGGGTTGCATATCGCGCGGGAGCAAATAAGGTGCATCGGTTTCCAGAAGCAGCCGGTCGACCGGGATCGCCGGTAACAGCTCACGAAGCGCCAGCCCGCGACGTTCATCGCAAACCCAGCCGGTAATGCCCAGAAAAAGCCCGCGATCCAGACACTCAAGCGCCTCCTGGCGTGAACCGGTAAAACAGTGCAGCACCGCGCCAGGCAGTTTATCCAGCCACGGATCCAGCAGAGCGAGGAAACGCTCATGCGCGTCGCGACAGTGCATAAACACCGGCATTTCAAGCTCGGCCGCCAGCGCAAGCTGGGCGGTAAAGGCTTTTTCCTGTTCGGCTGGAGTGGAAAAGTTACGGTTGAAATCGAGTCCGCATTCTCCAATGGCCACCACCTCAGGCGTTTTCGCCAGCCGGTGAATGATTTCAGCGCTCTGCGGCGTCCACTGGCTACTGTCGTGAGGATGCATCCCGGCAGTAGACCAGCAGCGCTCGTAGCGTTGCGCCAGCTGCTGCGCCTGCTCGCTTTCATGCAGGTTGGTGCCCGTCAGCAGCAATCCGTTCACCCCGGCGGCAAACGCGCGCGCAACCACCTCATCACGATCTTTCGCAAACTGCGAACTGGTCAGGTTAAGTCCGATATCAAACATGCAAATCCCCATGTAACAACCGCCCTGACGGGCGGCTGGTTTTACTCTTCAGTGGTCTTGTCCGACGTATCGTCTTCGTCATCCGCGCGACGACCTTTTCCCACGTAGAAACGCGAGAAGAAGACGCCGACCTCAAACAGACAGTACATCGGTATGGCCAGCAGGGTCTGGGAGAAAACATCCGGCGGAGTCAGCAGCATGCCAACCACGAATGCGCCAACCAGGATATAGGGACGCTTCTTACGCAGGTCATCCGGCGTCGTGACCCCAACCCAGCACAGCAGCACGATGGCCACCGGTACTTCGAAGGCCACGCCAAACGCCATAAACAGCGCCATCACAAAGCTGAGGTAGCTGGCGATATCCGTCGACACCTGAACCCCTTCCGGCGCGGTGTGCGTCAGGAACCCGAAAGCCAGCGGGAAGACGACGAAATAGGCAAACGCCATGCCGATATAAAACAGCAGAGAACTGGAGATCAGCAGCGGGATCACCAGCTTGCGTTCATGCTTATACAAGGCCGGCGCCACAAACGCCCAGACCTGATACAGAATGACTGGCGCAGAGGCGATCAACGATACCCAGAAGGTGAGCTTGATGGGGGTAAAGAACGGAGAAGCCACGTCCGTCGCAATCATCGTTGCGCCCAGCGGCATCTGCTTGATCAACGGTGCAGAGACAACCTGGTAGATATCATTGGCGAAATAGACCAGGCATAAAAAAATCACGAAAACTGCAATAATGCAGTTTAACAGGCGCTTACGCAGCTCAATGAGGTGCGTAATGAGCGGTTGAGTATCATCTACTGCCATGTTTACGCTTTATCACTCGACGAGGGGGATGATTCGGAAACAGGTGCGACGGGCTTCGCTTCAGCCGCTTTAACCGCGGGCTCTACTGATTGCGCCTGTTTTTTCACTTCGGCTTCCTGCGGCGTCTGTTCTGGGGCGTCAACCTGATGCTCAGCGCTGGCTGGCGTGACGCCCTCACGCTGCGCCTCGCTGCCCTTCACCACCGGGTTATGAATGGTGTTGGCTTCATCGCTCGCTTTTTCAGGGTCGTTGACGCTGTACGAGCGCTTCATGGACTCTGCCGCTTCGCGCAGTTCATCCATTGAGGCTTTCAGTTCCGGCGTAAGGTTATCCATGCTCGCCTTCTCGACCTTTTTCAGGCTTTCCTGGAATTCCTGCAGCTTAAGTTCCTGCGCCAACTCGTTCTGTACGGTGGATGCCAGCGAACGAAGCGCACGCACCCACCCCGCAACCGTTTTTACTGCAACGGGTAAACGCTGTGGACCCAACACAATCAGGCCAATCACGAAGACCAGCAGCAGCTCACCAAAACCAATGTCGAACACGACTTACACCTGCTCTTTATCGTGGCGTTTAGCGTCTTCCTTTTTCGCATCATCCTGCTTGTCGGAGATGGACTTAGCAGTAAAATCAGCGTCCTGGCTGGATTTATCCTGCTTGTTCTCATCATCGCTCATCGCTTTTTTGAAGCCTTTGATAGACGCGCCCAGATCGGACCCAATGGAACCGAGCTTTTTGGTGCCAAACAGCAGCACGACGATGACGGCAATGATCAACAATTGCCAGATACTGATACCACCCATACATATTCCTCAGTGATAGATGATTAAGGAGTCAGGCCGCATTATACGTATGCGGCCTGGTGATAGCGACGCCTGCTCAGCGCGTCTTTCTCCAGCCAATGAACCAGACCACGATCCCGGCGGCCATCAGCCAGGCGGGCATCATCTGCCAGTCCGGACGGTTGATTAACAGCAACGTACCGCTTAACAGCAGGGTTGCGCCAATGCCAAACAGATAGCGAGACTGGCCCTGACGAACCCGGTTTGACTGAAGCTCGTGGGCGATTTTATCCATGCTGAGCTGAAGGTTCTTGCTCTGACGCAAACTGTCATAGACCAGTTCCGGAAGCTCCGGCATCTTCTCAACCCAGAACGGTGCTTTCTCTTTGAATGCCCGCACCAGAGCCGGAATGCCGACCTGATCTTTAATCCAGGATTCAAGGAACGGTTTCGCCGTCTTCCACAAGTCTAACTGAGGATAGAGCTGTCGACCTACACCTTCAACGTAAAGTAATGTTTTCTGAAGTAAAACAAGCTGTGGCTGCACTTCCATGTTGAAGCGACGAGCGGTGTTAAACAGATTCAGCAGCACGTGGCCGAAAGAGATTTCCGCCAGCGGTTTTTCAAAAATCGGTTCGCAGACGGTACGGATAGCAAACTCAAACTCTTCGACATTGGTGTCCGGCGGAACCCATCCGGAATCAACGTGCAGTTCAGCCACTTTACGGTAATCGCGATTAAAGAAGGCAATAAAGTTTTCAGCCAGATAGCGTTTATCTTCTTTGTTCAGCGAGCCTACAATCCCGCAGTCAATGCCGATGTACTGCGGATCTTCAGGATGCTCGTAGCTGACGAAGATATTGCCCGGGTGCATGTCTGCGTGGAAAAAGCTGTCGCGGAATACCTGGGTAAAGAAGACCTGCACACCGCGCTCGGCCAGCAGCTTCATGTTCGTTCCCTGTTTCTCCAGGGCCACCACATCCGAGACGGGGATCCCGTAGATTCGCTCCATCACCATCATATTCTGGCTGCAGTAGTCAGAGTAGACTTCGGGTACATAGAGCATCGGGCTGTTTTCAAAGTTGCGGCGCAGCTGAATGGCGTTTGCTGATTCGCGCAGCAGGTTAAGCTCATCAATCAGGGTTTTTTCATACTCCCGCACCACCTCCATCGGACGCAGACGACGCCCGTCCGGAAGCAAACGCGGTACCCAGCGCGCCAGACGGTAAATCAGCTTCATGTCTGCTTTGATGATCGGCAGGATGTCCGGGCGAATGACCTTAATCACCACTTCTTTGCCGTTTTCTTTCAGACGCGCAGTGTGCACCTGCGCGATAGAGGCTGACGCCAGGGGATGTATATCGAAATCGTCAAACCAGGTCTCGACAGGAATATTGCCCATCGCCTCTTCAATTTGCTTTTTCGCGCGCGCACCGTCAAACGGCGCAACGCGATCCTGCAGCAGCGCGAGTTCATCAGCAATGAGCGGCGGGAAGAGATCGCGGCGGGTCGATAGCATCTGACCAAATTTAATCCATACCGGACCGAGCTCCTGCAGCGCCAGACGCAGACGCTCACCCAGCGGCTGACCTTTATGGCGATTGGGCATCCAGAACAGCATCCGCCGCCAGATACGCAGCGGCAGCGTAATGCGCATTTTGGGGATAAGCTCGTCGAGCCCGTAGCTCAAAAAGGTGCGAATGATGAAGTAGAGGCGCCGAATTTCACCAGGCGTCATTTGCCCTCCAGTTTTTCCAGCCGTTTGGTTAACGCATCAACCGCACGTTCAACAGCAGCGGTCTCTTCCGCAAACCACGCCACTTCCAGTGGCCCGGGCGCCATTCGCCACTCCTCCGTCAGCACTTCCGCCGCATAGCGTTGCTGTCGTTGCAGGCTTTTACGCAGGAAGGCCGTTCCGCCATGCAGGGCTTTACCGATCCCTTCAGCGGCAATGTCACCAATAAACGGCGCGAGCAGCTCTGCCGGATCGAACTCCGCCAGATCGGTGAGCGCCACGAAGCTCTGGACAACCTGAATGTCGCCTTCCACTTCCAGCTCACCGCTGCGGATCAGCGCCGTTAATTGCTGACGGTCGCGCAGTTTAGGCAACACGCTCATGTGCGTGATGACCGAACAGTCGGCTTCACCTTCCCACTCACCCAGGACGTCAAGCTGGCGTTCGCTGAAGACCAGCACAAGCGGCGTCGAGAACTCTTTTAAAACAATGCGTAATACCTTCCCGTTGAGCCGCTGGCGTGCGGCTTTTAGCGCCGGCGCGCGATAGAGAAAGGCATTCAGTACGTTCTCGATGCCTGCGGTGACTAAGGGTTTAAAGGGCACGGGACACCTCCACTCAGAACTTGTAACCGCGATGCAGTGCGACGACACCTGCCGTCATGTTGAAATACTCAACGTTTTCAAACGCTGCATCCTGCATCATGGCTTTTAAGGTGTCCTGATCCGGGTGCATACGAATGGATTCTGCCAGATAGCGGTAGCTTTCGGCGTCGTTTGCGACCAGTTCACCAATACGCGGCAGAACGTGGAAAGAATAGGCGTCGTAAGCTTTGCTCAGGGGCTCGATAACCGGTTTGGAGAACTCAAGCACCAGCAGACGTCCGCCCGGCTTCAGCACGCGGTACATGGAGCGCAGCGCTTTTTCTTTGTCGGTGACGTTACGCAGACCGAAGGAGATTGTGATGCAGTCAAAGGTATTATCCGGGAACGGCAGCGCTTCGGCGTTCGCCTGCACATACTCCACATTCCCCACCACACCGATGTTACGCAGCTTCTCGCGTCCCATTTTCAGCATGGAGTCATTGATGTCGGCCAGAACAACACGCCCGGTTTCGCCCACCAGACGGGAGAATTTCGCGGTTAAATCGCCCGTACCGCCGGCGAGATCCAGCACCGTTTGTCCACGACGCACACCGCTACAGTCAATGGTGAAGCGCTTCCACAAGCGATGAATGCCGAACGACATCAGGTCATTCATCACATCGTACTTCGCCGCCACGGAATGAAATACGTGGGCCACCATGTCAGCTTTCTGCGCTTTGGCGACAGTCTGAAAGCCAAAGTGCGTTGTGTCTTGTGAATCGTCAACCATCTCAGAGCCTGCTTATCAGTAAAATGTCCGTGAAGTGTAACAGATTGGGCGCGATTGCCCTACGTTTCAACCACCGCGAAAGAAACGCGCTGGCTGCGCGTCGGGTGAGTGCGTCGCTGCTAACGTGTTGTCTTCACTGCGTGTCTTTTGTTCATCCGCCCCTTCGCGCAGGCGAAACTCTTCGTCCTGCGCGGTAGCCTGTTCAACCAATTCCGGATTAATCTCGCGTTTCACCTCCACCCCAAGGCCGCGGAAGGCTTCGGCCTGCGCCAGCAGATTACCTCGCCCGGAGGCGAGTTTTTTCATCGCCTGGCGGTAGTTATCCTGCGCGCGGTCCAGGCTCTGCCCGACCGAAGACATATCGTCCACGAAGAGGCGCATTTTGTCGTACAGCTTGCTGGCGCGATCGGCTATCTGCTGCGCATTGCGGCTCTGGTGCTCATACCGCCACAGGTTAGCAATGGTGCGTAAGGCCACCAGCAGCGTGGTGGGGCTGACCAGCATAATGTTATTTTTGAGCGCTTCGGTGATCAGTTCCGGCTGTCTGTCGAGCGCCAGCAGAAACGCGGGCTCTACCGGGATAAACATCAGGACATAGTCCAGTGAGCGCAGGCCGGGCAACTGCTGGTAGTCTTTTCTGCCAAGCAGGCGAATGTGATTACGCGCGGAAGCAATGTGCTCCTGCAGGGCAGACTCGCGCGTGTAGTCATCCTCCGCATTGAAGTAACGCTCATACGCCACCAGCGTCATCTTGGCGTCAATTACCACATCTTTACCCTGCGGCAGTCGTACGATGACATCCGGCTGCATGCGCGAGCGGGCATCGTTTTCGATACTCACCTGCGTTTCGTATTCATACCCTTCCCGCAGGCCCGAGGCTTCCAGGACGCGGGTCAGCACCACTTCTCCCCAGTTGCCCTGGGTTTTGTTATCCCCTTTAAGCGCACGGGTGAGGTTGACCGCTTCCTGCGCCATTTGCGCATTCAGCTGCTGAAGATTGCGGATCTCATGCGCCAGCGTGTGCCGCTCGCGAGCCTCCTGACCAAAGCTGTCCTGCACCTGGCGGCGAAAACCGTCCAGCTGTTCGCGCAGGGGCGTCAGCAGGCTGTTCAGGCTCTGGCGGTTCTGTTCATCAACGCGGCGGTTGCTGTGCTCGAAAATACGGTTAGCGAGATTCTCAAACTGTTCGCTGAGGCGCTGCTCGCTGTTGAGCATCTGGCGAATTTTGTCTTCCGCATGCAGTTGCGTGGATTCCAGACGGGTGGTCACTTCGCGGAGATCGGCCTCCAGCGAGGTGTTGATATCACGCAGGTTGCGCAGCTCGTTGTTGAGTAACTCGCACTCCTCTCGCCAGTGGTCACTCAGCGCAATCTGCTGCTTTGCCGCACTTAATTCGGCGACTATCTCTTCACGCTCTGCCAGCTGATCGGCCTTCTGCTGCGCATGCTGATAGCTGGAAATAAGCCAGCCTATCGCCACGCCCGCCAGCGCAATCACCGCATAAATCAGGACTGAGATATCCACAATGCCCCCTGCATCAACGTATTACCCGCACAAAATAAGATTGTGCTGTATAAACGTCCAGTTTGAAAGGGTTTTCCTGCGAGGCGCTACGCAAAAAAATAAAGGCCGAACGTGTCGGCCTTTGATTTCGAAAGGAGAGGATTAGATCAGGCGACGCGCGGCTTCAACCACGATTTTCACCGCATGGCTTTCGGTCTGCTTCATGGTTTCAGCGTTCGGGATCTCCTGCTGGGTACGGTTGACGATAACGCCCGCCACCATACCGGCACGCAGACCCTGGCTTGCGCACATGGTCAGCAGCGTTGCGGATTCCATTTCGTAGTTCATCACGCCCATGGACTGCCACTCTTCCATTGAGCCTTTGAAACGGCTTACCACGCGGCCAGAGAAGGTGTCGTAACGCTCCTGGCCTGGGTAGAAGGTATCGGAAGAGGCGGTTACGCCCACATGCGTGGTGGCCCCCACAGATTTCGCGGCCTCAACCAGCGCAGTAGTACATTCGAAGTCAGCCACTGCCGGGAACTCCATTGGCGCAAAGTGCAGGCTTGCACCGTCCAGGCGCACGGATGCTGTCGTGACCAGCACGTCGCCGACGTTGATATGCGGCTGAATAGCGCCAGTGGTACCGATACGCAGGAAAGTACGAATGCCCAGCTGCGCCAGCTCTTCAACGGCAATAGAAGTAGACGGGCCACCGATACCGGTAGAACAGACGATCACGGCTTTACCATCCAGCTCTGCGCGCCAGGTGGTGAATTCACGATGGGCTGCCAGCTTAACCGGCTTATCCATCAGCGCGGCGATCTTTTCCACACGCTCAGGATCACCCGGGACGATCGCGAGCGTAGCCCCTTGTAAATCGTTTTTGGTGAGGCCGAGATGAAAAACATCAGACTTAGACATAGGTGACTCCTCTGTGGGTCGGTTAGTCAGAAGAAGTAAAACGGTACTTTACAGAAGCAATACGCATAATTTCGTGACGCAACTCACCATGACCGAAAATGATTGCAGTTAATTTCCATAAAATAGTGATTTACATCACATTAACAAGTTATATCGTTGGGCGCTGCACAAAAGATAGACCGTTTAAGGCACTGTGAGTTGTTAACCTGGTGTCTATATTTACCTTTGCGCTAACTCATTGGTACGGAGAATGCCATGACTGAAAAAACCGGTTTTGCACCTGCTGCGGCCCCGCATGCCTCAACCATCGTCTCAACGTCTGAAGAGGCCATCACGGCGGGTGAGACCTCTATTCCCTCGCAGGGAGAGAATATGCCTGCTTACCACGCACGCCCAAAATCAGCAGATGGCCCGCTGCCCATCGTGATCGTGGTTCAGGAAATTTTCGGCGTTCACGAACATATTCGCGACCTCTGCCGCCGACTGGCGCTGGAGGGTTACCTGGCCGTTGCGCCTGAACTCTACTTCCGGCAGGGCGATCCCGACGACTACAGCGACATCCCCACATTGCTCAGCAATCTGGTGAGCAAAGTCCCGGACGCGCAGGTCATGGCCGATCTCGACCACGTTGCCAGTTGGGCGGCGCGCAACGGGGGCGATCCGCACCGGCTGCTGGTCACCGGTTTCTGCTGGGGCGGACGCATCAGCTGGCTGTATGCCGCGCATAACCCGCAGCTGAAAGCTGCTGTCGCCTGGTACGGCAAACTGGTGGGCGAAAAAACGCTGAATTCACCGAAACATCCCGTGGATATCGCCACGGAGCTGAATGCCCCCGTATTAGGGCTGTATGGCGGTCAGGACACCGGTATCTCCCTTGATTCGGTAGAGACCATGCGCCATGCGCTCCGTGCGGCCAATGCGAAGGCCGAAATTGTGGTCTATCCGGATGCCGGACATGCCTTTAACGCTGATTATCGCCCGAGCTATCACGCGGAATCGGCTAAGGATGGATGGCAGCGGATGCTTACATGGTTCCGTCAGTACGGTGGTAAAAAAGGGTAAGCCTTTCCCATTGTCATGACGCATAAGGAGTGCGTGTTATGGAGCAATCCCTCTCGTTTCCACGCGGTTTTCTCTGGGGCGGCGCCATTGCCGCCAACCAGGCTGAAGGGGCATGGAACGTGGACGGCAAAGGGCCGTCCGTGGCAGACGCCGTCGCCTGGAAACCCAACCTGTCCGTAAAAGATTACAGGGGTCATATGGCCCTGACGGACGAGAACATTCGTGATGCGTTTGAAGGCAACCATGACGCGCGCTACCCGAAGCGCCGCGGCATCGATTTTTATCACCACTATAAAGACGACATCGCCCTGTTTGCTGAGATGGGTTTTAAGGTGCTGCGCGTCTCCATTGCCTGGTCGCGCATTTTCCCGACCGGAGAGGACGCTGCGCCCAACGAGGCCGGGCTGCAGTTTTATGAAGAGATGTTCCGCGAGCTGCGTCGTCATCACATCGAGCCGCTGGTCACCCTCTCCCACTATGAAATGCCGCTGGCGCTGAGCGAAAAATATAACGGCTGGGTACATCGCAACGTGGTGGATGCCTTTGTCCGCTTCAGCAATGTTTGTTTCGACCGCTATAAAGATCTGGTGCGTTACTGGCTGACCTTTAACGAAATAGACAGTATTCACCGTCATCCGTTTACCACGGCGGGTATTCGCGAAGAGAAGAGCGCACCGGGTCAGGCAAAGCAGGATATTTACCAGGGACTACATCATCAGTTTGTCGCCTCAGCACTGGTGACGCGCGACTGCCACGCCAAAATTCCCGGCAGCCAGGTCGGTTGCATGCTGACAAAACTGACCACTTACCCGCACAGTTGCCGCCCGGAAGACGTTGAAGCTACGCTGAAGAAAAACCTGGAGAACTATTTTTATGCCGACGTGCAGGTATTTGGCGACTACCCGCCGCTGATCCTGCGCGATCTGGAAAGACAAAATATCCATATTGAAATGCACCCTGACGATCGGCGTATTTTAAAGGAGCATACCGTCGATTTCGTCTCCTTTAGTTACTATATGTCGATGACCGAATCCACTCAGCCAGACGCTGAACGCATTCCCGGCAATACCGTGCTCGGTGTGAAAAATCCTTATCTGCCTGCGTCGGAATGGGGCTGGCAGATTGATCCGCTTGGGTTGAAAATCTCGCTGCTGGAGCTGTATGACCGTTACCGGAAACCGCTGTTTATCGTTGAAAACGGTCTGGGCGCGAAGGATGTGGTCGAAAACGGCAAGATCCACGATAGCTATCGCATCGACTATTTCCGCGCCCACTTTGAACAAACGCTGGCGGCGATTAATGAAGGGGTGGAGATAATGGGGTTCACCACATGGGGGTGTATCGACATTATTAGCGCAGGCACCTCGCAGATGTCGAAGCGCTATGGCTTTATCTATGTCGATCAGGACGATGAAGGCAACGGCACGTTAAAACGGCTGAAAAAAGACTCCTTCTGGTGGTACCAAAAAGTGATTGCCAGTAACGGCGCAGACCTGAGCTAAGTATGCGCAGGCCGGGCAGACGCCCGGCCATCGCGCGTCGTGGCTACGCCTGACGCAAATTCTGTGCCGCCTTCACCATATTCGCCAGCGCCGCGCGGGTTTCCGGCCAGCCGCGGGTTTTCAGGCCGCAGTCCGGGTTTACCCACAGGCGCTCAGCCGGAATGCGCTGGGCGGCTTTCTTCAGCAGGGCTTCGATCCACTCCACGCTCGGCACGTTCGGGGAGTGGATGTCGTACACGCCGGGACCAATTTCGTTCGGGTAGTCGAACTCTTCAAACGACTCCAGCAGCTCCATATCTGAACGCGAGGTCTCGATGGTGATCACGTCAGCGTCCAGCGCGGCGATCGAATCCATGATGTCGTTAAATTCGCAGTAACACATGTGGGTGTGGATCTGGGTGTCGTCCTTCGCCACCGCGGCGTTGATGCGAAACGCCTCCACGCCCCACTTCAGGTAGGCCTCCCAGTCGCTGCGGCGCAGCGGCAGACCTTCACGCAGGGCCGGTTCGTCAATCTGGATGATGCCAATGCCTGCGGCTTCGAGATCCGCCACTTCATCACGCAGCGCCAGCGCGATTTGCTTCGCGATGGTTTCACGGGACACATCTTCACGCGGGAAGGACCAGCAAAGAATGGTCACCGGGCCGGTCAACATTCCTTTCACGGGCTTGTCGGTCAGGGACTGGGCGTATTTCGCCCACTCCACGGTGATGGGTTCCGGGCGGCTGATATCACCGATGACCACCGGCGGCTTCACGCAGCGGGAGCCGTAGCTCTGCACCCAGCCATTCTGGGTGAACACGAAACCGTCCAGATGCTCACCGAAGTATTCCACCATGTCGTTACGCTCGGCCTCCCCGTGCACCAGCACGTCCAGACCTAAGCGCTCCTGCTCTACAATCGCCTGTTTGATGTGTTCGGCGATACCGGTACGGTAGTGATTCGCGTCCAGGTTGCCTTTTTTGAAGTCCAGGCGCAGGCCGCGGATCTCGGTGGTTTGCGGGAAGGAACCAATCGTGGTGGTCGGCCATGCAGGCAGGTTGAAGCGCGCGCGCTGCGCTTCGGCACGCACCTCATACGGGCTCTGACGCTGGCTGTCCTGGGCGGTGATGGCCGCCAGACGTTTCTCCACAGCCGGGTTGTGAACACGAGCCGAGTGACGGCGCGCCTGGATGGGTGCGCTCCATTCACTAATCGCCGCCGTGTCGCCGCTGTTCAGGGCGTCACGCAGCAGGGCCAGCTCCTCACACTTTTGCAGGGCAAAGGCGAACCAGCTCTTCACTTCCGCATCCAGACGGGTTTCTACGCTGAGATCAATCGGGCTGTGCAGCAGGGAGCAGGAAGAGGCGATCCACAGTTCACGTTTGTCTGCGATGTCTTTAATCTGCGCATATTTCTCCGTCAGATCGGCGCGCCAGACGTTACGCCCGTTCACGAGGCCGGCAGAGAGTAGCCAGTCCGCTGGCAGCCGTTTGTGCAGCTCTGCCACATCATCGTTACCGTGTACGAGGTCGACGTGCAGACCCTGCACCGGCAGCGCGGTAATCGTCTTCAGGTTTGGCGTCACGCCTTCGAAATAGGTGGTCAGCAGGAGCTTCACCTGCCCCGCAAGCGCGTCATATGCCGGTTTGAAGGCAGAGAGCCATGCCTGCGGCAGCTCCAGCACCAGCGCAGGTTCGTCGATCTGCACCCACTGAATGCCGCGCTTGCCCAGCTCAATCAGGACCTGTTTGTAGACCGGCAGAATATCGTTGAGCAGGCTCAGACGATCGAACTGCTCCCCTTTCACTTTACCCAGCCACAGGTAGGTTACCGGCCCCAGCAATACGGGCTTCACCTGGTGACCCAACGCCAGCGCTTCGTCCACTTCATCAAGAAGCTGCGTCCAGGTCAGTTTGAACTGCTGACCTTTTACGAACTCCGGCACCATATAGTGATAGTTGGTGTTAAACCACTTGGTCATTTCCGCCGCTGCCGCTGGCTCACCCGTTGGCGCACGGCCACGGCCGATGCGGAACAGGGTATCGATATCTACCGATCCATCGCTGTTCTGATGACGAGCCGGCACGTTGCCAAGCAGCAGGCTGGTCGTCAGAACATGGTCGTACCAGGCGAAATCGCCCACCGGCAGCAGGTCAATGCCCGCCTGTTTTTGCTGATCCCAGTGACGGGCACGCAGCTCGCGTCCCACCGCCAGCAGCTCTTCACGGGTGGCGTTTCCCGCCCAGTAGCTTTCTTGCGCTTTTTTCAGCTCGCGACGCAGGCCAACGCGAGGGAAACCGAGAGTGTGATTGCGGATGGTCATGTGTTCTTCCTCTAATTAATTGTAAATCCTTTGGATTTTGAATTCAGGGAAGGCGGCAAGTTTGCTCATCCCCGGGAGCTTACATGAGTAAGTGACCGGGGTGAGTAAACGCAGCCAACGCACCATAAATTTAAAAGACGAAGGATTTTAGACGTCCAGATGTTTACACTTCTATAATTGGCGGTTACTGTATATTCCTCAAGCGCAAAATGTTCATGCCGAAGTGAAGGACTTTCATGATCGAGATAAAACACCTGAAAACGCTCCAGGCGTTACGGAACTGCGGCTCGCTCGCGGCGGCGGCGGCCACGCTGCACCAGACCCAGTCCGCCCTTTCTCACCAGTTCAGCGATCTGGAACAACGCCTCGGCTTTCGTCTTTTTGTGCGTAAGAGCCAGCCGCTGCGCTTTACACCGCAGGGCGAGATCCTGTTGCAGCTGGCGAATCAGGTCCTGCCGCAGATCGCCAGCGCGCTGCAGGCGTGTAACGAACCGCAGCAGACCACACTGCGTATCGCCATTGAGTGCCACAGCTGTATCCAGTGGCTGACCCCCGCGCTTGAGAACTTCCGCCAGAAGTGGCCACAGGTGGAAATGGACTTTAAATCCGGCGTGACGTTCGACCCACAGCCCTCGTTGCAGCAGGGCGAGCTGGATCTGGTGATGACGTCCGATATTCTGCCTCGCAGCGGCCTGCACTATTCACCGATGTTTGATTATGAAGTGCGCCTGGTGCTGGCGCCGGACCATCCGCTGGCGGCCAAAACGCGCATCACGCCGGAAGACCTGGCGACAGAAACGCTGCTGATTTATCCGGTTCAGCGCAGTCGTCTGGATATCTGGCGTCACTTCCTGCAGCCGGCAGGCATTAGCCCGCAGTTGAAAAGCGTGGATAACACCCTGCTGTTGATTCAGATGGTGGCGGCCAGAATGGGTATCGCAGCGCTGCCGCACTGGGTGGTGGAGAGTTTTGAACGCCAGGGCCTGGTGGTCACCAAAACCCTGGGTGAAGGACTGTGGAGCCGGCTGTACGCCGCCGTGCGCGATGGCGAGCAGCGACAGCCCATTACAGAGGCGTTTATTCGCTCAGCGCGGAACCACGCGTGCGATCATCTTCCGTTTGTGCGGAGCGCGGAGCGACCCAGCGGCGATGGACCCACAGCGAAGCCAGGATCACCGTTCCCCCAATAAGGAAGCTCGGCCAGTGCGGCTGTTGCTGCCAGATGGCGAGGTTGACCAGCAGCCCCGCCGGGACATGCACGTTGTTCATGATCCCCAGCGTACCGGCGTCGACCTGGGTCGCGCCGTAGTTCCACATGAAGTATCCCAGCCCTGAAGCCACCACGCCCAGCCAGACCAGAACGCCCCACTGCACGTTCGTGGTTGGCAGTTTTTGCGGATTACCGAGCATAAACCACGCCGCCACCGCAACAATCGCAGCCCCCATATAGAACCAGGCGAACGCGTTATGCTGCGGCATCGGACGGGTTTCCATCAGACGCTTGTAGCCCACCATGCCGATGGCGAAACTGATGTTGGCGAGCTGGACGAACATCAGCCCGGTCCAGAAGTGATCGCTCACTTTGTCGTAGCGAATAATCGCCGCGCCAATCACCGCCAGTGCCGCGCTCAGCAGGTATCCCCAGCGCAGGCGGCGCTTGCTGAGCAAATCGTAGATCAGCGTGATATAGAGCGGCGTAAGCACGGTGAACAGCAGGAATTCAGAGACGGACAGGTAGACGTAAGCCCGGAAGCTAAACAGATACATGATGCCGAGCTGCATCGCCCCCACCAGCATATACAGCACGATCGTTTTCAACGATTGCCCGCGCGTACGCAGAAACGGCAGGAACACCAGCGCCGCCAGCCCCACGCGCATCAGCACCGAGAAGTAGCTGTCGACCGAACCGGCAAGGTATTCGCCAATCAGGCTAAAGGAGAAGGCCCACAGGATAGTGGTGATAATGAGTAGCGCCACAATGCTTGTCTCTCAGAAATAAGGAGAGGCATTGTAGCGAACTCTTTAGTTGACAACTGAGCAATAAATAACCGAATGAAGATTATTCAAGGAACAGTTTGCGCAGATACTTCGGTACCGCGTTATCAGCGTTAGAACCAATCACTTCCAGTTCCGGGTGCAGATCTTTCAGGCGCTGGTGCGCGTTCTGCATGATACAGCCCTTACCTGCCATCGAAAGCATTTCGGCATCGTTCATGCCGTCACCAAAGGCGATACAGTCTTTCGGCCCGAAGCCCAGACGTTTCGCGACCGCTTCCAGGGCGTGGCCTTTGGAGACACCTCCCGCCATCACTTCCAGACAGGTCAGCGTTGAGAAGCTGACATTAACGCGATCGCCCCAGCGGGCGTTGATCGCCTGCTCCAGCGGGAGCAGCTCTTCATGGCTGTCGCAGGTGAAGAACACTTTACTGATGCCATCCGGCTCCAGCAGGCCTGGTTCATACAGGGAGTAGTTGAATACCGCTTCTTTGAAGAAACGCATTTCATCCGGGCGATGGCGGTTCATGAACCAGTCGTCATCGCGGTAAACGTTAGTGACGATAGCCGGATTATTGTGCACCACGCCGAACAGATCGGCAGCAATATCGCGATCGAGGTTGTGCGTAAAGATCAGATTGCCGTCGGTATCATGTACGCGCGCACCGTTGGAGGTGATCATGTACGATTTGATCTCAAGATTATCGCGGATCTGCCCCACGTCTACGTGGTGGCGGCCGGTGGCAAACACAAAGTTCACGCCCCGGGCAGTCAGCAGCTTTAAGGTCTCTTTCGCGTAAGGCGACAGGGTGTGGTCGGGGGAAAGCAGCGTGCCATCTAAATCAGATGCAACAACCTGGTACATAGGAAAATTTAACCTCAATAGACAATCAGTTATGCCGGTCGAAAAACTCGACGATGGCGTTAAGCGCGACTGAGCGCATAGCGTCCTTTTCAAAAAGGATCTCATGGTACGCGCCGTTGATAACCAACGGTTTTCCCCCTTCACAAGGGTGGCCGGCGGCAGCGCGGAGTTCACAAAAGCGGTCATGCATGCGGTTATCCACCACACGCTCTTCTTCAGCCTGAATCAGGAGGGTTGGCGTGTCATCTTTATCGACGCCCGCCAGAACCTGCTCACCGGCAAGGATCCCTTCACGTACCCAGTGATATGTCGGGCCGCCCACGCGCAGGCGCGGCTCATCGGCATAAAAACGCAGGTTACGACGATAACGCTGTCGGCTGTGCGTCAGGACGTTCATCGCAAAGGGCAATGCTCGCCAGCGCCCCGTTCCGATGGCATAGCCTTCCCGAATTCGCTGATGGCCCTCAGCCCAGTCGAGAATATGACGTACCATCCAGTCAGGAAAACGCATGACGATGCCATACATCGGCGCGGTGAGCGCAATGGCGTCGCACTGGTGCGGGTGGCGCTGTAAGAACAGCGTTGAAATCGCACCGCCCATCGAGTGTGCCAGGATATAGCGCTTCCGCCAGGGGCCAGGCTCGACCTCCTGCTGCCAGAACGCGGCGAGATCGTCGACGTAATCACTGAAGTTATCCACATGGCCGCGATGCGTGTCCGATAACAGGCGGCCGGAAAGCCCCTGCCCGCGATGGTCAATAATCAGCACATCGAAGCCAAGATGGAACAGGTCATAGGCCAGTTCGGCGTATTTGACGTAGCTCTCGATACGTCCGGGGCAGACCACAATGACCCGGTCATTTTTCTTATCGCGAAAACGCACAAAGCGTACCGGAATATCACCGACACCCGTAAACTCATCTTCCTCACGCTGGCGCCAGAAATCGGTCAGCGGCCCCATGGAGAAAGCAGCAAATGCGTTTTCTCGTGTTTCCCAGTCCTTTTTCTGCTGAAACATCGGGTTTCTACTCACCTAAGCCAAGGAATATCGTTTTTTCGTCACCGGTCACAAAATGACTCAACAATAGCGTATTGTGGCATAAAAACAGACAATTCGGGAGTTTCAAATGACCTTCGAGTGGTGGTTCGCTTACCTGCTGACATCCATCATCCTTAGCCTTTCACCAGGCTCGGGCGCCATTAACACCATGACCACCTCCATTAACCACGGCTATCGCGGTGCGGCGGCGTCGATTGCTGGTTTGCAGGCCGGGCTGGGCATTCACATCGTGCTGGTCGGGATTGGTCTGGGTACCCTGTTCTCTCGCTCGGTGCTGGCGTTTGAAGTACTGAAATGGGCCGGGGCAGCGTATCTGATCTGGCTGGGTATTCAGCAGTGGCGCGCGGCGGGCTCCATCAACCTGAACACGCTCGCGCAGACGCAAAATCGTGGCCATCTGTTTAAGCGTGCGGTTTTCGTCAACCTGACCAACCCGAAAAGCATCGTCTTCCTCGCCGCGCTGTTCCCGCAGTTTATCGTGCCGCATCAGCCCCAGGTGATGCAGTACGTGGTGCTGGGCGCGACCACCATTATCGTCGATATCATCGTGATGATTGGTTACGCGACGCTGGCGCAGCGAATTGCGGCGTGGATTAAAGGGCCTAAACAGATGAAGGCCCTGAATAAGGTGTTTGGTTCGCTGTTTATGCTGGTTGGCGCGCTGCTAGCGTCAGCGCGTCACGCTTAGCGAGAAATGATGAGATGAATACCGAAGCCGGCGAACAGCGCCCCGGCGAAGCCGTCAATCCACTTCGCGATGCGCTGGTAGCCGCGGCGCATCGCCGGTAAGGCAAACAGGCTCGCCACGATGGTGAACCAGGCAAACGTCTCAACCACGATCAGCAGGAAGATCCCCCAGCGTGCGCCGGCGCCAACGCTGTCGCCGACAAAGAGCGAAAAGACAGAGCCGAAATAGATAATCGCTTTCGGGTTCGCCAGGTTGGTCAGCAGACCTTTTACAAAACTGCGGCCGCCCGTTGCCAGCTCAACCTTTGGCTCTTGCGGTTTTTTCTCTTCTTTCTTCAGCGCCCCGCGCAGCATCTGGTAGCCCATCCAGCACAGATACAGGCCACCGCCAACCATAATGATGTTATGCAGCCAGGCCATTTTCGCCAGAATCAGGTTCAGACCAAGCAGCGCCACCGCCGCCCAGACCATAACGCCCATGGTGATACCCAGCACGCCCATCATTGCCTCTTTGCGGGAGCGGCTGACCGCTGTTTGTGATACGAAGAAGAAGTCAGGGCCCGGGCTCATCAGCGCAACGATGTGCACTAACGCCACGGTAAGAAATAGCATCAACATAATTCGCTCGCGGGGAAATAATTCAGTGAGTCACCATCCTGGCACTTTTTCGCCCGGCTGACTACTCCTCATCATCACCGTCAGCATGGGAACGGATAAGCGCCATAAACTCCTTACCAAAACGCTCCAGCTTGCGCGTGCCAACGCCGTTAACGCTGAGCATTTCGCTGGCGCTCAGCGGCATCTGTTCGGCCATCTCGATCAGCGTCGCGTCGTTGAACACCACGTAAGGCGGGATGTTCTCTTCATCAGCGATGGCTTTACGCAGCTTGCGCAGTTTGGCAAACAGCTTGCGGTCGTAGTTGCCGCCGTACGATTTTTGCATCACCCGCGGCTTCAGGGCGACAACGCGCGGCACGGCAAGCTTCAGTTCAACGTCACCCCGCAGCACCGGGCGCGCGGCTTCGGTGAGCTGAAGCGCGGAGTGCTGGGCGATGTTTTGTGTGGCAAAACCGAGGTGAATCAGCTGACGAATAATGCTGACCCAGTGCTCGTGACTCTGATCCTTGCCGATACCGTAGACAGGCAGCTTGTCGTGGCCCATGTCGCGGATACGCTGGTTATTGGCACCACGCAGCACTTCCACCACGTAGCCCATCCCGAAGCGCTGATTCACACGATAAATGGTCGAGAGCGCCTTACGCGCGTCCATCAGACCATCGTACTGTTTCGGCGGATCGAGGCAGATATCGCAGTTGCCACACGGCTCCTGTCGCCCTTCACCAAAGTAGTTGAGCAGCACCAGACGACGGCAGGTTTGCGCTTCGGCAAATGCGCCCATCGCGTTGAGCTTGTGACGTTCAATATCCTGCAGCTGCCCTTGCGGTTTCTCTTCCAGGCAGCGGCGCAGCCACGCCATATCAGCCGGATCGTAGAACAGCATCGCTTCCGCAGGCAGACCGTCACGCCCGGCGCGACCGGTTTCCTGATAATAGGATTCGATATTGCGTGGAATGTCGAAGTGCACCACAAAGCGCACGTTTGGCTTGTTGATCCCCATGCCGAACGCCACCGTCGCCACCACAATCTGCAGGTCATCGCGCTGGAATTTCTCCTGCACGTCGGCGCGGATGTGGTTCTCTAAACCGGCATGGTAGGCCGCCGCGCTAAAACCGCGGTTTTGCAGGCGCGCGGCGGTGTCTTCCACCTTCGCACGGCTGTTGCAGTAGATGATGCCGGACTTGCCGCGCTGCTCCTGCACGTAGCGTAAGAGCTGATCCAGCGGCTTGAATTTTTCCATTAGCATGTAGCGGATGTTGGAGCGGTCGAAGCTGCTGACCTGAATATAGGGGTCGTTCAGCCCCAGCAGGCGAACGATATCCAGACGGGTGGTGTCATCTGCCGTGGCGGTAAGCGCCATAAACGGCAGCTCGGGGAAGCGCTGACGCAGCTGACCGAGTGCGGCGTATTCCGGACGGAAATCGTGTCCCCACTGGGAGATACAGTGCGCTTCATCCACCGCCAGCAGCACCGGGTTCCAGTGCGCGAGATGGTCGAGGAAGTTATCCAGCATCAGGCGTTCGGGCGCGATATACAGCAGGCGGATCTGCCCGGTGCGGCACCCGGCCATCACTTCCTGCTGCTGCTCGCGGGATTGCGTGGAGTTAAGGCAGGCCGCCGCCACGCCGTTAGCGAGCAGCTGGTCCACCTGGTCTTTCATCAGCGAAATCAGGGGCGATACCACCACCGTCAGGCCGTTAAGCACCAGCGCGGGCACCTGATAACAGAGCGATTTACCGCCGCCGGTTGGCATCACCACCAGGCAGTCGCGGCCTTCCAGCACCGTTTCAATGATGGTTTCCTGGCCAGGGCGGAACTGCTGGTAGCCAAAGGTTTCATGCAAAACCTGTTTAGCCAGCGACTCCTGATTCAATACTTCCGCCTGCGCCACATTAACCCCATCTGCGAAAAATAAAACAGGCGCTATTTTCAGCGCCTGAGAGAGAAACTTCAACGTTTAACGCAAAAACATTCGAGCTGCCTAGAGAATGTCGTTCAGCATCACGCCCACGCCGACACGGGTCTGGTTGAAGTTGTAGTCGATAAGCGACTCGCCGTAACCGCTGTAGACCTGCGTATAGATACGCACGTGCTTCGTCATTGGGTAGCTTAAGCCCACTTCCGCACCGCCGTAACCGGTGTTCCAGTTATACTGGCCCTTCGCGCTCAGCACGGCATCGCCCAGCTGATAGCCGACTTTAAGCTGGTAGTAGCCCATGTATTTGGTGATGTCCGGGTTGTCATCGGTTTCGCCCACCACATACCACGGCTTCACCTCCACCATCCAGTTGCCATTCTGCGCCATCAGGCGCGTGTAGGCGCGGTTCCAGCTACGGGACGTCGGATCGGAACGGCCATTAGAATCATGGTTAAAGCCCACTTCGACGTCACGCAGTGTCCAACCCGCAAACTCATAATCCGTTGCAAAACCGAGGAACAGCTGTGGCTCATAGTTGGTTTCACGGAACGGGGAGGACTCTCCGCTGTTAGAGAGCTGCCACCAGGATTTCTGCGTGTAAGACGCGCCCAGCACCGAGTTCGGCCCCAGAATGCCGCGCCAGAACGGGAAGGCCAGGCTGAGCTGGAACTTCACCTCATCTTTACGCGCATTATCAGACCAGTTATAGGAGCTTATCGCCTCTTTGTTGAGGTCGCTGGTCTGGGTGTAAATCACGTAGTTGGTGTCATACGGATAGAGCGTGAACGGATTGTCATGCTCCTGAAGTAGGTTGGCGATAATGCTGCCGTGAACGGCAGGTTTGTCATGCACCTCTTTGATCGTCGCTTCCTGCGCATACGCTGTGAGGGGCAGCGAAACCGCCGCCAGTAACCAGGCCAGATACGTCCGCATCGGTGGTGTTCTCCTGCAAAAGAGTAAATTTCGTTGAATAGTTATGTGGCAGTCATTCTACAGACTTCTGCGACAACTGCTGCATCCTCGTTTCTGAAAGTGGAATTCCTTATTGCTGAGGCATAAAATCAACATTTCATTAACAATAAGGATGTGATGCCTCATGTCAGCCATGCTTACCGCCGATGAAGTGTTAAAACTCGTGGGCGAGATTTTTGTTTACCATATGCCGTTTAACCGTGCGCTGGGACTGGAGCTGGAGCGTTATGAAAAGGACTTTGCCCAGCTGAGTTTCAACAACCAGCCGATGATGGTGGGTAACTGGGCGCAAAGTATTTTACACGGCGGGGTGATCGCCTCCGCGCTGGACGTCGCGGCAGGCCTGGTCTGTGTGGGCAGCACGCTGACCCGCCATGACACCATCAACGAAGACGAACTTCGCCAGCGTCTGGCACGCATGGGCACTATCGACTTACGCGTTGACTACCTTCGCCCGGGGCGCGGAAATCGCTTTACCTGTACCAGCAGCCTGTTGCGCGCGGGCAACAAAGTTGCCGTGGCACGCGTTGAATTACACAACGAGGAACAGGTCTATATTGCCAGCGCAACTGCCACTTATATGGTGGGTTGAGGCTGCAAAATCGGGTAAAATTATTTCACTTTTTTGTAACGGATTTTCCCGATGGATGCTAAACAGACGCGGCAGGGCGTTTTACTCGCCCTTGCCGCTTATTTTATTTGGGGTATCGCCCCGGCGTATTTCAAGCTTATCGCCGACGTTCCGGCCAATGAGATCCTGACTCACCGCGTCATCTGGTCGTTCTTCTTTATGATTGCGCTGATGAGCCTCAGCCGTCAGTGGTCAGGCGTCAAAACGCTGCTGCAAACCCCGAAGAAGATTTTCCTGCTGGCGCTCTCTGCCGTGCTGATCGGCGGTAACTGGCTGCTGTTTATCTGGGCAGTGAATAACCACCACATGCTCGAAGCGAGTCTGGGGTACTTCATTAACCCGCTGGTGAATATTGTGCTGGGGATGATTTTCCTCGGCGAGCGCTTCCGACGTATGCAGTGGGTGGCCGTCATTCTGGCCTTCTGCGGCGTGATGGTACAGCTCTGGACCTTCGGCTCGTTGCCGATTATTGCCCTCGGCCTGGCGTTCAGCTTTGCCTTTTATGGCCTGGTGCGTAAGAAGATAGCTGTCGAAGCACAAACCGGCATGCTGTTTGAAACCCTGTGGCTGCTGCCGGTTGCGGCGATTTATCTTTTCGGCATCGCCGACAGCCCGACCAGCCATATGGGCAGCAACCCGTGGTCGCTGAATCTGATGCTGATGGCGGCAGGTGTGGTAACGACGATCCCACTGCTGTGCTTCACCGGTGCGGCGACGCGCCTGCGTCTCTCTACCCTGGGCTTTTTCCAGTATATTGGCCCGACGCTGATGTTCCTGCTGGCGGTGGTGTTTTACGGTGAAGTGCCGGGTGCGGATAAAATGGTGACGTTCGCCTTTATCTGGGTGGCGCTGGCGATTTTTGTCGCCGATGCGATTTACACCCAGCGCAGGGCCCGCAAAGGAATGTAGGTGTTTTGTAGGGCGGGTAAGCGCAGCGCTACCCGCCAGATGTTTACAGCCAGTTACGACGCTTAAAGTACAGATACGGCGCTAGCCCGGCGAGGATCATAAAGATAATCGCCCCCGGGTAACCAAAGCTCCACTTCAGCTCCGGCATAAACTCAAAGTTCATTCCGTAGCTGGAGGCCACCAGCGTCGGCGGCAGGAACACCACGGATACCACCGAGAAGATCTTGATGATGCGGTTCTGCTCGATGTTGATAAAGCCCATCGCCGCCTGCATCAGGAAGTTGACCTTCTGGAACAGGGATTCGTTGTGCGGCAGCAGAGATTCGATATCGCGCAGGATCTCCCGCGCCTGCTCCAGCTGGCCGCCCGGCAGGCGCGCCTTGCGCACCAGGAAGTTCAGCGCGCGCTGGGTATCCATCAGACACAAACGCACTTTCCAGCCGATATCTTCCAGCTCCGCCAGGGTGGAGAGCGCTTCGTCGTACTCATCGCCCTGATGGCCTTCCATGATGACACGGCTCAGCTTTTCCAGATCGCTGTAGATGTTTTCAATCTCGTCCGCCAGCTGTTCAATTTTGGTCTCGAACAGGTCGAGCAGCAGCTCCCAGGCATTACCGTCATTTAATGGCTGGCTGCGGGCGCGCATGCGGTAGAGACGGAATGCCGGCAGCTCACGCTCGCGCAGGGTAAACAGGCGGCCATCACGAATGGTAAACGCCACGGTGGAGTTTCCCGCGTGGTCTTCGGCATCTTCAAAGAAGAAGAAAGAGTGAATGTGCAAACCGTCTTCGTCTTCAAAAAAACGCGCAGATGCTTCGATGTCTTCCAGTTCCGGGCGTGTCGCCAGGCTTTGTCCCAGCTCAGATTGTACGCGAAGGCGTTCATCGTCGTCCGGCTCGACCAGATCCACCCATACGGCATCAATGAGGGGCTGTGACTCTTCGGCTTCAAGCCGCGTCAGTCGGTTATTTTCGAGTTGAAATGCGCTCAACATGACCGGGACTCCCAATGCAAAAAAAATCGGACAGTTCGGTGGGCACACAGAAACAAATTGGGTTTCAGACCATTAAACAGCCTGACTCAGCGCGACGGGAATAATGCAGTCGCTGACAACCACTAAGGCCATCAGCAAGAGGAGATAGCCTTAGGAGTTGTTCCTGGATGACAGGGAATTGAGCCAGTATCTACTGGGTGTGTCCAAGGCGAATGTCCTCTTAGCGTAATCGTGCGCGCATGTTACGCCAGCTATAACTGTGGCGTCAACACGCAACGGAACGCTGAAGGGCATTAATTGACCTTCAACGTATAAGGTTAGCAGATTATTACAAAATAATGATATTTTTCTGAATCTTACACCGTTTCCAGCTTCGCGTAGGCTGCCACCAGCCATTTGATTCCCTGCCCCTGGAACGCCACCTGCAGGCGGCTGTGCTCACCGCTGCCTTCCAGATTTACAATGGTCCCTTCGCCAAACTTAGAATGACGCACGCGCTGGCCCAGCTTGTAACCGGTGTCGGTTTCCGCCATCGGCGATCCCATCCGCTGATGGCTGACCGGACGGCTGATGCTGGCACGCAGACGCACCTCTTCCACGCACTCCTCCGGCAGCTCACCGATAAAGCGCGACGGGCGGTGATAGACCTCTTTACCATACAGGCGGCGGGTTTCGGCGTAGGTCAGCGTCAGCTTTTGCATCGCTCGCGTCACGCCGACATAGGCCAGACGACGCTCCTCTTCCAGGCGTCCGCCTTCATCCAGCGACATCTGGCTCGGGAACATCCCCTCTTCCATACCGACGATAAACACCTGCGGGAACTCCAGACCTTTGGCGGAGTGCAGGGTCATCAGCTGAACCGCATCCTGCCAGGTGTCCGCCTGCCCTTCGCCCGCTTCCAGCGCAGCGTGAGAAAGGAACGCCTGCAGCGGCATCAGGTCTTCATCTTCTTCGTTGTAACTGAACTGGCGCGTTGCCGTCACCAGCTCTTCTAAGTTCTCAATACGGGTCTGGCCTTTCTCGCCTTTTTCCTGCTCGTACATGGTGCGCAGGCCGGAGTCTTTGATCACCCGGTCGGTCTGCACGTGCAGCGGCATGTCGGCCGTTTCCTGCGCCAGCGCGTCAATCAGCTCGAGGAAACGCTGCAGGGCGCTGGCAGCGCGGCCGGCAAGGGCTTTTTCCTGCAACAGCTCGCGACACGCCTGCCACAGCGTCAGCTGGCGATCGCGCGAGGCCTGGCGCACCACGTCCAGCGTGCGGTCACCAATGCCACGGGTTGGTGTGTTGACCACGCGCTCAAACGCCGCGTCGTCGTTACGGTTGGCAATCAGGCGCAGATACGAGAGCGCGTCTTTGATTTCCTGACGTTCGAAGAAGCGCATACCGCCGTAAATGCGGTAAGGCATCCCCACCTGCAGCAGCGCCTCTTCCAGCACGCGCGACTGGGCGTTGCTGCGATAGAGAATGGCACACTGTTCCAGCGCGCCACCGTTGTCCTGCCAGGTTTTAATGCGGTTCACCACGAAGCGGGCTTCATCAAGTTCGTTGAAGGCGCAGTAAATCGAAATCGGTTCGCCGTCGACGCCGTCGGTCCACAGTTTTTTCCCCAGACGCCCGTTGTTGTTTTCAATCAGGGCGTTGGCCGCGCTCAGGATATTGCTGGTTGAGCGGTAGTTCTGCTCCAGACGGATGGTCTGTGCGCCCGGGAAGTCATTGAGGAAGCGCTGGATATTCTCTACCTGCGCCCCGCGCCAGCCGTAGATTGACTGGTCGTCATCACCCACGATCATCACCTTGCCGGTATCGCCGGCCAGCAGGCGGATCCACGCGTACTGGATGTTGTTGGTATCCTGGAATTCGTCCACCAGAATATTGGTGAAGCGTTCGCGGTAGTGCTGCAGGATATGCGGTTTGTTGAGCCACAGCTCGTGGGCGCGCAGCAGCAGCTCGGCGAAATCCACCAGGCCGGCGCGATCGCACGCTTCCTGATAGGCCTTGTAGACGTTCTGCCAGGTCTGCTCGACCGGGTTGCCGAAGCTCTGAATGTGGTGCGGGCGCAACCCTTCGTCTTTCTGGCCGTTGATGTACCACATCGCCTGACGCGGCGGCCACTGCTTCTCGTCGAGGTTCATCGCCTTAATCAGACGTTTCAGCAGACGGAGCTGGTCTTCGCTGTCGAGGATCTGGAAATCCTGCGGCAGATTGGCATCCATATGGTGCGCGCGCAGCAGGCGGTGCGCCAGGCCGTGGAAGGTGCCGACCCACATGCCGCCCTGGCTGGTGCCCATCAGCTGGGCGATACGGTGGCGCATCTCCGCCGCCGCCTTGTTGGTGAACGTGACCGCCATGATGGAGTACGGCGAGCAGTTCTCCACGCTCTGCAGCCAGGCGATACGGTGAACCAGCACGCGTGTCTTACCACTGCCCGCCCCCGCCAGCACCAGCAGGTTTGTGCGCGAGGCGGCAACCGCGTCACGCTGTTTGTCATTAAGGCTGTCGAGCAGGTAAGAAACGTCCATTGGCACCGTCACGTCATGTCGGGCAGGCGAATAGCATTCGCCAAAACCCTGTTAATTTATACAGAACAATTGATGATTATATCAGCGTCGTGAGGGATGCCAACCGCGAAATTTCCAGGTGTGGCAGAAGACTGCTATCGGAGGCGATCATCAGGTCGGCGTTTTCCGGCTTGATCCAGCAGGCCTGCATGCCGCAGCGGATGGCTCCGGCCACGTCTGTGGTCAGGTCATCCCCCACGTGCAGGATCTGACCCAGCGGCAGGTTCAGCTTTTCCGCCGCCAGATGGTACATATCGTTAAACGGCTTCGCGCGCCCGTGGGGGCCCGCACGCAGCACAAATTCAAAGTAATCACTCAGGCCAAACAGCTCCGGCTGGGCATTGCCGTTGGTGATCGCCACCAGCGGCCATTTTTCGGCAAGGGCAGTCAGCGTGTCGTGGGTCTCCTGCGGCACGTCGATACGGCTGCGCCATTTGGCGAAGTGTTCCATTGCCGCTTCAGCCCCAATGGCCGCATCCTGTACGCTGAGCCCCGCGTTGAGCATCGCCTGCTCAACCGCGCGGCGACGCCATTCGGTCACGTCGTGGTAAATCTCCGGCTCGGTCTCCCGCAGGGACTGACGCAGCTTCTGGAAGTCCTTGTTCTGTATCGTTTTCAGCGCCGGATGGTAGTTCTGGACAAACGCCAGCGACTCCTGCTCGGTACGCAGGATCACGTCGCGGTTGTCATAAAGGGTGTCATCAAGGTCAAACGTCAGGGCGGAGATCTGACCGAGTGGGCGGTAAAAACGCATTATTTCCCCCGTTTGGCGCGTGGATGCGCCGCGTCGTACACCGAGGCAAGGTGTTGAAAGTCTAAGTGGGTATAAATTTGAGTGGTCGACAGATTCGCGTGGCCGAGCAGTTCCTGCACGCCGCGCAGATCGCCGCTCGACTCAAGCATGTGTGTCGCAAAGGAGTGGCGCAGCTTGTGCGGGTGAACGTGGCTGTTAAGCCCTTGCTTAATGCCCCACTCCGCAAAGCGCTTCTGCACGTTACGCGCCGAGATCCGCTTGCCGAGTTTCGACAGGAACAGCGCATCCTCTTCTGCGCCAAACAGCCCGCGCAGATCCAGCCAGTGCTCAATCCAGGAGACCGCATTGCGGCCAATCGGCAGGCGGCGCTCTTTGCTGCCCTTGCCCATCACCCACACTTCGCCGGTCTCCAGGTCGAGATGTTTTACATCAAGGTTAACCAGCTCCGAGAGACGTAACCCGGCACCGTACATCACCTCCAGCATCGCGCGGTCGCGCACGGCCAGCGGATCGTTCAGATCGATATCCAGCAGGCGGTTGACGTCGTCAACGTCGATATTTTTCGGCAGATGGCGCGGGGCTTTCGGCGTGGCGATCCCTTTTGCCGGGTTGGCTTTTAAGCCTCCCTGGCTGACCAGCCAGTCGAAGAAACTGCGCAGGGCGGAGAGCCTCAACGCCAGACTTGCGGGACTGAGATTTTTTTTACGGCTACGTACAACGAACCCACGTACCGTCGCAGCATCACATTGTTGCCAGCTTTTCAGGCCGATTTCGTCGGCAATCTGCATGATGGCATCAAGCTGACGCTGATAGTTGAGCAGGGTAATAGGGCTAAGCTGACGCTCCACGCCCAGATAGCGCAAAAAGCGGGAGACGTCTGTGGCGAGCAGTTCGTCCATCATACGCGCTCAATCCAGCGCTCCAGCAGCTCAGGCAGCATCAGGGCAATCTCCTGCAGCAGGTGCGTGGCCTGCCCGCGCTCGTAGTGATGCGCGTCGCGGCTGGTAAATAAGATGACCCCCAGATCGCCATCGCGCCCCATCAGAGACATCGCTACCGAACCAATCGCTTTGGCCTCCGGCAATACCACCAGCAGTTCGGGTCCGTTCAGCGGTCCCAGATAGTGATGCTCATGACCCAGACGCTGAATGCGCAGCGGTTCAAACGCCTGACGGCTAAGTGCCAGATGGGTAAATCCCGACGGCGCGCCAATGCGCCAGCGGTCAGGGAAAAGACGGATCGTTGCGCCCGCCAGCCCAAGCTCGCGCGCCCAGCGATGGAAGCGGTTGAGGAACTCTTCGAGGCTGTGCGCCGACGCCAGACGCGCCTGCAGATGGAGCAGACGGTAGAACAGACTTTCGTTTGTACTCGCCTGTTCCATCAGCAGCGTCATGTTCTCTTCAAGCTGATTGATGTGGTTGCGCGAGCGCGCCATATGCCATTCGACCAGCGACACGGTTCCGCGAACCGGATGTGGCACGCGCATCTCTTCGACGACGCGTGCATTGCGAATAAAAAACTCAGGATTGCGCAGCAGATAATCAACAACAGCCCTGTCGTCCAGTTCCGTCACTGTTTCCTGCAGTTCTTCCCCTGGTTGTTTCATAGATGGATAAACCCGTCATAGACATGTGCCGCCGGGCCAGTCATATAAAGTGGATGACCCGGTCCTTTCCAGGCGATATCAAGCCGACCGCCTGGTAACTCCACGCGAACCTCTTCTGCCAGTAATCCCTGAGAGATGCCCACGGCCACCGCCGCACAGGCGCCGCTTCCGCAGGCCTGCGTCTCGCCCGCGCCGCGCTCGTAAACCCGCAGACGGATGTGCTCGCGTTTCACCACCTGCATAAAACCGATGTTCGCGCGCTCCGGGAACCGTTCGTGGCTCTCCAGCACCGGGCCGAGGGTTTCGACGGCGGCCGTTTCCACATCATCAACCTGAATCACGCAGTGCGGGTTACCCATTGAGACAACGCCGCACAATACTGTCTGCTCGGCCGCACGCATAATATAGGTCTTTTCCGCTTTGTTTGCGCGAAACGGTACGACGGAAGGCTCGAAGTTTGGCTCGCCCATGTTCACCCGCACCAGCTCATCATCGGTGACGCTGAGCACCATACGACCATTGGCCGTACTGACGCGAATATCACGCTTGTTGGTCAGCCCTTTCAGGCGGACAAAGCGGGCAAAACAGCGCGCGCCGTTGCCGCACTGATTCACTTCGCTGCCATCCGCGTTAAAAATACGGTAGTGGAAATCGAGGTCGGGATCGTACGGTGGTTCAACCACCAGCAGCTGATCGAACCCCACGCCCAGATGCCGATCCGCCAGGCGGCGGATCAATTCCGGGGAGAAAAACACATTCTGCGTTACCGCGTCGACGACCATAAAATCGTTGCCAAGGCCATGCATTTTAGAGAACTGCATCATTTGCTCCATTGCGCGGGTACAGAACGTTGTCGTCAGAGATTAACCTGAGTCGGGCCGCCGTTGTTGCCACGATCGTTAGTATCTGGCGTAGAGGACTCAATGCCGCTGTTCACCGGTTTCGTCGGCGGTGGTGCGGTTTTATCCGCTGGCGGGAAGTACAGCGGTCCCTTCAGTCCGCAGCCAGTCAGGCTAAACAGCGTGATGAGAACGGCAAGCGTTCGGAAAGCGTTTTTCATTATAAAGTTGCCCGTAAGTTCAAATCTGTTTCTATCATCGCAGGAGAAGACACAAAAGCAAGAGTTTGCCGCTTTCCTGCAACGGGATTTATTTAGGGTTATACTGCCGGCATCACGAAAAACAGGAACAAAACCATGAACGACAGTGAATTCCATCGCCTTGCCGACACCCTGTGGATGACCATTGAAGAGCGTCTTGACGACTGGGACGGCGACAGCGATATCGATTGTGAAATCAACGGCGGTATTCTGACCCTGAGCTTCGAAAATGGCAGCAAAATTATTATTAACCGCCAGGAGCCGCTTCACCAGGTATGGCTTGCGGCCAGACAGGGCGGCTATCATTTCGATCTGAAAGACGGGGAGTGGGTTTGCGACCGCAGCGGCGTACCGTTCTGGGATTTGCTGGAGCAGGCGGCGACCGCGCAGGCGGGCGAGGACGTGCGTTTCAGGTAGTTTTGTTGCCCGGTGGCGGCTACGCCTTACCGGGCCTACAACGACTCGAACCGTAGGCCGGGTAAGCGCAGCGCCACCCGGCGAAAAGAGTCAAGAGAAGTACTGCTGCAACAGCGGCGCGGTGTCCTGATTGGCAGGGGCGGCAGGCGTTACGGTCTGAGTCCGGAACGGAATCACCTGCGCACGGCCATCAACGTTCACAATCTGGTAGAACTGCGGCAGGTTAAAGTTGATAAAGCTTGAGCCGTAGGTGAACCGGTCATGCGAAGAGGAGTAGAAGCGGCTGACGTCGCGCACCAGCTCCTCTTTACTGCCTTCACAGTGGTGATAGACCTCGGCGCGGTTGGTCTCATCCAGAATGTAGATGTTGAAACCGGCATCATCGCCCGACTCTTCAAAGAAGAACTGAATAATCCCTTCACTGGCAAAACCATCCACCACCTGCGGCAGCTTAACGTGGTTGGTTTCCACCTGCACCGACAGACCATGCAGTTTGTTATGCGAAATCGCGCCATAGAACTCGATGGCATTTTCCAGCTTCTGTACTGACACATTGAGACGTTCGAAGAACAGGCCCCAGGTCTGGCCAGAAACGCGCAGCGCTTTAAAGCGGCCCGTTTCCTGACGGGTACTGGAGAGACGCAGCTCAATACACTCCGAGACCAGCTGCTGCACGCGGGTACGAATCAACCCACGCAAATGCTGGCTGTAGCAGAACACTTCCACGCTGTCCGGCGGCGCGGCATCCTGGTGCATCTTGCCGAGAATGGTTTTCAGCGCTTCGATCATCGCCTGCTCGCCGTTGAAGTGCAGGGTACGCACTTCGTTCCACGAGTTGCGGTACAGCAGATCCACGCTGCCCACCAGGCAGTTTTGCTGCTCGCCAAAGCTAAAGACGTCCAGCTTGCGGAAGTCGAAATGAACCACCTGATTGCGGAAGGCCGCCGTCGGGTCGTATTCCAGGTTAACGATGATCGCCAGATGGCGGATCTCGCACGGGCTGTAGAGCGCTTTCGGCGTGGGTGCCGGCAGGCGCAGCGGGAAGTGGTGGGAGACATCCGCCACCATCTCCTGCAGTTTAGCGAGATCGACCACCTCGTTGCCTTTGATGAACAGACGCGTGCGTGAGGTCAACAGGCCGTTAAACCAGGCCCAGGCCACCAGCTTGTTCAGGTAGCGGTTATACTCCAGCGGCTGATGGCTGATGATCGAGTCCATGCTGGGGGCGCGGTTATACAGATACCACCCGGTGCGGTTCGCGCGGCCCGGCGGAACATAGATAAAGGTCAGGTTCGGTTCTGACAGGTCAGGCGAAATCTGTGGGTTAACCAGAGTCACTTTACCCGGCAGCGCTTCAAACGCGGCGTACAGTTTACGGGTCAATACCCCAATGTCCTGCGGGCTGGCGGAAACGCTGAGGTTGTTACGGCGCGCAAAGCGGATCAGATTACGGTAGCTTTGCATCATCGCATCGAGCAGTTCGTTGTGCGCTTCACGCACCTGATCGATTTTCCAGTTGGCCCGGTTGTCGAGCATGGAGAGACGCTCTTCGCCCCATCCCCACTCTTTCACTAACTGCGTGACCACTTCACGACGCCAGCCGACGCAGGCGCGCTCGCGGCTCAATTTCTCACACACTTTGAGATAGAAACATCGACGCACCAGGTCGAGACGCGTGGTGTCATCAATGGCTTTCAGGTATTCGGTCACGCGCTCCAGCATCATGCAGTAAGCATCCAGCCCGAAGGAGACAATTTCCCCGTCGTGCAGACGCTGCTTGATATCTTTCGCCAGCAGGCGTGGCGTGGGGTATTCCCAGGAATAGGCTTCAAGCAGCAGCGTTTTCAGCACCGCTTTGTACGGTGAGTCGATGCTCTTATAGAGCTGCCAGAGGCTTGCGCCAAAGTACTCTTCGGCTGACAGCGAGCTCAAGCCGCCGAGGTCCAGCCATTCGTTTGGCGTCAGTACGCCCTGCGCATAAAGCGACATGACGTAATCGTCGTAATGCTCTTCTTCTTCGCACGGGACCATATTCCACAGAATACGCTTCCCGGCCAGGCGCACAGCAGTACGGTAAAATTCATCCAGCAACAGGATGTGCTGCGTCGAGCCGCAGTCCTCACCACCCAGACTGCCGCTTTCGTTATGGCGGAAACGGTTTTCATCAATCAGGAAGAAGCTCACTTCCACGCCGAGCGACGCCGCCCAGCTCTCCAGCAGGCTGCATTTACGCTGCAGCAGCTGACGCTCTTCGTTATCGAGCCAGGATTGATGACAGACCCAGATGTCGAGGTCTGACGAACAGCTTTGCCCTACCGATGAGGTACTCCCCATCGAGTAAACCCCGGTAATCGGCAGTTCACCCTTCGGAGACTCCTGTGGCGGCATGCCGCGGTAGAGTTCCAGTTCGTTGAGATAATGCTGTTGGGTTTCATCAGGCGTGAAGAGGCAAATGCCCTTGGGAACGTTACCGTCAAGGTAGCCAGGCATTAGCGGATGGTGATAGTGCAATAATGTCGGCAGCAGACTGTAAACCTGCTGGAAAGCAGGTCCCATAGCAGCAAGCGCGCGATCCACACGCAGTTGATTTATGGCATCCAGTCTCTGTTTCAGAGTCTCAATATAGAGGTACAAGACGTATCGCCTGATGTTTCCGGGTATCGCATGCTATTCAAAACACGAATAACAGCGGGCCCCGCAGTATTTCAAAAAGATAACCGTTACCCTTTTTCGCCTTATCATTATGCTGGTACCGACGAAAAAATGGTCTAAAACGTGATCAATTTAACACCTTGCCGATTGACCGTAAAGAAAGTTGCGCTACATACAAAGTGTAGCACCGTTCTGTACGTGTAAATTCCTTAATACGGCTGTGGCTGACGAATACGCCGCCTTGTCCCTCTCACTCTTCATCAACCGTAAAACTGCCATCCCAGAGTCAACAATGTTAGGATGGTTGGCGATTGATAATGACGGTAACAAGCATGTTAGACAATGTTTTGAGAATTGCCACACGCCAAAGCCCTCTCGCGCTCTGGCAGGCACATTATGTTAAGCAGCGCCTTGAAGCCTGCCACAGTGGATTGCGCGTCGAGCTGGTGCCGATGGTCACGCGCGGTGATGTGATCCTGGATACGCCACTGGCGAAAGTGGGCGGCAAGGGCCTGTTTGTCAAAGAACTGGAACTGGCATTGCTTGAGAACCGCGCCGATATCGCCGTACATTCGATGAAAGACGTGCCCGTCGAGTTCCCGGAAGGGCTGGGGCTGGTGACCATCTGCGAGCGCGAAGATCCGCGTGATGCGTTTGTCTCTAACCGCTACGACTCGCTCGATGCGCTGCCTGAGGGAAGCGTGGTTGGCACGTCCAGTTTACGTCGCCAGTGTCAGCTGGCGGCGCGTCGTCCCGATCTGATCATTCGCTCGCTGCGCGGTAACGTCGGCACGCGTCTGGGCAAACTGGATAACGGTGATTACGATGCCATTATTCTCGCCGTTGCCGGGCTGAAGCGTCTGGGGCTGGAAGAACGCATTCGCATGGCATTGCCGCCAGAACTGTCGCTGCCGGCCGTTGGCCAGGGTGCCGTCGGCATTGAGTGCCGTCTGGACGATGCGCGTACCCGCGAGCTCCTTGCCCCGCTGAACCATGACGAGACCGCTATCCGCGTAAAAGCCGAGCGTGCGATGAATACCCGCCTCGAAGGGGGGTGCCAGGTGCCGATTGGCAGCTATGCTGAATTGACGAATGGTGAACTGTGGCTGCGCGCGCTGGTCGGCGCTCCGGACGGTTCGCAGATGGTGCGCGGTGAACGTCGTGGTAACGCGCAGGATGCCGAACAGCTTGGCGTCTCGCTGGCAGAAGAGTTACTGGATAACGGCGCCCGCGTAATCCTGGCTGACGTTTATAATGGAGAACCCCCTGCATGAGTATTCTTGTCACCCGCCCTTCTCCCGCAGGAGAGCAATTAGTGAGCCGTCTGCGCGCACTGGGGCAGGTGGCCTGGAGTTTTCCGCTGATTGAATTCTCCCCGGGTCGGGAGCTCTCTGCGCTCGCCGACCAGATGAATACCCTTCAGGACGGTGACCTGCTGTTTGCGTTATCGCAACATGCCGTGGAATTTGCCCACGCGCAGCTGCAACAGCAGGGTCTGCCCTGGCCAACTGCCCCCCGCTATTTCGCGATTGGCCGCACAACAGCACTGGCGCTGCATACCGTAAGCGGCGCGGACGTTCGTTACCCGTTAGATCGGGAAATCAGTGAAGTCTTGCTACAATTACCTGAATTACAAACTATTGCCGGAAAACGTGCGCTGATATTACGCGGTAACGGCGGACGCGAACTGATAGGTGAAACGTTGCGGGAGCGCGGGGCTAACGTGACGTTCTGCGAATGCTACCAGCGTTGTGCAAAACATTATGACGGTGCAGAAGAGGCGATGCGCTGGCATACGCGCGGCATTAATACCCTAGTCGTGACCAGCGGTGAAATGCTGCAGCAGCTCTGGTCACTTGTGCCGCAATGGTATCGTGAAAACTGGTTACTCCACTGTCGGCTTCTGGTCGTCAGTGAGCGTCTGGCGAACCAGGCCCGGGAGCTGGGCTGGCATGATATTCGGATCGCTGATAACGCCGACAACGATGCGCTGCTGCGCGCATTACAATAACTCTCAAATGGGAAGCCATAATGACGGAACACGATAAATCCTCCGCCGTGGTTGAAGAGACCAGGGAGACTGTGGAGACTACGCCACAGCCAGAGACGACTGAGAAAACCGCTGAGAAGAAAAACGGCAGCAACAAAACGAGCCTCACGCTGAGCGCGATTGCCATCGCCATTGCGCTGGCAGCAGGCGTAGGTCTGTACGGTCTGGTAAAACAACAGAGCGCTAACCAGACTTCTACCAGCGATGCGCTGGTGAATCAGCTCAGCGCCCTGCAAAAAGCGCAGGAGACGCAGAAAACTGAACTGGAATCGGTGATTAAACAGCAGGCCGCCGCGCTTGCCGAAGCGAACAGCAAACAGGAAGAACTGACCAAACAGCTGGGCGAAGTGCAGCAGAAGGTCGCCACGATCTCCGGTACCGATGCCAAAACCTGGTTGCTCTCGCAGGCTGACTTCCTGGTGAAGCTCGCCGGACGTAAGCTCTGGAGCGATCAGGACGTCACCACTGCCGCTGCGCTGCTGAAAAGCGCCGATGCAAGCCTGGCAGACATGAACGATCCAAGCCTTATCACCGCACGTCGCGCGATCACCGAAGACATCGCCAGCCTCTCTGCCGTCTCGCAGGTGGATTATGACGGCATTATCCTTAAAGTGAATCAGCTTTCGAATCAGATAGATAACCTGCAGCTGGCGGATAATAACGACGACGACTCCCCGATGGATTCCGACGGGACCGAGCTTTCCAGCTCCCTGAGCGAATGGCGCGTGAACCTGCAAAAAAGCTGGCAGAATTTTATGGACAGCTTTATCACGATTCGCCGCCGCGACGAAACCGCGGTCCCGCTGCTGGCGCCGAACCAGGATGTCTATCTGCGCGAAAATATTCGTTCCCGACTGCTGGTGGCCGCTCAGGCCGTGCCGCGTCATCAGGAAGAGACTTACAAACAGGCGCTGGATAACGTCTCAACGTGGGTACGCGCTTACTACAACACCGATGATGCGACGACCACCGCCTTCCTTGAAGACATTGATAAACTGAGCCAGCAGAACATCACCATGAACGTGCCGGACAAGCTGGCCAGCCAGCCGATTCTGGAAAAACTGATGCAGACGCGCGTACGCAATCTTCTGGCGCAGCCGGGCGTACCGGCAGAGCAGACGGGCGGAGCGGCCCCCGCTCCTGCTTCCGCACCGGCGCCTGAAAGCGCGCCGCAAGGAGAGTAATGATGCTAAAAGTCCTCTTACTCTTCGTCCTGCTGATCGCCGGGATCGTGCTGGGGCCGATGCTTGCCGGTCATCAGGGCTACGTCCTGATCCAGACCGATAACTACAACATCGAAACCAGCGTAACGGGCCTGACGATCATTCTGATCCTCGGCGTAGTGGTGCTGTTTGCGCTCGAATGGATCCTGCGCCGTCTTTTCCGCACCGGTGCCCATACGCGCGGCTGGTTCGTTGGCCGTAAGCGCCGCCGCGCCCGTAAGCAGACCGAACAGGCACTGCTTAAGCTCGCGGAAGGTGACTATCAGCAGGTTGAAAAGCTGATGTCGAAAAACGCCGACCATGCCGAGCAGCCAGTGGTGAACTACCTGCTTGCTGCCGAAGCGGCGCAGCAGCGCGGTGATGAAGCCCGCGCCAATCAGCACCTGGAACGGGCGGCTGAGCTGGCGCATGGCGACCCGATTCCGGTGGAAATTACGCGCGTACGTCTGCAGCTGGCACGCAATGAGAACCACGCGGCACGCCACGGTATCGACCGCCTGCTGGAAGTCGCGCCACGTCATCCGGAAGTGCTGCGTCTTGCCGAGCAGGCCTATATCCGTACCGGTGCGTGGGGCTCGCTGCTGGACATCATTCCGTCGATGGCGAAGGCCGATGTTGGCGATGATGAGCACCGTGATGAGCTTCAGCGTCTGGCGTGGATTGGCCTGATGGACCAGGCGCGCGCCGATCTCGGCAGCGACGGTCTGAAAACGTGGTGGAAGAACCAGAGCCGTAAAACGCGCCAGCAGGTTCCACTGCAGGTGGCAATGGCGGAACATCTGATTGAATGTGACGATCATGACACCGCCCAGGAGATCCTCCTCGACGGTCTGAAGCGTCAGTACGACGATCGTCTGGTGATGGTGATCCCGCGCCTGAAAACCAACAATCCTGAGCAAGTCGAGAAAGTGCTGCGTCAGCAGATTAAAACCGTTGGCGATCGCCCGCTGCTGTGGAGTACGCTCGGTCAGTCGTTGATGAAGCACGGCGAATGGCAGGAGGCGAGCCTTGCCTTCCGCGCGGCGCTGAAACAGCGTCCGGATGCCTTCGACTATGCGTGGCTTGCCGATACGCTGGACAAGCAGCATAAGCCGGAAGAGGCGGCAGCGATGCGCCGCGATGGGTTATTGCTGACGCTGCGAAATAACGGCAGCCAGCAATAAATAAAAAGGAGGCCAGACGGCCTCCTTTTTTTATCGCCTTTCTCCTGCTACATTCTTTACACCCTAATCCGCAAACGAACCCGCCAATGTAACGATGTCTTTTCATTAACCTTTTTTCACACACGCGCATTTTCTGCAGCGTGGATTAAATCGTTTTTGAAAGGAAATCGTCATGAACTCGCTTATGTATGCGCTTATTGAAGCGCTGCGTTGCCATCGCTGGCTGCGCCTGCTTGCCTGTGCCTTTATTTTTTCTTCGCTGGGGAATGGGTTAACCCAGGTGGTGGTCTTTGGTTTACTGTTAGCGTGGTCGGCCCCGCCCGCCCTGCTCACTCTCGCTTTTCTTTTTGCTACGATCCCGGGATTTATCGGCAGCCTGATCGGCGAAAAGCTATGCTCACGCTATTCTCCCCTGTCCCTGCTGATACTGACCGAAGCACTGGGCTTGCTCGCCCTGCTCTTTCCCTTGCTTGGCGTGGGTTATCACAGCATTGCCGCGCTACTCGCCGTGCAGTCCACCGAAGCGCTGCTCAGCGGAATGAGCTGGCCCGCGTTGACGTTGCTTTTTAAGCGCGGCCTTAGTGAAGCGGAACTGCCTGCGGCAACCTGTCTGGAAAATGTGATTTTTGCCTCGCAGGTGTTGTTAGGCACCGGACTCGGCGTAGTGTTGTTCCAGAAGATATCCGTGTTTACCTTGCTGGCGATTGATGCCGCCAGCTTTGTCGGGTCCCTGTTTTTGCTGTGGCTAGCTGGACGCCGGTTATCTGCGCCAGCGCTGCCGATCTCCGGCAAAAAGGAGGTACCGGTGGCGTTACGCTGGGGGACATTGACCGTTCGACAAAAACGCAGCCTGCTCATTCTGCCGGCGCTGGCAGCCGTTGGCTCACCGGCCATGGCGCTTCTTCCGGCACTGGCGCAGCAACTCCACCCTCAGGATGCGGCGGGCCTTGCCCTGCCTCTGCTTTTCGCGAGGAGCATGGGGCAACTTTGCGGCCCCCTGCTGTTAAAAAAAGAGAGTCTTACCCGCTTTGTGGTTCACACACCGCGACTCATCGTTTGTCTCGGCATCTTTTTGGCCGCTTATGGAATACTGCCGTTGTTGTCCGGGTGGGTGGTATATGCGCTGGGGATGATCTTTATCGCACATCTGGCCTCGAATGTTCTCTTCGCGGCTGGCACGTTTGCTGTACTCAGTAGTTTTCATCGCACGCAAACCGCGTCAGCCAGCGGTAAAGCCTGGCGCTGGCAAACGCTCAGTGCCTCGCTTTTCACCGGCATCGCAGCAATAGTGGCTGCCAGGGTCGGGTCAGTGCAGGCACTCTATACGGTCTCGTCAGCGGCCCTGCTGATGGTTGTCCTGATCATGCACCGGTATCAGGAATAAGGCATAAAAAAACGCCTGCTATAAAAGCAGGCGTTAAAACAGGTCTGTAAGACAACATATTTGGTGCTTCACTCAACGTTATGTCCATGGTGTTTGATGAGGCCGAAGCGACATCTGTCAGTGGACGATAAGCACCGTAAATGGCTCTGCGTCATTCCTGAGTTTATGAGGCACTAAGGCGAACATAAGAGATGGAATGAGCATCTACACGTATATTATTGCATGTAACGTGCCAACATGACACCAGGAAGTTTTACATGGCGCAACATTTTAAGATAAAAGGAAATTATGCTGTTGAGCGTCATCTTAAGCCCGACAACGTATCGTTCAATACAGAAATATGTCGCCAGGAGGAGACAGCAAAACACATATCCTGGAAAGCACTTTATTTTCAATAAGTTGCATGTCGCTGAATCGCGACAATAAGATGGAGTGCTGTCGGGGAATCACTACAGGGAAGAAAAGTGGCAGAAAACAAAAAACCCCGCCGAAGCGGGGTTCAAAATTGGTCGGCGAGAGAGGATTCGAACCTCCGACCCACTGGTCCCAAACCAGTTGCGCTACCAAGCTGCGCTACTCGCCGATGTACTGCTTTTTGAATTTTTAGTTCAATTCATTTAAAAAGTCGTGGTGCGAGGGGGGGGACTCGAACCCCCACATCCTAAGGACACTAACACCTGAAGCTAGCGCGTCTACCAATTCCGCCACCTTCGCAATTCACAACTCTTTCAATAATGGGGTGGCTAATGGGATTCGAACCCACGACAACTGGAATCACAATCCAGGGCTCTACCAACTGAGCTATAGCCACCACTGTATTCTTTCACGCGGTACTGACTACTTCTCAGACCACCGCAGCTCTAGCGCCGGGACTAAAATGGCGCGCCCGACAGGATTCGAACCTGAGACCTCTGCCTCCGGAGGGCAGCGCTCTATCCAGCTGAGCTACGGGCGCTTAGCGCCGTTGCGGGGCTGGATATTACGTACCTCCGTCCCCGCTGTCTAGTGCTTTTTTGAAAAAAATGCGCGTTTGGTTATGGTTTGCACATTTTGCCGCTTATTCCTCCACTTTCTGCGTGGTGGCACGGCGACCCAGGCCAAAAAGCTTATAGGCAGCCGTCACTGCCGCCAGGAAGATCACCCCGACAAACAGCGACATGCGGGTATCTTCATTAAAGTACATTCCGATTAATACGCAAATCAGGAATGCCATCGTCAAATAGTTCGCATACGGGAACAGAATTGAGCGGAACGGATGGCTTGCAATCGCCTTTTTATGCGCATGACGGAAACGCAGCTGGCTGATGAGAATAACAAACCACGGCACCATGCCCGGCAGTACGCTGGCACTGTAGACGTAAACGAACACGCGCTGCGGATTCGGGATGATGTAATTCAGGCAAGAGCCAATCAGCAGGATCGCAATGGATACCGCCACACCCGCAACCGGCACGCCAGCACGTGAGACTTTGCTCATTGCGGCAGGCAGCTGGTTATTCTTCGAGAGCGCATAGAGCATACGCCCACAGCTATACATCCCGCTGTTACAGCCTGACAACGCCGCCGTCAGGACCACAAAGTTAATGATACCCGCCGCCGCCGTGATACCAATTTTGGCGAAGGTTAAAACAAACGGACTCCCCGTCGTGCCAATTTCGTTCCACGGGAAGATGGTCACGATAACGAAGATCGCGCCCACATAAAAAATCAGGATACGCCACAGTACTTTGCCCACTGCACTACGCAGCGTAACCTGTGGGTTTTTCGCTTCACCGGCTGTGATCCCGATGAGCTCCACGCCCTGATACGAAGCCACAACGATACACAGCGCCGTCAGGAAGCCTTTCCAGCCGCCAGCGAAGAAGCCGCCATTTTCGGTCAGATTGCCAAAGCCAATCGCGTGTCCACCGTTGCCAAAGCCGAAGAAAATCACGCCCAGTCCGACGACAATCATCACGATAATGGTGGTGACTTTAATCATTGCAAACCAGAACTCGATCTCACCGTAAAGACGTACGGCGGCCAGGTTTGCCAGCGCCACCAGCCCCACGGCTATTAGCGCGGGTATCCACTGGGCCATATCCGGGAACCAGAACTGAACGTAGACCCCTATCGCGGTGATCTCTGAAATGCCCACCGCCATCCACATAAACCAGTATGACCAGGCCGTCAGGTAGCCAAAGAACGGGCTCATATACCGGTGTGCATAAACGGCAAAAGAGCCGGTTACCGGTTCCAGGAAGAGCATTTCGCCCATGGAACGCATAATGAAGAAAACAAACAGCCCGGCGATAATGTACGCCAGTAAGACGGAAGGGCCAGCCCATTTTAGGGTGCTTGCAGAGCCCATAAACAGGCCCACGCCGATAGTGCCACCCAGCGCTATCAGTTCAATATGACGAGCTTCCAGCCCACGCTGTAGCTCCGGTTTTTTCTCAGCCATAGATCCTCGATTGTGTTTGCTGTTTCCCGGCTTAAGACCGGGTATTGTTTTTTAGGGGGACTAAAATACGGAGCGAATGGTTTCTTAAAATGTGCCAAATGGCAAACGATGCATTAAAAAAATGAATGCATTGCACAGATTATCAGCAGTTTTGCAGGCGAGTTGCAGCGCGAATAGCATATCGCGCTACATTTTGATTACATTTTCCCGGTGTGATGCCAGGCGAGATAGCGAAGCAGACGGATCTGTCGTTTAATACGCGTCGGTTGCGATAACAGGCGGTACAGCCACTCCAGCCCGAGATTTTGCCAAACCTTAGGCGCACGCTTAACGTGGCCGGTAAAGACGTCATACGTGCCGCCGACACCCATATAAAGGGCATCAGGGCAGACCAGACGGCAGTCGCGCATCAGGATCTCCTGGCGCGGGGAGCCCATCGCCACGGTAACAATTTTCGCCCCGCTGTCACGAACGCGTTCAAACAGAGCCTGCCGCGCTTCAGGTTTGAAGTAACCATCCTGGCTGCCGACAATATTCACATTCCATTGACGACGCAGTTTCTCCTCAGTCTGAGCCAGAACCTCCGGCTTCCCGCCAATCAGGAACACGGGCGTGCCCTGCGCGCCGGCGCGAGCCATGAGCTGCTCCCAGAGATCGGCTCCCGCCACGCGAGAAACATTAGCGTCAGGATACTTTTTACGGATGGAGCGAACCACGCTGATGCCGTCCGCGTACTTAAACTCCGCCGCTTCAATCAGGCTTTTGACCTCGGCGTTATCTTCCACCGCCAGCATCTTTTCCGCATTGATGGCGACCAGCGTACCGGATTTCATCTGGCCGTCGGCGAAGAGAAAGTCCAGCGCATGCTGCATGTCGCGCCAGCCAATCAGCTGCAGACCCCGTAGCGCATAGCGCGGTGCAGAAATGTTATCAGTCATTACTATCCTTACTCAGACTTGTGACAGCGTTGTGCTGCCCTGACGCTCGCGCCTGTGCACAAGCCCTGCATTATCAAACAGCCAGTACAACAGCTTGGCCAGTAACAGGCAGACGCCGAAAACAACCATGAAGAACACCACGCGCGAAACAAACGAATCCAGTCCTTCACGCGCCAGAACGATCATATTGAAAATGGCACCGAAGCAGAAACTGTGCAAAATGGCCGCTTTATAGCGGTTGGTCTCTTCATTGCCACGCAGGTAAAGCCAGTCGAACCACTTGATAATCAGCCCCACGGCAACCGCCCCGGGCAGAATGAACCACGCCCCCCCCATCACCACCAGGGAACCGAGCAGCGTTGGCGAGATTGCCAGACCGGAATGGTTGTTCAGCACTTCCCACGTAAAGTAGTTCGCCGTATTCAGCACCACGCCAGGGCGGTCCGGCCATAGCCAGGAAGGGATAAAGACGTAGAAGTCGCGAACAATCGGTGCCAGCCCCTGGAAATCAATCTTGTCGTAGTTTTGCAGCAGTAATGCCAGGTTTTCCCACGGCGAGAACGTATCCCGCGTAAGGTAGAGGAACGTATAAAACGCCTCATCACCCGCCACGTTCATTCCGTACCGCTTCAGCGCCAGCCAGAACATCCCCACAATGCCAAACACCCCGGCGGCAACCAGCATCCACAGCGAGATCCAGCCGCGGATGATGCCAATAAACAGGAAGATGGCGAAAGCGATAATGATATTGGCGCGCGTACCGCCCACAATCATATAGGTCAGGATGCCAAACGCGACGGTACTGACCAGGAAGAACAGCCACGCTTTACTGTCCTGACGCAGGAAAAAGATCACCAGCATCGCCGGGATGAAGAAGTAGAAGAAACGCTTAAGCGCCACGCCCGACACTTCGGCAGAAAAAATCTGGCTGTAGGAGTGCAGCTTAAACAGCAGGAAGCCGTTGTGCATGAAGAAGATGCCGACACTGACCAGGGCGATTGTCATCAACATCACCCACGTCAGGTGGGTCTCCACCCGGTTCATGGTAAAAAGCGCCCGGCGCGGCGCGGTGGCCTGCGCGGAACGCAGACGCGTTTTATAGGTAACGTAGTAGACCGCATAGAAGCAGGTCGCCGCCAGAAGCGCCTGGAGCAAAATTTCCGGCGGCGCGACGCTCACGTCAAAGCGGAAGACGAGAATGCTGGTAAGCGGGAAACCGAAAAAGAACGTTAGCAGAAACAATAACGAGAAGAACACGTTAAAGTTGAAACGCACGCGGCGGAATTCGAACCAGGTGAGCGTACCGATAAACAGGATGCTCAGCAGCCAAACGACCAGCAAACCGCTGAATTGCAACTGGCTCATGCTTTGTCTCCTGCAGCGATACGCAGTGCGCGGTGCCACGGCGTGAGGTAATTCGGGCTAAAGAAGTCGATGGCGTTTTTATCCACCAGCGCCAGCTGTCGCTGTGCTTCCCGAACAACCTCTTCATTAAGCACATCCGTGGTAAACAGGACCGGAAGATGCTGTTCGGCCATGTCCTGCCAGAACGGGTTATCGCGGTTGAGCACGCACGGGATCCCCGCCTGAATAAGCAGACACAGCGTGCCAATGCCCTGCTGACGGGCAAAGATGAAATACCCGAGGTCGCATTTTCTCAGCAGCGCGAGATACTCCTCAAATTCCAGCTTATGCCGCAGAATATGCAAATTCTCCGCGCTGAATAACGCGAGCCCCTGCTGGCGAACCTCATCAATGTAGGCGTCGTTATTGGCGGGATAGCCCATCGGCACCACCACCTTCACCGTGTCGCCAAACTGCTGATGCACCGCCCTGAGCGCTGCAACATGTTCGTTACTGCGATCGCCGGAATTCCCCACCAGGATCGTCAGCTTGCCTTCTCGCACCGTGTCATTCGCCATGGCGTTCAACGCCGGATCCATGCGGGTCGGGAAATAGAGCAGCTCACCGCGCACATTCGGATGCTGCTTCGCAAAATAGTTGAGATCGCCACGGGTAGCAAAAACGCAGCCCACCCGCCCCTGGGCCATACGGCGCAGGGGATAAAACAGACGGAATTTCCAGCCGCGGGAGACTTCGTAGAGATCGGCCCCCCAGATATGCCAGCTGCACTGGGAAGGTTTAATCCCCCCGCTGAGAAGCCCCAGCCACAGGCCGGTATTAAACTGCCCGTGGAAGAAGAATCGTTGCTCACGATCCGCTTTGGCTTTGGCAATCACCGCCTTTGCCAGCGTGGCCTTATCCGGCCAGAAGCTCATGTTCAGCGCCGGAAATGCTGCGCTCAGGCCCTTATCCTGACCTGCAACCATAAACTCACGCGCATCGGGATTACCCGATGCCAGCTCGTCGTTGAAAAACCGCAAAACGGTCTGGTTATGGTGTGGGATATCCGATCCCAGGATGTGAATCAGTGCAGTCATGCGCGTTTACGCCACAATAAAAATACGCCGCAACAGGCAGCGAAATAAACGATATACGTTGCCATATAGGCCTGAGCCGCCCCCAGCGCGCCGTGCGCGGGTATCAACCAGTGCGAGAACGACGTCAGTAACACAAACTGGCTAATTTCCGCCAGGATATACAGCCGCAGTGAGGCCTTCGCAATCACCAGGTAGCCGAAAACGTAAGCCCCCACTTTCAGTACATCGCCCACCAGCTGCCAGGCAAAGAGATCGCGCATGGCGGTGAACTTCGCCGAGAAGAGCAGCCAGATAGCGACATCGCGCAATAACCAGACGGTGAAGCTGGCAGCCGCAACCGCCGGCAACACAAAGCGCAGCGATCGGAAAATCTCGCGGGTGATATCCTGTCTGGACGTCAGACGCGATAAGGTTGGCAGCAAATAAACGCTAAAGGAAGCCGTAATAAACTGGAGGTAGGCGTCAGAAATGCTGCTCACGCCCTGCCAAATCCCGACCTCCTCCCAGCTATAATGCGCCGCCAGCAGGTTTCGCATCATCACATAGGCCACGGGCAGCGTGACGGAGGTGATGAGCGCCATCAGGGTAAATTTACCCAGCTGGCTGGCAAGCAGCTTGTCCCATTGCGGTTTCAGGTAGCGCAGAGGGATGACGCCCCGACGCATCAGCATAAACGCGGCAGGCACAACCACGAGGGCCGGTACCAGCGCCAGCCCGAGCAGGGCGCCTTCATAGCCACCGAGGCGATAGCAGAAGTAATAGGCAATAACACCAATGACGCTTCCCAGGATTAACGCAAGGGCGTTCCCGGAAGCATCACGAAAACCTTTCATCAGCGCCAGCAGCAGGTTAGCCCAGGCAATACCCATCTGCACCAACGCAACCAGACGCACCAGTCCCTGATAGTGGGTGTGACCGAACAGTCCCTGGCTGATGGGGGCCGCCGCCAGCAGAAAGACAATCGCCATCAGGGTCGAAAAACCCGTGACCATCGCCGAAGCTGTCCCCACCACACGGCGCAGCTGCAGCGCATCATCATGATACTGCGCAACGTATTTGGTCACGCCGTTGAAGATTCCGGCACCGGCCAGCACCCCAAGGACGGTAACAAGCTGGCGGAAGTTACCCGCCATCCCGACACCTGACGGGCCAAATGAGACAGCCAACAGCTTGACGACCAGCAGTCCGGCGCCAATTTTTACAAGTGTGGACGCGGCGGTCCACACCGATGCTTTTGCCAGAGACATATCAGCCGAAATAGCTCAGAAGGGTATTAATCACCGTACGCTGGTTAACTGGCGCGAGGTTGTAGAACAATGGCAGGCGAAGCAAACGCTCACTTTCTTTGGTCGTGTAACGGTCTTCACCCGCAAATATGCCGAACGCTTCGCCCGCGGGGCTGGAGTGCAGCGGAATGTAGTGGAACACCGCCATAATTTCAGCCTCTTTCAGCCAGGCGATGAGCTGGCTGCGATCGTCGTTATCGCGCAGCTTGATGTAGAACATGTGCGCATTGTGGACACAATCAGCCGGAATGGTCGGGAGTTCAATGCGCCCGGCTTTCGCCAGAGGCTCCAGCGCGTCGTAATAGGTTTGCCACAGGGACAGACGCTGAAGGTTGATACGCTCCGCGGCTTCCAGCTGCGCCCACAGGTATGCCGCCTGCAGATCCGCCATCAGATAACTTGAGCCGATATCGCGCCATGTGTATTTGTCTACCTGTCCGCGGAAGAACTGGCTGCGGTTGGTCCCTTTTTCGCGGATCACTTCCGCGCGCTCGACCAGCGCGCGATCGTTTATCAGCGTCGCGCCGCCCTCACCGCCAGCGGTGTAGTTTTTGGTTTCGTGGAAGCTAAAGCAGCCAATATGGCCGATCGTGCCCAGCGCGCGTCCCTTGTAGGTGGACATCACCCCCTGGGCGGCGTCTTCCACCACAAACAGGTTATGTTTGTTGGCAATCGCCATGATGGTGTCCATTTCGCAGGCTACGCCCGCATAGTGGACCGGCACAATCGCGCGCGTTTTATCGGTGATCGCCGCTTCAATGAGCGTTTCATCAATGTTCATGGTATCCGGACGGATATCCACAAAGACGATTTTCGCCCCGCGCAGGACAAACGCGTTCGCCGTGGAGACGAAGGTATAGCTTGGCATAATGACTTCATCGCCAGGCTGGATATCCAGCAACAGGGCCGCCATTTCCAGTGATGCCGTACAGGACGGGGTCAGCAATACTTTAGCGCTGTGAAAACGCTGCTCCATCCACTGCTGGCAGCGACGGGTAAACCCACCATCACCGCAGAGTTTGCCGCTGCCCATAGCAGACTGCATGTAGTCGAGTTCGGTGCCCACGACGGGTGGTGCGTTAAATGGAATCATCTTGTCACCTGTATAACCAGTAGGCGGTGGCGTCGATGTTGGCACCACTCGCAATATATCGTTTAAGCGCGGCGGTATTGCCCACCTGGGTCGCCACCCGCAGCGTCACAAGTTTTTGCTCCTGCGCCCAGTACAGCGCCGCCTGCATGAGTTTCTCACCCATCCCACGCCCGGCTAATAAGCCAATCCGCGCCTCGCGCTCGTTGAGCTTACGCAGGGAGACAAATCCCTGGATCTGACTGTCCCCTGCCCGAAAAACCAGGCAGACATGGTCAAACGTGCCTTTAACCGCATTCTCCACCCACTGGGCGTAAAACCGTCCGCTATCGCCAGGCGCGTACCAGGGCGCGCGAAAGCGGCTCTGCGCAAACGCCTGGGCCGCCATCTGACGCAACACGGGAATATCCTGTTCGGTTGCCATTTCCGCACCGGGCGCATCGTACCGGGTAAGGGTAATGGAGAGATCGGCCTCACCTTCAACCAGCTTAAAGCCGTGCTGCTGGAGCGCATCAAGCAGATCAGTACGGTCCGCCGGGATCTTAGCCTGTACCCGTTGCCAGGCGGTAAATGCCGATTCCGTCAGTGCCGGCGCATCATCGCGCAGACGCACGATGGCCGACGGCAGACCGAAAAAGGCACTCTCCCATTGCAGAGACTCGAGTACCCCATTCAGGCGGCTCAACGCCAGACACCCTTGGTATCAACCACATACTGCTGATGAACGGCATCGCCGGAGATCGCTTTAAACTCGTTGTGATCCACCAGCAGCACCAGCACATCCGCCGTCGCCAGGGCATTGTCGAGCGCTGTCAGCGTGCAGTGCCCCGCCAGTTTTGCCGGCAGTTCATGAATATTTGGCTCGACCACCAGCGTTTCGCCTTTGTGCCATTCGGCAATCATTCCAGCAATTTCCATTGCCGGGCTTTCGCGCAGGTCGTCAATGTTGGGCTTAAATGCCAGACCAAAGCAGGCGATTTTCAGCTCGCTGGCGCGCTTGCCGCTCTCTGCCAGACAATCCGCTACCGTGGTTTTGACCTGGTTGAGTACCCAGTGCGGTTTGCTGTCGTTCACTTCACGCGCGGTGCGGATCAGACGAGCCTGCGCCGGATTCTGCGCCACGATAAACCACGGGTCGACGGCGATGCAGTGTCCGCCCACGCCCGGGCCTGGCTGGAGAATATTGACACGCGGATGGCGATTCGCCAGGCGAATCAACTCCCAGACGTTAATCCCCTGATCGGCGCAGATCAGTGACAGTTCATTCGCGAAGGCAATGTTAACGTCACGGAAGCTGTTTTCCGTCAGCTTACACATTTCAGCAGTGCGGGAGTTGGTCACCACACATTCGCCTTCAAGGAAAATCTTGTATAGCGCGCTGGCACGTTCAGAACACACGGGCGTCATACCGCCAATCACGCGGTCGTTTTTAATCAGTTCAACCATCACCTGGCCCGGCAGTACGCGCTCCGGACAGTAGGCGATATTGATATCCGCCTGCTCTCCCGCCTGTTGCGGGAAGCTTAAATCAGGACGCGCGTCGGCCAGCCACTGCGCCATCTGCTCGGTCGCGCCAACCGGCGACGTCGACTCAAGGATCACCAGCGCCCCTTTCTTCAGCACGGGCGCGATAGATTTCGCCGCCGCTTCGACATAGACCATATCGGGTTCATGGTCGCCTTTAAATGGCGTGGGAACGGCAATCAGGTACGCATCCGCTTCAACCGGCGTGGTACTGGCGCGCAGGAATCCCCCGTCAACCGCCTCCTTGACCACGCGGTCGAGATCGGGCTCCACAATATGAATTTCGCCACGGTTAATGGTTTCCACCGCGCGTGTGTTGATATCCACACCGACAACCTGTTTTTGACGAGAGGCAAACGCCGCCGCGGTGGGCAAGCCAATGTAGCCAAGACCAATGACAGAGATGGTAGTAAAACTCATAGCGATACCCGATTGTGTTTAAGTGCATGCAAAATACGACCACAAGCCTGCCCGTCGCCATATGGGTTATGGGCCCGGCTCATTGCCTGATACGCTTCCTCGTCGTGCAGCAGGCGCGTGACCTCTTCGACAATCAACTGCGTGCTGGTTCCGACCAGGCGCACGGTTCCCGCTTTAACGGCCTCCGGGCGTTCGGTCGTTTCACGCATCACCAGCACCGGTTTACCGAGGGAAGGCGCTTCTTCCTGGATCCCACCGGAATCGGTGAGGATCAGCCAGGCATGGTTCATCAGCCAGACAAACGGCATGTAGTCCTGCGGTTCCATCAGAAGTACATTGTCAACATGACCCAGAATGCGGTTAACCGGCTCGCTGACGTTAGGGTTGAGATGGACCGGATAAACGATCTGCACATCTTCGTTCTGCGCAGCAATTTCAGCCAGCGCATGACAGATCTGCTCAAAGCCCCTGCCAAAGCTTTCGCGGCGGTGGCCGGTAACCAGGATGGTTTTTTTGCCGTTGTGCAGGAAGGGATAACGGGCAGCAAGGTCTTCCTGCAGTTCGCGGTTCGCCAGCACGCGGTCACGTACCCAAATTAACGCATCAATGACCGTATTACCGGTCACAAAGATTTTGTTATCAGCGATATTTTCACGCAGCAGGTTCTGACGGGAATTTTCCGTGGGTGCAAAGTGGTACATCGCCAGATGTCCGGTGAGCGTGCGGTTAGCTTCTTCCGGCCACGGCGAGTAGAGATTGCCGGTGCGCAGTCCCGCCTCAACATGTCCTACGGGAATACGCTGGTAAAACGCCGCCAGGCTTGTCGCCACGGTGGTGGTGGTGTCGCCGTGAACCAGCACCACGTCGGGCTTGAATGACTCCAGGATCGGCTTGAGCTCTTGCAGGATGCGGCAGGTTATCTCTGTCAGCCCTTGACCCGGTTTCATAATATTAAGATCGTAATCCGGGACGATAGAAAAGAGCGTTAAAACCTGATCGAGCATCTCACGGTGTTGGGCAGTGACACACACTTTCGCTTCAATATCAGGATCGCTGGCCAGCGCATGAACCAGAGGTGCCATCTTAATGGCCTCCGGCCTGGTGCCAAATACGGTAAGTACTTTCACATCGATTCTCTTCGATTAAGCGATGAAGGCCATACATAGCCTTCATCGTAGACGGCGTTCTTAGTTTGTGCGACGACGCGTTAACGCCACGCCAGCGCCCGTCAGTGCGCCGACAATCCCCCACATAATCATCAGGAATGCACGACGCGGACTATCGCGTTTTACAGGTTCTTCAGGCGTTCTCAAATAACGATAGGTCTGAAAACGCGGGTCCAGCGTCGGACCGACATTCAGGGTAGTGAGCATGGCGCGGTTTTGATCGTAGTCGAGGTCAAAATCGGGGCCAACGGCCTGAAGATTTTCCAGACGTGCCTGCAGCATGGGGCGGCCAAGAAGGAACATTTCAGAATCCGGCAGTTCATCAGCCGGTACATCCGTTTCGCTGCGGGAAATATTGTGCTGTTCCGCAATTTTCAGCGCCTGCTCAATATTGTGTACGCGGCGAGCGAAAATGGCTTTCGCCACCTCTTCCTGACGTTTTACCTGCGCCTTCATCTGGATGGTACGGGCCGCCCAGGCACCTTTCAGCTCTTCATTGAGATGACTGGCAGCACGCTGGCTGGCAAACGCAACGTACTGGCGCAACAGGTTGTTGGCATCCGGCGCGGTTTCTGCAATCAGCTTGACGCTGTCATTCACGTTACGCAGTGCATCGCCCGGCATAAACTGGATATTGTTAATCAGGTCATCTAACAGCGCGGCATCCGCCTTGCTGTTACCCACCATACGTTGCTTGTAATAATCCGTCTGGGACCAGAAGTCGCGACGCGTGTCCCAGGAGGCCAACTGCATCACAAACTCTTTGTAGGCTTCATCCATAACAGAAGCCTGGTCAGGTGTCGCCAGATTGGCCTTGATATCCAGGTTACGCAGGAACTGCTGCTGAGAATAAAACCCACCGAGCATGTTAACCGTAGGTCGGTCTGTGATTGCCGTGGCGCTCCACTCCTGTTTTGCAAAGAAAGTGTAGGCCAGGGCTAACAGTGCGAACCCCAGTGCGATCCCCGCAATCCAAAGTTTGCCTGCCCATAACACGCGAAACAAACCACGAATATCCAGTTCATTCTCAGTTACAACTGATTTCGCTCCCGCCAACGGTTGAGTCATCATAGTCCCGGTTTTACTTAGTTAATGTTGGGTTTTTGTCATTGTTACGACGCATCCTGCGTTTCAGACGTTTAATGAATCGCGCCACTTTCCATGCGCGCTTAATACAGTAGCCGTACAGGAAAAATGCTAGCAAGAATAATACCAACATTACCCATTCAGGAATAAAGTGGGCATATTCAGCCGCGACGCCAATGGCGGCCAGAATAGCAGCGGCCAGGGTGATCAGCACAAACGCCTGACGAGAAGTAAAACCCGCGCGCATGATGAGATGATGAATATGCTGACGGTCAGGCGAGAAAGGACTCATCCCTTTACGCAGACGGCGATACATAATCGCCACCATATCCATTAATGGAATAGCAATGATCCACAATGCCGTGACCGGACTGATCGGGTGCGTTTTGCCCTGCGTCGTTTCGAGCAAAATCCAGATCACGGTGAAACCAATCAACGTACTGCCCGCGTCACCCATAAAGACTTTATAGCGACGCCCGAGCGCACCGAGGTTCAGGAGAATATAAGGCAGGATGGCGGCAATCATGGCAAAACACCACATTGCCAGGCTGTACTGACCATCAAACCACAAAATAATGCCGATGGCGGCGAACGAGACAGAAGACAATCCCCCGAGCAGGCCGTCAATGCCGTCGACCATGTTGAAGGCATTGATAGCTGCCCAGACGGCAAAGAGCGTCAGGAAGAAACCAAATGGACCCAGGACTAACTCCCAGGGGCCAAACACATAACCGAGGCTTCTCAGGTACAGCCCACCCACGACCATCATCACCACGCCAATCGCCGCCTGGACGGTGGCGCGTATTTTCACCGCGATATCGAACCGGTCATCAAGCGCCCCGACGAGGACCAGGACACCCGCACAGGCAATATAGAGGGCTGCGTGTGGAATATAATAATCCGCAATACCAAACGTGAAACAGATACCTGCGTAAACAGAGATCCCTCCAACAAGAGGAATAAGTCCCTGATGACGTTTACGAAAATTAGGTTTGTCCACCAACCCTATTCTTTTTGCCACCTTACGCGCGATGAACAAAAAACAGGTTGTGAATAAAAATATACTGATTAGCTCAGTCACAACGGTGAGTAGATTCACAATGGATTGCTCTCAACAAATGTTAGTCCCGGAAGTATAACCATGAAGCCACCGCCTCAGAAGTAATAAAGGTGGCTTCTCACAACTCCCTTTGTATATTTTTCAATCAATTATTTCTTTGACTGTATAAACGGTCCTATTGTCGCACCGACCGGTCAAAATTGGGAGTAGGTGGTACTAGCGTATAGTCCATAAAAGAAAAACGCCACGTAAAAACGTGGCGTTCACTGGCTTTATTTGCGTTACGAGCGTTTCATCATGTCGAAGAAATCGTCGTTGGTTTTGGTCATCGCCAGTTTGTTAATGAGGAACTCCATCGCGTCAATTTCACCCATTGGATGGATGATTTTGCGCAGGATCCACATTTTCTGCAGCTCTTCCTGGGTGGTGAGCAGCTCTTCTTTACGGGTACCGGAACGGTTGTAGTCGATTGCCGGGAAGACGCGTTTTTCAGCAATCTTACGAGAAAGGTGCAGTTCCATGTTGCCTGTCCCTTTAAACTCTTCGTAAATCACTTCGTCCATTTTGGAGCCGGTATCGATCAGCGCTGTCGCGATGATCGTCAGGCTGCCGCCCTCTTCCACGTTACGTGCTGCACCGAAGAAGCGTTTTGGACGATGCAGGGCGTTAGCATCCACACCACCGGTCAGTACTTTACCGGAAGCCGGGACCACGGTGTTGTAGGCACGCGCCAGACGCGTAATGGAGTCGAGCAGGATGATCACGTCTTTCTTGTGCTCAACCAGGCGTTTCGCCTTCTCGATCACCATCTCAGCCACCTGAACGTGGCGAGAGGCCGGTTCGTCAAAGGTCGAAGCCACAACTTCACCTTTAACCAGACGCTGCATCTCGGTAACTTCTTCCGGACGTTCGTCAATCAGCAGCACCATCAGCACACAGTCAGGGTGGTTGTAAGCAATACTCTGCGCGATGTTCTGCAGCAGCATGGTTTTACCCGCTTTTGGCGGTGCCACAATCAGACCACGCTGACCACGACCGATTGGTGAGGCCAGATCCAGAACACGTGCGGTTAAGTCTTCGGTAGAACCGTTACCACGCTCCATACGCAGGCGAGAGTTTGCGTGCAGCGGCGTTAAGTTCTCAAAGAGGATCTTATTACGCGAGTTTTCTGGTTTGTCGAAGTTAACTTCGTTGACTTTCAACAGCGCAAAGTAGCGTTCACCCTCTTTAGGAGGACGAATCTTACCTGAAATGGTGTCACCAGTGCGGAGGTTGAAACGGCGGATTTGGCTGGGGGATACGTAGATGTCGTCAGGGCCGGCGAGGTAGGAGCTGTCTGCAGAGCGGAGGAAACCAAATCCGTCTTGCAATATCTCCAGCACACCGTCGCCAAAGATATCTTCGCCACTCTTAGCGTGCTGCTTCAGGATGGCGAAAATGATGTCCTGCTTGCGCATACGAGCCTGGTTTTCCAGTCCCATATTTTCGCCGAGAGTGATCAGCTCAGAAACCGGCGTATTCTTTAATTCGGTAAGATTCATAATGGTGTGGGTTCTTAAACTCGGGGTGATTCTCGAACTTAATGTTGTGAATGGTATGGCAGGGTCATCCATGCCTGTTTAGCGGCCATCAACTCATGTCTGTTCGCTGTCTGGTCACAGGGAAAGAACGCAGAACTGAAACGACAAGACGGATTGAGTGACAAGCCCGGAATTTAGCCACTTCACGCACTGTTTATGTCAACAACGGGAAGTATCGGGTAAAACAAGATTCAAACAACAAGATATGTTTAAAACGAAGTCATAGCTAACTTAGCACGACTTCTGCCGGGCGTCCAGAGTTCCACATCATTTAGCAAGATGCTCTGGACGCACAGCGGAGAAACCTTACGCCAGGTTAGCGTCCAGGAACTCTTTCAGTTGACCTTTGGACAGCGCGCCCACTTTGGTCGCCGCCACTTCGCCGTTTTTGAACAGCAGCAGGGTCGGGATACCACGGATACCGTATTTTGGTGCGGTGCCCGGGTTCTGGTCGATGTTCAGCTTGGCAACGGTCAGTTTGCCCTGATATTCGTCGGCGATCTCATCCAGAATCGGGGCGATCATTTTGCAAGGACCACACCATTCAGCCCAGAAATCGACGAGGATCAGCCCGTCAGCCTTAAGTACGTCCGTGTCAAAACTGTCGTCTGTCAGGTGAATAATTTTATCGCTCATATATAACTCCACAGGAATAAGCCTGGTACGTTGGTTTTGTCTCCACCAACGACGTGTTGATGTCGCATTAACCAACTAAAGGTTGACTTTATTTCACCGGATACGCTTTCGTAAAGCAATAGTAAGCTGATATTCTACCACACTATGAGCAAAACACATTTAACAGAACAGAAGTTTTCCGACTTCGCCCTGCACCCAAAAGTGATTGAAGCCCTTGAAAACAAAGGCTTTCATAACTGCACGCCCATTCAGGCCCTCGCCCTGCCGCTGACGCTGGCCGGTCGCGATGTTGCAGGGCAGGCGCAAACCGGTACTGGCAAAACGATGGCGTTTTTGACGTCAACGTTTCATTATTTACTTTCTCACCCAGCGATTGCAGACCGCAAAGTTAACCAGCCGCGCGCGCTAATTATGGCCCCGACGCGAGAACTGGCGGTACAGATCCACGCAGACGCTGAACCCCTGGCACAGGCTACCGGCCTCAAGCTGGGTCTGGCCTATGGCGGTGACGGTTACGATAAGCAGCTGAAAGTGCTGGAAAGCGGTGTGGATATCCTGATCGGTACCACTGGCCGTCTTATCGATTACGCCAAACAGAACCACATTAACCTCGGTGCCATCCAGGTTGTAGTGCTCGATGAAGCCGACCGCATGTACGATTTGGGCTTCATTAAAGACATCCGCTGGCTGTTCCGCCGCATGCCGCCGGCCAACCAGCGTCTGAATATGCTGTTCTCTGCCACCCTCTCTTACCGTGTACGCGAACTGGCGTTCGAACAGATGAACAACGCCGAATATGTGGAAGTGGAGCCGGAGCAGAAAACGGGTCACCGCATTAAAGAAGAGCTCTTCTATCCTTCCAATGAAGAGAAAATGCGTCTGCTGCAAACGCTGATTGAAGAAGAGTGGCCGGATCGCGCCATTATCTTCGCGAACACCAAACATCGTTGTGAAGACATCTGGGGCCATCTGGCTGCTGATGGTCACCGTGTAGGCCTGTTGACTGGCGACGTGGCGCAGAAAAAACGCCTGCGTATTCTCGAAGAGTTTACCCGTGGCGATCTCGACATTCTGGTCGCAACCGACGTGGCAGCTCGTGGTTTGCACATTCCAGCCGTGACGCACGTCTTCAACTATGACCTGCCAGACGACTGTGAAGACTATGTACACCGTATCGGTCGTACCGGTCGTGCGGGCGCAAGCGGTCACTCGATTAGCCTTGCGTGTGAAGAGTATGCGCTGAATCTGCCCGCCATTGAGGCTTACATCGGTCACTCTATTCCGCAGAGCAAATACAATCCGGAAGCGCTGTTAAGCGAACTGCCGCCGCCTAAGCGTCTTACCCGCCCACGCTCCGGCAATGGTCCGCGTCGTTCAGGTGGCGCGCCGCGTAATCGTCGTCGTTCAGGTTAAGAAAATATGCTCAGCTCCACCTCGCTTTACGCAGCCATCGATCTCGGTTCGAATAGTTTTCATATGCTGGTTGTGCGCGAGGTGGCGGGAAGCATACAAACGCTGACGCGCATTAAGCGCAAGGTCCGCCTCGCGGCGGGCCTGAGCAGCGACAATTACCTCTCACCAGAAGCCATGGAACGTGGCTGGCAGTGTCTGCGGCTCTTCGCTGAGCGTCTGCAGGATATCCCCCATTCCCAAATCACCGTTGTCGCCACCGCGACACTCCGTCTGGCGGTTAACGCCGTGGATTTTATTGCCAGAGCGCAGGAAATTCTCGGTTGTCCGGTTCAGGTGATCAGCGGTGAAGAAGAAGCTCGCCTGATTTATCAGGGTGTTGCGCATACCACAGGGGGCGACGATCGCCGTCTGGTGGTGGATATCGGCGGTGCCAGCACGGAGCTGGTCACCGGTACGGGCGCGCAGGCGACCTCGCTGTTTAGCCTGTCGATGGGCTGTGTGACCTGGCTTGAGCGCTACTTTGCCGACCGCAATCTCGGCAAAGAGAACTTCGACGAGGCAGAAAATGCCGCGCGCGAGGTATTACGTCCGGTGATGGACGAACTGCGCTATCACGGCTGGAAAGTCTGCGTAGGTGCCTCGGGTACCGTGCAGGCCTTGCAGGAAATTATGATGGCACAGGGCATGGACGAGCGGATTACGCTTGCCAAGCTTCAGCAGCTTAAACAGCGCGCTATTCAGTGCGGACGACTGGAAGAGCTGGAAATTGAAGGCCTGACTCTTGAACGTGCGCTGGTCTTCCCGAGCGGGCTGGCCATTCTGATCGCCATTTTCACCGAGCTCAACATCACCTGTATGACGCTGGCCGGCGGCGCACTGCGCGAAGGTCTGGTCTATGGGATGTTGCATTTGTCGGTTGATCAGGACATTCGTAGCCGTACGCTGCGCAACGTACAGCGCCGTTTTCTGGTGGATATCGATCAGGCTGGTCGCGTGGCGCAACTGGCGTCACGCTTCGCCGATCAGGTCGCTAACGCATGGGATCTCGATCATCTGAGCCGCGATCTCTTGCTGAGCGCCTGTGCGCTCCATGAAGTGGGGCTGAGCATTGATTTTAAGCAGGCTCCTGCTCACGCTGCGTATCTGGTGCGTAACCTTGATTTACCGGGCTATACGCCCGCGCAGAAAAAACTGCTGGCAACGCTGCTGCTGAACCAGACCAATGCCGTTGATCTCTCTTCTTTGCACCAGCAAAACGCCGTACCGCCGCGTGTGGCCGAGCATCTGTGCCGTCTGCTGCGTCTGGCGATCCTGTTTGCCAGCCGCCGCCGCGATGATTTGCTGCCTGCGATCAACCTGGTGGCCGATGACGAAAAATTGTCCCTGACGCTGCCGGAAAAGTGGCTGGATAATCACCCGCTTGGGGCTGAGTTGATCGAGCAGGAATGCCAGTGGCAGAGCTATGTGCACTGGGTGTTGGAAGTAAAGTAAGAGAGTGAAAAATGCCGGGTGGCGGCTTCGCCTTACCCGGCCTACAAATAATTATCCTTTCTCTTTCGCTTTTGCCAGCATGGCGCGAATGTTCGCCACGTTAGCCTGCCCCTTGTGCATACGCTCTTCTGCGGTAATCACTTTGCGCTCCTGTTCCCAGATCAGGTCATCCTGCGGCAGTTCCAGCAGGAACCGGCTCGGCTCCGGGCGCACCAGCTCGCCGTATTGACGACGCTCTTTACACAGGGTGAACGTCAGCTCTTTCTGCGCGCGGGTGATCCCCACATAGGCCAGACGGCGCTCCTCGTCGACGTTGTCTTCATCGATACTGCTCTGGTGCGGCAATAAGCCCTCTTCCATGCCAACCAGATAGACATACGGGAACTCCAGCCCTTTTGACGCATGGAGCGTCATCAGCTGAACCTGATCGGCCTCTTCTTCGCTCTCACCGCGCTCCATCATATCGCGCAGGGTAAAGCGGGTGACCACCTGCGTCAGGGTCATTGGCTCGTCGATTTCGGAGCCTTCCAGCATTTCCGTCATCCAGCTGAACAGCTGGTTAACGTTTTTCATACGCATCTCTGCCGCCTTCGGGCTGGCAGACGTTTCATACAGCCAGGACTCGTAGTCGATGCCGTGAATCAGGTCGCGGACAGCGGCCACCGGTTCACGCTCCGCCAGACGCTGCACTTCACCCAGCCAGTGGGTAAAGCGGGTTAACGAATCATAACCCCGACCGGTTAACGTCTGGCTCAGCCCCAGGTCGAAGCTGGCCGTGAACAGGCTTTTGTTGCGCGTCATCGCCCATTCGCCCAGCTTTTGCAGCGTCGCCGGACCAATCTCACGTTTCGGGGTATTCACAATACGCAGAAACGCGCTGTCATCATCCGGGTTGGTGAGCACGCGCAGGTAAGCCAGCAGATCTTTGATTTCCGGCCGCGAGAAGAACGAGGTGCCGCCCGAAATTTTGTACGGGATGCGGTTCTGCATCAGCATCTTTTCAAAGACGCGCGACTGATGGTTACCACGATAGAGGATCGCGTAATCCTTGTAGTCGGTTTTATTGACGAAGTGGTGAGCAATCAGTTCACCCGTGACGCGCTCCGCTTCGTGCTCTTCATTGTTGGCACTGAGCACTTTCAGCTCGGTGCCATAGCCGAGTTCAGAGAACAGGCGCTTCTCAAACACGTGCGGGTTATTGGCAATCAGAATATTGGCCGCTTTCAGGATACGCCCCGAGGAGCGGTAGTTCTGCTCGAGCTTAATCACCTGCAGCGCCGGAAAATCTTTACTCAGCAGCACCAGGTTTTGTGGACGCGCACCGCGCCAGGAGTAAATAGACTGGTCGTCATCGCCTACCACGGTGAAACGCGCACGCTGTCCCACCAGCAGCTTCACCAGCTCATACTGGCTGGTGTTGGTATCCTGATATTCATCCACCAGCAGGTAGCGGATCTTGTTTTGCCAGCGCTCGCGCACCTCTTCATTACGCTGCAGCAGCAGCGTTGGCAGCAGGATCAGGTCGTCAAAATCCAGCACGTTGCACGCTTTCATGTGCGCATCGTACAGGCCGTAGCAATGGGCGAAGATCCGATCCCGTTCGCCTTTGGCACTCGCCGCCGCCTGTGCGGGAGTCATCAGATCGTTTTTCCAGTTGGAGATCGTCGAGATCAGCTGTTGCAACAGCACTTTGTCATCTTCGATCAGCCCCTCGGTGAGCTCTTTGAGCAACGCCACCTGATCGGTGTCATCGAAAAGCGAGAAGTTGGCCTTCATTCCCAGCGCCGCATATTCGCGTTTGATGATATCCAGCCCCAGCGTGTGGAAGGTGGAGATCATCAGGCCGCGCGCCTCTTTACGCCCCAGGGTCTGGCCGACACGCTCTTTCATTTCACGTGCCGCTTTATTGGTAAAGGTTACCGCCGCAATGTGCCGGGCCTGATAGCCGCAGCCGCGGATCAGGTGGGCAATTTTATTGGTGATCACGCGGGTTTTACCGGAGCCAGCCCCCGCCAGCACCAGACACGGTCCGGTGACAAATTCGACGGCTTGTTGTTGTCCGGGGTTTAAACGCATAAATGATCACTCAATGAAAGTCAGGAGGGGAGAATAACAGCGTGGTAGTATAGCGAGCCTAATCCATACCACTCAAGGCACGATCATGGCAAAAACAGCAGCAGCACTGCATATTCTTGTTAAAGAAGAGAAACTGGCTCTGGATCTTCTGGAGCAGCTTAAAAACGGCGCCGATTTCGGCAAGCTGGCGAAGAAACACTCCATTTGTCCATCAGGCAAACGCGGTGGTGATTTAGGTGAATTCCGCCAGGGCCAGATGGTTCCGGCGTTTGATAAAGTGGTCTTCTCCTGCCCGGTGCTGGAGCCAACCGGACCGCTGCACACGCAGTTCGGCTACCACGTGATTAAAGTGCTGTATCGGAAATAAACAGCAAGGCCTTCTCTTAGAGAAGGCCTTTAATGTTTGCACCCTCTCCCTGTGGGAGAGGGCCAGGGTGAGGGCATCAGCCCGCACCTGTTGTTAACCCGCTACCGCGATACGCTTCATGTCGGTCATGTAGCCACGCAGTTTGTGACCTACTTTCTCGATCTGGTGGCTGCGAATGGCTTCGTTTACATCACGCAGCTGTGCGTTGTCCACGGCACCTTCCGCAATCGCCTTGCCCAGATCGCCCGGCTGCAGAGTGGTCATGAACTCTTTCAGCAGCGGTACACAGGCATAAGAGAACAGATAGTTACCGTATTCTGCGGTATCCGAGATAACCACGTTCATTTCGTACAGACGCTTACGGGCGATAGTATTCGCGATCAGCGGCAGCTCGTGCAGTGATTCGTAGTATGCAGACTCTTCGATGATGCCGGAATCCACCATGGTTTCGAACGCCAGCTCAACGCCTGCTTTCACCATCGCGATCATCAGTACGCCTTTATCGAAGTACTCCTGCTCGCCGATTTTACCTTCATACTGTGGCGCGGTTTCGAACGCGGTTTTACCGGTCTCTTCACGCCAGGTCAGCAGTTTCTTATCGTCGTTCGCCCAGTCCGCCATCATACCGGAAGAGAACTCGCCGGAGATAATGTCGTCCATATGTTTCTGGAACAGCGGAGCCATGATGGTTTTCAGCTGCTCAGACAGCGCGTATGCACGCAGTTTCGCCGGGTTGGACAGACGGTCCATCATCAGGGTGATACCGCCCTGTTTCAGCGCTTCGGTGATGGTTTCCCAGCCGAACTGAATCAGTTTTTCTGCGTATGCCGGGTCGGTACCCTCTTCCACCAGCTTGTCGAAGCACAGCAGGGAGCCCGCCTGCAGCATGCCGCACAGAATGGTCTGCTCGCCCATCAGGTCAGATTTCACTTCAGCCACGAAGGACGATTCCAGAACGCCCGCACGGTGGCCGCCGGTCGCCGCTGCCCATGCTTTAGCGATCGCCATCCCTTCGCCTTTCGGATCGTTTTCCGGGTGAACCGCGATGAGGGTCGGCACGCCGAAACCACGCTTGTACTCTTCACGCACTTCTGTACCCGGGCATTTCGGTGCAACCATCACGACGGTGATGTCTTTACGGATTTGCTCGCCCACTTCAACGATGTTGAAGCCGTGAGAGTAACCCAGCGCCGCGCCGTCTTTCATCAGCGGCTGCACGGAGCGCACAACGTCAGAGTGCTGTTTGTCTGGCGTCAGGTTAACCACCAGGTCCGCCTGCGGGATCAGCTCTTCGTAGGTACCTACTTTAAAACCGTTTTCGGTCGCTTTACGCCATGAAGCACGCTTCTCAGCAATGGCTTCTTTGCGCAGGGCGTAAGAGATATCCAGACCGGAGTCACGCATGTTCAGGCCCTGGTTCAGACCCTGTGCGCCACAGCCGACGATGACCACTTTTTTCCCCTGAAGATAGCTCGCGCCATCGGCAAATTCGTCGCGCGCCATAAAGCGGCATTTGCCCAGCTGCGCCAGCTGCTGGCGCAGATTCAGTGTGTTGAAGTAGTTAGCCATGGTGATACCTCGTGATGTTGTGTTGTCGTGCTTATTGTTCGGTTCGCTTATGCGAGAATGAACTTACTATATGACAGGAATTTTATTGCGGAAATTGATATATTCACAACGTCATGTTGCAATATCTGCAATGTAAAACGGGGGAGTGGAATCCGTGGATTTACGCGATCTGAAAATGTTCCTGCATCTGGCGGAAAGCCGCCATTTTGGCCGCAGCGCCCGGGCGATGCACGTCAGTCCCTCCACGCTTTCACGCCAGATCCAGCGTCTTGAAGAAGACCTCGGCCAGCCGCTGTTTGTGCGCGATAATCGTACCGTCACGCTCACGGAAGCAGGAGAAGAGCTGCGCATTTTTGCCCAGCAAACCTTGTTGCAGTATCAGCAGCTGCGGCACACCATCGATCAGCAAGGGCCGTCGCTCTCCGGTGAGCTGCATATTTTCTGCTCCGTGACCGCCGCCTACAGCCATCTGCCGCCTATCCTTGACCGTTTCCGCGCGGAACACCCCTCGGTTGAAATTAAACTCACCACCGGCGACGCCGCCGACGCGATGGAAAAAGTGGTCACCGGCGAAGCGGATCTGGCGATTGCCGGGAAACCGGAAACCCTGCCCGGCGCGGTGGCGTTTTCGATGCTGGAAAATCTGGCGGTGGTACTGATCGCTCCGGCGCTGCCCTGCCCGGTGCGTAATCAGGTGTCAGTGGAAAAGCCGGACTGGTCAACGGTACCGTTTATCATGGCCGATCAGGGGCCGGTACGTCGCCGCATCGAGCTGTGGTTCCGTCGGCAAAAAATCAGCAATCCATCGATTTACGCCACGGTCGGTGGTCATGAGGCGATGGTGTCAATGGTGGCACTCGGCTGCGGCGTGGCGCTGCTGCCGGAGGTGGTGCTGGAAAATAGCCCGGAGCCGGTACGTAATCGCGTGATGATTTTAGAACGCAGCGATGAGAAGACGCCGTTTGAGCTTGGCGTATGTGCACAAAAAAAGCGGCTGCATGAGCCGCTTATTGATGCGTTCTGGAAGATACTGCCGAACCACTGAAGCCGGGTGGCGCTACGCTTACCCGGCCTACGCGCAGCCGAACCGTTAGCCCGCGAGGAAGAACCTGAACGCCGGGTTATGGGTCTCATCGTGGCACTCGTAGCCCAGCTCGTTCAGGCGCGTTTCGAAATCAGGCTCGTGCTCGGCGAGTTCAAACGCCGCCAGCACGCGGCCGTAATCAGTGCCGTGGCTGCGGTAGTGGAACAGGGAGATGTTCCAGTGCGTGCCCAGCGTATGCAGGAACTTCAGCAGCGCACCCGGTGATTCCGGGAATTCGAAGCTGTAAAGACGTTCCTGGAGTGGCTTCGACGGACGTCCGCCGACCATATAGCGCACGTGCAGCTTCGCCATTTCGTCGTCGGAGAGATCCACCACGCTGTAGCCACCTTCATGCAACAGGTTGAGGATCTCTTTGCGCTCTTCCAGACCGCGGCTTAAACGCACGCCGACAAAAATGCAGGCGTCTTTCGCATCGGCAAAACGGTAGTTGAACTCCGTCACCGAACGGCCACCCAGCAGCTGGCAGAACTTGAGGAAACTGCCCTTCTCTTCCGGAATGGTGACCGCCAGCAGCGCTTCACGCTGTTCACCCAGCTCGCAGCGCTCGGAAACGTAGCGCAGGCCGTGGAAATTGACGTTAGCCCCCGAGAGTACGTGCGCCAGGCGCTCGCCGCGAATATTGTGCTGGGCGATGTATTTTTTCATTCCCGCCAGCGCCAGCGCGCCGGACGGTTCTGCCACCGCACGCACATCCTCAAACAGATCTTTCATCGCTGCACAGATTGCATCACTGTCAACGGTGACGATGTCATCAAGATACTCCCGGCACAGGCGGAAGGTTTCGTCGCCAATGCGCTTCACCGCCACACCTTCGGCAAACAGCCCGACGCGGGGCAGATCTACCGGATGCCCGGCATCCAGCGCCGCTTTCAGGCAGGCAGAATCTTCGGCTTCCACGGCAATGACTTTGATCTGCGGCATCAGCTGTTTGATCAGCACCGCCACGCCCGCCGCTAATCCACCACCGCCCACCGGAACGAAAACGCGGTCGAGATGGGCATCCTGCTGCAGCAGCTCCAGCGCCAGCGTGCCCTGGCCGGCAATCACCATCGGGTGGTCGAACGGCGGCACCCAGGTGAATCCCTGCTGTTGCGCCAGCTCGATCGCTTTGGCTTTCGCTTCATCAAAGTTTGCCCCATGGAGCAGCACTTCACCGCCGAAGCCTCGTACCGCGTCGACTTTGATATCCGCAGTAGCCACCGGCATCACGATTAACGCTTTCAACCCTAAACGGGCAGACGAGAACGCCACACCCTGCGCATGGTTACCGGCAGACGCCGTAATCACGCCGCGCGCTTTTTGCTCATCGGTCAGCCCGGCCATCATCGCGTAGGCCCCGCGCAGCTTAAAGCTGTGCACCGGCTGACGGTCTTCGCGCTTGACCAGAATGACGTTGTCGAGGCGCGAGGAGAGTTTTTCCATTTTCTGCAGCGGAGTGACCTGTACCGCTTCATAGACCGGCGCGCGCAGCACCGCCCGGAGATATTCCGCCCCCTCAGGGGCGGCGGATAAGGGTTGTGACTCGGCCATCATTAGCCCCCAAGTTTCGATTTATCGCGTACCGCGCCTTTGTCTGCACTGGTCGCCAGGCTCGCGTAAGCGCGCAGGGCAAAGGAGACTTCACGCTGGCGGTCTTTTGGCGCCCAGGCTTTATCACCGCGCGCTTCCTGTGCTTCACGACGCGCCGCAATTTCCTGATCGCTCAGCTTGAGCTGGATCCCGCGATTCGGAATGTCGATTTCGATCAGGTCACCATCTTCGATGATGGCGATGTTGCCGCCGCTTGCCGCTTCCGGAGAGACGTGGCCGATGGAGAGGCCTGAAGTACCGCCCGAGAAACGTCCGTCGGTGATCAGCGCGCAGGCTTTACCGAGGCCCATGGATTTCAGGAAAGTGGTTGGGTAGAGCATCTCCTGCATGCCCGGCCCGCCTTTTGGCCCTTCGTAGCGGATGACAACCACGTCGCCCTCCACCACTTTACCGCCCAGGATGGCATCTACCGCCTCATCCTGGCTTTCGTAGACTTTTGCCGGGCCGGTAAACTTGAGGATGCTGTCATCTACGCCAGCGGTTTTGACGATACAGCCATTTTCAGCGAAGTTACCGTACAGCACTGCCAGCCCGCCGTCTTTGCTGTAGGCATGTTCAAGAGAGCGGATGCACCCTTCTGCGCGGTCATCGTCCAGCGTGTCCCAGCGGCAATCCTGGGAGAAGGCCTGCGTGGTGCGAATACCGGCCGGGCCGGCGCGGAACATCTTTTTCACCGCGTCGTCTTTGGTCAGCATCACGTCGTATTTATCCAGCGTCTGCGGCAGCGTCAGGCCAAGCACGTTCTGAACGTCGCGGTTCAGCAGCCCGGCGCGATCCAGCTCGCCGAGAATACCGATGACGCCACCCGCGCGGTGGACGTCTTCCATGTGGTATTTCTGGGTGCTTGGCGCGACCTTACACAGCTGTGGCACTTTGCGGGAGAGCTTATCGATATCGCTCATGGTGAAGTCGATTTCGGCTTCCTGCGCGGCGGCCAGCAGGTGCAGAACGGTATTGGTGGAACCGCCCATGGCGATATCCAGCGTCATGGCGTTTTCAAACGCGGCCTTGCTGGCGATGTTGCGCGGCAGCGCGCTGGCATCGTCCTGCTCGTAGTAACGTTTGGTCAGCTCAACGATGCGCTTACCGGCGTTAAGGAACAGCTGTTTACGATCGGCGTGGGTCGCCAGCAGCGAGCCGTTGCCCGGCTGAGACAGGCCCAGCGCTTCAGTCAGACAGTTCATAGAGTTGGCGGTGAACATCCCGGAACAGGAGCCGCAGGTTGGGCACGCGGAGCGCTCCACCTGATTACTCTGCTCGTCAGAGACTTTCGGGTCCGCGCCCTGAATCATCGCATCCACCAGGTCGAGCTTGATGATTTTGTCGGAAAGCTTGGTTTTACCCGCTTCCATTGGACCGCCGGAGACGAAGATCACCGGAATGTTCAGGCGCAGGGAGGCCATCAGCATCCCCGGGGTGATTTTATCGCAGTTGGAGATACAGACCATGGCATCAGCGCAGTGGGCGTTAACCATGTACTCCACCGAGTCGGCGATCAGCTCGCGCGACGGCAGTGAATAGAGCATGCCCCCGTGCCCCATCGCGATACCGTCATCCACCGCAATGGTGTTGAACTCTTTCGCCACCCCGCCAGCAGCTTCAATTTGCTCGGCAACCAGCTTACCGAGATCGCGCAGGTGCACGTGACCCGGTACAAACTGGGTAAAGGAGTTCACCACGGCGATAATCGGCTTACCGAAATCAGCGTCGGTCATCCCGGTGGCGCGCCACAGCGCGCGGGCACCGGCCATGTTACGGCCATGGGTGGTGGTGGCGGAACGATACTTAGGCATGCTTTATTTACTCCCGTCTGACGAGTCAAAGGGACGGTGCGTGCCGTCCCATATTTATGCTTATTGATTAACCTGATCCAACCAGCCGTATTTGTCTTCTGTTTCGCCGGTAAAGAGGCCGAAGAAGGCTTGTTGAATGCGTTTGGTGACCGGACCACAGCGGCCTGCGCCTACCTGAATACCGTCTACGCTGCGAACCGGCGTGATTTCAGCCGCGGTACCGGACATAAACACTTCATCCGCCAGGTACAAGGATTCGCGGGACAGGACCTGCTCACGCACTTCGATACCCAGATCTTTCGCCAGCTTGATGATGGCGTCACGGGTGATGCCCGGCAGCGCGGACGAGGTGAACGGCGGTGTGAACAGGATGCCATCTTTCACTTCAAACAGGTTTTCACCGGCGCCTTCGGAGATGTAGCCGTTCACATCGAGCGCGATACCTTCCTGATATCCGTGACGGCGCGCTTCGCTACCGACCAGCAGGGAAGAGAGGTAGTTACCGCCCGCTTTAGCGGCGGTCGGGATCGTATTGGGTGCCACACGATTCCAGGAAGAGACCATTGCGTCGATCCCCTGCTCCAGCGCTTCTGCACCCAGGTAGGCACCCCACGGGAACGCAGCAATGATCACATCCGTGGTATATCCGGCTGGCGGGTTAACGCCCATCCCTACGTCACCCACGAAAACCAGCGGACGAATATAGGCGCTGGTGAGATTGTTTTTACGGATGACCTCGCGGCAGGCTTCCATCAGCTCATCAACGCTCTGAGAAACCGGGAAACGATAAATTTTGGCTGAGTCATGCAGACGCTGCATATGTTCACGATGACGGAACACCACTGGCCCTTTGTGAGAGTCGTAGCAACGGATCCCTTCAAAGACAGAAGTACCGTAGTGCAGCGCGTGGGACATCACGTGGACTTTCGCGTCCTCCCAGCGAACCATCTCACCATTGAACCAAATGTAATCAGCTTTTTTTGTCGTCATTTTCTCTTCCTGTCACGCTTAAGCGCGGATTTGTTGTGATGTGGTTGTGCTCTGGCAGATGGCAACATGGGCAACGTCTACCAGCTTTGATAACTGACTAAACAGTAAGTCGACCGGGCGCGGGCTGGCAACGGTTAATTCGATACTGATGTTTTGGGCGTCAGTGGCCGTCTCCATATTCATAGAGCAAATCTGAAAGCCACGATGACGGACCACGCGCAAAACGCGCTCTAATGTCTCCGGATTGAAGCGAGCCTGCACGGCGACCTGATGTTGCATCATGATAATTTCTCCAGCATTTGTGAGTTACTGGCACCTGGCGGTACCAACGGCCAGACATTCTCAAGCTCGTCGATTGAGACATGAAGCAGGTAAGGCCCTTCGCTTGACAGCATGGTGTCGAGTGCCGCTTCAACCTGGTCTTTACGGGTGATGTGCTGGCCAGGAATGCCAAAGGCGCTGGCCAGGGTGAGGAAATCGGGATTATCAGTCAGGGTGGTTTCGCTGTAACGCTCCTGGAAAAAGAGTTGTTGCCACTGACGAACCATCCCTAAACGCTGGTTATCGAGCAACACGATCTTCAGCGGCAACTGCTTGCGCTTCACGGTGCCCAGCTCCTGAACGTTCATCATGAAGGAGCCGTCACCGGAGATACAGATTACCGTATCGTTCGGGCGGGCAACCTGCGCACCCACGGCAGCAGGCAAGCCGAAGCCCATCGTGCCTAACCCGCTGGAGGTGATGAAATTTTCCGGGCGGGTATAGGTCATGTGCTGGGCGGACCACATCTGGTGTTGACCCACATCCGTCGTCACCACGCTGTCTGCGGGTTTCCGATCGGACAACTGCTTCAACAGCAGCGGCGCGTAGATAGCGTCGCCAGGATGATCGTAACGCCAGGCGTGTTCAGCACGCAGGTCTGAGGTGTGCTTTCGCCACGCATTGATATCCAGTGGCTGCTGTAATGCCGGTAACATCGCATTGAGATCGCCCTGCAAGGCAACATGTGCCTGACGCAATTTGTTCATCTCCGCAGGATCGATATCCATATGGATCACTTTGGCATTCGGCGCGAAGGTATTCAGCTTACCGGTGACGCGATCGTCAAAACGGGCTCCCACGGCGATGAGCAAGTCACACTCCTGAACGGCCAGATTTGCCGCTTTGGTACCGTGCATCCCCAGCATGCCCAGATAACAGGGATAATCCGCATCTACCGCACCCAGTCCTTTCAGCGTGCAGGTAGCAGGCATTTGCGTCACCGCGATAAATTCACGCAGGGCAGGAACTGCCTGCGCCATGCCCACGCCACCACCGACGTACAGCATTGGCTGTTTCGCCTGGGCCAACATCTGCCGCGCCTCTTCCATTTCCGCATGCGGAAACGCATTGTCGCTCTCAACAGTGGAGAAGTGCGGTTCGAGCTCGCCGATCGCCACCTGGATATCTTTCGGGATATCAACCAGAACCGGACCAGGACGGCCGGAGCTTGCTACCTCGAACGCTTCTGCCATCACCCGCGGCAGCTCTTCCAGAGACTGGACGAGGAAGCTGTGTTTGGTGCAGGCCAGGGATAAGCCGAGAACGTCCACTTCCTGGAAAGCATCGGTACCAATGAACGGAGATGCAACTTGTCCGGTGATGGCGACGACCGGAACGGAATCGAGCAGCGCATCAGCCAGACCGGTGATCAGGTTAGTTGCACCGGGACCCGAGGTCGCCATGCAGACGCCGGTTTTGCCGGTGGCGCGCGCATAACCGATCGCCGCCATAGCCGCGCCCTGCTCGTGTCGGCACAACAGGTGCTCCACGCCGCCGTCATACAGTGCATCGTAAATCGGCATAATTGCGCCACCCGGATAACCGAATACTGTTTCGACTCCCTGCGCGCGCAACGCATGTACTACCCACTGTGCCCCATTCATAGTTAGTTCCCCGTCATAAATCGGGAGAAACAGAATTTTGTGCTATTTGTCATTCTCTGCTCCTCATTTGCGTTTTTTAGTCATAAAAAAACCCCCGGACCTTTCGGTGCGGGGGTCTTAGTTCGTTAAGGCTTGATTTCTAAGCCTTTCCTCGTCCAAGTGCAGCCCCGCACGGTGGGATAATAATCACCACCACGCTAATCACGACCAGGCTAATCACTCGTAGAAGGGCTGTCATTTTCAGTTCTTTTTGCATCTTGTTCGAAGGAATACCTAAAGAGTTATCACAGTTTTTAAACCAAACACAAGATTTATTTATGACCATTTTGATTAGCTCGCGAACCATATCTTTGAAAAGCATTGTTTTATATGAGAAAAACAGATGGTGAATATTTTTCATTTTTTTCGCCGCCGCCAGGTCATCATAACGGGCACGTTTTTTTCTGCGATGTGGCTTCCACTCACAAGAAATGATTGCAAATTGCTGCTAAAAGTCTGGAAGTAATGCCGTAAAACACAAAAACAGCACTCAAGGTATGAAAGAGACAGTGGCATAGTCAGCGCCCGAGGAGGTGCTTATGTCACTGTCAGTTGTTTATACGCGTGCGGCTATTGGAGTAAAAGCACCGCTTATTTCTGTGGAGGTTCATCTGAGTAATGGACTGCCCGGCTTAACGCTTGTCGGCTTGCCAGAGACAACGGTGAAAGAAGCCAGAGATCGGGTACGCAGCGCCATTATCAATAGCGGTTATACCTTCCCGGCGAAAAAGATCACCATCAACCTGGCACCAGCGGATCTGCCTAAAGAGGGCGGGAGATATGATTTACCTATCGCTATTGCGCTTCTCGCCGCTTCTGAACAGCTTAATACGTCCAGGCTAGGCTCGTACGAGTTCATCGGTGAACTGGCGCTTACAGGCGCGCTGAGAGGCGTTCCTGGCGCTATCTCTGGTGCGCTGGAAGCTATACGTGCCGGTCGGGAAATCATTCTTGCCAATGAAAACAGTGCGGAAGTGAGCCTGATAGCCGAAAAAGGGTGCCTTATTGCCGGGCATTTGCAGGAGGTCTGCGCCCATCTTGAAGGGCGGCATAAGTTGTCAGAGCCCGAAGAAACGGAAGATATACCGCCTGAAAGCACCGACGATCTCAGCGATATTATCGGTCAGGAGCAGGGAAAGCGAGCGCTGGAGATCACCGCTGCCGGCGGGCATAACCTGTTGCTGATTGGCCCGCCGGGTACCGGAAAAACGATGCTGGCGAGCCGGTTGAATGGTTTACTTCCACCACTCAATAACCATGAAGCACTCGAAAGCGCTGCGATAGTGAGCCTGGTGAGTTCAGTGTCGTTGCAAAAACAGTGGCGACGTCGCCCTTTCCGCTCTCCGCACCACAGCGCGTCCCTGACGGCCATGGTCGGAGGAGGTTCCATTCCGGGGCCGGGAGAGATTTCACTGGCACATAACGGCATCCTGTTTCTTGATGAACTACCTGAGTTTGAGCGGCGCGTGCTGGATGCCCTAAGGGAGCCGATTGAATCCGGAGAGATACATATCTCACGTACCCGAGCCAAAATAAGCTATCCGGCACAGTTCCAGCTGGTTGCGGCAATGAACCCCAGCCCGTCAGGTCATTATCAGGGGAATCACAACCGCTGTACGCCTGAACAAACACTGCGATATCTGGGAAAGTTATCAGGCCCTTTCCTGGATCGTTTCGATTTATCCCTGGAGATCCCTTTGCCTCCTCCCGGCCTGCTCAGCCAGAGCAGTGTCAGAGGAGAGTGTTCAGTAACGGTTCGCGATCGGGTTATTGCCGCTCAGGCCCGGCAGTACAGGCGGCAAAATAAACTGAATGCCCGTCTGGATAATGCTGAGATCCGACAGTTTTGCCAGCTAAAGGCTGAGGATGCGACGTGGCTGGAGGAAACGTTGACGCGCTTCGGGCTCTCTATTCGTGCATGGCAGCGTCTTTTAAAAGTGGCTCGTACTATCGCCGATGTGGAAAGCAGTCATGCAATTGAGAGACAGCATCTGCAGGAAGCGTTGAGCTATCGGGCAATCGACCGTTTACTTTTGCACCTGCAAAAGTTACTGGCGTAAAAAAGGGGCCGCAGCCCCTTTTTTCTTAGTCATCAGACTCGGTGTAATCTTCAGCACCTTCCATCTGCGGCTTACCGCCAGAAAGGGTATGGAAACGCTTTGGACGCTTAATGCGCGCCATGTACTTGATCCATACACGTTCCGCTTCAGATTGTGGTTCACGCTCACCACGGCACACGGAGACAAACTGCTTTTCATCTTCCGTTGCAGGCTCACGTTTACCCAGATCCAGCTCGTTGAAGGCATAACCATGACGCTCAAGCAGCTGCGCCTCTTTGATGGTGAAGTCGCCGTGACGAGAGAACCCGCGTGGATAATTTTTATTGTCGAAAAAACGATTAGTCGTCGTAAAGCTTTCCGCCATCCTACACGCTCCTAATTCTTTGGCCGAGCTATTTATGGCGCGGAGTATTAGTTACGCTTGACAGAGTGTAAAACAAAACATTTAAATCATAACGACAAATAATTTTGCGGAGAAAGATGTGGATACGGAATTGCTAAAAACTTTCCTTGAAGTGAGCAGAACACGCCACTTTGGGCGAGCAGCTGAAGCCCTTTATCTGACGCAGTCAGCAGTCAGTTTTCGTATTCGACAGCTGGAAAATCAACTCGGTGTGAATCTTTTTACCCGCCATCGCAACAACATCCGTTTGACACCTGCGGGTGAAAAACTGCTCCCGTACGCAGAAACGCTGATGAATACCTGGCAGGCAGCGCGCAAAGAGGTTGCCCATACTTCGAGGCACAATGAGTTCTCGATTGGGGCCAGCGCTTCTCTGTGGGAATGTATGTTAAGTCAGTGGCTTACCCGGCTGTATCATTCTCATGGTCATTTGCAATTCGAAGCCAGGATTGCGCAACGGCAGTCGCTGGTTAAGCAACTTCATGAGCGTCAGCTTGATCTTTTGATCACGACCGAAGCCCCCAAGATGGATGAATTTAGCAGCCAGATTGTTGGCCAGTTTGGTCTGGCGCTTTATGCCTCTGAACCTTCGATGATGAAGGCAGACCTGACCTATTTGCGGCTGGAATGGGGACCAGATTTTCAGCAGCATGAGGCGGGATTGATTGCACCTGATGATGTTCCACAGTTAACAACCAGCTCTGCAGAGATCGCCTGCCAGCAACTGCCCTTGTTAAAAGGGTGTACGTGGTTACCGGTTCGCTGGGCAGACACTAAAGCCGGGCTGCATACCGTGGTGGATTCCACCACGCTTACCAGGCCGCTGTATGCCATTTGGCTGCAAAATAGTGATAAGCAATCGCAGATAAAAGATCTATTAAAAATCAACGTCATGGATTGAGATACCAGCCAGCAGGGAGGCTGGCTGAAAATGAAGAAGCGGTGCTGTAGAGAATTTCAGGCAAAAAAAAATCCTTTGCCGAAGCAAAGGATTATATATGGCAGGGGCGGAGAGACTCGAACTCGCGACACCCGGTTTTGGAGACCGGTGCTCTACCAACTGAGCTACGCCCCTAAAGTTTTTCGCCATTAAGCCTGCCAGTAATGGCAGGCTTAATGTCTTAATAAGTGGCGGAACGGACGGGACTCGAACCCGCGACCCCCTGCGTGACAGGCAGGTATTCTAACCGACTGAACTACCGCTCCACCGAAGACTGCTTGTAACCACCGGATTAATGCACCGGCTTACTACTTAATTTGATGCCTGGCAGTTCCCTACTCTCACATGGGGAGACCCCACACTACCATCGGCGCTACGGCGTTTCACTTCTGAGTTCGGCATGGGGTCAGGTGGGACCACCGCGCTAAAGCCGCCAGGCAAATTCTGTTAATCTGTATCAAAGCTGAAACTTGTGTCGTCTCTTCGCCAAAACATCTTCGGCGTTGTAAGGTTAAGCCTCACGGTTCATTAGTATCGGTTAGCTCAACGCATCGCTGCGCTTACACACCCGACCTATCAACGTCGTCGTCTTCAACGTTCCTTCAGGAGCCTTAAAGGCTCAGGGAGAACTCATCTCGGGGCAAGTTTCGTGCTTAGATGCTTTCAGCACTTATCTCTTCCGCATTTAGCTACCGGGCAGTGCCATTGGCATGACAACCCGAACACCAGTGATGCGTCCACTCCGGTCCTCTCGTACTAGGAGCAGCCCCCCTCAATTCTCCAGCGCCCACGGCAGATAGGGACCGAACTGTCTCACGACGTTCTAAACCCAGCTCGCGTACCACTTTAAATGGCGAACAGCCATACCCTTGGGACCTACTTCAGCCCCAGGATGTGATGAGCCGACATCGAGGTGCCAAACACCGCCGTCGATATGAACTCTTGGGCGGTATCAGCCTGTTATCCCCGGAGTACCTTTTATCCGTTGAGCGATGGCCCTTCCATTCAGAACCACCGGATCACTATGACCTGCTTTCGCACCTGCTCGAGCCGTCACTCTCGCAGTCAAGCTAGCTTATGCCATTGCACTAACCTCCTGATGTCCGACCAGGATTAGCTAACCTTCGTGCTCCTCCGTTACTCTTTGGGAGGAGACCGCCCCAGTCAAACTACCCACCAGACACTGTCCGCAACCCGGGTAACGGGTCTACGTTAGAACACCAGCCATTAAAGGGTGGTATTTCAAGGACGGCTCCATGCAGACTGGCGTCCACACTTCAAAGCCTCCCACCTATCCTACACATCAAGGACCAGTGTTCAGTGTCAAGCTATAGTAAAGGTTCACGGGGTCTTTCCGTCTTGCCGCGGGTACACTGCATCTTCACAGCGAGTTCAATTTCACTGAGTCTCGGGTGGAGACAGCCTGGCCATCATTACGCCATTCGTGCAGGTCGGAACTTACCCGACAAGGAATTTCGCTACCTTAGGACCGTTATAGTTACGGCCGCCGTTTACCGGGGCTTCGATCAAGAGCTTCGCGTTACCGCTAACCCCATCAATTAACCTTCCGGCACCGGGCAGGCGTCACACCGTATACGTCCACTTTCGTGTTTGCACAGTGCTGTGTTTTTAATAAACAGTTGCAGCCAGCTGGTATCTTCGACTGATTTCAGCTCCACCCGCAGGGGCTTCACCTACATATCAGCGTGCCTTCTCCCGAAGTTACGGCACCATTTTGCCTAGTTCCTTCACCCGAGTTCTCTCAAGCGCCTTGGTATTCTCTACCTGACCACCTGTGTCGGTTTGGGGTACGATTTGATGTTACCTGATGCTTAGAGGCTTTTCCTGGAAGCAGGGCATTTGTTACTTCAGCACCGTAGTGCCTCGTCATCACACCTCAGCGTTAAAAGGTACCGGATTTACCTGGAACCTCCGCCTACATGCTTAAACCGGGACAACCGTCGCCCGGCTAACATAGCCTTCTCCGTCCCCCCTTCGCAGTAACACCAAGTACAGGAATATTAACCTGTTTCCCATCGACTACGCCTTTCGGCCTCGCCTTAGGGGTCGACTCACCCTGCCCCGATTAACGTTGGACAGGAACCCTTGGTCTTCCGGCGAGCGGGCTTTTCACCCGCTTTATCGTTACTTATGTCAGCATTCGCACTTCTGATACCTCCAGCAACCCTCACAGGTCACCTTCAACGGCTTACAGAACGCTCCCCTACCCAACAACACATAGTGTCGCTGCCGCAGCTTCGGTGCATGGTTTAGCCCCGTTACATCTTCCGCGCAGGCCGACTCGACCAGTGAGCTATTACGCTTTCTTTAAATGATGGCTGCTTCTAAGCCAACATCCTGGCTGTCTGTGCCTTCCCACATCGTTTCCCACTTAACCATGACTTTGGGACCTTAGCTGGCGGTCTGGGTTGTTTCCCTCTTCACGACGGACGTTAGCACCCGCCGTGTGTCTCCCGTGATAACATTCTTCGGTATTCGTAGTTTGCATCGGGTTGGTAAGCCGGGATGGCCCCCTAGCCGAAACAGTGCTCTACCCCCGAAGATGAGTTCACGAGGCGCTACCTAAATAGCTTTCGGGGAGAACCAGCTATCTCCCGGTTTGATTGGCCTTTCACCCCCAGCCACAAGTCATCCGCTAATTTTTCAACATTAGTCGGTTCGGTCCTCCAGTTAGTGTTACCCAACCTTCAACCTGCCCATGGCTAGATCACCGGGTTTCGGGTCTATACCCTGCAACTTAACGCCCAGTTAAGACTCGGTTTCCCTTCGGCTCCCCTATACGGTTAACCTTGCTACAGAATATAAGTCGCTGACCCATTATACAAAAGGTACGCAGTCACACCCGAAGGTGCTCCCACTGCTTGTACGTACACGGTTTCAGGTTCTTTTTCACTCCCCTCGCCGGGGTTCTTTTCGCCTTTCCCTCACGGTACTGGTTCACTATCGGTCAGTCAGGAGTATTTAGCCTTGGAGGATGGTCCCCCCATATTCAGACAGGATACCACGTGTCCCGCCCTACTCTTCGAGTTCACAACCTGTGTGTTTTCGTGTACGGGACTATCACCCTGTACCGTCGGACTTTCCAGACCGTTCCACTAACACACAAGCTGATTCAGACTCTGGGCTGCTCCCCGTTCGCTCGCCGCTACTGGGGGAATCTCGGTTGATTTCTTTTCCTCGGGGTACTTAGATGTTTCAGTTCCCCCGGTTCGCCTCGTTAACCTATGTATTCAGTTAACGATAGTGTGACAAATCACACTGGGTTTCCCCATTCGGACATCGCCGGGTCAAAGGTTCATATCACCTCGCCGGCGCTTTTCGCAGATTAGCACGTCCTTCATCGCCTCTGACTGCCAGGGCATCCACCGTGTACGCTTAGTCGCTTAACCTCACAACCCGAAGATGTTTCACTTCTGATTGCGAAAATTTGAGAGACTCGAACACACATTAACTGTGTGTCGTTTCAATTTTCAGCTTGATCCAGATTTTTAAAGAGCAAAACTTCGCAGTGCACCTTTTCAGGTTCACTCTGAAGTTTTCTTGTGTTCGCAGTAAAAGATGGTGGAGCTATGCGGGATCGAACCGCAGACCTCCTGCGTGCAAAGCAGGCGCTCTCCCAGCTGAGCTATAGCCCCATCGTTGATAACCTCTTCAAATTTGCTTCGCAAATTTGGTAGGCCTGAGTGGACTTGAACCACCGACCTCACCCTTATCAGGGGTGCGCTCTAACCACCTGAGCTACAAGCCTGTAGAGGTTTTTACTGCTGTTTTTCATCAGACAATCTGTGTGAGCACTGCAAAGGCAGGTTCTTTAAGGTAAGGAGGTGATCCAACCGCAGGTTCCCCTACGGTTACCTTGTTACGACTTCACCCCAGTCATGAATCACAAAGTGGTAAGCGCCCTCCCGAAGGTTAAGCTACCTACTTCTTTTGCAACCCACTCCCATGGTGTGACGGGCGGTGTGTACAAGGCCCGGGAACGTATTCACCGTAGCATTCTGATCTACGATTACTAGCGATTCCGACTTCATGGAGTCGAGTTGCAGACTCCAATCCGGACTACGACGCACTTTATGAGGTCCGCTTGCTCTCGCGAGGTCGCTTCTCTTTGTATGCGCCATTGTAGCACGTGTGTAGCCCTACTCGTAAGGGCCATGATGACTTGACGTCATCCCCACCTTCCTCCAGTTTATCACTGGCAGTCTCCTTTGAGTTCCCGGCCTAACCGCTGGCAACAAAGGATAAGGGTTGCGCTCGTTGCGGGACTTAACCCAACATTTCACAACACGAGCTGACGACAGCCATGCAGCACCTGTCTCAGAGTTCCCGAAGGCACCAAAGCATCTCTGCTAAGTTCTCTGGATGTCAAGAGTAGGTAAGGTTCTTCGCGTTGCATCGAATTAAACCACATGCTCCACCGCTTGTGCGGGCCCCCGTCAATTCATTTGAGTTTTAACCTTGCGGCCGTACTCCCCAGGCGGTCGACTTAACGCGTTAGCTCCGGAAGCCACGCCTCAAGGGCACAACCTCCAAGTCGACATCGTTTACGGCGTGGACTACCAGGGTATCTAATCCTGTTTGCTCCCCACGCTTTCGCACCTGAGCGTCAGTCTTTGTCCAGGGGGCCGCCTTCGCCACCGGTATTCCTCCAGATCTCTACGCATTTCACCGCTACACCTGGAATTCTACCCCCCTCTACAAGACTCTAGCCTGCCAGTTTCGAATGCAGTTCCCAGGTTGAGCCCGGGGATTTCACATCCGACTTGACAGACCGCCTGCGTGCGCTTTACGCCCAGTAATTCCGATTAACGCTTGCACCCTCCGTATTACCGCGGCTGCTGGCACGGAGTTAGCCGGTGCTTCTTCTGCGGGTAACGTCAATTGCTGAGGTTATTAACCTCAACACCTTCCTCCCCGCTGAAAGTACTTTACAACCCGAAGGCCTTCTTCATACACGCGGCATGGCTGCATCAGGCTTGCGCCCATTGTGCAATATTCCCCACTGCTGCCTCCCGTAGGAGTCTGGACCGTGTCTCAGTTCCAGTGTGGCTGGTCATCCTCTCAGACCAGCTAGGGATCGTCGCCTAGGTGAGCCGTTACCCCACCTACTAGCTAATCCCATCTGGGCACATCTGATGGCAAGAGGCCCGAAGGTCCCCCTCTTTGGTCTTGCGACGTTATGCGGTATTAGCTACCGTTTCCAGTAGTTATCCCCCTCCATCAGGCAGTTTCCCAGACATTACTCACCCGTCCGCCACTCGTCACCCGAGAGCAAGCTCTCTGTGCTACCGTTCGACTTGCATGTGTTAGGCCTGCCGCCAGCGTTCAATCTGAGCCATGATCAAACTCTTCAATTTAAAAGTTTGATGCTCAATGAATTAAACTTCGTAATGAATTACGTGTTCACTCGTTGAGACTTGGTATTCATTTTTCGTCTTGCGACGTTAAGAATCCATGTCACTTTGAGTGCCCACACAGATTGTCTGATAAATTGTTAAAGAGCAGTTGCAACGCGGCTTTCAGCTCATCGTTGCGAGGTCCCGTATATTACGTTTTCCTCATTCAGAGTCAAGTGATTATTTTCGCTTTTCTCTGCTGGCGTTCATCTCTGAACCCCGCTAACCCGGCGGCCTGTAAGCCGTTGTTCCGTGTCAGTGGAGGCGCATTATAGGGAGTTCTCAGACGTTGACAACCCCTCTTTTAAAAAAAACGTTCAACCGTCTCTTTTTTGCTCAAAACCGTGCTACAGCGCCAGTTTTTCGAGCGTTTCAAAGCCGTAACGACGTAAAACGGGTAAAAGTTGCTCGGTCTCATTCGTGATTGCCATACAAAAAGCAATATTCGCATCGGCTGATTTCGCATCCGGCGCTTCATGCTCCAGCAACCAGGCCGTACGACGAGCGATAGCCGCACCAGAATCCACCAGACGTGTCCCTTCCGGCAACACGGCTAAAAGTTCTTCCTGTAATAGCGGGAAGTGGGTGCAGCCCAGCACAACGGTGTCCGGTGGTTCGGGCATCCGCAGCCACGGACGAAGAATACGACGCAACTCTTCGAGTGATACCGCCTTACCATGCAGCTTCGCTTCGGCCATTTCCACCAGCTCAGCCGAACCGAGCATCGCAATCTGGCATTCGTTGGCAAAACGGTCGATCAGCTCGCGGGTATAAGGACGCTTTACCGTGCCTCGCGTTGCCAGCAACCCCACAATACCGTTCGCCGTCAGGCGCGCTGCTGGTTTTATTGCAGGAACGACCCCTACAACCGGAAACTGGAATTTTTCACGCAGGGCAGGAAGGGAAACGGTGCTCGCCGTGTTGCAGGCGATAACGGCCAGCGCGAGGGGATAGCGCTTTTGTACCGCAGTAACGATTTCAACCACACGCTCAACAATAAAATCTTCGCTCTTTTCCCCATACGGAAAAGCAACGTTATCGAAGGCGTAGATGTAATGAAGATCCGGCAGGAGATGCCGGATCTCATCATAGACCGAAAGCCCACCGACGCCGGAATCAAATACCAGCACGGTGGGACGCGGATTAGAAGGTGTAGCTGCCAGACAAGGTGTATTCCCGTCCTGCAGTTTGGTAGCCATAAACTGTCTCGTAATCTTTATCGAACAGGTTGGCTATTTTACCACGAACTGTGAGGTGTGAGGTGACAGGATACGAAACTGCGACATCCCACAGGCTTACGCCGCCCATTTTGACCTTCTGACTCGGCCATGTACCGAAGTCGGTATCGTACCGCGTCCCCAGATAGTGATAGGTCAGACTCCAGTCAAAATCATAGATCTGCGTATCAAGCTGATACTTCACCTGCTGTTTAGCGCGACGATCCAGCAACTGGTTGGTTGCCGCATTACGCGCATCAACATAGTCATAACTGACAGTATGCATGACCGGGCCAGTATCAAACGAAGCCGTCGCTTCGACACCTTTAATACGTGCCTTGCCAACGTTGTAATACTCCTGAAGGTTATTGTTGAAGTCGATTAGGTTATCAACGTCGTTACGATAGGCCGACACGCGCCAGTTTACGCCTGCGGTAAGGCCTTCGAACGCACCTTCCCACTGTTTGCTCTCTTCAGGATCAAGACGGTCATTGCCATACAATCCGTAGAGTTGCCCCAGATTCGGTGCTTTATAGGCCGTGCCATAAGAAGCAATGAAACGGTAACCGTCAATAAACTCCCAGCCCGCACTGCTCTGCCAGGTACCATGGCGACCAAACTGCGAGTTATCGTCGCTGCGCGCTGCGCCTTCCAGCGTAATATCACCAAACTTCTGCAACGCCGTCAGGTAGACGCCCGTGTTACGAATGTCGTAGGCATTAGGCACATAGTTGGTGTTAGGTTCTGTGCTCTGTTTTTGCCAGTCGATACCCGCGCCGATATTGCCATGGCCAACGTCCACGGAGTTTGTCCACTGAACGTTGTACTGTTTGATTTCGTCCAGCGTTGCCGTGGCGTCATAACGTCCAAGATGCGGATCGTAGTTAAAATCCTTGCTGTGGCTGTAACTGGAAAGCAGCTGTGAATGGAAGATATCTTCGTTGAAGCGCAGTCCGGCATCCCAGGTCTGGCTATACAGCTGGCGGGTATCAACTAGCGCGGTTGGACTGTAATAAGCGTCATAGGCAGTACGGTTGCTGTAACCATATCCGCGAACGAAACCGCTCCATTGCTCAGAGAACGCATGCTCCAGCGCACCGTAGATCGTTTTATTCATGTAGCCGTCGCGATCGGTTTGGGGAACGCCGCCGTTGTTACCGTCCGCCACCACATCAAAGCCTTTGGTATACGTGTAATCACCGGCCAGCGTCACACGCGTGGTTTCACCCAGCGTCTGCTGAGTACTGCCGCCATAATTTTGGTAACCGTGCGAGCCTACGCCTGCATTCAGAGTCGTACCATCTTTGGCGCGGGTGGTAATGATGTTCACTACGCCACCAATCGCATCGGAGCCATACACCGCCGAACGCGGGCCACGGATGTATTCGATACGCTGCACCAGCGCGATCGGAAACTGGCTGAGATCCGATGATCCCGTGACGCCCGCCTGGTTAAGTCGGATCCCGTCGACAAGGATGAGAACATGACTGGAATTCGTGCCGCGTATAAAGAGTGAAGAATACTGCCCCATTCCGCCGTTTTGCGCGGTATCTACCCCCGGCAGGCGGCGCATAACATCGACAACGGTCGTGGATTGCCAGCGCTCAATATCTTCACGCGTCACCACGGACGTCGGCGCCAGAACAGTTTTTGCCGGTTGTTCAAAACGATTTGCCGTCACCACCAACGAGTCTGCGCTATCCTGCGCCCAGCCCGAAAATGCCGTGACGGACAACGCCGTCAACAGCGATACTTTTTTAATCATTGTTAAAGCATCCACAATATAAGAAGGATGCCGCAGGCCTCATCGATAGCACGCGATGATGAAACCAAATGCGACGTGATCCCGGCAGGTCTTCGGGCTAGGTGGCTTTATAAGGATGAAGACTTCCCATTTTCACAGTGTCTACAACGCTCATCCCGCCAGTCGTTACCGCTGCGCGTCAGCTCCAGATTTACACTGGATTCCCTTTTCACTCTCATGAGACCGGAAACAGAATGCTACAATTAGACACGTATAGATGTCCAGACAGCTATTAGCCATTAAATCTGGACATCCCCTGAACAATCCCTACAATCCCCGCGTAATTCTTTATCACTCAGGACGCATCATGACCCCCGAACACCTCCCGACCGAACAGTACGACGCGCAGCTGGCAGAGAAAGTTGTCCGCCTGCAAAGTATGATGACGCCGTTCAACGCGCCCGTTCCCGAGGTGTTTCGCTCGCCTGTCAGCCACTATCGTATGCGCGCCGAGTTCCGCATCTGGCATGACGGGGATGACCTGTACCACATTATTTTCGATCAGCAGACGAAATCCCGCATTCGCGTGGACAGCTTCCCGGCCGCGAGCGAGCTTATCAACCAGCTCATGACGCTATTGATCGACGGCGTACGTGATAACCCGGTGCTGCGCCACAAGCTGTTCCAGATTGACTATCTGACCACGCAAAGTAACCAGGCTATCGTCTCCCTGCTGTATCACAAAGCGCTGAATGACGAGTGGCGCGAGCAGGCCGAAGCGCTGCGTGATGCGCTGCGGGCGCAGAACATCAACGTTCATCTGATTGGCCGCGCGACAAAAACCAAAATCATGCTCGATCAGGATTACGTCGACGAGCGTCTGCCGGTGGCGGGTAAAGAGATGATTTATCGTCAGGTGGAGAACAGTTTTACCCAGCCGAACGCCGCAATGAATGTGCAGATGCTGGAGTGGGCGCTGAAGGCAACGGAAGGGTCAACGGGCGATCTGCTTGAACTGTACTGCGGTAACGGCAACTTCTCCCTGGCGCTGGCACGTAACTTCGATCGCGTGCTGGCAACGGAAATTGCCAAGCCGTCAGTTGCCGCCGCGCAGTACAACATTGCTGCCAACCATATTGATAACGTACAGATCATCCGTATGGCCGCTGAAGAGTTTACCCAGGCCATGAACGGCGTACGCCAGTTTAACCGTCTGGAAGGGATTGATTTGAAGAGCTACCAGTGTGAGACGATTTTTGTCGACCCGCCGCGCAGTGGACTCGACAGCGAAACCGAAAAGATGGTGCAGGCGTACCCGCGTATTTTGTACATCTCCTGCAACCCGGAGACACTGTGCAAGAACCTTGAAACATTAGGCCAGACGCACAAAGTTGAACGTCTGGCACTGTTCGATCAGTTCCCGTATACCCACCATATGGAGTGCGGCGTTTTACTTACCGCACGGTGATCTACAGGCCGGATAAGCGTTACGCCATCCGGCGTTTTTGGCAGGTAGCGCTTCGCTTACCTGCCCTACAAATCATTCATTACTCCGGCAACTGGCTTTTGCGGCTACGCATGCGAGCGCCGATCCAGAATACCAGCGCAACAGACAGTACCGCAGGGAAGAAGTTAGAGCCGATATCCGGATACTCCGCGCGCACCACCGTGCTGTAGAGCAGTACACCCAGAATAAAGCAGGCCGCCGCCAGTCCCGGCAACCCGACCGGCATCGTGCGGTTCAGGTAACGTTGATGCAGACAGTAAACGGTCAGCACCAGCGCAATAAGCGGGAAAATTGAAAACGGAACAATGGAGCTAAAAATAGCGGCAAACGTCCCATTAATGGATAAGCCAGCGATCAATGCCAGCAACAGCGTCCCTTTATCCTGACCTGACTGTTTCATTACTCACCTTCATTCTTCGGTTTGATGTGCCAGTTTCTCTTGTTCACGGCGATACCAGTAGTATGCACCTTTGGAGATCATCCTGAGCTGCAATACCAGTCGCTCTTCAAGCTGCTTACGTTGTTCAATGCTGACATCCAGCGCTTCGGCACCCGCGCTGAACACAATCGTCACCATCGCCTCGGCCTGCGCCTCAGTAAACGCACGCGGCATATGATTTTCGAGTTCAAGATAGTCGGCAAGTTCCGCGATGAAGTGCTGAATTTCACGCGCGACGGCGGCACGAAACGCCGCTGATGTCCCCGAACGCTCGCGCAAAAGCAGACGAAACGCGTTGGGGTTATTGCCGATAAATTCCATAAAGGTCGATACGGAGGTGCGGATGACGCTGCCCCCTTTGGCGATACGCTGACGCGCCTGGCGCATCAACTGGCGCAGCATCAGACCACTTTCATCGACCATGGTCAGGCCCAGTTCATCCACATCACGGAAATGACGATAGAAGGACGTTGGCGCAATCCCGGCCTCGCGTGCGACTTCGCGCAGGCTCAAACTGGCAAAACTTCGCTCAGCACTCAGTTGACTGAATGCGGCTTCCACCAGCGAACGCCGGGTTTTCTCTTTTTGTTGTGCTCTTACGCCCATCACGATAGTTGAATCCTTCCAAAGGCCTGATGGCACTATACCAGAGAATAAAATTAATCTGTTTGCTCAGCTTTGTGAATGATTGTTTACGTGCGGTTTGTGCTCCACTGCCGGAAAAAAGCACAACGATAATTGGGTTACTCGGGCAATGATGTTATGATTCTGTTGCTTTTATGTATAAGAACAGGTAAGCCTTGCCATGCCACATTCCTACGATTACGACGCAATAGTTATTGGTTCCGGTCCCGGCGGTGAAGGTGCTGCTATGGGTCTGGTGAAACAGGGAGCCAGAGTAGCGGTCATTGAGCGCTACCATAATGTCGGCGGCGGTTGCACCCACTGGGGCACCATCCCTTCCAAAGCCCTCCGCCACGCCGTTAGCCGCATTATCGAATTTAACCAGAACCCTCTTTACAGCGACCACTCCCGACTTCTTCGTTCATCCTTTGCTGACATCCTGAACCACGCGGATACCGTCATTAACCAGCAGACACGTATGCGTCAGGGATTTTATGAGCGTAACCACTGTGAGATTTTGCAGGGCAACGCGCATTTTGTGGATGAACACACGCTGGCACTCGAGTGCCACGATGGTTCGGTTGAAACCCTTACCGCCGAAAAATTTGTCATCGCCTGCGGTTCACGCCCTTACCATCCGGCCGACGTGGACTTCTCACATCCGCGCGTCTACGACAGTGACTCCATTCTGAGCCTGCACCATGAACCCCGTCACGTCATTATCTATGGTGCGGGAGTCATTGGCTGTGAATATGCGTCGATCTTCCGCGGAATGGATGTCAAAGTTGACCTGATCAACACCCGCGATCGCCTGCTGGCGTTCCTCGATCAGGAGATGTCAGACTCTCTCTCCTACCACTTCTGGAACAGCGGCGTGGTGATTCGCCACAACGAAGAGTATGAGAAGATTGAAGGCTGTGACGACGGGGTGATCATGCACCTCAAGTCCGGCAAGAAGCTGAAAGCTGACTGTCTGCTGTATGCCAACGGCCGTACCGGTAACACCGATTCGCTGCAGCTGGAAAATATCGGCCTTGAAACCGACAGCCGTGGTCAGCTGAAGGTCAACAGCATGTATCAGACCGCCCTGCCGCATATCTACGCGGTTGGCGACGTGATTGGCTACCCAAGTCTGGCCTCTGCCGCTTATGACCAGGGGCGCATCGCGGCTCAGGCGCTGGTAAAAGGCGAAGCGACGGCGCATCTGATCGAAGATATCCCGACGGGCATCTATACCATCCCGGAAATCAGTTCTGTCGGCAAAACCGAGCAGCAGCTGACCTCAATGAAGGTGCCTTACGAGGTAGGGCGCGCGCAGTTTAAACATCTGGCGCGGGCGCAAATCGTGGGGATGAGCGTGGGGACGCTGAAGATCCTGTTCCATCGCGAGACGAAAGAGATCCTCGGGATTCACTGCTTTGGTGAACGCGCCGCGGAAATCATTCATATCGGCCAGGCCATCATGGAGCAGAAAGGTGGTGGCAACACCATTGAGTACTTCGTTAACACCACCTTTAACTACCCGACTATGGCCGAAGCCTATCGGGTCGCTGCCTTAAACGGTTTAAACCGCCTGTTTTAACGCACTGTCGAAATGGCCATCCATCGCACCACGGATGGCCTCTGCCAGCTGCTCATAGCGGCTGCGCAGCGGTGAGCCCGGGCGATAGACCAGACCAATGGTTCGACGCGGCTCTGGCTTAATGCACGGCAAGTAAACCACACCATCGCGTTTGCGTTCGCGCGGTACCGCCAGCGCAGGCAGCAGCGTGATTCCGCTTCCCGCCGCGACCATATTACGCAGCGTTTCCAGGCTGGTTGCGCGGAAATGGGTATCCTCATCAGCGCCCGCTTCGAAGCAGAAGCCCATCGCCTGATCGCGCAGGCAGTGGCCGTCTTCCAGCATCAGCAGCTTTTCACCGGCGAGATCGGCCATCGGCACACGATCGCGGTTCGCCCACGGGTGATCTTCGTAGATCGCCAGCATCATTGGCTCATCGAACAGCGGCACTTCAATGAAGGCTTCACTCTCTTTCACCAGCGCCAGAATGGCGCAGTCGAGCTTGCCGCTGTCCAGCTGTGCCAGCAGCTGATGGGTTTGCGCTTCATGCAGGTACATTTCGAGTTTCGGGAACGTCTGGTGCAGCATCGGAATGATGTGCGGCAGCAGGTACGGACCAACGGTTGGGATCAGGCCAATATGCAGTGGGCCAGACATCGCCTCTCCCTGCTGGCTTGCCATTTCCTTGAGCACTTTGACCTCGCGCAGCACGGTGCGCGCCTGATCCACCAGCAGTAAACCTGCCTGTGTGAACAGTACCTTACGACTGGTGCGCTCCAGCAACATCACACCCAGCTCGTCTTCCAGCTTGCGGATCTGACCGCTCAGCGTGGGCTGGCTGACGTGGCAGGAATCTGCCGCGCGGCGAAAGTGACGATGCTCGGCTAACGCTACCAGGTATTCAAGATCACGAATATTCATTATTCATCCTCCGTCGCCACGATAGTTCATGGCGATAGATAGCATAGCAACGAACGATTATCCCTATCAAGCATTCTGTTGAATAATACATCACATAGACGAGGCGGCACGTGTTTGACCCTTGACGTCCCCGCCCCGTCATCGAGTTTCTCTCAAAACTCGAACAACTAAAGCCAACGTGAACTTTTGCGGACCCCGTGGTCCGCTTTTTTTTTGCGTAAAAAAGCCTGGCGCTAAGCCAGGCTTTGTTTTTCTCCCTCTCCCTGTGGGAGAGGGCCGGGGTGAGGGCACCAGCCCGCACGGTTCAAACCAACCGGTTTTTCGCATCCGCTATCGCCTGCGCCACCTGCTTCGGCGACACGCCGCCTTTCGCAGCACGCTTATCCAGGCAGGACTGCAGCGAAAGAATCGGATACACATCATCGCCGATCGCCGCGCTGAATTTCTGCAGGTCAGCAAGGGCCAGTTCTTCCAGCGGTTTCCCCTGACGAATCGCTTCCACCACCGCTTCACCGACAATATGGTGCGCTTCACGGAACGGTACGCCTTTCGCTACCAGATAATCCGCCAGTTCAGTCGCGTTCGCGTAGCCCTGCTGGGCCGCTTCCTGGCAGCGTGGACGCTTCACCTGAATGCCGTCCAGCACCAGCGCGCCCATATGTAGACAGTCCAGCCAGGTGTCGAGTGCGTCGAACAGCCCTTCTTTGTCTTCCTGCATATCTTTGTTGTATGCCAGCGGGAGCCCTTTCAGGGTCATCATCATGCCGGTCAGCGCACCCTGTACACGGCCACACTTACCGCGGATCAGCTCCAGCGCATCCGGGTTTTTCTTCTGCGGCATCAGCGAAGAGCCAGACGTCACACGGTCAGACAGCTCGACGAAGCCCGCTTCGCCAGAGTTAAAGAAGATCAGGTCTTCCGCAAAGCGCGACAGGTGCACCATACCGATAGACGCGTCAGAGAGCAGTTCCAGCACGTGGTCACGATCGGAGACGCTATCCAGGCTGTTGCGGGTAGCAGAGGCAAAGCCCAGCCAACCTGCCAGCTGTTCACGGTCGATTTCATACGCCGTACCGGCCAGCGCGCCGCTGCCCAGCGGGCTGACGTCCAGACGTTTCAGGGTATCCTGCAGACGGCTTTCATCGCGCGCCAGCATCTCAACATAGGCCAGACACCAGTGCGCAAAGGTCACCGGCTGCGCGCGCTGCAGATGAGTATAACCCGGCATCACCGCATCCTGGTTGTTCTGTGCGGTCTCCACCAGCGCGCTCTGCAGCTGACGGTTGGCCGCCAGCAGTTCGCCAACGGTATCTTTACACCACAGCTTCAGGTCGGTGGCGACCTGGTCGTTACGGCTCCGGCCAGTGTGAAGCTTTTTACCCAGCTGGCCGACTTTGTCGATCAGCTTGCCTTCCACCCAGCTGTGAATATCTTCGGCATCGCTCTGCAGGATTTGCTGCGGATCCAGACGCACTTCTTCCAGCAGATTGTTGAGCGCCTCTTCCAGCTGCAGCTGTTCCTCTGCGCTCAGTACGCCCACCGTTACCAGCGCTTTGGACCAGGCCACAGAGCCGACGATATCCTGTTCGGCCAGGCGGTAGTCGAAGCGCAAAGAGTCGTTGAACTGTTTGAACCGCTGATCCGCTGCCTGTGTAAAACGCCCACCCCAAAGTGCCATAACATCGTTCCTTTATTCGTTAGTTCCGCCGGGTGGCGCTACGCTTACCCGGCCTACGGTCATTCATTAAAAACTTACGCTAAAATACGTGTGCCAATCGGCGTGCCGTTAAACAGTGCCGGAAGCTGCTCCGCATGACGCCAGGAGGCGATATCCACCGGGCGACCGAGCGTACGTGCGGCATCCAGCGCCGCATTGACTTTGACGATCATCCCGTCGGTAATAATGCCCTGGGCGATCAGCTGTTCGGCTTTTGCCGCAGTCATTTCCGCGATGCGCTGGCCTTTGCCGTCCAGAATACCGCTCACGTCGGAGAGCAGGATCAGATCCGCGCCCAGCGTCGCGGCCAGCGCGGTCGCCGCCTGGTCCGCATTCACGTTCATCAGCGCGCCCTCTTCGGTCACGCCGATAGAGCTCACCACCGGCAGGAAACCGCCTTCCAGCAGCGTGTTTATCAGCTTAGGCGAACCTGGCTGCGCCAGTCCAACATGGCCGAGCTCTTCGTCGAGCTGGGTCACTTTTACGCTATCGCCATCGCCCAGATAGAGGCCAACGGACGCAATATGGTGTTTCTTTGCCCAGGAGAGCAGCGTTTTGTTCGCCGTACCCGCCAGCGCACCAGTGATGATGTCAATCTGATCGGCAGGCGTCACCCGCAGACCGTTTTTCTTTTTCACCGGCAGGTTGAGCCCTTTCATCAGCTCATCCACCACGCAGCCGCCGCCGTGCACAATCACCAGCGGACGTTGGTGTGATTCGCGATAGTTAACCAGCGCGGTAAAAAGACGCTCCAGCGCTTCTTCGCTGTCCAGCAGTACACCACCGAGTTTGATAATTAATGGGTTCATCATCACACCTTAAATAAGAGCCTGCGTTTCCGGGAAACCGAAACGAATATTTGCACATTGCATTGCCTGAGCGGCAGCGCCTTTGAGTAAGTTGTCTTCTGCGGCCACCACGATCAGATGCTCGCCCTGAACGGCAAAGCCGATATCGCAGAACGGCAGACCGACCACATTTTTCAGCGCCGGCACGCCTTTGTCATACAGACGCACCAGCGGTTTATCTGCATACGCCTGCGTGAAGATCGCCTTCACCTGTTCGCTGGTCACACCCGGTTTCAGGCGGCAGGTAATGGTTTCGAGGATCCCACGCGGGAAGCTGCCCAGATGCGGCGTGAAAATCACGTCCGCGCCCAAATGCGTGGTGATTTCAGGGTGATGGCGGTGATTAAACACGCCATACGGCTGAAGGCTCACTTCGCAGAAGCTGTTGGAGATAGCGGCCTTGCGCCCGGCTCCGCTCACGCCGCTGGTGGCGTTGATCACCGGCCACTGGTTCAGATCGAGCAGCCCGGCGTCGATCAGCGGTTTCAAAGAGAGCTGCGCCGCCGTCGGGTAGCAACCCGGAACGGCAATCAGATCCGCTTCTTTCAGCTTGTCTGCGCTCCACTCCGCCAGACCATACACCGCTTTTTCAAGCAGATCCGGATGCTGGTGAGTGAAGCCGTAATATTTTTCGTAAAACGCGCCGTCGTTAACACGGAACGCGCCGGAGAGGTCAAACACCACGCAGCCGGCTGCCAGGAACTGCGGCGCCAGGTCGTGGCTGACCTCATGCGCGGTGGCTAAAAACACGACGTCGACGCCGTCGGTGAACTCGCTGATGTCAGACATGGGCTGCAAAGGCAGATCAACCATGCCCTTAAGTTGCGGATGCAAATCGGAAATTAACTTTCCCGCATCATTGCTTTGCGCTGACACAGTCAAAGCGGTTATGGTCATATGAGGGTGACGATTTACGTAGCTTACAAGCTCTGCGCCCGCATAACCGCTAGCGCCTACAATCAGCGTATTCAACATCGGGTTCCTTTATGCTCAACGATAATGTATTTTTATTCACATTTATTGCATGAATATTGATACTATCACGACCTAAGGTGTGTCAACAATGAAAATGAACTTACCACCATTTATCGAGATTTACCGCGCCCTGATTGCCACACCGTCCATCAGCGCAACGGAAGAAGCACTGGATCAGAGCAATGCGTCTTTAATCAATCTGCTGGCGGGTTGGTTCAGCGATCTTGGCTTTAACGTTGAGGTTCAGCCCGTTCCCGGAACCCGCCACAAATTTAACCTGCTCGCCAGCACCGGAACCGGCGCAGGCGGCCTGCTGCTTGCGGGTCATACCGACACCGTGCCGTTTGATGATGGCCGCTGGACCCGCGACCCGTTTACCCTGACCGAGCATGACAACAAACTCTACGGGCTGGGCACGGCCGACATGAAAGGCTTCTTCGCCTTTATCCTCGACGCGCTGCGTGACGTGGACGTGACAAAACTGAAAAAGCCGCTCTACATCCTGGCAACCGCCGATGAAGAGACCAGCATGGCGGGTGCACGCTACTTCTCGGAAAACACGTCGATTCGCCCGGATTGCGCGATCATCGGTGAGCCAACCTCGTTACAGCCAATCCGTGCGCATAAAGGCCATATCTCTACCGCAGTGCGTGTCCTGGGCCAGTCCGGTCACTCCAGCGATCCGGCGCGCGGCGTCAACGCCATTGAGCTGATGCATGACGCCATCGGGCGCATCATGACCCTGCGCGACGATCTGAAAGAGCGCTATCACTACGACGCGTTCACCGTGCCGTATCCGACCCTGAACCTCGGCAGCCTGCACGGCGGCGATGCCTCCAACCGTATCTGTGCCTGCTGTGAACTGCATATGGATATCCGCCCGCTGCCGGGCATGACGCTGAGCGATCTCGACGGCTTGCTGAATGAAGCGCTGGCCCCGGTCAGCGAGCGCTGGCCGGGCCGCCTGACGGTCTCCGAACTGCATCCGCCGATCCCGGGTTATGAGTGCCCTCCGGATCATCAGCTGGTCGAAGTGGTAGAAAAATTACTCGGTGAAAAAACCGACGTGGTGAACTACTGCACCGAAGCGCCGTTTATTCAGACCCTGTGCCCGACGCTGGTACTCGGCCCTGGCTCCATCAACCAGGCGCACCAGCCGGACGAATATCTGGAAACCCGCTTTATCAAGCCTACTCGCGAGCTGATCACCCAGGTTGTACATCACTTCTGCTGGCATTAATGACCTTTCCCCTCTCTTCCGGGAGGGGAAAATCTCGCGATCTCCGTCACATTCCCATAAGCATCTCTTATCTGACGCAATGCGAATTAAATTTCGTAAATTACCCGCATTTATTCGTTTGCTGAACCGTTTTCGCAGCAATTGACGACGGGGGTTTTACGTGGCTTTATAAAGGGAGATGACAAAATAATGCCCGGATGCGTTTCGTCTGGGCATAAACAAAAATGATGGGGTGACTGGGTTTTTATGAACGAACAATATTCCGCGTTGCGTAGTAATGTCAGTATGCTCGGCAAAGTGCTTGGAGATACCATCAAAGATGCGTTGGGGGAAAACATCCTCGACCGCGTTGAAACCATCCGCAAGCTGTCTAAAGCTTCCCGTGCCGGTAACGAAGCCAGTCGTCAGGAGCTGCTAACCACATTGCAGAACCTCTCTAACGATGAGCTACTGCCCGTTGCACGCGCATTCAGCCAGTTCCTGAACCTGGCAAACACCGCTGAGCAATACCACAGCATTTCGCCAAATGGCGAAGCGGCCAGCAACCCGGAAGTCATTGCCCGCACCCTTCGTAAACTGAAAGAGCAGCCAGACCTTAACGAAGCCACCATCAAAAAAGCGGTAGAGTCGCTTTCGCTGGAGCTGGTGCTGACCGCCCACCCAACCGAAATCACCCGTCGCACCCTGATCCACAAAATGGTGGAAGTGAATAACTGCCTCAAGCAGTTGGATAATAAAGACATTGCCGACTACGAACGTAACCAGCTGATGCGCCGTCTGCGCCAGCTGATTGCCCAGTCCTGGCACACCGATGAAATTCGCAAGCACCGCCCAAGCCCGGTCGACGAAGCCAAATGGGGCTTTGCGGTGGTGGAAAACAGCCTGTGGGAAGGGGTACCTAACTATCTGCGCGAGCTGAACGAGCAGCTGGAAGAGAATCTGGGCTACCGCCTGCCGGTCGACTTTGTTCCGGTCCGTTTCACCTCCTGGATGGGCGGTGACCGCGACGGTAACCCGAACGTCACCGCGGAAATTACCCGTCACGTCCTGCTGCTAAGCCGCTGGAAAGCGACCGACCTGTTCCTGAAAGACATTCAGGTGCTGATCTCCGAACTGTCGATGGTTGAAGCGACGCCGGAACTGCGCGCGCTGGCCGGAGAAGAAGGCGCCAGCGAACCGTACCGTTTCCTGATGAAAAAACTGCGCAGTCAGCTGATGGCCACCCAGGCCTGGCTGGAAGCGCGCCTGAAAGGCCAGCGCCTGCCGAAGCCGGAAGGTCTGCTGAGCCAGAACGAGCAGCTCTGGGAGCCTCTCTACGCCTGTTATAAATCACTGCAGGCCTGTGGAATGGGCATCATCGCCAACGGCGAACTGCTCGATACCCTGCGTCGCGTGAAGTGTTTTGGCGTGCCGCTGGTGCGTATCGACGTGCGTCAGGAGAGTACCCGCCATACCGAAGCCCTGGGCGAGCTGACCCGCTATCTCGGTATCGGCGACTATGAAAGCTGGTCCGAAGCCGACAAACAGGCCTTCCTGATCCGCGAACTAAACTCGAAGCGCCCTCTGCTGCCGCGCAACTGGGAGCCAAGCAACGAAACCCGCGAAGTGCTCAACACCTGTAAAGCGATCGTGGATGCGCCGAAAGGATCGGTGGCCGCCTATGTGATCTCCATGGCGAAAACCCCGTCCGACGTGCTGGCCGTTCACCTTCTGCTGAAAGAAGCCGGTATCGACTATGCCCTGCCGGTCGCTCCGCTGTTTGAAACCCTCGACGACCTGAACAATGCCAACGACGTCATGACCCAGTTGCTGAATATCGACTGGTATCGCGGCTTCATTCAGGGCAAACAGATGGTAATGATTGGCTATTCCGACTCCGCAAAAGATGCGGGCGTGATGGCCGCATCCTGGGCGCAGTATCAGGCGCAGGATGCGCTGATCAAAACCTGCGAGAAAGCCGGTATTGAGTTGACCCTGTTCCACGGACGCGGTGGATCCATTGGCCGCGGTGGCGCGCCTGCGCATGCGGCACTGTTGTCGCAGCCGCCGGGAAGCCTGAAAGGCGGCCTGCGCGTGACCGAGCAGGGTGAGATGATCCGCTTCAAATACGGCCTGCCGGAAGTGACCATCAGTAGTCTGTCGCTTTATACCAGTGCCATTCTGGAAGCGAACCTGCTGCCACCGCCGGAGCCAAAAGCCTCCTGGTGCCATATCATGGACGAGCTGTCAGACATTTCCTGCGATTTGTACCGCGGCTACGTGCGTGAAAACAAAGATTTCGTCCCTTACTTCCGCTCAGCTACACCAGAGCAGGAGCTGGGTAAACTGCCGCTGGGTTCACGTCCAGCCAAGCGTCGCCCGACCGGTGGCGTAGAGTCCCTGCGTGCGATTCCGTGGATCTTCGCCTGGACGCAGAACCGTCTGATGCTGCCCGCCTGGCTGGGTGCCGGTGCCGCGCTGCAAAAAGTGGTGGAAGATGGCAAACAGAGCGAGCTGGAAACCATGTGCCGCGACTGGCCGTTCTTCTCTACCCGTCTGGGTATGCTGGAGATGGTCTTCTCGAAAGCGGACCTGTGGCTGGCGGAATACTACGATCAGCGTCTGGTGAAACCTGAACTATGGGCGCTGGGCAAAGAGCTGCGCGAACTGCTCGAAGGCGACATTAAAGTGGTGCTGGATATCGCCAACGACTCACACCTGATGGCGGACCTGCCGTGGATTGCCGAGTCTATTCAGCTGCGTAACATCTACACCGACCCGCTGAACGTCCTGCAGGCAGAACTGCTGCACCGTTCCCGTCTGGCAGAAGAGGAAGGGAAAGAGCCAGATCCACGCGTTGAACAGGCGCTGATGGTGACGATTGCGGGTGTTGCGGCGGGTATGCGTAACACCGGCTAATGCTTTATGCCCGGCGGCGCTGCGCTTGCACGGGCCTACGACAAGTAGGCCGGGTAAGCGTTAGCGCCACCCGGCAATATCCCGGTTCCCACCTCATGTACCACGATATCACGCACATCCTGACGGATCTGATTAACGGCACATTACCCCTGTATCAGGTGCACTTTGTCGCGCCTGCCGGGAAGCATATCCGAACATCACCTTGTCTCTCAGTTAGCCTGGAAACCCGCTGCGAAGTATGCTTTTCCGCATCCGGGTACGTTCCACTTCATTCTTCAAACTCTCTCAGAATAAGCTTCGGTAAACAGCAGCTGACGCTTCAGCTCCACCGGGGTAATACCCTTTTACAACAGCAGCAGGTTGCCAGACGAGGTCCCAGAACGGGCGCGTTTCTCCTGCAAACGCTCAATGAACTGCACATGCAGCCGACTGAGCAGGACACGGCCAGGCTGGTGGTATTAAGTCTTCTCAGCCACTGCCGCGATCTGCTTGGCAGCGAGATCCACACTGATAGCCGCAGCCGCGCGCTCTTTGAAGCCATTCGTCTCTTTATTGACGAACATCATGCCTCAGCGCTGACCCGAGATTCCGTTGCCGAGGCGTTTTATATTTCCCCCAACTACCTTTCCCATCTTTTTCAGAAGACCGGGAACGTCGGGTTCAATGAATACCTGACACAAACGCGTCTGGAACACGCGCGCCAGCTGCTCAAGGGATACGATTTAAAAATCAAGGATATTGCAGCGCGCTGCGGATTTATGGACAGCAACTATTTCTGCCGTCTCTTTCGCAAACACACAGAACGTTCCCCTTCCGAATATCGCCGTCAGTATCACAGCCAGTTGACGGCCAAAAACTAGCATTGTGATCGGCATCTCACTTCGTTAAGCACATTACATTTGTCCAGTATTTGGCAAAATTGACCTGTATCTCCAGTCTGCAGCCCCGCTTTATCCTGTCATCAACCTTTCTGACTTAAGGAAAAATAATGGAACTGTACCTGGATACCGCCAACGTGGCGGAAGTAGAACGCCTGGCGCGGATTTTTCCCATCGCGGGCGTCACCACCAACCCGAGCATTATTGCCGCCAGCCGTGAATCCCTCTGGGATGTACTGCCACGCCTGCAAAACGCCATCGGGCCCGAAGGCACGCTGTTTGCGCAGACCCTGAGCCGCGAGGCAGAAGGCATGGTGGCGGAAGCCAAACGTCTGAGTAACGCCATTCCGGGTATCGTGGTGAAAATCCCGGTGACCGAACAGGGGCTTATCGCGATTAAGGCGCTGAAAAAAGAGGGCATCACCACCCTGGGCACCGCCGTGTACAGCGCTGCCCAGGGCTTGCTCGCCGCGCTGGCAGGGGCAAAGTATGTCGCGCCGTATGTCAACCGCGTCGACGCGCAGGGCGGTGACGGCATCCGCATGGTCCAGGAGCTGCAAACCCTGCTGGAGCTGCACGCACCAGAGAGCAACGTGCTGGCCGCCAGCTTCAAAACGCCGCGTCAGGCGCTGGACTGTCTGCTCGCGGGATGTGAGGCAATCACGCTTCCTTTAGATGTAGCGCAACACATGCTCGGCACCCCGGCGGTAGAGTCAGCCATAGAGAAGTTCGAGCAGGACTGGAAAAACGCGTTTGGTAACCTCAACCTCTAAGGGAGAATTGTTATGGACCGTATCATTCAATCGCCGGGGAAATATATCCAGGGCGCGGATGTGCTGACCCGTCTCGGCGACTATCTGAAACCTCTGGCACAGCGCTGGCTGGTCGTCGGTGATAAATTTGTACTGGGTTTTGCCGAAGAGACCTTGCGACAAAGCTTTAAAAAAGCAGAGCTGCATGCCGAAATCGCACCCTTTGGCGGCGAATGTTCACAAAATGAAATCGATCGTCTGAAAAAACTCGCTGACAGTACCGACTGTATGGCGGTGCTGGGTATCGGTGGTGGTAAAACGCTGGATACCGCCAAAGCGCTGGCTCACTTTATGGACGTGCCCGTTGCGATTGCGCCGACTATCGCTTCTACCGATGCGCCGTGCAGCGCCCTCTCCGTCATTTACACCGACAGCGGCGAGTTCGATCGCTACCTGATGCTGCCGCACAACCCGAACATGGTGATTGTCGATACGAAAGTGGTTGCGGGTGCGCCTGCGCGTCTGCTGGCCGCCGGGATTGGCGATGCGCTGGCGACCTGGTTTGAAGCACGCGCCTGCTCACGCAGCGGCGCGACCACGATGGCCGGCGGTAAATGTACCCAGGCGGCACTGGCGCTCGCCGAGCTGTGCTACAACACACTGGTTGAAGAAGGTGAAAAAGCGATGCTGGCCGCAGAACAGCATGTGGTCACACCAGCGCTGGAACGCATTATCGAAGCCAATACCTATCTCAGCGGTGTAGGTTTTGAGAGCGGCGGTCTGGCAGCGGCACATGCTATTCATAACGGTATGACGGCGGTACCGGACGCACATCATTTCTATCACGGTGAAAAAGTGGCGTTTGGGACGTTGACGCAGCTGGTGCTGGAAAACGCGCCGGTAGAAGAAATAGAGACCGTCGCAGCGCTTTGCCACAGCGTTGGGCTGCCCATTACGCTGGCGCAGCTGAATATCAAAGACGACATTCCGGCCAAAATGCGTCTGATTGCCGAAGCGTCTTGCGCGGAAGGGGAAACCATCCACAACATGCCGGGCGGCGTGTCGCCTGATCAGGTTTACGCGGCACTGCTGGTGGCCGACCAGTATGGACAGCGTTTCCTGCAGGAGTGGGAGTAACTAGCATGAATAAAAATCCCCGCATCGGCGGGGACTTTTTTGTCCGTAAGCCGGGTAGGCGTAACCGCCACCCGGCATCATGGTTACTTCACGTCAAACCGATCCAGATCCATCACCCTCGCCCATGCTGCAACGAAGTCGCGGACAAACTTCTCATGCGCATCGTCACTGGCGTAAACCTCTGCCAGCGCGCGCAGCACGGCGTTAGAACCGAAGACCAGATCGGCGCGGGTGGCGGTATATTTCACTTCACCACTGGCGCGATCGCTTCCGGCAAACAGCTCATTGGATTCATCGGTCGCCTTCCACTGGGTATTCATGTCCAGCAGGTTCACGAAGAAATCATTGCTCAGCACGCCCTCACGGTTGGTGAACACACCGTTCTTGCTGCCATCAAAGTTTGCACCCAATACGCGCAGGCCACCGATCAGCACCGTCAACTCCGGTGCGGTCAGTGTCAGCTGCTGGGCCTTATCAATCAGCAATGACTCCGTCGTGGACACATCCACCTGCGCACGGTAGTTGCGGAAGCCATCGGCAATCGGCTCAAGCAGGTTAAACATCTCGATATCCGTCTGGTCCTGACGCGCATCCACGCGGCCCGGCGTGAACGGTACGGTGACATACACGCCCGCAGCTTTGGCAGCCTGCTCAACACCTACCACGCCCGCCAGCACGATAATATCGGCCAGGGAGGCTTTGTTGGTGGTGCGCTGGATAGCTTCCAGCGCCGGCAGTGCGCGAACCGCTGCGGCGTTCACGTCCCAGTCACGCTGAGGGGCCAACGCCAGACGCGCGCCGTTGGCGCCGCCACGCTTATCGCCACCGCGGAAGGTTGAGGCTGACGCCCAGGCAACAGAAACCAGTTCGCTGACAGACAGGCCGGACGCAGCAATTTCCGACTTCAGGCTTTCAATGTCTTCTTTGGTCGGATTGAATACCGCCTCCGGCAGCGGATCCTGCCAGATCAGATCTTCTTTCGGCACTTCCGGACCAAGGTAACGCGATTTTGGCCCCATATCGCGGTGAGTCAGTTTGAACCACGCGCGCGCGAAGGCTTCGTTGAAAGCCTGCGGATCGTTCAGGAAACGGCGAGAAATCTTTTCGAATTCCGGGTCAAAACGCAGCGTCAGGTCGGTAACCAGCATCGTTGGCTTACGTTTTTTCGACGGGTCGAACGGGTCAGGCATGATTTCCGGTGCATCCACGGCTTCAAACTGAATCGCGCCTGCCGGGCTGCGGGTCTGTACCCATTCGTATTTGAACAGGTTCTCGAAGAAGTAGTTGCTCCACTGGGTCGGCGTTTGTGACCAGATAACTTCCAGACCGGAGGTGATGGCGTCAGCGCCAACCCCTGTGCCATGCGTGCTGGCCCAGCCAAGACCTTGCGCTTCAATCGGTGAGGCTTCCGGGTCGGTACCCACGTGGGTGGCTTCACCTGCGCCGTGGGTTTTACCGAGAGTGTGGCCGCCCGCAATCAGCGCGACGGTCTCTTCATCGTTCATCCCCATGTTGCCGAAGGTTGCGCGGATCGCCGCTGCCGCTGACAGCGGTTCGCCACTGGCGTTTGGCCCTTCCGGGTTAACATAAATCAGCCCCATTTCGGTGGCAGCCAGAGGGCGCTTCGCCAGCGCTTCCGGATCGCGGTGGGTCAGCCAGGCTTTTTCATCACCCCAGTTCACGTCCAGATCCGGTTCCCAGACATCTTCACGCCCGGCACCAAAACCAAAAGTGCGGAAGCCGGAGTTCTCCAGCGCCACGTTACCCGCGAGGATGAACAGGTCAGCCCAGGAAATTTTTTGTCCGTATTTTTTCTTGATGGGCCACAGCAGACGGCGCGCTTTATCCAGGCTAACGTTATCCGGCCAGGAGTTCAGTGGCGCAAAGCGCTGTTGACCGCGTCCTGCCCCACCGCGCCCGTCAACGGAGCGATAGGTACCCGCGCCATGCCAGGCCATACGGATAAACAGGCCCGCATAGCTGCCCCAGTCGGCAGGCCACCACGGTTGAGAGTCGGTTAAAAGTGCTTTGAGGTCGCCTTTCAGGGCAGAGTAATCAAGCTTGCTGAATTCTTTGCGGTAGTCGAAGTCTTCACCCAGAGGGTTAGAACGGTTGGAATGTTGGTTAAGAAGATCGATGCGGAGTTGTTTTGGCCACCAGTCACGGCTGCCTGTACCTGCCCCCGCGCTGTGATCGACGCCGCCCTGATGGAACGGGCATTTGCCGACTGATGCCGCTTTATTGGAATCGTCTGACGTGCTCATCGCTATGCTCCCTTTTACAGTGTTACCGTTACGATATACACCACTAGCAATAAGATATAGTTGAATTAATCCACAGATTCGATAGCTAATACCTTTTAACTTTTCACGCGACTAAAAAAGCCCTCATGATATGAGGGCTTTATGCTTATTATGCCGGGCGAACACCGAGCGTATGACAAATGGCGTAGCTCATCTCCGCGCGGTTCAGGGTATAGAAATGGAAGTCTTTCACCCCTTCGCGGCTTAAGATCTTCACCATATCCATCGCGATATTGGCGCCCACCAGCTTGCGGGTTTCCGGATCATCGTCCAGCCCTTCGTACATTTTGGACATCCACAGCGGGATGCGCACGTTGGTCATATCGGCAAACTTCTTCGCCTGTTTGAAGTTAGAGACCGGCAAAATGCCCGGGATAATTTCAACGTCGATGCCCGCGGAGACGCAGCGGTCGCGAAAGCGCAGGTAGCTTTCCACATCAAAAAAGAACTGCGTAATGGCACGGTTTGCCCCGGCATCCACTTTACGCTTCAGGTTAAGCAGATCGGCCTGGGCGCTTTTTGCTTCCGGATGTACTTCAGGATAAGCGGCAACGGAGATATCAAAGTCCGCGACATCTTTCAGAAGAGCGACCAGATCCGCCGCATACATTTCCGGCTTACCGCTACCCGGCGGCAGGTCGCCACGCAGGGCGACGATATGACGAATGCCGTTGTTCCAGTAGTCCTGAGCGATGGCACGCAGTTCGTCGCGGGTCGCGTCAATACAGGTGAGGTGCGGTGCCGCCTCCAGGCCGGTACGATCTTTAATGCCTTTAATGATGCTGTGCGTGCGGTCACGCTCACCGGAGTTCGCGCCGTAGGTCACCGAGACAAACTTCGGTTTCAGGCTGCTGAGACGATCGATAGAGCTCCACAGGGTTTGCTCCATTTCACTGGTGCGCGGCGGGAAAAATTCAAAAGAGACGTTAATCTGGCCGTTTACTTCGGCCAGGCTCTGATTCAGTGCTTCCCGCTGGTTGGCGTGAAAAAAGCTCATACCTTACCTCTATCAATCGCTTGTCATTGTCTGTTGTGTTGTGAACTTCTATACGTTTAGACGTCCAGATGTAAAAATGACGGAAAAGCGCAGGGACGTCAACATAAATAATCAACAATAACGGTGAGGTTTGCTCAGGGAAGATGAAGGAAATTCATGATGAGGGGGAAAAGACCGCACCGGGCAGTCCCCTCTCCCTTTGGGGAGAGGGTTAGGGTGAGGGGGATTACAGTAACTTAGCCAGACGATTGATGTCGGACTGGATTGCCCCGGCGGTCACATCACGCCCCGCGCCAGGACCGCGGATCACCAGCGGGTTATCGCGGTACCAGCGGCTTTCGATGGCAAAGACGTTATCGCACGGTAGCAGCGCCGCCAGCGGATGTTCAGGACGCACCGCCTCGACACCGACACGCGCTTTTCCATTCGCCTCGAAACGCGCTACGTAACGCAGCACCAGCCCCATCTCGTTCGCCGCTTCCAGACGCTGTACCATCTGCTCGTTAAGCTCTTCACCATTCTCAAAGAAATGATCCACCGAGCCCTCCTCACAGCCAGCAGGCACCAGTGACTCGACGCGGACGGAATCCGGCTCAATGTCATAACCGGCTTCACGCGCCAGGATCACCAGCTTACGCATGACGTCTTTACCGGAGAGGTCAACGCGCGGATCGGGTTCCGTTAAGCCCTGCTGCCACGCCTGATCCACCAGGTCAGTGAACGGCACGGTGCCGTCAAACTGCAGGAACAGCCAGGAGAGCGTGCCGGAGAAGATACCGCTCAGCGCCAGAATGCTGTCACCGCTTTCAATCAGGTCACGTACCGTGTGGTTAACCGGCAGGCCAGCTCCAACCGTGGCGTTGTAGAGCCAGTGGCGTCCTGTTTTTTCAAACGCGTCGTGGATTTGACGGTATTTATCGGTACTGCTTGCCCCTGCCAGTTTGTTCGCACTGATAACGTGGAAGCCGTGGCTGGCAAAATCAAGATACTGATCGGCAAGCTGTTCACTGGCGGTAACGTCCAGCACCACCAGATCGTCATACGGGTGCGCGCGCATCCACAGGAACAGCGACTCTTCATCCTGCTCGACGGCTTCGTCATTAAAGAAGGCAAGCGCGCGGCTGGCATCCAGCCCCTCGTAGTTCAGCAGGCTGCGGCGGCTGTCCACGACGCCTGCGAGAATGAATTCAAAGCCGGTACGCGCCGAGAGCGTGACCTGCTCGCGGGCAAACAGCTCCAGCCAGCGGGAACCGATGTTGCCTTTACCAAACAGCACCAGGCCGATGCGTTTTTCGGCGCGGAACAGAGAGGTATGGAGGCCCTGAATCAGGCTTTCGGTAGGACCTTTGCGCAGGACGGCGACCAGGCTAATGCCCTCTTCCGACTGCCAGGTAAATTCCACCGGCTGGCCTTTCAGCTGCTGCCAGAAGCGGTGGCAGTGCAGCGGGTTACGGGTGACGCCCGCCCCCACCATCGCCACCATTGCCAGTCCCTGACGCAGGCGAAGCTCGCCCGGCAGACCCGCTTCATCGAGGATTTTCAGGGCGCTGTCCGCCACTTCAGCGGTGTAGCAGAACTGCAGCAGCTGGCGGTCATTGTGAACCCCCACGGCCAGCGGGCGTACCTGAGCACGCTTTAACACCAGGTCGATCTCTTTATGCGCCAGTTTGAAGTCCTGACCCGCCGGCACCTGGAACTCAATCAGACAGATGTCGTCATGGCTGGTGACGATACGCGCGCCGGTACCGGACGCCAGCACGCGCTCAATGCGCGTGGAGCCTTGATCTGGGGTGTAACTGCAGCGCAGCTGCAGGTCGATATCGCTACCGGAAACCGGCTGCAGCGTACGGGTGTGCAGCACGGGTGCGGCCAGACGGGCCAGCTCGCTGGCTTCATCCAGACGCAGCAGCGGCAGCAGGCAGGCATCTTTCACTTTACGCGGGTCCGCGCTGTAAACACCCGCCACGTCGCTCCAGATGGTGACGCGAGAGACGCCCGCCAGGGCGCCAATCTGCGTTGCCGAGTAGTCGGAGCCGTTACGGCCAAGCAGTACGGTTTCGCCCGCACTGCTGCGGCTGATAAAGCCAGTCACCACAATCCGTTTGCCCGGGTGCTGCACCAGCAGCTGTTGCAGCAGCGGGTAGGACAAGCCTTCATCCACCTGCGGCTGTGCGGCGCGTTCAGCGCGCAGGAAATCGCGCGCGTCGAGCCAGGCGGCGTCCACCCCCAGATGTTGTAGCACAGCGGCCATCAGACGCGCGGACCACACTTCACCGTGGCCCACCACTTCAGCATACACCGCATCGGTAATACCGCTGTCGAGCAGCGCAGCCAGACGCTCAAGGTCATGGGTAAAGGCGCTGATCAGCCCATCAGCCACGTCCGCAGGCAGCAGGCCGGCAATCAACTCGCTCTGATAACGACGTAAGGACTGTTGCACCTGATGCGCAGAAAGGCGATCGGTCTGGCTCAGTTTCAGCCAGCTAATCAACTGGTTGGTGGTGCTGCCTGCCGCAGAGACAACCATCATGTCCCCCGGCTGCGAATACTCGGTCATGATCCCTGCGACACGCAGATAACATTTCACATCAGCAAGACTACTACCACCAAACTTGTGCAGCTGACGACCCTTCGCCCCTGCCTGCGCTATCACACTCATGATTACCCCTTGGCTGCGACCCGGAAGCCATTTTCCAGATCGGCAATTAAATCTTCAGAATCTTCAATACCGGTTGAGATCCTCAGTAGCGTCTCAGAAATCCCGGCGGCGGCACGTGCTTCGGGTGCCATACCTGCGTGCGTCATGGTCGCGGCGTGGGAGATCAAGCTTTCAACCCCACCTAAGGATTCCGCCAGCGTAAACAATGACAGCCCGCTCAGGAAGCGACGCAGCGTTTGCTCGTCACCGTCCAGTTCAAAACTTAACATCGCGCCAAACCCTTTCTGCTGACGCGCGGCAATCTCATGCCCCTGGTTTTCAGGCAGCGACGGGTGATAGAGCTTCTTCACCAGCGGCTGGGTTTTCAGGAAATCAACAATCGCCTGGGCATTGCGCTGCGCCACGTCCATACGCGGCGACAGCGTGCGAATGCCGCGTAACAGCAGATAACTGTCGAAAGCCCCGGCGGTGACGCCAATGTTATTCGCCCACCATGCCAGTTCGGTGACAACATCAGGATCTTTAGCAATCACCACGCCCGCAACCACGTCAGAATGGCCGTTCAGATATTTTGTGCATGAATGCAATACCAGATCGGCACCCAGTGCGAGTGGGTTCTGAAGGGCCGGACTGAGGAAGGTATTATCCACTACACTTATCGCTCCCGCATCCCTTGCGAGCTGACAAATTTTCGCAATATCGACAACGCGCAACAATGGATTGCTTGGACTTTCCACCAGCACCAGCTTCGGTTTCTCTGCCAGCGCCTGTTTCAGCGCCTGTTCGTCGTTTTGATCGACAAACAGCACGCGATAGCAGCCGCGTTTCGCCAGGCTATCAAACAGACGATAGCTACCGCCGTAGCAATCGTGCGGCGCCACCAGCAGATCTCCCGGTTTCAGGAACACGGTGGTTACCAGATGAATGGCAGACATCCCGGTATTGGTTAATACTGCCCCTGCGCCACCTTCCAGTTCCGCCAGCGCGCGCTGGGTCACGTCACGCGTAGGATTGCCACGACGCGAGTAATCATGCGCGCGGGGTTCATTAAATCCGGTGAAATTATAGGTACTGGAAAGATGAATGGGCGGGACAACGCAGCCGTACTGCTCGTCATCATTTAATCCGCTACGCACTGCGATAGTGGCCTGTTTACGCGTCATGGTGAGGGCTTCCTGGCGAATGAGGTGAAAAGTCAGGCACCAGAGTAAACACTGAAAGTATGGACGTCAATACATCTGGACATCTAAACTTCTTTGCGTATAGATTGAGCAATGCGCAAATAGCCGTTAAAATTATATGCTTTAGTGCACGCTGCAGCGGCAATATCCGTGCCACGGTATCGTCTCTACGGTAAACTAGGCAAGATTGCGGTTCAAAACGGGTGGTTACAGGTTTTGCACCTTTAGATAAATGACTGAGAGGATTAAAGGTATCTCATGGCTGAATGGAGCGGCGAATATATCAGCCCATACGCTGAGCACGGTAAGAAGAGTGAGCAAGTAAAGAAAATTACGGTTTCCATTCCTCTGAAGGTGTTGAAGATCCTCACCGATGAACGTACGCGTCGTCAGGTGAACAACCTGCGCCACGCAACCAACAGCGAACTGCTGTGCGAAGCGTTTCTGCATGCGTTTACCGGTCAACCGTTGCCGAACGATGACGATCTGCGCAAAGAGCGTAGTGACGAAATCCCGGAAGAGGCGAAGGTGATCATGCGTGAACTGGGTATTGACCCGGAGACGTGGGAATACTGAGAAGCGGATACAAAAAAGGCACCTTGCGGTGCCTTTTTTTCGGGAAACTTACTTAGCGCCCGGGATGCTGAAACGCTTGTTGAAGCGGTCAACACGGCCACCGGTTGCAACATCACGCTGCTTACCAGTGTAGAACGGGTGGCATTTGCCGCACACGTCCAGGTTCAGATCGTGACCCACGGTAGAGCGGATCTGGATAGAGTTACCGCAAGAGCAGTTTGCAGTAATCATTTCGTATTTCGGGTGAATATCTTTTTTCATGGGAGAACCTCAGTTAAGGCCGCGTCGCTCTTCCAGCCCTAACGCCAGACACCACGCGATGTTGATTGTAAGTTCTTTGGCGTAAAGTACACCAAAGGCGGCGAATCATACAGAATTTGACCAACGTATGCAAACTGATCCGCACGCCGCTTTCACTAATGTGTATACTAACGCGCCACTTTTCAAGTCAGGAAGATTCGATGCCCGTCGCTCACGTTGCCCTGCCCGTTCCGCTTCCCCGCACCTTTGACTACCTGCTGCCTGACAGCATGAGCGCAAAAGCGGGCTGTCGCGTGACCGTGCCGTTCGGCAAACAGCAGCGTGTGGGGATCGTCGTCTCCGTCAGCGATAAAAGCGAATTACCGCTTAACGAACTGAAATCGATTGTTGAAGTGCTGGACAACGAGCCGGTTTACTCCATCAGCACCTGGCGACTGCTGCTGTGGGCGGCGGATTATTATCATCACCCGATTGGCGACGTTCTGTTCCACGCCCTGCCGATTATGCTGCGCCAGGGCAAGAGCGCCACCCATGCGCCAATGTGGTACTGGTTTGCGACCGAGCAGGGCCAGGCGGTGGATATCAACAGCCTGAAGCGCTCGCAGAAACAGCAGCAGGCGCTGGCGGCCCTGCGTCAGGGAAAAATCTGGCGTCACCAGGTTGATGAGCTCGAGGTCAGCGAAACGGCGCTACAGGCCTTAAGAAAGAAAGGGCTGAGCGAACTGGCAAGCGAAGCACCTGCCCTGTACGACTGGCGGGAGAGTTTCTCCGTCTCAGGGGATCGCCTGCGTTTGAATACCGAGCAGGCCACCGCCGTCGGCGCGATCCATAGCGCCTCCGACCATTTCTCTGCCTGGCTGCTGGGGGGGGTCACCGGCTCCGGCAAGACCGAAGTCTATCTGAGCGTGCTGGAAAACGTGCTCGCTCAGGGCAAGCAGGCGCTGGTGATGGTGCCGGAAATTGGCCTGACGCCGCAAACCATCGCCCGCTTTCGCGAACGCTTCAATGCGCCGGTTGAAGTGCTGCACTCCGGCCTGAACGACAGCGAACGGCTCAGCGCCTGGCTGAAAGCGAAGAACGGCGAAGCGGCGATTGTGATCGGCACCCGCTCGTCGCTGTTTACGCCGTTTAAAAACCTTGGCGTTATCGTGATCGACGAAGAGCACGACAGCTCCTATAAACAGCAGGAAGGCTGGCGCTATCACGCCCGCGATCTGGCTGTTTATCGCGCCCACAGCGAGCAAATCCCCATTATTCTCGGCTCCGCCACGCCTGCGCTCGAAACGCTGCACAACGTGCGTCAGCGTAAATACCATATGCTGCGCCTGACGCGCCGCGCGGGGAATGCCCGGCCGGCCATTCAGCACGTGCTGGATCTGAAAGGTCAGCAGGTTCAGGCAGGGTTAGCGCCCGCGCTTATTACCCGCATGCGCCAGCATTTGCAGGCGGGGAACCAGGTCATTCTGTTCCTTAACCGACGCGGGTTTGCCCCCGCCCTGCTGTGCCACGACTGCGGCTGGATTGCCGAGTGCCCGCGCTGTGACCATTACTACACCTTCCACCAGGCCCAGCGTCATTTGCGCTGCCACCACTGCGACAGCCAGCGCCCGGTGCCACGCCAGTGCCCCTCGTGCGGGTCTACGCATATTGTGCCGGTTGGTCTGGGGACGGAGCAGCTGGAACAGGCTCTGGCCCCCTTCTTCCCGGATGTGCCCATTTCCCGTATCGACAGAGATACCACCAGCCGCAAAGGGGCGCTGGAACAGCAGCTGGCGGAAGTGCATCGCGGAGGCGCACGCATACTGATTGGCACCCAAATGCTGGCCAAAGGCCATCACTTTCCGGACGTGACACTGGTCGCCCTGCTGGATGTGGACGGCGCGCTGTTCTCTGCCGATTTCCGCTCAGCCGAGCGTTTTGCCCAGCTCTATACCCAGGTGGCGGGACGTGCGGGGCGCGCCGGCAAGCAGGGAGAAGTCGTTCTGCAAACGCACCACCCGGAGCACCCATTGCTGCAAACCCTGTTGCACAAAGGCTATGACGCCTTCGCCGAGCAGGCGCTGGCCGAACGCCAGACCATGCAGCTTCCCCCGTGGACCAGCCACGTTATCATCCGCGCGGAAGACCATAACAACCAGCAGGCGCCGCTTTTCCTGCAGCAGCTGAGAAACCTCCTGCAGGCCAGCCCGCTGGTGGATAATCAACTGTGGATTTTAGGTCCGGTTCCGGCGCTGGCCCCCAAGCGCGGGGGACGTTTTCGCTGGCAAATTTTGCTCCAGCACCCCTCGCGGGTTCGTCTTCAGCATATCGTCAGCGGCGCGCTGGTGCTGATTAACACTCTGCCCGAAGCGCGAAAAGTGAAGTGGGTTCTGGATGTCGATCCCATCGAAGGCTGAAGGCGGATCGAAAAATTTAACGCTCCTCACACTTTTTATGAAAATTCTGTAACCGATTCCATTAACTATCTGTAAAAATGGTGACGTCAGAAGTTCGGTGTTCAGGCGAGGAGAAGACGTTGAAGTCCAGGAAAGAGGTTGCTGCGGCGACCATGAAAGACGTTGCCGAGAAAGCACAAGTCTCAACGGCAACCGTGTCCCGCGCATTAATGAACCCGGATAAAGTCTCCCAGGCGACCCGTAACCGGGTGGAGCAGGCTGCGCTGGAAGTGGGTTATTTTCCGCAGGCAATGGGGCGTAACGTGAAGCGCAACGAGTCGCGTACCATTCTGGTGATTGTGCCGGACATCTGCGACCCCTTCTTCAGCGAAATTATTCGCGGAATTGAAGTCACCGCGGCGGAACAGGGCTACCTGGTGCTGATTGGCGACTGTGCCCACCAGAACCAGCAAGAAAAAACTTTTATCGACCTCATTATCACCAAGCAGATTGACGGTATGCTGCTGCTTGGCTCGCGCCTGCCGTTCGACGCCAGCATTGAAGAACAGCGGAATTTACCGCCGATGGTGATGGCCAACGAGTTTGCGCCCGAGCTGGAGCTGCCGACGGTCCATATCGATAACCTCACCGCCGCGTTCAACGCCGTGAACTATCTCCAGGAACTGGGACATAAACGGATTGGCTGCATTGCCGGGCCGGAAGAGATGCCGCTGTGTCACTACCGTCTGCAGGGCTACGTGCAGGCGCTGCGCCGTACCGGCGCCATCGTCGATCCGCACTACATTGCGCGCGGTGACTTTACCTTCGCAGCCGGTGGTCAAGCACTGGAAAGGCTGCTGGATCTGCCAGAGCCGCCAACCGCCGTATTTTGTCACAGCGATGTGATGGCGCTGGGCGCGCTTTCGTACGCCAAACGTCGCGGTCTGCGGATACCGAAAGATTTATCCATCATCGGATTCGATAATATTTCGCTTTCAGAATTTTGCGATCCGCCGCTCTCAACGGTTTCTCAGCCGCGCTACCAAATCGGCCGCGAAGCGATGCTTCTTCTGCTGGATCAGCTTCACGGTCAAACAGTTAGCAGCGGCTCACGGTTGCTGGACTGCGAACTGATTGTCCGTGGCACGACCCAGGCATTGACTTAAAGTAAACGTCTTTAGGACACCCTTATCTGGTCAAAGCCCCGCCGCTTAAGTAACATGGCGGACTGACGAACGAATAAATACAGCGAAACGATAGTGGCACAACGAGATTATGTACGTCGCGGCCAGCCGGCACCTTCGCGACGCAAAAAGAGTAGCTCAAGGAAAAAGCAACGTAACCTGCCTGCTGTCTCGCCAGCAATGGTCGCTATTGCTGCGGCTGTAGTCGTCGCCTTTATTGGTGGCCTGTACTTTATCACGCACCATAAAAAAGAAGAGTCTGAGGCGCTTCAGGCCAGTAAAGTGGCCGGAAATGGCCTTCCTCCGAAGCCTGAAGAGCGCTGGCGCTATATCAAAGAGCTGGAAAGCCGTCAGCCTGGGGTACGTGCGCCAACCGAACCTTCTGCGGGTGGTGAAGTGCAGAATGCGAATCAACTGACGGATGAACAGCGTCAGCTGCTGGCACAAATGCAGGCCGATATGCGCCAGCAGCCTACGCAGCTGAATGAAGTGCCGTGGAATGAGCAGACGCCGGAACAGCGCCAGCAGACGCTGCAGCGACGTCAGGCGCAACAGCAGATTCAGCAGCAACAGCAACAACAGCAGTGGGCGCAAACCCAGCCGGTACAGCAGCCTAAAGCGCAGCCGCGGGTCACGGAACAGCCGTACCAGCAGCAGACGCGTACGGCGCAGTCCCAACCTGCTCAGCAACAGCCGAAGGCCCAGCCGCAGAAGCAGGCGGCTCAGCCGTATCAGGATCTGCTGCAGACGCCTGCGCATACCACCGCACAGCAGCCGAAAACGCAGCAGGCCGCGCCGATCACCAAAGAGACCGAAGCACCTAAGCAGACGGCAGAGAAAAAAGACGAACGTCGCTGGATGGTTCAGTGTGGTTCGTTCAAAGGCGCCGAGCAGGCGGAAACGGTGCGTGCGCAGCTGGCTTTTGAAGGGTTTGACTCGCGAATTACCACCAATAACGGCTGGAATCGCGTGGTGATTGGTCCGGTCAAAGGCAAAGAAAATGCCGATGGCACCATTTCTCGTTTGAAACTTGCCGGTCACACAAACTGCATTCGACTCGCATCCGGGGGTTGAAACCCCCAAATTCCCCCCCATCTATCATTCTATTCAGCCCTGGGCACAGGCTCAGGGCTCCTGTTTCCCGATTCTGTAACCAGGGGGTCTGCTCGTGACAACAATAGTAAGTGTACGCCGTAACGGCCATGTGGTAATCGCCGGTGATGGCCAGGCCACGCTGGGTAATACCGTCATGAAAGGCAACGTGAAGAAAGTGCGTCGTCTCTATAACGACAAAGTGATCGCCGGTTTTGCGGGCGGCACGGCTGATGCCTTCACGCTGTTTGAACTGTTTGAACGTAAACTGGAAATGCACCAGGGTCATCTGGTGAAAGCCGCCGTGGAGCTGGCAAAAGACTGGCGTACCGACCGCATGCTGCGCAAGCTCGAAGCGCTGCTGGCGGTGGCAGATGAAACCGCTTCGCTTATCATCACCGGTAACGGTGACGTGATTCAGCCGGAAAATGACCTGATTGCCATCGGCTCTGGCGGCCCTTATGCCCAGGCTGCAGCCCGCGCGCTGTTGGAGAACACCGACATGAACGCGCGTGATATCGCGGTGAAGGCGTTGGATATTGCAGGTGATATCTGCATCTATACCAACCACAATCACACCATCGAAGAATTGACCTCCAAAGCGTAAGGATCTCCCATGTCTGAAATGACCCCACGCGAAATTGTCAGCGAACTGGACAAACATATTATCGGCCAGGACAACGCGAAGCGTTCCGTGGCGATTGCCCTGCGTAACCGCTGGCGCCGCATGCAGCTCGACGAAGAGCTGCGCCATGAAGTGACGCCAAAAAACATTCTGATGATCGGCCCGACCGGCGTCGGTAAAACCGAGATCGCACGTCGCCTGGCGAAACTGGCTAACGCGCCGTTCATCAAAGTGGAAGCCACCAAGTTCACCGAAGTGGGCTATGTGGGTAAAGAAGTGGACTCCATCATCCGCGATCTTACCGATTCGGCGATCAAAATGGTGCGCGTCCAGGCGATTGAGAAAAACCGCTATCGCGCAGAAGAGATGGCTGAAGAGCGTATTCTCGACGTGCTGATCCCACCGGCGAAAAATAACTGGGGCCAGGCTGAACAGCAGGCTGAACCGTCTGCGGCACGTCAGGCGTTCCGTAAAAAACTGCGTGAAGGTCAGCTGGACGACAAAGAGATTGAGATCGATCTCGCTGCCGCGCCAATGGGTGTGGAAATCATGGCGCCTCCGGGAATGGAGGAGATGACCAGCCAGCTGCAGTCCATGTTCCAGAACCTGGGCGGCCAGAAGCAAAAAGCGCGTAAGCTGAAAATCAAAGACGCGATGAAGCTGCTGATTGAAGAAGAAGCGGCGAAGCTGGTGAACCCGGAAGAGCTGAAGCAGGACGCTATCGACGCGGTTGAGCAGCACGGTATCGTGTTTATCGACGAAATCGACAAAATTTGTAAGCGCGGCGGCAACAGTTCCGGCCCGGATGTTTCCCGCGAAGGCGTTCAGCGTGACCTCCTGCCGCTGGTGGAAGGCTGCACCGTCTCTACCAAGCACGGCATGGTGAAAACGGACCACATCCTGTTTATCGCTTCAGGTGCGTTCCAGGTCGCCAGCCCGTCGGATCTGATCCCGGAACTGCAGGGACGTCTGCCCATCCGCGTTGAGCTGCAGGCGCTGACCACCGAAGATTTCGAACGTATCCTGACCGAGCCAAACGCCTCTGCTACCGTTCAGTACAAAGCGCTGATGGCGACCGAAGGCGTGAACCTCGAATTCACCGAAGACGGTATCAAGCGTATTGCTCAGGCCGCATGGCAGGTGAACGAAACCACCGAGAACATCGGTGCGCGTCGTCTGCACACCGTGCTGGAACGCCTGGTGGAAGATATCTCTTATGACGCGAGCGACCTCAGCGGTCAAACCGTTACCATTGACGCAGAGTATGTGAGTAAACATCTGGATGCGTTAGTGGCAGATGAAGATCTGAGCCGTTTTATCCTATAATCGCGGTTACTGCATTCTCATCACGTTTAATGGGGGCTAATGCCCCCATTTTTATTGGCTAAATACTTATGACTGACATCAGCCGTACTCAGGCGTGGCTCGAAAGTTTGCGCCCTAAAACCCTTCCTCTGGCCTTTGCCGCGATTATTGTCGGTACGGCGCTTGCCTGGTGGCAAGGTTATTTTGATCCCCTGGTGGCCGCACTGGCATTGATTACCGCGGGTCTGCTGCAGATCCTCTCCAACCTTGCCAACGATTATGGCGATGCGGTGAAAGGCAGTGACAAGCCGGACCGTATCGGGCCACTGCGTGGAATGCAAAAAGGGGTGATTACTCAGGCGCAGATGAAACGTGCGCTGATAATCACCGTGGTGCTGATCTGCGTATCCGGCCTGGCACTGGTGACGGTGGCGTCTAATACTACCAGCGATTTTATTGGCTTCCTGGTGCTGGGGCTATTGGCCATTATTGCCGCCATCACCTATACCGTCGGTACGCGCCCCTACGGTTATATTGGTCTCGGGGATATCTCCGTGCTGGTGTTCTTCGGCTGGCTGAGCGTGATGGGAAGCTGGTATCTGCAGGCGCATACGGTGATCCCGGCCCTGTTCCTGCCCGCGACCGCCTGCGGTCTGCTGGCGACAGCAGTGCTCAACATCAACAACCTGCGCGACATCGACAGCGATCGCGAGAACGGCAAAAACACCCTGGCGGTCCGTCTGGGGCCAGTGAATGCGCGTCGCTACCATGCCTGCCTGCTGCTGGGTGCCCTGGTCTGCCTCGCGCTGTTCAACCTGATTTCCCTGCACAGTCTGTGGGGCTGGCTGTTTTTGCTTGCCGCGCCGCTGTTGATTAACCAGGCCCGCTTTGTCATGCGTGAACGCAGCCCGGCTGCCATGCCGCCGATGCTGGAGCGCACGGTAAAAGGCGCGCTGCTGACTAACCTGTTGTTCGTCATCGGGATTGTCTTAAGCCAGACGCTGCGTTAGCTGACAAATATCAATTAACAATTGATGATTTTGCCAACAACGCATTTCGCACGATATACTGAACACATTCGCAGCAACTGAGCGTTAACCCTATGAAATACGATACCTCCGAGCTTTGTGACATCTACCAGGAAGATGTCAACGTCGTTGAACCGTTATTCTCCAACTTTGGTGGGCGGTCGTCGTTTGGCGGTCAAATCGTCACGGTGAAATGTTTCGAGGATAACGGGTTGCTGTACGATCTTCTCGAACAGAACGGCCGTGGTCGCGTTCTGGTGGTCGACGGCGGCGGTTCCGTGCGCCGTGCATTAATTGATGCGGAGCTGGCCGGCATTGCCGTCCAGAATGAGTGGGAAGGCCTTGTGGTGTACGGTTCCGTGCGCCAGGTGGACGATCTTGAGGAGCTGGATATCGGGATTCAGGCCATCGCTGCCATACCGGTAGGGGCGGCGGGTGACGGCATCGGCGAAAGCGACGTGCGCGTTAACTTCGGTGGCGTGACCTTCTTCTCAGGCGACCATCTCTACGCCGATAATACCGGCATTATCCTGTCCGAAGATCCGCTGGATATTGAGTAGTAAACAGTCAGCGTGAACCATAAAAAAACCGCCAACAGCAATGTGGCGGTTTTTTTGTCCCTCGGGATTCGCGGTCCGTTGGGTGGTCTTGCAGCCTAATACCAAGGATCTTCATCATACTCTCGTTCAAACCTTGGGCAATCCCTGAGAATCTTTATAAAATCCTAATTGTGTCTGAATACCTTAACTCCACGTTTGATGCTCATTATGATGCAGCGTCCCTTTCCGCCATCTCGCAAATGGGCATCGGTCCAGGGAAAGGTATATTCACAACCGTAAAGCAGCCTATACCAAGGCTTGTGTCCACCGACTTATCACCGGTGGTGAACGGTGGAGCGGTTAGCTGCAGGGACCGCATAATGAAACGCTATTTATGTATCGCGTTCATTGTCGCCAGCGTACTCGTGGTAAAGAGTGATGAACCTGGTGGGTTTGTTGCTTATGCTATGACAGCGCAGGACAAGTAGCGTTAAGGCCGCCATTGGCGGCCTTTTTTATGGTTTGATGTCAGTGAGCGAAAACCATAAAAAAGCCGGGTGGCGGCTTCGCCTGACCCGGCCTACTTTGTTCATCCCTATGGGAATCAGACTTCTTCCATACGTCCCAGCAGCGCCTGCAGGCGATCCTGCCAGCCGTTCTGCTGCTCGCGCAGCTGGTTGTTTTCGCGCTCCAGTTCTTCGCGGCTGTGCTGCGCATTCTGAACTTCCTGCGCCAGGCTGTTGTTCTTCTCTTTCAGCTCTTCAATTTCCATCTGCAGCAGCGTGATGGTGTCAATCGCCTGCTGTACTTTCGATTCCAGTTTCTCAAACACTTCTAAAGACATGATGCTACCTCTCCTGAATTGCAAGGCGACGCTTTAACATAAACGCGCACGACATATTCCATCGATTGTATGGAGCGCGGCGCTCTGTGTCCAGCGACACGCCGCGCAGATCGCGGTTTGCAACACTTTTAGGTCTGGTCCTGGTGCGTTCGCGTCATATACCCCTAAATTGTTAACTCATTCGTTAATGAAATGATTCAGCTCACATTCCGGCGCTGTTGTAAAAATGTGCTTTATGGCGCGAAAACGCTCATTTTATTGACACAGACCACACATTTTGATTTCGATATTTCTCGTTTTTGCTCGTTAACGATAAATTAACACTATGTCTACAGGACATCGTGGCTGTCACGGGCGGCCATGCTAACAATAAACATCAATTTCTTCAGGATTCCGATTATGAGTCAGACATCAACCTTAAAAGGCCAGTGCATTGCCGAGTTCCTTGGTACCGGGTTGTTGATATTCTTCGGAGTGGGTTGTGTCGCTGCACTGAAAGTGGCGGGTGCCAGTTTTGGTCAGTGGGAAATCAGTATCATCTGGGGTCTGGGCGTGGCGATGGCCATCTACCTGACTGCAGGGGTTTCTGGTGCACATCTTAACCCGGCGGTGACTATCGCACTGTGGCTGTTCGCGTGCTTCGACGGACGCAAAGTTGTTCCTTTCATTCTTTCTCAGTTTGCCGGCGCGTTTTGCGCAGCGGCGTTAGTTTACGGGCTTTATTACAATCTTTTCATCGACTTCGAACAGACGCATCATATGGTGCGCGGCAGCGTCGAAAGTCTGGATCTGGCAGGCATCTTCTCAACCTATCCAAACCCGCATATCAATTTTGTGCAGGCATTCGCAGTTGAAATGGTGATTACCGCTATTCTGATGGGCGTAATCCTGGCGCTGACCGACGACGGAAACGGCATTCCGCGCGGCCCGCTGGCTCCTCTGCTGATTGGCCTGCTGATTGCGGTAATTGGCGCATCCATGGGCCCACTGACCGGATTCGCGATGAACCCGGCGCGTGATATCGGACCGAAAGCGTTCGCCTTTATCGCAGGCTGGGGCGACGTCGCCTTTACCGGTGGCAAAGACATTCCTTACTTCCTGGTACCGCTGTTTGCACCGGTTGTCGGGGCTGCGCTGGGCGCATTTAGCTACCGCAAATTAATTGGTCGCCACTTACCGTGCGACACCTGTGTGGAAGAGGAGAAGGAGACGACTTCTACCGCACAACAAAAAGCTTCGCTGTAATCTGACTACGGGACACATACCATGACCGAAAAAAAATATATCGTTGCGCTCGACCAGGGCACTACCAGCTCCCGCGCTGTCGTAATGGATCATGACGCGAACATCGTCAGCGTGTCACAGCGCGAATTTGAACAAATTTATCCTCGTCCAGGCTGGGTAGAACACGACCCGATGGAGATTTGGGCATCACAAAGCTCCACGCTGGTCGAAGTGCTGGCGAAAGCCGATATCAGTTCCGACGAGATCGCCGCAATTGGTATCACCAACCAGCGTGAAACAACGATTGTCTGGGAACGTGAAACCGGAAAGCCGATTTACAACGCCATCGTCTGGCAGTGCCGTCGTACTTCTGAGATCTGCGAGCAGCTGAAGCGCGATGGCATGGAAGAGTACGTCCGCAGCGCCACGGGTCTGGTGGTTGACCCGTATTTCTCCGGCACCAAAGTGAAGTGGATCCTCGACCACGTGGAAGGGTCACGCGAGCGTGCCAAACGCGGTGAGCTGCTGTTCGGCACCGTCGATACCTGGCTTATCTGGAAGATGACACAGGGACGCGTTCACGTCACCGACTACACCAACGCCTCGCGTACCATGCTGTTCAACATCAACACCCTGGAGTGGGATGACAAGATGCTGGACGCGCTGGATATCCCACGCGCGATGCTGCCTGAAGTGCGCAAGTCTTCTGAAGTGTACGGCCAGACCAACATCGGCGGTAAAGGCGGTACGCGTATTCCTATCGCCGGTATCGCCGGTGACCAGCAGGCGGCGCTGTTCGGCCAGCTGTGCGTTAAGGAAGGGATGGCGAAGAACACCTACGGCACCGGCTGCTTTATGCTGATGAACACCGGCGAGAAAGCAGTGAAATCAGAAAACGGCCTGCTGACCACCATCGCCTGCGGCCCACGCGGCGAAGTGAACTATGCCCTGGAAGGTGCGGTGTTCATGGCCGGTGCGTCTATCCAGTGGCTGCGTGACGAGATGAAGCTGATCAGCGATGCATTCGACTCCGAGTACTTCGCGACCAAAGTGAAAGACACCAACGGCGTGTACGTGGTGCCTGCGTTCACCGGTCTGGGCGCACCGTACTGGGACCCGTATGCGCGCGGCGCGATTTTCGGCCTGACGCGTGGTGTGAATTCTAACCACATTATTCGCGCCACCCTTGAATCCATCGCCTACCAGACGCGTGACGTGCTGGAAGCGATGCAGGCGGACTCCGGCATTCGTCTGCACGCCCTGCGCGTGGACGGCGGCGCGGTGGCGAACAACTTCCTGATGCAGTTCCAGTCCGACATTCTGGGCACCCGCGTGGAGCGTCCTGAAGTGCGTGAAGTCACTGCGCTGGGCGCGGCGTACCTTGCCGGTCTGGCCGTCGGCTTCTGGCAGAACCTGGACGAGCTGCAGGAGAAAGCGGTTATCGAACGCGAATTCCGTCCTGGCATCGAAACCACCGAACGTAACTTCCGCTACAGCGGCTGGAAAAAAGCGGTGAAACGCGCCCTGGCGTGGGAAGAGCACGACGAGTAATCCCCCTCTCCCTAACCCTCTCCCTAACCCTCTCCCCATCGGGGAGAGGGAACTCGTCTCCCCACTCTGTGATAAACTTCGTGCAATTCCTTTTGATTGCACGAGTACCTCATGAAACGTGAACTTGCTATTGAGTTTTCCCGCGTCACCGAAGCCGCCGCCCTTGCAGGCTATAAATGGCTGGGTCGTGGTGACAAAAATACCGCAGACGGCGCGGCCGTCCATGCCATGCGCATTGTGCTTAACCAGGTCAACATCGACGGTACTATCGTGATCGGCGAAGGCGAGATCGACGAAGCGCCGATGCTCTATATTGGTGAAAAAGTGGGTACCGGCAACGGCGATGCCGTGGATATCGCCGTCGACCCGATCGAAGGCACCCGCATGACGGCGATGGGTCAGGCCAATGCCCTGGCGGTGCTGGCTGTAGGCGATAAAGGCTGTTTCCTCAACGCGCCGGATATGTATATGGAGAAGCTGATTGTCGGTCCTGGCGCGAAGGGCGCTATCGACCTCAGCCTGCCGCTGGAAGAGAACCTGCGCAACATCGCCAAAGCGCTGGCCAAACCCCTTAGCGAACTTACCGTGACTATTCTGGCCAAACCGCGCCACGACGCCACCATCGCGCAGATGCAAAAGCTCGGCGTGCGGGTGTTTGCCATTCCGGATGGCGACGTTGCCGCCTCCATTTTGACCTGCATGCCAGACAGCGAAGTGGATGTGCTGTACGGCATCGGAGGCGCGCCGGAAGGCGTGGTATCAGCGGCAGTGATCCGCGCGCTGGATGGCGATATGCAGGCCCGTCTGCTGCCACGTCATGAGGTGAAAGGCGACAGCGAAGAAAACCGCCGTATCGGGGAAAATGAGCTGGCACGCTGCGAAGGGATGGGTATCGAGGCCAATAAAGTGCTCGCGCTGAACGAGATGGCTCGTAGCGATAATGTTGTCTTCTCGGCAACCGGTATTACTAAAGGCGACCTGCTGGACGGCATTACCCGCAAAGGCAATATGGCGACCACTGAAACGCTGCTGATCCGCGGTAAATCGCGCACCATTCGTCGCATTCAGTCAATCCACTATCTCGACCGCAAAGACCCGGACGTGCAGACGCACATTCTGTAAAACCGTTTGATCGATAGAGCTTTCCGGCCCAAAGGGGCTGGAAATCTCCCCGGTAAGTACGGAAGATAGAACAGAGAAACAGCACAGGAGAAGATCATGGCGGACTGGGTAACAGGTAAAGTCACAAAAATACAGTTCTGGACCGATGCGCTATTTAGTCTCACCCTGCATGCTCCCGTCCACCCGTTTAAAGCCGGGCAATTTGCGAAGCTGGGGCTGGATGTCGACGGCGAGCGCGTACAGCGCGCCTACTCATACGTTAACGCCCCTGATAACCCGGACCTCGAGTTTTATCTGGTCACCGTTCCGGACGGCAAACTCAGCCCGCGCCTTGCCGCCCTTAAGCCCGGAGACGAGGTGCAAATTGTGAGTGAAGCCGCCGGCTTCTTTGTGCTCGAGGAAATCCCTGACTGTGACACCCTCTGGATGCTGGCCACCGGTACGGCCATTGGCCCCTACCTCTCTATTCTGCAGTACGGCAAAGACCTGGAACGCTTTAAAAACATCGTGCTGGTTCACGCTGCGCGCTACGCTGCAGACTTGAGCTATTTGCCGCAGATGCAGGCGCTGGAACAGCAGTATGGCGGAAAGTTAAAGATTCAGACGGTGGTCAGCCGCGAAACCGTAGCAGGAACGCTGACTGGCCGCGTACCAGCGTTAATTGAAAGTGGTGCCCTGGAAGAGGCAGTGGGTATGCCAATGAGCGCCGAAACCAGCCACGTGATGCTGTGCGGCAACCCGCAGATGGTTCGCGACACGCAGCAGCTTCTGAAAGATACCCGGCAGATGACGAAACACCTTCGCCGCCGGCCGGGTCATATGACTGCTGAACACTACTGGTGATCAGCGGTACTTCACCTCAACGGTATCTTTACCGTATTTGTTTTCGCTCTGGGTGCCGATAAACGCGCCCAGATCGATAACCATCATCACGAAGATGACCGACGGCAGCAGCCTGCCCACCACCCACGGCAGGATGGACGGCAGCATCGCCCAGTTTCCCGCCACCAGCATCCACGCCAGAATAATCAGAAATGCCCACGCGCCGGAACGACCACGATCGTGCAGACGTTTCACCACCACGGCGGCCGTTGGCCATAGCAGGCAGACCAGCGCAAAGGCCGCCGTTTGCGTGCTTAGCCAGGCGTTATAAGCAACAAAAAACAGAAGCAGCATGGCGACAACCCACGTCACCATCCAGATCCAGAAATCACGGCGTCCAATACGCCCTTTGAATGAAAACAGCCACTGCTGTATGGTCATGTAAGGTTCCTTATTATCGTATTGCGCGCATTTTACCCTGGAGTTGTGACCTTTTGACAAGCCGACCAGATATCGTTTTAATCATGAGCACTTACGGCCAGGGGCAATGTTGATGAAAAGTTCGGCACGTTCTCTCTTCCTGTGTTTAGCACTGCTCAGCGCGGGTTTTCCCCTGCACGCCGCTGAAACGACGGCCCCGACCACCGCACCGTATCTGCTGGCGGGTGCGCCGTCGTTCGATCAGTCCATCAGCCAGTTTCGTGAAACCTTCAATCAGGCCAACCCAACGCTGCCACTGGATGAATTTCGCGCCATTGATGGTTCCCGCGATACCCCTACCCTGACCCGTGCAGCCAGCAAGATTAACGAGAATTTGTATGCCTCCACGGCGCTGGAGCGCGGTACGTTAAAAATCAAAAGCATGCAAATCACCTGGCTGCCGATACAGGGGCCGGAGCAGAAAGCCGCTAAGGCAAAGGCGCTGGAGTATATGAGCGCTGTGTTGCAGGCTTTTACCCCCGCGCTGACGAAAAAACAAAGCCAGCAAAAGCTGCAAAAACTCCTCACTGCCGGTAAAAACAAGCGTTACTACGCCGATACCGAAGGCGCGATTCGCTATGTTGTGGCGGACAACGGCGAAAAAGGACTGACCTTCGCAGTTGAACCGATTAAGCTGGCACTATCTGACACCCTCGGCGGGGCGAATTAATGACAAAAAGCAAAGCCTTTCGGGGGAAAATCTCTATACTGATTCACAGACCATGCTGCCCGTCAGGGTGGCCATATTCCTTAATTCGCTTATTTAGCGTGGAGAATTGAAATGCGACATCCTTTAGTGATGGGTAACTGGAAACTGAACGGCAGCCGCCACATGGTAAACGAGCTGGTTGCGAACCTGCGTAAAGAGCTGGCTGGCGTGACGGGCTGTGCGGTTGCTATCGCTCCGCCGGATATGTACCTGGATCTGGCTAAACGTGCCGCTGACGGCAGCCACATCGTACTGGGCGCGCAGAACGTTGACGTTAACCTGTCCGGCGCGTTCACCGGTGAAACGTCCGCTGAAATGCTGAAAGATATCGGCGCGAAATACATCATCATCGGCCACTCTGAGCGTCGCACCTACCACAAAGAATCAGACGAGTTCATCGCGAAGAAATTCGCTGTGCTGAAAGAGCAGGGTCTGATTCCGGTTCTGTGCATCGGTGAAACCGAAGCAGAAAACGAAGCAGGCAAAACCGAAGAAGTCTGCGCACGTCAGATCGACGCGGTGCTGAAAACCCAGGGCGCGGCAGCGTTCGAAGGTGCGGTCATCGCATACGAGCCAGTCTGGGCGATCGGTACCGGTAAATCAGCTACCCCTGCGCAGGCTCAGGCGGTTCACAAATTCATCCGTGATCACATTGCCAAAGCCGACGCGAAAGTGGCTGAGCAAGTGATTATCCAGTACGGCGGTTCCGTTAACGCATCCAACGCTGCTGAGCTGTTCACCCAGCCAGACATCGATGGCGCGCTGGTTGGCGGTGCATCCCTGAAAGCTGACGCTTTCGCGGTGATCGTTAAAGCGGCAGAAGCGGCTAAACAGGCGTAATGCTGTTGTGGCGGGTGGCGCTTGCGCTTACCCGCCCTACAAAATCGCTACAAACGACCTAAAACGCTAAACCACAAATAATCCAGCGGCAGCAGCACCAGATACGTGACAATTGCCAGCGCCAGACAGAGCACCATCCCCGCCTTTGCAGGCACCTTCCCTAACCCCATCGCCACCACAATCGGCGACGCCTGATACGGCAGCAGCGGCGTGGAATAACCCAGTACCTGAATCATGATCACTGACAGCAAAGGGAAACCTGTCGCATCCGAAAAACTCTGCGCCAGGGTGGTATACAGCGCCGGAACGCCGTTGGCGGTCATAATAAAGTTGAGCGCGGTGGTAATACCGGTCAGCGCCAGGAAGCTGGTGAACGGTCTCTCTGCATCCAGCGGCATAATGCGGAGCAACGCCTCGCCCACCGCCGTTCCAATCCCGGTTTGCGTGACGACAATCGCCAGCCCCAGAATACCGGCAACATAGATACAGGTACGCATATTCACACCGGCAGAAAACTCCTCTCCGGTGATAAAGCCCACGCGCGGCAGCATAACGATGACCGAGGCCGCCAGCCCCGTCCACGCGGGCCCCACGCCGTGCCAGCTCTCCGTCACCCACATCCCCAGCACTATCGCCAGCAGCCAGGCAAGACGTTTTTCATCCCGGCCCATGGGTTCAGATAACGTCTGTTCCTTCGGGGGTTTTGGATGACCGGGAAAAAGCCAGCAGATAAGGCCAATCAGGATCAGGCCTTTGAGAATACCCAGCACCGGCGTGTGCAGCAGCAGATACGGGACATAGTTCAGGTGGATACCGTACGAGCCTTCCGCCGCGCCGCTCATCACCAGGTTAGGGACGTTTGCAGGCAGGATCGTCGCCGAAAGCTGAAACGTCCCGAACCCCACCGCCAGCGCCAGACCAAACCAGGCGCGGGAGCCGTCAGCAATACCGGCGCGCTTTGCCATCGCGGCGACAATCGGCATCAGCAGCGCAATACGCCCCATATTCGACGGCATAACAAACGCCAGCGCGTAGCTCAGCAGCACCACGCTCGCCACCATCAATACCCAGGAGTCGGTGAGCTTTGCGGACAGCGCCCGGGCGGCCCTGTCCGCCAGCCCGGTTTTGCGGATCGCCACGCCGAGCACAAAACCGCTGAACACCAGCCAGAAAGCCGACGAGGCAAAACCGCCGAAGATGACCTCAGGCGGAGCAATTTTCGCCGTCATCGCCGCGGTGAAGAACAGCAGGGCAGTGATAAACTCCGGCAAGAGCGACGTCGCCCATAGCACGATGGTGACGCCAACGATCAGCGAGGGCAGCAGCAGAGGATACGTTGACCAGAGCGACATACCTGTCTCCTGTAGAATTTTTCAGCAAGTCTACGGCGACAGGCAGGTTGAGTAAACGCTATTTATGGTGGGGTTACTTCAGGATATCGCATTGATGATCCTGCAATTCCTCTGCCGACGCGCGGTTCAGCATCAGCAGATTGCGCTCCGTCGCCAGCAAAACAAACGAACCATCCGACTGCTGCGCCATCGCCAGCGCGAAGCGCCCCATATGGTCACGCGCTTCGGGCAACTCTTCTGCCAGCATCATAAACGGGCTGCGCTGGACCAGCTCATTCTCCGTCACCCGACGCGCAAGATATTCATGCCCTTCCAGCCCACCCGGGAACGGGAGCCACTGGGTGGTGATTTCTCCCTGAGACGCATTGAGCTTTTCGCGCACGTCCGGGCGCAGGCAGGAGATATGAATATGGAAATGATTCTGCGTACGGCCCGTCGGGGCGTTAATCGTCAGCGAAATGGCGCTGTCAGGCACCTCGGATCCGCGCTTCAGGGTCATAAAGCTTCGCGACTGCCAGGCCAGCCAGAAAAAGTTCGGCGTATGAGGTTCGGTCAACAGCGGACTTTCGGTGCCGTTGATGCGGTAGGTTGGCATCAGCAGATACTGCAGCGGCCCGTTGCGGTCTTTAAACACCACGTAGCCTGCATCTGTTTTCACCTGCGCACACGGCGCCGGATTCCGGTGCTGGATCTGATTCGGCACACACTGGTCGAGAACGATATGTCGCAACGCATTCGGATTACCCGCTTTCATCCAGTACACGCCACCCGCGGCAAGGGCGATAACAATCAGGATCAGTAAGATAATTTTTTTCACAACGCGTTCCCTGTTTTCGATAGAGGCAAAAGAGTAACGCAAAATGATGACCAAATAAAAAAACCCGGCGGATTTCTCACGCCGGGTTACCGTGTCATTGATTGATTTTTAGCGCTGGCTGATTTGGTCGAAGGTGCCGCCGTTAGAGAAGTGCTCTTTCTGCGCTTTCGTCCAGCCACCGAACACGTCATCAATGGTGAAGAGTTTCAGTTTAGGGAAGACGGTTTCGTATTTCTTCGCCACCGCCGGATCGCGTGGGCGATAGAAGTTTTTCGCCGCAATTTCCTGCCCTTCTGGTGAGTAGAGATACTTCAGGTAAGCTTCTGCCACCGCTTTGGTATCTTTTTTCTCAACCACCTTATCGACCACAGAGACGGTCGGCTCAGCCAGAATCGACTCGCTTGGGGTCACAATCTCGAATTTATCTTTGCCCAGTTCGTGGGTGGCCAGCAGGGCTTCGTTTTCCCATGCAATCAGCACGTCGCCAATTCCACGCTCGACGAAGGTGTTGGTGGCGCCACGCGCGCCGGAGTCCAGCACCTCAACGTTTTTATACAGCGCTTTCACGAACTCCTGCGCTTTGGCCTGGTCGCCATTGTTGTGATGCAGTGCGTAGCCCCACGCGCCCAGGTAGTTCCAGCGCGCGCCGCCAGAGCTTTTCGGGTTCGGGGTGATCACTGACACGCCAGGTTTAATCAGGTCGTTCCAGTCGTGGATCTGTTTTGGGTTGCCTTTACGCACGAGGAAAACAATGGTCGATGTGTATGGTGCGGAGTTATCCGGCAGGCGTTTGATCCAGTTTTTGTCGATGCGGCCACGCTCGGCAATAGCGTCGACATCGTAGGCCAGCGCGAGAGTCACCACGTCGGCTTCAATACCGTTGATGACGGAGGTCGCCTGTTTACCGGACCCACCGTGAGACTGGCGAACCACCACGTTGTCGCCGGTTTCCTGCTTCCAGTGCGCCGCAAACGCTTTGTTGTATTGCTCGTACAGCTCACGCGTCGGGTCGTATGACACGTTCAGTAACTGGATGTCCTTAGCCAGAACGCTGGTCGATGCCAGCAATAATGTTAAACCCACGCCCCATTTATTCATCGCCCAGCTCTCTTGTGTAGTGTTTTGATGATTGCAGCGTGCCAGAAACGGAATCGAGGATTAAAGAATAAAAAAAGATTGGCTATAACTTTGAGGAATAAATAGTGGACAAGTGGCCTGATGCCCTCACCCCAGCCCTCTCCCACGGGAGAGGGAGCAAACATAAAAAACGGTAACCCAGGGGTTACCGTTTTGCATTTACTCTGGATGCCGATCAGTACAGTTTTTTCGCGCAGTCCAGCCAGTCACCTTTGAACGGACGCTTCATGTTTTCAATGGCGTCGATAATGTCGTGGTGAACCAGTTTTTCGTTCTGAATACCGACGCAGCGGCCGCCGTGACCCTGCAGCAGCAGTTCGATAGCATACGCGCCCATACGTGACGCCAGAATACGGTCATAAGGACCCGGGGAACCACCGCGCTGGATGTGACCCAGTACGGTTGCGCGCGTTTCACGTTTGGTTTCGGTTTCGATGTACTTCGCCAGCTCGTCAACGTCACAGATATGCTCGGTGATGGCCACGATCGCGTGTTTTTTCCCTTTCGCGATGCCCGCTTTAATTTCAGCCACCAGATCTTCACGGCTGAATTCCACTTCCGGAACCACCACGAATTCACAACCCCCCGCAATCGCCGCGGCCAGGGTCAGGTCACCACAGTAACGCCCCATCACTTCAACGATAGAGATACGCTGGTGAGAAGAAGAGGTGTCACGCAAACGGTCAATCGCTTCCACAACGGTACCCAGCGCGGTGAAGTAACCGATGGTGTAGTCAGTGCCTTTGATATCGTTGTCGATGGTGCCTGGCAGACCGATGCATGGGAAGCCCATTTCTGTCAGACGTTTTGCACCCATGTACGAGCCGTCACCACCGATAACCACCAGGGCGTCCAGGCCACGTTTCTTCATGTTCTCGATAGCCACTTCACGCACGTGTTCGTCACGGAATTCCGGGAAGCGCGCAGACCCAAGGAAGGTACCGCCACGGTTGATCATGTCAGACACGCTGTAACGGTCGAGCTGTACCATACGGTCTTCATACAGACCCAGGTAACCATCATAGATACCAAAAACTTCCAGACCTTCCGTCAGCGCTGAACGGACAACCCCACGAATTGCCGCGTTCATGCCCGGCGCATCACCGCCGCTTGTCAACACACCGATTTTCTTAATCATGACTACCTCTGAACTTAGGAATGCAAAATTGAAATCTGTTGCCGGAAGAAACTTATCGACCAACGAATACTGCAAATAGTATATCAATCCCTTCCAGCTGAATTGATTCAGGTCAGACCAAATGGCGGTAATTTATACACAAAATGCCGGCCTGGCTCACTTTTTTACAACGAATTACGAAAGCCCAACATGTCCGGGTACAACCGAGCAGGGATCCTGGTGAATGATGACGTCTGAACCAGGAAAACGCTGCAATATCGCCTGCTCGACCTGCTCAGCAATAACGTGAGCCTGAACCAGTGGCAGGTTGTCTTCCATTTCAATATGAATCTGAATAAAGCGGGTCGGCCCTGACTGCCGCGTTCGCAGATCGTGTGCACCGCTGACACCAGGCCAGGAGGTCACGATAGAAAAAATTTCATTGCGTTCTGAGTCCGGGAGGGCGCGGTCAAGCAGTGATTGCACCGCTTCATACCCCATCCGCAAGGCGCTATATAAAATATAGATGCCAATCCCTAACGCAAACAACGCATCGGCCCGATGCCAGCCATACCAGGCCAGACCGAGCGCAATAAGAATAGCCCCATTCATCATAACATCAGATTGATAATGAAGCATATCTGCCCGTACAGCCTGGCTTTGCGTTTTGCGAACCACCCAGCGCTGGAACGTTACCAGAACAAGTGTGCATATAAGTGCAACGACCGTCACCACCACCCCTACGCCGGGATCGTTCATCGGCGTCGGCGAGACGAGGTGCTGAATACCGGTTAAAAAGAGGAACAGCGCAGACCCGGAAATGAACATACTTTGCGCCAGCGCGGCCAGCGACTCCGCTTTACCGTGCCCAAAGGTGTGCTCTTCATCCGCCGGCTGCAGCGAGTAGCGCACCACCAGCAGGTTGGTCAACGAGGCGGCAATGTCCATCAGCGAGTCGACCAGCGCCGCCAGAATACTGACCGAGCCGGTATACCACCAGGCAAAGATTTTAATCAGTAACAGGCTGGATGCCATGACGGTCGCCGCGATGGCGGCCCGGCTGACCAGTCTTCCATAGGATTGATTCATAAACGCTCCTGTCATGTCATGCCGCTAGTATAACGGAAGCAGGAGGGGTCTAAGGATGAATAAACGGTTAACAAATCAGAATGCGGGGCAAAAAAAACCCCCACATCATGTGGGGGAAGACAGGGATGGTGTCTATGGCAAGGAAAACAGGGTTTACTGGTTACTTCGGGTACTGCTATTGCTACTGAAAAACGTCGTTTCTGAGCTTCGCTGCATCCGTGCAACCTTACGCAGCTGGTCCATTCGCTGCTGATGTCTGGTGTTCAAAACCGCTTGCTGCTCGGGCGTTAGCAGATGGAACATCTGGTTGCGGACCTTCGCCATTTCAACCTGGCGAGCAACCTGTTCCTGTGCCATTTTTTCGGCCTGAGCGCGTACAGCGCTTTCGTCAAAATTTTCTGCGGTGACAAGGCGATGCATTGTCTCCATTTCGCTAACATTAACAGGGGGCTGGTCGTGTCGTGCCCTCTGCATCAGATCTCGCATCTGTTGACGCTGATGTTCGGTTAAACTTATGCCGTCAAACATATGGCTCTGGCTACTGTGCTGCGTTGTGTCCTCTTGTGAGGAACCGTTATCGCTGATGATAGCTACAGCAGCCTGGCTAAACGCACTGAACGCCAGCGTTGAGGCCATGACGGCAGCGGTAACTTTGCGCATCACTTGCTCCCAAAATCTTTCGTGTCGCGATTCAACGAGAGACAGTCTACGATTCAGGCTGCAAACATGCGTCAGGGGGTGTAAAACAACGTAAAGTCATGGATTAGACAGCCTTGATGTCGTAATTTCTGCCTCGGAGGTATTTAAACAATGAATAAAATCCTGTTAGTTGATGATGACCGAGAGCTCACATCCCTTTTAAAGGAGTTGCTCGACATGGAAGGTTTCAACGTCCTGGTTGCCCATGATGGCGAGCAGGCGCTGAGTCTCCTTGACGACAGCATCGATTTACTTTTGCTCGACGTCATGATGCCGAAGAAAAACGGTATCGATACGTTGAAAGAGCTTCGCCAGACACACCAGACCCCCGTTATTATGCTGACCGCGCGCGGCAGTGAACTTGACCGCGTACTCGGCCTGGAGCTGGGCGCGGATGACTATTTACCCAAGCCGTTTAACGACCGTGAACTGGTTGCCCGTATTCGCGCTATCCTGCGTCGTTCCCACTGGAGCGAGCAGCAGCAAAATACCGAGAACAGCTCACCGACCCTGGAAGTGGACTCCCTGAGCCTGAACCCGGGCCGTCAGGAAGCGAGCTTCGATGGCCAGACGCTGGAATTGACCGGTACGGAGTTCACCCTGCTGTATCTGCTGGCGCAGCACCTCGGCCAGGTGGTATCACGTGAACATTTGAGTCAGGAAGTGCTGGGCAAACGCCTCACCCCGTTTGACCGCGCCATTGATATGCACATCTCTAACCTGCGCCGTAAGCTGCCGGAGCGTAAAGACGGTCACCCGTGGTTTAAAACCCTGCGTGGTCGCGGTTATCTGATGGTTTCCGCTTCATGATTGGAAGCTTAACCGCCCGCATCTTCGCCATCTTCTGGCTGACGCTGGCACTGGTTTTAATGCTCGTCCTGATGTTGCCAAAACTCGACTCACGCCAGATGACGGAGCTTCTCGACAGCGAGCAACGTCAGGGCGTGATGATCGAGCAGCACGTGGAAGCCGAGCTGGCAAACGATCCGCCAAACGATTTGATGTGGTGGCGCAGGCTGTTTCGCGCTATCGATAAGTGGGCTCCGCCCGGACAACGCCTTTTGCTGGTCACCAGCGAAGGCCGCGTGATTGGGGCCGATCGCAACGAAATGCAGATCATCCGCAACTTCATTGGTCAGGCGGATAACGCCGATCACCCCCAGAAGAAGAAATATGGCCGCGTAGAGATGGTGGGGCCTTTCTCCGTCAGAGACGGGGAAGACAATTATCAGCTCTACCTGATCCGTCCGGCGAGCAACTCCCAGTCCGATTTTATCAACCTGCTGTTTGACCGTCCTCTCCTGCTGCTGATTGTGACGATGCTCGTCAGCTCGCCGCTGCTGTTATGGCTGGCGTGGAGCCTGGCAAAACCGGCCCGTAAGCTGAAAAATGCCGCCGATGAAGTGGCACAGGGTAACCTGCGACAACACCCCGAACTGGAAGCCGGACCGCAGGAGTTTCTTGCCGCCGGAACCAGTTTTAACCAGATGGTCAGCGCCCTCGATCGCATGATGACGGCCCAGCAACGTCTGTTGTCTGATATCTCACACGAACTGCGAACCCCGCTTACACGCCTGCAGCTTGGCACCGCGCTGCTGCGTCGCCGCAGCGGTGAGAGTAAAGAGCTGGAGCGCATCGAGACGGAAGCCCAGCGTCTGGACAGTATGATTAACGACCTGCTGGTCATGTCGCGCAATCAGCAGAAAAACGCGCTGGTGAGCGAAACGGTGAAAGCCAATCACCTGTGGCATGAAGTGCTGGATAACGCGGCGTTTGAAGCGGAACAGATGGGCAAATCGTTCACCGTCAACTTCCCGCCGGGGCCATGGCCGCTGTATGGTAACCCCAACACGCTGGAAAGCGCGCTGGAGAATATCGTGCGTAACGCCCTGCGCTACTCGCACACGAAGATTGAGGTCGCCTTCTCGGTGGATAAAGACGGGATTACCGTTATTGTGGATGACGACGGTCCTGGCGTCAGCCCGGAAGACCGCGAGCAGATCTTCCGTCCGTTCTACCGCACCGACGAGGCGCGCGACCGTGAATCCGGCGGTACGGGATTAGGCCTCGCGATTGTGGAAACCGCCATGCAGCAACACCGTGGCTGGGTGAAAGCCGACGACAGCCCGCTGGGCGGGTTGCGGTTAACGCTGTGGCTGCCGTTGTATAAGCGTTCGTAATCCCCCCTCACCCCGGCCCTCTCCCCAAAGGGGCGAGGGTGAAAAGACCGCACCGAGCCGTCCCCTCTCCCCTTTGGGGAGAGGGTTAGGGTGAGGGGTGCCGTTATTTCCCCCACAATCTCCGCGAATTATCTTCGATCTTGCCGTGTAAACGCCGCTTCTGCATCGTTCTTGTCCAGCTGGTCGATAACCCCGCCGCCGACAATAGGCGATGATATTGCTCGTCATCAAACGGCATATGCCAGGCAATGGCGCAGGCGTCATAAACAGACACCTCACTCAGACGTGATGCCAGCTCAAGCGGCGCATCCGCTGACACCTGCCCCGCCAGCACCACCCGGTACAGCCAGCCGGTTTTACCCGTATTTTGCAGTTGAGCGGACATGTCATGAATGCCGAAATGGTAGTTGAGCTTGAAGCACGGCGAGCGCGGTTGGGTGACCTGGATCAGGGCATCGCCCCAGCGGTAGATATCGCCAATAAACACGTTCTTTTCGGTCAGCCCTTCGGTGGAGAGGTTCTCGCCAAACGCGGGGGCGACAAAGAGGTCCGCCTGCTCGGGGAACTCGGTTCTCCAGTGCTGATAGTGTTCGCGCGGGTAGTGACACAGCGCGCGATCGGGTCCGCCATGGATTTTCTTTTCGGCCTGCTCGTCACCCGCAAGTCCGAGGTCGGTTAACATCAGCTCGCCGTCGACCTGAATTTTGGCGATGGCACTCGGGCGGCTGCCGTCGTACTCCCTTACCTTGCCTGTAAATACATTCACCGGATAATGCATCGCTGCTCCTTTCTGCAGATACAAAAAAAGCGAGTCATCAGACTCGCTTCTCACAGGCGTCAATGCAACCTTATTTTTTCGCGGCGAAACGCGCTGCTGCTTCGTCCCAGTTCACCACGTCCCAGAACGCTTTGATGTAGTCCGGGCGACGGTTCTGGAATTTCAGGTAGTAAGCGTGTTCCCACACGTCCAGGCCCAGGATTGGGAAACCGGATGCGCCAGAGATCGCTTCACCCATCAGCGGGGAGTCCTGGTTAGCGGTAGAAACCACGGCCAGTTTGTCACCTTTCAGTACCAGCCACGCCCAGCCAGAGCCGAAACGGGTGGCAGCGGCTTTTTCGAATTCCGCTTTGAAGTTGTCAACGGAACCAAAATCGCGCTCGATAGCCGCTTTCAGGTCGCCCTGCAGAGTGGTACCGGTTTTCAGGCCTTTCCAGAACAGGCTGTGGTTCGCGTGACCGCCAGCGTTGTTGCGCAGAACGGTTTTCTTGTCTGCTGGCAGCTGGTCCAGCTTGGTGATCAGCTCTTCAACAGGCAGGTTAGCGAACTCTGGCAGGTTTTCCAGCGCAGCATTCGCGTTGTTCACATAGGTCTGGTGGTGTTTAGTGTGATGGATTTCCATCGTCTGCTTGTCGAAATGCGGTTCCAGTGCGTCGTAGGCATACGGCAGGGATGGCAGTGTATAACTCATAATCCTCTCCATTATTGTCGGGCGGCACAGCTGTTAATGCCGCGTAAGCAGTTGGTTCATTATAGTTAATTAAATGATATTGAAAATGATTATCAATGCCGTAGTTTTTATAAGGTTATTCATTTTCTGACCAAAGCTAAAAGGGTGAATGGGATCAGGACGTTAATGGACTTCTACCGCCTTATTGCCTGCCGCAATCTCACGCCTGCTGCTCAGCGTAAAGGCTGACACCACCGTAATCGCCAGCACGAAACAGCCCAGCATCAGGTACGTCTCCTGGAAGCCGATTCGGTCGTACATATTACCGGCAAAGGCAGAAAGGAAAATCGCCGCCGACTGCTTGGCAAACTGGAAGCCAATCAGGTAGATAGTGGCCGACAGACGGGTGTCAAACACCCCGGTGATGTATTTGAACGCCCCCACCAGCAGGAACGGCACCTCCAGCGCATGCAGCATCTTCAGGGCGATCACTTCTACAGCGGTGGTGGCAAATGACGAGCCGATAATGCGCGTCGCCATAATCACCCCGGCGATCAGCAGCGTGTTTTTCGCGCCGATGCGGTTAATGATCCACGGCGAGCAGAACATGATGATGGCGTTACAAATTTCCCCGGCTGTCGTCGCAAAACCAAAAGCGCGGGTTCCCTCCTGAGGCGTCGCGAAGAAGGTTTTGAAGAAGGTGGCAAACTGCTGGTCGAAGACGTCATAGACGCAGGCCACGCCAATCACGTACAGGATAAACATCCACATTCTGCGCTGGCGAAACAGGTTAAAGACGGTTCTGGCTGTAATCTGCGGCTGGTTGGCGCCCAGGGCGTTCATTACCTGCGCCGTCTGGTTGGGCTTCGGCTTCGCGACCACCAGCAATAGCATCAACAGCAGCGCCGCCCCCGAACCCATCCAGAAGACATACGACGGATCGATGCCAAACAGGATGCCCCCCGTTGAGGCGCACAGCCCCCAGCCAAGACAGCCGAACATGCGCGCCTTGCCGTATTCAAAGAAGCTGTTGCGGCTTACGCGTTCGATATAGGCCTCAATCGCCCCCGATCCCGCCGAGAAAACAAAGCCGATGTACAGCCCGCCGCTCAGCGCCCCCAGCCAGATATTGGTTTTCAGCAGCGGTGCGAAAACGTACAGGAAGAAGGGGGCAAACAGAAACAGCAGCACGGAGATAATCCACAACAGATGTTTTTTTAACCCCAGCTTGTCCGAAATCACCCCCAGTACCGGCTGGAAGGCGATAGCTGATAGCGAGATGCAGGAGAAAACAATCCCGGTATGGGTTTTGTTTAGCCCGATGATGTCCGACAGCCAGATGGGCAGGAACGGAAAGCAGGTGGCCATGATGAAGAAGTAGAGAAAGAAGAACAGCCCGAAAATCCAGAAGTTAGGGTTGTCTTTGTGGGTACAGGTTGTTGTGTTCATTATTTTTATCCTCAACGGAGGGCCGGGTCTCCGGCCCGTCACCCTTACACGCGTTCCACGCCAATCAGAATGGCGGTTTCCGGATCCAGAATCGGCAGCGCAATCCCTGCCTGCATCAGCCACTCACCGCTCACCGTTTGCGGCGCGTCCATCCACGCCGGCAGCCTGCGCATGGTGTGCCCACCCTCACCCGTAATCTGAATATTCGGGTTATCGAGCAGCGTGATGCGGTACTGCGCGCTGGCTTCTAACCCCGGCATGCGCAGCGGCATCATCAGGGTGTAATCCGGCATCGCGAGCTGGCTGACCATAAACAGTCCGTACGTCTTATCTTCGCTCACGATGCCCTGCGCCATCGTGGTGGCGTCCGGCATATCCACGCGCCACTGGGTACCGCGATGGATCACCTCACGCCACTGCTTGTGCAAGGCGGCATAGTGACGATATCCCTCGAGCTCTTTCTCATCCACGGTGAGTGGATCCAGCTCCAGCCCCATATGGCCAAACAGCGCAGTCAAACCGCGGAATTCAATGCTGTGCTGGCGGAAGGTGGCATGACATTTATGATGACCGATATGCGCGCCCATCACTTCCGGCGGGAAAAAATAGCTCATACCGCGCTGGATAGTGTTTCGCTCCAGCGCATCGTTATTGTCGGACGCCCAGAAGCGGTGGCAGCGGGTCAGGACCTCATAATCGATTCGTCCACCACCAGAGGAGCAGGATTCGAATTCGATGTGCGGGAAGCGTTCGCCCAGCACGTCTAACAGACGATAAAACTGACGGGTTTGAGCGTCGGCCGCGGCTTTGCCGTTATGTCCCGGCTGCACCAGCTCGCGATTCATGTCCCATTTCACGTAGTCGACCGCATGCTCGCCCAGCAGCCAGCTCATGCGCGTCAGCAGGTAATCAAACGCGTCCGGAATGTTCAGGTTAAGCACCAGCTGGTGTCGCCCGGTCACCTGGGGGTAGCCTGGCAGCGCCAGAACCCAGTCAGGGTGCGCGCGATACAAATCAGAATCGGGGTTAATCATCTCCGGCTCAACCCAGATGCCAAACTCCATGCCAAGCTGTTTGACGTGGTTGATTACCGGCGTCAGGCCATCAGGGTATTTTTTTTCGTCCAGATACCAGTCACCCAGCGCGGCACGATCGTCGTTGCGGCCTTTAAACCAGCCGTCGTCAATGATAAAGCGTTCCACGCCCAGCGCTGCGGCCTCGTCGGCCATACGCATGATGTAGTCCGGGTCGTGACTGAAGTAGATCCCCTCCCAGGTGTTGAGGTGGACAGGACGCGGTTTGTTTTCCGGAAAGCGGATGACGTTGTCGCGCAGGTAACGGTGGAACTGCTGGCTCATGCCGTTCAGTCCCTGCGCGGAGTAGCTGGCATACAGGCGCGGCGTCCAGAGCGTGTCGCCCTCTTCAATCGCCACCTCACCCGGCAGGTAGAGCGCTTCGGCCTGAATATAACGGCGACCATCGGTTTTCGCTTCCGCGCGCAGGCGGTGGTTGCCGCTCCAGCCCAGATGCACACCCCAGACGTCGCCGTGCATTTCACTGAACGATGGCGTACCCGAAATCAGCGCCGGGAAGTGTTCGTGGGACGTTTTACCCCGGCGATTTTCAATCACGAAACTGTCGTGCTCAAGCATGACGCGGTGCGGCTGAAATTCACGGATCCAGCGTCCGTGGAAGGCCAGCACCTCCCGCGCGCGCTCGGCGACCGGCAGCGTGACGGCGAAACGGTCCACCTGCCATACCTGGGATTTCAGGTTGGTTAAGCCATGACGCACCGCCAGCACGCCGCTGGCATCCAGCGCCATTTCGCTGGTCAGGCGCAGGCCCGCATGTTCATCTTCTGCCGTAATTGTCAGGGTTTGTCCCTGCTGCTGTACGTCCGTGGTGGTGAAAACCGGGGAACCGTCCAGCCCCTGTCGGTGCCCCTCAATGCCGGGCGATCCAAACAGGCCGTGCCCCAGTTCAGCCATCAGCGTGACCGGAGAATCAACGTCCAGCCTGCCGTTGGCCACCGGACGTGCGAGCGTAGCGACATCCTGCGGCGAAAAGTGGTGAAGGTGCGGCCCCCAGTAGAGAATTTCTGCAAACGGGTGCGTTTTAATCACCACGTCTACCGTGTCGCTTACAAGTCGTAAAATGGGATCGTGCATCAGGCATCTCCTGTCATCGGAATGACCTGAGTGTTGATCCGAAACGTTTCGGATACAAACCAAAACGTTTCGGATCTGTGATCGAGTTTGGAATTTTACGAGATTTAAGCCGTCTGGCCCTGGAAGAACTCCGGCTGCCAGAGTACCTGAAGCGTGTCGATATCGTCGCCATTAATCAGCTGGCGCACCATATCGGCAATCTGCTTTCCGACGCCCTGACGGGTAGACTGGATCACTGCCGCCACGTCGATATCAACAATGCTGTCCTGGGGTAAGCCGTCGTAGACCACCAGCGAGACGGCATTTTCGCCAGTAAGGCGTCCCATCTGCGCCAGCGCCATTGCCGCGCCGTCGCCGTGGGTGTTGCAGTCGGTAATGATGGCCGTGGGAGGCTGCGGCAGAGCGAGCAGCGCTTTCGTGGTGGCATACCCCAAGCGGCGCGAAGGGGGCATGGCGCGCAGCCACTCGCTGGATAGCCCGGCTTCCCGTAACGCGTCCAGATAGCCCTGGCGACGCTGGGCGATAAATGCCTGATTGTTGCTTTCGCCCAGTAGCGCAATGCGTTGATGCCCTTTCTCGATCAGCCAGCGGGTGGCGTGATACGTGCCGGCATAGTTGTCGAAATCGAACCACGCATACGGCTGCGGCAGCTGGCTGCGCCCGAGCGCCAGAAACGGGAACCCGGCGGCCTGAAGTTGCTCAAGACGCGGATCATGATCCAGCGTATGCGCCACAATCAGCGCATCCACGCGCCGGCTTTGAACCATGCGCATATAGCTGTGCTTGTCCGCCAGATCATCATCGGCGATGAGCAGTAAGTCGATTTCATGTCGCGCCAGTTCGTGGCTAATTTCGCCGACCATGTCCATAAAAACGCTGTTATTGAGCGGAACAGGATGCACTGGAAAAACGAGCCCGACGGCATCAATTTTGCCCATCTTCAGGCGGCGGGCAAACGTATTTGGTCGATAGCCACGGCGCTGGGCCTCCGCTTCCACGCGGGCACGCGTCTCGGCGGAGACGTCATCATACCCGTTAAGCGCACGGCTGACGGTGGTGACAGACAGCCCCAGTTCTTTAGCAATTGCTTTAAGCGACATGATTTTCCGTATCTTCGTTAATTTTGTTCCGCCACCAGCAGCGCGTAGGTGTCTGGCTCCAGGGCTTTAAAGATATGCGGCTGATCTGCGGGGTAGCAAATATAGTCCCCTGCCCCAAGCTCTTCCGCGGCGTCGAGCAGCCCGACCAGCGCGCGTCCCTGCGTCACAATAATATGTTCAACCGAGCCAGGTGAATGTGGTTGAGAGAGACGATCGGCACCCGGTTGGGTCATCAGAAGGTAGATATCACGGCGTGCACCCGGGGGGCATGCCGCCAGCAAAATGGCTTCGTAGTTCGCCTGCCCGGCGACCACTTTCGTCCCCTCGCCGCGGCGGATCACCTGGGTGGTCGGAAGCTGTGGCTCAAGCAAGCGGGCAAAAGGAATATCCAGCGCCACGCAGAGCGACCACAGCGTTTCCAGGCTAGGGTTACCGTTGCCGGACTCCAGCTGGGAAAGAGTGGATTTAGCGATCCCGGCACGACGGGCAATTTCCGCCAGTGAAAGTCCGGTTCGCAGGCGTTCTCGCACCAGACTTTTGGCGATCACGCTGATTGGCTGCGTCATAAAACGGCCTCTTGTTCTATAAATCGAACGAATCGTTCATCTTGAAAAACAGTTCAGTTGCGTTCATTATAATGGATAAACGTTCGATATGGCTAAAATTGTATGAAGCATCATCTCTCTTGTCTGAAAGGCGACACCATTAAAGCGATCATCCTGGTTTGCCTCGCGGTCGGCGTGGTCGGGATGTCATACGGCTCCCTGGCAATGGCCTACGGTTTTCCGGTCTGGGTCCCGTTTGTGCTCTCCATTACCGTGCTCGCGGGCGCGTCCGAATTTATGTTTATTGGTATTGTGGCGAGCGGCGGGAACCCGCTGGCAGCGGCGGCGGCGGGGTTGCTGGTCAACGCGCGCCATGTGCCGTTTGGCGTGACGGTGCGTGAACTGGTGGGCAAACGGGGGTTGAGCCTTCTTGGATGCCACATCATGAACGACGAAAGCGTGGTGTTTGGTCTGTCGCAAAAAACGCCCGAACAGCGCAAGGCGGCCTACTGGCTATGCGGTTTAGGGGTGGCCATTATCTGGCCACTGGGGGCCCTGCTGGGCGCCATGGTCGGCAAATTGCTCCCGGATCCGGAAACCATCGGCCTGGATGCGGTCTTCCCGGCCATATTGCTGGCACTTGTGGTTCCCGCGTTTAAAAACCGTACCACGCTCATCCGCGCCTGCAGCGGTGCCGTTCTGTCGCTGGCCGCCGTGCCGTTTGCCCCGGTGGGCTTACCGGTTCTGCTCTCTTTACTGGGTCTCGCGGCGAGGAAAAAATAATGGGAAATATGACGTTTTTTATTCTTGGTATCGCAATTTTGTCTGCGGGAACCTATCTGATGCGTCTTGGCGGGGCAAAACTCGGCAGCAGGCTGGCATTATCGGAGCGTTCACAGGCGCTGCTGTCAGATGCGGCAACGGTGTTGCTGTTTTCCGTGGCGCTGGCGACCACCTTTTATGAAGGTGACCATTTTGCCGGCATGGCACGCGTATTGGGCGTCGCGTTTGCGGTGTTTCTTGCCTGGCGAAAAATGCCGTTAATTGTGGTGATCGTTGCGGCGGCGGTAGTGACGGCGCTGCTGCGTCTGGCGGGCATAAACTAAAAAAGCGCCCCGGGGGCGCTCTTTCGACGGTGTGACAGCTTATTTGGTCAGTTCAGCGGTCATATGTACGCGGTTACCGCTGAATGCCTGGGTAATTTTGTACGATGATGCACCTGCTTCCTGAGCCTGTGCAGCAATTTTTGCTTCTGCACCGTCCAGCGTAGAGGCGGAAGCGGTTACTGTCTGCGCAGCGAAAGAACCGAAAGAAGCAGCCAGAGCGATTACAGCGACAAAAGTTTTGATGCTTTTCATGATTTAAACCCTTTCATTAAGTTGTTTAGATAAGGCACTGTGCCTTGATGTGATAAATACTAGACCTCATCACGAACAACTAAAAGCGGAAGGATTTGCTATTATCATTCAAAATTACTGATCAACTATTAATCGCTGTGGATGGGTATAAATGGTTGCCCTTCCCGGCTTGCAGAAGCCCACCAGCGTCAGGTTGCAGCGCTCCGCCACCTCTACCGCCAGCGTGGTTGCCGCCGATACGGCAAACAGGATCTCCACCCCGCACATCGCCGATTTTTGCACCATCTCATAGCTGGCGCGGCTGGAAACAAGTGCCGCGCCCTGCTGCCAGACCTCACTTTCCCGCGCACGACGACCCAGCAGCTTATCCAGCGCCACGTGGCGGCCAACGTCCTCATGTCCCCCGGCAATATCGCCCGACGGCAATACCCACGCTGCTGCGTGCGTGCAGCCGCTCAGCTGGCCGATGGGCTGAACATCGTTGAGATGCTCAAGCGCATAGTCGAGGTGTGCCAGATTAAAGGTCTGCGTGAACGGCAGAGGTACAACAGGCTTGCCAATATCGTTGAGCTGCTCAACACCACACACGCCGCAGCCGGTGCGCCCGGCTAGTGCGCGACGGCGCTCTTTTAACCCCATAAAGCGGCGGCTGGAGAGTTCGATTTGCACCTCAAGGCCGTTGCATGCCTGCACCACGTCCATGCCGTAGATCTCCTGCGGGTGCTCAATGATGCCTTCCGAAAGGGAGAATCCTGTCGCGAACAGTTCGAGATCTTTTGGCGAAGCCATCATCACCACATGCGAGATGCCGTTGTAAACGAGTGCAACAGGTACCTCTTCCGCCAGATAATCAGGCGTGGCGTGGGCAATGTGGGGCGGCCTGTATACCGACAATTCCACAATGCCGGCAGGCAGGGGTGACGAATGGGGGGCACGATTTTGTTTAGACACAGCGCTATTCCTGAACAACCACGACGGTAAGCCTGCTATTGCAGCACAAACCACAGGCTTTACGCATAGTATGGATCAACTATTCGACAACCATTCTCCTACTCATTCAGAAGGGGTGCAACCTGGCACCCGCTACACCACTTTAACATGCAGCGCTATTAACGTGATCAATATCACACTTTATAATCAGCATGGTGATAATACGTTCACTTTGTATTAACGCCATTAGAACAGCGGTACCAACATTGTGGTATTCTGATGATATCCCTCGTGGAATTGAGGGATTAACGCAAATTTTTTCCTTTGCGGTCCTTCTTCAACCGCGAAGTCAAAACACTATATGTAAGCAATGTCGAAACAAGGAGTGACCCATGCAGGTCAGCAGAAGGCAGTTCTTTAAGATCTGCGCTGGCGGTATGGCAGGCACCACGGCAGCGGCACTGGGCTTTGCGCCCGGCGTAGCGCTGGCGGAAACGCGGCAGTATAAACTGCTACGCACCCGCGAAACCCGTAATACCTGTACGTACTGCTCTGTCGGTTGCGGGCTGTTGATGTATAGCCTCGGCGACGGTGCTAAAAACGCCAAAGCGTCTATTTTCCATATCGAAGGCGACCCGGATCATCCGGTCAACCGCGGCGCGTTGTGCCCGAAAGGGGCGGGTCTGGTGGACTTTATCCACTCCGAAAGCCGCCTGAAATTCCCTGAATATCGCGCGCCTGGCTCCGACAAATGGCAGCAAATCAGCTGGGAAGAGGCGTTCGACCGCATCGCTAAACTGATTAAAGAAGACCGCGATGCCAACTTTATTGAGAAGAACGCCGACGGCGTTACGGTCAACCGCTGGCTCTCCACCGGGATGCTGTGCGCCTCTGCTTCCAGCAACGAAACCGGTTATTTAACCCAGAAATTCACGCGCGCACTCGGTATGCTCGCGGTCGACAACCAGGCGCGTGTCTGACACGGACCAACGGTAGCAAGTCTTGCTCCAACATTTGGTCGCGGTGCGATGACCAACCACTGGGTCGACATCAAGAACGCCAATCTCATTGTGGTGATGGGCGGTAACGCCGCTGAAGCGCACCCTGTCGGGTTCCGCTGGGCGATGGAAGCCAAAATCCACAACGGTGCGAAACTGATTGTGATCGATCCCCGCTTTACGCGTACTGCGTCGGTGGCGGATTTCTACACCCCTATTCGTTCAGGTACTGACATCACTTTCCTGTCAGGCGTCTTGCTGTACCTGATGACCCACGAAAAATATAACCGCGAATACACCGAAGCCTATACCAACGCCAGCCTGATCGTGCGTGAGGATTACCACTTCGAAGATGGTCTGTTCAGCGGTTATGACGCCGAAAAACGCAAATACGACAAAACCAGCTGGAACTACGAGCTGGACGAGAAAGGCTTTGCGAAGCGCGATACTACCCTGCAACACCCGCGCTGCGTGTGGAACCTGCTGAAAGAGCACGTCTCCCGCTACACGCCGGAAGTTGTCGAGAACATCTGTGGTACACCGAAGGCGGATTTCCTGAAGGTGTGCGAGCTTATCGCCGAAACCAGCGCGAAAGATAAAACCGCGTCGTTCCTGTACGCCCTCGGCTGGACGCAACACTCCATCGGCGCACAGAACATCCGTACCATGGCGATGGTTCAATTGCTGCTCGGTAACATGGGGATGGCAGGCGGCGGCGTGAACGCCCTGCGCGGTCACTCCAACATTCAGGGCCTGACCGACCTCGGTCTGCTGTCTCAAAGCCTGCCGGGCTATATGAACCTGCCAAGCGAGAAACAGACCGACCTGCAAACCTACCTGACCGCCAGCACGCCTAAACCACTGCTCGAAGGCCAGGTGAACTACTGGGGCAACTATCCGAAGTTCTTCGTCTCGATGATGAAAGCCTTCTTCGGCGACAAAGCGACGGCGGAAAACAGCTGGGGCTTTGACTGGCTGCCGAAGTGGGACAAAGGTTACGACGTTCTGCAGTATTTCGAGATGATGCACCAGGGCAAAGTGAACGGCTATCTGTGCCAGGGCTTTAACCCGGTTGCATCGTTCCCGAACAAGAACAAGGTTGTTGAGTCGCTGTCGAAACTGAAGTTCCTGGTGACAATTGACCCGCTCAATACCGAGACCTCAACGTTCTGGCAGAACCACGGTGAATCGAACGATGTCGACCCATCGAAGATTCAGACCGAAGTGTTCCGCCTGCCATCGACCTGCTTCGCGGAAGAGAACGGCTCTATCGTCAACTCCGGACGCTGGCTGCAGTGGCACTGGAAAGGCGCGGACGCCCCGGGTATCGCCATGAACGACGGCGAAATCCTGGCCGGCATCTTCTTACGCCTGCGTAAGATGTACGCGGCAGAAGGCGGCGCGAACCCGGAACCGGTCCTGAACATGACCTGGAACTACTCAACGCCAGAAAATCCAGCGCCGGAAGAAGTGGCGATGGAGAGCAACGGTAAGGCGCTGGCGGACGTTATCGACCCGGCCACCGGCACCGTGCTGGCGAAGAAAGGCGATCAGCTCAGTACCTTCGCGCACCTGCGTGATGACGGTACCACCTCCAGCGGCTGCTGGATCTTTGCCGGTAGCTGGACGCCGAAAGGCAACCAGATGGCCAACCGCGATAACGCCGACCCGTCGGGCCTGGGCAATACGCTGGGCTGGGCATGGGCATGGCCACTCAACCGCCGTATCCTCTATAACCGCGCATCCGCTGACCCACAGGGCAACCCGTGGGATCCGAAGCGTCAGCTGCTGAAATGGGACGGCGCGAAATGGGGCGGCGTGGATATTCCGGACTACAGCACTGCCCCTCCGGGTAGCGATGTCGGGCCGTTTATTATGCAGCCTGAAGGGATGGGACGTCTGTTTGCTATCGATAAGATGGCGGAAGGGCCGTTCCCGGAACACTACGAGCCGTTTGAGACGCCGCTGGGCACCAACCCGCTGCACCCGAACGTGGTCTCTAACCCGGCAGCCCGTATCTTCAAGGGCGATTTCGACGCGCTGGGGAAAAAAGACAAGTTCCCGTATGTGGGCACCACTTATCGTCTGACCGAACACTTCCACTACTGGACCAAGCACGCGCTGCTTAACGCCATCGCGCAGCCGGAACAGTTTGTGGAGATCGGAGAGAAGTTGGCGAACAAGCTCGGCATTGCCCATGGCGATACCGTTAAGGTCTCTTCTAACCGTGGCTACATCAAAGCCAAGGCCGTAGTGACCAAGCGTATTCGCACGCTGAACGTTCACGGCCAGCAGGTGGATACCATCGGTATTCCGATCCACTGGGGTTATGAGGGCGTGGCGAAGAAAGGGTTCATTGCGAACACCCTGACGCCGTTCGTCGGCGATGCGAACACGCAGACGCCGGAGTTTAAGGCCTTCCTCGTGAACGTGGAAAAGGTGTAACGGAGACGACTTATGGCTTATCAATCTCAGGACATTATCCGTCGTTCCGCGACTAACAGTTTCACGCCCGCGCCTCAGGCGCGGGACCACCAGCAGGAAGTGGCTAAGCTCATCGACGTGACCACCTGTATTGGCTGTAAAGCGTGTCAGGTGGCGTGCTCGGAGTGGAACGACATCCGTGACGAAGTGGGTCATAACGTCGGGGTGTACGACAACCCGGCGGATCTGACCGCCAAGTCCTGGACGGTGATGCGTTTCTCTGAAGTGGAGCAGAACGACAAACTGGAATGGCTTATCCGCAAAGATGGCTGTATGCACTGCGCGGATCCTGGCTGCCTGAAGGCGTGCCCGTCAGAAGGGGCTATCATTCAGTATGCGAACGGTATCGTCGACTTCCAGTCTGAGCAGTGCATTGGCTGCGGCTACTGCATCGCGGGCTGTCCGTTCAACGTGCCGCGACTGAACCCGGAAGACAACCGCGTCTACAAATGTACGTTGTGCGTCGACCGCGTTAACGTCGGCCAGGAGCCTGCCTGCGTGAAGACCTGCCCAACCGGCGCTATCCACTTTGGTTCAAAAGAGGATATGAAAACGCTGGCGGCAGAGCGCGTGGGCGAGCTGAAAACCCGTGGTTACGACAACGCAGGCCTGTACGATCCGGCCGGGGTTGGCGGTACACACGTGATGTACGTTCTGCATCACGCCGACAAGCCGAATCTGTATCACGGCCTGCCGGAGAACCCGGAGATCAGCGCCACCGTGAAATTCTGGAAAGGCATCTGGAAACCGCTGGCAGCGGTTGGTTTTGCTGCCACCTTCGCAGCGAGCATCTTCCACTACGTCGGCGTCGGACCGAACCGCGCGGAAGAGGAAGACGACAACCTGCATGAAGAGAAAGACGAGGTGCGCAAATGAAAAAACGTGACACCATCGTGCGCTACACCGCGCCGGAACGCATCAACCACTGGATCACCGCCTTCTGCTTCATGCTGGCGGCGATAAGCGGGCTGGGGTTCTTCTTCCCCTCCTTCAACTGGCTGATGCAGGTACTGGGAACGCCACAGCTGGCGCGCATCCTTCACCCGTTCGTGGGTGTGGTGATGTTTGCCTCGTTTATCATCATGTTTTTCCGCTACTGGCACCATAACCTAATCAATCGGGATGATATCTTTTGGGCGAAGAATATTCGTAAGATCGTCGTCAACGAGGAAGTAGGTGACACCGGGCGCTATAACTTCGGCCAGAAATGCGTATTCTGGGCGGCGATTATCTTCCTGGTCCTGTTGCTGGTCAGCGGCGTGATCATCTGGCGTCCGTACTTTGCGCCTGCTTTCTCAATCCCGGTGATCCGATTCGCGCTGATGCTGCATTCATTTGCCGCAGTGGCGTTAATTGTGGTTATCATGGTGCATATCTACGCCGCCCTTTGGGTAAAAGGCACCATTACCGCGATGGTGGAAGGCTGGGTAACCAGCACGTGGGCGAAGAAACATCACCCGCGCTGGTACCGAGAAGTTCGCCAGAAACAGGAAAAGTCATCTGAATGAGTATTCGCATAATCCCGCAAGATGAGCTGGGGTCGAGCGAGAAACGCACGGCGGAATATATTCCGCCGTTGTTATTCCCCAGACTCAAGAACCTCTACAACCGCCGCGCAGAACGTCTGCGCGAGCTGGCAGAGAACAACCCGCTGGGCGATTTTCTGCGTTTTGCCGCGCTGGTTGCCCATGCGCAGGAAGTGGTGCTGTACGACCATCCGCTGCAAATGGATCTGACCGCGCGCATCAAAGAAGCCAACGCGCAGGGCAAGCCGCCGCTCGATATCCACGTCCTGCCGCGCGACAAGCACTGGCATAAGCTGCTGCATTCGCTGATTGCCGAGCTGAAGCCTGAGATGAGCGGTACCGCGCTGGCGGTCATCGAGAATCTGGAGAAAGCGTCCGAGCAGGAGCTGGAAGAGATGGCGAGCGCGCTGTTCGCGTCCGACTTCTCACAGGTCAGCAGCGATAAAGCGCCGTTTATCTGGGCTGCGCTGTCGCTTTATTGGGCGCAAATGGCAAGCCTGATCCCCGGCAAAGCTCGCGCCGAATACGGTGAAGCGCGTCAGTTCTGCCCGGTGTGTGGCTCCATGCCGGTCTCAAGCATGGTACAAATTGGCACCACCCAGGGGCTACGTTACCTGCACTGCAACCTGTGTGAAACTGAGTGGCACGTGGTGCGTGTGAAATGCAGCAACTGCGAGCAGACCCGCGATCTGAACTACTGGTCGCTGGAAAACGAAGACGCGGCGGTGAAAGCCGAAAGCTGCGGTGACTGCGGGACCTACCTGAAGATTCTGTATCAGGAAAAAGACCCGAAAGTTGAAGCGGTCGCTGACGATCTCGCCTCGCTAATTCTGGATGCGAAAATGGAGCAGGAGGGCTTTGCCCGCAGCTCTATCAACCCGTTCCTGTTCCCGGGTGAAGGGGAGTAATTCCCTGTGACAGTGCCGGGCGGCGCGTGCTTGCCCGGCCTACAGTTGATAAGGCGTAACGACCTCATCAATACCCGAAAAATCTTTCGTATTTCGAGAAATCAACGGACATTTTCTGCTCTGGGCTGTGGCCAGAATGATGGCATCAGGCAGTTTCATTCCATGCTTTTCACGCAGTAAAACGCTTCTTTCCGCGATATCCCGAGACACATCAATAATTTCGAAAGCGCCCATCACGGCTGCCGTTCTCGCTTCATGACCATGCTTGCGTGCGCCCACCATCACCTCCATCCAGGTAATTAAGCTAATGCCTCGATGTGACGCGGCATGATCAATCGCATCCGCAGCTTCGACACGGTTGTTGAAGAGATCAATGAGAATATTGGTATCAAACACGGCCATATTATTCATGATCACCACTCCTCACGCAGCTTACGTTCATACTCCAGCCCGTCTTCTTTCTTGTCTCCCCACAAGCCAAGCGCAGCGCGGATAACAGACGAACTCTGCTGGTCGAGATACAGCTCTATCGCCTCCCGTAGCAGCTCAGCGCGCGGCTGATTTCGCAGTTGCTTGAGGTTATCCAGCCGTTGAATCACGTCATCAGATAAATCGATCAGTATTCTGCCCATATCCAGTTCCGCCAAAACACTCATATATCACCTTAGTATATCATCTGCGGTTAATTTTCAGGCAAAATACACCTTATCAATTTAGGGTTAAAGGGCATTTTTTCGAGAGTAACCAATTTTGCGAGCCGCTTTCCATATCGTTCGCATCCTCAGATTTCGCTGTTTTCATCTGCACTAAATCAGGCTATAAATCTGTATATACATACAGCAAAAGGACATCACCATGGCACTGGAAAAGGGTATTGATAAGCTTGTGCAGGATTTTATCGCTGCAGGCCGACCTTGCGCGCGTAAGCAGAGTATTGATGACCGGAGAGCAGGATATGTAGCCAGCACTGTACTTGCCGGCGAGACCGAAACCCGCGTGCAGGTTGAAACGCTTGTCATTGATGGTCTTACCTTTCGGGTATTTTCCCCTCTCAATGTCTCTGAAACGTTACCTTGTGCCCTCTACTACCATGGCGGTTGTTTTGTCAGCGGTGGGTTTGCAACCCATGACAATCAGCTCCGCCAGCTGGCATATTACGGTCAGTGTCGGGTGATTGCGGTTCAGTACAGGCTGGCACCGGAGCATACCTTCCCCGCAGCGCATGACGATGCAGAGAGAGCGGCGAATCTTGTCTGGCAACATGCAGAAAAAGTAGGCGTGGATAAAAACCGCATCACGCTTTGTGGTGACAGTGCAGGCGGCCATCTGGCGCTGGTCACCGCGCTGCGGCTCAAGGCTAAAACACAGTGGAATCCGGCCCAGCTTATCCTCATCTACCCTATGCTCGACGCTACAGCCAGCTTTGCAAGCTATACCCATAATGGGCAGGACTACGTTATCACGCGCGATACGCTACTGAGTGGTTATGACATGTACCTGGCAGAGACAGACCGCCGGGACCCTGAAGCCAGCCCACTCTGGCGGGATGATTTCAACGGCCTGCCGCCGGTACATATTATTACCGCCGAATACGATCCGCTATGCGACGAGGGTCAGGCGCTTTATCAACATATGACAGAACAAGGCGTTATGTGCACAGCGCAGCATTGGCTGGGTGTCATCCACGGCTTCTTTCAGCTTGGCGGCATCAGCCCGTCAGCGCGAGACGTTATGCGGGACATCGCCTGGCGGATCAACTCCGCCCGGCGATAACATCGGGGAACCTTATTCCTCCTCGTTCCCGCCCTCTTCATACGCGCCAAAAGGCTTAGCCGGAAGAACGATATAGGTGCCTTCAAACACCGCGCCCGGTGTTTTATCGCCAAACAGTTCAACCTGCATCTGTACACGGGCTTTGCGGCCGCGCGCCAGACGGTCAAGATCGCCCCCCAAAGAGCCGAGATCGGCCACGGCGCTCGGCTTGCCGCTTATGGGTGCGCTATAGCGGATGTGCGCGTCGGCAAGAATGATCGTGCCGCCAAGGTGGCGTTCACGCAGCATCAGCCAGATAAGCCCCCAGCCGGTGAGCGTGGCGAGTGAAAACAGGCTGCCGGCAAACAGCGTGTGGTGCGGGTTCTGATTGCCGGTTTCCGGCATGGTGGTAATAAATTTTTGCCCGGTGTACTGCTGAATGCGCACGCCCATTTTTTCACTGAGCGGAATGTGCTGATACCAGGCCTGCTGGAGCTGTCCGCACCAGTCCGCGCGGTGGAGAATATCATCCAGCGTGGCGATGGGCTTAATCATTAAAAAGTGGCGAATCGGCGTGGTTTGCGGGGTCGTGATCTCCCCCTGATTCACAAAACCGAGCTTGGCAAAGAACTCGACAGCATCTTCACGGGCGCTACAGGTGACGCGCTTAACGCCTTCCTGGCGGGCAACGGACTCCAGGGTCATCGCCATCAGCGTTCCCAGACCTTTGTCCTGCACGGAGGGATGAACCGCCATAAAGCGAATAGAGGCTTCGTTATCGGCGTTGATATACAAACGCCCGACGGCGACGAGGTTCCCCTCTTCGTCCATCACCATCTGATGATGGGCCATCGCGTCCCAGGCGTCACGTTCAGACCCTTTAGGCTGATGTAATGGCTTGCGCAGCATTTCCCAGCGGAACTGGTAATAAGCTTCTAACTCTTCTTCCGTTTGCGGTACTCGAAGGTGATACATAGCTGTACTCTCTCTTGTTACCCGCGGCCACGCCGCCAGCTGGCTCATACCTGGAGCCAGAATGTGACGGGGCCATCGTTCACCAGCGAAACCTGCATATCTGCAGCGAATCGTCCGGTTTGCGTATTCATTTCCTGCTGGCGACAACGCTCAACAAAGTATTCATAAAGTGCTTCTGCACGATCCGGCGCGGCGCCTTTAGAGAAACTCGGGCGCATGCCGCGCTCGGTATCAGCGGCCAGCGTAAACTGGGAAACCACCAGCACGCTGCCACCCGCCTGCTGGACGTTAAGGTTCATCTTGCCTTCCGCATCGCTGAAAATACGGTAACCCAGCACGCGCTCACACAAGCGGTTGGCTTTTTGTTCGTCATCATCCTTTTCGACACCTAACAACACCAAAAGTCCTGGGCCAATTTCACCCGTCACCTCTCCCTCCACGGTGACGCTGGCACGGGTTACGCGCTGTATCAATGCAATCATGGTTGGTCTGCTTCTTGTTGTTTTTCAGCTTCTGCTGCTTTTTTAAGTTCGCGGTATACGCCGAGAGTGACAGTTATTTCCGCACCAAGCAAGACGATACACCAGGTCCAGTAAACCCAGACAAACAAAATAGGGATCACCGCCAGCACGCCATAAATCAGCTGATAGGACGGGAACATGGTGATGTAAAGGGCAAAACCCTTTTTGCCCAGTTCGAAGAGTACCGCTGCCACCAGCGCGCCAACAACCGCATCACGGTTCGGCACGCGGGTGGTCGGCACCACGCTGTAGAGCAGCCAGAAAGAGAGCCACGATAAAATCAGAGGAAAGATACGCAAGACGTTATCGATGGCACCGTTGAGATCGCTGGCCCAACGCAGTGAAAGCAGATACGAACTGATCGCCAGACTCGCCCCGGCCAGCAACGGCCCAAGCGTAAGGATCATCCAGTACACGGCAAAGGAATACACCTTTGGCCGTGTCTTTTTACTCCGCCAGATAGTGTTCAGCGCGTTATCAATGGCGTACATCAATAACAGCGCCGTCACGATAAGGCCGCACGCCCCCACTGCCGTCATCTTGCTGGAGTTAGCCACAAACTGCTCAATGTAGTTCTGTATGACATCCCCGGTTGCGGGAATGAAATTGGCGAAGACAAAATGGCGAAGCTGCAGGCTGACGTCGGCAAACATCGGAAAAGCGGAAAACAGGGCAAAGATAACCGCCACCAGCGGCACTAATGAGAGCAACGACACGTAGGCGAGGTTACCTGCCAGCGTGGTCATGTTGTCCTCATCAATGCGGTGCCAGAGCAGTTTCAGCCAGGCCCTGAGCGGGCGAGTATGGTGCGTGGCTTTTTGATGAACGGTTTTTAGCATAACTGCTTCGCAAAGTAGTTTGGTATCGTCTCTTTTCCGGTCACCAGAACAGACGTGATACCCAACTGGTTAGCTCCCTCTATATTATCGGCATTGTCGTCGAAAAAGACCGCATCGGCCGCGGTAAATCCTTCCGCCTGGAGAACAGCCTGATAAATTCGCGCTTCAGGTTTACGCATCCCCATCTCCTGAGAGAGGTAGATTTTGTCTGCGGCGGCCTTAACCTCAGGGTACTCCTCAGGCCAGAACGTGGTGTGCAGGCGGTTGGTATTCGACAGCACAACCACCCGGTGGCCCTGCTCGCGCAATTTATGCATGATGTCGATCACCTCAGGCCGTATGGCGACAAAAACCGCCTGCCAGCCGTGGGAAAACTGCTCGTAGCTTAACGGTAGATCCATCTCCTGGCAGAAACGTTCCGCGAATTCTTCATCGCTGATCTCACCGCGCTCATGCTGGTGGAAGGTCTCGCCCATTGTGAAATTCTGCTTTAACGTCGCCAGCGGAACACGGCTAAAATCGCTCCATGCGCCCAGCACCCGATTGAAATCGATATCGACGATTACGTTTCCTAAATCAAAGATATAAAGCATGTTTATCTCCTGCTCGCCGTGGAAAAGTAACTGTAGCGGGAAAGATAAGGTTTGGCTATGAAGTCCACGCCGGGTAGAAAAAGAAAAACCCCGCCACAAGGACGGGGTTTTGTTGACCAGAGAGGAGTGAATTACTCTTCTTTCGCACCGCGCATAGCACGTTTACGATCGTTCTCGGTCAGGTGACGTTTACGGATACGGATAGACAGTGGCGTCACTTCTACCAGTTCGTCGTCGTCGATGAATTCCAGAGCCTGCTCCAGGGTCATCTTGATCGGTGGAACCAGAACCGTTGCTTCGTCAGTACCGGACGCACGCATGTTGGTCAGTTTCTTACCGGTCAGGCAGTTTACAGTCAGGTCGTTAGAACGACTGTGAATACCGATGATCTGGCCTTCATAAACTTCAGCACCGTGACCCAGGAACAGCTTGCCGCGATCCTGCAGACCGAACAGCGCAAACGCAACCGCTTTACCCTGACCGTTGGAGATCAGTACGCCGTTGTTACGCTGGCCAACTTCACCCGGACGCACGTCGTCGTAGTGGCTGAAGGTAGAGTACAGCAGACCGGTACCAGAGGTCATGGTCATGAACTCAGAACGGAAGCCGATCAGGCCACGGCTTGGGATCACGTAGTCGAGACGTACGCGGCCTTTGCCATCTGGATTCATGTTTTTCAGGTCGCCTTTACGCTCACCCAGCGCCTGCATCACAGAACCCTGGTGCTGCTCTTCAACGTCCAGCGTCACGTTTTCGAACGGCTCTTGTTTACGGCCGTCGATTTCGCGGAAGATAACTTTCGGACGGGAAACCGCCATTTCGAAACCTTCACGACGCATGTTTTCGATCAGAACAGACAGGTGCAGCTCACCACGACCAGAAACGCGGAATGCATCAGCGTCTTCGGTTTCTTCAACGCGCAGCGCAACGTTGTGCACCAGCTCTTTGTTCAGGCGGTCAAGGATCTGACGAGAGGTAACGAATTTACCTTCTTTACCACAGAACGGAGAGGTGTTGACGTTGAAGAACATGGTAACGGTTGGTTCATCAACAGACAGGGCTGGCAGCGCTTCCACGTTCTGCGGATCGCAGATGGTGTCAGAGATGTTCAGCTCGCCCAGACCGGTGATAGCGATGATGTCGCCCGCTTCAGCCAGATCGCTGTCGATACGCTCCAGACCCAGGTGAGTCAGCACTTTGCCTACTTTACCGTTACGGGTTTTGCCTTCACTATCGATGATAGTAACCTGCTGGTTTGGCTTCACTTTACCGCGTTTGATACGGCCGATACCGATGACGCCAACGTAGTTGTTGTAATCCAGCTGGGAGATCTGCATCTGCAGTGGACCATCCAGATCAACATCCGGTGCCGGTACGTGATCGACAATCGCCTGATACAGCGGGGTCATGTCTTCCGCCATATCTTCGTGATCCAGACCCGCGATACCATTCAGCGCAGAAGCGTAAATGATAGGGAAGTCCAGCTGTTCGTCGGTCGCGTCGAGGTTAACGAACAGGTCGAATACCTGATCAACAACCCAGTCAGGACGTGCGCCAGGACGGTCAACCTTGTTGATAACAACAATAGGTTTCAGGCCATGGGCAAATGCTTTTTTGGTCACGAAGCGCGTTTGCGGCATAGGGCCGTCAAAGGCGTCAACCACCAGCAGCACGGAATCCACCATGGACATCACGCGCTCAACTTCACCACCGAAGTCGGCGTGCCCTGGGGTATCAACGATGTTGATACGGTAGTCATTCCATTTAATAGCGGTGTTTTTCGCGAGGATGGTAATCCCACGCTCTTTCTCCAAATCGTTGGAGTCCATCACACGCTCTTGAGTTTCGGCACGCGCATCAAACGTACCGGATTGCTGCAGCAGCTTATCAACCAGGGTAGTTTTACCATGGTCAACGTGCGCGATGATGGCGATGTTACGCAAATTTTCGATCACAACTTTGCCTCAGGCATTAGAAATAGCGCGTTATTGTACACGGATTAATCGCACTACAAAACAGGATCACAAACATCCTCCGCAAACAAGTATCGCAGAGATGCTTTGTGATCGCTTTCACGGAGCGAAAAAGGGCACTTTAACGAAAATTGCACCAATATGGTGCTCAGTGTTCACACTGAAGCACTATACTGGTGCAACATAACCATTGTGGTGCAGCCCTTTTGCACTATGGTGCGCATGATAACGCCTTTTTGGGGTGTTTTAAAAGTTGGCACAGATTTCGCTTTATAAAAAATACATGGCAACAGCCAGTACAAACAGAAACTGAAGACCTCGTTACCACGACGACAATGACCAATCTGGAGAGTTAAGTATGTCCGCTGAACACGTTTTGACGATGCTGAACGAACATGAAGTGAAGTTTGTTGATCTGCGCTTCACCGATACCAAAGGTAAAGAACAGCACGTCACAATCCCTGCTCATCAGGTGAACGCCGAATTCTTCGAAGAAGGCAAAATGTTTGACGGCTCCTCCATTGGTGGCTGGAAAGGCATTAACGAATCCGACATGGTTCTGATGCCAGATGCAACCACTGCGGTCATTGATCCGTTCTTCGAAGAACCTACTCTGATTATCCGTTGCGACATCCTCGAGCCAGGCACCCTGCAGGGCTACGACCGCGACCCACGTTCTATCGCGAAACGCGCTGAAGAGTACCTGCGTTCTACCGGCATCGCAGACACCGTTCTGTTCGGGCCAGAGCCAGAATTCTTCCTGTTCGATGACATCCGTTTCGGCGCGTCTATTTCTGGTTCCCACGTTGCTATCGATGACATCGAAGGCGCATGGAACTCTTCCACCAAATACGAAGGTGGTAACAAAGGTCACCGTCCTGGCGTGAAAGGCGGCTATTTCCCGGTTCCTCCGGTCGACTCTGCACAGGACATTCGTTCCACCATGTGTCTGGTGATGGAAGAGATGGGCCTGGTTGTTGAAGCGCACCACCACGAAGTGGCAACTGCTGGTCAGAACGAAGTGGCTACCCGCTTCAACACCATGACCAAAAAAGCGGACGAAATTCAGATCTACAAATACGTTGTGCACAACGTTGCGCACCGTTTCGGTAAAACCGCGACCTTCATGCCAAAACCGATGTTTGGCGATAACGGTTCCGGTATGCACTGCCACATGTCTCTGTCCAAGAACGGTACCAACCTGTTCTCTGGCGACAAGTATGCCGGTCTGTCTGAGCAGGCGCTGTACTACATTGGCGGCGTAATCAAGCATGCTAAAGCGATCAACGCCCTGGCGAACCCAACCACTAACTCCTACAAGCGTCTGGTCCCGGGCTACGAAGCGCCAGTGATGCTGGCTTACTCTGCGCGTAACCGTTCTGCTTCTATCCGTATCCCGGTGGTGGCGTCTCCTAAAGCGCGTCGTATCGAAGTTCGCTTCCCGGATCCAGCGGCTAACCCATACCTGTGCTTCGCAGCACTGCTGATGGCGGGTCTGGACGGTATCAAGAACAAGATCCACCCAGGCGAAGCGATGGACAAAAACCTGTACGACCTGCCGCCAGAAGAAGCGAAAGAGATCCCACAGGTTGCTGGCTCTCTGGAAGAAGCCCTGCAGGCGCTGGACGCAGACCGCGAGTTCCTGACTGCAGGTGGCGTATTCACTGACGACGCTATCGATGCTTACATCGCCCTGCGTACCGAAGAGAACGACCGCGTGCGCATGACTCCGCATCCGGTTGAGTTCGAACTGTACTACAGCGTTTAATTAAGTTGTTTTACCCGGCGTGACAAGCGCCGGGAGTAGTTGCCGTGGAAACTTTTAGCCCATCTCCGGATGGGCTTTTTTCTCCACCAACAACCTGATCTCACGCGCTTTTTACGCCGAAAACGCTATACTGCACTAAATTAGTGCAAACAACTCCAGGAGACTGCTGAATGGCAACTGGCACGCTGCCCGATGCTGGGCAGATCCTCAATTCTTTGATTAACAGCATTTTGCTGGTCGACGACGAGCTGGCCGTGCATTACGCCAACCCGGCGGCGCAGCAGCTGCTTGCCCAAAGCGCGCGTAAACTGTTTGGCACCCCGCTTCCGGAACTCCTGAGCTATTTTTCACTGAATATTGGCCTGATGCAGGAAAGTTTGCAGGCGGGCCAGGGGTTCACCGATAACGAAGTGACGCTGGTGATCGACGGGCGTTCGCATATTCTGTCGCTTACCGCGCAACGTCTTCCTGAAGGATTGATCCTGCTGGAAATGGCGCCGATGGATAATCAGCGTCGACTGAGCCAGGAACAGCTTCAGCATGCGCAGCAAATTGCCGCCCGCGATCTGGTACGGGGCCTGGCGCATGAAATCAAAAACCCGCTGGGTGGGTTACGCGGCGCAGCGCAGCTTCTGACCAAGGCGCTGCCCGACCCTGCGCTGGCGGAGTACACCAACGTCATCATTGAGCAGGCAGACCGTCTGCGTAATCTGGTTGATCGTCTTCTCGGGCCGCAACAGCCGGGAATGCATGTCACAGAAAGCATCCATAAAGTGGCTGAACGGGTGGTGAAACTCGTCTCTATGGAGCTGCCGGAGAACGTCACGCTGGTGCGTGATTACGACCCAAGCCTGCCGGAACTGGCGCATGACCCGGACCAGATAGAACAGGTCCTGTTGAACATTGTGCGCAATGCGCTGCAGGCGCTGGGGCCGGAAGGGGGCGAGATTGTTTTACGCACCCGCACCGCTTTCCAGCTGACGTTACACGGCGTGCGCTACCGTCTGGCAGCCCGAATCGACGTTGAGGATAACGGGCCCGGTATTCCCTCGCATCTGCAGGATACCCTGTTCTACCCGATGGTCAGCGGGCGCGAAGGCGGGACCGGCCTGGGCTTATCCATTGCCCGCAGTTTGATCGACCAACACTCTGGAAAAATTGAATTTACCAGTTGGCCGGGACATACCGAGTTTTCGGTTTTCCTGCCGATTAAAAAATAAAGGTGACGTTTATGCAACGAGGGATAGTCTGGGTAGTCGATGACGATAGCTCCATCCGTTGGGTGCTTGAACGCGCGCTCACAGGGGCTGGATTAAGCTGCACGACGTTTGAGAGCGGCAGCGAAGTGCTCGACGCACTCACCACTAAAACGCCGGACGTGCTGCTTTCGGATATTCGTATGCCGGGTATGGACGGGCTGGCGCTGTTAAAGCAGATCAAACAACGCCACCCCATGCTTCCGGTCATCATCATGACGGCACACTCCGATCTGGATGCCGCGGTGAGCGCCTATCAGCAAGGGGCGTTCGATTACCTGCCCAAACCGTTTGATATCGACGAAGCCGTGGCGCTGGTTGAGCGCGCGATTAGCCATTATCAGGAGCAGCAACAGCCGCGCCATACTCCCGATTTTGGTCCAACGACAGATATCATCGGCGAAGCGCCGGCGATGCAGGATGTGTTTCGCATTATTGGCCGTTTGTCCCGCTCATCCATCAGCGTATTGATTAACGGTGAATCAGGAACCGGTAAAGAGCTTGTAGCGCATGCATTACATCGCCACAGCCCGCGGGCAAAAGCGCCGTTTATTGCCCTGAATATGGCGGCAATCCCGAAGGACCTGATTGAGTCCGAACTGTTCGGCCATGAAAAAGGGGCATTTACCGGTGCGAATACCATTCGCCAGGGGCGCTTCGAACAGGCTGACGGCGGCACGCTGTTCCTGGATGAGATCGGCGATATGCCGCTGGATGTCCAGACCCGCCTGCTGCGCGTGCTGGCCGACGGGCAGTTTTATCGCGTGGGCGGCTATGCGCCGGTGAAGGTGGATGTGCGTATTATTGCCGCGACCCACCAGAACCTGGAGCAGCGGGTGCAGGAAGGTAAATTCCGTGAGGATTTATTCCATCGCCTGAACGTGATTCGCGTTCATCTGCCACCGCTGCGTGAACGTCGTGAAGATATCCCTCGCCTGGCGCGTCATTTCCTGCAGGTGGCCGCCCGTGAGCTGGGCGTGGAGGCCAAACAGCTTCACCCTGAAACCGATGCCGCGCTTACGCGTCTGGCGTGGCCAGGCAACGTACGTCAGCTGGAAAATACCTGCCGCTGGCTCACCGTGATGGCCGCCGGGCAGGAAGTATTGATTCAGGATTTACCGGCTGAGCTGTTTGAAGCGACGGCCCCCGAAAGCAGTACCGGGCACGCGCTGCCGGACAGCTGGGCGACGCTGCTGGCACAGTGGGCCGACCGTGCGCTGCGTTCCGGTCATCAAAACCTGCTTTCTGAAGCACAGCCAGAGATGGAACGTACGCTGTTAACCACCGCGCTTCGTCATACCCAGGGCCATAAGCAGGAAGCCGCTCGCCTGTTGGGATGGGGACGTAATACCCTGACGCGCAAGCTTAAAGAGCTGGGTATGGAATAATATCCGCTCTTGTGTAAAGGTTATTAATTGAGCGCAAATTGCCGTTATTTTGCGCTTTACTGTTTCATTGAGTTTTGTATGATCGTGCCCGGAAATTGGGGGTGAACATCATGCTGGAAACATTGGTGAATATGCTCTCTAGCGGAGCCGCTGAAAGCCACACGCCACAAACCGCCGTTGCGGCTGTGCTGTGTGCGGCGCTGGTTGGGCTGTTTAGCTAACGAGCTGTCAATGAAAAGCCGGGTGGCGGCTACGCCTTACCCGGCTTACCTTTCGTGCTTTTGCCGCTTAAATCACCCGCGAGAACTGCTGCAAACGCGCTTTCTGCCGCAGGTAGGCGTCAAAGCACATGCAAATGTTACGAATCAACAGACGCCCTTTCGGCGTGACCTCAATCGCACTCTCCGAGACCGCCACCAGCCCGTCTTTCGCCAGCGGTGCCAGAAGATTCAGATCCTCTGCAAAATAATCGTTGAACTGCAGATCCCATTGCGACTCAACATCGCTGAAATCGAGGCGGAAGTTGCAGATCAGTGCCTTAATCACATCACGACGAATGCAGTCGTCACGCGTTAACGCTATACCGCGCCACAGCGCGTTTCCGGTTTCATCCACCTGCTGATAGTACAGCTTCAGCTCTTTCTGGTTCTGCGCGTAACAGTCGCCAATCATGCTGATGGCGGAGACGCCCATCCCCAACAGATCGGTATCGCCCTGGGTCGTATAGCCCTGGAAGTTACGGTGCAGTACCCCGTCGCGCTGAGCAATAGCCAGCTCGTCATCCGGACGGGCAAAGTGATCCATACCAATAAACTGATAGCCAGCCCCGGTCAGCGAGGTAATGGTTTCCTGCAGAATATCCAGCTTCTGTTGGGCAGAAGGGAGATCGGCATCTTTGATTTTGCGCTGAGCCGCAAAGAGCGTCGGCAGATGCGCATAGTTAAAGACGCTCAGGCGATCCGGGTTGAGTTCGGACACGCGCTTCAGCGTGAAGGCGAAACTTTCCGGCGTTTGCTTTGGCAGGCCGTAGATCAGATCGATATTGGTCGAGGTGAAGCCAATGTCACGCGCATGGTTGAGTAAGGCAAAGATAAATTCTTCGTCCTGCTCGCGGTTGACCAGAAGCTGGACCTCTTTGTTGAAGTCCTGCACGCCCATACTCAGGCGATTGAAGCCTTCGGCGCGTAAATGATCCAGCACATCCAGCTCAATTTCGCGGGGATCGACCTCGATCGAGATTTCAGCATCGTCGTTAAAATGGAAGTGCCCGCGCAGAAGCATCATCAAACGGCTGATCTGCGCTTTATTCAGATAGGTTGGCGTGCCACCGCCCCAGTGAAGTTGGCTGACGTGACGACCGGCAAACAGCGGCGCGCGATGCACAATTTCTTGTTCGAGCGCATCAAGGTATTGGTCGGCTTTGTGCTGCTGACGGGTCACAATTTTATTGCAGCCGCAGAAATAACAGAGCTTGTGGCAGAACGGAATATGGACGTAGAGCGACAGCGGACGCTCAGGATAGCGCGCGACAGCCTGCTGAAAATCATCCTCGCCAAAGGCATCAGAGAACTCCAGCGCGGTGGGGTATGACGTATAACGCGGCCCGGAATAGTTATATTTCTGGATCAGGGCCAAATCCCAGTCGATAGATGGTACAGACATGCTCACTCCTTCCGTTGGTGTCGCGTTCGTATACGGCGGCCCGTTCTGACCCCATTGCGGGCCATTAATCGGGTGCGCAGCCACTTCTGTCGCCGCGACAACCGCCGTAGTTTAACGAATAACCACACCAGATAACATACAACCGGAAGGGTTATAAGCAGGACTATCGTTCCTGCCGGGTGCAAATGTTAGTTTCCACCCTTCAGAAGACGCATCATATCTTCCTGCTTTTCTTCTTCTTCATCTTCGTCATCGTCGTATGACAGGCCCAGCTTCTGCATCAGCTCGTCGATGCGATCCAGTTTAGCATCCACCCATGACTGCTCTTCCGCAGTCAGGGTTTCCCCCTCTTCAAGACGTTCCAGCAGCGCGTCCAGGCGCTCATCGTTCTCCAGCAAATCCAGCTCAGCCTGCGGTGAAAGCATAGGTTTCTCGCTCTTTGGTTTGTGCTGCTTAGTAACCGGGGTGTCTGTCACGCCCAGTGGAATGGGAGTTTTACTGCCGATACGTGGATCTTTCTGCGGCTTATTTTTCGCAGAAGCACCTGCTGTACCGCCACCGTTTGCACGGCTACCCGCCGCATGACCGCGATGTTTTTTATCGCGTTTGCGATCGCGCGCTTCCTGGTTCAGTTCTTCGCGCGTTTTGCGGCGTGCTTTGGCAGGGCGTTTAGCGCCCGCTGCGGAGGTCGGTTTTTTCATGATGTTTTATCTTTAAGTCGTTTTCTTCAGTATAGAATTGCGGCGAAATCTAGCAGAAAGCAAGCAAAGAAAAAAGGCGACAGAGCAATCTGTCGCCTTTTTTCCTGACTCACAACCCTTAGCGGGTCAGACATTCCTTGTTTGCCAACAACAAACCCTGTTTATCCCTTGGCTACTACCGTCCGTGATACGGTTCCCTTTCCTGTTAAAACGCCTCCAGGCGTTTGTCATCCTGACAATCCTGCGTCTTCGCCTCCTGGCGCTCCTGACCCTTATCCTTAAGTCATTGTCCTGTTGGCTTCCTCGCCTTGCCGCATACTTTACCGTGTTCGCTTAAACTAACAAGCAACGAAACGGTACAAAAACGGATTTTCAGATAATTACCCGGAAATAAGATTATGATTTAAAACAGTTTGTCTTTTTTTACCCCTGCGATTTCTCTGAAATCTCCCATAGTACTTATAGCCGATCTCTCACAGCGGCCAGGGCTTAAGCCTACAGGCGGAGTGCAATGAAAAAAGTCTTTTGCCCGCATTCAGGTATAATCCCCCGCAGATTACGATTTTTGGAGACGACCACGTGACTACCTGGAACTACCAACAGACGCATTTTGTCACCAGTGCGCCCGATATTCGCCACCTGCCTTCTGATACCGGTATCGAAGTGGCCTTTGCTGGCCGTTCAAACGCGGGAAAATCCAGCGCACTGAATACGCTGACCAATCAGAAGAACCTGGCGCGTACCTCAAAAACACCTGGCCGTACCCAGTTGATTAACCTGTTTGAAGTGGCCGATGGCAAACGCCTGGTCGACTTACCGGGTTACGGTTACGCCCAGGTACCGGAAGAGATGAAGATCAAGTGGCAGCGTGCGCTCGGTGAATACCTGGAAAAACGCATGTGCCTGAAAGGTCTGGTGGTGCTGATGGATATTCGCCACCCGCTGAAAGACCTTGATCAGCAGATGATCGACTGGGCTGTCGCAAGTGATATTGCCGTGCTGGTGCTGCTGACAAAAGCGGATAAGCTGGCGAGCGGTGCGCGCAAAGCGCAGGTGAATATGGTTCGCGAAGCGGTGCTGGCCTTCAACGGCGACGTACAGGTTGAGCCGTTCTCCTCGCTGAAAAAGCAGGGCGTGGACAAGCTGCGTCAGAAGCTCGACACCTGGTTTAGCGAGCTGGAACCCGCGACGGAAGCGGAAGAAGAGTGATACCGGGCGCGGCAATGGCCGCGCTTTTTTTTACCTGAATTTTTCTTTGCCACAATAAAAAACGCCCCAGTCATTACTGACTGGGGCGGCTAAAATATTCAGCCAAATCCGATTACGTGAAGTAAAAGGTCTGAAAGATAGAACATCTTACCTCTGTACCCTACGTCGCTAACTCTACCCCTTTTTTTGCCGCAGAAAAAGCACTTTTTGTAGTTTTTTTTCATTCTTTACATAGGGAATTCTAATGATCGTCACAAAACGCACATCGTTATGTTGCTAACTTACATAAAAAGCGCGTTATTGCCCGAACCGTTAGTGAGCCTGATCCCAGTTTTCACCACTTCCCACTTCCACCAGCAACGGCACGTCAAGTGTCATGCTGCTTTCCATCAGTTCGTGGATCTTCTTCGACACGGTATCAAGATCGTCTTTGTGCACTTCGAATACCAGTTCATCGTGTACCTGCATGATCATTTTCACGCGTGGCTTCTCCTGTTCCAGCCACGCATCCACCGCGATCATGGCGCGCTTGATAATGTCCGCTGCGGTTCCCTGCATCGGGGCGTTGATTGCTGCACGTTCTGCGCCCGCACGACGTGCCGCGTTGCTGGATTTAATGTCCGGTAAATAGAGACGACGGCCATCCAGGGTTTCAACGTAGCCTTTCTCCTTCGCCTGAGCACGGGTGCGTTCCATATAGTCCAGTACGCCCGGATAACGCTCAAAGTAGAGATCCATATACTTCTGCGACTCTTTGCGTGGGATATTAAGCTGGCGAGAAAGACCAAATGCACTCATGCCGTAAATCAGCCCGAAGTTGATCGCTTTCGCGCTGCGGCGCTGTTCGTTTGTCACGCTCTCCAGTGGCAGACCGAAGACTTCCGCCGCGGTCGCCCGGTGGATATCCTTCCCTTCGGCAAACGCCGTCAATAGCCCCTTGTCACGGGACAGGTGCGCCATAATACGCAGCTCAATTTGCGAGTAGTCCGCAGAAACAATCAGATAGTCATCGGGTGCAATAAAGGCCTGGCGAATACGACGGCCTTCTTCGTTACGTACCGGGATGTTCTGCAGGTTTGGATCGGTTGACGAAAGACGACCCGTTGCCGCGACAGCCTGATGGTAGGAGGTGTGTACACGACCCGTTTTCGGGTTGATCATCAGCGGCAGCTTATCGGTGTAGGTCGATTTCAGCTTCGCCAGACCGCGGTACTCCAGAATCACTTTTGGCAGCGGATAATCCAGCGCCAGCTCTTCCAGAACCTCTTCTGAAGTTGATGGCGCGCCACCAGGGGTTTTCTTCAGCGGTTTGATCCCCTGCTTTTCAAACAGAATGGTTTGCAGCTGTTTCGGAGAGGAGAGATTAAACGGCTCACCGGCAAGCTCATGCGCCTTTTGCTCAAGCTCGGTCAGGCGCTGGGCAAGCTCCCCGGAGTGGTTATGCAGTACCGTCGGGTCGATTTTGACACCGTTACGTTCGATGCGTGAAAGCACGGGAACCAGCGGCATCTCAATGTTCTGGAATACGTTCAGCGGCCCTTCATGCTTCTGCAGTTTTGGCCACATCTTCAGGTGTAGCTGCAGCGTGACATCAGCGTCTTCCGCAGCGTAGCGTCCGGCTTCTTCGAGAGCAATCTGGTTAAAGGTAAGCTGATTTTTCCCTTTACCGGCAATCTCTTCAAACGTGATGGTTTTGTGCTTAAGCCAGCGGTCAGACAGGGAATCCATATCGTGGCGGCCCGCGACGCTATCCAGAATGTAGGATTCAAGCATAGTGTCAAAGGCAATTCCACGCAGTTCAATGCCATAGTTTTGCAAAATGCCGCGGTCATACTTGAGGTTCTGCCCGACCTTCAGCGCCTTTTCGTCTTCCAGGATTGGCTTCAGCAACTCAAGCACACGGTCGCGCGAGATTTGCTCCGGCGCATCCAGATAATCATGCGCCACAGGAACATAGGCCGCAACACCCGGCTCTGTCGCAAAGGAGAGGCCCACCATATTGGCAGAGATGTTATCGAGACTGTCCGTTTCGGTGTCAAAGGCGAAGACAGGTGCCTTTTTGAGTTTCTCAATCCAGGCGATAAGCTGCGATTCTTCAAGAATGGTTTCATAGTTGTCGAAGGAAAGCGCCACAGCTTCTTCTTCCGCCTGCTCTTCGGCATCAATAACAATGGTTTCCTTCGGCTTTGCAGCAGGTTTAGCCCCTTTTGCCTGCAGCCATTTACCGGCCTCCACGTCAGTGGTCCAGCGTTTAAATTCGTATTTCTTAAACAGGCTCAGCAGCGCGTCAGCGGAAGGCTGTTGTACCTCCAGCTGTTCACAGCCCAGTTCCAGTTCGACATCGGTTTTGATGGTCGCCAGCTGATAAGAGAGATAAGCCACCTCTTTGTTCTCTTCCAGTTTTCCGGCCATGGTTTTTGCCCCACGGAAGGAGAGCCCGGCGATTTTATCCGACTCCGCGTAGAGCGTATCCAGGCCGCCCAGCCCCTGCAGCAGCGCCTGTGCCGTTTTTTCACCGACGCCCGGCACACCAGGGATATTATCCGAGGAGTCGCCCATCAACGCGAGGAAATCGATAATCAGCTCTGGCGGCACGCCATACTTTGCGACCACCTCTTCCGGCCCCAGAATGGTGTTAGTCATGGTGTTAATCAGGGTGATCCCTGGCGTCACCAGCTGCGCCATATCTTTATCACCGGTGCTGATCAGTACCGGACGGCCCATTTTTTCTGCTTCACGCGCCAGCGTACCGATGACGTCATCCGCTTCAACGCCTGAGACGGCCAGCAGCGGCAGACCCATCGCTTTCACCATGGCGTGCAGCGGCTCAATCTGCGCACGCAGATCGTCAGGCATTGGCGGACGGTGGGATTTGTAATGCTCAAACAACTCATCGCGGAAAGTTTTACCTTTCGCATCGAAAACGACGGCCGCATGGGTTGGCTGATACTGAAGGATCAGGCTGCGCAGCATATTCAGCACGCCGTACATTGCGCCGGTAGGTTCCCCTGCGCTGTTGGTCAGAGGAGGAAACGCATGGTACGCCCGATACAGGTAAGAAGAGCCATCGACGAGAATAAGAGGGTTTTCTGGGATCTGAACCATAATGTCCGTGCCTTTAATCAATTTATGCCTAAAGGATGCCACAGAAGGATGAAAACATCAGGTATTAGCGCCAGATACAGGAAAAGATTTTGCGATCGTCAGGATCGCTCGCAAAAATAAAACTGTGGATAAGTTTGTGTATATTTTCACTTCATATGAATAACAGACGCAAAAAAGACATATGGGATGATATTTAGATCTTAATAATCATATTGTTAGTGTGTTGGATCCTATCTATAGAGCCAACTGATGACAATTTAGTCTATGTGGATATAAGCCTTGATAAGCGAAGAATCATAGAGAAATCTTCTGCGCCAGGGTGAAAGCGGCCCACTCCTGACATGAAAGCGCCATTACTTTGTCTGTTTTCTGGTAAAATCAGCGCCCAGCGCCAGATAGCCGGCCGCTCATTTAAAGCTAATTACTTGAAAAGACTAATCATGTCGAGATTGCTCGCTGCAATAACTTTACTGTTAAGCATCATTTTAACTATCCTGGTGACTATCGCCTGCTCTGTGCCGATCATTATCGCCGGGATCATTAAACTGCTGCTGCCTGTCCCTGTGGTGTGGCGAGCCGTATCCGCATTTTGTAACTTCATGATGTACTGCTGGTGCGAAGGTCTGGCGATCCTGCTGCGCCTGAACCCGCATCTGAAGTGGGACGTCGAAGGGCTGGAAAACCTTAATAAAAAGAACTGGTATCTGCTGATCTGTAATCATCACAGTTGGGCTGATATCGTGGTGTTGTGTGTGCTTTTCCGCAAACACATCCCCATGAACAAATACTTCCTGAAACAGCAGCTCGCGTGGGTGCCTTTTATCGGACTGGCCTGCTGGGCGCTCGATATGCCGTTTATGAAACGCTATTCGCGCAGCTATTTGATTCGTCATCCAGAACGTCGCGGTAAGGACGTGGAGACAACACGCCGTTCCTGTGAAAAATTTCGCGCGCATCCCACCACCATCGTGAACTTCGTTGAAGGCTCCCGGTTTACACAAGAGAAGCGCCAGCAAACGCGCTCCCCTTATCAGAACCTGCTGCCGCCAAAGGCTGCGGGGATAGCGATGGCGCTGAATGTGCTGGGCGCACAGTTCGATAAACTGCTGAACGTCACGCTCTGCTATCCGGAAAACGATAAGACGCCGTTCTTCGATATGCTCAGCGGTAAACTGACGCGCATTGTTGTCCGTGTTGAGCTGGTGCCGATAGACGCTGAACTGCACGGTGACTACGTAAATGATAAGAATTTCAAACGTCGTTTCCAGCAGTGGCTTAATACGCTCTGGAAAGAGAAAGACGAACAGATAGACAATATAAAATCTTCATACAAAAACGCCGGTCAGTGACCGGCGTTTTTACATCAGTGAGATTACTTCTTCTCAACCAGGTATTTCACGGTATCTGCATACTGCTGTACAAAGATATCCATGCTGCTGGTGTCCATGCCCTGCATGTTCAGCTGATATTTGCCGTTAACAAACATCGCCGGAACGCCCTGGAGCTGGAGGTCAGCCGCCGCTTTTTCCTGCTGGGCAACCAGTGATTTCACTACGAAGCTGTTCCATGCTGCATCATACTCTTCACCTTTTACGCCGGCTTCAACGAACACTTTGCGGATATCCGCAGTGGTCTGAACGGTCTGGGTTTTCTGTACGGCTTCAAACATTGGCGACGTGATCTTATCTTCCACGCCCAATGCCATAGCCACCGCCCATGCCTGAGTCAGGTCTTTGCCCAATGGACCCAGGAACTCAACGTGGTACTTGGTCATTTTGGTGCCTTCCGGCAGTTTTTTCTTCACGTTGTCAGATACATGCAGCACCTGCTCAAACTGATAGCAGTGTGGGCAATAGAACGAGAAGAACTCCAGAACCTGTGGCTCGCCAGCGACCGGTTTGTCCAGCGTGATGTACTGTTTGCCGTCGGTAAACTGCGCAGCAGAAGCGCTAAATGCCAGAATCATACCTGCCAGCGCCAGCCAAATTTTTTTCATGATTAACTCTCTCCTGGGTGTGTCCAATTAATACATCGGCGTTAATTGCAGAGGGGGCTCCTGAAGAACCTTGACCTGCTCAGTAAATGTAGATATCTGGCTACGCCAGTAATCCTCTCCGGTAAGCCACGGGAAATTTCGAGGAAATGCGGGATCGTCCCAACGCCTGATTAACCATGCGAGATAATAAACAAAACGCATAGCACGTAAAGGCTCAATCAGGGCAATTTCGTCTGAATTAAATGGGCTAAATTCTTCATAGGCTTCAATAATGGTTTCAAGCTGCATGCGTTGCTCGGCTTTGTCGCCATTGAGCAGCATCCACAGGTCCTGAACCGCTGGCCCCATACGCGCATCATCAAGATCGACAAAGAGCGGGCCATCGCGCCAGAGAATATTTCCGGCGTGACAATCGCCATGCAGGCGCAGGACGGAAATATCATCACGCCAGCAGTTTTTCACCGCAGCAATAAGCTTATCGGTAGCGTTGAGGAAATCATCCTTTAGCGCAGTGGGGATCATGGCAGATGTTTCGAATATGCCACGTGGTTCAAGAAGGTATTCCTGAATGCCAATAGTCGGGCGGACAATAAAGGCTTTTTTGCGCCCCGTCTGATGTATGCGCCCCAAATAGCGAGCCACCCACTCCATCTGATCGATATTATCCGCTTCAAACTGACGACCGCCCAGACTCGGGAATACCGCGTAATAAAACCCTTCGTGCGTCAGGAGCGTTTGGTTATTGAATTTTAGCGGTGCGGCAACGGGGACATCGTCATCCAGCAGATCGTGGGCAAACTGATGCTCTTCCTGAATCTGTTCTGCGGACCAGCGTTCAGGACGATAGAACTTTACGACGAAGCGCTGACGATCCTCGTCCTGGAATTGATAGACGCGGTTTTCGTAGCTGTTTAACGGTGTTAGCCCGGAATCCACCCGAATGCCCTGTTCAAACAGGGCATCCATAATGGTGTCAGGGTGTAATGTCTGGAAAGTAAAAGCCTGGTCGTTCATCCGATCATCCGGAAATTATACGAATGATTCAGGATATCATCTTGTGGCGATTTCGGTGCCGCCGCTTACAAGCTTTTACTCTTTAATTACGCCTCGGGCGCGCAACAGCGCAGTCTTAAAATCTTCCTCATAATCTTTCTGAATACCAGGAATAACAGCATCTTTGGCAGAGTCACGCATTTTAAGATGATAGATCAGGATGTCGTCAGAAAGGTCTGCCAGTTCGCCGTCAAAACCTGACTCTTTCGCCAGTTTCTGTAAAAATTGCATCAGATTCAGCTCTGGCTCTTTTTGCCAGGCGGGCTGGAGGAGTTCAATAACTTCATTCAGACGTTTACATTTCATGGTGGTGCTCCTTTCATTTAGAGTGACACGTTAGCAGGGTCAATCCCACAATAAAAGAGGCGATATTCGTGAATCTTAACCAGGAAATCATTGGGGTCGTTCTGGCTGGTGGCCGGGCGACACGAATGGGTGGGAGAGATAAGGGGTTACAATGTCTGAACGGCAAACCTCTATGGCAATGTGTCGCAGATACACTCGCAGACCAGGTGACAACAATGGTCATCAGTGCGAACAGGCATATCGACACTTACCAGCGCAGCGGGTATGCCGTTTACCCGGATAACCTGAAAGATTATCCGGGACCGCTGGCCGGTATGCTTTCCGTTATGCAACAATCTCAGGGCGAGTGGTTTATCTTCTGCCCCTGCGATACGCCCTTTATTCCGTCCTGTCTTGTCGAGCGGCTGTTCGGGCTTCGTGGTACAGCGCCCGTGGTTTGGGTACACGACGGGGAGCGTGACCATCCTGCTATTGCGTTGATGCACCGATCGCTCGCACCTGCCCTGCAGGAGTACCTCACGGCAGGCGAACGCAGAGTGATGGTCTTTATGCGCGAGTCTGGCGGCCATTCCGTTGATTTTAGCGATGTGAAAGCAGCGTTTGTGAACGTGAATACGTGTGAAGAGTTGCAGATGATGCAGGAGAAAAGATGAGACCTGTTCTGGCTATTTCTGCCTGGAGTGGCACCGGGAAAACCACGTTGTTAAAAAAGCTCATTCCTGCGCTGTGTACCAGAGGTATCCGTCCCGGACTGATTAAGCACACCCACCATAATATGGATATCGATAAACCGGGCAAAGATAGCTATGAGTTGCGTAAAGCGGGTGCCGCGCAAACGATGGTGGCAAGTTCTCAGCGCTGGGCATTAATGACAGAAACGCCGGATGAAGCGCCTCTGGATCTCGCGTACCTGGTGAGTCGAATGGATCATTCCACGCTGGATCTGGTGCTGGTTGAGGGGTTTAAGCATGAGGCCGTGCCAAAGATCCTGCTGTTCAGAAGCGATGCCGGGCATGATGTCAGCGAATTAACGCTTGATGAGCATGTGATTGCCGTCGCCAGTGATGTTGTGTTGCCGCTTGAGGTTCCGGTACTGAATTTAAATGATGTGGATGGGATTGCGGAATTTATTGTGGCGTGGAGTGCGGCCTGACTAGCCGGGTGGCGGCTTTACCTTACCCGGCCTACAAAATTCATTGGTTCAGAAACGCAAAGAGGCCATCCTTTCGGATGGCCTCTTCACTTGTTTGATGCCTGGCAGTTCCCTACTCTCACATGGGGAGACCCCACACTACCATCGGCGCTACGGCGTTTCACTTCTGAGTTCGGCATGGGGTCAGGTGGGACCACCGCGCTAAAGCCGCCAGGCAAATTCTGTTAATCTGTATCAAAGCTGAAACTTGTGTCGTCTCTTCGCCAAAACATCTTCGGCGTTGTAAGGTTAAGCCTCACGGTTCATTAGTATCGGTTAGCTCAACGCATCGCTGCGCTTACACACCCGACCTATCAACGTCGTCGTCTTCAACGTTCCTTCAGGAGCCTTAAAGGCTCAGGGAGAACTCATCTCGGGGCAAGTTTCGTGCTTAGATGCTTTCAGCACTTATCTCTTCCGCATTTAGCTACCGGGCAGTGCCATTGGCATGACAACCCGAACACCAGTGATGCGTCCACTCCGGTCCTCTCGTACTAGGAGCAGCCCCCCTCAATTCTCCAGCGCCCACGGCAGATAGGGACCGAACTGTCTCACGACGTTCTAAACCCAGCTCGCGTACCACTTTAAATGGCGAACAGCCATACCCTTGGGACCTACTTCAGCCCCAGGATGTGATGAGCCGACATCGAGGTGCCAAACACCGCCGTCGATATGAACTCTTGGGCGGTATCAGCCTGTTATCCCCGGAGTACCTTTTATCCGTTGAGCGATGGCCCTTCCATTCAGAACCACCGGATCACTATGACCTGCTTTCGCACCTGCTCGAGCCGTCACTCTCGCAGTCAAGCTAGCTTATGCCATTGCACTAACCTCCTGATGTCCGACCAGGATTAGCTAACCTTCGTGCTCCTCCGTTACTCTTTGGGAGGAGACCGCCCCAGTCAAACTACCCACCAGACACTGTCCGCAACCCGGGTAACGGGTCTACGTTAGAACACCAGCCATTAAAGGGTGGTATTTCAAGGACGGCTCCATGCAGACTGGCGTCCACACTTCAAAGCCTCCCACCTATCCTACACATCAAGGACCAGTGTTCAGTGTCAAGCTATAGTAAAGGTTCACGGGGTCTTTCCGTCTTGCCGCGGGTACACTGCATCTTCACAGCGAGTTCAATTTCACTGAGTCTCGGGTGGAGACAGCCTGGCCATCATTACGCCATTCGTGCAGGTCGGAACTTACCCGACAAGGAATTTCGCTACCTTAGGACCGTTATAGTTACGGCCGCCGTTTACCGGGGCTTCGATCAAGAGCTTCGCGTTACCGCTAACCCCATCAATTAACCTTCCGGCACCGGGCAGGCGTCACACCGTATACGTCCACTTTCGTGTTTGCACAGTGCTGTGTTTTTAATAAACAGTTGCAGCCAGCTGGTATCTTCGACTGATTTCAGCTCCACCCGCAGGGGCTTCACCTACATATCAGCGTGCCTTCTCCCGAAGTTACGGCACCATTTTGCCTAGTTCCTTCACCCGAGTTCTCTCAAGCGCCTTGGTATTCTCTACCTGACCACCTGTGTCGGTTTGGGGTACGATTTGATGTTACCTGATGCTTAGAGGCTTTTCCTGGAAGCAGGGCATTTGTTACTTCAGCACCGTAGTGCCTCGTCATCACACCTCAGCGTTAAAAGGTACCGGATTTACCTGGAACCTCCGCCTACATGCTTAAACCGGGACAACCGTCGCCCGGCTAACATAGCCTTCTCCGTCCCCCCTTCGCAGTAACACCAAGTACAGGAATATTAACCTGTTTCCCATCGACTACGCCTTTCGGCCTCGCCTTAGGGGTCGACTCACCCTGCCCCGATTAACGTTGGACAGGAACCCTTGGTCTTCCGGCGAGCGGGCTTTTCACCCGCTTTATCGTTACTTATGTCAGCATTCGCACTTCTGATACCTCCAGCAACCCTCACAGGTCACCTTCAACGGCTTACAGAACGCTCCCCTACCCAACAACACATAGTGTCGCTGCCGCAGCTTCGGTGCATGGTTTAGCCCCGTTACATCTTCCGCGCAGGCCGACTCGACCAGTGAGCTATTACGCTTTCTTTAAATGATGGCTGCTTCTAAGCCAACATCCTGGCTGTCTGTGCCTTCCCACATCGTTTCCCACTTAACCATGACTTTGGGACCTTAGCTGGCGGTCTGGGTTGTTTCCCTCTTCACGACGGACGTTAGCACCCGCCGTGTGTCTCCCGTGATAACATTCTTCGGTATTCGTAGTTTGCATCGGGTTGGTAAGCCGGGATGGCCCCCTAGCCGAAACAGTGCTCTACCCCCGAAGATGAATTCACGAGGCGCTACCTAAATAGCTTTCGGGGAGAACCAGCTATCTCCCGGTTTGATTGGCCTTTCACCCCCAGCCACAAGTCATCCGCTAATTTTTCAACATTAGTCGGTTCGGTCCTCCAGTTAGTGTTACCCAACCTTCAACCTGCCCATGGCTAGATCACCGGGTTTCGGGTCTATACCCTGCAACTTAACGCCCAGTTAAGACTCGGTTTCCCTTCGGCTCCCCTATACGGTTAACCTTGCTACAGAATATAAGTCGCTGACCCATTATACAAAAGGTACGCAGTCACACCCGAAGGTGCTCCCACTGCTTGTACGTACACGGTTTCAGGTTCTTTTTCACTCCCCTCGCCGGGGTTCTTTTCGCCTTTCCCTCACGGTACTGGTTCACTATCGGTCAGTCAGGAGTATTTAGCCTTGGAGGATGGTCCCCCCATATTCAGACAGGATACCACGTGTCCCGCCCTACTCTTCGAGTTCACAACCTGTGTGTTTTCGTGTACGGGACTATCACCCTGTACCGTCGGACTTTCCAGACCGTTCCACTAACACACAAGCTGATTCAGACTCTGGGCTGCTCCCCGTTCGCTCGCCGCTACTGGGGGAATCTCGGTTGATTTCTTTTCCTCGGGGTACTTAGATGTTTCAGTTCCCCCGGTTCGCCTCGTTAACCTATGTATTCAGTTAACGATAGTGTGTCGGAACACACTGGGTTTCCCCATTCGGACATCGCCGGGTCAAAGGTTCATATCACCTCGCCGGCGCTTTTCGCAGATTAGCACGTCCTTCATCGCCTCTGACTGCCAGGGCATCCACCGTGTACGCTTAGTCGCTTAACCTCACAACCCGAAGATGTTTCACTTCATGATTGCGAAAATTTGAGAGACTCGAACACACATAACATGTGTGTCGTTTCAATTTTCAGCTTGATCCGGATTTTTAAAGAGCAAATATCTCAAACGTGACTCGCAAGTCAGTTTTGAGATATGACGGCAGGTGACTTTCACTCACGAACCAGCAAGTGGCGTCCCCTAGGGGATTCGAACCCCTGTTACCGCCGTGAAAGGGCGGTGTCCTGGGCCTCTAGACGAAGGGGACGTGTCAGTCTCAATCGCAAGACGCCTTGCTATTTACTTTTCATCAGACAATCTGTGTGAGCACTGCAAAGGCAGGTTCTTTAAGGTAAGGAGGTGATCCAACCGCAGGTTCCCCTACGGTTACCTTGTTACGACTTCACCCCAGTCATGAATCACAAAGTGGTAAGCGCCCTCCCGAAGGTTAAGCTACCTACTTCTTTTGCAACCCACTCCCATGGTGTGACGGGCGGTGTGTACAAGGCCCGGGAACGTATTCACCGTAGCATTCTGATCTACGATTACTAGCGATTCCGACTTCATGGAGTCGAGTTGCAGACTCCAATCCGGACTACGACGCACTTTATGAGGTCCGCTTGCTCTCGCGAGGTCGCTTCTCTTTGTATGCGCCATTGTAGCACGTGTGTAGCCCTACTCGTAAGGGCCATGATGACTTGACGTCATCCCCACCTTCCTCCAGTTTATCACTGGCAGTCTCCTTTGAGTTCCCGGCCTAACCGCTGGCAACAAAGGATAAGGGTTGCGCTCGTTGCGGGACTTAACCCAACATTTCACAACACGAGCTGACGACAGCCATGCAGCACCTGTCTCAGAGTTCCCGAAGGCACCAAAGCATCTCTGCTAAGTTCTCTGGATGTCAAGAGTAGGTAAGGTTCTTCGCGTTGCATCGAATTAAACCACATGCTCCACCGCTTGTGCGGGCCCCCGTCAATTCATTTGAGTTTTAACCTTGCGGCCGTACTCCCCAGGCGGTCGACTTAACGCGTTAGCTCCGGAAGCCACGCCTCAAGGGCACAACCTCCAAGTCGACATCGTTTACGGCGTGGACTACCAGGGTATCTAATCCTGTTTGCTCCCCACGCTTTCGCACCTGAGCGTCAGTCTTTGTCCAGGGGGCCGCCTTCGCCACCGGTATTCCTCCAGATCTCTACGCATTTCACCGCTACACCTGGAATTCTACCCCCCTCTACAAGACTCTAGCCTGCCAGTTTCGAATGCAGTTCCCAGGTTGAGCCCGGGGATTTCACATCCGACTTGACAGACCGCCTGCGTGCGCTTTACGCCCAGTAATTCCGATTAACGCTTGCACCCTCCGTATTACCGCGGCTGCTGGCACGGAGTTAGCCGGTGCTTCTTCTGCGGGTAACGTCAATCGCTGTGGTTATTAACCACAACGCCTTCCTCCCCGCTGAAAGTACTTTACAACCCGAAGGCCTTCTTCATACACGCGGCATGGCTGCATCAGGCTTGCGCCCATTGTGCAATATTCCCCACTGCTGCCTCCCGTAGGAGTCTGGACCGTGTCTCAGTTCCAGTGTGGCTGGTCATCCTCTCAGACCAGCTAGGGATCGTCGCCTAGGTGAGCCGTTACCCCACCTACTAGCTAATCCCATCTGGGCACATCTGATGGCAAGAGGCCCGAAGGTCCCCCTCTTTGGTCTTGCGACGTTATGCGGTATTAGCTACCGTTTCCAGTAGTTATCCCCCTCCATCAGGCAGTTTCCCAGACATTACTCACCCGTCCGCCACTCGTCACCCGAGAGCAAGCTCTCTGTGCTACCGTTCGACTTGCATGTGTTAGGCCTGCCGCCAGCGTTCAATCTGAGCCATGATCAAACTCTTCAATTTAAAAGTTTGATGCTCAATGAATTAAACTTCGTAATGAATTACGTGTTCACTCGTTGAGACTTGGTATTCATTTATTGTCCTAAGACATTAAGAATCCATGTCACTTTGAGTGCCCACACAGATTGTCTGATAAATTGTTAAAGAGCAGTGCCGCTTCGTTTTCGCTGCGGCGCGGGGTGTGCATATTACGCTTTCCCGCTTCAGAGTCAAGTGATTATTTTCGCTTTTCTCTGCTGACCCGGCGGCGTGTGTGCCGTTGTTCCGTGTCAGTGGAGGCGCATTATAGGGAGTTATTCTGACGTGACAAGAGGAAATTTAAAAAAAGTTTCCATCCGTGTTTTTTTTCACCAACAGAGGTGAAATCAAGCTACAAATTGTTCTATTTGATGTATCTGCAACCACAATCACATTCGAGATGGCATAATTATCAGCATGAATCTTTAAGGAATAAAAGCGATGCCATTAAGCGCGCAACAGCTGGCCGCCCAAAAAAACCTCTCCTATGTGCTGGCCGAAAAGCTGGCTCAGCGGATTTTAGCGGGTAAATATGCCCCGGGAAGCATCCTGCCGGGTGAAATGGAGCTGGGTGAGCAGTTTGGGGTGAGCCGTACCGCCGTGCGCGAAGCGGTAAAAACCCTGACGGCAAAAGGTATGGTACTTCCACGCCCTCGTATTGGCACACGCGTGATGCCACAAAGTAACTGGAATTTTCTCGATCAGGAGCTGCTCTCCTGGTGGATGACGGAAGACAACTTTCATCAGGTGATCGATCACTTTCTGGTAATGCGCAGTAGCCTTGAACCTCAGGCATGTCTGCTTGCCGCCACGCTTGGAACGGCTGAGCAGAAAGCGCAGCTTAACGCGTTGATGGAAGAGATGGTGTTCCTGAAAAAACACTTCAACCGCGAACGCTGGGTTGAGGTCGACATGGCATGGCATGAACATATCTATATGATGAGCGCCAATCCGTTCCTCACCTCTTTTGCTTCTTTATTCCATTCGGTGTACCACACTTACTTTACCTCTATTACCCAGGACGAAGTGGTAAAACTGGATCTGCATCAGGCGATAGTGGATGCCATTCAGGAAAGCGACGGGCAGCAAGCCCTGAGTGCGTGTCAGGCATTACTGGCCGCACCAACCCACCAGCAGGTAAATAAATGACGAAGAAAAAAGCGCGCAGCATGGCCGGATTGCCGTGGATTGCAGCCATGGCGTTTTTTATGCAGGCACTGGATGCCACCATCCTCAACACCGCGCTTCCCGCTATTGCGCAAAGCCTCAACCGTTCCCCACTGGCAATGCAGTCCGCCATCATCAGCTACACCCTGACGGTTGCGATGTTGATCCCGGTAAGCGGCTGGCTGGCCGACCGCTTCGGCACCCGCAGAGTTTTCATGCTGGCCGTGACGCTGTTTACGCTCGGCTCTCTGGCCTGTGCACTCTCCACATCCTTAACAGAGCTGGTGATCTTCCGCGTATTGCAGGGTATTGGCGGCGCGATGATGATGCCAGTGGCACGCCTTGCCTTGCTGCGAGCCTACCCTCGAAGTGAACTGCTGCCCGTGCTCAATTTTGTCACCATGCCGGGCCTGGTCGGTCCCATACTTGGCCCGGTGCTCGGCGGCGTGTTTGTCACATGGGCCAGCTGGCACTGGATCTTCCTGATTAATATTCCGATTGGCGTTGCAGGGCTGCTGTATGCCCGCAAATATATGCCGAACTTCACCACGCCAAGACGCAGTTTCGATATGGGTGGTTTTTTCCTGTTTGGCCTGAGCCTGGTGCTCTTCTCCAGCGGGATGGAGCTGTTTGGTGAGAAGATTGTGGCAACGTGGATTGCACTCTCCGTTATTCTCGCCGGCGTTCTGCTGTTTCTTCTCTATATACGTCATGCGCGCCGCCACCCGACACCGTTAATCTCCCTGGGGCTCTTTAACACCCGAACATTTTCCGTCGGGATCGCGGGCAACATTGCCTCGCGCCTGGGGACGGGTTGCGTACCGTTCCTGATGCCACTGATGCTCCAGGTCGGTTTCGGCTATCCGGCTCTGATTGCTGGCTGCATGATGGCGCCCACGGCAATGGGCTCGATTCTGGCAAAATCAACCGTTACGCAAGTGCTGCGCTGGTTTGGCTATCGTAAGACGCTGGTTGGTGTGACGGTCTTTATCGGCCTGATGATTGCGCAGTTCTCGCTGCAATCCGCCTCTCTTCCCGTCTGGATGTTGATCCTGCCGCTGTTTGTACTGGGCATGGCCATGTCAACGCAGTTCACGTCGATGAACACCATCACCCTTGCCGATCTGACTGACGAGAACGCCAGTAGCGGCAACAGCGTGCTGGCCGTAACGCAACAGCTGTCGATAAGCTTAGGGGTTGCCGTGAGTGCAGCGGTACTGCGGTTTTATGAAGGTTTTGACAGCGCGAACACCGTTGAGCAGTTCCACTATACCTTTATTACCATGGGTGCGCTCACCGTGGTTTCGGCGCTGGTCTTTATGCTGTTAAAACCGAAAGACGGACGCAACCTGATCAAAGAACGCCACAAAACAAAGGCTAAACCGAACCCCGTTCCATCAGAACAGGAGTAAGCTGCAGACGTTGCTGCTGCAGTGTGGGCTGTGCCATCCGGTGGATCAACACATCGATGGCCAGTTCACCCAGTTCATCCTTCGGCTGATGGATTGTGGTCAGCGGGGGAGTCATGTAGCTGGCCAGTTCGATATCATCGTAGCCAATTATCGCCATATCGTCCGGAACACGCAGTCCCGCCTGGTACAACGCCTTATAGGCCCCAAATGCCATGGCATCGTTACCAATAAAGACCGCTTGTGGGCGCTGCGCTTGCGCCAGCAATGTCTGCATCGCCTCGAAGCCGCCATGAAATTCAAAATCACCGGTAATACGGTAGCCTTCTGGAACAGAAAGCCCCGCCCGCGCCATTGCGGCAAGATACCCCTCCAGACGCAAACGCGCGGGGGTTTTGTCCAGTGGACCAGTAATGCAGGCAATGCGGGTATGGCCTTTATCGATCAGATACTGGGTGGCCATGTCGCCCCCCAGCAGAGAGTTATCCTGAATAAGATCGCTGGTGCCGTCGAACGGCGCCCAGTCCATCATCACCGTAGGGATAGAAGGGTAGCGCTGAATGATCTCTTTCGAGGGCTGATGCGTTTCGGTACAGAGCAGCAGTAACCCGTCGACGCGTTTTTGCATTAGCGTTTCCAGATTACGGTTCATGCGCTGCTCGTCCCCTTCGGTATTACACAGCACCAGACTGTAGCCACGCTCGAAGCAGCTGCGCTCTACGCCGCGAACCAGTTCAGAATAAAAGGGGTTGGTACTGGCGGTGATCAGCATACCGATGGTACGCGTCTGGTTCAGCTTGAGGCTGCGCGCCAGCGCCGACGGCGCATAGTTTAGCTCTTTAATGGCAGCGTCGACTTTCTCCCGAATCGCCTCGCTGACGAAGCGATCGTTATTAATCACGTGAGAGACTGTCGACGTAGAAACGCCCGCCAGGCGGGCGACATCTTTCATTGTGGCCAAGCGTTACCCCTGCTGACTTAAGAATTCATCGATCTCTTTACGCCACGGAACGGAAGGCTGGGCACCTTTGCGCGTAACGGCGATAGCCGCGGCAGCATGTGCGAAGCGGATCGCATCATCCAGGTTTTTGCCTTCCAGCAGCGCGGTCACCAGTGCACCATTGAAGGTGTCTCCCGCCGCGATGGTATCAATCGCTTTCACCTTAAAACCCGGCACGCGACGGCCTTCGCCGTTTACGCTTGCCCACACCCCACGGCTGCCGAGGGTGATAATCACGGTACCAATGCCTTTGTCGTGCAGCGCCTGCGCGGCACGCGCTGCATCGCCATCATTTTCAACACGAATGCCCGTCAGTTTTTCGGCTTCAGTTTCGTTGGGTGTGATGATGTCCACCAGCGCCAGCAATTCGTCTGATAATACACGGGCAGGCGCAGGATTAAGTACGACAGTGGTATGATTTTCATGCGCTATTTTAGCGGCCGCCAGGACGCTTTCGACCGGCGATTCCAGCTGCATCAGTAACGCTTCAGCATTTGCGACACGCTCACGTTGCGCCTCAACACGCTCAGTGGTTAATGCAGCGTTAGCACCAGCATGAATACCGATGACATTCTCACCTTCTGCGTTGACGAAAATCAGCGCCACACCGGTAGATTCCCCAGCAACTACGCTCACTGGCGCGATATCGATGTTATCGCCTGCCAGCTGCTTGCGTACACGCTCGCCGGTATCGTCATCACCCGTGCAGGCGATAAACGCGATATTCGCCCCACTGCGCCCCGCAGCAACGGCCTGGTTTGCACCTTTACCGCCAAATGCCACCTGATACTGGTTACCGGTGACGGTTTCGCCCGGCGTCGGGAATGATTCAAGGTTAAGAATGTGATCGGCATTGATACTGCCAAGGACGACGAGGTTGCCTGCGGTTTTCATGGTTGGGTTGTCCATCTGAGAGCGCCACCGGTGTTACCCGGTGGCGTATGCCACACTTTTCTTTATTGGTGTCCCTCAGGCAGCCAGCGACTGCCTGAATCGCCTTTTACTGCTTAATAACCAGTTTCAGGTCAACAGGGTATTTGGCCTGAACTTTTTCGCCCTTCAGCACTTTGTCAGCAGTCTGCACGCCAGTCGCGCCAATCTGCTCAGGCAGCTGAGCGATGGTTGCAGCCAGTTTGCCATCATTTACCGCTTTTTCACCATCCGGCGTGCCGTCAAATCCGACAACCATCACATCAGATTTACCGGCAGTCTGCAGGGCACGCAGCGCGCCCAGCGCCATTTCGTCGTTCTGTGCGAACACAGCCTGCACGTCAGGGTGGGCGGTCAGCAGGTTCTGCATGACGTTCAGACCTTTAGTACGGTCGAAGTCAGCTGGCTGGCTGGCCAGTACGTTGAATTTATGCGCTGTCACCGCCTGCTGGAAGCCTTCGCCGCGCTCGCGGGCGGCAGACGTACCGGCAATCCCCTGCAGTTCGATCACTTTCGCGCCTTCACCGGCTTTCTTCGCGATGTAGTCACCGGCGATTTTACCGCCCAGCACGTTGTCAGACGCGATATGGCTCACCACGTCACCTTTGGTTGCCTGACGGTCCAGGGTGATCACCGGGATTTTCGCCTGGTTTGCCATCTTAACGGCGTTACCGACGGCGTCAGAATCGGTTGGGTTGATCAGCAGGATTTTGGTGCCGCGAACGGTTAAGTCCTGAACGTTAGCCAGCTCTTTCGCCGGGTTGTTCTGGGAATCCAGCACCACCAGGTTGTAACCCAGTTTGTCTGCCTCTTTCTGCGCACCATCCTTGAGGGAGACAAAGAACGGGTTGTTCAGCGTGGAGATAACCAGCGCGATGGTGTCTTTCGCCATGGCGTTAGCACTTACGGTTGCGCTCAGCGCGACAGCAGAAACCAGGGTAGCCAGTTTTTTCATGTTCATATCTAAGATGTCCTGTAGTGTCGTCAGTTACTGTTTTTTGTTGTCTACCAGTACCGCCAGCAAAATCACCACTGCCTTAACGATCATCTGGTAATAGGAGGAAACACCTAACAAATTCAAACCATTATTCAGGAAACCAAGAATCAGTGCGCCGATCAATGTCCCAACAATGCGACCTTTACCGCCCGCAAGACTCGTACCGCCCAGCACCACTGCCGCAATGGCATCCAGCTCATAACCCGTCCCCGCCGTTGGCTGCGCGGAGGAGAGGCGCGCCACTTCGATGATACCCGCCAGAGAAGCCAGCAGACCACACAGGGAGTAAACGATAACTTTGACTTTATTCACGCTAATCCCGGACAGACGCGTTGCCGCCTCGTTACCGCCCAGGGCATAGATATAACGACCCAGACGAGTGTGATGCAGCATGTACCACGCCGCCAGGAAGACGATAGCCATGATCCAGACCGGAGTAGGGATACCCAGCGGACGACCAATACCGAACCAGCCAAACAGATCGGCATTATCAGTAAAACCGGTATTCACCGGACTGCCGTTGGTATAAACCATGGTCACACCGCGCAGCAGCAGCATCATCACCAGCGTCGCGATGAACGCCTGGACGCGGCCTTTCGCCACAATCACGCCGGTCACGGCACCAATTGCCGCCCCTGCCGCCAGCGCTGCCGCCACGGCCACCAGCGCATTGACTTCAATTCCGACAAGGGAAGCGGCGATCGCACCGGTGAGCGCCAGCAAGGAACCGACGGACAGATCGATCCCTGAGGTCAAAATCACCAGCGTCATCCCGACCGCCATAATGGCGTTCACGGAGGTCTGCTGCAGAATGTTGAACAGATTATTAACGGTGAAAAAGTTCGGGCTCATGGTCGACACAATCGCGATCAGCACCAGCAGGGCAATCAGCGATTTTTGTTCCATCAGCCATGCCTTTGTGAAATAACGGCGACCAGAGACAGCCTGGGTAGTCATCTTCTTACTCCTGATTCACGCGATTAAGCTTGCCCACAGCGGCAGCCATCAGAACTTCCTGGGTGGCCTGCTCGCGAGTGAATTCACCGCCGAGATGCCCTTCATGCATGACGATAATGCGATCGCTCATGCCTAATACTTCTGGCATCTCGGAAGAGACCAGAATGATGCTCAGCCCGTCGGCCTTGAACTGGTTAATCAGCTGATAGATCTCTTTCTTCGCCCCCACGTCTACGCCGCGGGTCGGCTCGTCGAGGATCAACACTTTCGGGCGCGTCATCAGCCCGCGCGCAATCGCCACTTTCTGCTGGTTCCCGCCGGACAACAGGCCGATGGCCTGCTCCATCGACGGGGTTTTGACGTTAAAGAGACGGATAAAATCGCTGACCGCCTGCTGTTCGTCTTTGTGTTTCAGCGTACCGCCGCTATGGCTGAAATAGCGCAGCGCGGTAAGCGACATGTTCTCTTTCACCGACATGCCGAGCACTAAGCCGTCGCGCTTGCGGTCTTCGGAGATATAGACGATGCCGTTCGCGAGGCCATCCTGCGGCGAACGGGTCACCACTTCACGACCGTCGAGAGTGACATACCCGCTGGTGCGCGACAGCGCGCCGTAAAGCACTTTCATCAGCTCGGTACGGCCGGCGCCCATCAGGCCCGCCACGCCCAGGATTTCGCCCTGGCGCAGGGTAAAGGTCACGTCGTTCACCCCCGGACCGCAGAGATTGTCCACCTTCAGGCGGATCTCGCCCGGCGCTTTATCCAGGTGCGGGTATTGATCTTCAAGTTTGCGTCCCACCATCATTTCGATGAGCGTATCTTCGGTCAGCGTGGCCACTTCGCGCTCGGCAATAAACTGCCCGTCGCGAAAAACGGTAACGTCATCGCAGATCTCGAAGATCTCTTTCATGCGGTGAGAAATATAGACAATCCCGCGGCCCTGCGATTTCAGCTCGCGGATGACGCGGAACAGGGATTCAGTTTCGGTATCGGTCAGGGCGTCGGTCGGCTCATCCATAATGATGACCTTCGACTCAAAGCTCAGCACCTTCGCGATTTCCACCATCTGCTGATCGCCGATAGAGAGATCGCCGACCAGACGGTCGCTCTTAAAGCGCAGGTTCAGCTTCGCCAGCAGTTTGTCCGCTTCGGCATACATGGTTTTCCAGTCGATTTTGCCAAACCTGTTCACAAATTCACGGCCAAGGAAGATGTTCTCCGCAATGGTAAGTTGCGGGATCAGGTTCAGCTCCTGGTGAATGATACCGATACCGGCTTCCTGGGAGGATTTCGGGCCGTTGAATGTGGTCTCTTTACCCAGCCAGATGAGTGAACCGGCATCGCGTTGATAGATACCGGTCAGCACTTTCATCATGGTGGATTTGCCGGCGCCGTTCTCACCTACCAGCGCCATCACGCGCCCGGGGTAGACATTCAGCGCCGCACCGGAGAGGGCTTTTACGCCCGGGAACGATTTATCGATCCCTTTGAGTTGCAGTAATGCGTCCATGATGGCCTCAGAAGGTGACACCAGCACAGAGAATAATATTCGCATACGGGGAACACTCCCCGCTGCGAATCACCGCCTGACTGTCTGCGGTTTGTTGTTTAAATTGTTCGTGCGTTGTGTAACGAATTTCTATGGTGTTTCCCTGGTGTTGTTGCAGCTGCTCAAGGTGGCTGAGCAACGTTTCGTGGAGTTGCGGATTATGTTGTTTGATTTCCGCGGCGAGAATGGCTGCCTCAACCTGCATCTCCGCGGTCACAACATCCAGTACCTGCATAAACGAGGGCACGCCCTGGGTTAATGCCATATCAATACGGGTTGTGCTGCGCGGAACCGGTAAGCCTGCATCGCAAACCACCAGCGTATCGGTATGCCCAAGACGGGAAATAACCGACGAGATTTCTGAGTTGAGAACCGTGCCTTTCTTCATTTTCTTGCTCCACTAGCGAAACGTTTCGCTGATATCAGTTTAGTCTTAAGAGTGTTCAGAAAACCACCGTGACGTAACAGATTTGTGATCAACGTCGAAACGTTTCGCTAAGTGAAATGGAGGGGAGGTAAATGCAAAACGGTAACCGTCAGGTTACCGTTTTTTATGTTTGCGCCCTCTCCCGTGGGAGAGGGTCGGGGTGAGGGCATCAGGCCGCACGGAGACTTAAATCTCGACCTGCGTTCCCAGCTCAATCACGCGGTTAGGCGGGATCTCGAACTGGTCAGGCGCACGCAGGGCGTTACGCTGCAGGATAAGGTACAGCTTGCCGCGCAGGCGCAGATACCACGGGCGTTTGCCGATGATCAGCGACTCGTGCGACATAAAGAATGACGTCTCCATCATCCGGCAACTCAGCCCTTCCAGACCACAGCGGTGGAATACCTCTTCCACGTTTGGCGTTTCACGCCAGCCGTAGCTCGCCACCACGCGCCAGAAGGTCGGTGATAACTGCTCGATCTGCACCCGGCGAACGTTGTGTACATACGGCGCATCTTCGGTGCGCAGTGTCAGCAGAATGACGCGTTCATGCAGGACCTTGTTGTGCTTGAGGTTATGCATCAACGCAAACGGGATCACGTTCAGGGCTCGAGACATGTATACCGCGGTACCCGGTACGCGGACCGGCGGTGATTTTTCCAGTGAAGCAATCATCGCCTCAAGAGAATTTCCGTGCTCATGCATACGGCGCAGCAGACGGAAACGCTCGCTCTTCCATGTGGTCATAACGATGAACATCACCAGACCCAGCGTCAGCGGCAGCCAGCCACCGGAAACAATCTTGTCGAGGTTTGCCGAGAACAGCGGCACGTCGATACAGAGGAAGCCCACCAGAATCATTGCCACAAGGAATTTATTCCAGTGCCAGTTTCGGTACGCCACCGTGGTGGAGAGCAGGGACGTCAGCACCATGGTTCCCGTTACGGCGATACCGTACGCCGCCGCCAGGTTGCTGGAGTGCTCGAAGCTGACGATCACAATCACTACCGCGAAATAGAGCAGCCAGTTAACGAACGGGATGTAGATCTGACCCGACTCCATCTCTGAGGTATGGATAATGCGCATCGGTGAGAGGTACCCCAGACGCACAGCCTGGCGCGTCAGCGAGAACACCCCGGAAATCACCGCCTGAGAGGCAATGACTGTCGCCAGCGTCGCCAGGATTAGCATCGGTACCAGCGCCCAGTCTGGCGCCAGCAGGAAGAACGGGTTCTTAATCGCTTCCGGGTTTTTGAGCAACAGCGCCCCCTGACCGAAATAGTTCAGCACCAGCGACGGCAGCACCACGATAAACCATGCCACACGGATAGGCAGTTTCCCAAAGTGCCCCATGTCGGCATACAGCGCTTCAACGCCGGTGATGGAGAGCACGACCGCCCCCAGCGCAACAAAGGAGACCACTTTGTACTCGAGGAAGAAATGCACCGCCCAGTAGGGGTTCAGCGCATGCAGCACTTCCGGGTTAGCAATAATGCTGCGTAAACCAAGCGCTGCCAGGATCAGGAACCAGGCCAGCATAATCGGTGCGAACAATTTCCCTACCAGCCCGGTACCGTGCTTCTGGATCACAAACAGCAGCGTCAGAACGATGATTGCCAGCGGAACCACCCACGTATCGAGCTGCGGCGCGATAATCTCCAGCCCCTCTATTGCCGAGAGCACCGAAATAGCCGGCGTTATCACCACTTCCCCGTAGAAGAAGCTGCCGCCAATCAGACCGATAATGACCAGCACAGAGGTCATTCTGGCCGAGGTGTTGCGCCCGGCCAGCGACATCAACGTCAGGATCCCACCTTCACCTGCGTTATCCGCCCGCATCACGAAGGAGAGATATTTAACAGAAACCACCAGAATCAGCAGCCAGAAGATGAGGGACAGGAAGCCAAATACGGCATCGCGTTCAACACCAAAGCCAAACTGGCCGGACAAACATTCACGAAGCGTATAAAGCGGGCTGGTGCCGATATCACCGTAGACAACCCCGATCGCCGCAAGCGTTATTGCGGGTAATGATTGCTTATTATCAGTGCTCATAGACTAGTCTTTTCGTTTGAATAACAAATGTGTTCCTGGTCCCTTGGTCCACAAAAAGCGCACAGTATGCACGATTCGTTGCAAAATCGAACCCCTAAATGCAACCGCATTAATGTAGCGCAAAGAAAATTGCGCCGCACTTCAGTCTATTACCAGCCCTGACTGAAACGTCTATACTCGCTTCAATTGGCCGCCACGACGGCGAAAGGATGCAAAACTATTATGGCTCACTCACATTTATTAGCAGAAAGAATTTCCCGCCTCAGCAGCGCGCTGGAGAAAGGCCTTTTCGAGCGTAGCCACGCCATCCGCCTCTGTTTGCTGGCGGCGTTAAGCGGGGAAAGCGTGTTTCTGCTCGGCCCCCCAGGCATTGCCAAGAGCCTGATTGCCCGCAGGTTAAAGTTTGCTTTTCAGAATGCCCGCGCCTTCGAATACCTGATGACCCGATTCTCCACCCCTGAAGAAGTTTTCGGCCCGCTTTCCATCCAGGCGCTGAAAGATGAGGGGCGTTATCAGCGTTTGACCGAGGGGTATCTTCCGGAGGCGGAGATTGTTTTCCTCGATGAGATCTGGAAAGCGGGACCGGCGATTCTGAACACCCTGCTCACAGCGATAAACGAACGTCGGTTCCGCAACGGCGCCAGCGAAGAGAAAATCCCGATGCGCCTGCTGGTGGCCGCCTCAAACGAACTGCCTGAAGCTGACAGCAGCCTGGAAGCGCTGTATGACCGTATGCTGATCCGTCTGTGGCTGGACAAAGTGCAGGATAAATCCAATTTCCGTTCCATGCTGGTCAGCCAGCAGGATGAGAATGAAAACCCGGTTGCCCCTTCACTGCAAGTGACGGATGAGGAGTATCACCAGTGGCAGCAGGACATTGGCAAAATCAAACTGCCGGACGCGGTCTTTGAGCTGATCTACCTCCTGCGTCAGCAGCTCGATCTCCTTCCCTCCGCGCCCTATGTCTCCGATCGCCGCTGGAAAAAAGCAATCCGCCTGTTGCAGGCCAGCGCCCTGTTCAGCGGGCGTGATGCCGTTGCGCCCATCGACCTGATCCTGCTGAAAGATTGCCTCTGGCACGATGCAGAAGGCATGAACCTGATGCAGCAGCAGCTTGACGTTTTGATGACCGGACACGCCTGGGGGCAGCAGGCGATGCTCAACCAACTGGGGGCAATCGCCCAGCGGCGCATTCAGCTCCAGCAGCAGCAAAGCGATAAAACCGCGCTGAAGGTGAATCGTCTGGGGGGAATGTTCGCCCGCAAACCGCACTATGAGTTACCCGCTGAACTGACCAGCCCGACGCTGACGCTGTTGCTTCAGCAGCCGCTCAAGCTGCATGACATGCAGGTCGTGCACATTACGCTTGAGCGTGAAGCGCTGGCCCAGTGGCTGGATAAGGGCGGAGAGATCCGGGGAAAACTCAACGGCATCGGTTTCGCGCAGCCGCTTAATATGGAAGTGGACAGTAGCCAGCACCTGGTGATCCGCGACGTCAGCCTGCAGGGATCGCGTCTTGCGCTTCCTGGCACCGCCTCAGACAGCGTTCCTGAAGAGATTAAGCAGCAGCTGGAAGCGCTGGATACAGAATGGCACCAGCAGCACACCCGCTTCAGCGAGCAGCAAAAATGCCTCTTTATTCATAGCGACTGGTTAGGTCGCATCGAAGCCAGCCTGCAGGATGTCAGCGCGCAGATCAAACAGGCGCGTCAATGCTAACTCTGGATACGCTTAACGTCATGCTGGCCGTCAGCGAGGAAGGGTTGATCGAAGAGGTGGTGATTACCCTTCTGGCTTCGCCGCAGCTGGCAGCCTTCTTTGAAAAATTTCCGAAGCTTAAAAAAGCGATGACGGACGATCTCCCACGCTGGCGAGAAAACCTGCGCCAGCGGTTTAAAGAGACCGAAGTACCTCCTGAGTTAACGGAAGAGGTAGCCTGTTACCAGCAGTGCCAGCGGCTCTCCACGTCGCAGTTTATCGTTCAGCTCCCGCAAACCCTGACGCTGCTCGATAACGTTCACTCGCCGTTCGCCAGCCAGGCCCGGGCGCTGGTCACGGATAACGCCACCTTTACCCCTGCTCTGCACACGCTCTTTTTACAGCGCTGGCGCCTAAGCCTGGTGGTGCAGGCCACAACCCTCAACCAGCAGCTGCTGGATGAAGAGCGTGAACAACTGCTCAGCGAAGTGCAGGAACGCATGACCTTAAGCGGCCAGCTGGAGCAGGTGCTGGTGGAAAATGAGAACGCCGCCGGACGGCTCTGGGATATGAGCGCCGGCCAGCTGCGGCGCGGGGACTATCAACTGATCGTCAGGTACGGGGATTTTCTGGCGCAGCAGCCCGAGCTGATGAAGCTTGCAGAACAGCTGGGCCGCTCCAGGGAGGCAAAATCGGTCCCAAAGAAAGATGCCCCAATGGAAACTTTCCGCACCCTGGTGCGCGAACCGGCTACCGTGCCCGAGCAGGTCGACGGGCTCCAGCAGAGCGATGACATTTTGCGTCTGCTGCCGACGGAGCTGAGCACACTCGGGATGACCGAGCTGGAGTATGAATTTTACCGTCGGCTGGTGGAAAAGCAGCTGCTTACCTATCGCCTGCACGGCGAAGCCTGGCGTAAGAAAGTCAGCCAGCGGCCGGTCGTTCATCAGGATTTTGATGAACAGCCGCGCGGGCCATTCATTGTTTGCGTGGATACATCCGGATCGATGGGCGGGTTTAACGAGCAGTGTGCGAAGGCGTTTTGTCTGGCACTGATGCGCGTGGCGCTGGCCGATCGCCGTCGCTGCTTCATCATGCTTTTCTCCAGCGAAGTGGTGGGTTATGAACTGACGAACCAGCAGGGGCTCGAACAGGCGATCCGCTTTTTAAGCCAGCGTTTTCGCGGCGGTACCGATCTGGCCAGCTGTTTTCGCAGCATTGTGGAACGCATGCAGGGTGGCGACTGGTACGACGCTGACGCGGTGGTGATTTCTGATTTTATTGCCCAGCGGCTGCCGGATGATGTGGTCAGTAAAGTGAAGGAGTTGCAGCGGGTACATCAGCATCGTTTCCACGCGGTGGCCATGTCCGCCCATGGAAAACCCGGCATCATGCGCATCTTCGATCATATCTGGCGCTTTGATACCGGGTTACGTAGCCGCCTGCTCAGACGCTGGCAGCGTTAATTACAGAAGAGAGCCGACGCTTTCGCGTACCTGCTGCGGCCAGACCCCGCACTGAACCTGACCGATATGCGGCAACTGAAGCAGCAGCATAGTCAGGCGGGACTGGCCAATACCGCCGCCGATGGTCTGCGGCATTTCGCCGCGCAGCAGCGCCTGATGCCACTCTAATGTGAGACGATCTTCATCACCGGTCACCGCCAGCTGGCGCTTGAGCGCGTCAGCATCCACGCGGATCCCCATAGAAGAGAGCTCGAACGCGTCTTCCAGCACCGGGTTCCAGACCAGAATATCGCCGTTCAGACCGGCATAGTCGCGCTCGCCCGGGGTGCTCCAGTCATCATAATCCGGCGCACGCACGTCGTGGCGTTTACCATCAGACAGTTTGCCGCCGATACCGATAAGGAACACCGCGCCCAGCTCTTTGGCGATCGCCCGTTCACGGCCTTTGGCATCCAGATCCGGGAAACGGCTCAGCAGTTCCTGGCTGTGAACAAAGTGGATCGACTCCGGCAGAAACGGTGCCAGACCAAACTCTTTGCTTACGGCCGCTTCGGTGGCTTTGATCCCGGCGTAGATCGCTTCAACGGTAGATTTCAGCGTCCCAACGTGACGCTCGCCATCCCCCATGACGCGTTCCCAGTCCCACTGGTCAACGTAAACGGAATGAATGGGAGACAGGCGGTCTTCATCGGGACGAAGGGCTTTCATGTGCGTGTAGAGCCCTTCGCCCGCGCTAAAGTCGTGTTGTCCCAGGGTTTGACGCTTCCATTTCGCAAGGGAATGAACCACTTCGAACTGGGCATCTGGCAGTGTTTTCACTTTTACCTGTACCGCTTTTTCGCATCCAGAGAGGTTATCCTGGGTCCCGTCACCCACGCGGCTAAGGATTGGAGCCTGGACTTCAATCAGCCCAAGCTTCTCTTCCAGCTGGCGGGAAAAATGGGATTTAACGAAACTGATCTGGCGTTGTTTTGCGATATAAGCGGTTTTCATTATTTATACTCCTGCGTCCTGTTGGTATTGATTAAGCAACAGAAATGCCACCTTATTCAATAACCCATCAACAAAAAGCCTACTTCACTTTTGTTTCGTTAAAATAAGACGCTAGAATAGAGGGAATCATTAATCTTCATAAGAAAAAGCTATGGAAAATTATCAGATCGACAATCTCGACCGCGGCATTCTGGAGGCGTTAATGGCCAATGCCCGTACCGCCTACGCCGAACTGGCGAAACAGTTTGGCGTCAGCCCCGGCACCATTCACGTTCGCGTAGAAAAGATGAAACAGGCGGGGATCATTACCGGTGCGCGTATTGACGTTAGCCCTAAGCAGCTGGGTTATGACGTGTGCTGCTTCATTGGCATTATTCTTAAAAGCGCCAAAGACTATCCTTCTGCACTGGCGAAGCTCAACGCGCTGGATGAAGTCACCGAGGCTTACTACACCACCGGGCACTACAGCATCTTTATTAAAGTCATGTGCCGATCCATCGACGCCCTCCAGCAGGTACTTATCAACAAGATCCAAACAATCGATGAAATTCAGTCCACTGAGACACTGATCTCACTGCAAAACCCGATCATGCGTACCATCCGCCCATGATCGGGCAAATTCATTCCCACATTTTCCACAGGTAGATCCCAGCTCGTTCACAGCGTACAATGGCCGTCTCTTTATCTGAGCGAGCGATCAATGGCGGACATTACCCTTATCAGCGGCAGCACCCTTGGCGGTGCGGAATACGTAGCGGAACATCTGGCTGAAAAGCTGGAAGATGCGGGCTTTTCCACACAAACCCTGCACGGCCCGTTGCTTGAAGATCTCCCGACTGACGGGGTCTGGCTGCTGATTACCTCCACGCACGGCGCGGGCGATCTGCCGGATAACCTGCAACCTTTATATGACGAACTGCTGGAACAACAGCCTGACCTGTCAAACGTCCGTTTTGGCGCAGTGGGGATCGGCAGCCGTGAATATGACACTTTTTGCGGGGCTATCGAGAAAGTTGAAGCCGCTGTTACCGCTTGTGGGGCAAAACAGTTGGGTGAAACCCTCAAGATCAACATCCTCGATCATGACATTCCGGAAGATCCGGCTGAGATCTGGCTCGCGGAATGGAAAAATTTACTCAAAAACGATTAAAGATCGCGCGAACGGATGTGGATAACTCTGGTTAAAAGCTCGTATTAACCCGTAGTTATCCAAAGAACAACCGTAGCGTCGATTTTGACCTGTGCATAAAGTCGCGATCTGATCCCAGTTTATACTGGCCAGGATCACCGATCATTCACAGCAAACGATCCTTTCTAACTGCATGATCTTCTTTATGAGATCGGACTTATCCACACAGGTTTGCGATCCTAATAAGAGATCACAATAGAACAGATCTCTAAATAAAAAGATCTTCTTTTTAATAGCCCAGGATCCCAATGCTTTCTCGAAAGACTAAAGTTGAGTAGAATCCACGGCCCGGGCTTCAATCCATTTTCATACCGCTTTACGCGAGGCAGACCACCATGTTTTATCAGGATCCTTTTGACGTCATCATCATTGGCGGGGGTCACGCAGGCACTGAGGCCGCAATGGCCGCAGCGCGTATGGGTCAGCAGACCCTGCTTTTGACACACAATATCGACACGCTGGGACAAATGTCCTGTAATCCGGCGATTGGCGGCATTGGGAAAGGACACCTGGTAAAAGAAGTGGATGCACTTGGCGGCCTGATGGCGAAAGCGATCGATCATGCAGGCATCCAGTTTAGGATACTAAACGCGAGCAAAGGTCCCGCAGTGCGCGCGACCCGTGCGCAGGCAGACCGCGTGCTCTATCGTCAGGCGGTACGAACTGCACTGGAGAACCAACCGAATCTGATGATCTTCCAGCAGGCTGTTGAAGATCTTATCGTCGAGAACGATCGCGTCGTTGGCGCGGTGACCCAGATGGGCCTCAAATTCCGCGCGAAAGCCGTGGTGTTGACCGTGGGGACATTCCTTGATGGTAAAATACATATCGGTCTGGATAACTACAGCGGTGGCCGTGCCGGCGATCCGCCCTCTATCCCGCTGTCTCGCCGTCTGCGTGAACTGCCGCTGCGCGTCAGTCGCCTGAAAACCGGTACGCCTCCGCGTATTGATGCGCGCACCATTGATTTTAGCGTGCTGGCGCAACAGCACGGTGATAACCCAATGCCGGTCTTCTCGTTTATGGGCAATGCGGCGCAGCATCCGCAGCAGGTCCCGTGCTACATCACGCACACTAACGAGAAAACCCACGATGTGATCCGCAATAACCTCGATCGCAGCCCAATGTATGCCGGCGTGATCGAAGGGATCGGCCCGCGCTACTGCCCGTCGATCGAAGACAAAGTGATGCGTTTCGCCGATCGTAACCAGCATCAGATCTTCCTTGAGCCTGAAGGACTCACCTCGAACGAAATTTACCCGAACGGTATCTCCACCAGCTTGCCATTCGATGTTCAGATGCAAATTGTTCGTTCAATGCAGGGGATGGAGAACGCGAAAATCGTTCGCCCTGGCTACGCTATTGAGTACGATTTCTTCGATCCACGTGACCTGAAGCCAACCCTGGAGAGCAAATTTATCCACGGTCTGTTCTTCGCGGGCCAGATTAACGGTACCACCGGTTACGAAGAAGCGGCGGCACAGGGCCTGCTTGCCGGTCTGAATGCCGCACGTTTCTCAGCCGAGAAAGAGGGCTGGGCACCAGGCCGTTCTCAGGCCTATCTGGGCGTGCTGGTTGACGACCTCTGCACCCTGGGTACCAAAGAGCCATACCGTATGTTTACTTCTCGCGCGGAATATCGCCTGATGCTGCGTGAAGATAACGCCGACCTGCGTCTGACCGAAATCGGCCGTGAGCTGGGTCTGGTGGATGACGAACGCTGGGCACGCTTCAACGAGAAACTGGAGCGTATCGAGCAGGAACGTCAGCGCCTGAAAACGACATGGGTTAATCCGCAGGCGGAAACAGCAGCTGAAGTGAACGCTCACTTAACTGCGCCGCTCTCTCGTGAAGCCAGCGGCGAAGATCTGCTGCGTCGCCCGGAAGTGACCTATGAAAATCTGGTGAAACTCACCGCGTTTGCGCCAGGCCTGGAAGACGCTGAAGCGGCAGAGCAGGTTGAAATCCAGGTGAAATACGAAGGTTACATTGCGCGTCAGCAGGATGAGATTGAAAAACAGCAGCGTAACGAAAATACGCTTCTGCCGGAAATGCTGGACTACCGTCAGGTGACAGGCCTTTCCAACGAAGTGATCGCCAAGCTGAACGATCATAAGCCGGTGTCGATCGGCCAGGCATCCCGTATCTCCGGTGTCACCCCCGCCGCGATTTCGATCCTGCTGGTGTGGCTAAAAAAGCAGGGCATGCTGCGCCGCAGCGCATAACGTTTGAACATAGCCCGGTGGCGCTGCGCTTACCGGGCCTACTGAACCCGTAGGGCGGGTAAGCGAAACGCCACCCGCCAGTAAGCATCTCAACAGGTATTCACCGTGCTCAATAAACTCTCTCGTCTGCTGGATCAGGCAGGCATTTCGCTCACCGATCACCAGAAAACTCAGCTGGTGGCCTATGTCGATATGCTGAACAAATGGAACAAAGCGTACAATCTGACGTCTGTTCGGGACCCTGACGAGATGCTGGTTCGCCATATTCTCGACAGCATCGTGGTGGCACCGTATCTGAACGGTGAGCGTTTTATTGATGTGGGCACGGGCCCGGGCCTGCCGGGGATTCCGCTGTCTATTGTGCGTCCTGATAGCCATTTCACGCTACTGGACAGCCTTGGCAAGCGCGTGCGCTTTTTACGTCAGGTACAGCATGAGCTGAAGCTTGAGAACATCACGCCCGTGCAGAGCAGGGTAGAGGAGTTCCCGGCTGAGCCGCCGTTTGACGGGGTTATCAGCCGTGCCTTTGCTTCTCTTAATGACATGGTGAGCTGGTGTAAGCACTTACCGGCAGAGCATGGCCGTTTTTATGCGCTGAAAGGACAGTTACCTGGCGAGGAAATTGAACAGCTTCCGGACGGTTTTGCGGTCGAGTCTATTGAGAAATTACACATTCCTCAGCTCGAAGGTGAGCGTCATCTGGTGATAATTAAGCCAAACAATTTTTAAAAAATTAATAAAAAATGTGGAATTTGTGCTGTTCTGACCATGTTAAAAAACAGCACAAGTCATGGGGATTTATCGGTGAGCCGTTAACCTCTTTTTCACTAAGGTTTTTCTTACGGTTAACGTGGCGGCGGTTATTTTCCGTGAAGATAGTCATCTGTGAAAATATAAGTCTGCTAAAAGTGGAAGGCAGTAACCAGAACGCAATGTTAATTATTTATTAAGAATGTCAATAAAAGGTTTTTATTGTGTACCGGGCTGTTTTGAAAATAGTTACGGTATTTTGCGTTTAATTTCATAAAGATAAATTTTCACGATTTGCGCCTTTGATAAATACAACCTTATCGCAAATGTGTGTTTTGTGATCCCGTGCACGCTTTATCGCCAACGTTTTCGCGCTGTTTGCAGTTTTGGTCGAAGGTTGGTGCTTTGCGCGAAAGTTAAAAAATAGCGGTGGGGAAAAATATTTAAACATTTATTCACCTTTTCGCTACTTAATGTTTGAAATCACGGGTGCGCACCGTATAATTTGACCGCTTTTTGATGCTTGACTCTGAGCCTTAAAGGACGTTTTATACGACACGCGGCATACCTCGAAGGGAGCAGGAGTAAAAACGTGATGTCTGTGTCGCTCTTGAGTAGAAACGTTGCTCGTAAGCTTCTGTTCATTCAGTTTCTGGCTGTGATAGCAAGTGGACTGCTGTTTAGCCTCAAAGACCCCTTCTGGGGCATCTCCGCCGTGTGCGGGGGTTTGGCGGTTGTGCTGCCAAACGTGTTGTTTATGATTTTTGCCTGGCGTCATCAGGCGCATACACCCGCCAAAGGCCGCGTGGCCTGGTCCTTCGCCCTCGGCGAAGTGTGTAAGGTGTTGCTGACCTTTGCTCTACTGGTGATGGCGCTGGCGGTTTTGAAAGTGGTCTTCATGCCGCTGATAGCAACGTGGGTTTTGGTGCTGGTGGTACAAGTTCTGGCTCCAGCTGTAATCAATAACAAAGGGTAAAAGGCATCATGGCTTCAGAAAATATGACGCCGCAGGATTACATAGGTCACCATCTGAATAACCTTCAGCTGGACCTGCGTACATTCTCGCTGGTGGATCCACATAACCCCCCGGCCACCTTCTGGACGATCAACATCGACTCCATGTTCTTCTCGGTGGTTTTGGGTCTTCTGTTCCTGGCCATGTTCCGCGGTGTTGCTAAAAGAGCGACCAGCGGTGTACCAGGGAAATTCCAGACATTCATCGAAATGATCATCGGCTTCGTCCATGGCAGCGTCAAAGACATGTACCATGGTAAGAGCAAGCTGATTGCTCCGCTGGCCCTGACTGTGTTCGTTTGGGTCTTCCTGATGAACCTGATGGACCTGCTGCCTATCGATCTGCTGCCGTTTATCGGCGAGCACATCTTCGGCCTGCCTGCGCTGCGCGTGGTTCCGTCTGCTGACGTGAACATCACCCTGTCGATGGCGCTGGGCGTGTTTATCCTGATTCTTTTCTACAGCATCAAAATGAAAGGCGTAAGCGGCTTTGTGAAAGAGCTTACCTTGCAGCCGTTCAACCACTGGGCGTTTATTCCGGTCAACCTGATCCTGGAAGGCGTTAGCCTGCTGTCCAAACCTGTTTCACTGGGTCTGCGACTGTTCGGCAACATGTATGCGGGTGAGCTGATTTTCATTCTGATCGCGGGTCTTCTGCCGTGGTGGTCACAGTGGGTTCTGAATGTGCCGTGGGCCATTTTCCACATCCTGATCATTACGCTGCAAGCCTTTATCTTCATGGTTCTGACGATCGTCTATCTGTCGATGGCGTCTGAAGAGCACTGATTTTTTACCAACACTACTACGTTTTAATTGAAACAAACTGGAGACTGTCATGGAAAACCTGAATATGGATCTGCTGTACATGGCTGCCGCTGTGATGATGGGTCTGGCGGCTATCGGTGCTGCGATCGGTATCGGCATCCTCGGGGGCAAATTCCTGGAAGGCGCTGCGCGTCAACCTGATCTGATTCCTCTGCTGCGTACTCAGTTCTTTATCGTTATGGGTCTGGTGGATGCTATCCCAATGATCGCTGTAGGTCTGGGTCTGTACGTGATGTTTGCTGTCGCGTAGTAGTAGTTTAAAACCCTAAGCCACAGAAATTAAAGAGGTATTGTGCTGTGAACATGAACGCAACAATCCTCGGCCAGGCCATCGCGTTTATTCTCTTTGTCTGGTTCTGCATGAAGTATGTATGGCCGCCTTTAATGGCTGCCATCGAAAAACGTCAGAAAGAAATTGCTGACGGTCTGGCTTCTGCAGAACGCGCTAAGAAAGATTTGGACCTTGCACAGGCCAACGCGACAGACCAGCTGAAAAAAGCGAAAGCGGAAGCTCAGGTTATCATCGAACAGGCTAACAAACGCCGTTCGCAGATCCTGGACGAAGCCAAAGCTGAAGCAGAACAGGAACGTACTAAGATCGTGACACAGGCTCAGGCTGAAATTGAAGCTGAGCGTAAACGTGCTCGTGAAGAACTGCGTAAGCAGGTTGCGATTCTGGCTGTTGCTGGCGCCGAGAAGATCATCGAACGTTCCGTGGATGAAGCTGCTAACAGCGACATCGTGGACAAACTTGTCGCTGAACTGTAAGGAGGGAGGGGCTGATGTCTGAATTTGTTACGGTAGCTCGCCCCTACGCCAAAGCAGCTTTTGACTTTGCTGTCGAACACCAAAATGTCGATCGCTGGCAGAATATGCTGGCGTTTGCCGCTGAGGTGACGAAAAACGAACAAATGGCCGAGTTGCTTTCCGGTGCGTTAGCACCTGAAACTCTCGCCGCGTCGTTTATCGCCGTGTGCGGAGAGCAACTGGATGCCAACGGCCAGAACCTGATCAAGGTGATGGCAGAAAATGGTCGTCTCCGTGTGCTCCCGGATGTTCTCGAGCAGTTTGAGCACTTACGTGCCCTTAGTGAAGCTACCGCTGAAGTTGAAGTCACTTCTGCGACTGAACTGAGTCATGAACAGCTTGCGAAAATTACCGCCGCGATGGAAAAACGTCTGTCACGCAAAGTTAAGCTGAATTGCAAAATCGATAAGTCTGTAATGGCAGGCGTAATCATCCGTTCGGGTGATATGGTCATTGATGGCAGCGTACGCGGCCGTCTTGAGCGCCTTGCAGACGTCTTGCAGTCTTAAGGGGACTGGAGCATGCAACTGAATTCCACCGAAATCAGCGAACTGATCAAGCAGCGCATTGCTCAGTTCAATGTTGTGAGCGAAGCTCACAACGAAGGTACTATTGTTTCTGTAAGTGACGGTGTTATCCGCATCCACGGCCTGGCCGATTGTATGCAGGGTGAGATGATTTCCCTGCCGGGTAACCGTTACGCTATCGCACTGAACCTGGAGCGCGACTCCGTAGGTGCCGTTGTGATGGGTCCATACGCTGACCTCGCCGAAGGCATGAAGGTTAAGTGTACTGGCCGTATTCTGGAAGTGCCGGTTGGCCGTGGCCTGCTGGGTCGCGTTGTTAACACCCTGGGTGCGCCAATCGACGGTAAAGGTCCGGTTGAGCACGATGGCTTCTCCCCAATCGAAGTTATCGCACCAGGCGTTATCGACCGTCAGTCCGTAGATCAGCCTGTTCAGACAGGTTATAAGTCCGTTGATGCCATGATCCCAATCGGTCGTGGTCAGCGTGAACTGATCATCGGTGACCGTCAGACCGGTAAAACCGCGATGGCAATCGACGCCATCATCAACCAGCGTGATTCCGGCATCAAATGTGTGTACGTGGCCATCGGCCAGAAAGCGTCCACCATTTCTAACGTGGTTCGTAAACTGGAAGAGCACGGCGCACTGGCTAACACCATTGTTGTTGTGGCGACCGCTTCTGAATCTGCTGCTCTGCAATACCTGGCACCATACGCCGGTTGCGCAATGGGCGAATACTTCCGTGACCGCGGTGAAGATGCGCTGATCGTATACGATGACCTGTCTAAACAGGCTGTTGCTTATCGTCAGGTTTCCCTGCTGCTCCGTCGTCCACCTGGACGTGAAGCGTTCCCTGGCGACGTATTCTACCTCCACTCTCGTCTGCTGGAGCGTGCTTCCCGCGTTAACGCGGAATACGTCGAGAACTTCACCAAAGGTGAAGTGAAGGGTAAAACGGGCTCTCTGACCGCGCTGCCGATCATTGAAACTCAGGCGGGTGACGTTTCTGCGTTCGTTCCGACCAACGTAATCTCTATTACCGATGGTCAGATCTTCCTGGAAACCAACCTGTTTAACTCCGGTATTCGTCCGGCAGTTAACCCGGGTATCTCCGTATCCCGTGTAGGTGGTGCTGCTCAGACCAAGATCATCAAGAAACTGTCCGGTGGTATCCGTACCGCGCTGGCACAGTATCGTGAACTGGCTGCGTTCTCTCAGTTCGCATCCGATCTGGACGAAGCAACCCGTAAACAGCTGAGCCACGGTCAGAAAGTGACCGAGCTGCTGAAGCAGAAACAGTACGCACCAATGTCTGTTGCTCAGCAGGGCCTGGTACTGTTCGCGGCTGAACGCGGTTACCTCGAAGATGTGGAACTGGCGAAAATCGGTAGCTTCGAAGCCGCTCTGCTGGCTTACGCTGACCGTGATCACGCTCCGCTGATGCAAGAGATCAACCAGACCGGTGGCTATAACGACGAAATCGAAGGCAAGCTGAAAGCTATCCTCGATTCCTTCAAAGCAACCCAATCCTGGTAATCGTCCGGCGGCTTGTCTCAGGACAAGCCGCCTGGCATTGAGGAGAAGCTCATGGCCGGCGCAAAAGAGATACGTAGTAAGATCGCAAGCGTCCAGAACACGCAAAAGATCACTAAAGCGATGGAGATGGTCGCCGCTTCCAAAATGCGTAAATCGCAGGATCGCATGGCGGCCAGCCGTCCTTATGCAGAAACCATGCGCAAAGTGATTGGTCACCTTGCGAACGGTAATCTGGAATATAAGCACCCTTACCTGGAAGAACGCGACGTTAAGCGCGTGGGCTACCTGGTGGTGTCGACCGACCGTGGTCTGTGTGGCGGCTTGAACATTAACCTGTTCAAAAAACTGCTGGCGGATATGAAAGCATGGTCTGAAAAAGGCGTTCAGTGCGATCTCGCATTGATCGGCTCTAAAGGCGTCTCTTTCTTTAACTCCGTTGGTGGCAACATTGTCGCTCAGGTGACCGGTATGGGTGATAACCCGTCCCTGTCCGAACTGATCGGCCCGGTTAAAGTGATGTTGCAGGCTTATGATGAAGGCCGTCTGGACAGACTGTACGTTGTCAGCAACAAATTCATTAACACCATGTCTCAGGTTCCAACGCTCACTCAGATGCTGCCGTTACCGGCATCAGAAGATGACGAGCTGAAGCAAAAAGCCTGGGATTACCTGTATGAACCCGATCCGAAACCGCTGCTGGATACCCTGCTGCGTCGTTACGTTGAATCACAGGTTTATCAGGGCGTTGTAGAAAACCTGGCCAGCGAGCAGGCCGCACGAATGGTGGCGATGAAAGCCGCGACCGATAATGGCGGCAGCCTGATTAAAGAGCTGCAGTTGGTTTACAACAAAGCTCGTCAGGCCAGCATTACTCAGGAACTCACCGAGATCGTCTCGGGGGCCGCCGCGGTTTAACCAGGTTTACGAATTACGTAGAGGATTCAAGATGGCTACTGGAAAGATTGTCCAGGTAATCGGCGCCGTGGTGGACGTCGAGTTCCCTCAGGACGCCGTACCACGCGTGTACGACGCGCTTGAGGTACAGAATGGTAACGAGAGCCTGGTGCTGGAAGTTCAGCAGCAGCTCGGCGGCGGTATCGTGCGTACCATCGCGATGGGTTCTTCCGACGGTCTGCGTCGTGGTCTGGAAGTAAAAGACCTTGAGCATCCGATCGAAGTCCCGGTAGGTAAAGCAACACTGGGTCGTATCATGAACGTATTGGGTCAACCAATCGACATGAAAGGCGACATTGGTGAAGAAGAGCGTTGGGCTATCCACCGCGCGGCACCTTCCTACGAAGAGCTGTCCAGCTCTCAGGAACTGCTGGAAACCGGCATCAAAGTTATCGACCTGATGTGTCCGTTTGCGAAGGGCGGTAAAGTGGGTCTGTTCGGTGGTGCGGGTGTAGGTAAAACCGTAAACATGATGGAGCTGATCCGTAACATCGCGATCGAGCACTCCGGTTACTCCGTATTTGCGGGCGTAGGTGAACGTACTCGTGAGGGTAACGACTTCTACCACGAAATGACCGACTCCAACGTTCTGGACAAAGTATCCCTGGTTTACGGTCAGATGAACGAGCCACCAGGAAACCGTCTGCGCGTTGCGCTGACTGGCCTGACGATGGCTGAGAAGTTCCGTGACGAAGGCCGTGACGTTCTGCTGTTCGTCGATAACATCTATCGTTACACCCTGGCTGGTACGGAAGTATCTGCACTGCTGGGTCGTATGCCTTCAGCGGTAGGTTATCAGCCGACTCTGGCGGAAGAGATGGGTGTTCTTCAGGAACGTATCACCTCTACCAAAACCGGTTCTATCACCTCCGTTCAGGCGGTATACGTACCTGCGGATGACTTGACTGACCCATCTCCAGCCACCACCTTTGCGCACTTAGATGCAACCGTGGTACTGAGCCGTCAGATCGCGTCTCTGGGTATCTACCCGGCCGTTGACCCGCTGGACTCCACCAGCCGTCAGCTGGATCCACTGGTTGTTGGTCAGGAACACTACGACACCGCGCGTGGCGTACAGTCCCTGCTGCAGCGTTACCAGGAACTGAAAGACATCATCGCCATCCTGGGTATGGATGAACTGTCTGAAGAAGACAAACTGGTGGTAGCACGTGCGCGTAAGATCCAGCGCTTCCTGTCCCAGCCGTTCTTCGTTGCGGAAGTATTCACCGGTTCTCCAGGTAAGTACGTTTCCCTGAAAGACACCATCCGTGGCTTTAAAGGCATCATGGAAGGCGAATACGATCACCTGCCAGAGCAGGCGTTCTACATGGTTGGTTCCATCGAAGAAGCTGTGGAAAAAGCCAAAAAACTTTAACGCCTTAATCGGAGGGTGATATGGCAATGACTTACCACCTGGACGTCGTCAGCGCAGAGCAACAAATGTTCTCTGGTCTGGTCGAGAAAATCCAGGTAACGGGTAGTGAAGGTGAGCTGGGTATTTTCCCGGGTCACGCACCGCTGCTCACCGCCATTAAGCCTGGTATGATCCGCATCGTTAAACAGTTCGGTCACGAAGAGTTTATCTATCTGTCCGGCGGCATTCTTGAAGTGCAGCCTGGCAGTGTGACCGTTCTGGCCGATACCGCTATTCGTGGCCAGGATCTCGACGAAGCGCGAGCCCTGGAATCGAAGCGTAAGGCTGAAGAGCACATTAGCAGCTCTCATGGTGACGTGGATTACGCTCAGGCGTCTGCGGAGCTGGCCAAAGCGATCGCGAAACTGCGCGTTATCGAGTTGACCAAAAAAGCGATGTAACACCGGCTTGAAAAGCACAAAAGCCAGTCTGGATCCCAGGCTGGCTTTTTTTTTGTCGCTTAATTCATGATGAAAAAGATGTAGAATTTTAATCATCAAACGTTTTTACTTCTCACTCAAACTACCGTCAGGATGCGTATGTCAAACAGTGCGATGAGCGTGGTGATCCTTGCCGCAGGCAAAGGTACCCGCATGTATTCCGATCTGCCTAAAGTGCTTCATACACTGGCAGGAAAGCCAATGGTGCAGCATGTCATTGATGCCGCTAATGAATTGGGCGCCCGTCAGGTTCACCTGGTCTACGGCCACGGTGGAGATCTGCTTAAAAAGACGCTAAGCGACGACAAGCTCAACTGGGTACTTCAGGCTGAACAGCTGGGTACTGGTCATGCAATGCAGCAGGCCGCACCGTTCTTTGCGGATGACGAAGACATTCTGATGCTGTACGGCGACGTCCCGCTGATTGCTACCGATACGCTGACGCGTCTGCGCGACGCCAAACCGCAAGGCGGTATTGGTTTGTTAACCGTCGTGCTGGACGATCCAACCGGCTACGGTCGAATTACGCGTGAAAACGGCAACGTAACGGGGATCGTTGAACACAAAGATGCCAGCGACGAACAGCGCGAGATTCAGGAGATCAACACCGGTATCCTGATTGCTAATGGTGCTGATTTAAAACGCTGGTTGTCGAAACTCAACAACAACAACGCGCAGGGTGAATACTACATCACCGACATCATTGCGATGGCGTACCAGGAAGGGCGCGAGATTGTGGCGGTACAACCGGCACGTATCAGCGAAACCGAAGGGGTGAACAACCGTCTTCAACTTTCCCGTCTTGAGCGCGTTTATCAGTCCGAACAGGCCGAGAAACTCCTTCTGGCTGGCGTGATGCTGCGCGATCCGGCACGTTTCGACCTGCGTGGCACGTTATCTCACGGGCGCGACGTTGAAATTGATACTAACGTTATCCTGGAAGGTCATGTCACGCTGGGCAACCGCGTCAAAATTGGTGCTGGCTGTGTGATTAAAAACAGCGTCATCGGTGACGATTGCGAAATTAGCCCCTACAGCGTGGTGGAAGATGCCCGTCTGGATGCGGCTTGTACCATTGGTCCATTTGCACGTCTGCGTCCTGGCGCTGAGCTGCTGGAAGGCGCTCACGTGGGTAACTTCGTTGAGATGAAAAAAGCGCGTCTGGGTAAAGGCTCAAAAGCCGGTCATTTAACCTATCTGGGCGACGCGGAAATTGGTGACAACGTCAATATTGGCGCAGGCACAATCACCTGTAACTATGACGGCGCGAATAAGTTTAAAACCATCATCGGTAATGATGTGTTCGTTGGCTCCGACACCCAGCTGGTGGCACCGGTGACTGTGGGTAACGGCGTAACGATTGCTGCCGGAACGACGGTGACACGTGACGTCGCGGATAACGAGCTGGTATTAAGCCGCGTACCGCAGGTGCACAAGCAGGGCTGGAAACGCCCGGTGAAGAAAAAGTAACAACAAGGCGGGTGGCGCTACGCTTACCCGCCCTACGATTGAGTAGGCCTGATAAGGCGTAGCCGTCATCAGGCAAACCCGGGTGAGGAGATAAATATATATCTCCCCCCACAGGCAGTACCCATAAAAATAACCCCACTCTCTACAAGGCTCGGGGCGCCCGGAAAGGGCAAATACAGGTCAGCGACAACGCAGGCATCATGCCTAAATTCGGAATCTAAAATTATGTGTGGAATTGTTGGCGCAGTTGCGCAGCGTGATATTGCTGAAATCCTTCTCGAAGGTTTACGTCGTCTGGAATACCGTGGTTACGACTCTGCCGGTCTGGCTGTTGTCGATGCAGAAGGTCATATGACCCGTCTGCGCCGTCTCGGTAAAGTGCAGATGCTGGCCCAGGCCGCGGAAGAACATTCGCTGCACGGTGGTACCGGTATTGCGCACACCCGCTGGGCGACGCACGGCGAACCGTCAGAAGGCAACGCGCACCCGCATGTGTCTGAACACATCGTGGTGGTGCATAACGGCATTATCGAAAACCACGAACCGCTGCGCGAAGAACTGAAAGCGCGTGGCTATACCTTCGTCTCTGAAACCGACACCGAAGTGATTGCTCACCTGGTGCACTGGGAGCTGGAGCAGGGCGGTACACTGCGTGACGCGGTGCTGCGTGCTATCCCTCAGCTGCGCGGTGCGTACGGTACAGTGATCATGGACTCCCGCGACCCGTCCACGCTGCTGGCCGCGCGTTCCGGTAGTCCAATGGTTATCGGTCTGGGTATGGGTGAAAACTTTATCGCCTCTGACCAGCTGGCACTTCTGCCGGTGACCCGTCGCTTTATCTTCCTGGAAGAGGGTGATATCGCGGAAGTGACCCGCCGCAGCGTGACCGTATTCGATACCAAAGGCGAGCAGGTGAAACGCCAGGAGATCGAATCTAACCTGCAGTACGACGCGGGCGACAAAGGCGCTTATCGTCACTACATGCAGAAAGAGATTTACGAGCAGCCAAACGCCATCAAAAATACCCTGACCGGGCGCATTAGCCACGGTGAAGTGGATCTGAGTGAGCTGGGTGCTAACGCGAACGAACTGCTCAGCAAGGTTGAGCACATTCAGATCGTAGCCTGCGGCACCTCCTACAACTCCGGTATGGTCTCTCGTTACTGGTTTGAATCCCTGGCTGGCGTGCCGTGCGACGTCGAAATCGCCTCGGAATTCCGCTACCGCAAATCCGCGGTGCGTCGCAACAGTCTGATGATCACCCTTTCTCAGTCTGGTGAAACGGCAGATACTCTGGCCGCGCTGCGTCTCTCAAAAGAGCTGGGTTACCTGGGCTCTCTGGCCATCTGCAACGTTCCGGGCTCTTCGCTGGTGCGTGAATCCGATCTGGCGCTGATGACCAAAGCCGGTACTGAAATCGGCGTGGCCTCTACCAAAGCGTTTACTACTCAACTGACGGTTCTGCTGATGCTGGTGGCGAAACTGGCGCGTCTGAAAGGTGAAGATGCCTCTGTTGAGCATGACATCGTTCATGGTCTGCAGGCGCTGCCGAGCCGTATTGAGCAGATGCTCTCCCAGGACAAACGCATTGAGCGGCTTTCGGAAGATTTCTCTGACAAACATCACGCCCTGTTCCTGGGCCGTGGCGATCAGTATCCGATTGCGCTGGAAGGCGCGCTGAAACTGAAAGAGATCTCTTACATCCACGCTGAAGCCTATGCGGCAGGCGAGCTGAAACACGGTCCGCTGGCGCTGATTGATGCTGATATGCCGGTCATCGTTGTAGCCCCTAACAACGAACTGCTGGAAAAACTGAAATCTAACATCGAAGAAGTGCGCGCCCGCGGTGGTGTCCTGTACGTCTTCGCCGACAAAGATGCCGGTTTTGTCAGCAACGACAACATGCACATCATCGAGATGCCGCATGTAGAAGAGGTCATTGCCCCGATCTTCTACACCGTTCCGCTGCAGCTGCTGGCCTATCACGTTGCGCTGATCAAAGGCACTGACGTTGACCAGCCGCGTAACCTGGCGAAATCTGTCACCGTAGAATAATCCCTCCAGGCTCCACCTTCGGGTGGAGCTTTTTTACCCCACCTGGTTTGTTTTTAATCAATCCTTTCACGTTTTTATTGATGACAATTTGTCATCTTCAGCTACTTTTTCAGTGTCACATAAAGAAAATATTTCTGAAAATGTCTTGTCATAAATGCGGCTAACACGATGAAAGTTAAGCTTTCTTTTGCTGGTTTTTAAGTGAAATTTCCATTGTCATAAAACTGTCATAATTCGTACATTTATCTGTCACCTGTTTGTCCTATTTTGCTCATCGTAGCCACTAAACAACGATTTACGAAAATCTTGCAGGAGACATTATGAAAGTTATGCGTACCACTGTCGCAACTGTTGTCGCCGCGACCTTATCTCTGAGCGCGTTCTCTGTATTTGCAGAAGCAAGCCTGACTGGCGCTGGTGCAACCTTCCCTGCGCCGGTGTATGCCAAATGGGCGGATACCTACCAGAAAGAAACCGGTAACAAGGTTAACTATCAGGGTATCGGCTCCTCCGGTGGCGTGAAACAAATTACCGCTAACACGGTTGATTTCGGCGCATCAGATGCTCCGCTGTCTGATGACAAACTGGCTCAGGAAGGCCTGTTCCAGTTCCCTACCGTGATCGGTGGTGTGGTTCTGGCTATCAACCTGCCGGGCGTGAAGTCAGGTGAGCTGGTGCTGGACGGCAAAACGCTGGGTGACATCTACCTGGGCAAAATCAAAAAATGGGATGACGAAGCGATCGCTAAACTCAACCCTGGCCTGAAGCTGCCTTCTCAGAACATCGCTGTGGTTCGCCGCGCGGACGGTTCCGGTACCTCTTTCGTCTTTACCAGCTACCTGGCAAAAGTGAACGAAGAGTGGAAATCTAAAGTTGGTTCCGGCTCTACCGTTAACTGGCCAACCGGTCTGGGCGGTAAAGGGAACGACGGCATCGCTGCGTTCGTACAGCGCCTGCCAGGTTCAATTGGCTACGTAGAGTATGCGTACGCGAAGCAGAACAACCTGTCCTACACCAAACTGGTTTCTGCCGACGGCAAACCGGTTAGCCCGACCGAAGAGAACTTTGCCAACGCCGCGAAAGGCGCTGACTGGAGCAAATCTTTCGCTCAGGACCTGACTAACCAGAAAGGCGAAGGTGCGTGGCCAATCACCTCTACCACCTTCATTCTGGTCCACAAAGAGCAGAAGAAACCTGAGCAGGGCGCTGAAGTGCTGAAGTTCTTCGACTGGGCGTACAAAAACGGTGGCAAACAGGCTAACGCTCTGGACTACGCTACCCTGCCGGACAACGTGGTTGAGCAGATCCGTGCTGCATGGAAGACCAACGTCAAAGACAGCAGCGGTAAAGCGCTGTACTAACAGGATATATTTAACGAAGATGGCGGGTGGCGCTGCGCTTACCCGCCCTACGGTTTACTCTGTAGGCCCGGTAAGCGTCAGCGCCACCGGGCATATTCGTAAAAACGTCTCAAACAGAAGAGTAATTTATGGCTGCAACCAAGCCTGCATTTAACCCTCCGGGTAAAAAAGGTGACATGATTTTCAGCGCGCTGGTTAAACTGGCTGCGCTGATTGTGCTATTGCTGCTGGGCGGCATTATCGTGTCCCTGATTTTCTCCTCCTGGCCGAGCATTCAGAAATTCGGTTTCTCCTTCCTGTGGAGTAAAGAGTGGGATGCGCCGAACGATATCTACGGTGCACTGGTGCCGATTTACGGTACGCTGGTGACCTCGTTCATCGCCCTGCTGATTGCGGTTCCGGTAAGCTTCGGTATTGCCCTGTTCCTGACGGAGCTGGCGCCGGGCTGGCTCCGTCGTCCACTGGGGATCGCCATCGAACTGCTGGCGGCCATTCCAAGTATCGTATACGGCATGTGGGGCCTGTTTATCTTTGCGCCGCTGTTCGCCACGTACTTCCAGGAGCCGGTGGGTAATGTCCTCTCTGCCATTCCGTTTGTGGGGGCCCTGTTTTCTGGCCCGGCTTTCGGTATTGGTATTCTGGCGGCAGGTGTGATCCTCGCCATCATGATTATTCCGTACATTGCGGCGGTCATGCGCGATGTCTTCGAACAAACGCCGGTGATGATGAAAGAGTCGGCCTATGGTATCGGCTGCACTACCTGGGAAGTGATCTGGCGCATTGTCCTTCCGTTCACCAAAAATGGGGTGATCGGGGGCGTGATGCTGGGCTTAGGTCGTGCGCTGGGTGAAACCATGGCGGTCACCTTTATTATCGGTAACACCTATCAGCTCGACAGCGCTTCGCTCTATATGCCGGGTAACAGCATTACCTCTGCGCTGGCGAATGAATTTGCCGAAGCGGAATCAGGTCTGCACGTCGCAGCGCTGATGGAACTGGGGCTGATTCTGTTCGTTATCACCTTCATCGTTCTGGCGATTTCCAAGCTGATGATTATGCGCCTCGCTAAAAATGAGGGGGCACGCTAATGGCAACTCTCGAAATGCAAGCTACCGCTGAGCTGGCGGAATCCCGCCGTAAAATGCAGGCCAGACGCCGCATGAAAAACCGCATTGCGCTGACGCTCTCAATGGCGACGATGGCGTTCGGTCTGTTCTGGCTGGTCTGGATCCTGTTCTCCACCGTCGTGCGCGGAATTGACGGGATGTCACTGTCGTTGTTCACCGAAATGACGCCGCCGCCGAACACGGCGGGTGGTGGTCTGGCGAATGCCCTGGCGGGCAGCGGTTTGCTGATCCTGTGGGCGACGGTCTTTGGTACGCCGCTCGGCATCATGGCGGGTATCTACCTGGCGGAATACGGTCGTAAATCCTTGCTGGCGGAAGTCATTCGTTTCATTAACGACATCCTGCTCTCGGCCCCGTCTATCGTGGTGGGTCTGTTTGTGTACACCGTCGTGGTGGCGCAGATGGAACACTTCTCCGGCTGGGCGGGTGTGATTGCCCTTGCGCTGCTGCAGGTACCGATTGTTATCCGTACTACCGAGAACATGCTGAAACTGGTGCCGGACAGCCTGCGTGAAGCGGCTTACGCGCTGGGTACGCCGAAATGGAAGATGATCTCTGCGATAACGCTGAAAGCGTCCGTCTCCGGGATCATGACCGGTATCCTGCTGGCGGTGGCTCGTATTGCGGGTGAAACGGCGCCGCTGCTGTTTACGTCTCTCTCCAACCAGTTCTGGAGCACGGACATGATGCAGCCGATCGCCAACCTGCCGGTGACGATCTTTAAATTTGCGATGAGCCCATTCGCGGAATGGCAGCAGCTGGCCTGGGCCGGGGTGCTGATCATTACCCTTTGCGTACTGTTGCTGAATATTCTGGCGCGCGTCATTTTCGCGAAGAAGAAACACGGTTAATTTTTTACGGCGCGGCAGCTCGCGGCGCCGAATGAGGAAATGAGTCAATGAGTATGGTTGATACTGCCCCGGGTAAGATTCAGGTTCGTGATTTGAACTTCTACTACGGCAAATTCCATGCCCTGAAGAACATCAACCTGGATATCGCGAAGAACCAGGTCACGGCATTTATCGGTCCGTCTGGATGTGGAAAATCCACGCTGCTGCGTACCTTTAACAAAATGTATTCACTCTATCCGGAGCAGCGCGCTGAAGGTGAAATCATCCTGGATGGGGAAAATATTCTGACCCAGGCTCAGGATATCGCCCTGCTGCGCGCCAAAGTGGGGATGGTGTTCCAGAAACCCACGCCGTTCCCGATGTCCATTTATGACAACATCGCCTTTGGCGTGCGCCTGTTTGAAAAACTCTCCCGTGCCGATATGGACGAGCGCGTGCAGTGGGCTTTGACCAAGGCCGCATTATGGAACGAAACCAAAGATAAGTTGCACCAGAGCGGTTACTCTCTCTCCGGTGGTCAGCAGCAGCGTCTGTGCATTGCGCGTGGTATCGCGATTCGCCCGGAAGTGCTGTTGCTGGATGAGCCATGTTCAGCGCTGGACCCGATCTCAACCGGTCGTATTGAAGAACTCATTACTGAGCTGAAGCAGGATTACACCGTGGTTATCGTGACCCATAACATGCAGCAGGCTGCGCGTTGTTCCGATCACACGGCATTTATGTATCTGGGCGAGCTGATTGAGTTCAGTAACACGGACGATCTGTTCACCAAGCCCGCGAAGAAACAAACTGAAGATTATATTACTGGCCGCTACGGTTGATTTGCCTCAGTGCATGTGGAGAAACCATGGACAACCTCAATCTTAATAAACACATTTCAGGCCAGTTCAACGCAGAGCTGGAAAGTATTCGCACGCAGGTGATGACCATGGGTGGCATGGTTGAGCAGCAGCTTTCGGATGCGATTACGGCAATGCATAACCAGGACAGCGAGCTGGCGAAGCGCGTCATAGAAGGCGACAAAAACGTCAATATGATGGAAGTGGCTATCGATGAAGCCTGCGTGCGCATTATCGCGAAACGTCAGCCGACGGCGAGCGATCTGCGTCTGGTGATGGCCATCATCAAAACCATCGCCGAGCTGGAACGTATTGGTGACGTGGCGGATAAAATCTGCCGCACGGCGCTGGAGAAATTCTCTCAGCAGCACCAGCCGCTGCTGGTGAGCCTGGAGTCGCTGGGTCGCCACACCGTGCAGATGCTGCACGACGTGCTGGATGCCTTTGCGCGTATGGATCTTGACGAAGCGGTGCGTATCTACCGTGAAGACAAGAAAGTCGACCAGGAGTATGAAGGCATCGTGCGCCAGCTGATGACCTACATGATGGAAGATTCACGCACGATTCCAAGCGTACTGACGGCCCTGTTCTGCGCGCGCTCTATCGAGCGTATCGGTGACCGCTGCCAGAACATTTGCGAATACATTTTCTACTTCGTGAAAGGTCAGGACTTCCGTCACGTGGGCGGCGACGAGCTGGACAAGCTGCTGGCGGGTAAAGATCCGAAAGAGTAATACAGGTGAATATGCCCGGTGGTGCTGCGCTTACCGGGCCTGTGAACCCTGTAGGCCGGATAAGCGTTAGCGCCATCCGGCTTTGTTTTTTCAGCGAGTAATATTCCAACCGCGTGCCTTCCACAACGCCGGCAACTGCGCCAGATCGGTAAAGGTGGTCACTTTTGGATGCTCGATCGGCTTGTTGTGCGGGTCGGCGCAGAAGTAAAACACCTCCATCCCCGCATCAATCCCCGACTGCGCGCCCGCAGAGGAGTCGTCCACCAGAATGCAGTTTTCTACATTCACGTTCATCGCTTTTCCCGCATGGAACATCAGCGCCGGATCGGGCTTCCAGCGCTGGATATCGTAGCCGCTGAACAGCTTTTCCGGGAAATGGTGCAACATCTCAAGCTTGCCGAGCGAGTGCTGCATTTTGCTGACCGGTCCGTTAGACACCACGCAGATCGGTACCGTCATGGCATCCAGCAGTGCATTTGCCCCCGGAATGACTTCCAGCTCTGAATCGAACAGGCGAGCGACCTCGGCGCGGTACACCGGTTCCAGATCCGCTTTCGCCAGGTCGACATCGTGTTCTTCGTTAATGATGTCGATGATCTCGTAGAGCTTCACGCCCTTAAAGCGTTTAAACACCTCTTCGAGTGCCAGCGTAATGCCAAATTCCTGGAACATGGTGACATATGCGCGGGAACAAATGACCTCACTGTCGACCAGCGTACCGTCGCAGTCGAAAAATACCGCTTCAATTCCGGACATGCCTTTCCCTTTTAACAAGTTTAACGTTTACGTACCGCCGTTTACCGGAACGCAATCGTTGCCGTATAAGCAAAATCAATGAAAAAAGTATCACGTAACCGCCACTATTGTCGCATTTTGGTATAGGATAGCGACGAATTTTCCCTCCTTGTTCGGAAATTGATGATGAGTCAACAACACACTACCCAGACATCTGGTCAGGGTCTGCTTGAGCGCGTGTTTAAACTGCGCGAGCACGGCACGACGGCACGCACCGAAGTGATCGCCGGTTTCACCACCTTCCTGACGATGGTTTATATCGTTTTTGTTAACCCACAAATTCTGGGCGTTGCTGGCATGGATACCAGCGCCGTCTTTGTGACCACCTGTTTGATCGCGGCACTGGGCAGCATTCTGATGGGCGTGTTCGCTAACCTGCCGGTCGCACTGGCCCCGGCGATGGGTCTGAACGCCTTCTTCGCCTTCGTTGTTGTTCAGGCGATGGGGCTGCCGTGGCAGGTGGGTATGGGCGCCATCTTCTGGGGCGCGGTTGGCCTGCTGCTGCTGACCATTTTCCGCGTGCGCTACTGGATGATTGCGAACATTCCTGTGAGCCTGCGCGTGGGCATCACCAGCGGTATCGGTCTGTTTATCGGGATGATGGGGCTGAAAAACGCCGGTGTCATCGTGGCGAACCCGGAAACGCTGGTGAGCATTGGTCACCTGACCTCTCATAACGTCCTGCTGGGCGTGCTGGGCTTCTTTATCATCGCTATCCTTGCGTCCCGCAATATTCATGCGGCGGTGCTGGTCTCCATCGTAGTGACCACGCTGCTGGGCTGGATGCTGGGTGACGTTCACTATAACGGCATCGTCTCCGCGCCACCGAGCGTCTCTACCGTTGTTGGCCATGTCGATCTGGCGGGTTCCCTGAACCTGGGCCTGGCGGGCGTGATTTTCTCCTTCATGCTGGTGAACCTGTTCGACTCCTCCGGTACGCTGATTGGCGTGACCGACAAGGCGGGTCTGGCAGATGAAAAAGGCAAATTCCCGCGCATGAAGCAGGCGCTGTTTGTGGACAGTATCTCCTCTGTGACCGGCTCATTTATCGGGACCTCGTCTGTTACCGCTTACATCGAATCCTCTTCCGGGGTGTCTGTGGGTGGCCGTACCGGTCTGACGGCGGTTGTGGTGGGTATTCTGTTCCTGCTGGTGATCTTCCTCTCGCCACTGGCGGGTATGGTTCCTCCGTACGCGGCGGCGGGTGCGCTGATCTACGTAGGGGTGCTGATGACCTCCAGCCTGTCGCGCGTGAAGTGGGATGATTTAACCGAAGCGGTGCCGGCGTTTATTACCGCCGTGATGATGCCATTCAGCTTCTCGATTACCGAAGGTATCGCGCTGGGCTTTATCTCTTACTGCGTAATGAAGATCGGTACCGGCCGTTTCCGCGATCTCAGCCCGTGCGTCATCGTTGTCGCGCTGCTGTTTGTACTGAAGATTGTGTTTATTGACGCGAAATAAACAGCAAGCCCTTTTCGAAGAAAAGGGCTTTAGTGTTTGTACCCTCTCCCGGTGGGAGAGGGCCAGGGTGAGGGCATCAGCCCGCACTTCACCTTACGCCTTCACCCGCTTAATATAATCCCCAAACGCCGTCAGCTGGCCAGAGAGATGGTCACGCGTGCTCTGATCCACCACTTCACCCGTCTGCGGGTCGACCTTGTTCTGAATCACTCCGCCCATAAATTCCGGCTTGTTCATCACCATTGCATCCAGGAAAACCAGGATCTGACGCAGATGATACTGGCAACGTGCGCCGCCAATAGCCCCCATAGAGCTGGTCTGGATCAGTACCGGCTTACCTGAAAGCGGCTGTTCCGGCAGACGGGATAACCAGTCAATGGCGTTTTTCAGACCACCCGGAACCGAGTAGTTATACTCCGGGGTGACGATGACCACACCATCGGCCTGGCGGATCTGATCCGCCAGCGCTTCCACGCTCTGCGGGAAACCCTCCTCCTGCTGTACGTCTGCATCATAAAGCGGGATATCGCCGATAGACGGCAGGGCGCTTATCTCCATACCAGCGGGTGCCAGTTGCGGCAGCGTGCGGGCAACCATCCCATTAAACGAACCTTTGCGCAGGCTTCCCAGTAACGTAACGACTTTCAACGTATCAGACATGATTACTCCTGTTTCATCATGATGACCCTGAATGGATCAGCTAAGAGTGTATGCTTTTTCTGCCGGTAAACTGGTTAATCGCATCAGGCGTGCGGCGGGCTCGTTGGCGCGCTCGGGCACATCAGGAAGGCTACGCCATCCCTGCTGACTGTCAAATTCCCAGATTTTCATGCGCTCGATGGCGGGGGTAACCGCAATGGACCAGATAAGCACATCCTCTGCGTCACAGAGCGCTTCTACCAGCGCGGCTTTAGTGGCACGCAGGCGTCCGGAACCGGGCAGCAACTGCAGCAGGCTGGCGTCGTCTGAGGCGCATCCACAGAGCTTGCGAATGCTCTGGCGCAGGGTGATGAGCTGGGTTCTGGCCTCGCTGGGATCGTTCTGGTTGCGCACCCAAAGCTGCTCATTACTTGAGAGCGGATAGTCATCGTGCGGGTTGGCACCGTGGAAGCCGCGCGTCGCGCGCTGCAGTTCCATATCCAGCCCGCAGTCCCCTTCGGTGGTCAGTGCGACGCCAATGATATTGCCCGTGTAGGCAATGGAAAAACGAGGGAGTTCCGGGTCGGCAAAAACCGGGCGGCCTTCTGGTTGGGTGATGATCTCCGGCAGTTCGCTGGTGCCGTACAGCATAAACAGCAGCTCGGCGAGAAGCGCCCGGGAGGCTAAAAAGCGCGACCTGCGGTGTTCCGGAAGTTTGCCTGCTTCACTGAGGCAGGAAGAAGAGAGTCTGGCCGATACGAGACGTCCTTCAGTAAGTATCCCTCTTGCAAAGTGCGTTGCCATTTTTCGCTCCTTGATAATGGTCGTATTCGGTTAAACGGTTACATGATTATCGCTTAACTTGACTCCTGTTTTAATCAGTAAATGTGCGTATGAGAAGCCTCAGGACCGAACTTTACATTTTCTTAGGCAAAAATTGGATCGCTCGCACCGTACAGCGCCTTAATGGTCTCCCGTAACCAGAGGATTTTCGGATTGTGGCTGTTCCGTTTATGCCAGATCAGCGTGAAGGGAACGGTAAGCTTTTCGGCCTGCGCTTCGTCAATGGGAATGGGAAGGGCGATCAGCTTCCGCTGGTGGAGTTGATTGTAGTGGTGGCAGTAGTGGGGAGCCGTAGCGATATAGTTATGGCCGGGCTGCGCCGCCATAAACATTGACTGCTCAAAGCCCGGCACGCTCATGGCAATGTTTCTCTCCCGCCCCATCTCTTTTAGCACCTCGTCCAGCGCCCAGGTGTCGCTGCGTTCCCAGAAGATGCTGATATGTGGGTAGCGCAGGAAGGTCTCGAGGTTCCACTCATCCTGCAGCGCAGGGTGATCCTCACGCAGATACACGCACGGACGGTCGCTGAACAGGATCTCATAGTCGATAAACCACGGCATCAGCTTCAGCAATTCACGTGAGCGCGGATGCGTTTCACGGCCGGTGAAGCCCAGATCCACTTCTCCACGCGTAATGGCGTCCAGTGAGTCGTAATCCCAGTGGCGCATCTTCACCGTAGCCTGCGGGTAGCGCAGGTTCACCTGCTCCAGCAGGGCATTAAAGCGGATCAGCATCAACGGCGTTTCGGCAGCCAGCACGAACGTCAGCCCGCCCGGGGCGTCATGGTGGAATTTATCGAGGATCTGGTTGCCGATTTGCATCCAGTCGGCCAGATCCTGCTCCAGGCTCACCGTCAGCGGCGTTGGCAGTAGCCCTAACGGCGTTTTGACAAACAGCGGGTCGTCAAACCAGTCACGCAGTTTGGCCAGTGATTTACTCACCGCCGACGGCGTCACGTTCATCCGCTTCGCCGCTTTGGTGACGCTGCGCTCCTGCAGCAAAAGCTGCAGACAAAGCAACAGGTTAAGATCGAGACTGCTGATGGGCTTCTTCATAATGCGCCGCGGTCTGGATGACCATAAGTAAGATGATGCAGAGCATGCTACAGCCAATCAGAATCCCGATCAGCATATTGAGCGCGTTAAGTCCGATGACCGCCGCCAGCCATATCCACAGGGACGAGCCGCAGACCTGGGCGATACCCAGCACCGAGCTTGCCACGCCTGCCCGCAGCGAGAACGGACCGAGCGCCTGACTCATCGCCACGCCAAAACCCACCGAGAACCCGGCGCAAATGAGGGTAATGCCCACCAGCATCACCGCATGCGAGTTGGTAGTCGCCAGGATGATGCCTGCGGTGAGGAATAAAACCTGTGAGGTCAGCATCAGCGTACGCTGACGAAAGACGTTCAGCGCAAACGGCGTCGAAAATGAAACGGCCATACTCACCATCGCGGTTAACGCCATCACCGTTGAATACTCACCGCGATTGAAGCCCATGGTCTCCATCAGCAAAACCGGGGAAACGTTTACATAGGTCAGGATCACCGCCACGCTTAACGTGGTCACGGTCAGACGGCTGAGGAAGAAGCGGTTAAGCAGCTTCTCGGCAGGGTGAATCGTCGCGGTATGACCGCTATTCTGCGAGCCCGGATGGGTCTCTTTTAACACGGCGATCGACAGGATAAACACCAGCGCACCCATCGCCGCCATCGTCCAGAAGAGGCTCTGCCACGGGGATTTCAGCATGATCAGATAACCCACGACCGGGGCCAGCACCGGGATAATGCAGGTAATGCCGTTCAGCATCGACAGCACCTTAGCGCGACGTTGGGCGCTTAACGTATCACGTAAAATCGCAAAGGCGACGACGTAGCAACCGCCGGCACCAATGCCCTGGATAAAGCGTCCTGACAGGAACAGCGTGCTGTTCTGTGCCTGCGAACAGAGTATGGAGGCCAGTGCAAAGATGATGGCACCGGTTATCGCGACAGGCTGACGTCCGGCTTTGTCCGCTATTTTCCCGGCAAAGACCATCGACGACGCCATCCCCGCGAGATAGGCCGAAAACGCAATATGCAACTGCGCTTCGCTGGCACCCAGATCGCGGGCGATGTGCGGTAATCCCACCAGATACATATCAATGCCCGATGGATAAAGCAGAACCAGTGCAAAACTACAAAACAGAAAACGCGCCATAAACCCCCCAAAGGTGAAGGCAAGCAGGATAAGGGGTGAATGGGGTTGAAGCGAGTTGCCATTTGGACAATGGTGATTTCCCTGGAGGAAATCACCATCGATCAGGGTAGGTCACTTACCAATACAGAAGCTCGAGAAGATCCTTCCCAGCAGATCGTCCGACGTGAACTCCCCGGTGATCTCGCTCAGATTCTGCTGCGCCAGGCGCAGCTCTTCCGCCAGCAGTTCACCCGCCCAGGCGCCTATCAGCTGCGCTTTACCCTGAACAAGGTGGTTCGCCGCCTCTTCCAGCGCCTGCAGGTGGCGACGCCGCGCCAGGAAGCCGCCTTCCATGCTGGTGTCAAAGCCCATGCTCTGCTTGAGATGGTTACGCAGGTCGTCCACGCCCTCGCCGGTACGGGCCGACAGGCGAATAAGTGAGTGACCATTTACATCACTGATGCCCAGCGTTTCACCGGTGACGTCTGCTTTGTTACGCACCACGGTGATCGGCAGCTTCGCCGGCAGACGGGCGATAAAGTCCGGCCAGATCTCTGCCGGGTCAACGGCATCGGTGGTGGTGCCGTCCACCATAAACAGCACGCGGTCGGCCTGCTCGATCTCCTGCCAGGCACGTTCGATACCGATGCGCTCAACTTCGTCGCTGGCATCGCGCAGACCGGCGGTGTCGATGATGTGCAGCGGCATGCCGTCGATGTGGATGTGTTCGCGCAGCACGTCGCGGGTGGTTCCGGCAATGTCGGTCACGATCGCCGCTTCACGGCCCGCCAGGGCGTTCAGCAGGCTCGATTTGCCGGCATTGGGACGCCCGGCGATGACCACCTTCATCCCTTCACGCAGCAGGCTCCCCTGGCGCGCTTCGGCACGCACGGCGTCGAGATCGGCCATCACCTGGTTGAGCTGGGCTTCGATTTTGCCGTCAGAGAGGAAGTCGATCTCCTCATCCGGGAAGTCGATCGCCGCTTCGACGTAGATTCGAAGGTGAGTAAGTGCTTCCACAAGGTGATTCACGCGCGCGGAGAAAGCCCCCTGCAGCGAGTTCAGGGCGGAGCGGGCCGCCTGTTCAGAACTGGCGTCGATCAGGTCCGCAATCGCCTCGGCCTGCGCCAGGTCGAGCTTGTCGTTGAGGAAGGCACGCTCGGAGAATTCACCCGGCTTCGCAATGCGCAGGCCCGGCAGGGTCAGAATACGTTTTAACAACAGGTCGAGGATGACCGGGCCGCCGTGACCCTGCAGCTCCAGCACGTCTTCGCCGGTGAAGGAGTTTGGGCCGGGGAACCACAGCGCAATGCCCTGGTCCAGGGGCGTGCCGTCGGTGTCTTTAAACGGCAGATAATCAGCGTAGCGCGGCTTTGGCAGCTTACCCAGTACCGCTTCGGCGACCTCGCGCGCCTTCAGGCCGGAGATACGCAGAATGCCTACACCACCGCGTCCCGGTGGGGTTGCCTGGGCGACGATAGTGTCGTTATGGCTCATGGTTGCTCTCGTTCAATACAAATAAAAAAGGCGGTCAATCGACCGCCCTTATTTTAGCGTTAACTTAACGGATCAGGACTTTTTCTTTTCGCGGCTATGCAGGCCACGTTTTTCCAGACCACGGTAAATCAGCTGCTGCTGGATGATGGTCACCAGGTTGCTGACGATATAGTACAGCACCAGACCTGACGGGAACCACAGGAAGAACACTGTGAAGATGACCGGCATAAAGGTCATGATCTTCTGCTGCATCGGGTCGGTCACGGTGGTCGGCGACATCTTCTGAATGAAGAACATCGTCACGCCCATCAGGATCGGCAGGATGTAGTACGGGTCCTGTGCGGACAGGTCATGGATCCACAGCGCGAACGGCGCATGGCGCAGCTCAACGGAGCCCATTAGCATGTAATACAGCGCAAGGAAGATTGGCATCTGAATCAGCAGCGGGAAGCAGCCACCCAGTGGGTTTACTTTCTCTGCTTTATACAGGGCCATCATTTCCTGGCTCTGACGCTGTTTGTCATCGCCCAGACGCTCACGCATTGCCTGAATCTTCGGCTGCAGCATACGCATCTTCGCCATGGAGGTGTACTGCGCTTTAGTCAGCGGGTACATGATGCCACGAACGATAAAGGTAATAACGATGATGGAGAAGCCCCAGTTACCCAGGAAGCTGTGGATGAACTTCAGCAGCTTAAACAGCGGCTGAGAGATGAACCACAACCAACCGTAGTCAACGGTCAGATCCAGGTGCGGCGCAACAGCGGCCATTTTGTCCTGAATTTCCGGGCCGACCCACAGGGTGCTTGCCATCTTACCGGTTTGACCCGGCTGAACCAGAACCGGCTGAGATTTGTAGCCGATGGCTGCAAGACCGTTACCCAGGTTCGCGGTGTAGAAGTTGTTGGTACCGTCGTTATTTGGCACCCACGCCGTCGCGAAATACTGCTGCAGCATCGCCACCCAACCGCCTTTAGCGCTGACGTTCAGGTTTTCGTTATCGGCAATAGTGTCGAATTTGTATTTCTCATACTTCGCGTCAGGCGTGGAGTATGCCGCGCCACGGAAAGTATGCAGCGCAAAGTTGCTGCTTCCGGTGTCACGGTGAGACGGCAGATTGATGGACTGCTTCAGCTGGCCGAAGGTCGACAGTTCCAGCGGTTTCGCACTGGCGTTCTGTACGGTATAGCCCACGTTCACCGCATACTCACCGCGTTTCAGGGTGAAGGTTTTGGTGAAGGTGTTGCCCGCGGCGTCAGTGTAGGTCATCGGAATAGCAAGTTCGTTCTGACCATCAGCCAGCACAAAAGCGTCTTTCTCGACGTTATACAGTGGACGCGCACCGTTAGCCGGGTTATCCGGGCCATCACGACCGGTCAGGCCGCTCTGCGCCTGGTAGATAAACTCTGGCGTGGTTTCCAGTAACTGGAACGGTTCGTTAGACTTCAGCTCTTTCGGGTAGGTCAACAGCAGCGCCTGCTCAACATCACCACCACGGGTGTTGATTGTCAGCTCAAGCACATCGGTCTTAACCGTAATCTGTTTCCCCTGGCCACTGGCCGGTACGCCCTGGTCGGCGGCGCTACCCGCTGCGGTGGTCGTTGTCTGCGTGACCTGCTGTTGTGGTTGAGGATTTTTATCCTGCTCCCACGCCTGCCAGATCATGAAAGACACGAACAACAAAGCGATGATAAGAAGATTGCGTTGCGAATCCATCGTTAGTGTTCTCTGGTATCAAAGGGTCCTGGAGGGACGGGGTCGTCTCCACCTGGGTGTAAAGGGTGGCATTTTAATACGCGTTTCACCGTCAACCAACTGCCTTTTATCACTCCAAACCTGCGCAATGCCTCAATTCCGTAGCTTGAGCATGTTGGTGTGAAACGGCAGTGCGGCCCGAGTAGCGGACTAATCAGGCGTTGATAAACCCGAATGAGGGCTATCAGGACCCGTGAGCCAGGCGACAGTGGCGGCGCCATAATTTTTCCAACGCTTCCGAGAGAGCACGGTTATCGAGGTCGGCAACCCCTTTTTTAGCCACCACCACGAAATCCATAGAAGGCAGTTCATGCTGACGTAAACGGAAGCTTTCACGCGTCAGACGTTTAATCCGATTGCGTTCATGCGCACGCTTAACATTTTTTTTGGCGACTGTGAGACCGATGCGGGGATGCCCCAGCGAATTTTGGCGGCCGAGGATGGTGATTTGCGGCGTGCCAGCCCGTTGTGGCTGCTGGAAGACGAAAGTGAAATGAGCGGGAGTTAACAAACGTAACTCCCTGGGAAATGCTAGCTTAACCACTCAGGGGTTAGCTTTATTACTTGGAAACGGTCAGACGAGCGCGGCCTTTAGCACGACGACGTGCCAGAACCTGACGACCATTTTTAGTAGCCATACGAGCACGGAAGCCGTGAGAACGGTTGCGCTTCAGTACAGACGGTTGAAAAGTGCGTTTCATGGCGATTTCTACCTAAACTTGAATAAATTCATGGCTTTTTTCGGATGCCCGAACGAGATTCGAATGACGGACGCCGAAGCCGTGGGTGATTAAAGAGGCCGGATTGTAATAATTGTACACTCCGGAGTCAATTCTCTTTCCTTAAATCCCTGCGTATTTCCGCACGATTTCGCGTGGAAAATGAGCAACGGACGACGCAGGAGATGAGCATCACGCGCCGGGTCGAGGATTATACGGGCTCACCGATAAAGCGCAAGGATCGTCCCGGATCTTCGTTAGATCATTTAAGCAATAAATTGTCTGTGCTCATTAAATTTTCCAATATGCGGCCTAAATCGCGGGGCACTCGCGCCAGGATCGTTTACACTTACCCGGTTCCGGATCTTCCTGTGGATAAATCGGGAAGAATCTGTGAGAAACAGAAGATCTCTGGCTCAGTTTAGGCTATGATCCGCGGTCCCGATCGGGATCCCAGGATCCTGGTCAGGATAAATTGCAGATAGCAATTCGCACGTCCCCCTTTACACAGGGTCATGCCGATGTGCGCCAACAATCATGAATATTCAATAGTTTTCTTTTATTGTTCGA
>NZ_KQ087599.1:0-100694 GCF_001030225.1 Enterobacter sp. BIDMC92
CATCCGAAGGGTGAAATGCACGCCGCCAAAACTTTTTGCGTGCCGCAAAAACTTTTGTCTGCGCCCTTCTCCTGCCGCCCCGCCGTTGCTCCTTTTGCCCTTTGCCGCGAGAGAACTCACCAGGGAGATGGACAACCATCACCACAGGAGAAAACCAGGATGCACACACAAAACGTCAACGTCAAAACCGCCGCTCAAGAATCTACCGGAAGATGTGATTCAAACCTCACCACGTCCCAGTTCACGGATCTGTTTTGTTGGGTCCTGGCAGCATCGGAAGGGGAGCCACAACCGGCAATTTTTACGCCGCCAGAGAATGCCACTGAGCTGACGTTAATTAATGACGAATGCCCGGATTATATCTCTGTCTGGGTTGTGGATGGTCGCCCGGTGGCAGTTGCAATGCCGCTGGATAATTTTCACCGCGTTATTCCTTCATCACTTACTAAATAATCAGGAGTAAATAAAAATGGTCAGTTTCGCAAGCCGCTATCGTATGCCTGTCTCGATCCGTAAAGACCGCCCGCTGACAAATGAGGAATTACAGCTCATCGTTCCGAGCGCGTTCTCATCGGATAAACACGATTCACGCTCTGAACGTTATACATATATCCCGACCATAAATATTCTTGACCGTTTACGTGATGAAGGTTTTCAGCCGTATTATGCAACGCAGTCACGCACACGTGACCAGGATAAACGAGAATTTACAAAACATATGCTTCGCCTGCGTCGTCATGACCAGATTAACGGGAAAGAAGTACCGGAAATTATTCTGCTGAATAGCCATGATGGTTCAAGCAGCTATAAAATGATCCCCGGTATGTTCCGTCAGGTTTGCAGTAATGGTCTGGTTGCATGGAAGGATTTTGGTGAAATCCGCGTACCCCACAAAGGGGATATTGTCGGGCAGGTTATTGAAGGCGCTTACACGGTGCTGAAAACATTTGACGCGGTTGATGAAAATATTGACCTCATGAAAAGCATTCAGCTTACTTTGCCTGAGCAGCGACTTTTTGGTGCGACCGCTCTGGAACTTAAGTACGCTGGAAAACCAGCGCCGATTACGCCGGAGCAAATTATTAACCCCCGCCGGGTACTCGACAGAGGCCAGGATTTATGGACCACGTTTAACGTGGTACAGGAAAATGTGATCCGTGGGGGGATTCGTGGCAGAACGCAAAAAGGGAAGGTGACCAGAACGCGGGAAGTCACCGGAATTGATGGTGACATCAAATTAAATCAGGTGCTCTGGAAAATGGCGGAGGAGTTTGCAAAACTGAAGGCCTGAAAATTAAGCCGCTCAACAGAGCGGTTTTTTACTGTCCGCTATGTAACGAGGCCGTTTCCGCAATTTGAATCGCCTTCTCCTTTCCCGCAGCTGGCGCCAGACGTTCAGAAAGCAACTTTTTTCTGGCGAGCAATACACGATATATATTTTTGATATCCTGAGCATACGCCTTGCGCTGCACAATGAGCTTTTTGCTCGGCCCCGTATTATACATCCCTACGCTGTCCCAGTTTTTTCCGTATGACCTGAAGTTGTGCGCCAGTACCCATGCACCCGTATAAACGCAGATGCATGGATCATTCAACAGGCGCTCTCGGGTAATATTGAAGTTTTTAAGTTTACCGTAATGAGAACTGTTCACCTGCATCCCGCAGACATCTTCTGTTCCATTTCTGTTAGATCCATTTATCGCACCCGGATTAAGTCTGCTCTCTTTAATTGAAATTGACATAAGCAGCAGCGGATCAATTTGATAATCTTTCCCGGCCTGATCAAAGCACATCAGGGGAGCTGCGCCAGCAGACATGGAAAGGGTCAGCAATGCCGCAGGCAGTATCGATATTTTCATTGTTTGGCCTTTTAACGAAATACACGGGCTCTGGAGAGTCGCCTTAAAAAATACCCCGGCGGATCGTCGTAATCAAGTTAATTCACTACAAACGCGCGTGAGCGCTCTCCTGAAGGGATTTAACACCCGTCCGAAATAAACATGTCAGAGCAGTAGACGGTATTAACACGCCGCTCTTTACTAACCCTTTAAAACATCACACCCCACGCAAGACTTCGTCTTGCAGATTTTTCCTTTAATTTCAGGTGCATGCCTTTAAGAAATTTGCGCATTTTTGGAATATGACCGTTTGATGTCGTACATACCGACACTACAGTGTCGTATAATCCTGATACCTGTTAGTGTCGGTGTGTCTCACATGTATCGTACAATTGTAGATATGCTGTAATTACATTGAATTATATATCGCACAGTGTCACACTGTCGCACATCTTAGTGCTGGATTGTACTACTGTATAGAACACAAATTCGCAGCAGTATCAACCCATTACAGCCTTGCACAGCAATCTGGTAATCCACCAACAGGCCATACATAGTGTCGGTTCCGACACTAACTTAAAACAGGTAAGAAATATGGGAAGAGTCGGCATCTACCTTAAAGATAAAATTGAACGTGAAGTTCGCGATATTGTTCAACAAGACCTGCAGAACGGCGCTAATGCTGGAGAAGCAAACATATCAGCTACCTGCAACGAATTAATCAGGCTTGGACTGCTTGTTTATAAACGCGATGGCGAGGATGGCAATCAATTTGATATCGAAGGATATCGAAGAGACCTCATAAGAAAAGCAGCCGGCTCACGCGAAGGCACAGTTCTCATTGCCACCCTAATCGCTGAGATGTATTTAAAAATGACAGGAAAAGACGGCGAAGGTCGCCTGGAAGAAACGCTTGATATGATTTTAAGTGGCATAAACACAGCCGAGGATGAAGCGGAATCAAGGCACTTCATCAACGAAAAAGAATAAATCTGCGAGCCGGAAACCCCGGCTCGCATCTCTCACTGAGACGGCTTTTCATCCCAGGGAAGGTCACTTTTCTCCACCCCCCTTATTTTTTCCTTCAGGAACACCTCGAACTCCATGCAAAGAACTTTAAGTGCCTGCGCATCCTCGTTCTGGTCAAGTAACCTTTCCGTGAAATAACCCAGCGTATTCATCAGGCGGGTGAGCATTTCGTCATTAAGACTACGGTTATGCACCTTCGCCATTGCCCTGATTTCATCCGCAAGGTTCTCAGGAATACGCATGCTATATCCGGTTGTTTTTCCCGGAAGCAAAATTCTTTCACCCTCACGCCACATCCACAATTGCTCTTGCTTGAGCGGGACATTAACTTCCTTCACAGCATCAACGGATTCACCATCAAGTAATTTTCCAAGCCATTCCTCAAATCTCACCGCCAGCGCAATGAGCCTCTCTCCCTCCGCTGTTTTAATCACAGGCTTACCCGGCTGATAATTCAGCGACAACAAAAGCCTGGCAATAATTTCCTCATTCACACTCCTGTTGCCAGCTCTGGCACATATTCTCAGCTCCATAAGCAGATTATCCGGAGCGCGCAATCGCCACTCCACAGCTTCACCCGGCTGGAACTTACGTGGACGGCCGCGACCATCCCACATTTTCTCTTTAACTTTCATAGCTATAGATCCCGGAGGCCATTTCCGTACTTTCTGGTCAACAAAGCCTACTCACTTACATATTCGGATAAATCTGAATGATTCCAAAAAGCGTGACATTCGTCACAGTTTTTTTTTTTTAGGGTCATGGGACAATTGCGCCCGCGTAAACAAGCACTTACGCGACTCACTTTTGTTTACTTCGGAGAAAACAAACATGTTAACCAAAGGCAGTGCCCTTAACGTCGGTAAGGGATGGGCGGTAGCGTCTTTATTCCGCAAAGCACGCGAAAATCGCCAGACTAAATTTTACTTAAAGTCAGTAGGCGCTTTTTTAATTGCACTTATGGTCACTCACCCGGCATTCGCTGGCGGCACCGACCTTCTTTCCTCACAGAACACCACGGTTAATTCCACCTTCGGTTCTGGCTCTTCATTGATTAAATGGTTTTACATTGCCGAAATCATCATGGGCCTGTTTATTTACATCAAGGCCCGCTCACCGCTGGTATTCGTCGGTATCGTAATGGCAATCATCTTTACCCGTGTAGCCTTCGGCATCGCGAGTTAAACGATGAGCGGGGAGGAGGATAAATACAACTTCCCGGAAACAATGAACCAGCAGGACCGCTATTTAGGTTTGCCAATTGATGAGTTAATTGTTACCGCACCCCTTATTGTTCTGGGGGTGCTTAACAACCTGTCAGTTGAACTTGGCGTTATAGCGGGAATCCTCTGGTTCATCGTCAGATATCTGAAAAAAGGGCAGGGGTCGTACTGGTTACTTAATTTCTGTTACTGGCACCTGCCATCACTTTTATTCAAAGTAACCTTTCGCCAGATACCTGATTCTAGTTTCCGGCACTGGAGGGCATAGTTTTCATGAAACTGAATATTAAAGGAGAGCGCGATAAACAACTCCGCTATGCGTTTATTGGTCTTTCAGCTTTAACTTTACTTATGGGGGCCGGTAACGTACTGACAGGTTCGCTTGCATGGTATTTTGCCACCACCCAGAAAACCATTACTACACCATTAACATTTAATCGCCCCTTCACATCAGATTCAAAAGGTGTCGATGCCCCAGGCCTGACACAATTCGCCGCCTCCTTTATTTACTGGCGACTGAACGTCACCCCGGAAAACATCGACAACAACCAGAAAATGATTCTTGGATTCGCCCCTTCCGACGAACGGGACGAACTCAAGAAAGCTCTGGACATTGAAGCTGAACGCATCAGGAAAGCGGGCATTTCCACCCAGTTCGACACGAAAGAAATTCGCGTCATGGATGATGGCTCCGTGCAGTACAGCGGAGTTCTGAAGTCCTCCACCACTAACGGCGTAATCATCACGCCAATGAAAGACCAGGAAAAAACCTACCGCCTGAAACTGAGCTATGAGAACGGTGTGATTAACCTCCACAGCTTCGAAGAACTCCAGCCGGTATCCACCACCAACTGACAGGACTGCCCATGAAATTTCGTATTTCACCGGCAGCTGCTGCTGTGTTTCTGGCAGCGGGATTATTTACCAGCGGCCTCCGGGCCGCTTCCGCACCCGCAGCCATTCCGTTTGAGAACGACGCCGCCTTTAACGTCACTCTCAGCAACACCAACCCGAGCAAGGTTGTTGTCGACGGAGAACTCATTACCAGCATCAGCGGACCAACCGGTGCCTATGACCAGAGCCAGACCGACGACGGAGCACTTATTCTGTCTCCACTTGTCAGCCAGAACTTCACGCTGTTTATTCAGACCGACCGCGGCTCATCCCTGAGCCTTAACATCAGGCCGCAGCCGGGTAACGGCAAAACACTGCGCTTCACCCCAATGTCACCACCACTTCGCAAGAACGACGATGCGAAGGCATGGGAAGAAGGGCAGACCTACGAAAAAACACTGGTCGCACTGTCCCGCGCCGTAGTCAACGGTCAGGTGCCGGACGACTACCAGGAGTATCCGGTCAGCCGCATGCCTGCATACACACCCGCCAGTGATGTACGCCTGACACCGGAACGCCAGTTTGTTGGTAACCACCTGCGCGTTGTGCGCTTCCGGATGAGCAACCCGGGCAGCATCACCCGCAGCCTGCGCGAGCGCGATTTCTGGCGCAAGGGCGTCCGGGCCGTGATGCTGTCGCAGAACCAGCTTTATGCAGGTGGCGAAGGCTACGCCTGGATTGTGTTTTCAGATGACGGAGACACCCGCCCATGAGTCTGAATAAAAACCTGAAAACCCGGCGCAAACAGCTGGCCATTCTTGCCGCTGTTATCGTGGGAGGCGCCGCCGCCACGAGCGGCGTTATCTGGTACGGGCAACATCAGCAGGAACAGAAACACCCCGCGCCGGTCGCCACCCCAAACATGACCGGCGTGGTCACGGCAGCGTTTAACCAGCAGGTTAATGATGCCGCACTGGCACAGCAGCAGGCCAAGACCTCCGCACTTGAGGACAAGCTCGCCACGCTCACCCAGCAGTTTGCACAGAACAAGCTCACCACCGAGCAACAACTGGCCAAAAAGGACGAAGAAATTCAGCGCCTGAATGACCAGCTAACGAAAGCCCCCGGCAGCAACACGACCACTGGCCAGCAGACACCACCTGCCGGTCAGAACGGAACACCACTCCCCGGTCCTGTTGCTGCCGGTCAGGCCCGACCACCCGAATACACCGTGACCCCCACAGGCACACCGGCCGCCACTGGTGTGAATATGGGGCAGGGGACAGCGTTCTACCCGGGCGGCTCAGGCCAGAGGATGACAGGTGGCCTGTCGACAACAAAGTTCAAATACGACAGCCTGATGAAAAAGCCGACCAAACTACCCTGGATTCCGTCAGGCTCCTTCTCTGACGCCATCATGATTGAAGGGGCCGACGCCAACGCCAGCGTTACCGGTCAGCAGAACACCCAGCCCGTCACCATCCGCCTGTTGGGCAACATCCAGATGCCGAACAACAAAGAATACAGCGCTGACGGCTGCTTTGTGGTGGGTGAAATCTGGGGTGACATCTCCAGCGAGCGCGGGATTGTCCGGACGAAATCAATCAGCTGCGTACTGAAAAACGGCAAGCACGTCGATATGGAGTTCGATGGACATGTCAGCTATCAGGGGAAAGGCGGCGTTCGCGGCAAGCCAGTCATGCGGAACGGCATGATTGTCGGCTACGCCGGTGCAGCAGGCCTCCTGTCAGGTTTTGGTGAAGGTATCAAATCTGCGGCAACACCATCTGTCGGCCTCGGTGCCACAGCGGATGTAGGTGCCGGCGACGTGTTTAAGCAGGGTATAGGCGGCGGAGCCAGTAAGGCGGCCGACACGCTGAGCCAGTACTGGATTAAGCGCGCCGAGCAGTATCACCCCGTAATTGATATCGGTGCAGGCAACCTGGTAACTGTCGTGTTCCAGAAGGGCTTCCGCCTTGAAACCCTGGAAGACGCTGAGGACGCTAAAGCGAAAGAGGAACTGCAGAAAGCCGGCAACGCCGCGCAGAACGCCGTGACTCCGCAACCTGCGAGCCAGACCACTGCATCCAGCACCACCTCAGTCGGCAACATCAACCCTGATGACGTTCTCCGCCAGGCCAGTCAGCTGCGTCTCGGTGACACCATCAACTGATGAGGGAATGAAGATGGACGCACGAAAATTACTGTTTTGGGCAACAACCAGATGGAGGCCAGCGCTGATATTCATCGTTTCATGGTCCATTTTGTTCGCCGCTCTTTACTCCAGTTTTAAGTGGATACAGCTGACCGGATTAGTTCTCTGGTTGGCTGGAAACCTTTTTCTTGCTGAATCAATTCCCGGGGGCATGGTGTGGCGGGAGCTGAACTCACCACCTTCAGAAGCAACACCCGAAGGAAAGGAGGATAAATGAGGGGGCCACGCACAGATGACCGCATTAGTTTTCTGAGGGGGATTGAACGAGACTGGAAAGACTGGTCTGCAGGAAAAAACACAAAACCCCACTGGATATTCTTGGTAGGGATATTAACCGCTACAGGGATGTTGATTTTTAGCTTCTGGTCAGGCAATCAGAGGCTTACCGTGGCTTCAATTGCTATTGGAATTGCATTTATTCTCGCCGGATTGTTGCAGGCTGGTGAAACATGGGAAAAAAAAATACAGAAGAAAATTCGGGCATATGAGCCGCTTGATATTGATGCCATGCGCACCCTGGCCGTTTCTGTTTTTCACAAGGATGAGCTGACACGGGAAGAACTCAGACAGTGGCTGGACGCGGAGTTCAGCGCCATTTCTGATGCCGCTCTTCGTGGGGGAAGCCGTAATGCGTGACGAAGAGCGTAATAATAACCTGCTCAGGAGCATGCGGATGCATATTGCTGAATGGGAGGCTGACCATCGGCGTTCTGTATCGTGTCATCACCTTTTTCCTTTAATTCATTTCACTGGAGTGTTTATGTCTGCCAACATGGCACGCTATCCATTACTCAAAATCCTGCACAACTATCGCTATATCCTGATTCCAGCACTGGTATTCACTATCGAACTGACTGTGTGGGCAATGCTCAATCTTAAAGGCGTGGGTGATATGGGTTGGGTCTCCTGGCGAGTGTCCCTGCTCTTAAGCGTGTTCCTCGTATGCTTTAGCGGCACTGCCTTTAACAAACGCGATGACTGGTACTTTATGTATGGTTCAGTCGTTCCGTGGGGAGGAATGCTGATCGGGGCCATTGTTTATGGCTTTATCCAGATGAACCTGAACTTTCTGACGCTGGACATGTTTTATGCCGGCGTGTTTTGCAGCCTTGCTGTGCAGCTGGGTTTCACTGTGCTTCAGTGCAACTGTAAATAATCGAAATTGAGTATTACCCCTCCCTGAATACCCCTGAAATTAAAACCGGAGTTACCCCATGAAAAAACTACTGGGTGCTGCACTGCTGTGCAGCGCACTGACCGGCTGCGCCGGTCTCAATTCTGATTTCGACTGTAACAAGACTGCGACCGACCAGTGCCTGACCACCGGTGAGGCCAACAAGCTGGCCGCTCAGGGTAAAAGTCTGGATGACCTGACTGCCGAAAAAACCGCAAAAAAGCCTGCGGGTGAAACCCTGCCGGCACTGCGCAATTCGGCACCGGTCGTGAATCCGTTCCGTCCTGTCTCCGTCGCAGCAACCGGAACCACCGCCGCCAGGCCTCTGACCACTGCGCCCGCGAAAACATCCGGCTCACTGGTCACGCCGCTGGCCACGCCGAGTCATGCGACCCCCGTGCCGGTTAACACGGCGGGCCGCGTTCCGGTTCAGCGTATTCCTGACGCCACGCAGCGCCTGTGGATTGCCCCCTGGGTGGACACGGACGACAACTTTCATCAGCCGGCTGTGGTTGAGTTCGTGAAAAACAAATCCCACTGGGATGAGAGCTACCGCGTTATCGGGGAGGGCGGGGAATGAGCAGCCATTACGTTACCGGCAAGAACGGCATCGATCATCTGGCGAAATCGTTAGTCCATTCACGGAAAGGAACGACGCAAATCACCGCCACACAGTCAGTCGATACCGACGATGAAACGCTGGCCGTTCTGAGCGTGAGCTGTGACTGGCAGATTAAAACAGCCGGTGATGCACCGCTATCCGGGCAAATGAACGAAGAGAAGCTGCGTCGCCTGGAGTTAATCCGGGCCGCTGCGGAGGGTCGAAAATGAGTTTTGTCGACAACCTGATGGATATGCTGAAAAACGGGAAAGAGGAAGACGGTGCCGCCACGGCCCGCGAGAATCTTTCCCAGACGTGGGGCTACCCGTCCCTGGTTGCGGCACTGCCGTACCGGTATTACGACGACATCAATGAGATTTTCGTCAACGCCGGCTCTGCAGGCTTCATCATGGAAGCCGCCCCGCTGCCTGGCGCGAACGAACAGGTGATGGCCGCGCTCGATGACATGCTGCGCAAAAAACTGCCCCGCCAGACTCCCGTCACCGTCATCATGCTCGCCAGCAAGTGTGTCGGGGAACGTATCGATCGCGGTGTGAGTAACGACATGTGGAAAGGAGGGATGGCCGATCACCTCAATAAAATCACCCGCGCGTTCTGGCAGCGCTCTGCGCTGCACGGTCTGGCCAACGAACGCGATTACCCGCTTTACCTGCGTAACTACCGTATCTTTCTTGTCTATGGTCAGCCGCTGAAGCGCGCTTCCCAGACACAACGGGTGATTGATGACCTGATTCAGATCCGCAACACCATCCGCGTCTCCCTGGGCGCTGCGCGCATCGACAGCGTGAACGTCGATGTGAACGGCTTCCTGTCTGCGGTACGCGAGCAGATGAACTACCGCCAGGAACAGGTGCTGACGTCCTCAGGCGACTACAACGAGGATGAAAAGCTGAACCGCCAGGTGGTTGATCAGGGTATAGGGCTTGATGTCTATCCGTCGCATCTCCGGATGACGTTGCCCGAGACCATCGACGCGCGCGGGACACGGTTGCCGGCATCGGCATGCCGCATCATCAACATGCAGCTTGCTAAAACGCCTAAACGCTTCGCCCTGTGGCAGGGGGCTGACAATCTGCAGAACCTGCGCTTTCCTGACCTCGGAATACCCTGTCCCTTTATGCTGACCTGGACGACGGAGCTGGAGGAGCAGACGAAAAGTCAGAGTGAGGCATTTCGTAAAGATACCGATTTGTCCAAAAAGGCCAACTCAGCCTACGCCGCACTTTTTCCCGGCACCAAAAGGGCCGCAGAAGAATGGCGACGTACCCGTGAGCAACTGAACAATAACGAAATTGCACTCTGCAACACGTACTTTAACCTGACCCTGTTCGCGCCGGACAACACTACTGATGCACAGGCCTGTGAGTTGGCCGCCGTGAACGTGTTCCGCAAGAACGAGCTGGAGATGGTAACGATACAGTACCAGCAGATGCGTAACTGGCTGGCCGGCTTCCCGTTCGTCATGCAGGAAGGGATGTGGGAAGACCTGAAAACAACAGGCGCGACGCTGCGCGCCAAGTCATGGAACGCGGTGAGCCTGATGCCGGTCGTGGCCGAACGCCAGTTGTCGAATGTAGGTATGCCGCTGCCGACCTACCGCAACCAGGTCGCGTTCTACGACATGTTTGGCGAGGAGAATGGCAGTACCAACTTCAACATCGCGGTTACCGGGACGTCCGGGGCAGGTAAATCGTTTCTGATACAGGGGGTGCTGCGCGATGTACTGAATGCCGGCGGTTACGGCTGGGTTATTGACATGGGGGACAGCTACAAAAACTACTGTCATCAGGCCGGTGGGGTTTATCTCGATGGCTCTAAACTGCGCTTTAACCCGTTCGCCAACGTCAAAGACATCAAGCACTCTGCTGAAGGGATTGTGCGTCTGCTGACGGTACTTGCCAGCCCGACGCAGCCGCTTGATGGCGTCTGCGAGGCGATCCTACAGAAAGCGGTAATGGATGCGTGGGAGAAAAAGGCAAACAAAGCCCGTATCGACGACGTCCATAATTACCTGACTAACGAGGATGTGAATCAGGCGTTTGCAGACAAGCCGACCATCATCTCGCGCCTTGCTGAGCTGGCCATGCTGCTCGATACCTACTGCACCTGGGGGCCGGACGGAGAATACTTTAACGCCGACACCCCTACGCTCGATGGTGAAACCCGCTTCGCGGTACTGGAGCTGCTGAGTCTGGAAGACAAGCCGAAGCTGCTCTCCTCGATCCTGTTCTCGCTCATTCTGGCGATTCAGGAAAAGATGTACCACAGCCCGCGCGACCTCAAAAAAGTCTGCATCATCGACGAGGCCTGGCGTCTGCTGGGTGGCTCCAACCCGCACGCGGCACGGTTTATCGAAACCGGCTACCGAACCGTGCGTCGTCACCGTGGCGCGTTTATCACTATCACCCAGGGCATCAAGGACTTCAGCGCCAGTAAGGAAGCGGAAGCCGCCTGGAACAACAGCTCCACCAAAATCACCCTGCTGCAGGATGCTAAGGCGTTTAAACAGTACCTTGCCGATAACCCGGATCAGTTCTCGGACATGGAAAAAGAAGTTATCCGTGGCTTCCAGCCAGCCCTGCAGACCGGCTACAGCTCCCTGCTGATAAACGCCGGGGAATACAGCTCATTCCACCGTTTGTTCGTCGACCCCGTCACACGCGCCATGTTCAGCTCGCGTGGTGAGGACTTTGCCTTCATGCAGAAATTGCAGAGAGAAGCCGGGGCCACTGCGGAGGAAGCTGCATATCTGCTGGCGGAGAAGAAATTCGGCAATGAACTTCGTGAACTTGAAGAATGGGTGAAAGCAGCATGAGTGAACAACAGGACAAGCCATATGACGTCGATACCGTCAACGATGGTGCAACTATCGCCAGCAAAACATCCCGCTGGGTTAAAGCCAGCATGCTGGGGCTGGCAGGATTGCTGGCCATGACAGGTGTGGCATATGTGACGGCGAAAGCCGTCACACCGGAGGTGGTGGTCTTCGATATGAAGGGGACAGTCGACCTGTTCATGCAGCAGTCCGCGCAACTGCAGCTCGATGAAGACAAGGCCAGGGTGCTGACAACGCGTTTCAATTCAGCGCTGTCAGAGAGTCTCGGTGAATGGCAGGCCTCACATAACGCCATCATTCTGGTTAAACCGGCGGTGATGAGCGACCAGCGGGATATCACGAATGAGATCCGTGCCGACATTGCGCGCCGCACTCAGGGGGGCCAGTGAAAAGACGACTAAAGCTGATGGGTACGATGCTGCTGATGCTCTCCGCCGGCAGCGGGGCGAAAGATCTCGGAACCTGGGGCAACGTCTTCGAGCCTGCAGAGCAGGACATGCTGGCGTTTATCCAGAATCGCCTGAAGGGAATGGAGCAGACTGGCGAACTTGACCGTCTGCGCAAAGAGGCAACGGAAAGAGTGAAGGAGCATGCAGTACGTCCGACGCCGGTGGAAGGGCTCACGAAAGCGAAGGAATACCGCAGCTTTGCCTGGGACCCGACATTTACCGTGAAGGAGACGATCACTGACATGCAGGGCAACGTGATCGCCCGAAAGGGCGATACGGTCAATCCTCTGGATAAGGTGCCCTTCAACCAGGTGCTCTTTTTTATCGACGGCGATGATAAGGAGCAGGTGAACTGGACCCGACAGCAGCTCGCCGATCAGACCAGCGTAAAGGTCATCCTGGTGAACGGCAACATCAAAGAAACCAGTGATGCGCTTAATGAACGTATCTACTTCGACCAGTCTGGCGTACTGACCCGTAAATTCGGTTTTGAACACATCCCCGTGCGGATATCGCGCGATGGCCGCGTGATGAAAGTGGAAGAAATTCCGGTATCAGGAGCGAAAAAATGAGTGCAACAACGTTAGGTGACCTGTTTCCCGAAATGCGTCAGGCGGTCACATCCCATCACCGTTACGCCAGAAAACCGCGTAAACCCGCTGAGATAACTCCTCGCATGGGAACAGCAGAACGGCTGAAGACGCTGTACCCCGAAATTGACTCCTGGCATCCGGTACTGGTGACCAAAGCCTGGCTCCACTGGTGTGAGCAGAACCAGCAGGACAGCCGGGAGCCGTCGAAACGTGATGAACGTTTCCCGGACTACATCATTCACCTCTTACTGGAGAACATGCGGGCCGAGGACAGCGCGAAACGTAAAAAGGGCCAGACGCTGTTACTTTCCGAGCGTCTCGACAGGTTGTTTGCAGGTGAAGGGCAGGAGAACGCCGAATGTCACTGATACACAATACCGCTGCGCCGTCTGTGTCTCAGCACATGACAGGTTTCAATGCTGATACCAAAGGCAGTGAAGAGGAAGTGAATCGCCTCTGTCAGCTGTACCCTGAAATCGCTTCATGGCAACCGGCGCTGATCGCCGGTGCCTGGCATCAGTGGTGCGTGGAGAACCAGATTCAGCCTATGGCGCCGGAAAAACGTGATGAAGCGTTTCCCCTGTACCTCGTCAGGCTTATCCGCAACAGAATGGAGGAGATGAACGCATGGCGTTAATCAGCTGCTTCACCGACCCTCAGGGGCTGCAGGGGATGCTCACCTGTTTGCGCGATACCGAGGGCATGGCCGGTATTCTGGTAGTGGTTGCGCTACTCGCTGGCTGGATTGTGGTTCAGTACGTGGCATGTGCCCGGCGTGAGCGCCGGGCGCGGGAGAGCAGGCCGGGAATACCCGTCCCCCTCGCACAATTTGGTGGTGCCCGACATGCCGATGCGGTTCACGCCTTTGCTAACCGGGAATACTACCAGGTATTGCTCGCCGAGCTGGAAAAAGGCCTGACTGAGGCGGGCTATGCACTGACACGCGATGAATCACTGCGCGTGACGATTCCAGAGACTGATCGGCAACAAATCAGCCGCCGGATTTTACGGGCGCGCCAGAACTATACGTCGCCGAGACTATCTGAGCAGGCGATGCAGGACAACGAAGATGCGGCAGTGAACGATGGATACGCCGGCTCGTGGCTCAGCATACTCATACGTGGCAGTGAGCTCATTGGCTGGTACATCACCAGACCGGAAAACAGCCAATGATCAACCGCGCTGCCCTTCAGGATGTTCGGTGCTCACTGCGTTGCGCTCCGCCTCAGCCTGAATGCCATCCCGGTTTCCGATTAACCCCCGACCAGGTAACGCCATGAAAAAAGACCCTGATACTGAAAAGGGCCGGAATGTCACCATCTCGTCAGTACGTCACGATGAGGGTTCGGCCCGACAGCAGGATGAAATCCTCAACGATAACCCGTTGTACAAACCCTCTCACGTGCTGCGCGGAGCCATTCTTGCCCTGTACGAAATGAGCCAGGAACAACGCCTGGCCATCATTATGAAAGCGGCTGATAAAGCCAAAAACCACTGACCATTTCTTAAGCCCTCCCGCCGTCCGGTGGCTGCGGCACTCCCGGAGATACCCCATGACTCACCCTGAATCTGTCAGGCCGGTGACGGTTACCCGTGACCGCAATGGCTTCTGGACGCACCCTCATTATTTTGCACCGGCCAGTGATGAGGTCACACAGACTGAATTTGGCGACTGGATGCGCCAGCACAATCTGACCTGTGCCACCCGCTGGATGGAAAACGACGCGCCTCCCCAGGTGATCGCCGACTGGGAAAAGGGGAAACAAAACATCAGTGACTGGCTCCCTTCCGCGCCAGAGGGCGAGGGCTGGTTCATTGGCTCCATTCATGACACTGAGGACGGCCCGGTCTGTGTATGGCTGCGGGAGGTGAAATGAAGCACTTTTCATGGCTGGCCGGTGTGTTACTGGTTCTTATTTCCTGTATGCCATCCCAGGCAACGGCCGCAGCCAGTAACGCCGGTGACGGCCGCTGGGTTAACCCGATAAGCGATGTCTGCTGGAAGTGCCTGTTTCCGATGACGCTCGGCAATATTCAGCTGGCCGCTGGCCCCCAAAAGGATACCAACAACCCGGCTTCGCCGATCCAGATTTGCCCATATGGTGTGTTTTACCGCATCGGTCTGGCCATCGGGTTCTGGGAGCCAATGGCGATGGTGGATGTAACCCGTGAGCCGGGCGTCATGGTCAACATGGGCGGCTTTAAAATCGATCTCGGGCGAACGGGAACGGGAACCGCAGGGCAGAGTGACCGTCCCGCTGCCGGTACCTTCTATCATGTCCACTGGTACAAATACCCGCTGATTTTCTGGCTGAACATCATCACCAGTCTGGGGTGTCTGCAAACCGGCGACATGGATATAGCCTATCTCTCCGAAGTCGATCCTCTCTGGAATGACAGTACGCTCTCGATGCTGATAAACCCCGAGGCAGCGCTGTTCGGCAACCTGATAGCTCAGGGGGCCTGCGCTGCTGACGCAGCTGCTTCATCAGCGGGTCTTCCTCTGTCTCCGCTGTTCTGGTGCGCGGGAAGTCAGGGGTCTATCTACCCGCTAACCGGCTATACCAGCGGTGAGTTTTCTCCGCTCGAGGCCTCTCTTCTGGTTGGAGAGCGAATGGCATTCAAAATGCATCGTGAGGGGCTGGTCTGGAACTCTGTGGGCGCGGACGTCGCCGTATGTAACCAGTATCCATCCCCGATCATCCCGAAAGAGCGATGGCGATACCAGATGGTGAACATGTACCCCGAACCGGGTAACTGTCATCCTTTCGGGGCCAGCACGCAGCTCTGGGGCACAACGCATAACTCTCCATCCTCCAAAAAGAACTTCGGCTATCTCTTCTGGCGCAAACGTAACTGCGTATTCCTTTAAGGACATGACAATGAAAAACGCTTATCTCCGGGCGCTGACGATCAGCGTCATGGTTGCTTTCGCGCCGCTGGCCCTGGCGAGCGCTCAGACCGATATTTCCGTCTCCGACCATAACTTGATCAAAGGTCAGCAGGACGCGCTGGCGGCGATGAAGGAAGACCTGCAGGGCCATCCGGCGGCCGCGCCCGTATTGCCGCAGCGGCAACAGGATCTGATAAACCGCCTGCAGGGCGATATCGCAGCCCAGAACAACACGATGGGGGAAAAAGACACGTTCCCGGCTATTTACTTTGTGAGCCTCGGTATTCCGCGTGAAGGTCTGCTACCCATGCTGAAGGATGCCCGCCGTTTCAACATTCCGCCAACGCTGCGCGGCCTGGTCAATAACGACATGCGACAGACCGCGGCGGCCATGTTTGAGCTGAGTAAGGAGGACAAGGACGCCGGCGTGCAAATCGATCCAACGTTGTTTACTCAGTACAACATCACCACGGTACCCGCCCTGGTGGTGACCTGTCCTGGCCACCATGACGTAATTCGGGGAAGTCTGCCCCTGCAGCAGGCTCTCGAAAAAGTGGCAGAAAGTGGTGATTGTGCGGCAACGGCACGCCATCTTCTGGAGGCCGCGAAATGAAAAAAATACTTTCAACGGTGCTGATGCTTTTTCCGCTCCTGGCTGGCGCAGCTGATCCTGCCTTTGAAGCGGGAGCGAGCTTTGGCAAAGGCAATGCTTCCGCCGGGACGGGAGCCCTGAAAAACCCGGATACCGTCACAGGAGCAATACCAGGCTATACCGCTAACCCACCGGAGAAAGGGTATTACGGCGGTGTGGATGGCGGAGACGGCGGGCTGGCCAACAAAGGGCAGGCCGCGCTGCAGGGTAATGACGCAGCACAGTCGGTTATCAACTCCGGAAAAACGAACCCGACTCCCGCCATCGACCCACAGGCCCCTTTCATCACTATCGGTAAAAATGCCGAAGCCGGCGCAGACGGTGTGCTTAACGGAACCGCGAACCAGTGTAAGGAGGTGACAGTATCGAAAACCACCTTTGAAAATTACACCTGCGACAAGGATGTGGCCTCAGTGGAAGCCTGCTCACGAACTGCAACACCTGGCGGACATACATCCACCACGACAGTGCAGAAAACGTTCACACTGACGGCGGCCAATGGCGATGTAGCATTTACGAATAACGGTACCTCATTCAGTTTTAGTTTTATAGCGCCGGCATCAGGACCGGTGATCAGCGCGCATTTTTACTGGGCAGACCGTGAAGTTAATGCAGGAAAAATCTCCTGGTGGGGAGTCAGCAAGACAATGATTGGGAAGGCGTTTGACTGGAAGATTCCTGGTGCACCTGCTACACCGTTGTCTAAAGGTGGCTCCTTACCCGCCGGCGCTTACACCAGTACAGGGTGTACCAGCGGGAACAAGGACCGTTGCGAAAAGCATATACGGGAACAGATTGCTGATTTTCAGTCCGGCGCGTCAGGCTTTACGCTGGTCCTCGTCATGAATGCAGTTGAGACAACCTTTACCCCCGAAGTGAACTGGTCTTCATCCTGCGGCCTGGATATGTCTAAGGCGCAGAAAACTACGTCAACCTGCACCTCTCCGGGCGGAAATAAAACCATTGTTAACAATGGCCAGAGCTATGAAGTTTATAGCGACTGCTGGGAGTACGCCGATAACTATGTCGTACCGTCAGACTCCACGGGAACCTGCGGAACGCTGATGGCGAACCCGTCCTGTACAGCGGCAGGTACGACCTGCACCGAATCGACCGACGGGCAGTGTACCCATATGAGCTACACCTACCAGTGTCAGACCACGCATCAGTCGGGTGGCCTGGTCTGCGGCGGCGACTACATCTGTAAGTCAGGCGAGTGTGATGACACGAATGGTGCCGGGAGCAGCGGGTTCGATACGGCGGTGGCGAAACTGGCAGGTCTTGCCTCGGCAGCGGAAGACGCAAAAGACGCAAGCAGCTCCATTGAGGTAAAAGCCTTCACGGGTAAAGCCATGCGGTGCCGTAAGGCCTTTGCAGGTTTCTCAAACTGCTGCAAAGACTCAGGCTGGGGACAGAGCGCCGGACTGGCCGCATGTGATGATGAAGAGAAGGCTATAGGGAAGGCGAAGGCTAAGAAAATCACTGTCAGCGTCGGCGAGCGGTGCGATCGCAAGGTGCTGGGTGCCTGCATCCAGAAAAGTCAGGTCTACTGCGTCTTTGACGGCAAGCTTGCCCGCATCATTCAGGAGCAGGGGCGTCGCGACCAGCTGGGCGTTAAGTTTGGCAGCGGCGACAGTCCGGACTGCCGGGGGATCACGGTCCCGGAGCTGCAAAGTATCGACTTCGACAAAATCAACTTCTCTGACTTCTACGAGGATTTGATGAAGAATCAGAAAATCCCCGATACCAGCGCGCAGGTCCAGCAGATTAAGGAACGCATTGCCGCGCAGGTGAACCAGCAGGGAGGTGGTAAATGAAGCGTGTCCTCTGTGGCCTGCTCATGGCGCTGGCGAGCCATGCGGTGATGGCCGAGGAGATTGTGACGCCGGCAGAGCCGTTCACAGGCTGGTCCTGGTACAACGAACCGAAAAAGCCCCCTGAGCAGCCCCGGAAACCGCAGCAGCCAGCACCGCAGGCCATTCCGGATCTCAGTAAGATGTCCCCAATGGAGCAGGCCCGGGTACTTAAAGGGTACACACAGGAGGCGCTTAACCGCGCCATCCTGTTCCCCTCACGGGAAAATACGGCGACGTTCCTGCGCTGGCAGAAGTTCTGGACAGACCGGGCATCGATGTTCAGCCAGTCCTTTGCGGCGGCGCAACTGAGCCATCCTGATCTCGACTACAACCTGGAGTATCCGCACTACAACAGCATGGCGCCGTTTATGCAGACCCGCGACCAGCAGACGCGGCAGAGCGCCGTGGAGCAGCTGGCGCAGCAGTATGGTCTGTTCTACTTCTACCGGGGCAGTGACCCGATCGATGTGCAGATGGCGGGCGTGGTGGCTGACTTTGCGAAAACCAACGGGATTTCACTTATTCCAGTCTCGGTTGACGGACAGGTTGCGGCCACCCTGCCACAAAGTCGTCCGGACACCGGACAGTCCCGGTCGATGAATATCACGCACTTTCCGGCGCTCTTCCTGGTTGACCCGCGCAGCAAGAATTACCGCGCGCTGTCATACGGCTTCATGACTCAGGATGACCTGTCGAAGCGATTCCTGAACGTGGCCACCGGCTTTAAACCCAATTCCTGAGAGATCCTTATGACAAAAACACTGTTTACCCTCATCCGCGATGCAGGGCGGGCTGCCCTGTATTCCTTCGTCCTCGGCCCGGCACTGGTGCTGTATGTGTTTGTGATGCTGGCGGCATCAGACGGCTCTCTTTCCCGGCAATTCCTGACGACTTTTCATCACCTGACTGAGGGGGTGCCTGCCGGCAAGGTGATGGGGTGCGTTAATGAACATGAGATGGCAGGACGCTTCTCGCCACCTGAACCCGGAGAGTCATTAAAGCCTGTGCCTCCTGCCTTAGCGAAAGCCCCGCCTGAAGTGTTATGTCAGCGCGGGCCCGTTGACAGCGATTCATGGGTGCGTTCGGTAGATGCAACGTTGCGCTCCGTCTGGATGATGGCCGCTATGTTGGGCTTTGGGTTGTGGTTTGTTTTATATGGCCTGTCCCGGGCCGCTCAGCGTCGCATTTCACCAGACAGACATTCGGTTCTGGTACGGCAGAACAAGGAGACACAGGAATGAAACCAACTCTTCTCGCAGGACTGATTTTCTGGGGCACGATGGCGCGCGTACTGAGCGAGCTGATGACCTGGTCCGTGGAGCATACGCAGCAGGGGCTGCTGTGGCTGTGTAATGGTATGTGGGCCGGTGCGGCTGGCATGGTGATTTATGCCGGTTATCGCTGGTTCCGTTACGAAAGGGGACAGACGCATAAGGAAGCCGATCATGAACATTAAAACCGGACTCACTGCGCTCCTGTTATCCCTGCCCCTGCTGGCGAACGCCGGTGCGCGTGAGGAGTTAATGGCGCTTGAAGCGTCAAAAACGAACTCATCTGCAGACGCTACAGCCATCACCGCCTCCACCATTCCGGTACCTGCGCCAGCCAGCCTGATGGCGCTGCCGGACGGACGTCGGGCTAATATGAAAGATTATGCCGTGGTGCTCTTTATGCAGGCACACTGCCAGTACAGCGCGAAGTTTGACCCGCTGCTGAAGGGCTGGGCCGATGAGCATGCAATTAAGGTCTATCCGTACACCCTGGACGGCGGCGGCGATATCTCCTTTCCGACGCCGATGATCCCGCGCAAGAGCGATCTTAAATCGCCCATTGCAGACGAGATTGTGACCTTCTTCGGAAACGGGCTGCCGATTGCGACACCGACGGCCTTTATGGTCAACGTCAACACCCTGAAAGCCTACCCGCTGACCCAGGGTGTGATGGACATCCCCGCTCTTGAGAGCCGTATGGCCAGCCTGATTCAGGCTGACATGGACAACGTCGATCCGAAAACGCTGCCGCCCATGCCGGCAAGCGCGCAGGTTACCCCTCAGTAATACAAACGGACTACAAAATGACGACAAACACGTATGCGTTATCGCGTACCGAGCGCGTGTGGCTGTTATTCAGCGTGACGCTGCTTGTGTCCGCAGCATTCTACGGGGTGCTCGCCCACCGGGTGGTCAGCGTCCTGAACCGTCCTGAACTGACAACCTGTCTTCAGGATTTTCCGGTGCTCCTGCTGATATCACTGAGCATCGGCTTCTTTTTTACCGTCACCGGGCTGTACGTCTGTCGTCAGACCCTGGACAGGAAACCCCGGGAGGAGATTGCATGAGGCACATCAGACTGAAGACGTTTATCCGAAACCAGGCTATCGGGATACTGAAAGACAGTAGTGAGGATACGGAAACCCGAAAATGGACTGACCTGTTAACCCTGAAACTGTTTTATGCCCTGATTTTTACCGCCGTAGTCGAAAGAGTATACGTGAAATGTGCCGGTGCAACGCTGAGTGCGGTGGCAGAACCTGCCACCGTTGATCGCGCCGAACAGTTTACGCTCTCGCTTCTCATCCACTATCCGCAGTACCTGCTGTGGAGCGTAATGGCCGCGATTTGCGTACTCATTGCGGTGAATTTACTCGTCAGCGGCTGGCTCCATCTGGCCACATATCTTTGCTGCAAACTGAACCGTGCTGACAGCCCGGCAGGCAATGATACGCAAGCTGTGGAGGTGCCTAATGATTAAGGCGCTTATTACGGCAGGGGTCGTGTTCTTCTCAGGTCTGACTGCTCTGCCTGCTCAGGCGGACGTCAACGGCGACCTGAACGGCTTCTTCAATAATCTTGGCTACAGCGGCAACGTCACTCAGGCGCAGGCCTGGCAGGGGCAGGCGGCCGGGTACTTCTCCGGCGGCTCTGTCTACCTCCGGAACCCCGTCAAAAATGTCCAGCTGGTCTCGATGCAACTGCCATCCCTGAACGCCGGCTGCGGCGGTATCGACGCCTATCTCGGGGCGTTCAGTATGATCAGCGGCGAGGAAATTCAGCGATTCGTGAAACAAATCATGAGCAACGCCGCAGGCTATGCATTCGACCTGGCCCTGCAGACGATGGTACCGGAGCTGAAGCAGGCTAAAGACTTCCTTCAGAAGCTGGCCAGTGATGTTAACTCCATGAACATGAGTTCGTGCCAGGCCGCTCAGGGCATTATCGGCGGGCTGTGGCCAGTGACGCAGGTTTCCCAGCAGAAAATCTGCCAGGACATTGCCGGCGAAACCAACATGTTCTCCGACTGGGCGGCTTCCCGGCAGGGCTGCACCGTCGGAGGACAGGGCGACAAAGTCACGGCTAAGGCAGGCGACGCTGAGAAAGATCAGGTGCTGAAAAACAAAAACCTTATCTGGGATACTCTCAGTAAGAATGGTCTTCTCGGCAACGACCGCGCGCTGAAGGAGCTGGTCATGAGTACTGTCGGCTCCATTATTTTCAACAAGAATGGCGATGTGACAATTCTGACGCCACTGGTTGATAACCGCGACCTGATTAAAGTCCTCATGCGCGGGGGAACGGCGAAGGTCTACGGATGTGATGAATCCACTCTTTGTTTGGGACCTGTCGTCACTAACCTGACGATTTCTGAGTCCAACGCTCTGGTCACACTGGTCAAAAACCTGATGCTCTCAATGCAGAACAAGCTGGTAGATGATACTGCGCTGACCGATCAGGAAAAAGGCTTTGTGAACACCACCTCTGTGCCGGTGCTGAAGTACCTGACTAACGCTCAGAGTATGGGGATGAGCGCCACCTACCTGCTGCAGGTTTCCGACTTCATTGCCCAGGACCTGATGATCCAGTACCTCCAGGAGCTGGTAAAACAGGCAAGCCTGTCGCTGGCTGGCAAGAACTTCCCTGAAGAGGCTGCCGCCAAACTACGTGACAACATCATTCATGCGCAGGGACTTCTCGCTGACATGAAGCTGCAGTCAGCTGCTGTTCAGAACGCGCTGGACGGTATCGACCGCAACATGCAGTACCTGCAGCAGCAGGTGTCCACCATTGTTTCAGGCTCCTTCCAAAGCAACTATCACTGGGGTGATCGCTGATGCTTGAGATATACACCATTTATGGCGGGGGAATGTGGAAAACGGCGCTGGACGCCGTTGTCACCCTTGTCGGTCAGAATACCTTCCACACCTTAATGCGTATTGCCGGTACCTTCGGGGTGCTGGCCGTATTGCTCACTTTCATCAAACAACGTAACCCGATGGTCTTCGTCCAGTGGCTGGCGGTCTTCATGATCCTGACCTCCATCCTTCTGGTACCGAAACGTTCAGTGCAGGTCATTGACCTGTCCGATCCCGGTGCGGTCTGGGTAACCGATAACGTACCGGTTGGCCTGGCGGCTATCGCGTCGCTGACGACAAGTATCGGGTACAAGATGGCGTCAGTTTACGACATGTTGATGGCCAGACCCGACTCGGTGACCTACAGCAAAACCGGGATGCTGTTTGGCTCGCAGATTGTGGCGGAAACCAGTGACTTCACCACGCAAAACCCGGAGCTGGCTCAGATGCTGCCGGATTACGTGGAAAACTGTGTGATCGGCGACATTCTTCTGAATGGTAAATACACCATCAATCAGCTGCTCAATTCTACTGACCCGCTGACGCTGATAACCAGTAACCCAAGCCCACTGCGGGGCATCTTTAAGATGACCTCCACCTCACGCCAGTTCCTGACCTGTCAGCAGGCAGCAACGGAGATCCAGAAGCTGGCCAATACCGACGTCAACCCGGGCAGTGCGACGTTCACCTGGCTGACGAGAAAGGTATTCGGCAACAAACTGAATGGCGCGTCGCTTCTGGCCAATGCTATGGGGGAAAGTTACGGGTACTTCTATGCCGGTGGTATGACTGCTGCGCAGATCATGAAGAATAACATCACGAACAGTGCAGTACGGCAGGGGATCAAGGGTTTTGCCGCTCGGTCTTCCGACACGGCTAACCTGCTTAATCTGGCCACCGAGAACGCTGCCACCAAACAGCGTCTCGCCTGGGCTGCTGGCAACGAGCTGGCGACCAGAACGCTGCCGTTTGCACAGTCTCTGCTGATGCTTATCCTGGTATGCCTGTTCCCGCTGATGATTGCGCTGGCCGCATCAAATCACACTTTGTTTGGTCTGAACACACTGAAAATATACGTTTCCGGGTTTATCTATTTCCAGATGTGGCCGGTGATGTTCGCCATTCTTAACTATGCCGCCAACTACTGGCTGCAGAGTCAGTCCGGGGGCACGCCTCTGGTGCTGGCCAACAAGGATGTGGTGGCACTGCAGCATTCGGACGTGGCGAATCTGGCAGGGTATCTGTCGCTGTCCATTCCGGTGCTGTCGTTCTATCTGACCAAGGGTGCTGCGGCGATGGGCTCCCAGGTGGCAGGCAGTGTCCTCAGTTCGGGCGCCTTCACGTCGGCAGGTGTGGCAGCGACCACGGCGGACGGAAACTGGTCGTTTAACAACATGTCGATGGATAATGTCAGCCAGAACAAGATGGATACCAACCTGATGCAGCGTCAGGGCCAGCAGACGTGGCAGGCAGATAATGGCTCCACGAAGACGCAGACGGCCGGTGGCCATACGGTTATCGACGGCTCAGGCGCAATGTCGAATCTGCCGGTGAACATGAAGCTCAGCCAGCTGGCCAGCAGTGGTTTCCAGGAGTCAGCCCGCCAGTCGCAGGTTCAGGCGCAGACGGCGCTCGATGGCTACAACCACAGCGTCACCAGTGGCTGGTCGCAGCTCTCACAGCTGTCTCACCAGACCGGTACCAGCGACAGCCTGACCAGCGGCAGTGAAAACAGCCAGGCCACTAACGCAACGCGCGGCGCGAGCATGATGATGTCGGCCGCTGAAAGCTATGCGAAAGCGAACAATATCTCCACACAGGAAGCCTATAACCAACTGATGTCAAAATCTGTTGAAGGCAGTGTTAATGCTGGAGCAAGTGGTAAATTTAATACCGGCGATCAGGCATTTGGTAAAGTAGGTAAATGGGCTACCGGGGTGAGTTTTGAAGCGCATGCTGGCGCAGAAGTTAAAGGTTCAAGTGGAAGTTCTCATGGAACCCAGGAAACACACTCCAACAACCAGGATATGCGACATGACCAGAACAGCCAGGCAGTTAATGACTTCCGCCAGGGCATGGATATGGTCAAAAGTAGCCGAATCACCGATGGCGCGAATCATTCCGAGAATGCTGCAAGCAGCAATGTTCAGCAGCTGGCTGCAACGCTTAATGATGCTGAGAGTCAGTACCATCAGTACACCACCAGTTCAACACAGAGTAGCGAGTTCAGCCGGATGGCCACTGTTGCGCAGAACCAGAGTGCAAGCCTCGATACAAACTATACGCAGGAGTTTGTGGATTGGGCGGCCAATAAATACGGCGATAAAGCGCAGTCTATGCTGACAAGTGCGCCATCGGCGCGCGAGGCGGCAATGGAGTTCGTGAATGAACGTCTCAAGCCTGAAATCATGGGGGATTATCAGCAGGGTCGTTCAGATCTGGCCAACGGCAATGAACATGCAGCCTTCAGTGGTGAGCACGTGGTTCAGCCAGCCCACGGCATTCAGCAAGGATCAGGCCCGGCAGGTAATGATGTAGGTATACGTTACAGCCCTGTCGAGAGTGGCTCTTATAATTCGAACGGCACGGGGAACCACCATACAGACGGAGCGTCTCAGGTGACGGAATATGCGGGCACTTACGGTGGACAGGTTTCATCTGGGGGGGGAAGCGTGTCTGTTAGAACAGGCGGTTCAGCTTCGGATAGCCATGAGTCATCATTGTTACCGCAAAATCAAACGGACAGTGAGAACTTAGCCGGTCAACGGGAAATCAGCCATAACGAAGTACATTCTGGCTACGGCAGACAGGAACAAAGCTCCCAAATCCAGTCAGGCACTCAAAGAAGCGAACAGGATAGCCTCTCCATTAAATCCAGTGATCAAGATACCGGAAGACATTCGACTGAAAGGCAACGCTCTGACTCCAGCGCTGGGATGGAGCAGGAATTACGCCAATCCGTGACCTTACGGGAACAAGGGGGAGCAACAGGCCACAGGAACGAAATGAGCCATAGCCATGCAACCATGAATGTTGAGGAGCAGCGGGTTCAGGGTAATGCTATGCAGGCGTCTTTCAAAGAAAACCAGGCAAAACTGCATGAACAGTCAGGTCAGGGTTTTGGTCCGCAAAATGATATCCAGCGACGTGTAGCGGAACAAAGATCTGAAAACGTGCATAAAATCAACGAATCTTCTGAGGAAATAGAGAAAAAAGAATCCACTGTTCAGGCATCCAGTGATATTCTTAAGGGACAACATGACAATTTCAAAGCTCAATTTAGTGAAGGCAAACAGGCAGAAGATTTAAGGCAAAAAAAATTACCTATCCTACACAACGATGAAATTGAGATGCACAAGAAAAATCTTGAAGATTTGAGAAAAAGAGCGGGGTGAACATGCTAACTTTCAACGATGTAAATCGTGATTTTAAAGCAATCTTAGATGGAGTGTCGGATACAAACCGACCTGTACCATCAATAGCTAAAGCTCTGAGGGTTTCGTTAACTCTACCTCTAATAGGTATTATTCTTTCGACAATTACCTTCGGAGCCGTATGTGCGATCTCGAATCATCGCGATTTTAGTATTGGTCTATTAATTGGCTATATCCTCTCTGGTGAAGCCATACCTGTTTATATGGCTATGGTCGTAGGAGCCTTTCAAGGGATTATATTGTTGCCATACGTGAGTCTCTTCCACTCAATCCCTCAAAATTTAAGGGAAAACACGCCTCTCATAGCTCATATGAAGAGAGCTATATTTAAAGGAATAGGGTTGTATGTAAGCGTATTATTCATTACGTGCTTCATGTCCTTCTACAATGCGATGTATTTATTTGCCACACCAGTTGTAATGGTCATCGCAATTTTTGTCACATCGTTCACTGTCAACCTTCAGGTAAGTAAATTTGGCGTTGGTGCATTAATCAATAAGCTGAAGAAAAACCTTAAGTAGTTAGCTTTTTAGCCATCATAAAGACCCGCATTGTTGCTACAAGGATGCGGGTTTTTCATATCCAAACCTAAATTTCTTTTCAAATCAGCCGATAACGTCTCTGTTAGCTATATCTCGCTAACGGGGACGGTTTTCTATGCACAGGAAGAATTCATGAAATTAAAACAATTAGCCGTTGTAAGTCTGATCGCTTCTACTCTTGCACTGTCAGGTTGTGGTGCCATGTCCACTGCAGTGAAGAAACGTAATCTCGATGTCAAAACCCAGATGAGTGAAACCATCTGGCTGGAACCATCATCAGAGAAGACTGTTTATTTGCAGATCCGTAATACCTCTGACAAGGACATGTCTGGTCTGCAGGCACAAATTACAAATGAACTGGCCGCCAAAGGCTACCGCGTCACAAGTTCTCCTGACACCGCCTACTACTGGATTCAGGCAAACGTGCTGAAAGCCGAAAAAATGGATCTGCGTGATGCGCAGGGCTTCCTCAAGACCGGGTACGAAGGCGCGGCAATGGGTGCGGCACTGGGCGCAGGTATTACAGCGTATAACTCGTCCTCGGCTGGCGCAACGCTGGGTGTAGGGCTTGCCAGTGGCCTGATTGGTATGGCTGCAGATGCAATGGTTGAAGACGTGAACTACACGATGGTGACCGATCTGCAAATTTCCGAGCGCAGCAAGGCGACCGTCACGACTGACAATATCGCTGCACTGAAGCAGGGGACCTCAGGCGTCAAGCTACAGACCAGCTCAGAACAGGGGAACCGCGCTAAATACCAGACCCGTGTGGTATCCAATGCCAACAAGGTAAACCTCAAGTTCGAAGAGGCGAAACCTGTCCTGGAAGCTCAGCTGGCCAAATCCATCGCCGGCATCATGTAATACCCTGCGGCTGTGGCGACCGTCACAGCCTGTTCCCCCTCAGACTGATATTCACCGTGTTCTTTCCGGAGCCGGGTGCGTCAGTGCTTTCTGTCAGTTATCAGTAATTACGCTTCCTCGCATGGCTGCGGCGAGCGTTGCGTCCTTAATTTCAAAGGAGCTCGTCCATCATGATGCATCAGATAAATGAACGTGCAGATTACTCAGCTGAATTCTGGTCGCTTATCCATCTGGAAAGCGAGCTGATGGCAGCAAGGGCCTGGATGAATGTATTCGGTTCACTTCCTGAGGGGCAGGGTATGACCATTGTTGCTTTCTGGGCTGGCTATGAATTTACCCTTTATGATCTGGAGCCCCGGGAGTGGCATTCACCGGTTTATAAGGATGTGGCCTCGTCAGTCCGTTCTGTGGCTGCATACATTAATAAACAGGACTGGGAGGACGGATGTCAGCAGGCCAGGTATGAACTGAGTCAGATGGAATAACCTGACGATTAACCCCCACGCGGTACCACATTTTTTCATTCCCCTTTTCAACGTTTCTTCTCTGATAACACACATCACCGCACAGGTGATGCGATAACGGCCGGACAACACTCTATGAGCTTCGCAGGAAAAAACCTCACCCAGGGCGGTCAGATGACCGCCTACCGCTGGCGCATGTTCATTCAGGTGAACAACTGGATAGGATTCTGGATCTTCATCCTGTTCGCCGTACTGACTACCGCCATCTTTCTCTGGCGAATCCCTCAGGAAGCCCTGGATAACGGTTCCCTGTGGTGGTTCGCCAGTATCAACAGCAGCTTTATTGACCTTATGCCGGCATCGGGAACGCCAAAAATCTACGACGTTCACTACTGGTATGCGCCGACCGCGACGGCAATGGTGCTGAAAATGACTTTGCCGCAGATTTATACCGACCCGTACATGCAGGCGATGGGCGACCAGTGTCTGCGCGAGCTGCAATGGGCGGCTGGCGCCAGCGGGCTGTTCAGTATGGTGGTGTTTATCGCCGTGACCTGGTTTATCGCGAATATCGGCCGAAAGGAGAGCGAGGACGAATATCTCTCCGGCATGCAGCTGACCGACAAGCCAGCGGAAGTGAATAAATTACTGCGCAAAAACGGTGAGATCTCTGATCTGCGCGTAGGCGACCTGCATATGGTCAGGATGGCGGAGGTTCTCAATTTCCTGATGCATGGCACTATCGGGGTGGGGAAGTCGACGCTGATACGCTGGTTACTCGACTACATCCGCAAACGCGGTGACCGGGCCATCATCTACGACTCCGGCTGTACCTTCACAGAAACCCACTATAACCCGTCTACCGATATCATCCTTAACGCCCACGACGAGCGATGTGCCAACTGGCAGATGTGGGGTGAGTGCGTTGACGCGGTCGATTACGACAACCTGGCCGCCAGCCTCATTCCGGTAGAAGGGGAATCCGATCCGTTCTGGGTATCCAGCTCGCGAACCATTTATGCCGATCTTGCAATTCGTATGTCGACGGACCCGGAACGGAGCATTGAGAAGTTCCTCAAAACCCTGCTGTCCCTCAGCATGAAAAATCTGCGTGACTATCTGGCCAACACGCCCTCAGCCAACCTGGTTGAGGAGAAGATCGAGAAAACGGCCATTTCCATTCGCTCGGTGGTAACCAACTACGCCAAAGCCCTTCGCTATCTGCAGGGGCTGGATGACGGAACGAAGCCGCCGTTCACCATCCGCGAGTGGATGACGCAGGAGCGCTATGACAGCAGCTGGCTGTTTATTTCAACCCAGGCACGCCACCGCAAGAGTGTACGCCCGCTTATCTCGCTGTGGGTGTCGCTGGCCACACTGATGCTGCAGAGCATGGGGGAGAACAGCGACCGCCGCGTATGGTTCATTATCGATGAAGCCCCCAGCCTGCAGCGCATACCCGAGCTGGCCGAGACGCTTGCCGAGGCGCGTAAATTTGGCGGCTGTTTCGTGCTGGGCATGCAGAACATGGCGCAGCTGGTTCACGTCTACGGCCGCGAGCTGGCCAGAAGCATCTTTGACCTGATGAACACCCGTATGTACGGACGTTCGCCGAGCGCCGAGATGGCCGAAGTGGTGCAAAAGGAGCTGGGCAACCAGCGTAAGCGCAAAATCCGTGAGCAGAACAGCTACGGTCTGGACCAGGTGCGTGACGGTGTGTCCCTCGGTAAGGACGAGGTGAATAACCCGATTGTCGACTACGAGCAGATCATGCGTCTGCCAAACCTCAACTTTTATGTTCGCCTCCCGGGTGAGTATCCGGTCGTCCGTCTGAAGCTGAAATACCGCGCGCTGAAGAAACGGCAGGCAGGTCTGATCGAGCGCAACATCCGTGATGCGCTCAGTCCGGAGCTGGAGAGGGTTATTCAGGAGAACGAGCGCGCAGCGGCTGCTGCAGGTCTGACGTTCCCGACCGGTGAAGAAGTGCTGGAGAAGGGGAGCGAGACATCCTCTGCAGATGACGGTCCCGCTCCGGTTTCTTCTGCAGGGGCATCCGGCTCACAGGCAACACCGGTCGTCGAAAAAGTGGCTCGTACCCGAATGGAGGAACCGAAACCCTCGCGCAGCGCTGCGCCTGAACGGAAGCCAGTACCAGTCAGGGAGCCAGACATATCGCGAACAGAACCAGCTGTAACTGAAAATCACAGGCCGGTGACAGCCCCTGTCACTGGAGACAAAAAAGACAATGTTGTCTCTCTTCGGCCCTCGAATCCTGCACCAAATCATCAAAAAGGGACCGCGTCCCTTAATCCGGAAATTCCAGCAGCACTGCAAAAAATCCGCAGCAGAACCCAGCCGGATATTCCCTCCGGGCCTGCTGCGGCTGGCGCGCTGGGAATGCTGAAACGGCGGCTCAGTACCGGAGCCACCTCAGACGGAGGCGAAGATCAGGCCAGCGAGAATGCGGGCGAATCCATGAACCTGGATATGAAGGTGACGGCACTGCCTGACGGTGGCCTGAGTCTGACGACGGCAGGGAAGTCAGTGACACCGCAAACCCCGGATAAAGCCCACGGTACTCACCGGCAACTGGCGCAGGAAGAAGAGAACATTTTACTTCACCGTCACGCGGACGACCCGGGTTACGACGAAAACGACCATTACTATTACGACAGAGAGCCTGAATTATGATGTCAGTCGCCCCAGTAGCGTCAGCCGGCGAGGCTGCAGGCTACTACAGCAATTCCGATAACTACTATTTTCTGGGCAGCCTGCAGAGCCTCTGGATGGGAGAGGGTGCAAAAGCGCTGGGTCTGGAGGGCAACGTCCGTGGCGATGATCTGACGGCCGTGCTCGAGGGCCGTCTGCCGGACGGTTCACGCCTGGGCAAGGAGGTTAACGGACAGCACGTCCACCGCCCTGGTCATGACCTGACCTTTTCCGCCCCCAAGAGCGTGTCCATTCTGGCACTCATCGGCAACGATAAAGAAATGGTGGAGGCGCATAACCACGCCGTCCGCGTGGCGGCCGGCTATGTGGAGAAGCTCATCTCGGCCCGCGACACGAAAGACGGCGTCACGTCCATCGTACATACCGGCAAGATGGTGGCAGCTGCTTACACGCATGACACTTCACGTAACCTCGATCCGCAGCTGCACACCCACCTCCTGATTGCCAACATGACAGAGTATGCGGGCAAATGGAAAGCCCTGGCCACGGACTATATCCATAACGCCGGCTTTATCGAAACCGTCATGAAGCATCAGGTCACGCTCGGGAAAATTTATCGCAGCGCGCTGCGTGAACGGGTTGAAGCGCTCGGCCATGAAGTGGAAGAAGTAGGCAAGCATGGCATGTGGGAGATCAAGGGGGTTCCGGAAGACGTCAGGGACGAATATTCCTCACGGGGCAGGGAAATACAGGGGGCCGTGGGGGCTGAAGCCACGCTGCGCAGCCGGGATGTGGCCGCTAAAGACACCCGCAGGGCAAAAGTTGACCCTTCGCGTATGCGCCTGATGGAGCGCTGGCTGGGCCAGATGAAGGAGAAGGGATTTGACCTGAAGGCGTATCAGGAGAGCGTGGTGCCGCGTGATGCAGGTCTTCGCGAGGCACCACCTCTGCCGGCGCGAGAGCATCAGCCGACCCCGGTTCCTGCCGGGCCTGAGCAGGCATCTCCGCAGACCTCCTCCAGGGCAGAGAAGAGTCCCGACACCCCTGCTCAGCCAGCAGAACGGGAGAGGCTGTCCCGTCAGCCTGTACCACAGCAGACTGACACGCTGAGTCAGCCGGCACAGACCGGTCCCGAAAAGACGCCGGCGGCCAGGAGTTTTCCTGCAGCGCAGCGGGACACTGAAATACCCCGCCCGGAACTGGCTGAGGCTGTCCGGCTGGCCATCTCGCAGTTAAGTGACAGTAAAACACGTTTCACTTTTGGTGAACTTATGCTGACCACGGCGGAGCTGAGCGAACAGTTGCCGGAGATTCAGGATATTCGTGTGGCCATCGATGCGGCGCTGAAGGACGGCATGATTGTGCCGCTGGACAGTGAGAAAGGGGTCTTCACCTCCCGTATTCACCTGCTGGATGAACTCTCGATCCAGGCGCTGAGTCAGGAACATCTCAAATCCACAAAAGTCGTCAGTTTCACCCGTCCGGCGCAGTACGCGCCGGCGGCGCTGGAAGTGGTGGAGAAAGACGCCCTGGTTCTGATGAATGCCCCGTCAGGCGTGGCGGGTATCCGTGACCTGACCGCGCAGCTGGCCGGTATTGCCGGCGCGAACGGTCGTGACGTGCAGGTGCTGGCCAGCTCTGCCGAGCGCGCCATTTCGCTGGCGAAATCCGACGATTTACGGGAACGGATCATCAGCCGTCAGCATGTTCTGAGCGGTGATTTCCACCTGAAACCCCAGAGCACGCTGATAATCGAAGGGGCAGAGCGTCTGGGGTTAAAGGAGACGCTGGTTCTGCTGGGCGAAGCGCGGGCGCAGGACGCACAGCTGGTCTTTCTCGACAGTGCCGGGCGTCAGGCGAACGGTAATGCCATGTCCGTGCTGGAGTCCGCGGGGGTTGCCCGCTCCCGCCGCACGGAGCCGGCGCCCGGGCTGGAGGCCGAAGTGGTCAGTATTCCGAACAAACGCGACCGTTACGAGGCGCTGGCCAACCGGTTTGCAGAGCTGAGCGGAGGCAGTGAAAACGTCACCGCCGTCGTGGTCGGCAGACGTGAACAGGCACAGCTGACGGGCCTGGTACGTGAGGCGCTGCAGAACGCAGGACAGCTGGGGCGTGACGGCGTGGAGATAGAGGCCCGGCAGCCGGTCTGGCTCGACAGCAAAACGCGCCGCATGCCCGGTTCATACCGTCCCGGGATGGTACTTGAAGACCGCACGGACGCAAAAGCGCGTAAGTCGTATGTGATTGACCGGGTGCATGAGGACACGCGAGTCCTCTCGCTCATCGACGGGGACGGCGTGCTGACCCGGATGAAAATCGGGGATATCAGCGCTGACTGGCGTCTCTTCAGCCGCGAAACCCTCAGCGTGGCCACCGGCGAAAAACTGCTGGCCGTGGCGGGAGATCGTGAGTACAGCCTGAAGGCAAAAGACCGTCTTGAGGTGACCGGGATAAGTGAAAAGGGGATTGAGGTGAAACGGGGGGAAGAGACCCTGACGCTGCCAAAAGACCAGCCGCTCTACCTGTCACATGCCTACGTGACCGCGCCGGGCGGCCGGGATAACGACACCGGCGTGGTGCTGGCCGCGCTGAACAGTCGCGACATCTCATCCCAGACCATGAACTCGCTGGCACAGAGTGGTCACCGGGCGGAAGTGTTCACCGCCGAAGTGCAGGATCGGGCGGAAGCCCGGCTGCAGCGCATGAAGACCAGTGCCTCTCCCGTGCAGCTGGTCAGAAGTCTGAGTGGCCACGATGACGTCAGCCAGGCGGTTGACTCGCTGCATGACAGCGTCCGGACGGACGCCGGGCTGGCCGTCTGGCGTGCCATCAATGACCAGCGCACTGTGGTGTTCAGCGAACTTAAGCTGGCGACGGAGGCGCAGAAATATCATCCCGACCTCGAAGCCATCGGGAATGAAATCGGGGCGATGGTCAAAAACGGCGAGTTACTCTCCGTGTCCGCAGGCGGAGAGCCGGTGCTGGTTTCCCGGTCCACATGGGAGATGGAGAAAGCCATTCTGCGTGTGGTGGAGGAAGGGAAAGGTACGCAGCAGCCCTTGCTGGAACAGGTACCGGAGGCCGTGCTGAACGGACTCACCGATGGCCAGAAAAAGGCGACCACCCTGGTGCTGGGTACCACGGATCAGTTTATCGGGATTCAGGGCTATGCCGGCGTGGGGAAAACCACTCAGCTGAAGGCGGTGATATCCGCACTGGAGACCATACCGGCTGACGTTCGTCCGGTGATGACGGGTCTTGCCCCGACGCACCAGGCGGTGAAAGAGATGAGCGACGTCGGTGTCCGGGCGCAGACCATCAAATCCTTTATCGTTGAACATGACCAGGCGACGGCCGCAGGCGGTAAGCCCGACTATAAAGGACAGGTGTTTCTTATCGATGAGTCGTCAATGGCAGGCAACCAGGATACGGCGGCCCTGTTCCAGGCCATTGCCAGCGGCGGCGGTCGTGCGGTCTCGATGGGGGATATCGACCAGTTTGAATCGGTCGACGTGGGCGCGCCGTTTAAGCTGATGCAGGAGCGCAGCCCGATGGATGTGGCCATCATGAAGCAAATCGTCCGCCAGAAAGACCTGCAGCTGCGCGGTGCCGTTCACGACATCATTGATAACCGGATCGATGCGGCCCTGCAGCGCATTGAAACCCAGCCGGCTGACCGTGTGGCGCGTAGCGCTTCAGCCACGCTTCCGGGGAGTGCCATTCAGGAAACGGAGACGCCTGTTAACGACATCGTGGCTGACTGGACGGACCGGACGCCGGAGGCGCGGTCCCGTACCCTCATTATCACCCAGCTGAACGCCGACCGTCGTGCGGTAAATGCCGGCATTCATGCTGTGCTGGCTGCACGGGGAGAGCTGGGGGAGAAGGCCATTACGGTGCCGGTGCTCGATAAAATCACCCACACCCGTCATGAGTTCAATAAAACCGATGCCTGGGAAGCCGGGATGGTGGTTAAACGCGGCGATCGCTACCAGGACGTGCTGGCCGTTGACCGCAACGGCAGTACGGTCACGGTACGCGATGAGGAGGGGAAGATTGGACTGTATTCCCCGAAGGAGCTCATCACCGGCGATGTGCAGCTGTTTCGCCGCAGCGAGAGGGAAGTCCGCGCCGGCGATCTGCTGAAGTTCACGGCGACAGACAAGGAGCAGGGACAGATGGCCAGCCAGCGCTATACGGTCGAGTCGGTCAGCGAAACGGGCAATATTCGTCTGAAGGGGGAAAACGGCCGCATCACCATCAATCCTCAGGCGGTCAGGGCGCAGCAGCATATTGACTACGGCTGGGCCGTCACCGGGTACGGTGCTCAGGGGGCCAGTAGCGATTATGTCATTGCGCTTGAGGGCACGGAAGGCGGGCGTAAGGCACTTGCCTCCCGTCGCGCCTTCTACATCTCGGCCTCGCGCGTGAAAGAGCACGTCCAGATATATACCGACGGGAAGGCGGACTGGGTTAAGGCGGTAAAAACGCCGGAGCGGGATATCAAAACGGCGCACGATGCGCTGGCGCCAGAAACGCAGCGTAAACAGGCGAAAGCCATCTGGGCAATGGGACAGCCGGTGAATAAAACGGCCATTGGCCGCGCCTGGGTGCGCCATCAGGGCATGCAGGACGCGTCACTGACGGCAAAAATCATCCCGGCCACCCGGCGCTTTCCCGAACCGGCGCTGGCGCTGCCGGTGTATGACAACAACGGCCGGAGTGCGGGCCTGGCCCTGGTTTCCCTGGTTGCCAGCCCGGAAGGGCGGATGACACAGGGAGAGACCAGGATGGTCATGACAGAACGTGCCCGTGGTGCGGTACTGCAGCGAAGCCAGTCCGGCAACACGATTGTGGCCAGTGACCTGGCGGCCGCGCTTGATGCAGTACGACATCACCCGAAGGACGGCGTGGTCTGGCAGACCGGCGATGAACCGCCTTCAGCATGGTTGCTTAAGGTGAGCGGCGGGACAAAACAGGATGTCTCTCCGGGAATTGTCTCCACGCTGACTGACGAGCAGAACGTACAGCAAGTGCGTGAACAGCTGCTGGCAGACCAAGTTCGCAATGAAGAAGCCGGACGGAACAGGCAGCCGGAGTCGTTGCTGCCGGAAATTCCGCAGGAAGAGGTGATCAGACTGAAACCGGAAGACATTAATCCGCGCAAACCGGAACCACTCACCCCGGGTGCGGATGTGATCGCCAGGGTGAGAGGTGAGGAAAACACCGGTGGACAGGAAATGAAAGCTGCTGCAGGTGTCAGGAGTGAGCTGGAAGGTGCTGACAAGGCATCCGGTGAACAGTCGCGGGCATCGCGTGTGATTGCAGATCTGGCAAACGCTGAGCGCGACATGCTCAGGGTGGCAGAAAATACTGAACGCGGCCGCATGCCGGAGCGAGAAGAACAGACCCTCACCCGTACCATTCAGAAAGAACGTTAATCCCTCTTTTAACCATGAGAATCAGGCAATGAAAAGACATAAATTAGCGGCATTATTAGTTACAACATACATTGGTTTTATTGCAACGGCACACGCTTCGGCCCCGCAGCCGGTCTTCAGCCCGGAGCAGGAGGCACGTATTGGGGAAATCGCAGCAGACTACCTGGTGTCCCACCCGGAGATACTGGTGACGGTCAGTCATAAGCTGCAGGAACAGCAGGAGGCACGTAAGCAGAAGATGTTTGCACTCAGCGTGATGGAGAATCAGGCGAACCTTCTGCATGATCCGGACACACCGGCTTACGGTCCTGATAATGCAAAGGTCGCGGTGATTGAATTTTTTGATTACCAGTGCGTGTTCTGCAGCCGCTTCGCGCCGGAGCTGGAGAAGGTCATGAAAGCGCAGCCGGACGTCCGCTACCTCTTTAAGGAGTGGCCAATATTTGGTGGTCGCTGGGAAGCTTCACTTCAGGCAGCGCAGCAGGGGCTGACGGTCTGGCAAAAGAAAGGGCCGCAGGCCTATGTCACCTATCACAATGCCATCTACGCCACCGGCCATAATGAAGGCAAACTGACGGCGCAGGATATTCGCGTTGCAGCGTCAAAGGCGGGGCTGGCCACCTCAGCTCCAGGCGACCATACCGCGTCCCTTGAGAAAAACAGCAATCTGGCAGAGGCGCTTGGACTCACCGGAACGCCGGGGATCATCGTTATGCCCGTCAGCGGCGCAACGCCAGAAACCATCACGGTTTTCCCGGAAGCCGTTAGCGCTGAAAGACTGCAGGCCGCTATAAGGAAAGCCTCACAGGGACAATAGTCCACCGGTCCGGCGAACGTCTCCCGCCAGAGACTGTTCTTCATGTTCCGCGCGTAAATGCCATCTTCCCGTTCCGTTCCCCTGCGCTTCCTCGATCAGACCTGCCGGCCTGATGCTGCGGCGAGCGCTGCCGGTTAAACGTCCCTTCAGGACAATTAGCACGCAAACAATGAACGCTAATCTGGCCTGACATCTGGAAATATTGCCAGCGAGAAGGTAGTATTCGGATCGTCAGCGATCGTCTTGTGGTGGGACAGATTGTTGATTCAGATTACTTTTGTGACCTAACTCAAACTGACGGTTTGACTGCTTTGTGGTGAGGCAGGCGGGTGGCAGAAGATGGTTTTACGGAAGAAATGCGGACTTCCGGAAACAGACAGGGACAGGACGTGTCCAGTAAAACGTTCAGGAGCAGGTGACGGGATTTCCCGGAGCCTGAATGCACAAACCCCCCGAAATCTGTCATCAACTTGGCGGAAGAGTCAGATATCAGGGGGTCCAAAAGCAGGCGCGTTGCCTGTGAAGGATTATAACGCATGCACCATAGAAAACAACACCCGGCCGCCATAAGAACAGGCCGCCGTGAATGACAAGCAGATTTCTGTTCACTGGTCTGAGCTTCCGGCCGAAGAGTTAATCCGTTTCTGGCAGGACGTCGATGCCGGCACACAGGATAATTTTCTTACTGAGCCGGTCAAAAAGCGGACCCGCCGTAAGCGCGGTGAACACTCCACAAAAGCCAAATGTGAAAACCCGTCCTGGTTCCGTCCTGAGCATTATAAAAAGCTCTCCGGGGAACTGGGGCATGCCTACAACCGTCTCGTGATGTTCGACAAACGGACCGGCCGCCCCAGACTGCGTGTTCACGTTTCCCGTCATCCCCTTTTTGTCACGGGTCGCCGTAAGGCAGGACGCAAATATGGTTTCCGGCCGGAACGCCGGTGCCTGATCGACTCTCTCTGGCCCCTGCTCATCAGTTTCTGTGATGGCGGCAAGCATACCGTCGGCATGTGTATCTCCAGGCTGGCCAGAGAGTTAAGCCCGAAGGACGCTAAAGGAAATGTCATCCCGGAAACGGAGGTGACAGCGTCACGCTTATCCCGCCTGATTGAAGAGCAGGTACGCTTTGGTGTGCTTGGGCTGGCGGAAGAACGCACCTGGGATCGTGAATCCCGCTCCTGGCTGCCGACCTATGTCTATATCACCCACCTGGGATTCCAGATGCTGGGCGTCAATATGGACAAGCTGTTTAAGGAGCAGGATAAGAAGCTCCGTCAGAGCGCCGAGCGCGAGCAGCTGATCCGGGACGGGGTGATTAACGAACATGATGATGTTCAGCCCCACTCCGCGCGTAAATGCTGGTCTGCCCGTAAGCGCCGTGAAGCACTGATTTACCGTCGTAAAAAAGGCGCTGAGCGTAAACGTGCCAATAATCTGATAAAGCTGCCGGTGGATGAACGTCTTCATGCCATGGAAAAATGGGTTTTCAAAACCCTTCCTCATGATGAGGCGTACTGGTGTACGCCGGAACGACTGACACAGCTGGCGATTCAGCATCTTTACCAGCTGGACCTGGCGCTGTCACCGCCGGACTAGCCGCGACATACGGCACATCATCTCCCTCTGTTCACATGCCCCTCGCCGGGGCTTCTGGCGCTGGTTTTTCCCGGAAAAATTGAGCGTTTTTTGTTCCCGCCACCCGGTCGGGCGGCATTTTCTGACGCAAACGCATTACCCTGATGGCCTGGAATACCGATGAATTCTTTTTTCCACAGAAATCCGCAAACGAATAAGTCACCTTTTCCGGAAATGAAAAAAACAGAACCCGCAATTTAATCTAACCCCCTTTTTTTATCGCTCTGTTCATTTCATTCCAGAGTGGATCTTTGTCTTCCGCCACTCTGTGGATAATTAAAAAGGCCTTCGCATGCAGCGGCCTCACGGCCGCGCGCTCAGATGAAAATCAAAAGTACCTCCCGTCGCAGGCGACGGGCCCCGTTCTGGCCAGAACCTGACACCGTCTCCTGGCCTGACCCCTGCTAAACCGACGCCGCCCCGGCCCGAAGGGCCGGAACACCCTCGCTTTAAGAGGGATGTTGTAACTAGTCAGCGTAATAGCTGCAGGTTGAGTCGCGTTAAGCCCGCTGTACACGCTCGTAAGCGCCTCACGGCGCTAACGCGGAGATACAGCCCGTCAGCGGCCCCAGGCCTTGACGGACTCACTCCGACCGCGCACATTAACAACCGGAATGGCTTTAAGCGGGTAAGGCCTCGCAGGGAATGGGTTGGGACAGGCAGAACCTTTCAAACCGCAGCGGCTGACGCCGGTCACGACGCCCCTCACCAGAATCACCCGGTTCAGCTCCGGCTGGCGTCTCCATGCCGCTTCGCGGCATCATGGCCATGAGCCTTCATGTTGAATATCACTCTGCGGGGGGGACCGGATGGACTATTCAGATACCTTCATGCGACAGCATGATGAAATGTGCCAGGTGGTGGGCAGTATTGTGTTTTCGCTTATTGAAGCCGGGCATGACTCAACAAGCGAAAACATCGTGCTCGTGCTGCGCAACGGGCTTGCCGAAACCGGGAGATGGGAACCGGACCAGCTTCTGTACCTCCAGCTGGCCATTGATTTACTGCAGCGTGGCCGCAACATACCCGGACCGGGCTGACCCCGGAAACGGTGTCAGGTTTACCAGAGCTTTTCCAGTATGAGCAGGACCAGCAGATGGCCGGTATAGGCCATATAAAAGAAATGACGCGGCATAAAACGCTGACGGCCTGCCGGGCAGAGGTCCGTGCACAGGGACATTACTATCAGGGGAAATACCAGTGTTGGCAGTGTGGCCAGTAATAATGTCTCTGCAGGCATGCTGAGCAGATGCGTGATACCGTTTAAGCAGAGCAGTGACAGCACGGCAACAAAGGCGGCCCTGCGCTTCATTTCGGGGGCAGAGCTTCCCGTAACGGTTGCCAGGCTGACGGCCAGTATGACGCCCGACAGGCCATAACTTGCGGGCTGAAGCGGAAATATCATGAGCGCCAGAAGCAGACCACCGACAAGGTTTCCCTTCTGGCCATACCGGTACCGCAGGGCAAGCAGCTGCGTGACGCCGGCGAACACGAACAGGATGTTCATCGCCCACCACGGCTGGTGATCCAGGAAGGCCAGGCTGAATACCGGCTGCGTGATGACTGCCCAGATCCACAGCCGGTTTGCCCTTACCTGCAGACGTTCTGGCGAACGCTGCACGTTCATCGCCCATATAAGCGTGAACAGGGGGAAGGCCATCCGGCCAAGCGCATACATCACCGGCCAGGCTGGCGTCAGAAACAGCGTATTGATGTGATCGATGAGCATGGCCAGAAGCGCCACGAGCTTGATCATATCCAGTGCTGCCGGGCTGGGTTGGCTGGTTTTCTGCAGGTTGTGAAATGCATCGGGTACGAACAGATTCATGCTGAATACTCCCCAGACGACATGTGGTCAGCAGCCAGCCCTGAACAGAATGCCAGAATACTCTGCCGGTTTGCGATGTCACCCTGACTTTTAATTTTTCCAGAATTTTGCGCACCGCAAATTCTGATTTATCACGCAGCACACGCATGGCGCCGGTCACATCTTTATTCTGAATACAAATAGTTAAAATATGAAAATCGTTCATGTATCACCCCGTCCGTACTATATTGTTATCGGCAACAACCACAACATATTTAGATTAGGGGACGCACTGACCTGTAAATAATTATTTCAGTTTCGCAGGGCGCTTTCTTTATTTACGAAATAACCGGCCATTAAATGACAACAACCAGAATTAGCCCACACCAGTATAATACACTTCCTTTTTATAATTTTCAGCGAATATCTCTTTGCCGGACATTCATCCTGACACGTTCTTTCTGTAAAATTTTAACTGAATACAGACCAGGAATCAGCTTTATCCAGCTGATTCCTTATGAGAAACGCATCAACTTCTCCTCTCATTGCCGGTAACAGTTCCAGCGTATCAAGCTGCCCGGCCGGGTCGTATTTTTCTGGTTCGTCATTTAACTCACAGCCTGCCCGGTGCATAACAATGACACTGATAGTCATTATATAGGGCTGCTCATCGTAGTGGTAGCCGGGTGAGTCAGGGTACTGTTCTTCGAACAGTTCGATCAACCGGAGAGCTTCCGCTTTTATTTCCTTTTCCCTGGAGATAATCAGAGCCATTCGCCGTGCTTCTTCTGATTTAATGGCCTGTTCTGCATCTTTGAGAGCCTGTCGTTTACGGGGGTCTCCCGATCTCTTTTTCATAATTATTGAATCTCAATATATTGAATGTACTAATTATCAGTATTTATAACATTAGCCGTTTTATAAGACCATTATCAACCCCTGCGGTGCAGCATTCAGTGAAAATTACCCGGCCTGCAATTTCTTTGCGTCTGGCAGCCGTACATCATGTTGAGCAGATACAGTGAGATTACAGTCTGATAAAAGTCTGTCCCTGAATATGGTACAGGATGTACTTCTCGCATGACTTTTCTGCGTCAGAATCAGTCAATTCCCCTCCTTTAGATGGTGATCGTATGCTAAATTTTGTCAGCTTAACAGGGGGTAATCTGGTGACAGGAAATTAAAAAAGGACAAATACTCAATGGCTTTACAAGGAAAATTTGTTGTTAATGACGCTACCTTTAGCCCTTTGACGTTCTATGGCATAGGCACATTTCTGGCTTATTCCGGTAATGACCAATACCGGAATCGTGCGGGGTGTATTGGTGTCCCTGATAATGGTCCAATTCCTGACGGCTGTTATCACATAGTCAATCGCCCTTCCGGAGGATGGAAAGGGGTTATTCGTACTGATCTACATGATTTTTATTCATGGCCGACTTCAAGGCCAGTGATCAAGTATGAGTGGTTTGCCCTGTATCGGGATGACGGGAAAATTGACGATCACACATGGGTTAATGGTGTTGAACGGGGGAATTTCCGTTTGCATCCCCCAGGTCCTCTTGGAATATCCCTGGGATGCATTACGTTGCAACATCGCACTGACTTCATTGCGATTCGACAGGCATTAATGTCAACGCCGCAGATCAGGCTGCCTAATGGTCTGATGTCTTATGGAACGATTGAGGTGATCTTGAATGGCCGCGAGACGTGTCCCGACGGGATTTAGAATTCTGATTTGTGTCGCTGTATTTGCACTGACGTTTCTTTTGGTTCGGCCGTCAGATCCTGCGACGCAAGGCCAGATTGAATTCTGGAAGATGTTAGCCGGGCTGTTTGGTGAGCGTGATGTTGAAGGGTTCGTTGGTATCTCTCTGCTTGTCATTTGCTCAGTGGTTATGGTCATAGCATATCCACTTATCGTCCGCTTTATTGAAAAACGGCTGAACAAATGAACTGAATTGATAAGGATCTTCTTGAGTTCCTTTTTTCAGGCGTCATCTGACAAAACCTCTGTCCTGATGCTGGCTCCGCCAGCGCCAGGGTTCTGTCTGGCCCGGAACTGACCAGAGTCCGGCACCCTGCCGGCGGGCTTCGGCTTCCAGCTGTGCGTAGTCCGTCCGGGCCGGTTTTCCGTGGTACCGGTATACCCAGGCCAGCCCTTTGCGGATCTGCGCGGCATTCACATCCGTTGCGCCAAGCCACACGGTGCCCAGCCGCCGCCCGTAGCGATCCGTTTCTTCACCTGTGATGGTTACGTTACGCTGCGCCACCATTGATGTGAGTTCCTGCCTGGAGCGCTGGCCAAAAGGCTGGCTCTTTTCCGGCGCATCGATGCCGGCAAGACGAACGCGCGTCAGACGGTTCCCCGTTTCAAGAACCTCAACGGTATCCCCGTCCAGCACGCGAACGATCCGGCCGCTGATATCTGCGCTGGCCGAAAAGGTCACCACGAGCAGGACCATGACACTGAGCTGCCGGATCATACATACACCTCAACTGCTGTACCGCTGTTCAGTTTTTCATTACCAATGAGCTGCAGGGCATAACTGACATTCAGTCCGGTCATGTTGGTATTCAGCTCTTTCATCATGTCTGCACTCGTATACCGGACACTGTCCTTCAGGCTGCCCCGGTAGCCTTTTGAGGTGACAACCTGCAGTTGTTCAGGCGTACGTAGCGCGTCCCTTCCTGCAAGCAGGTCTGCTTCAACGGCGCGCAGGTACACCGGAGAGGCGGCCACCACAAACCGATCGTCAGGCATGGCCCGGTTTAAAAAGATACGCTGACAGTTCTGCTGCGGTGATATCAAATCCCAGTTGCTGTATGACTTCTGCCAGTTTTTTCTCTGCCGTATCGCGGTCAATCTGATTCAGTAAAATCTGGAGAGCGGCCTGTTTAAGCTCCGGAGGCAGATGTTCCAGATCAATAAGGATATCGCCGTCAGTTTCTTCAGCCGGTTCCCTGAAAAGCCAGCCGTAGTCCGTGTGCTCAGTATTCATGTCAGTCGTCTCCGTAACGAAAATTTTTATCGGGATTACTTCACCCAGTCTTCCAGCACCAGGCCCGGCACCCGTTCAAACTCTCTCACATTATTCGTCACCAGTACCGCGCCGGCCGCAATGGCGTGCCCGGCAATCGCCGTGTCGTTCGGGCCGATCGGCGTGCCGGCGAGGCGCAGCGCCACCTTTATCTCCGTGGTCGCATCCACCGCAGCGCGATCCCAGGGCAGGATGGCATCGAGGCGGGAGCAGAACGCGTCAACCAGCTGCATGTGGCGGGGCGAGGCCTTCGGGCCGGTGGCGCCTAATCGCATCTCGGAGTAAGTGATGGCCGAAACCACAATGCGGTGACCCCGCAGCGCCGCCTGCTCCAGGCGTTTCAGCACGGCTTCCGGCTGCTCGCGCATGATGAACGAGCAGATGTTCGTGTCGAGCATATAGATCTTGTTCACAGGTCAAATCGTCCTTCGTCGGTGACAACGTCCTCACGCTCCGCCATAAAGTCCGGGTCGGCCTTCTCGAGCTGCGCGAAAGAGCCCCAGGTCGGGCGGACGGGGCGCAGGATGATGCTGTCCCCTTCCCGGACGATCTCCAGCTCGCTCACCCCCTCAAAATCCAGATCGCGGGGCAGACGGATGGCGCGGTTGTTGCCGTTTTTAAATATCGATACGGTTCTCATCGTGTTTCTCCCGATATTCGGACCTCTCCGAAGGTGGTAATGCGCCGGGTGTGCGCATAGGCTAAGTATATGCTAACTTTGTTCAGTTGTATATCCCTTGCATATGCAGATGTCTGGCATATGGATATGCTACGCCTATACATATTTCTCACTTTTTCCACTGAGATCCGGAACTCAGGGTTTTCGGATCTTCATTGGGGATGAAGCACACTGGTGCATATAAGACAGTAATTTATTATTATTTTTGCCAAAAAGACATTAATGTCCAGAAAGCACAAAATAATTTTATTATTGCCATTAAAGCAATTTCACTTCAATTAAATCACGAAGGTCATCACTTCCGGTCATGTCAGATTTGGAACGCAAGAGTGGTTGAGATAAATCTGATCAGGATGACACAACCAGAATGAAAAGTGGGCTACGATAGAAAGGCTCAAAGAACTCAGGGATAAGGAGAAAAAAATGGCTCAACTCAGGATCCGGGGCGTAAGAAGCTACGCGCCTGACCGGGATATCTGCTTTGATCTCAGCAGTAAGGTGACACTCATCTACGGCCAGAACGGTTCGGGGAAGTCCACGGTATCAGGCTATTTTTATGACCGGCAGGCGGATAAATATCGGCACTGTGCCTTTGAGAGCCCGCACATCAGCCACTTCCAGGTCTTTAATCAGGAATATATTGACAGCAAATTCGCCCGTGCGGACTATCAGCCCGGGATCTTCACTCTCAGTGAGGCCAATCAGGAAAGCCAGGATAAAATAAACAGTAATAATAAAGAAAGAACAAAACTGAGTGCCCGCCTGGAGAAACTTAATGAGGAGATTGCACAAAAAGAAGAGATGAAAGAAACGATCGTCGACCACTGTGCCAGGGATATTTTCAACCGGACAGTCAATGACAGGAAAATCCTCAGCGATTTCCTTGATGGTGCCAAAATTAAAAGATCGTTTTACGAACGTATGGTTGCAACACCACTTTCAGACGTGCGTACCACAACGGAGGAACTGGCTGATAAATGGCGAATGTTAAGTCAAAGCGAAGGAACGCTTGTCAGCGAAATTCATATTCCACGAACAACTGTCTTAACGGAAGAAACAATAAAACTGATGCAGGAACCTGTTGTGCCTGCAAGCAGCACGCAATTCTCTGCACTCATTCAGAAAATCGGTAATGCAGACTGGGTGCGTCAGGGGCAGCATTATATACACGACGATGTTTGCCCCTTCTGCCAGCAGCCCTTTGATGTCATGGCCTTTTCGCGCGAACTCACTCAGATGTTCGATGAGTCTTATCAGACTTCTCTTGGAGTGCTGAGCCAGGCAGCAGAAGGGCTGGCTCAGGACTGTGATGCCCTGGCCGAATTTGAACACCGCGTTGCAACCCATTCTTTCGTTGATGAGGGAAGTCAGATTTTATCTCTGGTGAAAGCGGTGAATAAAGGTTTTCAGATTTTGTTACAGCAACTCCTTAATAAAATTAAAGAACCGTCTCTGAAGGTACAGCCTGAGAACCTTCAGGAATCCCTGTTCTTACTCCAGAATGAAGTGGACGCATTCAATACCCGGGTACGGGAAAATAACCGACTGGCTGAAAACTTTACCCAGGAAAAAAAGTCCCTGTACGCTGATGTAATGGCGCATCTCAGAGGGATTTGCGAAGAGTTCTTTACCGAACGTGACAGGCAGCTTGGTGAGCTACAGAATGAAATTAACAGTAGGTTACGTGATGGCGGGCTCCTCGAAGCAAACAAGAAGCAGCTGGATGACGAGACGAATGCCCTGACCGGACAACTCTCGGACATACAACCCACTATTGACAGTATCAACGCGAATCTCAGACTGCTGGGGATCACCGGTTTTGAGATCATCTGCCATGATACTGAGATGAAACTATACCGTCTGCGCCGGGGAAGCGAGCCTGAGAAGGCGGAAGTATTCAAATCCCTCAGTGAGGGTGAGAAAACAATGGTTTCTTTCCTTTATTTCATAGAATCATGTTCCGGCAGTCTCACCCCTGAAACCATTCATCCGGAGAATAAACTTATTGTTATTGACGATCCGATTTCCAGCCTGTCACATAACTATATTTATGAAGTCGCAGCTCTCATTAAACGGAAAATTATAAAGTCAGGTGCAGCGAGACATGTAGTGATACTGACTCACAATATGTTTTTCTTCCAGGAAATACTGTTAAACAGCGGCCGCCTGCAGGATAACAGAGAGGCACCGGTGAACTGGTCTCTGCTTCGAATTATTAAGTCTGACTACAGTTCCTGCGAGAAGCTCTCCATGCACGAGATGCTCAATGAATATCAGGCGTTATGGCAGACCCTGAAAGACGTCAGGGATGGAAAAACCCAGCCTGTTGTGCTTTTTAATACGATGAGGAATATTCTTGAGTACTATTTCAGTTTCGCCTGTAAAACTGAAAAACTTAAAGAGGCCCTGGAGTCTCTGGCAAGCGAACACAGCGATGCCGGAGAGTATGATTCATTTTATCGGGCCATCAACCGGCACTCTCATTCTGATGGCCGAAATCTCTTTTCTACAGGGGTCATCGATAAGGAACGTTATCTGAGTATGTTCAGAAAAGTGTTTACTCAGACAGACGACGATGATCACTATCTTGCCATGATGGGGGAATCAGCAGACCTGCCGGAAACAGCGGAGTAACAAGCTGTGCCGTCACCTGCGGGTACCGTTCACTTAACGCGTCGGGAGCGAGCGCATGTGCTTACGCACATGCTCTACGCGCCCGAAACGAAAACGTGTATACCGTACAACGGGTACAATTTTCGGTTTCATGGCGGGTTTCCTTTTACAGTCCGGCTACTGCCGGAAGTCCCTGTAACCATTTACAGGCGGTAAAAAGCGCAGAGGGGAACACCCGAGGTGACGACAGCTGATTATAAACACCGTTCCGGTTTGAGGTAAATCATTTCCACATTTGAAAGAGGGAAAAGCAGAGTTCCTATTCCCGGAACTAACAACAATGCACATCCAGCCTTTTATAACCAATTCTAAGGAAAGCCAGAGCTCATGCAGTTAACGGTCGTCCCTCACTCCAGTCCCCTCGCTAGCAACCGAGCATGTTATTTCCGGCTTTAGTCTAAGTCGGATCTCAAGGCTGATGGAAGCAGGGGAGTAAGCTGATATAATGATGTAAGAACAAATCTTACATTAATAAACGGAGGGGTTATGGCCCGTACGATGACGGTGGACGTGGGTGATGAGCTGCGTGAATTTATCGATTCCCTGGTTAAGGCCGGTGATTACCGTACCCAGAGCGAGGTCATGCGTGACGCGCTGCGTTTACTGCGCGAGAAGCAGGCTGAATCACGCCTTCAGGAACTGCGCGACCTCCTGGCCGAAGGACTCAGCAGCGGCGAGGCAAAACCATGGAACAAGGATGCCTTCCTGAATAATGTCAGGGCCAGGGTGGCAAATGAAAGAAATTGAGCTGACACCGAAAGCAGAAGAAGATCTGGAAGCTATCTGGGACTACAGCTTCAGACAGTTCGGGGTTGTTCAGGCGGATGCGTATATCGGCCGTATAGCCGCGGTGTTTGATGTGCTGGCCATGCACGACATCGGCACGCATCGCGCGGAGCTGGGAGAAGATATCTGCTCGCTGCCGGTGGAACAGCACATGATCTATTTTGTGTCATCACATTCGATGGTTACGGTCATACGTATTCTCAGCCAGTCTCAGGATACGGCGCGGCATGAACCCTGGAGATGAACGAGCAAGAATTTATAATACATAAAAATCAAATAGTTAGTTATTTTAATCTATCTTGTGTTAAATTATAATTTTTTATCTTAGACTTACATATCCAGTGAGAATCCTCTCTCTTGGTATTTTTTATAGAGTTCGTTTTGTAATGTAAATTACCCTTGAATCTTTTTGGAAGGGACGCCCTTTTGATTTCCAGCCATTCGCTGCCGATGCTAACGTCCAGCATATTCACGTTAACCTGCATTTCCAGCTCACCTGAGGTGCCCAAGAGAATTACAACCGTACCTCAGAGCAGTATCTCATTTACGAACAGCATGTGGGATAGCGGCCGCTTTCTGCTGATGGGACTGATAACTCCGGCTTATGAACGTATTCTGGCGAGAGATACCCGGTTACTCAGCTACTTTTCTGAGGTTGCAGAAGATTTTCACGCATCATAACCCTCAAAATCACATCCGGTACACTATGAAAGAACGAAAAGAACCGGCCATCCCGCATATCCAAACCACCCCGGTTCAGAAGGGGAAGCAGAATAGCCGGCAGACCTACTGTAACGGAAGTTCCACTGTGACACCATTTCAGAAAATTGCGCAGCATGGGAGCATCCACACCTACTATCTTGTTAACTTGGCATCTTAACATGTTGTTAATTTCATATCAGATCCAGACGGTCACGGGCCGTGCGCAGGCGCGCCTCGCCGCGGCGATCGTACTGCTGGGTGGTGGTGACGCTGGCATGACCCATCGCATCCTTTACGGTGATTAAATCCTCACCGTTATCCAGCATGGCCGTGGCAAAGGTTCTCCTTAAATCGTGCGGCGCACACTTCGCAATGCCGGCCTGACGCTGCCGCACCTGCAGGACATGGTACACTGCCTGGTCGGTCAGCCGGTCACTTGTCAGGGTGTCAAAGCGGCGGATGCGGGTGAACAGCGGCCCGTCTTTTTCTCCCCGCACATCATCGATCCACAACCTGAGCCGCTGCCAGGTGCCGGCCGGCATGTAGGCCAACCGCTCCTTGTTTCCCTTGCCCAGCACACGGAGCGCCCGTTCCTGAATGACAATGTCACGCAAATCCAGCCCCACCGCCTCCGAACGGCGCAGGCCGCAGCCGAGAATGACCGCCAGCATCGCCGCATCGCGCACCCCGATGCTGGAATCATCCGCTTCGCAGGCACCGAACAGCGCCAGGATCTCCGCCGGCGGCAGGGCACGGCCGCGCGGGAGACGACTGCCGCGCAGGTTGCGCACCGCCCGGATGTGCTGGAAGCTCTCCACATCCATCAGCCTGAGCATCCAGGCTTCCTTCGCCACGCCCTTGAGCGCTGAAAGATAGGTGTTGACGGTGGCCGTGGCCCGGCCGGTGTCGCGCAGCAGCTCGGTCACGGCCATCACGTGATGACGGCGCAGGCTGCCCCAGCTGCAGGCATCAAGAGATGCGGCGCCGAGCATGCCGGCGACAATGCCAAGGAACGAGGCCATGGTCTGCCGGCTGCGGGGCGAATTGAGGGAAAGCAGGTAGGCCCGGGCCGGGCTGAGCGGAGCATTCTCACCGGGTGGCATGACGGCTGCGGGCAGACTCATCTCCGGTTCGTCGTCGGGCATCAGGATCATGTCGGGCTCCGTCCGGGCCGGAAACCGTCCGGCGCGCTGCGTGAAAAATCGGGGTCATTGATACCGTCAGAGCGTACCGCAGAGAATCTACTTTTTCAAAGGTACATTTTAATAAGTAAATTTACTAATGAAAGCGACATGACTGATAAGCCCAACAGCCATGTGATTTAAAGTAAGTCGATGAAAGACGCAAGATGTTTAAAGAAATCAGGAGAAATAAGTGACTAAATATACAAGTAAACTTCGAAACGGCTTATCAATTAAGAAAATTGGCTACATGATTAGGCATATGTGGAGCGGATGTAAGTTGTAATGAAAAAAATAGGGGGGGTCTAGAATAATACATAGAGGGGGTGCATACTGAAAAATGTCCAGAGCAGGTAAAATTGTTGTTCCGAGCCTAAATGCAGAAACTCCTTGAAACCTTTCACGTTGCGGGCAGGCCTGAAATTCAGGAAGCCTTAAAACAGACGAGTTACTTATGATGGAATAAACGCAAGCACTACATAATACAACAATCATCAGCCATGAATGACGTTCAGATTTTGGCCAAATGTCTGAACCGCTTGCAGCTCAGGTATAATTTTCAGGGGGATTGGGGACAAACAGAAGCTATCACATTGCAGTCGCTTACGCCGGTCACGGTATCATTTAACGTCCTTATACCGTTCTGGCAACTCCATGCTGCAATTGTCAGTTATGCAAAAACGCAACCCATCTTATATGTTATTGCAAATAACTTAAGAGACATGTTTAAAAATAAGCTAAATGAAAAAAGGTCAAATAGTATGTACCATAGGGATGGTTGAAAGAGTTTAAGATAAAAAAGTCAGGATATGGCACCAGTTATCTGGATTTATTATATATTACATAACCATACAAGTTAATGATCATACTGAAAAAACGTGGCTATGCTGTAAAAGAGTATAGATTATTTATTTTAAAGAAAAAAATACCCCAATGAAAAAAAGAGAAAACATTGGGGCTTCCACTTCCAAGAAAGAAAAATAATGGCATACATGCAAACATGACTACTTACAGGAAAATAATACCATTATATAAAACAATCGCTCACACAATTATCGGAATTAAACTATTCCACACAGAATGCTCATAAAATAAACAATAAGGATTCCATACACTTGTCTGGTGAATTCTGAAGTCAAGTAGTCAAAGGTCTTTTGTAAGCATTTATAACTAACTCATAACTTGCAGCGAAATTTTAAATTACATAACAGTAAACCTTTGCCATTAATGTGGAATAAGTAATTGATATTGACGCTAAAAATAAATCCTTGACCAATGCCGTCTATAGACTACTTATAAATAGTTTTAACCCATATAACAACCTCGGCAAAAAGCATAAATAAAAAGCTGATAAGAAAAAGTTCTTCTGCCTCTATAGTTTTACGACCTAAAAGCAAAATATAACTAATAAATATCATCAGCCAACACATGATGACAGAGGCATTTAGGCTAATATTGATTAATTTGGATTTAATTGACATGTAGACTCATTACTTTGATAAGCATTAAAAAGAGCAGAAAATAATTTTTTACCACAAATCACACTGAGTGCAGGAAAATCACATTTTAGTAATATTCAAAAAAAGTACTGCAATCCTTGTGAACACATCGAAAGGTTACCCTGCCAAGTTAATGCTATCCGAAATTCACACTATCCAACAGATTGATTTAAAAATCAAACACCACACCAGTGGAATGATTTTATTCCACATCAACTATGGACACACTCTCTTTTTGGTTGCATAATTATTTTTATGACGTCTACTTGATTATTTTGAATTTGATTAGTGCCTTTTTGGTAATTATATTATCGTATCGCTGCGTCATGTTACCACTAGGGCACTAATCCAATGAGTAAATAATAATTAGATTCATAGTCATACAATCCAACTTTACCGGCCTTGTTGCCGGTTTTTTTTACCATGCTGTAATGATTGTTTCATCTGAAAAAGATAATAAATCCTCCCCCCCCCTGTGTACTAATACATCACTTGTCGAATGCAAGGTGTACTTTAATAATTTAATCGGGTGTAAAAATTCAATATTACAGGAGGAAGAAATAGGCTTTGATCTTTAGTGGTAAAAGCACAACCAAGGGAAGCTATCTATATGCATTGAATAATGCCATTCGACTAACAGCCAAAATCAAACACACGCATAACAGATCATAAACATTAGGGTTTCAGTTCCGACATCAAATTCATAATATCATCAAAACACTCAAGCATTTTATAAATCAATCAACCGCAATTCATATTTGCACATAAAAAGATAAAATGGAGGACTGAGTATGCTTAATGAAATTGACAGCAACAAACAAAGAATAATTTTGGATAAACTAAAAGAAACATACCCTAACCTTATTGCAAAAAAAGATTTTTACCAATTACAGAACTTGTTTGAAAATGAACATGATTTCATTATTCATTTGCTTGATCTAAAATACAGGGGGTTGATAAACTTCACACTTACTGCAACAAATAAAGGAAATCACTGTGATAGACTAACGCTCTCATATGTTTTAAAATGATATTTTTATTTACTTTTGTTCCGGCTGGGTGTAACTCCGCCGGAACAAAAATAATTATTGTACGGGTATCACAACTGGTGGTATCCAGTTACCATTTTCAACACTACTTTTCGGCCAGTAAATTCGCATCGTAACACCGGTTTTACCTGAAGATGGCGAAGGAAGCCAGTTCGACTCTTTTTCTTTACCTGGACTATTTGACTGAATATAAATATTGGTGGAACCATCAATTTCTTGTTTTAATGGCATCCAGCTACTGATTGCATAACGATGCAATGGATTATCAACAGCAAAACCGTCACTATTGTACATTGTAACCGACCAGAACGCATTGGTGGGTGGTGTCTGACCTTTTGCAAAATGCAAGACATATTTCTTCTTGCCATCCATAGCTTGCCCATTAGCATCTTGATAAAGGATAGAATACACAGCATCAGTATCTAGATTAGCTCCCAAGCCAACCATAGTAATAAAAGCTCGTGTTAAATAATTATTTCCGTAAGTACCCGTTGCATTGGTGCTCATAAACCATCCATTGGCCTTTGGTACAGTTGATGAACCATACTTCTTAATTTCTGACAGACCATCATGTACAGCTCGCTCAAGAGCACTTTGCACTTCTGGACTAAGACTATCAAAATTAAAATTCACTCCCGGATAAATGCCGAGGCGCTTCATTCTAATTAAAATTGACCAGTCCGTTAGTTGAGGAGGAATTGCATTCAGCAACTCACTGCCGTAAGAAAAGTAATCTCTGGCATTCATTTGGTTTACTTGAAGAAGGGGGGGGACATTGTTCTTTACCCACAAATTCTGCGTTGCAGTTGTTATAATTGATTTATCATCTGGAACTTTGTCCATGCTGAGCGGAGTAATACTAAACCCATCCTGAATTTTATGTACGGCTGCATAGTCATCTGGGCCATTTACCTGAGTTCTTCCCAACACCCAAACATAAGGTGTAGGAGCTTGAATTACATCAATTCCACTAGGCAACACTCCTCTCCACCCTGGGGGAACAACAAGCCATTTACCTGACTCCGTGCCAGTGGTACGAGCACCAGGAACTGCGAAAACATTGCTCCACATATCCAGCATAGGCAAAAGATAGTAACGGCCATGAGTATTTGGAGCTGAAATCACCTGTGGTCCATGTGTTAAATCAAGCCAGGCCTGAGAATAAAGAGTATCAAAGTTTGGTCTCACTACATCATTGAAACTAGGATCAGGATATTTTCTAAGATGGTGAAACTGATTTGCCGGCCCCTTTGCCCCTCCTGCTGATTCGCTAGATGTCTGATTGATACGTGTAACATCCATCGTAATTATAGGATAAAGATATACATATGCATCAAGTGCTATAGCGTACGCATCCTCAGCAGATAGTGTAGATGCTATATTATAAAGTGAATCACTTACACTCGAACCAGTGGTAGCCTCATCTGAAGCTTGTACAAAATTTGGGCTCATGAAGAGCATCCCAGAAATACAGAAATGTAAAAAATTACGCATTAATGAACTCCTAATCAGGTAATCAAGTTGAGTATGTTTTGCTTGAAATGCCCAGCAAAAAAACAAGAAAAAAATAGTCGCATACAATTTTATATTCCAAGCCTATTGTAGGCTATTTTCCTATTTCACTGTTGGAATAATAACATTCCACCAACATTAACACCTCACACCGAACAAAAAACACATACACCAATCGCACCACAAGCAACTGATAAACAATAAGAAAAATATCATGCATGCATGTAATAAAATATACTTATAGCTCAAAAGTGGATCATTCATCCTATGAATTGTATTATTCCAACACAATAAACAAGTAAATATTACATATGCATGGAAATGAAATTATAATTATGTTTGGTTTAAAAAACTCACCAGCACGATACTTGTGGCAGTAAGCATAAAGGAAATCATGATGCGTATTAAATTAACAATGTTCTTCATAAGTATGATGGTTAGCATGCAAACTTATGCGTTAGGGATTGAAATTGGAGGTGGTGACAAATTTCAATATTTAAATGCTGGGCTAGGCTCGCCGGGAACACCAGGATTTTCACTGCAAGCTAATGTAATCAGGAATGACGATAATGGTACGGTTGCAGGGCCCGTAATAGGATTTGGTATACCATTAGGACCTATTGTGTTTTCTCCAGGTAGCCGTCTAGCGTACCTTAAACCAGAACACGGAAAAAAGAGCTATGTCGCGGCACCAGGGGCAGGTATTTCAATAGAATTGAATGATGACTTATCCATTTTCGGTGAATATTGGTACTCACCAAATGAACTATCGGATGGTGTTGAAAATTATCAAGAAGCTGCGACTGGAGTACGGTATACGGTGATTCGACCATTAACTCTATCCATTGGTTATCGCTTTTCCAAAATGAAAGGACAGGATGGTAATTCGGATAATGTTTTAGCTGATGGAGTATATCTTGGTGGTTCAATTTATTTTTAAATAAAAATGGGAAGTTATTGTAAATAAACGCCCAATGCCATGTAATGGTCCATTGAAAATTCATACCATAATGGGCAATAAAAATTTTACTGAGAACTCTGCCTTAAATTATATCAAGCTGAAATTTTCAGCACCGGTGATATATTTTTATCATGCAAAACACCTCTACCTTAGCGGAGAAAAAAAACGCCTCGGAATTCTATAACAGCAATGGAATTTGGTTGCAACCAGAATTAAAGGCAAACAAAGTTCGCAATAAGAATACAGCATTAACTGCAGCTGATTTTCAACCTATTTTAAACAATATGGTTAAAGATACTTTGCAGTACAGATGAAGCCCTCTGTCGTACAAAGGAGTTAATTATGACCATTAAGATTGGAATACACCTATTATTTGCTTTCCTAACATCCATATACTCATATCAAACAATAGCCTCAGGAATATACCTTTACGAACTAGGTACAGCAGATCAAGGTCTGGCGGGGGCCGGTAGTGCTGCTAAAGCAGGTGATGCCTCCACAATTTATACAAACCCGGCGGGTATGAGTTATTTGGATGGAGGGGAATTATCTGCGTCCTTTCAGGCTTTGTACGGGGATTTTGACTATGATGTTAATAGGGGGCAAAGTCCGGGAAATGTAGTTGGTTGGCAACCAGGAGGAAGCCTATTTTATAGTCAATCGATCAATGAGCAATTGAATCTAGGATTGGGGTTATACAGTAATGCAGGGCTAAGTCTGGATTTTGGGAATGATTGGAGAGCTGGTTCGTTACTTGATAAAGCATCTCTCATGTTTATCACATTGCAACCTACATTATCCTGGGAATTAAACGATAAATTGTCCGTAGGAGGGGGGGTAACGATAACTCAAGGACGACTTAAAATGAGTAGTGGGCATACTGTGACAGGAACACAGTTACTTAATGAGTCAGATATTGATTATTCTTATGGTGCCAGATTAGGTGTTATATATACACTGAGTAAGGCCACGCGGCTTGGTTTAACTTGGGGTAGTCAGCAAACTTTTAATTTTAATATTAATCAAAGAATAACAGATCCAATTTCTGGAGATTCTTTGTTAATCCAGCAAGCTCATCTTGTTCTTCCACAGCAGGTGACAGGCAGCATATGGCAGGAATTGAATGATACCGTTGCTCTGGCTTTTAGCGTAGGATGGCAACAATGGAGTCGTTTTGCTGATAACTATGTCAGTAGTAGTGCCAGTACGATAAACAGCGAACTTGCCCTGCAGGATACATGGAATAGTGCACTCGGGCTTCAGGTTAGATTGACCCATGACTTACGACTCAATGCCGGCTTTGCATACGATAGTAGCTGGAATAAAAACGATGACAATGGGTCTATAACATGGCCATCTTCAAGTACGTGGCGCTTCGGTACTGGTGCACAATATACATTGTCTGACATTTCTGAAATTGGTATATCAGTGGAATATGCTCAAGGTAGCACTCTTAAAGACTCTTCTCCGATTGTGTCAGGTGAATATTCCTCTCCCTCCATGTTGTTCCTGGCAGCACAGTATATTTATCGTTTTTAAAATCATCGTGTTCTTCGTATGAAGAACACGATGATTTTATGAATAATACACACTAAGGACAACCCATGCTGTCAACCAGGAGCTTCATCTCAGATGCCAACTCCGATGCGAGCACTTGTACCGATGATGGCAAGAAGAAGTAATAGAGTAGAAGATTGTTTAAGTGTTCACATTTGTACCTCGGGATTTATAAAAAGTGACGAATAACCTAAAAAAATATACTGAAAAAAATTAGCTACAACTTAGTATTCCCTACCATATCTTTCAATTTTTTCACTTGCAGAATTCTGTGGGAAAATGACCAAGCATATCATGATAAATGTTATAAGGAAAAATGATGCTGAATATCGACTTAATTCAAGTCCTCCGGCACTGAGAGGTTTATCAATAAAATCCCCCACCACAGCACCAAGCGGGCGTGTCAGTATAAATGCACTCCAGAACAGTACAACTCTGGATGCTGTTGTATAAACATAAACACATATCAAAAGTAATAATAGTGCGCCGAATATATACATACTTCCAGCATAACCCAGACCTGCAGTATCTGCAGTCCAGTCACCCAAAGCAGTCCCTAGCGTCTGTGAGAACATGATTGTTAACCAGTAAAATGCTTCAGAAGAAACCGTTTTAATGGAATGCACAGACACTGTTCCGGATATTATAAAATGAAAATGCCAGCAGTGTGATTAAAAGCGCTACACCACCGGCATAACCGAGACCAAGTGTCCTGTCTGCCAGATCTGCCAGCGTTGTTCCTGCGGTCGTTGTGGCGATCACGGTAACCCAGTACCTATACTGATAAAATTCAGTTGATTTTATCTGAAAGGCTACAGCAATTGCGAACAGCAATAGAAATAATATACTACTGCCGGCATAGCCTATCCCTATGGACATTGAAACAGCATCCCCACCGGTCTCTCCCAGAGTGGTCACTGCTATTTTTACTATCCAAAACATGAAGGTAATCTGAGGGACCTTGACTAACGATGCATTTAAATTAGTATTCATTTAACTTTCCTGATGAAATCAGAAGATTTGAATTTGTTATTGACGAGCAAAAACTTCTCACTGATTCATATACTTATACCCTGTAGTGAAAGGTGCATTACATTTTATGGAGTTAGGGTTACAGTATCTTTTGTCTGTTCCGTCAGACTTGGCAATATGATCCCGGTCAATAGTAAAAGGTGCATTGCATTTTACGGAGTTAGGGTTACAGTAGTTTTTGTCTGTTCCGTCTGGCTTAGCATTATTACCCTTTCCAATAGTAAAAGGTACCTCGCAACGATGTAAACCTGGATTACAGTAGCTGGAATCAATGGTTTTCTGCACCCGCAAGTCAGACATACTAGTGTTTTCGGTACTGGCGTATACGGGACAGGTAGTCATTGCCATTAAAAATGTAGAAAGAGTAAAAAAAATTGTGCGTTTCATGGTGTGTTATTCCTGTTTGGTATAATTTATATTTTCTTTTTGGCGTGCTTATAACATTACGCGTAAATACTTAGACCAAACTTAGCCATTAAAAATTATCACAACTATCTTTACAGGAGGCAGACATATCCAGTCCAGCACCAAATATTTACAGTCTGGTAAGCCTGTTCGTAGGTGTGTGCTGGCCATTAAATGAATGGGAATGAACTGCTTTCGATATAAAAATGACGAACGAGCTTTAAAAATGGAAAGAATAGGTTTTATATACCGTGAGTCCGGCTTTTAAAGCAACAGTTTGCGAAAACGCTCGTTCCCCAAGATTATTATGACCTGTAAAGCGATGTTTTCTTTTTAAGAGTTATTAAATTTAATATTACAAAGCGCAGACTAACACTACCATACTAAATAATAGCTTGATTAATAAATCACATCGGAAATTAACAGACACTCCGAGCGGTATATATCTCTCATTCTTTCGGTGTCTCAGACATTTGGATAAACATGTCTATTGATTTCCGATATACTTGCTTTACAATACAAAGCAGACATTCAGACAAAGCTGTCACCAATTTCATAGTATTACTTTTTAACGTATTTATGTTCTCTTTCATTGTTAAGGACAGTATAGCGGCATTAAGTTAGGTCACACTGAGCGAACTGAATAATCACTTATCCGGAGTGATTTTTAACCGGCAGAGTTATCCTTGCCAGCAACCCGGATGGAAAATGTGAGGATGGCGCCAGAGTGATGGTTCCTCCCAGCCGGCGTACGCATGCTTTTACAATGGACAACCCCAACCCAGAGCCGGGTTTCTCGGTGCCTGCGGGTCGGTAGAATGCATCAAATACCCGTTCTCGTTGTTCTGCAGCAATTCCCGGACCATTGTCCTCGACATCGATCACCGCACAGTTATCAATAAACTGTAACCGCAGGTCAATTTGCCCGTTTTCAGGGATATAGTGAATTGCGTTTTCGACCAGGTTTTTGAGCGCCGTGTACAGGCTGTATTTTTCCGTAAAAACCTTCGACCCTGCCGGGCAAGTGGTTTCCACCACACCGATATCTATACGCTTTTTAAGTGCCAGAGGGAGCAGTGTCTCTATAACCTGCCGAAACAGTTCAATGAGAGATACCGCTTCTGTCCCTCGCGTCTGAAGAAGCTGTTGCTCTCTGGCGAGAGATAATAGCTGTTCAAGCAATTTTTTTTCTCGCGTTAACCCCAGTCTCAGGGCTGCTAAACGCCCACGGGCTTCTGCCGACATGTCCGAAGCAGATAACCGCTCAGCCTGGAGAGACAGGGCCGTCAGGGGGGTGCGTAATTCGTGCGCGGCATCGGCAATGAAGCGTTTTTGTTCCTGTATTGCGTTGTCCACTTTGAGTAAAAGCCTGTTAATACCTTCCACGAAAGGGCGAATCTCGTCCGGTATGTTATCATCCACCAGTGGCGTTAAATCCCGTTCATCGCGTCGGTATATTCCGGCAGCTAGATACAGTACCGGCCGGAAGGATTTTTTTATCAGCTCTGTGGTGACCAACAACAGTAAGGGTAAAAGCAGGATAAAAGGGATCATCGTACGTAATGCGCTAGCAGAGGCGATTTCATCCCTGACCTCGGTCTGCTGACCAACAATCACAAACCGTTCCTTCGTCAGACGGTGAACAAGAACCCGATATTGTACATTGTTGATTGTGACGTTTTGAAAACCTTCTCTCACGGGAGTGGGCAAAGGGAAGGTGATGCCCAGGCCTTGTTTTTGCGTGTCAGCAACAGTGAGATATTCCACCAGTATTTTTGCATCGCTATCATCGTCGGCCCTGTTTTGCCCCTTTTTTTCGGGCAGTGCGTTATAATCGTGGGACTTTGTGAAGTAAGCTATCTGTCTTAAGGTATCGTCCTGAAGCTCCCTAGCTTCATCCTGCGCCAGATAAAAGGTAATCCCTCCGGAAATAATGGCGGTAAGTAGAATAGCGATCCCCAGCACCAGTGATAACCGTAACTGAACGGAGGTTTTCATCCGTTTTTTGATACCAGCCATCCGACACCTCTGACATTTTTAATGGCGTCCCGCCCGAGCTTTTTTCTTAATGCATGGATCAGAAATTCGATGGCATTACTTTCGACTTCTTCGCCCCAGCCATAGATTCTGTCTTCCAGTACACTGCGGGAAAGTATTCTCCCCGGACGCAGCATAAGAGCCTCCAGCAGGGCATATTCACGATTAGAAAGCAAAAATTTTTGTCGTGTTTCGAAAATACTGACTTCATGAGTGATCGGATCCAGAGTCAGTACACCATTACTCAGGACAGGGCTCCCATTGCTGGTATTTCTTCGAACAACTGCCCGGACCCTCGCCAGTAGCTCGCTCATATCAAATGGTTTGAGAATATAATCGTCCGCGCCGCTGTCAAGCCCTTTTAACCGGTCTTCGAGCGCGTCGCGAGCGGTCAGAATTAGCACCGGTACCGTGAGCTCTTTCTGGCGGATTTCGGCCAGCACGATCAGACCGTCTTTACCAGGTAGTCCTTGGTCAAGCAAAATAACATCATATTGCCAGGTACTGAACGCGACACAGGCATCGTTGCCGTTTTGAACCCAGTCAACTGCCCAAGCGTTGTCTTTCAGTGAACTGGTGACGACCTCTCCGACCATCGGGTCGTCCTCGACAAGGAGTATTCTCATAGAATTGATTTCTCAAGGATAAGCGAAATATACCGAAGAATATACACGGTACTGGTGATTACCAACCTGTACCGCACTGAATGTCTTATCTGTTGATTTCTTTGAGTTTCATTTTATAGGTGAGGTAAACGATAAGACATGTGATGGTCAGTAGGAACAAAATGCTGGTTCTTGTTGTGCCAAGTCCTAGACCACCGCTGGTAAAGGGCTGAGACAACAAGTCCCCGCAAGAGGCTCCCAGAGGACGGGTTAAAATATATGCAATCCAGAAACAAAGTACACTGTTCGCTTTGAACAAATAGTGGTAGGCAGCGGTTAGCGCAATCAGCGCACCAAAAACAATGACTGCGTTCAGATAGCCGAGACCAAGACCTTCCGCTGCCCAGTCTCCTGCGGCAGTTCCCAGCGAGAAGGTAAACAAAATGGCAACCCAATAGAAAGCTTCCCGCTTCAGGCTGTTAATGCTGTGAATGGATAATGTTTTTTCATTTGTATACCAGTTCCAATATGTCAGAACCAGTAATCCGCCAAATACCGATGTTGACAGCGCGAGCGACACTCCAAAGTGGTCGGTCATGTTGTCAGTGATCAGCGTTCCGAACACGCTGATTAATAGTACAGTTGACCAGTAAATAGCCGGAATATAGCGATTAGTACGTAACTGAAAGGCCAGGATCAAGGCAAACAATGTGCCGGCAAGCAGAGAGGTATTAGTCAGCCCCCAGTTGAGATCCATATTCAGAAAGTCTGCTGCTGTTTCACCCACGGTAGTGGACATCATTTTTATCACCCAGAAAAAGAGAGTGACTTCAGGAACCTTATTCATTGGGAAAGCCGGGAACTTATTTTGTTGTGGTCGCATTGTTTCCTGCCAGAGATGACTGCTGTCGTATTCATCGGGTGAGTTTGTTTCCATCACAGATTAATGAGCCATACTTAGGAGTGACTTAGCGGGGACAGACAATGAATGAATAATTATCATTTTATCGGGTTTGCTCCAGTCCATTCACGTACAGCCAAGCATTATAATTTTGCTATTATAAGCGTAATGTCTGGGCTGTTTTTAAAGGCCCGCTTTCCGGCTAAATTAAAATGTCCGCATGTGGTTTATGTTTCAGCTTTTGCCAAAGATTTCCTGGCTTCTTGTCTGGAATTGCTGCATGGCTTCCAGAATGTCGTCGTGATTCAGGCTTCTTTGTGATCTCTTTCCGAGCTGTTTCTTTCTGCGTGAGGTCTGGCCATCCAGTGATGGCAGGGCCTGTGAGCGGGTGTTGTCACGCTTGTTTTGAACCAGCTTTATCATTTCCAGTTCGCATCCCAGTCGCTTGTTGTCGACGATGGCACCATGGTCCAGCTCTCCCAGACGGTCGTAGGTTATGAAGGGCAGGGAAGTATCGTTAGCCCCTGAGCTCGATGGTGCCATCCGGATACTGCCAGACATCAATATATTTCACCTGAAAACGCCGGTTTTCTTCATTATCTTCAAGCAGATTAAGCTTCTTATCGTACTGTAATGTCAGGTTTTTAGCGGCCTTACGCTGTTCGCGCCAGGTGAATGTTGCCTCCAGATTTTCATTGTTATCAAGCGGACGGTGAACGTAGAAATCGTGACGAGGTGGCTTTGCAAACCGGCGGTTGTAGTCAGCCATAAACTCTTCGGCAAAGGCGTTTGCGGCCTCTGGTGTACTGATACCACGGAGCCGCAGCTCCTTGACCAGGCGGTCCTGTAACGTGAGGTGGGCCCGTTCAACACGGCCCTTGGCTGAACTGGTGTTGGCGCAGATGCCGGTGATGTTCAGCTCGTTCATGGCACGGCCAAACTGAGTCTGGCCATCTCCGCCGGTGGCATGCTTGTTGTTGATCCTGAAGACACTGGCCTTGTCGCTGTAGAACGCCAGAGGCTTATCGTAACGCTTCAGATAGCACCGGGTGGCTTCAAAATAGGCGAAAGTGGACTCAGAACTGACGAACAGAAGCTGCATCAGCCGGCTCGTTGCATCATCAACGTAAACGAGCAGCGTGGAGGACGGAGGACGGACCACGATCCTCGAACCAACAAGTGAAAGCGGCCCATGTTCACGATAGCGCTCCAGCAACCGACGGCAGTGTCTGTCAGATATTTCAAGCCGGGTTGCTGCAAGACATGTAGTAAAACGGCGGTCAATAACGTCCTGACGGATCCTGAGTCGGTTTACATCGTTCATTGAGAAAAACTCCGTTCCGTATGCCGTCATGAGTCCTATCCTTTGAAAGCAGTGATCACTGTGGGGAGACTGTAGCGCGGACACATTGGTCTGAGGCAGACATCTCAATTAATCTACTACATGCAAAGTACGCACAACAAAGATTATGTTAAATAACTAATGATTAATATGATAAACATCAGTGGGATACGATAAAAACGCACATCCAGTAAGTGCTTTATGCCAGACAGAAACCAATCACTCAGACACATCGAAGAAAACCTGACACACAATACTTATGTTTTACTGCTTTATACTGTCTTTTATAGATTAATTTTGGCCGTAAAGAAAAAGAACAACTATCGGTGCCTATTAGCTAGCAGTTGGTCACACCGAAAGCATAGAGTCGAACCAGTTTTGAATAATGCCCAAAACTGAGTTCGTCTTATATATTAAACAACACTTACAGTAATAGTAAGATACCCAGTATAGGTACCTGCTCCGTTATCCTGTGCAACAGTCAGTTGTAAAGCACCACTGCGTCTCGTACCGATATAAACCGATGTGTTAAGTAAGTCTTCACCTGTAACCGCGTCTTTGACGTTTATTAACGAACCTGGGACGGTGACCCAATCCAATGATGCACTGATAAAAAATGTCTGCGCTACATCATCAGTAGTAATTGCCCAGTTAGCAAGACCTGAAAGAGTTGTACCCACCTCTCCGCTTAATTGAAACTTATCTTGAAATACTCTAACAGAAAATGGACTGGCTTCCCGGGTACAAGTGATCACATGCGGACCTATTAAAGTATTACCATGATTTCCTACATATTGTACACCATTCGATGTGTCATGTAAGGTTGAAGATAGATTATCTATATATGGCAAAAGATTAACAGAAATAGGAGCACCACCTACACTATCACCTGTATCTGCAGTAATCTGACGCGTGCCACTAGTAACAGCGGTAGAAGCATTGCCCCAGCCAGCGATAATGTGGGGAACCCATAGCACGCTGGTTTTAGATCCACCAATTAAATGCGTACTATCACCATCTAAACTCCATGTTGCTCTAAAATCTGTAGAGGATGTATGCGTAAGCGAAACGTTGTGTATATAATATCCTGACGCAAAAGTTTGAGGGTAAGCATTATTATTAGTTATAGTGTTATTGTAAGCGTTCTCAATGTATATAGTATTCACTACTCCATTTGTAGCTGTTTCGACCCCAGCCTCTATAGACATGCCCAAGTTCTCTGTTATTTTTTGTACTAAACTTGACATATTATTCAAAGTATTGCCATTTTGTTGGACAACACCAACGTTCCATATGGCACGACCAGATAATTCAACAGTACCATTTTGGAATGGTGTAACGTTGACTTGAGGAGAGTACAAAGTGCCTCCATAGGAAACATATGGGGTACTACAAGTATAGTTTACGTCTGCAGAAAATGCAGATGCGGACAGGAAATACACACAAGACAATGGAATTGTAATAATTTTGTTTGACATTTGAGAATCCGTTAAGTATAAAATATATTCAGAGGAATGCAATATTTAAACTACAAACCCCGCCCTTTAAACTTAAGCATATACTATACTAAAGCGAAGCACAGCCTGAGTTTGACCTCGAGGAGTATCACTGGAAATCAGTGTAGAAGGTATTAATGAGCACTGCCTTGTTTCGGAACCCTCACAAAACTGATTTGCGGGATTAGTATTCCCAGAGCCATCAATACTTATAGGCTTCCCATCTGGATCAACTAACCAGAATTGTACCGGAGAACCTGTGCTTCCGACTGGACTGATCATATCCATACGATCAACATAACCAGAAGTTAATGTACCCTGAACTATCTCTGCGTATATAGCTGAGTTTTTTATTGATGTGCAATTGATTGTTATATAGAAAGGATCATAACTATGCGTACCAGTTAGCATAGTTCCTAGATTTACTGTATCAGGAACCACAATAGAACAAGGTGGATCAATAAAGGTTACTTCAACAGGGATCGTAGCTGATGCTGAATTTGCTGAAATGGATAGTTCACTCCATATGAGAAATCCTCCACCGATAATACATTTTAGTAGATTAGTGAATTTCATAAAACTGCTCCCCTCCCCAATCATTGATGGCACCAATAGTAACATTTCCAGCCTGAACTATGCCTGTATCAACTTCATCATTAGGTTTCAGAGTGGTTAACGATGATAGCTTTTGTTTTGGAATGGTCATAGTTTTGCCATTAACTTTAACCGACGTAATAGCAAAGTAGTATGGTGTTGGGTTTTTTAGCCATAAATGTCCATTTTTGTATTCAGGCATAACTTGGCTTTCCGCATTAAGACGCTCTTTCATTATAGATTTTGGCCTATAAAGTAGCTTTACACGTGTGTTCATAGCAATAGCAATGATACTGCCATCTACTTGTTTAGGCTTTGGCGGAATTTCTTGGACATTAATATAAAAAAGAGACTCCCTATCATTCGGAAGAGATGAGTTAACATTCATTAACCTCAACACTTGTTTCCGTCCTGCATCCAGCTTAAAAAAAGGAGGCGATGGAACCATGAACACCCCTGTATTGTCTGTTGCAGAGTTATCAATCCAAACTTGGCCACCATATGTATCTTTTGAGGTATTCGTTACCTCAATGGAAATATTTTTTTTACCTTCTTCATAAATAAAACGAGTACCACTTAAAATAAAAGCAGCATTTGCAGTAGTTACTCCTCCTGCAGTAATCACACACAACAGCACAGCATAACGAAACAAACGATTTTTATTCACAAACAATCTCCTGTACGGAATCAAGACCAGGCTTAAGGATTTTAGCATTAAAATCACATATCTTTAAACCATTCCTAGTGATAGAAATGACATTAGGAGCTGTAGATAGATTTATGAGTAATATTCCATTTCTATTAATGAATCCAGCATCTAACCCGCTCTCAGTGGTTGCATTACCACCATTTAAGGGTTTACCTTTGGCATCTTTGACTCTAAGAATATAGCGTTGTATATGCTCATAATTGAATTCTTTGTAAATAATTGCTTTCCCTGTAGGAACAACATCAAATGATGTATTAACTAATTCAACATCGTCAGGCACATTTTCTGGGTTAATTTTTATTGTAGTCGGGTTATACTCAGACATGTATATAACAGTATTACCACTCTTATCGGTAGGTAATGAGTTATTAAATGTAACATCTGGTGTATCCTTGATATTTAACACTGCTACAGTTCCTGAACCTTCTTTAGTAAGTAACACTCCTGTTTCTCTTGTTGCAATAGCAGAGCCAGATAGATTTCCTGATATGGTTGTAGCATATGAGCTTTGAGCTATAGACATATTAGTCTGAATTTTATCGAATGCATAACTTACAGTAGCTCCAGCAGTATTATTACTGTGCTCATCAGCTCCAGCATTAACACTATAGTTTAGCCTATCATTTACAGTACCTGATACTGTGTTGTTAAACGAAGTACCATTATATCTGTCATACCCTATTGAACTTGAACTGAAATGCTTCAAACCCCAAAGAGTGAAAGGAATACTGACACCAATGGATGCTGAATAATCATCTTCACTAGACCAAGAGTTTCTTGACCAATTACTGCTTGCAAATAATGAAATGCCATTCAAAATAGACGTATTAGCAGATAAAGTTGCACCATACGAATCACTATCCCGATTCCAGTATGTTTGCTGCCAAAATGATGCGTTTAGATTAGCTTTATCTAAACGTTGCGTCAAACGAGCTTCATACCGAGCCTTCTCTTGCCCGTCAAACCATATATATTGTTCTGTATTCCCATCATTATTAGGATCATAGATTTTACGGCCAAATTTTTGTTTTGGATCCCAAGAAGAAAACTCTGTATAACCAGGACTTTGGTATCGATATGTCAATAATTGCAAGTCTGTTTTACTTGTAAAAGTTTTCGCATACTTTAATGTAGTACTCACACCTTGTCGATGTGAACCATCATCATAATCAGCTGTAGAGCCATTAAAATCAAGAGAAACTACTCCCCAATAGCCGAGAGGTTGAGTAACTCCTAACCCTAAGGCTTGATATTGATTATGTAATATAGCAGCTATATTTATAGTGTTAGCTTCAAAGCCCCAGTCGAAACTTGACAGAATAAATGTACCATCACCATTAGAAAACGCGTCATCTAATGTATTTGAGTTATTGCGCTCCCCTATAGCGAAATCATAATTATACTCCCCTGGCCTTAACAAAGAGGGTAATGTTGCAACAGGGTATTGAGTAACAGTTTTATGTCCACTTTCATCCTCAACGGTAACGGATAAATTGCCATTTCCTGTTGATGGAATATCATCTAATTTCCAGGGCCCGGGAGGAACAACTCGAGAATATATTGTGTATCCACCCTGATCAATTGTTATACGTGAAGTTCCACTAGCAACACCGGTAATTACAGGTGCGTAACTACGAACCTGCAAGGGTTGCATGTTGTAATTAGATCTTAGGCTAACTCCATAAAACCCAAAATCATCAAAAAGTTCCATCCTGGTTTGTGAGTAACCGAACTGTAGATCCCCTTTAACTTTGGCAATTGCAGTTGATAAAGTTAAGTTATTTGTTGTGAAGTTACTCTCATCTTGATTTCGAGTCGCATTCATGTCACTCGACAATACCCAACGACCAAAATTAAGATCAGTTTTAAAATTACCAAATGCGTCTAAAGATTCATCGCCATAATCTGATTGTACTTTCTGATTAAAATTACCGTCATATCTTATTCTTAGACCATTTACCCCATAATCCCATAAGGCCTCATCATTACTTTCGAGTAACCACGCCTGAGGAATGTTAAAGTCTAAACTCTGGCTACTTACATCAAAGACAAGATTAGTACCGCCCTTTTTTCCAAGAATGTAACACCCTCTACCAGAATCAAAAGTTTCTGCATAAGCATTAAGATTTATGTGTATATTTGAATCTTTTAGCAAATCAGGACTTATGCACAGTTGTCCTTCTGATTCATCCCGCTTGGTTATGTTTAATGCTATCCTTCCTTTACGTTCTCCATTGAGCATAACATCAACATAGTATGTGCCTGCTGGATACTTAACTCCATCCTTAAGTATAGAAGGCACATCAGTAACACCTTTTAAAAAAGTTGTATTTAATTCAGATGAGTATGTGAATGGTGAAAAAAAGAACATGGTTGCAAAACATACAACACTAACTCGAGTACAAGTCATATTTTTATACAACCTCCCTACTAATAAAAATTATTCAAGGGAGTTACCCCCCCTTGAATAATAGAGATGATAATTAATTGTAATAAACAGTATATGTCATCGTTGACTCATATGAACCAGGAACAGTTCCGCCCATTAGCTGAGCAGTGAGGTTTAATCCATCTGAATTAAACAATGGCAATGAGATTTCTGCTGTGTTATTAGATTGATCGATCGGTTGAATTCCAGCATTAGCATTCAGTACGGTCAGAAGCATGTTTGAATCTGTAGCAGTTCCCGTACTGTTACCAATTCCATTGGCATTTAATGTGTTACTATAGAAGTTAAAAACTGCGTTGTTAAGTGATGCGTCTCCACAAGTCGCGCCATTAGCAACTTTTAAAAAGAATTGAGTAACCGGACCAGTAGAAGCTGAACCATTAATAGTTGTTGCAGAACCAATATTAACAATTGAATTAGGGGCTCCATTTACATAAGGTACGATATCGCATGTTGTATCAGTTACGACACCTACGAATTGTACATCACCAGTGTTATTACCTGCAAAAGCAGACCCTGAAACCATTGCAATGCTTAACGCAGAAACCGTTAAAATTTTCTTCATAAAATATATACCCTACTTATGCCTTTAAAATATCACGGTTTTAAATTTATTAAAACCGTACCAGAATAGCACCAAAGAAAATATTGGCACCCTACTCTACCTGTGAAATTTCTTTCAATAAAATAAATAATCCAATACGAATTTTTTATTGCAGATTTCTTTAAACATTGAAAATCAATTGTATTAATGCAAATCACAAAATTTTGTATTTAAGTAATTTACTCTTCAAGTATACTCCAAACCCGCACCCCAGCAAAGGAATGAAATAATTCCAATACGGAATCATCATCACTTATTCACTTATTCACTTATTCACTTATTTTAAGTATTAGCCTACACGTGTATTATTAATCTATTTTTTAGATTTTATTGCATTATAAACATACCATGGCAATATGATTTAACAATTAATAATACACTCAAAAATTTATCTGTTGCGCAACCGATCAATTAATAATTTATTGCCCCTGTCGGGAGGTATTAAGTTATGTAAATTAAATTCTATATTGAATTGCATATATCTTGATCAATCGAGCAATGCTTATTTTAGATATCCTCCTAAGGGGAACTCTATGTATAAAATTTATTTTACTGTGTATGGGCTCAACGACATGATTAAGCTTTAAGCTTATTGAATTCGAAAGTACAATTTAATATATCCACCAAGCAGCCAGCACCAACTTTAACTGAAACACCAGATATAGCGGCAATCTAGATTTTTTTATTAAAAGTCGAGTTTGCCAGAATACGATTAGCTGTATTAAATAGACCTTGGCCGAGGCATTCTTGTACCCACCGGTTACTGGATGAAGATATCGGGAAAATGTTGCAACCTTTAATAATTTATTATCATTTGAATCATCATATTCGATAATTCAGAGTTATTCTGTAGACATTATTTTCAAACATACAATTTAGTGGGTTATTTTAACCAAAAGGGACTGTTGATTGAGATCTTTTTGGCTCTACCATACCGTATGCACGACAGTTTCGAACAAACTTAACTATCCGGTTATACTGCAAAGTATAATAGCCCGAAATCCACCATCTGCTTCTGACTTGATATATTAAATAGTCTAGGTGAACAATTCAATTTAGAAAATTTTATTGAACATTTTACGATGTTTAAAGAAAAAACAGTGCAAATTATTGATATACAATTTGCACTGACATCATGTTAATTATTTAGAATAGATTCAATGTCTTTCTTTAGTGTGGCCTTTTGTTCTGCTGATAGAACCTTGCTCACTTCGAAATAATATTTCATACGATAATATCTTACTTCTTCTTGTATTTTAGAAATTGATGAAAGTTGTTTTTTAACGGCAGCATCATCCCATTTACCAGATTGAATCACCTCTACAAGAGCGCCTTCTTTAAAATCAGCCAATGGAATTTTATCAATATCACTCTGATATTTGTCATGTAAAGATTGAATTTTATCAATCTGATCATCACTTAAATTTAATTGCTTTATGATTGCTTCATCTACAGAATCAGTCGAAGTGTTCACATTTTCAGCCTGTGCAGTATAGCACCAAAATACCATTGAAATTACACTAATATACAAAGTTAACTTCTTCATTGAGGTCCTCAACCTAATAAAATTTAAAAACAATACAAGTTTATCTTAAATGTGTTTTTTTTGGCAGAAAAAAAATGAATACTATTGTTCTTAAAGGGAATGCGCAATTTTACCGAAACCAACTACTTTATTAATATAATGAGTTAGTGAAGTGGTTGTCGTGAATAGATATGTACTTATAATACATATTACTACAATCTTCTAGGTCAAATTTAAGTATTCCCCATTATTAATAATGTGTAAATGTTCCATTACACTAATTGTTTTGAGAAAAGTTATCCGCTTACATTTTACTTAGCTCCCCAAAGTGACCATGTTCACCCCCTGCATACACTTAACTTACAGACATAAGTAAGTAATAAAATAGCAATTTTAATTTTTTATTGTTCTTCCGATTACCTTAATGCCGTAAATACATGGCACGATAATGAGACTGGATATAATAAACACAATAAAAACAACGATTTCATAAGTTAATAAAAATAGAACCTCACCGTAAATGTAAAACGCCAAAACCAAATATGCTATTGAATATACTGACAATAAAGAACACAACACAACCATAAATTCCAAGATTGCAGAAATTCGGTGCTTCTTGATTTTCATAAAACGCCCTCTAGCCCATATGTAAAAAAAACAAAAATAATCGCCATTACAAAAATGCCAATGAATGGGAATATTTCTTTGTTTTTTTCGATTTAATGATCAGTGTTATTCTTAGATACTATTTGTTATTGTGCCTCGTATCGCCGCGCCATCACAAATAATTACAAATACCAATAGAACCCTTAATCCCTAATATTCTTAAAATAAATCATCCTTGATTTTTGTAGCAACTCCGAAACTAACGAAGCTTCAAGAATAACACTGCAAATAATGTTCACATGTCACTTGACAATCATTATTTAAGGTGAGTTAATAAACACCGAAAATTATTAGAGGATTGAAGTTACATGTTATTTAACTCAATCCATATACTGCTATTCGTAGTTAATAGAAATGTTTTTAAAATTCCATACTAGTATTCATGCAACATAAGAGAAGTAAAATACGTTATCTTAATCATAGACCTATAAAAATCATAACTTTATGCACTAATAATAGAATGTATTTGATTCATCATGCCCCCCCCATTTCTGTATGATTGTATCTAAAACTGCTCTAATCCTAACGGGATATTTTTCATAATATCTGTATATCATATATACATCTATATAGGCTGCAAATTCACTATCCAGACGAGGATGGATTTGATCTGTATCACAAACCATTCCCTCAGGAAGAAACATATAACCAAGTCCTGCTTTACAACACTCATAAGCTACAATAATATTATCAAAAATGTATTTCCCATGAAGCTCGATACTTTTGTTTTCATTTGTATTATTGCTACATATTTCTATCCTTGCTAAATTATCTTGTTCTATAATTGCACTCTGCAACAAAAAGTCATACTGGAATAGTTCTTGAATTGAAGTGAACTGATGGTTTTTGTAATACTCATCGGTACAATATACGTTAAATTTAATTCTGCCAAGTTTTCTAGCTATTAAATTATGGTTATTTGGTGGTGCGTATGAGATATAAATATCACAGTCATCAGGGAATACCACTCCTTTTCGCATATCAGAAAGTGATTGATTTTGCGTCATAATTGTTACATTCATATCAGGGTACCCCTTTGATATAACGGGCATTACCTGCTGAGCCAGTGCAATCTGAAGTCCCATAGGAGCAAATATTTTTACTTTACCCGTGCAGGTACCTTGCCAGAGACGTGCAAATTCAAGTAAGTTGTTATTCTCTCTAATACAACTCTCAATATGCGGTAAGAGTACGTTGCCAAAATCAGTTAACAATACGGGCCGCGTATCTCGCTCGAAAAGCCGACCTCCAAGCTTAGATTCAATGATTGCAATAGTTTTGCTAAGAGTTGCTTGTGTTACTCCATGCCTTTCGGCTGCACGACTAAAACTACGAAGTTCGGCCATAGAGGCCACCAGAGTTAACTCATGTATTTTTAATGTTTTCATGACGAGTCTCATTAATTATTGACAACTAATTGCATACAACTAAATAGTTAGGGAGATACAAACACAATGAGATCAAACCATCTTTAGGAAAGTAATATTAATGCTACTTACATACATGCCGAAAACAGTTGTGCTTGTTAACCTTAATCTACAAAAAGTTTATATCACAACACTTCAGTTATGGAATACTCATATTTTTGTTTTAGTGATTGTTCTGAAAGGTTTCAATTACTTTTAACGCATAATCACATTCTGTTAATGAATAATTTAAATGCAATATATCCAGCATGAAATGGCCACTGCATTTAAATTAAAGTAATTAAATCAGTAGGTTATATAAACAAACCTTTGAAAATTACCCTTTTATTTTTTGTGGTTTATTTAGGGTTGCGATTACAATAAGCACTATTATTTCGAGTTGTTTTATAAAATTCGCTATAGGAATTTTATAATTCGCATTCCATGTTGTTGACTTTTCTACCATCACATGCACCGAATTAGGCGCAACCTTCAGTTAGTAATACCGTTATTTGTTCTTCTTTTCCGTTTCGCCAGTCCGTTGCAAATTCAGCTGGCGTCTGGTAACACAGTTATTAAGGGGTAGAGCATTCCATATAATCCTGTCGCAAGGTCATTTTTCCTTTCTAAACATGAAGGATATAGTTGAATCACCAGTGCTCATTCAGACACTATTCATGAAAGCATTCATAAAAGTCCCCCCCTTCTCCGTTGGCTTACTTCGCTGAATACTACGCAACTCGATATGTAGTAGCACACTGAATTTGGTCACCTAAACAGAGTTGATATGCTCACCTCCGAACAACACTGGTGCTCCAATGAAATGAAGAAATTTCAGTCCTGAATTCAAGGTCTGTTTGTAGTGGTCAACTAAAACTGGCCACCGTGTTAGAGTTTTTCCAGTATCTGTTTTCCGATTCGTTTGGTGGTAATCCACCGTTATATTCATGCGGTCTGAGCGCGCTGTAATATCCAACGATATAGTTCGTTATGGCGTGAGCTGCATCGCTGAAGCTTACGTAACCCATCACGGGTACCCATTCGTTCTTCAGACTCCGGAAGAAGCGTTCCATTGGACTGTTATCCCAGCAGTTTCCACGCCGACTCATACTCTGTTTGGTCCGGTATCGCCACAGTAACTGCGGAACTGCCTGCTCGTATAATGACTGTCCTGGTCACTATGGAACATCACTCCAATGGGCTTACCGCGCGTTTCCCATGCCATTTCCAGCGCCTTCATGGTGAGTCTGCTGTCCGGTGAGAACGACATTGCCCAGCCCACTGGTTTTCTTGCGAATAAGTCGAGAACAACGGCGATGTACGCCCAGCGCTTACCTGTCCAGAGTAGAGTAAGAGGCAGGGCGTAGTCGGACTATTTCCCTGCCTCTCCTCTCCGAACCGGACGTGCACCTTTCAGCGCATCCGGCTCTCCATTTAAACGCTGGCGAACGCCATTGCCACTTCAGTGTAGCGCGATGTATACGTGTTTCTGGTTTCCGTCCTCAGGTAAGGGTTACCTTCGGGCAGTCGCCAGCGGAACAGCTTCTTGCCTTGCCCCACCAACCGGTACAGCACTTCACCGCAGAGCTTGCCGTTATTGGTTTTACCAAATAAAACCCACGTTTTGCTCTGACCTGGTTTCGGCGATTTACACCACCACCTCATCAGGGATGCAATACCGGTACGGTATTTGCGGGCCAGCCAGTGAGCCAGCTTCCAGAACACCACTCGGTCAATATAACTGAAGACTTTGGCCTTAAAATCAACGAACTGATAGAACATGGCCCAGCCCTTCAGTTTCCGGTTGAGGGTCTCAACCATATCGACTTTGCTTTCACTGTAATTGCCCGATAACAATGCCGTCAGCGATGCGGCGAAGTTTCTGGCTTTCTCCTTCGGGATCGTCGACACCACCCGCATATCGCAGTAACGACTGCGTTTGCGGATGATCTTGTGACCCAGAAAGATAAAACCGTCGTTTACATGGGTGATTCTGGTCTTGTCCATGTTCAGCCTGAGTTTCAAGCTGTCTTCAAGCACGCCACGACACTCCTCCCTGATGGCTTCCGCCTGTGCTCTGGTGCCTTTGACGATAAGTACAAAATCATCGGCATAGCGACAGTAAGCAACGGCAGGTTTCCATTGCCAGTTTTCCCTGACTGCAGTACTCCGGCCCCGCTGGATACTGTGATTCCAGTACCAGCGATCCTTTCTGGCCTTCCCGCTCAGGTAGCGTTTATGCAGGTGCTGATCGAACTCATTGAGCATGATATTCGACAATACCGGCGATATTACGCCGCCCTGTGGCACACCCTCACTGGCAGCGCGAAAGAGGCCAACATCGATATGTCCTGCTTTGATGGTGTTCCACAGCAGAGCCATGAAACGTGCGTCACTGATCCTGCGGCGTACGACTTTCATCAGCAGTCGATGGTGTACAGTGTCAAAGTAGCTGGACAAATCACCTTCAATCACCCAGCGTCCCCGGGTTTCTCCACAGTCGGTGAGCTGTAATTTCACCGTGCGGATCGCGTGGTGGACACTGCGTTCAGGCCGGAAGCCATACGAGAGCGTATGAAAATCACTCTCCCATATCGGCTCCATCGCCATCAGCATGGCCCGCTGAACAATACGATCCCGCAACGCGGGGATACCCAGTGGTCGCAGTTTGCCGTTGCTTTTCGGGATGTAAACCCGTCTGGCAGGCAAGGGCTGGTAATGACCTGAGAGAAGTTCATCCCTGAGGATTTGCAGCTCAACAGCCAGTCTGGGCTGCAGCGTTGCTTTATTCACACCATCAATGCCGGGAGTATGTGCCCCCTTTGATGAAAGTGTGATCCGTGCCGCTTCAGCCAGCCATTCTGGTCGTGTTATCAGACGGAGCAGCCGTTCAATCCGTCGGGACGGATCGGTGGCTGCCCATGTGGCAAGCTTGCGTTGCATTTCGCTGATTATCAAAGGTCTTCACCTCATTAGGTCAGTTAGTTCTCACCGCAAACACATCTAAACTGCTCCCCTTCGCCATGTAATGGGTTTTCCCCATCGCGGACTACTACGGAAGCTCCGCCAGCCAGCGCGTCATCGGAGCCATGCCTCCTTAACATCCGTCGCTGACCTTCCCCGGTTTACCTGTCTGGACTCAAACATACTGAGGAGGCTGCCCGTCGCACTCTTTATCCTTGCTTGCTGCAAGTTGGCAGAAGTCAGCAACGCGAGTGTGATAGGCGTTGCTGTCCCGGTGTTTCGCATACATGTCAAAACACTTTCGTCCGACATTGCATATCTGTCATTGTCGGTGCCTTCTGCACGGCCTGTCAGATCACGTAGGCCGTGGTGACGTTTTCAACCCACAGAGGCGGATTAACGGGTTCATGTTCTTCAGCCTTTCAGTACTCAACCTTGAGGATCATCTCGGCTTAGTGATCTCGCCTCAATCCCCGTTGTCAGCGGGTTACATCACCCTGCAGGCATGCCGCAGGTCACTGCCGCTCAGGTTCTCCACCGTCACACCCGGTGGGATTGTTGGGCTCCTCATCGTGAGTTACCGGTTCAATATTCCAGACAGACTCGTGGTTCATTTGAGCATCCATGCTCACCCTGAACTCCGGGCACACTATAAGTAATATCGGTGACCCAGACCTGATTGACCCGGACAACAGTAAACTGCCGCTGCACACGATTAAGCGCAACCACTGAAGGTCTGCCAGCGATACGACGCGGAGTTCTATAGCCGAGTATGGCTTTAATCCGGTTCAGTGACATAATACGGCCCACCCGGTTTTTACCGCAGGCTTCCCCGATTCCGTTCAGATCGCCATGAACCCGGCGGTAACCGTATACGCCTCCGCTCAGTGAACAGGAGTCACGGATGAGCGTCAGCCGACGCTGGTTATCTTTACCCCGCGCGGAGACCGGGTTATGCAGCCACGCATAAAACCCGGCCCGGGCAACGCACAACACCCGAAACATCGTCATGACACCCCATACAGTGCGGTGTTCATTGATAAAGCGGTACTTCAGTCGGGCTCCCTTGCAAAGTACCGCGCGGCCTTTTTCATTATGTCCCGTTATTCCTCAGTGCGCTTCAGTTGGGCCCTGGGCTTCAGGATCTCGCTTTTCGCTTCCAGTAAATCACTGGCATGCTGCTCGCTGTTACCGGGTTTAATAGCCAGCAACCACTTATAGAGACTGTGTGCTGAAACGCCCAGCCGGTCAGAAACTTCGGCGACGGAATAACCGCGTTCCGTTATCTGACGGACGGCTTCATCCTTAAATTCAGGTGTAAATCGTGGTGTGCTCATACGCTCCTCCAATGCTCAAACTAAAGTGCAGGATCGTCTACCGGGGCGGGGTCAATACCAAAATGACTCTGAGACGTCTGTTAAATCCGTGGCAATTCAGCAATGAATTCTGCATCAAGCATGTTATTACAGGCACAACATTCTATAGTTGACACAAGAACTAGGTCCCCAAAATGAAGCAGCTCTAATTCCTTGAAGAGTTATGTGCAGGCCTCAAGATGCTACTCGCTGAAGCATTGCTGGATATGAAGGAGCTTCAGACCGCATTAAGCCGTAAGTCCTGTCGATACAACAGGATAGAGAAGCTGTGGAAGTTATGCATGAGGCAGAAGGTTTGTTGCAATGACTTGTCTGCTGGATGTATCCTTTCTGCCTTACGTTGTGAAGTTCAGCGCTTTGCCACTGATGTTCATGTATCGTGCGGAACACAGAACTGACTTTCGAATTCGGTATGATTACCGGCGCATTTGTCAGTTATTACGAATGGAGAGCCTTCGCGTCAATTGCAAGCATCAATATAGATCCCACGTAGGCTGGTTTTATCTTGCCGTGGGTGTTGATCTGTTCTCACGCAAAATTATCAGCTGGTCAATGTAATCCCGGATGACTAAGGATATTGTCCTGAACGCACTGCTTGGCTGTATAGCGGCGTAATCCTCAAAACAGGTGCTGGTCCTCGGTTCAGGTCAACCAGTACACAAGCCATGAGTGGCAGTCGTTCCTGAAATCACACGGCCTGGAGGGCAACATGAGCCGTCGCGGTAACTGCCACGATAATGTGGTTGCAGAAACCTTGTTCCAATTGATGAAGTGTAAACGGATAAAGAAATGATCTACGGAACGCGGGAAGAAGCTCGCAACGATATTTTTGATTACATCGAAATGTCTTATAACAATAAGCTTAGACATGGTTCTAGCAATCAGATGTCACCGAAAGAATATGATAACCACTATTATCAACGACTCGGAAGTGTCAATACTACCCGTGATGATATCACTCCGTCTTCGCGAGGATATTAATATTTTGCCCATTGGCATTTATATTCTTAATTAGGATGCCTTCATGTTACTTCAGAATACATTATAACTACGAAATATATTAATGAAAATCGGTTTGCTCAGTAATGTTCAAGCTATATTGCCTGGTCTATTTTTGTCATTAATTTTATAGTTTCCTTATTCCTCTCTTATCTAAATACTGATAGGCATAGCTTTGATATATTTATAGTTGGCATTGTTTTCTTTTGAATATCTTTATTAAGCAGCCCTTCAAAAAGAGCTGCTTCAAACTCAGGGGTAAAGTTTATTTGTAAGCTGTGACAGTTCCTGATAGTCCACCTTCAGTTTCTTTTACTGAGGTAATTACATAGTATTTACCTCCCTTTTCATCAACCCGTTTTGAAACCGCGTCTTGCAAATCAGAAGGCATTTGGAATCCATTTGGTTCAACTGCAAAACTTCCAATTTTGCTTAGCTTGTAGTGTTTTACTTGTTCTTCAGTTATCATTTGGGCTGCATGTAAAGCTGAAGAACCCAGCAGTAAACCAGTGAACAACGAAAAAGTAATTTTATTCATTTAGAACCCTCTACATTACATTTATATTTAACAGCAATAGTAAATTTAGTTGATTTAAAGTATAATTCCATTCATCTCTTATAATTAAAAAGTTCTTTTATTAAGCAGGTTGCTTCATTTATTAAGTAATATGTAATTTCAAGCAAAAATCTTAACAACATTTAAATGTTAACTTTGATGCAGTCATTATTACCTTTCAAATGAAACTCGTTTTTTATCATTTTTTTGGCAAGAATAAAATTCGTATGCTTTCCTAAAGCCTAATTTTTTGCAAGCGTTCATTCTATGCATATAAACGGTTTTTTCTGGCATATTTAATTCACGTGATATTTTTTTTACACTTATATGGCATAATGAGCGTAATAAAACATTACTTTCATTCCTTGTTAGAGTATTTACACTGTTAACATTACTCATGCCTTTTTTTAGAAAACACTCAAATATTTCCCGCGTTTCATTCAGTGATGATTTAATATGAATCTCAAAATCATGTGGAATTAACTTATATAAATTATTGTTTTTTTCAATCGAAACAATTACGATGCACTGATGAAATTCTATTTGATCAAAAAGGGTTATGTATGACTCAAGATTAAAAGTCGAATCAATAACTATAAAATCTGCAACGTTAATGCTAGTGATAGAATTAACATTTTCCTCATCAAACAGTAAAATGGCTTTATGTGGTAATACCATATTTTTTATACCTAACCATAAAAAATATGATTGAGTCAAAACATAGATCATATACACCACGCTTATAGTCTAGTATTTTTTTGAATGCTTGTTGAGTGATCTGAAAGTACGTTAAAGGCCAATCAATAAAAACACGCCTACAACATTTTAGCAACAATAATTTACTACCATTATTATCAACACTATTAGTGCCCAACTTCTTTTAAAAAAACTATAATGCTTATTATTCAATGCATTAAAGGAATCCATTTGATTTTCACAACCCATTCAGAACGGAAAATTCAAATAACGAATGTTATTATTCACTTACTTTATACATGTGTATATCATCTGTACATACTTAACATTCTTCTATGATTTCCTCTTTATGGCCTTATTAATATTGATATGTATTGTAACCACATCATTCCGATTGTACATCGGATAGTTTTCTAAGCGACAATTCAATTTTTGTTAGTTTTCATATTTTAGTTCCGGTTTATGGCATAAGTTTTTTTTCGAGTATTCTATAAGGAATTTATCATTCGCGAATAAATTTCTCTTCTAAACAATAAAAGGTACAATGGTTCTGTTAAATTAACTCTATCATTTAGTCAGACAGCCTAGAATAAACGCGACTCGGCTGATATTTAGCCATATTCAAATATCCGGCATCTAGATAAGATAATGGAAAATTGACTAAGTGAAATATATATCATGTCTAAATGAACCTATCTGATATGTAGTGACTGCCCTTCATTTTCGAGTTTTACCAGTATTGGTATTCATATTCGTTTTGGAATAAACCACCGTTATATTATTTCGACCTTAGTGAACTGAATACTTGACGATGTAGTTTGAGATCGCATGAGATGATTATCTAAAGTTTATAGTACTACCTACTAATTCTTAAGGCTCCCGCAGGAGTGTTCCATTGGGCCGTTTCTCTGCACTTTCCACGACTGTTCATGCTTTGTCTGATCTGGTAATGCCAAGTAACCACTGCTACTGTCGGCTCGTATAATGGCAGCCTTGCTTCTGTGGAACATCATTCCTACTGTTTCCTATGCCATTTCCATCGCTTTCATAGTGAATCAGCTGGACGATATTACTCAGTGCATTACTTTCCTTGTGAATAGATTGGTAACAACAGCGAGTTAAGTCCAAGGTTTTCCTGTCCTGATATACGTCACTTCATCGGCCCTGGTTAGGCTCTGTCATTGTTAACAGCCGCTCACAGTGATTCTGGATAGTATCGGTCTCATAACTGCTACGCTTATATAGGTGAATCTGCTTATGCAGCTCTTTCAGAGACTACCGTCAAGCCTGCACCCGATACTGAAGCCGCCCAGGGTTAAAATGACCACGATATTTCTTGCGTCATCAGATCCAAGGCTTATGTTATGCTGTTTAATAACTTTCCTGCATTATACAACACGCCTCCCATCTGTTTTTTCAGGCCAGTTTACCAGAATTATAACTGCTGCGATGAACCACGAATATGTGGCAAATTATGATATAGAGAATATCGCGCTTTGATTTTCCTGATTAATGTGAACTGTTCAGGGAGTCTGACGCTTTTTTAATATTTCATTTTCCTCTCAATACATTGTAACTTTTTCTTAAGTTCGAGTATTTCGATATGTACCATGGTTATGAGGGAGGATTTTGGTACTTTGCCCTGTCGTTCATTCCATAACTACTTTACCCATCAAGCCATCCATAAAACCTCACATTGGCCGCATCTTTAACGGTGTAATTCTGTTCAAGGACCAGTTGAGAGATTTACATTTATACAGTGCGCTGAAATTTTCTCCTATCATTGCGACTCTTCTATTGTTCTGGGGCAAACATATCACCTCTGTTTTGGTGACAAAATGCAGCGAGCCACTAAAATTCTTTTAAGATAGACATAATTATCCATAGGTACACAATTAACCGAGAAAAACGTTCCCTGGCCAAGTAAAAGAATAAATAGCTTGTTATTTGACCCTACGGGTAATGCAGGATGGTGACTGAAGAGTGCAATCTTACATACCTTAGTGAATATAACCTACAAATACATATCATTCCACATATGGTAGTCAATACCTGCATCCCAGCAAGCGTATAGGCATATCAAATTCAATACCGGGGAGACTCTGAACAAAGTCTATGATGTGGTCTATTGACTGCGGCATGTAGAACGCATACCGCAGTCAATAGATCAAAAAATGCATACCTCAGTCACTATCCGGTTTAATGCCAGCGAGTGCTTTTGCAAGTTTCTGAGGATCAATTCCAGCAGCCTTTAGGGCTTTAATCACTTCATCATAGTTCTGCTCAGGCGCTTCGTCTTCCTGCTCACGAGGTACAACGACCTTACTACTGATTAACTTGGGATTACGGTAATGTACACTGAAATAAGTGGCCCGACCACGTTTGAACTCGGTGTAATCTAGGTAGCCAATATCCTTTAACTGCGCCATAGCTTTCCGCACTGTGTGGTTTTGTGTGTATAGATTAGATGTCAGGTTAAGCCTGTCACGCATACGCTTCATAGAGATGGGGGCTGGATTCTGCGGCAGACTTTCGATGTAGGTATAGAGTGCCTGAGCGGATTCCTTACGTTGCAGGGCATCAATGGCCTTCAGACGCAACAGAACCCGCCTGTCCATCTGATAAAGTTCGAAGAGTTTGGGCTCAGCCTTGATCTCCACAACATCAGCAGTGATGTCATAATAGGCCGACTGGACCAAGTGCGTGGTCCACCCTTTCGTTTCGCTCTGAAATTTGAGGGTCACGGATGCCAACTTGAACAAAGAATTACTGATCCTGTCGCGCATTTTTTTATTAGAGCGCCGGGAGTCAAACCCACACATTTTAACGAATTCAACAAAAGAAAGCTTCAGCGTGTCATCCTTAACGCCAAAATCATACATTGAACGGATGATCCCGAGCCAGACTTTGAAATCCGTATCCATATCAAGGCGTGATCCGGTGATCCTAACATCGGTATAGCCTTCACTCCGGGCAATAGACAGTTGTACGAGCTCTTCAGTCGCATCTGTGACGTTTTTACGGTTAGCCTTACTCCTGGAGGTTGATTTAAGGGTAGGAACAAACAGACCGAGCCTCATGAGTGCAACAGGCTGTACAGTACTGGCGCTGTTGACATCCAGCTTAACAACTTCACCCGTTGTCTTGTTGACCTCCTGAAGGTTCAGTGGTAACTCATTATTTTCATTAGACATTTTATTAGCTCGCGGTTATCCACAAAAGAAAGTATATACACACATCTCAGTCAATGGAAATACATACCTCAGTTAGTATAAATGCATGCCGTAATAGGTGATACCACACACGACAGTCAATATAATACACCCCACAGTTAATAAAGATCGCTGCCGAGCCCAGATTTAACGGGCTGTTAAACGATCCGGGGATCTCTTTTGGATCTCACAATGATCTACTTAAGGATCATATATTGGATCGTAATAGGGAATAAGTCTCATCATCCTATACACATAACTAGCAGTGCAAAGAGATCCATGGCACAGCAGTCAGGAAATACAGGATGCCAACAGACAGTAATATTGACTGCGATATGCAGAACAAGGCATCTCGTAACTCTTCCGTCCTTTGAAACCGCTACATACCACAGTCAATAATTGCATTCCTCAGTAAAGTTATAACCTTTTCGAATCATCCCTTCCAGCTATTGAGCGTCAGCCAGACCCTGTATGTATGCAGTAATTCCGCTTCCTCGAAGCATGCGCCTGAAGGCGCATGCTTTCTGCGGCGAGCGGATGATATTGACTGAAGGATGCAGACAATTTCTGAGAGGTATACCGAACAGAGCGCGGCTGAATTTTGAACAGCTTTGCAAATTTCGACGTGGTTTGCAATTTTAATGTTGCTTTGCGTCTTTTATCAAGATTTAATAGATTAATGCAAAGATGATGACAAGGAACAGAATATGGGACTGATGGACACACTTGACCAATGCATAGCCGCCGGTCATGAAATGACGAAAGCTATCGCGATTGCTCAGTTTAATGATGATAGCCCGGAGGCAAGAAAAATCACACGTCGCTGGCGTGTGGGGGAAGCTGCCGATTTGATTGGCATTTCTTCACAGGCGATCCGCGACGCAGAAAAAGCGGGACGTCTCCCTCATCCGGACATGGAGATGCGGGGTCGAGTAGAGCAGCGAGTGGGCTACACCATCGAGCAAATTAACCACATGCGTGATGTGTTCGGAACCCGTCTGCGCCGTCCTGACGACAGCGTTCCGCCCGTCATTGGAGTGGCTGCACATAAAGGGGGAGTCTATAAGACGTCGGTATCAGTCCATCTCGCACAGGATCTGGCGCTGAAAGGACTCAGGGTACTGCTCGTGGAAGGTAACGATCCTCAGGGTACAGCTTCCATGTACCACGGCTGGGTTCCTGACTTGCACATACACGCCGAAGACACGCTACTGCCTTTTTATTTAGGGGAACGTGATGATGCAGCCTATGCCATCAAACCCACCTGCTGGCCGGGTCTCGATATCATCCCTTCATGCCTGGCCTTACACCGCATTGAAACAGAGCTTATGGGGAGATTTGACGACGGGAAACTACCCACTGAACCCCATATGATGCTCCGCCTTGCCATTGAAACAGTGGCACAGGATTATGATGTTATTGTTATCGACAGTGCTCCCAACCTCGGTATTGGCACTATCAATGTTGTCTGTGCTGCAGATGTGCTTATAGTGCCGACGCCTGCTGAGTTATTCGATTACACCTCTGCCCTTCAGTTTTTTGACATGTTACGCGATCTATTAAAAAACGTAGATCTACAAGGTTTTGAACCTGACGTCAGAATTCTGCTGACAAAGTACAGCAATAATAATGGTTCACAGTCACCCTGGATGGAAGAACAGATACGCGACGCCTGGGGCAGCATGGTACTAAAAAATGTTGTACGCGAAACTGATGAGGTTGGTAAAGGTCAAATTCGTATGAGAACGGTTTTTGAACAGGCTATTGATCAACGCTCTTCGACCGGAGCTTGGCGAAATGCCTTGGCCATTTGGGAGCCTGTTTGTAATGAAATTTTCGACCGCTTGATTAAACCTCGCTGGGAGATCAGATAATGAAGCGTGCGCCAGTCCTTCCTAAAAATAGTATAAGACAGGTCCGACCCGAAACTGAGCAGTCAGTGGCACCTGCTGCACCGATGGTAGACTCATTAATTGCTCGGGTGGGGGCTATGGCTCGAGGGAATTCGATTTTGCTTCCAGTTTGTGGACGGGAAGTTAAATTTATACTGGAAGCCATACCGGGTGATATTATTGCAACATCAACAAAAGTCTGGTCAGGTAATGAACGTGATCAGGAACTGTTGACCGAGGATGCTCTCGATGATCTGCTCCCCTCTTTTCTTCTTAGTGGCCAGCAGACTCCTGCGTTCGGACGGCGGGTGGAAGACATCGTTGAGATTGCTGATGGCAGCCGTCGCCGTAAAGCCGCGATTTTAACATCCTCGGATTATCGTGTTCTCGTGGGAGATCTCGATGACGAACAGATGATGGCTTTATCCCGGCTGGGTAATGATTACCGCCCTGTCAGTGCTTATGAACGAGGAAAACGCTATGCATACCAACTTAAAAACGTTTTTAACGGCAATGTCTCTGCTCTGGCTGAAGCCGAAAATATTTCCCGTAAAATCATCACGCGTTGCATCAATACGGCCCAGTTGCCGAAATCCGTAGTTGCCCTGTTTTCGCATCCTGGTGAACTTTCCGCCCGTTCCGGTGAGGCGCTGTACAAAGCATTTTCGGGAAAAGAAACATTATTATTGCAACAGACACAGCAACTTCATGAGCAAAAGACGGCAGGTGTTATATTTGAACCCGAGGAAGTTATCAGCTTACTGACAGATATTCTGAAAGAGCCATCAGGTAAAAAAGTTAATCTGAGTACCCGTCATCAGTTTGTACCTGGTGCAACAGCCCTTTACAAAGGTGATAAGGTGATTTTTAATCTCGATAAGTCTCGCTTGCCTGCGGAGTGTATCGAGAAGATAGAAAGCATACTGCGCGACTTACAAAAGGTTTAGCCTGCTTCATTATGCCAGCATGCTTTTTCATTAATTTTCATTGTCCCTAATGGCTTTCATGTTGCTTCGGAATATATTTACCGCGAAGCAGCGTATAGCTCAGAGTTGTTAAACAGAACTGTGTACTTTTTCCTATCAAGCGCCATGTTTCGATCTCCTACCTTATGTCAGAACTCACCCGGTAACCCGGGCCCGGTATGCTGACTCCACATTGCGGATTGAACTGGGACCACGGTCCCACCTTCTGCCTGCGGGTCTGAACTCATCCGGTAATCAGTCCCGGAATGCTGACTCCACACTCCGGATTGAACTGGGACCACGGTCCCAGTTCCTGCCTGCGGGGCAGAATTTACCCGGTAACCCGTCCCGGAATGATGGCTCCACACGCAAGATTGAACAGGGACCATGGTCCCAATATGTTCAGCTGTTTCTTTCACAATTCCGATTTTGAGAATGTTACAGTGATTCTTGTATTCGGTGCGAAAGAGGATTATGTTCGTTTTGTTCCCTGGTGCTTCCTCGCTCACTCGCGGGCTTCGCCCTGCCGTTCGGCTGCGGCGAGCACTATGGGCTCTCTCTGAAAGGCGAAATTTAACTGATCCTCGCTATGGTGATATCTTTACAGCGGGTGGCTACACAGGGGAGAGCATATCGCGTTTCATTTGCCATGCAGGTGCAATCCCTCGTCCGGCAAACCAGACCTGCCCCAGACCGGAATGATTAATGCCATCAAGTACCTTCATCAGCTCAGCACTGTGAGGACATGGCGGACGAATGTCGAACAGCTACAAAACGCCGGAGCCGGTGAAGTCGTTCAGCATTACACCGGCTTTGGCATACCGGTGCCCATCTTTCCAGATGTGCTCCAAAGCCGTTGTAGTGGCCTCAATAATGTCCCGGGTGTCCTGAAGGATGTAAGCAGTTTCTCCGTGGCCACGTTGCCGTAGTAAGGGTCTTTAACGGCTAATGGAGAAGTTTTGATGAATACGGAAATATGCCGGCAGCACTGGCGCTCTTTACGCAGCTTTTCTGAGGGCCGCTCTGCGTACTGACAGACAGCTCGGCGGAGCGAATCGTAATCCGTGATTTTTTCTCCAAAGCTGCGGCTGCAGTGAATCTGCTGTTTCGTTGCCGGGCTTCTTCAAGCAACATACAGCTTTCCCCGTTCAGTTCGCGTACTGTTTCATCCTTAGCCAACTCCTCCAGGCAGTTCATTAGGCGCGCCAATATCGATTCATAAAGTTCATAGTTGCTTGAGAACGCGTATATTTTTTCCGGGTATATCTCGTTTTTCATTTAAAACCACGGCGTGCCCATTTTGAACCAAGGCTTTGCCTCGGTACTTCTTGCGATTACGCTGCCATCGTTATTACTGAGCACCACAACCGGCTTTCCTTTCAAATCCGGGCGGAAAACACGTTCACAGCTGGCATAAAAACTGTTCACATCGGCCAGGGCAAACATCAGTACATCTCCCTGGGGCGGTGGGTTACGTGCGTGACGACGCCAAAGATATCCAGATCGTCCGGGTCGGGATAAATCGGTGAACAGGCGGTGTTCATGGGCTGCAGCGTCAGTCCACGCTCGTGCATGAACCTCTCAACCACTGGCATGCCTCATTTTCCAGAAACACCTTCGAGCGGCTGGTTATGATGAAGTCATCAGCGTAACGCACATAATTGACCTTGAGTTTTATTTCAAGGTTCTGCGCATACCGCGGACGGCCAAAGTGGGACTTTAGTCATGCTTCAAGCCCGTCGAGTGCAAGGTTTGCCAGCACCGGGGAAATAATTCCGCCCTGTGGCGTACCTGCTTCGGCGGGAAAAGCTGACGGCCTTCCATGTATCCTGCCTTGAGCCATCTGCTCGGTATTACCCTGTCTATCGGTATGTTTTCCATCAGCCACTCATGGCTGATGTTGTCAAAGCATCCCTGAATATCCCCCTCCAGCATCCACTCCGGAGCGTGTTTCTTCGACAGCACGATAAAGCACTGTTCAATCGCATTAGCTACGGAACGCTGTGGCCGGAAACGAAAGTAGCGCTGATCAGCTGTGGTCTCCGCAACGAGTGAAAGTAGAGTGCCTGCATGGCCCTGTCACGCATCGACGGAACACCGAGCGGGCGGCTTTTGCCGTCTGCTTTGGGAATGAGGGGACGCTTCAGAGGCAGGGAACGGTATCCCCGCCTCCGCAGCGACTTAATGGACCGAAATCTGGCCGCCGGGGTGGTCCATAATTTGCCGTCCACACCCGGCGTATGCATGCCCTTATTTTCGGTAACCCGTCTGACGGCAAGAGCCTTACCGCTGAACGAGTGGGTCAGCAGCCACTGCAGGGCTTTAACCCTGCCGTACCTGCCTTCCCGCGTTGCCTTTACGATACGCGCCTGCAGCCTTCGAACTTCCCGGTGGCACTGAGCCCAGTCAATGCTGTGCCATGCTTTCGGTTCGTGTGAGGGAGTACCCGCGCCTGTTGCTGACGTAGTCATCTGCTGTTTCCTCAAAAACAGTTTCTCAGGTTATCCCGTAAAGAAAGACCCGGTGGAAGTCTGCCCGCTTTCGCGTGAGGTTATGTCGCCCTTGAGGTCAACCTCTGTCTGCCCGGTTACAGGGCAGCATTCGCTTTCTCCACCATCTCATACCCGCACCGCCAACAGTGCCTCTTGCGATTTACCTGCCCCTGAGGGCAGCGATACGGGCTTACCATGTTCCACCTGAATTACGAGATGGTTTTTAGACCCTGCCTGTTCACCGGCGGTTATTATGTCCGTGTGCCTCAAGAATCGAAGTGAAGCAACCGACCGCATACCTTTTGGTTCAGGCCTGACAGCATCTTTGGCCTGTTTTATGTAACGATGTTTATCAGCAGTTCACATATGTTGGTCATATCATCCAGCCTGGCGCCGCATCCGCACGATGCTTGCAGATGTTACCTGTCCTCACGGAATCAGCCAGGTACGTAGACCCGGCTTCGTTGTCCCGGCAGCTTCACACCAGAGCGTGACCGGTAGGCTACTGATGACGGAACATCAGTTCTCAGCGGAACAATTATTCAGGCGACTTCACGTCGCATGGACTCGACATAGTCAGCAGCAGGGATGGGAAAACCGCAGCTGGCCAGGTTGGCAAACAACGGATGGGCCTGTGGCGGGAGTGCTTTCCCGGTGCTGAAAAGCTGCAGTTTCATCTTTCCTCCTGACGTCTAATTATACTGGTTATACATGGGTCTTCACCGATCATGGTGGAAAGACTTAAATCTCTTAAGATTCTGTTAAGATCTCTCCTGTAAGTTATTCAGACACACTTCACAAGGAGATGAAAAAATGAAGAAAACACTTTTGGCTGTCCTGTTAACCGGGCTTTCATTTGGAGCTTTTGCGCAGCAACAGGGGTTTGTTGCCCCAGCCGGTCAGGAATACTCTCAGGGCGGATTCAGCGGACCCAATCCGGGATTATCATCAGTTGCGCAGGCCAAATCATTTCGTGATGATGCATGGGTCATTCTTGAAGGTAATATCATCCGGCAGGTCGGTCATGAACTCTACGAGTTCCGGGATGCCAGTGGCACTGTGTATGTCGATATAGATGACAAACGCTGGCTGGGGCAAACCGTTTCCCCTGAAACAAAAGTGCGCCTTGAAGGGGAAGTTGACAAAGACTGGAACAGCGTTGAAATTGATGTAAAAAATCTTCGTGTACTGAAGTAGCCTTCCGGACACTCTTTCATCCTGACAGCGGTTTAGGCACTATCGATGGTGAGTATTTTACCGGAGACCGCTGTCATGGACGAAAAATCACTATATGCCCATATCCTTAACCTTGCTGCACCATGGCAGGTTAAATCCCTCTCTCTTGATGAAACAATCGACTCTGTTACCGCCATTGTTGGTATCGCTGAAAACGCGTCATTATTCTGCCCGACCTGTGGTAAATCCTGCCCTGTTCACGATCACCGTCATCGTAAATGGCGACACCTTGATACCTGCCAGTTCGCCACGTTCGTTGAAGCCGGTGTTCCCCGTATTATGTGCCCGGAGCATGGATGCCAGACTCTGCCTGTACCATGGGCAGGCACTGGCAGCCGGTACACGCTGCTTTTCGAATCATTTGTTCTCTCCTGGCTGAAAATCAGCACCGTTGATGCAGTCAGGAAACAACTTAAACTTAGCTGGAATGCCGTTGACGGCATTATGACCCGGGCTGTTAAGCGAGGGCTTGCCCGGATAGAAAAGCCATTATCCGCCCGTCATATGAATGTGGATGAAGTCGCCTTTAAGAAAGGTCACCGTTACGTAACGGTGATCTCCGATCGCGATGGTCGTGCGCTGGCCTTAACGGATGATCGCGGCACAGAGAGCCTCGCCAGCTATCTTCGCATACTCACTGACGGGCAGTTACTGGCTATCAAAACGCTCTCAATGGACATGACGCAGGCTATATAAGAGCAGCGCGTATCCACTTACCCAGTGCGGTTGAGAAAATCGCCTTCGAGCGCTTCCATGTTGCAAAGCAACTGGGCGAAGTGGTTGATAAAACCCGCCAGAATGAACATCCGCACCTTCCTGTTGAAAGTCGGCGTCAGGCAAAGGGGACCCGCTTCCTGTGGCAGTACAGCGATAAGTGGATGACAGAATCCAGGAAGGAGAAGCTGGTATGGCTGCGCGCGCAGATGAAGCTGACGAGCCAGTGCTGGGCGCTAAAAGAGCTGGCAAAGGACATCTGGAACAGCCCCTGGAGCGAGGAACGACGGAATGACTGGCAGAGATGGCTGGCGCTGGCGGCTAACAGTGATGTCCCCATGATGAAGAATGCAGCCAAAACGATAGGGAAAAGACTGTACGGCATCCTGAATGCCATGAGGCATGGAGTCTCAAACGGAAATGCAGAGGTGCTGAACAGCAAGATCAGACTGCTGAGAATAAAAGCCAGGGGATACCGCAACCGGGAGCGCTTTAAGATGAGAGTGATATTCCACTACGGGAAACTGAAAATGGCGTTCTGAGCCTTCCCACCATAAACGGGGAAGACCCTTATACATACAGTATATTTAACAGCGTGAGGATAATCCAGATCGCCTGCGCCATGAACAGGGTGAGTAACTTAAATTGCTCATAATAAGAAATAAGGCTTTTGTTTTTCCATTTTGCTCTTATTATTTGTATCGTATTGAGTGTAATTGAAGGAGCATAATGATAAATATTTACTGCGATGATGGTTCAACTAATGTTAAGCTGGCATGGTTCGAAGGAAACGAGCTGCAGACCCGGGTTTCTGCTAACTCCTTCCGGCATGGCTGGAAAGTGGCGGAATTCAGCGCCGCAACGTTCAACTATCAGGTGGGCACGCTGAAATACACCTGGGACAGCGTCAGCCGGGATGCCATCCCGACAACAAACGTGGAATATCAGTACGGTGATCTCAACCTGCTGGCCGTGCATCATGCGCTGCTGAACAGCGGACTTGAGCCGCAGCCGGTGAGCCTGACCGTGACGCTGCCCCTGAGCGAGTATTATGACGGGGACTGCCAGCGGAACGAGGAGAACATCCGACGCAAACGGGAAAACCTGATGCGTGAGCTGGTCCTGAATAAGGGCAGGGCATTTACCGTAACGGACGTGAAGGTAATGCCGGAATCACTGCCGGCGGCGTTCTCCCGTCTCGCGGAGCTGAAGCCCGGACCCGCTGAGACCACCCTGATTATCGATCTCGGCGGAACCACGCTCGATGCCGGCGTGATTGTCGGACAGTTTGATGATATCAGTGCGGTACACGGCAATCCGTCTGTCGGCGTGTCACAGGTCACCCGCGCAGCTGCAGGCGCGCTGCGGGCTGCAGACAGCGAAACCAGCGCGCTTATTGCTGACACGGTCATCCGCAACCGCAATGATCGTCAGTATCTGCAGCGTGTGATCAACGATGCCGGGAAAATCGACGATGTTCTGAACAAAATTACAGAGGCAATCACTTCCCTGGGCGCGCGTGTCACCAGTGAGCTGACGGCCTTCAGGAACGTTAACCGGGTATTCCTGGTCGGGGGTGGGGCATCCCTCATTGAAGAGGCTATCCGTCAGGCCTGGCCTCTGGTTCCCGACCGTATCGAGGTTATAGGCGATCCGCAGCTGGCGCTGGCCAGAGAGATTGCCCTTTACAATAAAGAGGACTAAACGTGCCGGACGGCCAGTATTCTTTCTATCTGCACAGCGACGATCGCACCGACATCGCGGCGATGGCGACCATCAGCACCATCTCACAGCCCCTGCGCGGTGACTTCATCCGGACCGCTGCCACCGCCGGGGCGGTGATGTACCAGACGGATGCCCGTTTACCGGCTCTGATCCCGGTGTTCTTTGACGGGCACCTGAGCGCCATCAGGCTTTGCGCCGTGATGGCCCTGGTCTCCGGCACCTGGTCTTCACTCTCAGGCCTTCCTGATGAGCCTGATGGTGGCGTGGCGGCTCTGGCCATGTCACCGGAGACAGAATACCAGCGCCGGCGTTACACCCTGACGCTTCAGGATGACCGGAGCAGTGAACGGGTTGAGTGTGTGCTGACGGGCGTGTCATCCCGCCTGCGTGGCGAGCTGCTGAGAAACCTGATTATTACCGGTCTGGCCCTGCATACGACCGCACCGGAGCTGCCGCGTCTGCTGGCCAGCATGCCGGTACCGCCTGGCACGGTCAGCGAGCTGCAGGTTCTGGTTCAGCAGATGGCCGGTACAGCTGGCGCGAGTAAGGCTGCAGTGCCGGAGAAACCAGCAGAGCCTGCCGCACCGGCAACCGGTGACGCGACCAGGATAAAGAAAAATATGCAACGGGTATTCGGAGACTAGAACATGTCAGTGATTAAACAGAAGGCAGAGCAGTGCATTCATGACTTTCTGCGCGCCCGGAACGTGCCTGAAGCTCAGTGGCCGGAGCGGGTCAAAAAGACCGGCAGGGGAATGATACTGGCAGGCGTGGCCGTCGTGGTTCCCGGTGTCCTGGTTGATAATATCTCCCTGCCGGTGACAATCGCGATGCAGGTCTGCTACGCCTCGCTGATCGGTCTCGGGATTCTCCTGGCGTTTGACGAGAAAAAACCAAAGGGGCGGGGATGAATATGAACATTAACCTGAAGGAAACGGTATGAAACTTGAAGAACTGTCAGGAGACGAACGCACACTGGTTATTGTGGCACTGCAGGCGCTGCACCGTGAGAGACTGACCGCATCAAATGCCGTCTTTACGGTTTGTAGTCTGGCCGGAAAGGATCAGCCACCGGAAGATATTTTTGGGCTGCGTGAAGTTCAGGATGCACTGAGACGTATTGGTGCCGCTCCTCATTGATAAAGAATGTTTCGCCGTTATCCTGTCGGCGGGTAAGCTGGTCAGGATAGTTCATCGGCCCGGAACAATGGTTCCTTGAGAAAGTTAATTATGAGCGATTTTTCTTTTGACTGTACGACCGATCCTGTTGAGACCGAGGTATCCCAGGCTCTTACGGGTTATAAAATGGCGCTAATCAACGCGCATTACCGTAATTTCTGGCACCGGTTTTTATGCAAACTTAAGGATGAAGAGGCTCTGAAAAATGAGCGTATACTCGTGATTCAGGAGAAACAGTGTCGGTTTGTTGTCAATAAAAGTCCTGAACACATCCAGGCGTTAAAAAGCCTCATTGATGAACAGTCCAACGCAGCCAGAATACGGGATAAATTCAGCAATCTGATTGAACCATCATGCCAGTCTGCGAAGTCGGGTATCGACCACGTGAAGAGGCGTTGAAAAAAGGACACCATCCGGGGAGGGGGTGTCCTGAAGTCATGCAATTCGTTACAGGCGAAAACCCTTCAGATGTTTTCGGCGCTGATAATCACACAATCACTTCTCATTTTCACCTGCCATATATCCGACTCAAAAAAAGACGTCTCCGGTCGGGGACGTCCTGAAATCAAAGGCACACATGTCAGATAACGGCGCGAATCCATTATCAGTGTGCATTCTGCCATACCCTCACGGACTCATCAGTTACCAGAACCGATACCGAAGGATGTCGGTTCCCTCCGCCTTATTGCCTCCAGCCGGCGGCGTGTTCAACGCCGTGCCTTCACGCTAACCCGGCCGCTGCGGTCGCAAGGGTTCACATTGTCTCCGTCCTCACCCGTTCGCACCTTTCACGGTGCATTCAGCCCGTGAAAGGCTTGCGCTGCGGCTTGCGGCGTCGCCCCTGCGCCCTCCGCTTTCCGCCGGGTTTTTGTGGCGGCACGGCGCAAGAGGGTGCCGCATATCAGAGAGGAGAGTGTCTATGTCCCGTTTTATTCTGGGTGACTGCGTGCAGGTGATGTCCCGTTTTCCCGCGCGTGCCGTCGATTTTATTCTTACCGATCCGCCGTATCTGGTTGGCTATAAGGACCGTACCGGCCGCACCCTGGCCGGGGACAACTCAGCCGAATGGCTCCAGCCCGCCTGCCATGAAATGTACCGCGTGCTGAAAAATGACAGCCTCATGGTGAGTTTCTATGCCTGGAACCGCGCGGATCTGTTTCTGAATGCGTGGAAAGCGGCCGGCTTCCGGGTGGTTGGCCATATCGTCTTTGCCAAGAGCTACGCCTCAAAATCGACGTTTGTGGGTTACACCCATGAGAGCGCCTACCTGCTGGCGAAGGGGAGGCCGCAAACCCCGGACTGTCCTATCCCGGACGTGATCCCCTGGAAATACACGGGCAACAGACACCATCCGACGGAAAAGGCGGTGCAGAGCCTGCGACCGCTGATCGAATCGCTCACGCGGCCGGGGGCCATTGTCCTTGACCCGTTCGCCGGCAGCGGCTCCACCTGCGTGGCCGCCGCCGAAACCAGCCGCCGCTATATCGGGATAGAGATGCTTGAGCAGTACCACGCCGCCGGCGTCCGACGTCTGGCACAGGTTGAACGGGCGAGAAGGATGCCGGCGGCCAATGACGGCGCGTTTTACCCTGACTGGCCGGAGGCAGCATGAATTACCCGGGGCTTGAACACCTGCGCGCGGACGTGGCCGCGCTCAGCAATGCCATGTGTGACGTGCGGTTGCTGCTGAACCGCCTCGAATCGCAGCACCGGCACGACGCGGCAACGCTTACTGAACGTATGGCAGCGCAGACTCTGCGCCGGATCAACACCCTGCTTCTGGAGGCCTGGCGCGAAGCCCTGGTGCTGGACGAGACCTTTCAGGACTGACTGACCCTGCCGGGCTGAAGCCCGGCCTGTAACCCCTTACAAGAGAGAAAAAAATGTACGGAACCCGCGAAGAACTTTGTGTACAGCTTGAAAACATGTTCACGTTTGACGAACCCCTGGTCCTGCTGGTCTGGACGGAAGAGGGGGTTAGCGTGGCCTGCCGTGAATCCCAGCCAGAACCGGACGGGGCTGAAATCCGGGAGGTGATGAAGGCGCTAGGTGAAATGAAAATGACGCAATACCGCCAGGAGGGGGTAAATAATCGGACTGTCAGCGAGCTTCTGACCCGTCAGCGCGAAGCGGCAAACCGCCAGGTGTGTGTACCGGCGGTACTTCTGTCCCGCGTCCTGCGTAACTATGAATGCGAGCTGGAAAACCGGAACGGTATGGCCTGGGAAGCCGGGCGGCAGGAGCCGGAATCCGTCAGAAAGGAGCTGAATAACGTTCGCGCCCTACAGGAGGTGCTGGCTGCCTGAGAGAACGCCGGGGTAACGCCCCGGCAACCGGTGGCCATCCACTGCGAAAAGGATGTCAGTGCCTTCTGCTTTTATCCGCCGCTGCCCTCCGGGCCACGTCGGGACAATGAAACTCCCCTGAAGCTCCGTGCGGTGACGGCATGCGCCGTGACTTCACGGTAGCCCGGCCGCATCGGCCACAAGGGTTCGCTGACGCCGCCGTCCTCACCCGTTCGCACCCTTCACGGTGCATTCAGCCCGTGAAGGCTTTGCGCTGCGGCTTGCGGCGTCGCCCCTGCGTCCTCCGCTTTTCGCCGGTCTTCTGTGTCGTCACGGCGATGCCGGAACCGAGAATATGTTAACCGTGGAGGATCTATGAACCAGACCGTGACCTGTGATGCTGTTCGTCTTGAGGGTGCGCAGCGCCTGACTTTCCTGCCTGATTTGTTTGGCGGCGATTTTATGACGTCCGAGGCATCCGTGTACGCATACGCCCAGCGTTACTGCCCTGAGTATCAGGGGGGATTCTGGCAGTTTTACCGGCTGCCGGAAGGCGGCGGATATATGGCGCCTGACGTGGAGAGCTTGACCCTGTGCAATCGGGAAAACTGGTTTGAGCAGACTGTCAGCGGGGAAGTGGCGGGGATCATCCTCACGGCGCTGGTACTGAATCACCGGAGCTGGCACCACAGTAACCATGACCATGAGGAGCTGTGCCGCCACTTCTGCCGCCGTTATGAGCAGCTTATGGCATTTGCTGATACCCATCCCGAAAGCGCCACCATCTGGCGTGCCCTTGACTGACTGACCGCGGGGGCGATGCCGCCCGATTTAAGGAGAAAACCATGCAACTGTCACCGGAAACCCGCAGTATCCTGCGCCAGTATAAAACGCTCATCAACGAGCGACGTCGCGAATCAGGACTCAGCCCCGTAACAACAGCGAAAGTGCTGGATGAGATCTGCGAATCGGCTACCCGACAGTGTGCCGTCTATCTTTGCGGCCACTTCATTCTCCAGGGCGGTCAGGGGGATGGACAATAAATAATCCGGGCGGGGCATATGCGCCGCCTGTTCGCGCGCGAAAACCCTGTCATCCCTTCGGGCTGACGGGCGGCAAGGCCAGCGCCTGCGGCGCTGCCCCCTCCCGCCCTGATGTAAGCCCGGGGTAATGCAGATGAAAACCCTTGTGAGGGCAAATTGTCACGGATACGGTCCGGCTTGGCTTGGCTTGGCTTGGCTTGGCTTGGCTTGGCTTGGCTTTGTCGCCGGCACTGAAACCCGATCAGCAAATCCTATGAAATTATCTTAATTCTCCCGCTTATGGCCCCCTTCGGCTCCCGGCCCGCGTGGCGGTCCGGTCGTCGAGCCCCACTCCGCCAGGTCGGCTGCTGACGCACCCGCCGGGCTCCGCCGAACCCCTTCGGGTTTCGGGCTGACGCTAGGGTCTGATGGCTGAGGTCAACCCCCTGGCTTGCACCGGCCGGAGGCCGGGCCGCCCTGACCGCGCCGGCGGAGCCGTCGCTTTAAGGCCGCCACGCCGTTCCGACGTGTCGGGTGCGTGCATCCTGTTCACCCGGTGAGGCCATCCCCCGTGCGTCCTCACGCGGAGGGCTGGTCGTAGCACCGTCGTGTCGTCATCCGAAGGGTGAAATGCACGCCGCCAAAACTTTTTGCGTGCCGCAAAAACTTTTGTCTGCGCCCTTCTCCTGCCGCCCCGCCGTTGCTCCTTTGCCCTTTGCCGCGAGAGAACTCACCAGGGAGATGGACAACCATCACCACAGGAGAAAACTAGGATGCACACACGAAACGTCAACGTCAAAACCGCCGCTCAAGAATCTTCCAGGAAGATGGGGGAAGAGCAAAAACCTGTTTCTGTGGCGCGGGAGTGGGTGGCTCAGGCCACTGCGCTGAAAGCGGGTGTCACCGTCACCCTGTCCGATGTGTCCCGATACGGCGACGTGCAGGTGGAGATCCGCACCAACGGAACGCTTAACTGGCGCGCCTGGTCGTTTGAACCGGATTTTCTTTTTGAACTGAAACGCAACCTGCAATACGTGCAGCTTTAACCGGAGGCCGGATGTCCGGCCTTAACCCAGAGAAGGAGGAAACATGCAGAACCTTAACACCCGTCCGGCGACCCGTAAGGTCGGGCAGAGCACCGAAATCGTGAAGCTGCTGCGCATTCAGGCCAGCGACACCCACGTGGTCGAGTTTGACAACGTGGATACCCGATTTAATGACTGCAACAACTGGCAGGTGATGGCAGGAGGCAAACGTGTCCTGTTCAGCAACCGCATGTATGAGCGTTTTTCAGATGTGAAATCGGGGATTCTGGCAACGATCAACGTATGTGAAAACAGCGGCAGCGTAACGGATAAAGCGATGCTGGAAGGGGCAAAAGTCATGATGCAGGTTCTTGATGGCTATCCGTCCTTTGCAGCACTGGCAGCACACCGAAACGCATTACCGGTTAACCGGGTGCCGTGACCGGAGGGCAATCCGGCCACGGCGGACCATCACTTAAACACAGGAGTAAAAATCATGGCCACCACCAATACTACGGCAAAAAAACCTGCGAAATCCACCTCTGCGAAAAAGGCAGCGGAGAAAATCGCGCAGACTACCGAGCAGAAGCTCGTTCAGCTGCTCGCTGATACGCCCGTGCAAATCTTCCCGTACTCCCGCCTGTCACGCACTGACTTAAACACGCGCATTATTCCGCATACCGATCAGGAAGTGGAAGAAATGGCAGACAGCATTCAGGCAATGGGCATCCTGCAAAACCTGATCGGTGCAGAACTGCCGGACGGTACGATCGGCATTGTCGGCGGGGAAGGTCGCCGCAGGGGCACAGGCATTCTGGTGATGCGCGGTGTGCTCGATGCAGACACACCGTTTGTTCCGGTGAAAGTCCTGCCCGTGGAGATGGCGGTGGCGGCCTCGATGATCGAGAACGGCCGACGTAAAAACATGCATCCCGCCGAGCAGATTATCGGTTTTCGTACCCTTCAGCAGGAAGGTAAAACGGCTTCTCAGATCGGCGCACTGATGGGCTATCACCCGCGCCACGTTCAGCGCTGCCTGAAACTGGCGAATCTTGCCCCCTCCCTGCTGGATGCGCTGGCGCGGGATGAAATCTCCCTTGAACAGTGTGAAGTCCTGACCCTTGCTGATACCCATGAGCGTCAGGAGCAGGTCTGGAAAGAGGCTGTTGAACAGTGGCGCGATCCTGCCGTACAGACCCTGCGCAAAATGGTGACCGATGACAAGATGGCCATCAGTCACCCGATGTTTGAGTATGTGGGCGAGGAAGCCTATACCGCCGCTGGCGGTACGCTGACAGCCGACCTGTTCAGCGACAGGGACAGCACCTTTGCCGATGCGGCGCTGGTGAAATCTCTGCTGGCTGGCAAGCTCACCGTGCTCGCCGCCCGCCTTCAGCAGGAGCAGGGCTGGGGCTGGTCAGAATTCCGTATGACGGAACTCAGCCACAGCGGCGAGGACAGGGAACAGTACCGCTTTGCCATGCCGAAAGCTGTCCTGACGGAAGAAGAACAGAAGCGCGTCAGTGAGCTGGAAGAACAAATGGAAGCCACTGAAACCTACGATGAAGAATACGCGATTCAGGAGCAGATTGATGATATCTACTGCGAGGCGACTTACCGCGAAGCCACGCCGGAATTTCGCGCCGCGCACGGAATCTGGGTGTCATGGGACGGTAGCAATTTTCAGGTTCAGCCTGGTATCCGCAGGCTGACCGACGAAGATCGGGCCGAAGAAGAACAGGCGCGTCAGGAACGTGAAAACAACGTGATCAGACACACCACGCCTGAAATACCTGCTGACGCCTATCCGGCAACGCTGGTAAAGGCCATGTCTGCGGAGCGTACTCTTGCCGTTCAGGCGGAACTGGCGGGTCGCCCCGACGTGTCGGTGGCGCTGCTGACGTGGACACTGTGCCTCAGTATGTTTGACCGCAGCTACGGCAAACGCAGCGAACCGCTGAAAGCCTATGTGACCTCGAATCAGTATCACCTTGCATCACTGGCTCCATCCGGTGAAGAAGGGAAGGCGCTGACGGCGCTCAGGGCACAGAAAAAAGCGCTTCAGGCAACGCTGCCAGAAAACTGGCATCTTGATTTCACCTGGCTGCTGTCATGGTCAGCAGAGCAGGTGAACATCCTGCTGGGATTCTGTGCCGCGCACGGTATCAACGGCATTCAGGAACGCCTGTATAACCGCACGGACACCAGTGAGCTGGACGGGCTGGAAGCGGCGCTGGACTTTGACCTGCGTAAGTGGTGGCAACCGGGTGCAGAGAGCTACTTCGGCAAGCTCACCATCGCCCAGATTGGCAAAGCCTACGAAGAAGCCGGACTGAGTGCCCGCGCCGGAGAGATTGTGAAGCTCAAGCGCCGCGATGCGGCGAAGGCCGCCGAACAGGATCTGAATGCTCAGGGCTGGCTGCCTGACTGGATGGTGCGCCCTGCGCCAGCCGCTGAGGCTGAAGAAGCCACTGAATCCGACGCTGATACCACTGACCACGCTGCTTAATTCCGGAGGCCGCCGCCTTCGGGCGGCGGGAACAGACATGACCATGCAATATGACCTGAACCGAATCAACACCCTGACCGCATCCGACCTGGAGTTTATCCGTCAGCAGGGCGAGGACGCGCGCCGCGCCCTCAGCGATGCCGTGACCGGCCTCCTGTCGACACCTGAAGGATGGCGCGTCTGCGCCGAATACCGCAGCGAGTTCGGCGGCTTCTTCCCCGTCCAGTGCCGTTTCAGCGCGGACGGCAGTGATGACTGGCATCTGTGCGTGTGCAGCCCCGGCGAAGTCTCGCCTTACTGGCTTCTGGTGCTGCTCTCCTCCGGCGGGGAAGTGGTGCGTACCCTTTACCAGAGTGACACGCTCCAGCCCGACCGGATAAACCAGCTGATCGCGCAGCTGGCTGGTATGCGCCGCTTTAACTGCACTGCCAGCACCGTGGCGAACCTGATGAGCGGCGAGGTGACAGCATGATCCCGTCCTCACACGCGCTCGTTTCCCTGAAGCCAGCCCGTCAGGCTGCAATACAGGCTATCAGCCATGTTGAATCTGCCCGCGAACGCGGTGCACGGCTGCCCGCCATGCCGTATGTGCGTACCTTTCTGCGCTTGCTCACGGGCAGCGGTCGCCTCAACGCCACGGTGGCCAATAAAATACCAGGCCTTCACTGGGTGCCAAACAATCGTCATTCGAATCTGAAACAGGTCGAGGAGGCACTTAACACGATGATCGCCACCAGTGGCGAAGCCTGCCCGCTGCCGCTCACGACTGACGTACAGGCCGAACTGTTCCCGGAAGTCATGCACACCCGTACCGGTCGACGGCTGCACAGGTCCGGCATTAAGACCACGCGTCAGCTTCGCCGCCAGTCTCGTGAGTACGAACAGCGCTGGAAACTGCGCCAGAACCTGCTGGAGCAGGCGAAAATCGACCTGAATTTTCAGTCACCTGAAACCGTCTGCGCCTGGTACACCCGGTGGAGCGACGAGTTTGACGCGGCAGAGCTTGCCGGACCGTTCTGGCGCTGGCAGTCGCGGTTCGCGTCGCTGAAGGAACTTGACTGGCTTCGCATCAGCGGTGAGCCGCTGTATGTAGTGATGTATGAAATATCATATATCGTGCATGATACGCCGGAATATATCCGTACCGCTGAACGCTGGCAGGTTCCGAATAAGTTGCAAAATCAGCAGGGGGAAGGGGCGCACCAGAAGTCATGAGGATATATACAGTTTTTGGACTGTTATTCCTGGGCAGATGATCGACAACGGGATATAATGGCCATGGCGCTTGAGGCTTTTTGCCTCATGACGTGAAGGTGGTTTGTTGTCGTGTTGTGTGGCAGAAAGCAGAAAGCCCCGTAGTTAATTTTCATTAACCCACGAGGCCCCCTGTATGTCTCAACAACAACAGTATGGCCTCTTACCGTGCTTAATGCAAGGAGGAGTAAACCATGAAACTGCCGCGAAACGCCCTTATCTGGTGCGTATTAATCGTGTGTATAACGCTCTTAATATTCACATGCCTGACCCGGAACCGCTTATGCGAACTCCGGCTAAAGGACGGGGACAGGGAGGTCGCGGCAAGCCTGGCTTACGAATCCAACGGTAAGTAGCAACCTGGAGGCGGGGGAAACCCCGCCTTTTCAGGAGCTGAGTTGCTCTGATATGCCTGAAGCGCCTTTATGAAGGGGTTGCCGGTTCGCCGTCAGCCCCTTTTTCCTTCCCGACGCGACCGCACGCCTGAACCTCCGGGAAGGGCTGTTCCCCTGCGGGGAACGGGGGAAGAGGGACGCGCCTCCGGCGCTGCCCCTCTGCTCCCTCTGCCTGATCCTCCCTCCTGCCTGTCCTGCCTGATTTTGTTGAATTCGAAACTCCGTGAGCTACCTGCTCATACCGGGCTTCGGCCTGGTGTGCCCGATGTTCTTTAGCCTGTGCGTCATATCCGGCGTCCTGCCGGTTAACTTTCGCATCTGCAGCTGCATGGCCATAACCCGAAAACAGGGCAGGGCGATGGCCCCCTTCGGCTCCCGGCCAGCGCTGCTGTCCGGTCGTCAAGCCCCACTCCGCCAGGGCGGCTGCTGCGCACCCGCCAGGCTCCGCCGAACCCCTCCGGGTTTCGGGCTGACGCTAGGGTCTGATGGCGAAGGTCAAGGGCTGCGGCTTCTCCGGCCGTGCCGTCCGGAACGCCTTCACCGCGCCGGCTGATGCCGTCGCTTTAATGGCGCCACGCCGTTCCGGCGTGTCGGGTGTGTGCATCCTGTTCACCCGGTGAGGCCATCCCCCGTGCGTCCTCACGCGGAGGGCTGGTCGTAGCACCGTCGTGTCGTCATCCGAAGGGTGAAATGCACGCCGCCAAAACTTTTTGCGTGCCGCAAAAACTTTTGTCTGCGCCCTTCTCCTGCCGCCCCGCCGTTGCTCCTTT
>NZ_KQ087600.1:0-1465 GCF_001030225.1 Enterobacter sp. BIDMC92
GGCAACGACTGCAGAAGCCGCTCGCACAAACCTCGGTTTAGGAAGTAGCGCGACGAGGAATGCTTATAGCTCGTCAGGCAACATGCTTTCGGTTGGGGATTTTGGGGTTGGTTCGGCTCTCCAAAATAAGCCCACAGATGCCAGTTCATCCTTCATCAGTGATGCTGATGGCAATACTCTGTGGGCTCCTGCGAATGGCTGTGGGTTCCAGAGTTCGTACACTGGACAGCGAATTGCGCAGTTATGGATCACTTCCGGTAGTGCGGTATTCAGCCGCTTTCTTACAACCACTGACCCTCAAACTCCAAAATCCTCAGTGCCGTGGGTGCAGCTGCAGTCTGCGGGTACATCGGACATTAACTTTAAGAAAGTGACAGGGGATCTGGATTTAGAAGTGTCTCTGGCCAACATCGTGGCAATGGATTTTAAGACCTTCTACTACCTCGCAGATGAAGCCAAAACGACTCGCCGCGGCGTCATTGCTCAGGAACTTGAAAAGATAGATCCGCAATATGTTCACTCGGCTGAGGAGTCGGGGAAAATGACGCTCGACCTCAATCCTCTGATGCTCGATGCGCTGGCGGCAATCAAAGCGCTGGCTGTCCGCGTCAGCGCCTTAGAGGAAGAGATCAACGTTGCGGCTCCTGGCTCATCCGCTGGTTAAACAGGGAATCGTCAGGCATATCAAGGCGAACATCGATCCAGCTGTTCGCCGGTACGTCCATCGGTTCACCTTTGGTTTTAATGATCTCACTTTTACCGCTCAGGATGTATTTTTGCTTGAAAAGACGGATTGTCAGGCCTCCGCTTTCCGTCTGCTCAGCTTCAACCACGCCAAGTTCTCCCGTGCCACCAGGGTCCATCGGTGGCAGTAACTGCCATCCCTCTGAAGCCAGTCCTGCTGAACCTGTCAGCAGGTAAACGCCCGCCTCGAGGCGAGAAAGGGTTATGCCCTCCGCCTCTGCGTTTGCTGTCCCACAGCCGCACCAGGAGAAACCATCTTCGGCTACGTCAGCGCGCTGGCATGCATCCCGACTCGTCACTATGCGCGCAACTGGTGAGGCCGCTTTTAGCGTGCCGTCGCTCGCCTTAGTGGTGTTCCCCGTTGTGTAGGCTTCCTGATACAGCCACCCTGTAGGTGTTCGGTAACTGAAGAAAGTCCGCCCTAACGTGTAGATTTGATGAATGCGAGTTGGTCTACCTCCGCGAGCTATTACGATTGAGGTAATGCTCTGACTTCCTGAGACCCCCATGTAGCTGGCGTCCTCTACTGACCATATAAACGATGAGGGGTAGGACTCGCTCATAGTATTAAGTGGAACTGATTCAGTAATTTCACGCCCCAGACCAAAAGCCCCCACAGTTAGAACTTTCTTTTGACCGGAATCACCCCAGGAACTTTGAGCATCCAGTAAAGCACTACTTCCCAAACCGACGTTTTATAGATTGCCCTGGGCCAGCCTTG